>NZ_JAURUN010000003.1:0-906353 GCF_030803945.1 Paenibacillus intestini | reverse complement strand
GTCGCTCCGGTCACCCCGGTTTCACCAGTTGTTCCCGTTACTCCTGTGGCTCCTGTTGCACCCGTAATACTTGCGCCGGTTGCTCCAGTCACTCCATCCGTACCCGTGGCTCCCGTTATTCCTGTTTCCCCAGTTACACCTGTCGCCCCTGCACTTGCAATCAAGGTGTAATCCGGAGAGGTGCCTGGCGTGCCCGTTGGCGAGGCCACATTCGTGATATACGTACTGCCATTGAATGTCACCACTTGACCGGCTGGATACGTCGGAGCTACTGCTGGGTCGAATGCCACGATGCCACTTAACCCTACGCCGGTGGCCCCCGTTGCACCCGTAATGCTTGCGCCAGTTGCTCCGGTTACTCCGGCTATACCCGTTTCACCAGTCACCCCGGTTGCACCCGTCGTTCCCGTGGCTCCTGTTGCCCCCGTAATACTTGCGCCAGTGGCTCCGGTCAACCCGGCGGTACCCGTTGCGCCCGTTATTCCCGTTTCCCCAGTTACACCAGTCGCCCCTGCGCTTGCTAGTAACGTATAGTCTGGCGAGGTGCCCGGCGTGCCTGTGGGCGAAGCCACATTCGTGATATACGTGCTGCCCTCAAACGTCACCACTTGACCGGCTGGATACGTCGGAGCTACTGCTGGGTCAAATGCCACAATGCCACTTAACCCTACACCCGTGGCTCCTGTTGCACCTGTAATGCTTGCACCGGTTGCACCGGTTGCTCCAGTCTCTCCTGCTGTACCCGTTGTGCCAGTCACCCCGGTTTCACCCGTCGCTCCCGTTACTCCCGTGGTTCCCGTCAGTCCAGCAATACCGGTCGCACCTGTTATTCCTGTTTCCCCAGTTACACCCGTTACACCAGTAGCCCCTGCACTTGCTAATAACGTATAATCCGGCGAAGTCTCTGGCGTTCCCGTTGGCGCAGCCACATTGGTAACATACGTACTGCTATTAAACGTCACCACTTGACCGGCTAGATACGTCGGGGCTACTGCTGGGTCGAATGCCACAATGCCACTTAACCCTACGCCGGTGGCCCCCGTTGCACCCGTAATGCTTGCGCCGGTTGCTCCGGTCTCTCCTGCTGTACCCGTTGTGCCAGTCACCCCGGTTTCACCCGTCGTTCCCGTTGCTCCCGTGGCTCCGGTCACTCCAGCAATACCGGTCGCGCCCGTTATTCCCGTTCCCCCAGTTACACCTGTCGCCCCTGCACTTGCAATCAAGGTATAATCCGGCGAGGTGCCCGGCGTGCCCGTTGGCGAGGCCACATTCGTGATGTACGTACTACCGTTAAACGTCACCACTTGACCGGCTGGATACGTCGGAGCTACTGCTGGGTCGAATGCCACAATGCCACTTAACCCTACGCCGGTGGCCCCCGTTGCACCCGTAATGCTTGCGCCGGTTGCTCCGGTCTCTCCTGCTGTACCCGTTGTGCCAGTCACCCCGGTTTCACCCGTCGCTCCCGTTACTCCCGTGGTTCCCGTCAGTCCAGCAATACCGGTCGCACCTGTTATTCCTGTTTCCCCAGTTACACCCGTTACACCAGTAGCCCCTGCACTTGCTAATAACGTATAATCCGGCGAGGTGCCCGGCGTGCCTGTAGGCGAGGCCACATTGGTGACATACGTACTACCATTGAACGTCACCACTTGACCGGCTGGATACGTCGGAGCTACTGCTGGGTCAAATGCGACGATTCCGCTTAATCCTACACCGGTTGCTCCCGTGCTCCCTGTTATACCCGTACTACCGGTTACACCTGCCCCAGTAGCACCCGTTACACCTGTAGCCCCTGCACTTGCTAATAACGTATAATCCGGCGAAGTCCCTGGCGTGCCCGTTGGCGAGGCCACATTGGTGACGTACGTGCTACCATTGAACGTCACCACTTGACCGGCTGGATACGTCGGAGCTACTGCTGGGTCAAACGCGACGATTCCACTCAACCCTACACCCGTTGTACCAGTAGCTCCTGTTGGTCCTGTAGCTCCTGTTGGTCCTGCTCCAGCAAGTAATGTATAATCTGGTGAACTTCCAGGTGTACCCGTTGGTGAAGCCAAATTGGTGATATACGTACTACCATTGAATGTGACCACTTGACCTGCTGAATACGTCGGGGCAACAGCCGGATCAAATGGTATAACTCCCTCTAAACCTATACCTGTTGCTCCGGTTGCTCCAGTTGAGCCTGCTCCAGCAAGCAACGAATAGTCTGGTGAACTTCCAGGTGTACCCGTTGGCGCGGCGACATTCGTAATATATGTGCTACCATTAGACGTTACAATCTGACCTGCTGGATATGTTGGCGCTTGAGCAGGATCGAACGGTACAATCCCAGTGAGCCCCACACCTGTAGCGCCGGTAGCCCCCGTCGGTCCTGCACCAGCGATTAATGCATAATCAGGTGAACTTCCAGGCGTGCCTGTCGGTGAAGCGACATTGGTAATATACGTACTACCATTGAACGTCACCACTTGGCCTGCTGAATACGTTGGCGCTTGAGCCGGGTCAAAGGTGATAGCACCGTTAAGGCCCACCCCAGTAGCTCCTGTCACTCCTGATGCAGCGATCAATGTATAGTCCGAAGATGTACCCGGTGTCCCTGTCGGACCTGCTACACTGGCAATATAAGTACTGCCATTATAAGTAACCACTTGACCTGCAGCATATCCCGGCGCAAGAGCAGCATCAAAAGGAATAGCTCCAGAAAGTCCTACACCTGTAACCCCAGTTGCACCTGTAGAACCGGCGGCAAGCAAGAGCGTGTAATCAGGTGAACTTCCAGGTAAACCCACCGGGCCATTTACGTTAGCCACAAAAAGACTTCCATCATAACTAACTACCTGGCCTTGCGCATAAGTTGATCCAGCTGCAGGATTAAACGTTGTAATATTGTTTAACCCTACACCTGGAATTCCTGTCGCTCCTTGTGGACCCTGCGGGCCTATAGGGCCGACAGCACCCGCAGCACCCACAGAACCAGTTGGCCCTGCTGCACCTGTTGGACCAGTAACTCCTCTCAATCCAGGAACTCCAGGGACCCCTGGTACGCCTGGAACACCGGGAGGACCTGCAGCACCTGTAATCCCCCCCGTACCGAAAGTCGTTGTGGCTCTGCTTAACGAGATAGATATGGAACGAATTAATCCGACTAACCGATCTTTTACTTCGGGAGGTACCTCCAAAAGCAATGTTAAACTTAACAAGTCATCCAACAGATTTTGCAAATTCCCTGCGAGATTAATTAAAGCAACAGGAATGACTTCAGAAGAAGCAATGGTCAGTTCTAATACAGCTTGAAGCTCCGCTTTTACCCCAGCTCGGAACTCAGATTCATTAACAAAAGTAAGTAATTGACGTAATCCGTTCTGCAACGCAAGTATATTTGATGCACTCGGCTGACTAATTGCACCGGGAATGGTTACAGCAAGAGAACGAAGAATCGACTCATATTGCTCAAGTTCACTAGCTGTTATGGGTATAAACGGCGAACCTGCCCGGAATGATCTCCCTTCCAAAAACGCTTTAATATTTACTCTTTTACGTCCATCGGACATACTTTAATCAATCCTCCTTAGACATCTTATTTTTCAATCTTATGAAGGAGGAGTTCAAAAATTATCTTGGACATTTTTTTGCGGACAAAAAAGGATACGACCTTGTTCCACGTTGAACAAGATTAAACGGAATACTTCAACAAAAAAACACCCTCTATCAGAGGGTGTTTCGGCACATTTTGTTTAAAATCAACCTATTTCGAAGATTCTACCGGAAATTGTAATATAAACTCCGTTCCTTCACCAAGCACACTATTGACATGAATCGTGCCCTGATGAGCATCTACGATGTTTTTTACGATCGCCAAGCCAAGCCCGGTTCCCACACTTTCTCCCCGAACGCGAGCTTTATCCGCTTTATAAAAACGTTCAAAAATAAAAGGCAGGTCTGATGTAGGAATACCCACACCCTGATCTTTTACGCTCACTCTGGCAAAAGGAGCACGCAAGTTAGTGACAAGCTCAGCAGAAATTTTCACATTTTTACCAACAGGTGTATGTCTGAATGCATTATCCAGTAAATTCGTGAATACTTGCTCCAGCCTGTCTTCATCTGCTTGTTGAAGTGAGATCATCTGCTGTTTACATTCGAATTGAAGTTGAATCCCCTGTTCCTTCGAGCGCACCATAAATTTGCGATAAATACGTTCGAGAAGTTCACCGAGTTCAACTTCCTTCATGTTCATGTCAGTATGCCCTGCATCCATACGGGCCAGATCAAGTAAATCCTTGACCAGTCTACCCATCCGCAGTGACTCATCGTGAATGACCTGAATCAGTTCTTCACTCTCTTCGGGCGATGTTGCCATCCCGTCAAGTAAAGCCTCGCTGTATCCCTGCATCATTGATAACGGTGTACGAATTTCATGAGATACATTAGCAACGAAGTCCCGGCGCATCTTCTCCATCTTCACTTCTTCGGTAACATCTCTCAAGACAGCCACCGCACCCCGTACCACACTATCTGCATACAAAGGGGCCATTTGAACAGACCATACTCCTTGTTGCACATGAACATTGGAACTCTGGTCCCCACCTTGCTCCATCACCAGTCTGAATAAGGGTACAAGCGGTTCAGGAACATCACGGGACGGGTTCGCAGAAGGATGACCATCCAAACCCTCATCCTCCTGAGCCCAGTCTAGAGCATACCAGGCCTGCATAATTTTCTCACCAGGCGGATTCGTCAAAATGATCTTGCCTTCACCATCAAAAGTAATCACGGCATCCGTCATGCTTCGCAGCACACTCGCCAAATGTTCCTTCTCATGATTCAAATTTCGAATGGTATCTTCCAGTTGAACAGCCATGTGATTAAATGTATTTGCAAGTTCACCAATTTCATCATTGGTACGGAGAGAAAGTCTCGTGCCATAGTTCCCTTTACGGATGGCATTAGCTGCCTGAATTAATTGTTGCATAGGCTGTGTAATTTTGGTGAACAGAAATAATGCAAAAAACGTTGTTAGACTGAATCCGACAATGCAAATATAAGTAAACAGCCTTTTGATGTCCCTAGATTCTGACTCAGCAAAGTTGGTATCGATATAGGGTAGCAGAAAGAGCCCTAGCGCAATCAGCACACAGCCCACAAGGCATATAATTGTGATCCATAACTTTCCAACCAGTGATCTCCAGAAAGCAAAGTTATTTCGGTACTTCCAGTTTATAACCGACACCCCACACGGTTGTTATCATCGCTGCCGATTCAGGTGATACCTTGTTCAGCTTCTCGCGAAGACGCTTCACATGGGTATCCACGGTACGAAGATCACCGAAAAATTCATAGTTCCATACATCCTTAAGCAATTCTTCTCTGGAGAAAACCTTATCTGGCGATGTTGCAAGGTAATGCAACAACTCATATTCTTTAGGTGTCAAACTGATCTCTTCACCACCCGCAGTCACGCGGTGTGCATCATGCTCAATAACAAGATGTGGAAATACAATATTGTTGCTTGAATTGCTTTCCTTCGAAAGATACGCTGTTGCAGAAGAGCGACGCAGAATAGCCTTCACCCGATAAATCACTTCACGCGGGCTGAATGGCTTTACCACATAATCATCTGCCCCTACTTCAAAACCTTGTACACGGTTAATCTCTTCCCCTTTTGCGGTAAGCATTAATACAGGGGTAGATTTGACCTGACGAAGCCGAGTGCATACCTCAACACCATCCATACCTGGTAGCATAACATCCAACAAAATCAGGCCGTAATCTCCGGCCGTTGCTTTACGAAGCGCTGTTTCGCCATCCTCTGCTTCATCAATTTCATAACCTTCTTTTTCAAGATACATTTTAAGTAGCCTGCGGATTCTTTCTTCATCATCCACAACCAAAATACGATTCTCATGTTCTGACATGCCCACTCAAGCCCCTTTACAATAACTCCTCATCACTTCTATTATGTTCGATCTTGCGAACAATATTTGAATACCCGTTTTACTGGAACGGGTATATCATGAATTACCGTTGTTTTGCCACTACTTTTAACTGACTTTACTAGTCTGCTCCAGCATAGGAATGCAATCCTGCAATGATCAGATTTACACCAACCAGTGTAAACATGACAACCAGGAAACCGAGCACAGCAAGCCAAGCGGACTTCTGTCCCTGCCATCCTTTGGATAAACGCAAGTGCAAATACACACTATAATACAGCCAAGTGATCAGTGCCCACACTTCTTTAGGGTCCCAACCCCAGAAACGACTCCAGGCAATTTGTGCCCAGATCATAGCAAAGATCAGAGCTCCCAGCGTAAAAATAGGGAATCCAATCGCAATAGCGCGATAACTGATCTCATCAAGGTCATCCGCGTCAATTCCGTTCATCATCGGCTGTAACGCTTGTCCAAGCGGTCTGCGTACAATTAAACGAATGATTCCATATAAGATCAGACCCGTAAGGATTGACCAGATGACTGTATTCAGCTTACGTCCTGCATTCACGCCATTCATCCATGAAGGCGTCTCAAGCAACGGCTCCTTCATTCCAAGGAACGGTTTCAAGCTCTCCACTTCACTATTATATGGAGCAAAAATAGGAGGCATGCGATAAATCACTTTCTCTATTGTACTATTTTCTTCTCCCTTTGTGTCAATGGTGACTGTTTTCTGTACAAAAACGGCCTCATAACCGGATGCACGGAAGGCAAACACGGTTCCAATAAATCCGATCACCACAACGATGGTAATGAGCGTAAACTCCACCCAGCCGCGCTGACGACGAGAAGATTTGTCTTTTCCACTAAAATCAACGGTACGAAGCAGATACATAAATCCCGCAGCAAAACCTACTGCAAAAAACGCTTCACCCAAGGCAGCCAGCGTAA
Organism: Paenibacillus intestini; assembly: GCF_030803945.1. Lineage (NCBI taxonomy): Bacteria > Bacillati > Bacillota > Bacilli > Caryophanales > Paenibacillaceae > Paenibacillus > Paenibacillus intestini. The sequence goes on along the minus strand of NZ_JAURUN010000003.1, from coordinate 899,460 downwards.
CGTGGATCTTCAACCAAATCGATTGTAATGCGGGAATCAATGGCTGAACTTCCTGTGGAAATACGGCTGCATATGCCATAATGATAATCGTGAGTGGAAGTGCAAACAAGCCCAGCAGAGATTTGCGGTAAATTGCGTACACAACGATAAAGGCTACCATGATCATCATGGATAAAAAGGACATAAATTCGTACATATTACTTACCGGAATATGGCCTGCACCAATCCAGCGGGTTACAAAGAAAACCAAATGTGCTGCCAACGCCACCGTAGATGCGATAAACGCCCGTTTACCCCAACGATTCAAATGATCGATCGGATCGCGGTTACTCCATTTCTTGCCCATGACGGCCACTGCATACAATAAAAACGCAGCACAATACAGAAAAAAAGATACGATAAATGCGTCGCTGCTGAAATCCAGTATATTCATGCTTGGTTCCCCCCGTTATCCAACGACTTCTCATCCACTTCCAGATTCATCTGTTTCAAAATGCCAGCAACTTCTCGTCTGAAGCCGAACCAGTTTTTGTTGGTATGCCCGCCAAGCGTAATTCGCTCATCATCGAATCGAATCCAAATGCGGCGATGATGCCAGTAAAAGCCCATGACAAGACCCAGCATGACAATGCCTGCCCCTACCCATACAAAAGGCATCGCTTTGTCCACACGTATATTCAGGTAGCTTACCGATTGAATAAGATCTACCTTGTCCATACTGTCGACCTCCAGTTGTAATGGAAGTTCCCCTCCTACAAGCTGGCGGTTGATTGCATCCTGTTGAAAACGTTGCTTGTCAATTTGTTTGGCAAAATATAAGTATTGAATCCCCTTCTCTGGCAGATCCGGACCTTCAATATGAAAAAGAAATGCAGGTGCATTGGGTGAAGGTGATTTTGATTTTGGTTCTCCCTTATCATCCAGAGCAAAATCCATAAATTTTTCTTTCACCGTCAATGTATATGGTCCTGCCTCAAAGGTGCGTTGTGTGTCCATCATGTCAATCTTCAAAGAACCGTACACTTCACCCGTTTTCACATTGACCAGATCCGGTGTCACCGAGCGAATCGTCGGGGTTAGATCATAGTCAAACTGGTATGCCTTAAGACCTTGGTAATTCAGTGGCTGGTTCACCCGAACGTCATGTCTTGCAACCTCTGCAAGCTGAGGTTTTTTGGAGAGATCCGAACAATCGGCTGTGCATTCGTACAAAACAACCTTGGTTTCAAACAACTTGGGAACTGTTTTATTCAAATTTTTGAACTGCTCAGGAACCTCGTCGTCACTATAAAACTCCACATTAAACTTCTCATTTTTCAGATACATGGACGTGTTTGGAATTTTTTTAATTTCTCCTTCGGGAAAAGCAACATGTTCGTCCAGATTCAGACCTGGAAGTCCGCGAGCGAGTACAGCGAGCAGAAAAATAATAAGTCCGATATGAATCACATATGGACCCCAGCGGCTAAAACGTTGCTTCTCCACAAGCAAAGCATCCCCTTGTGTGTGAACACGATATCCTTTCTTACGAAGCGGCGTAACCGCTTTCTTAATCCACTCTTCAGGTGCCTCTTCAATAGAACCTTGATACACAAGTCGCTGCCGCGTCAGGAATTGCAGATGTTTCCGTATCCGCTGCTTGTTCAGCGCTTTGTACAGTGGAAGCACACGATCCAGACTACAGATCACAAGTGATGCTCCGATCATCACCAGCAGTAGAATAAACCACCAGGATTCATATGTATGAGACAGTCCGAAAAGATAATAAATATGGCCTAACTGACCATAGGTTTCTTTGTAATAAACCGAAGGATCAATATTCAGAAATGTACTTTCTTGCGGGTAGATCGTACCTAGCATAGAACCAACGAGCGTGAGCACAATCATATAAACTGCAATTTTGACAGATGAAAAGAAATTCCATATGCGATCAATAATATTGGGATTACTTCGCTGTGAACGCCGAGCCATCCCATCATAACGCATCTCTAACACTTCATTCGATTGAGCGGTTTCCTCCAGAAGCGGCTTACCACACGCCTCGCACAATACGGTTCCTACCGGATTCTGATGACCACACTCACATTTCGTATTTTGGAACACAAGTAGACCTCCTGTCAGGGCTGCTTCGCCAGCTGTGAGATTTGAGCGTCAAGTGTGTCCAAATCCAATTGCCCGATATGAATCGTGGAGATTTTTCCTGTTTCAGATACGAAAAACGTTGTTGGCATCGGAGAGATCCCATAGTCTCGAACGGAGTTTTTATCCCGGTCTAACATAATCGGAAATGTAACACCCACCTGCCGTACAAAATTATCTACCGTCATCTGATCTTCTCCAACGTTGATTCCAACAAATTGCACACCTTTATCTTTCCATTTGTCAGCCTGCGCTTGAAGAGCAGGCATCTCTTTCACACAAGGCTCACACCATGTGCCCCAAAAATTGATAACCATCGCTTTTCCTTGATACTCATCAGACGTATGAACTTGACCATCCAGGCCCAGCAGTTCAAAAGAAGGGGCTCGATCCCCTTCCTTTGGCTTGCCATTCGAGCCGGATACCGATGTTGTAATCGCGTATCCACCCAACACCAGGATCAAGCACAAAATAACGATTTGCACCGTTCTTCTTGATTTTCCCATGTGCTGCTCCCCTTTAAAGTGACGATATTATTGATTTGCCTTCTTGTTATAGAAACTGTGAACACTCTATGAACAATTATAGCGAATTTCGTCACAAATCTGCGGCGGTTTTATGAAAATTATGTGTCCTCACATTACCTTTTTTTCATTTTTTTGGCGGGTTCCGATTTTGCGAGCGTAATCAGATTGTTAACTTCCTCTTTGGTCAGATTACGTGTCAGCCCTCTTTTCAGATTTTGCAGCAAAATGCCTCCAAACGAAATCCGCTTCAGACGTGTTACCGGATGATTGATTGCCTCAAACATACGTCTTACCTGACGGTTTCGTCCCTCATAAATCGTAATCGAAATAACAGCCTCATTGTTTGCTGTGTCCACATCTTTGTACTCGACCTCTGCTGGCGCTGTCATACCGTCTTCAAGCATAATTCCATTTTTGAGCTTTTCCAGTTCCGTACCATGTGGTACCCCTTTAACTGTTGCCAGATACGTTTTGGGTACGTGATGTTTAGGATGCGTCAGCAAGTGCGCAAATTCGCCATCATTGGTCAGAATAAGCAGCCCTTCGGTATCATAATCAAGACGTCCTACCGGATAAACACGTTCCTTAACACCTTTCAGATAATCCGATACGATTTTCCGGCCTTCCGGGTCTGATGCGCTTGTAATAACCCCTTTAGGTTTATTCAGCATCAAATACACTTTTTTCTCACTGCGGATCGGTTTTCCATTGACCGTAATGATATCCTCTTCAGGGTTGGCTTTCGTACCGAGTTCGGTCACGACCTCCCCGTTAACTTCTACTTTGCCGGACAGGATCAGTTCCTCACTCTTGCGGCGGGATGCAATGCCTGCCTGCGCGATAATTTTTTGTAATCTTTCCATGTTTGTCATGTCACCTCACACTAATGATACCCATCCAACCGGGAAATCACAAGGATTATCCAATGTTTTTGTGAACGTTCGAGCTTTATCGCTAATTTGTGCGTTGTAGAACAGATATTTTATAGTCTCGATATACAAAAAAAGCTTACCCTCGCCACGGCTGATTTCGTTCAGACCAAGCAAAGGTAAACCCTTATCATCTATTTAATTCGTAGTTCATTTCTAATTCGCAACTTTGCCTGCCACCACAACCGACTTTTTCGCTGGAACAGCTGCTTCTTTCACAAATGTCTGCAATGTCTTTGAAGAAATAAAATAAGTCCGTCCACCATATACAAACGTCATCATGCCAATGACCTGTTTATTCTGATCAAGCACTGGTCCACCTGAATTGCCTTGAGCCATTGCTTTGACGATGCTTCCAATGCCTACTTTTCCCGGTACTTCACTCGCCAGAGCACTAAATACCCGACTCTTCGCTATCGTGTTGTATGTCGAAGGAAAATCATCATCTAATATGACAAGATCTCCCGATGGGTTTTTAGGAAATCCAATGGTATAAACAACCTGATTGTCCCTCGCATCAGCAAACTTCACCGGTTCAGCGTCAATCGGTTTGTCCAGCTTGAGTAAAGCCATATCCGTTACAGAATCAGTTTTAACAATTTTAGCTTTAACCGCCTGATTGAGCGCACCTGGGCTCGCAACCGTCAACATCCCTTTATCTCCGCCAGACAGCTCAGCGAATTCCTGAACAACATGGTAATTGGTTAATACTTCATCTTTCGATATTAGAATCGAAGTTCCCACGTCATAATAAACCATATCCGGTTCATTTGCTTTAACCAAACGCACATTAACAACCGGAAAAGAATCGGCCGTAGTCGCCATTTGAGCACGTAATGATTTGTCAAAATAACCTGTAAAATGAATCGTCTGTTCAGCTTGAGCACCTGCTAACCCTGTCGAACCTGCAAGCATCGTTATAGCGAGCATACTTGTCAACCCGTAACGGAGCATTCGTTTCCAACTCTTCTGCATGTCTCACTCTCCTCCGTTATTATTCTAGCATAACTAGTATATCGGTAGGAAAGGAGTAATAGTTTAACCAAAAACGATCAAACAAATGGCAAGTGCAGCTATGAATCCAATGACATCCGAAAACAATCCAACCTTAAGCGCATACCGTCCATTCCGAATACCGACTGCCCCGAAATACACGGTTAGCACATATAACGTCGTATCCGTACTGCCTTGAATGGTAGAGGCCATCCGGCCAATCATGGAGTCAGGGCCATACGTTTTGATCAAATCCGTTGTAAATGCAAGCGAGCCTGTCCCTGTTAATGGTCGTAATATCCCTAGCGGAAGGACTTCTCCAGGCACACCCATCCATGAGACGAGAGGAGTGAAGAACTGAATCACAAAATCCAGTGCTCCCGAGGCACGAAAAACACTAATGGCAACCATCATTCCCACCAGATGTGGGATGATGCTGATTGCAGTCGAGAAGCCGTCCTTGGCCCCATCAACAAAGGATTCATAGACCGGGACCTTTTTGGTAAACGCATATAATGGAACAAACGCGATAATAACCGGAATGGCCCAGACAGATATCCAGTTAATGAAGGTTAACAAGGTTGCTCATCCTTTCATGCCGGGATTACCGCTCTTGGATATGCGCGGCGATCTGCGGAGAGTTCTATTTCGATACCAGCGATCAGCCATAATGGCAGCAAGCGTAGCTATAATGGTAGCCATTAAAGTTGTGCCTACAATCTCCGTGGCGTTCGCAGAATGATAGTTCAACCTGATCGCTATCAGCGTTGTTGGAATAATCGTAATACTCGCGGTATTCAGCGCCAGCAGTGTACACATAGCAGGGGATGCGGTCTGCTTGTCAGGATTCAGTTCCTGCAATTGTTGCATCGCCTTAATTCCCATGGGCGTAGCCGCATTCCCTAGTCCAAGCAAATTTGCACTCATGTTGGATAAGATGTAACCCATAGCCGGGTGGTTTTTGGGTACATCGGGAAATAGAAATCCGACCACCGGGCCAAGAAGTTTTGCAATCCGTCCAAGAAGGCCGGCATCTTCGGCCATTTTCATCATTCCCATCCAGAATACGAGTACACTGATCAGACCGAAACATACCGTCACACCGGTTGCCGCACCATCAAATGCTGCCTGGGTGACCACTTCAATCTTCCCGTTCACTGCTGCAAAAACAAAGCCGATCAAGATCATCATTAACCAGATCAGATTGATCATTGGAATCATTCCTCCCAGTAACAGCAAGCACAAGAGCGATCTTTCTATCCTTAAATCAGAATCAAGGTGATAACAGTCGACTTAGCACTGCCTTCCATGCGGAAACCCAAGTCGTGACCTCTCCTATTCCACCTATAGTTGCATCTGCGATGGGCGGCTCTGGCGGAATATAGCTACCTTTGTAATACACAGGTATCGAGCCGATTGGTTCGCCTTTCAACTGCATTTCAATTCGCCCGGCTAGTCCAAACGAAGGATCTGTTGATTGTTTATTCTCTGTCACAGCGTCCTGTGTACGTTTATCCAGCAGAACCAATGTCTTGGTTATGTCTTCCTGTTCTCCTTTGGCGAGCGGGTATTTAAAACCACGCCCTGTTACGAGTTCCATGTTCTGAACAGGCTGTTCCTGTGTGGCAATCTCGATTAGTGGGAAATGTTCAAAGCCGAAATCCAGCATCTTCGCATGATCGTTCCAGTCATCGCCATCGTTAAGTGTCACCGCGGCTAGCTGTTGCCCGTCACGAGTCGCTGAGCTGACCAGGCATCTGAATGCCTTTTTGGTGTATCCAGTTTTCACCCCATCCGCACCTTCATACAAGCGAAGCATTTTGTTTTTGTTATGCCAGGAGTACTCCCAGCTTTCATTCGGATTGGGGGCGGATTTATTTTCTGTTGCCACGATGCGTTTGAATACCGGGTTATGGAGCGCGTAAGCCGTTAACCTCGCCAGATCGTTTGCGGTAGAGTAATGACCTTCGGCATCCAGACCATGTGGGTTCATAAAATGAGAACGAGTCAAACCGATCTGCTCTGCCTTCTTATTCATAAGCAAAACAAAACCTTCTTCTGAACCGCCGACATGCTCAGCAATTGCCGAAGCCGCATCATTACCTGAGCGAAGCATAAGACCGTATAACATATTTTCTAGTGTCATCTCCTCGCCCAGTTTAAGGTATAGCGAAGATCCTTCTTTGGCAAAAGAAGATGGTGTAACCTTGACCTTTGCATCTAACTTACCTTCTTCAATCGCAACGATGGCAGTCATGATTTTAGTCAAACTTGCGATGCGCGACTCTTTGTCCCCATCTTTACTATACAGAATTCGCCCTGATGTCACATCGATGAGCGCTGCACTTTGCGCATGAGTAGACGGTCCAGCAATGGTCGCCTGAACTGACGATGCACCCATAGTTGAAAGTAACAGTACAGGCAAGAGCGTACCTACAATAACCTTCATTAATTTTCGCATCCACATTCCTCCGGGTCGCTTGGAATCTTGTACTATCCTATGTCTGGACAACCCGGAGTATGTCCCGCATAGGAAAAAACAGCAAAAATCCCCCTTGCACCTTAAAGTGCCAGAGGGATCGTTATGTAAGACCTCGTCATTCAAACTACATCTATTCATCTATTGTCGTTCTTCATATACATTTTATTAGATTGATCCAGCATCTTAGCTACTTTTCTCATAATTCTGGATACTCTCATCTGACTGATGTCTTCCAGATCGGCTGTCTGTGTCTGGTTGAGTCCGTCTACACGATGTTTCAACACCGTGACTTCTTGTTCACTAAGCTTACGTTTCACTGAATCAAGCACAGCATCAACATACATCTTGTCCAACACATTCGCTTCCATATCTTCTCCACTAAAGATGGTGTCCATCAATGTGACCGATTGAGGATGCTGATCATCTGACCCTACGGGCTCGTCCAGGTATTTAACACCCTTGCCCACCTGAAGCGCCTTGTTTACTTTATCTTCTTCCTCATCAAGTAAAATTGCAATTTCATGCGCACCTGGAAGATATCCCATATCATGTTCCACACGGTTGATACGGTGAATTAAATCAGTAGCTGTACGTGTCGGACGAATAATACTCGCGCTATCTCTCAAAAAACAACGAATCTCTCTAACGATAGCCGTGACTGCAAACGAACTGAACTTCACACCCCGGGACGTATCAAACGCTTTAACAGCTTTCAGGAATCCCAATCGGCCCAATTGAAGAATGTCATCTTTCTCCACACAGTGATTTTTAGTCAACAGTTCAGGTTTGCCAATGTACTTGTGCACAGAGTGCCAGATCAGATTTTCATTGACTAAAATGCATTCTCCGAGAAAATGTTCATCCGTCTGACAGCGTTCTATATTAGAATTATCGTCCATACTATAATATTTCTTGTTTTCTTTTAAATTGCTATGAATATGTTCTGAATATTTTCCCATCTGGATCTCCCTATGTACGAATCTTAATCAATTCACAATCTATATCCTGACTAACCTGATCTATATATGTTCAAAATTGCTCATACGAGAGCTAAAGCTTCATTCCCTGATCAAATTTCATTTTGTTCACTTGGCTGATAAACGATTACGGCTATATATTGAGTCTCGTGTGTTTGCGGATGAATGGAGGTGCTTATTTCAATCCCTGTCACAAACATATGTGGGTAAGCCAGCATCCAGATATTAATCTGTTGTTCGAGATCGAATGTTTCAGCAGATTCGAACGTCTTTACGGCCAAATCAGAGGCATAATTGTTTACTTGCATGCTTTATCATCTCGTGTGCTATCTTCTTTTGCATAGTCTAATGAAGGAATTTCATTCACTTCTTCACTGTTATGTGAATTCTCCATGTCTTCTTTCTTTTGATCTGCTATAAGTTGCTCAAATTCCTCTTTACTTAATTCCAGTAGCTCAAGTTCAAAAGCCGTTGTAAGAATATACCCCATACCATCCGTTAAATGTACATTAAAGAACGTTTCCGGTTGTTCACTGAACTCCCCATCTTCATAGTTGAATCCAATGACTGCCTTTTCGTAACCAGCAACCTTTCCGGCAAACCAGACATTTGCTTTGGTCATTGCCCCCGTTGGAGTCTGAACCTCGTGTATGTTCGTGGGTGCATGAACGTACTTGCCAATCATGCTTGCTACAATATCTTCCGTTAATGTATCCGATTTTGCTTTAATCACTTGAGTCACAATAAAAAGCCTCCCCTTATCTAAATAATGTTCTGTTACATGCTCTATACGCGGTAACTCAAACAAGGTAAAGACCGAGATACAGATAAGGTTACCCCTGACTTATCAACATATAATGTGTCTGCATATGCTGTAATGCTTCTTTCAAGTCGTTTACCTGTTGCGTGGGCAGAGAATGAATTAATGGATCAGAGATATTGGAACCGACAGATAATATGAATTTGTTCGTCTTGAAAGCCTGGTGCATGATTATAATTTCTGCAGTGGACATTACCTCAACGTTCAGATTCACCAAAATAGCATCAGATCGATCCACCATTTTTTCAATAATTAATGCATATTCTCGACCACTCAACCCGGCAGATGCGGAAGAATCATGGAATGCCCAAGCAATTTCAGGAATTTGAATCAATTCCTCTGTCTTAAAACCAAGTACAATGACACTAAGCATGTTTCTGTCTCTCCAATCTTTGTCGAAGTTTTCATGATACATTCTCTATACGATATAAAAAAACACCCTGTTAAGGGTGCTCTTCGTTCTATGTAAGTATTAAATCTAAATAATGATACTATCCGTAGCTCCATTACATCTAAAGGCTATTTATTGCCGCCGCTATAACTATGATATTACAAGGCTTCGTATTTGGCGCGAATGCCTTTCCATATTTGTGATATTCGTGCTTTGGATACTCCCTGTATAGCTGCAATTTCTACAAATTCATAACCGGACGTTCGCAGTCTGAAAATATGCTTCTCGCGATCATTCAGCCTCATATTTTCCATAATATCGGTAAGAAATTCGAAGTTTTCATATGCAAAACCGGTATGCCCTAACACCACAGCCATATCTGTGCCATCACTTTCATCCCCACCATGATCGGTGGTCATAATTTGAGCTGCGTTAACGACACTGAGATTTTTTTCGGACATGCATTTGCGATACATATCTTTGATCTTATTATCAATTAAATGATCCACAAACGTCGACATTTTCGCTTTCTCCGAATCATACTTATCCAATGAACTCATTAGCTTGATCAAAATTTCTTGTGTAACATCCTCCTTTTCCATCCCGGCGAACGTTTTGCCTCTCAGTTTGTGACGACATTTCTCCTGAGCCTTGTTCAGGAACATATCCATATCCCCGATTTCGAACAATGCATCAAACCCCATAGCTGTTGTAGCAGACATTATACTTTTCCCCCATATAATAAATTAATAAAAAACAGGCCTTGATCCACTACCTTAGTTCCCCCAACTCTACCTAGCGACCATTCTAAAAATAAATCTAATCAGGCTAAAATTGACCATCCACTCTTGCAAACTTATGTAGTTGTGTTACTCCAAAACATTCAAACCGATATATCTACTTCCTCAGCTTACTTAATACCAACCTATTCAAAGCCCCCTCTTCCATTTATTACATTTAGAATAACAAATACGAACTCTTGTTCGCAAGTTATTTTTTATGTCATCGCCCTCTGCCTCTTTTACACCCTATATACGAAACATCTTAATTAAGGTAAAGAAACATGGAATAAAACTAAAAAGACCAACACAGATCACACCACTGGAAAAATCCAGAAGGGTGGAATGTGTCGGTCTTGGTCTGACTTCTTATTTCGTTCCAATTACCGAGAGTATGGTCTACAATACATAATACGAATATAGGCTTCTTCAAGATTATTAATCTGTCCAATCGCCATAAGGATAGTATAAGGAAATATGTAGGATAATGTCAACAAGAAAAATAGTTCCCCAGAACCTAAATGTGGTTGAACAAGCAACCGTGTAGTTCTTAAGGCATATTTATCTCATCATTTTTCAGCAAAAGTTCAATATCCTTGTTCATTTTGAAGACTGTCACTTGCTCTGTAAATTCATGTCCGAAAAATGTGGTTTCAATGTCTTCAATCTGCAACCCCATATGAATATAAGAAAAGACAGGATTGAAATTCTCTTTCAGCACGAGTGCAAGCTTCATTTTATAATCCGTGAAAACTTGACTTGAGTGTGAATACATATGTTCAAGCATGAAAGCTTCGGGCTTCGTGAATTTTGCTGTAAACTTTAAGATGATAAAATGATTCATGATGGAGACCCTGGTATCTACCGGCCCGCGCTCCGTAATGTTTTTTCTGACTCTCGATGCCAGTTTGGCGAGTTCTCTTTCCAAGTCCTTTATCTCAATGTTCCCATCGCCTCCCGGCCTTACACTACCCCTGAATATATGAATTCAACCTAATTTAATCAAAAGTCCTTATGCAAGACAAGTTTCCTGCGAATCAATGATCCAGCAAGCGCTTATCTTTACATGAAAAAGGAATAGACCCCAGATGTAGGCTGAGTCCTATTCCTTCAAACTGAATTATTCGTAACTTAAATGTCTTTCAAACCTTCCAGTTTTAATAGACTGAATGCGACCAGATTTAGAGCAGCCTGAGGTCCATATTCTTGCTCGATTTGTTCAAATGCTTCTTCCGTTACTCCAACCAGATCTTCTTTATCCGAAGTCATCTCCGTAGTCACGATCTCCTCTTCATTCAGCGCAAAGGTCAGTCTGTACAGCATCTGCTTCTACCTCCCTCGAAGTCAGCTCGATATTTCGTATATCTGTTAGATCAATGATATGTACCATCCCTGTGTTATCTTCAAGTGTGATCGACTTACCTTCGTTTTTATGTTTCGTAAAAAGTCGGCGGTACTCCTGCTTCACTTCGTCTGCTGTTAACGGAATTTCGCGCACAACCTTATCGGAATCTTTCTCCTTTTGTTGCAATCTGGGATTATCTTCTACCCAACTTACCGTTTTCTTTTTCCCGCTGCCTTTAAAGTAGAAATGTGCCGTCAGTTCAATGTTCATTCTGTAACTCCTCCTCTTCACTATTCTCTATACGAAACGATACAAACAAGGTTAACTGAAAAAAGGATAGCCTAAACTATCCTTGATATTTCTTTACAGCTATGCGATTGCCTGAGGAGTCGTACACATATGTATAATTAGTTTTTATCGGTGTTGATCCCATAGTCGTAATCGACTTTGCAATCATACGCCCTTCATCATCGTATTCGTAAATGGCATCAAGTATTGCAGACAGTTGAACAAACTCGTTACCATCGTATCGATAGACCTCGCCCACGGAAATCAACAGAAATGCATCGTTCTCCGCATATGAATCGGTAGAAGATGGTATCGTCCACATCGGTTCCATAACGGACTGCTCCGTATAACTGTCAGTGACAACTTGCCTAATGATTCTTCCTTCCTCATCAAAAGCAAAATAAGTGACAACATCTGCGTAATCCACCAGATCACTATAGATCTCCCAAGGATCTATCGTGCTTAACCTTCTTCGCTCTGCCGTAGTCATACTCACATGAGTTTCGCCATCAACGATGATATCCGCACTGTGTGTGTCAGGATGGGTGTAGTGATTGGCATTAGCTTCTACACCGGAGAGTTTCAACCGTTCTTCAGCCGTGAAAACTTTGTTTAACTCTCCATCGTTCAATATGTCAGCACTATGCGAAGCGGGATGCTTATATACTGTGATGTCTTCACCTGCAATGTTCAGAATACCGTTCGACTTATATGAAATACTCACACCTTTAAGTGGCACATACCCATTAGGCCCACAAGTATATAACATTGGCATATTCTGATGATCTTCATCTGCTATAACAGCATAAATGGTACGCAAAACACCCTGAACTGGAAGCCCTTGTTTATCGTTCACAACGGTTATGGTGCCTGATTCGATTTTGTCCAAACGTGCATCGAGTGTTACATTACCTTCTCTGGCATCCTTAACCTCATTAGAAAGCTTGACCACTTTACCATACGTAATGATATCCATGATCGTTATCTCCTATCTAACCGTCAAACCCGTTACCTCAATGGTGAATCCCGAAGGTACAGAGCCCGGATTAATAATTTCAAAATGAAACTGAGCATTGCCATCCTTATCTTCATATGGGATATCCACATTATCGTATATACCATCAACATCGTTTCCCGTACTATACTCTGTTGTATTAAAATAAATAATGTGAGCTTCTTCCTTGTTCGCCCGGTTCAAAATATGCAGCTCCACATTGGTTTCCTGTGTGGGAATGACACGTACAGTCTTGATCAGAAAACGTGGGCTTTTCATAGGAATTGACACCTGAACTGCCGCTCCTTCACCATCCATTTCCTCAATAACATAAGATAATTCAACTGGTTTAAAAGCTTCCTTTATCTCCTGTAACACTTGCCATGTTTTGTTCATCGTAAGGACCTCCTTCGAACAGGGATATACGTAGCAGGATACCTTCGTGGAGGTATATCAATGGAGACTCCTGGATCAGACATATTTCCAGATTGACCCGAGAAATGACCTGTTAAAGTCATCGAATCATTTCCCTGGATATGCTTTAAAATATACTGCATGACTATATCACCAGAAGAGGCTACGGTTCTTTGTCCAGAGATAAAGGAACGTATAATCCCACCTGCTACTCGTCTGGAGGGTAGCACAACCTCCGTCACAACCTTCCAACTGCCGTTCCCCCGTTGGGTTAGAGTACCAGAGTAATCCTCAGCACTGATTCTTCCTGTGTATCTACTTCCCGGTTTGTTGTGTAGAGGAAGGTAGCCTATATTGTTATATAAACTAAGTTCATGACTGTGGCTTATGATTACACCATGTGTATCTGTCGGCATGAAACGTCCTTTGTACAACTGCGGAAGATCTTCTTGATCATATCCCCAAATGGAATAGATATGTTGTTCTGACGTGGTGCTTGAATTCCGATGGTGTAATTCGCCCGTCCTGAACCAATGCTGAACACCCGCCAATCTTAATTGCCCTGATGTACCTGCACTTTTGCTTGTATACAATGACAAATCTTGTGTTTTGTTTGTTTGATATTGCCCCTGATTATACTCGTAACGTATACCTGAATACTTTTCTCTCCCAGCCATCTCGGGAATATAGGTACTGCTTGTTATGGTTCTGTTGGAATAATATAAACTGCTAACGTATGTATAGAGCACTCCAGTATTTCGCTTTTGTATTGCTCGTTGAGATGTATATATGGATTGTTCTGTCCCTGCTGCGGCCATATTCCCCCTCCTCTTACTGCATCAATACAGCTACAGTATTACCCGGAAGGAAGCTTGAACCTCCTGTAGTCAATGAATATACTTTGTACGTTTTGTTATTCACCGAAATCTCATCGCCATGACTCACTCCCGCAGCTGGTGCAAAGTAGATATCATGCAGCTCACCTCGCGGTCCCTCCGCGTTATTCGCCATGATACATGGTGAAAGATGGTACAGCGCTCCCCAACCCGGGTTGGTTGGTACCATGGCTGCATACGACTTATACACGTTGTTAGTCTGGATGTTATCCAGATCTTTAACGGTGCGAATTCCATTAAACCCCAGATAACTTACACCGATCCCTTGGGCACCTGAATGATTTTCCTGAGAATAACGATACATCAAACCGAAATATCCCAGATTGGATATACCCGTTACCGAGTTCACATCCCCTGCCATCCACATGATCACACGATCTGCGGTCACGGATACTTGATAATCTGTTAACAAATTGGAGTCAACTACCGCTGTATGACAGTAAAAATTTCTGGTGCTAAACATCTTTCCATCGGGAATGCTTCCGTCCGCCAGAGCGACATCCTCTGCTACAGTCACTGTAATGTAGTTACCGTTAGCATCTTTGGTGTTACCTTTTTCAAATTTGATAAACAACTTATCTTTACCAGTCGATCCGGCAGATTTAATCACTAAACTATCGGAAGTTTCGAAATAAATAGACCAGGGCGAGGTTGCAATTCCCTTAAAGCCATTGACTAAAGCTTGAAATAACAGATTCATTTTGACCTTACCGCTAAAAAATGACATATGTACCCATCCTCCTTAAATTTTAAATAGAATAACGCGTTGCCCACCCATAACGTTGTTGCTGCCAAAGAAGCAAGGGACACTATAACGTGCGTTGCCTAGCGAGGTATACCAAAGAGTATAATTCCCGTTATAAGGCATAGGTTGATCTACCACATGAAATACATAGTATTTGTTTTCGCCAAGGTCCAAGATTGAACCATCTGGGTGTTGTGAGGCATCTTTAAAACATGCTGTATGCACATCTGCAAACTGTCCTCTTACCCCTTCAGACGGGTTAAATACCATGAATGGATTTACGTAATACCTCCCCCCTACGCCAGGAGACGTAAGTTGAGCATCTGTTGTAAAATTGTAATATTCATACTTCGTTCCATTACGAGATTTTCTTACAATACCACGACCTACATTGTAGTCTCCATACGTGGCAAAGTTAGCATTGCTTATATTTGAAGGCATATGTGTGAAAATTCCAACAAAATCGTTAGCAATGGCTGGATCTTCTTGCTCAAGGGGATTTAGTCTGCCCATGTATATTCTTATCGGATAAGCATAAGTAGTGTTATTTTGATATTCACCATGAACGAAAATACCATTAATCGTAGTAAAAACGGTCCACTTGTAAGTTGTATTGGTATTATTTGCACCCGATGTAAATGGTGTATCTGTCATCTGCTTATCTGGAGAATCCAGATGTACATCAGCTTTTGGTGTGGAGTTGTTTAATATTCCCCAGCGAATTGTAGCTCCGTTACCACTCTGAATTGCCACAGTGAAAGCAAGACTTCGATCCATTAAATTTGTAAAAACGACATTGCCCCAATTCCCCCCTCCGGTCACTGCAGCTGTTGCGTATTTCTTCACTTCCCACCATGCGTCTCCACTCATCTGTGCTTCCACATTGTTAGCAAATTCAGTTATGGTACTCACCCAAGAATATCGTTTAGGTACTGCCATTAATTAGACACCTCCGTTGGTAGTTCAAATAAAATTGCTCTTTGCCCGTCTCCCAGCAACGTATTGCTGTCGAAGAAGTAGGGTTGTATTTGTCGAGTTTGACCCGAGATATCTATCCAGTATTTATAGTTTGTTGGTTGTTGCTGATCATTTACATGAAATACATGGTATCTCTTGCCTTCCAATTCAATCATCGAACCATCGGGATATGACCTGGCATCTTTGAAGACAATCGATTTCATCTGTTGAAATTCTCCTCGAACTCCTTCTTTTGGTTGATAAACATACCATGGAGATATGAAATATCGATTCCCTGCACCTGGAGAGGTCGCTTGGGCACTGGTACAAAAGTTATAAAGTTCATATTTTTTATTGTTGCGTGAGGTTTTCACAACGCCTCTACCCACATTAAAAAGACTATTATTTGTCCACTCACTACTACTTTCAACGGGAGCATGAGAGAAGATACCAATAAAACCACCTTCGACAGCAGGGTCTTCTTTCTCGTAAGATAACAATTTTCCCATATAGAGTCTAAAAGGATAGGCATACCCTAAATTATTTGTTGCCTCTCCAAAAATGAAGATAGATTCTTTCATTGGGAAAATAGTCCATTTATACGAAATGTTATAATTATTACTGGAGCCAATAGCACTAGTACTAAAAGGAACATTCGTATATTCACCCATATTTAACGCTATATCAGGATAAGGCGCATTGCCATTCGTTGATCTATTCAACCCACACTTTAATTGATAACCTTGTATATAACTGGGACCAGAAGAGTTAAATTGATATGGGAAATTTAAACACAAAGAAAAAAATAATGAATCATTATTGACATTTTCAATGGAAACAGCTCCTTGAGGAGAAGAATAAGTCTGATTTCTGTTGTTGTATGCCCTAGGTTGCGAGTTGGGATCATCTGGGAAATAAGTCACTTTCCAATTTGGATCTACGTACGGGAAAGTATTCATTTCTCTTGCTAAATTACTTAAGAAACTCGTTACTGAACTTGTAAACTCATATCTTCTAAATCCTTGAACTACAGTTGCTGTCATACTGCCACCTCCTTAGATGCCATATCGTACTTTCAGATCCTGAAGCATAGACTCTTTCATCGCGATCAAAAATATAGTCCGAATCTGCATCTGGCGTTCTTTTTCCTGCCGTTCCAGATCTTGATCAATCTGCTCTTGGCTGACTTCTTCACTAATATTAAGAGAAGTCACATCACCCAATGCATCAAACATTCCAATGTACTGTTGCCCAATACCGTCGAAAATGATATCGCTGCTCAGCATAAATTTCAGTAACTCTACCTCTTCATCAGAGACAGGTGTCTCGCTTGTACCTACCATTTTGTCAAACAACGGACGAAAGCCCGTTTTGATTTGGGTCATGGAGAAATGCGTTTGCATTCTCACACACCTCCTTTTCTTTTTTGGACACGCAGAATATTTCCTTGAGAATCATAGACATATTTTTTGATTAATTTCGCTCCATTATATTCCACACTCTCGGTGTCTACACTACCGTCCGGATTGTAAGTATACTCCGAAATTTTAAATATAGATGTATTATTATCGTTGTTATACGTCGTTTCTTTGGTGATCAAACCACTTTCTGCATCGTATTCATATACAATATCCTGCTCTTCCATATCTTCAAGCATGGTTAAACGTTGTTTGATTGAACGATCGTCATACACAGTGCTGCCTTGCAAGTAAAAGTACATCGCTCCATTATTGGATTTTCGTACAATCCTGCCATCTTCACGTTCGTACTTTATCGTCTTGATCTGTCCATCACTTTCGGTGATCAATTCCTCAGCAAGATTGCCCTGCTCATCATATCGATAATCGACAACCCGGTTGATGCCACCCTTGATCTTTTCACGACTAATTCTACCCGATCCGTCATATTCGTACTCTGATGTAGTTGATGTGTTGATGATCGAACCACGACTAAGCAAAGTCACACGTGAATCCACAGGAATATCATAGAGAAAGCGAATTTCGGTATCTGTATATTCAATATAATCCTCGCCCGGGGTTACCCTGATGCCGTCGAGAAGTACTTCTACACCATCAGAGCCGATGCTGTACTTGGGACACTGAAAACTCCGTTGCTCTGAAGACCTAATATCGGGTGGATATTCTATTCGAAATACGGATTGATTCTCCACCGTTCCTCTGGATGCAGCTAGTTCCAGCTTGGATTGCATATGGTTCAGACGATCAGGCAGCTTGTCGAACATAACACCATTATTGTCAGTTCTGGAATCCAATACTTCAATCTGCGTTTCGCTCAACTTGTCAACCTGTGTAGATAAATCCTTGGTGTGATCTATCCATGTGTTTACTTCATCGTCCAGTGTACCCAGCTGAGATTCCGCTTCTGTCATTCGGGTTCGGAGTTCTTGAACATCTCCGGTAGACACCGTTTTGGTCAAATAATAACGATAATCCGTCACATACACGGTATCTGCCGTCGCACCTGTTGTAACCGCCCCCAGAATCATGGCATCATCCGGCTCATCTGAACTTTTCAGATGTACAAATGTTCCGTCGGTTTTTAGAAATATATAATATCTTGAATCCGTTTCAGCAAGAAATGAATATTTAGAGTCCTCTTTGTGAACAATTGTGCTGTTGATGCTTGCGTACCCACCGTTGAACTGAAGCAGAAGCTGACCACTCGTTTGCATCTTCACTTCTTTTATTGCTAGATCAGATAAAGGTGTTGTTTTCAGATCATCAATAGACGTTTCAAGCTGCTCAATCACTTCGTGCAGTGACTCCCGTTTTCCACGTGCTTCTCCGATCTCGATTTCCACTTGAGATAAACGATTATCTTGCTCTTTTACATCTGTGTGTATTTCGATTACGGCCTGTTCATTCTTTCCCAATCTGGACTTCAGGTCTTCAAGTAATATTCCCTGATTAAGTACCTTAGGCTCCAACACCGCTAGACGAGATTTCTGACCTTCCAAAGCGGAGTCATTCTCTTCACCTACATGTTCCATCTCGTCTAAACGTTCGGGAAGATTAGCGTAATTACTTCGGGCTTCCTCCAGTTCAGCAAGATGTTCATCAATCTCCTGGTGGGATCGGGTCCCTTTGTTCAGTAAACTATTGTGATCTAGTAGCTTTCCAACGTTCGTCCCTGAACTTGTCCCCTTAAACCGGACAGACATATACTCACCTCCACTCAACCCCTAGTTAGTCTATACGTGATCGAAAGTTCAAAGTTAAACATCATATGTAAGTAGAAGACACTTTGATTCCGAATGTGACTTGGGCCTCATAATTGGTTGTTGTATCGAGTCGTTCGACTTGGGCCCAAAAATAAAATGGTTGTTCAGGCGTAATTTCAGTCGCATTGACTTGCATACTCCATGCACCTGGTTCACCCTTTACATCCGGTGCCAACCGAACTGCCTCCTCATATTGATCTCCACGATAAGGCGTTAGCTCAAAATGCACATTTTTAAACACACCATGTTTCAATGTATTTTGGGCAATGAACAGCACATTTTCGGTTACGGATTGACCAGAAGACATGTATCCCAGGAAACGTTCCTGATTATCCTGCAATCGCACGTCGACATACTCCCCCGTACTGGTGAACTCGCGATAGTAGAGATCTACTCTAGGTTCAAAATAATAGGTATCTCCACCAAATACTTTCCACTGATCCGAAGTTTCAAACCGGTTGTTTTCCGGTAAAACTACACTGAAGCTGCCCAATAAAGGATAGCCATATCTCTGGAGATCAAACGAAACGGAAGTATTCCCGTACTTACATACCTTTTTCTCAAGCAACTTATTTGAAGCATCTCGAAGCTCCACCTGATAGTCTTGTCTAAGATTATCAATTGTCACTCTTGAGCCTCTCTGAATTCTGATGTAATTGATGATCAAAGGCTCTCCTTCAGAGCTTTCTAGGAAAAGACCAATCTTCGGCACAGAAGAGATCACCTCCTGATTACCGATGAATCTCCAGATCTTGCCGTCTTCAGACCAGTATGCGGAATACACATGAAAACTCCGTACCAACCGAATCCATGGATACGTTCTGGCTATCCCTTTCTCTGAATCAAAGTACTCTTCCAGTTTTACGATGTTATCATCGTCCACATAAACTATAATGCCACCGGTATCACCTGATGTCGTAGGGTTATATTCATTTTGAATATCCATCACAAATTCTTCGATGCCGGTCAACGCGGAAAAGAACATATATAACGGAGAATCTCCGTGCTTCAGTTCCAACGCTCCCTTTTCGATACTATAACGATCCGGATCGTCCGACAGTACTTCCCATCCCAAGTGAAGGTTGGATTCACTAAAATGATCTTCATAAATCAGACCCGTTTGTTGCTTTCTCAGAATCCCCATGGTCAACCTCCTTCCATTACGTAAACAGCCATATCCGCTTGCCGATCACGCACATTTTAGGTCTTGATTTCCACACCTCAAGTAAACATTTAATCAACGCTTCTACACACTGATCTCCACCGCCACCTTCACAATATGGAATAACATAGACGTCATCGCATATCCAGTTGGTTAACTCCATCCAGTCCAGATTGGCATACTCATAACTGCGCGTCCCTTCTTCCTGCATGGAAGTAAACACCCATTTGAACTCATGTTTCCCTTTGGGTACCGGATGTGAAAACGTATAGTACCCACCTTCTTGAGTGAAGGTTTGGATCAAGGTATTGTCGATGAAGAAATCCAGCTGACAATCAAAAGGTTCGGGCACCCATATCCATCTTTCATAAGCTTTAAAGTCGTGCAGTCTAAAGGTAGTCAGATACGGCTTGCCCGTCACTTGACTGATCTTTCCCTGCTGATCCGTTGTGATTTCCACCTTATACTTGCTAAAGGGTTTGGGAGCTAAATCATATAGTTCAAAGCCATGATAACCATCACCATAATACTTTTCATTCAAAAGCACTTTCCCATCTTCTCTGGTGATTTTCACTTGCATGTTGCTGTTATCGCAGCCCCCCATCCAGATCGGTTTGTTATCCCAAACCTCAAAATGAGTTACCTCGGCCCAGGAAAGATCGACTTTGATGATATCCTCAATCCTCATTGAACCGCCCCAGATCATAGCGCCATCTCCCGGGCATCTTCGTTCAAATCGAACGCGTATCTCGTATTTACGCTTTTCATTTGAATTATTTTCCACTTCAATTGCGATAACTTTATCCTCTTCACTTATTCCGTAGTCTTTGGAAGGTAGTAATCTACCGTTTTCAAACATTTCAATGACAATCTTCGAATCAGAACAAACTCTATCTTTATTCTGATACAATCGAATTACATCTAACCATGCATGGCTTCCACCATCAGGTGCTGTTGTTCCAGGCAGCGGAGGGTTCCATAATTCTTGATCCGGGTAAGGCGACTCACCTTCTCGATATAACAGCCCCTGAGCATTTATGCAGTATTTATCCCACCTTTCACTAAAACTCCCCCCCATCAGAGTGAAGCCACCAGCATTAAGTCCTGTTTCTGAAGTGTCTGCTGAAGATTTGTATAATGTGTAATCGATACGATAGCCACGTCCCGGTTCTAGAGTGTATGGATGTGAAAAACTTGTTGGTTGATTATCTTCAGCATAATAATCTTCATATGCAATGCGTTCTCCAGTCATTAAGTCAGTAATCTTCATTTCTACTTTCGTAGAATAATCTAGATTATCATAATCTTTATCTATCAAAAAATTTCCATTCATACCATCAGGATCTTCTGTTTCAATAATCACATTTCCAATTGTCGCATGATAAGGAACCCCCTGTTTATTACCATCATTATCATCTAATATGTCAGTTAGTCCGATGCAAATTGTATATGAGCCTGGTTGGGAAACTTTGAGAATTTTCGATTTGAAGTAAGCAGCAGATTTATTCCAAAAATCCTTTGTATAGGTGTCGTAATGAACTTCGGAGCTATGTAAGCCTCTATTTTTCTCTTCACTATGAATCAATACTCTTTTCGCTGGATTTCCTGTCGGGTAAATGTACACTCGCAACCTAGCACGCGGCTTAATATCCACCAAATAACTCATGAATCTATAATTAACTCTATAATTTTTCTCACAATAAAAATCCATATATATTTTCTTGGTATGTTTACTATCAAATTCTGAATTCTTATCTCCTGGCTCCGTACCTTTAACATTAAGGGAGAGGTAGGTATCAATGTACTCAGGATGATGTATCTCTGGCCCAGCTAGAATACTTGGTGAAACTCTTCTAAGATTGAGTACTTTTTTTCTTTTTAGCGGATATACTGTTAAATGTTCAAAATATTCAATTCTCCCAACAGGTGGTGCTTTAAAATAGCGCGTAATCGTTTTGCCTTCCTCAAGTACTTTAGTACCATGAGTATTACCGTCTTTAAAAATTAAACCATCATTACTCCATCCCCATTGACTCGATTGTGCTGAAATTCCGTCAAATGGAACCTTCCCATAGTCAATTTTATAGGTTTTACTTCCAGCAGGAAAACATCTCTCTCCTACTGGATCCGTTATATTTCCTACCTCACCATCACCTATAGTTCCCCCAGATCCATTTCCTGGTTGATTAACATTTTCTTCAGACGGAGTATATGTCTTACCGTCTCGGTATCTCCAGCGCAAAAGATGATTGCCTGGAGGTAATGGATACATGCAGTTTGTACCATCATTGCCATTAGACTTACTACCTGTCCATATAGTGATCTCATTTACCTGAAGCTCTAATTTCTCTCCAGGATCAAAGTCACCTCCATATTGCCAGAATATGTACCCAGATTGTGTTAAATTAGCTTCTAGTTCACAGATGAATTCCTGATCGTGACCTTTCGCCCACATTACACCATCACCACGTATTAATTCCTTCCAATCCCAGCTTCCTATAAATTTCAATCTTGAATCTATCTCTTCTCTAATATTGAACAACTCATCAAATATCAGTTCATCCCTATTTGCTCCCGTATCGGGATGATAATTAAAGTCCATACGTGGATAAACCCTCATATGCTCATTTATCGTTAATTTAGCTCCAGGATTTAATTCTGCATTATATGTAATTACAGCCCCATCTGTTTCCGTAGAAGCACCTGCATCCGTCACATCCCAACCACGTGTTATATCTACATACGATCCAAGTGGAGATAACTTCCGGTATGTATTCCCCGTATTGTTTGCATAGGTGAACAGATGATCTTGTTGATATTTGAGCGGTTCCTCGCTAAAACGATCTTGGACTTGAAACTCAATGGAATTGTGTCCAATTCCTAAAGGAATTCTTACGAGATTTCCATTATCTTGCATAGAAGAATAGTGAAATAAGACCCCATTAACTTTTACCTGAAAAGCCTCGGTTGATCTTAATAAATGCGAATAACTGAAAATAAACCATCCTTCATAATCCAACGTCACTTCTGTCCGAGCGATCATCATACCTTCTTTTGGATCATCTAAACGTAAAATACCTTCTCGGCAGACCCATCTTGGATTTCCTAACATAGACCATTCATGTTCTTTAATACCTAATCTTTGGCGTAATGGCTCCCAATGATCAATATTACGTGGAGGACAAGTGACTTCAGCTGTGCCTCCTAAATCTACCGTTGTATCCGGCCCAGCAACAATTTCATATACAATTCTGGCCTGATCTGCTTCTGTTTCCGAATAATTACCGTTCAACGCCCACTCAATACCATGCAAGGAGGTAGCATAACTGCCATGGTTTCCCTCTCCGCGTTTGGTAGGTTGAAGCATCTCATCATCAAAAAATAACTGATAATCATGGTCTGGATAAGGTTCCTCATCTACACCCATCTTATATGCAAATGAAATGGCTCCATCACACTCGTTATCAAGATCCATTTTCATGGTTTTCTTCCTTAAATCATCGGTTATAAATTGCCCTTTAAAATGAGCCTGAGCAATACTTGCCGATGACCTCACAACCCAATTATCATCCTTATACACTTGCTCCCCATCCAGATCACGATCCAAAGGAGCCGGCGGCTTGCGGGTATCCACAATTTCAACTACCTCAATATCCTTAATATAAATCCCGTTATTCTGCCATACTTCGGGCCGCATTTTGCGAATTAACCAGTCAAACTTGTACATTTGTCCAGGCTGTAGGGTGAACGCAGCTTCCTGCCAACTTGTATTTTCGCTCCATTCGCCGCCTACCTGTTGTCCGTTAATATAGAACAACATGCCATTGCCACGTTTGGCACTGACCATATATTTGAAGCGGATTTGTCCATACCGTTTTACGCGCCAGTTAAATGTGATTTTGGATGAGTTTCCGATCTGCAACAGACCCAAATTCAGCTTCAAAATCATTTCCGATCCAGACTGTTCATTTCTACCTACAGAGTGAACAGTGACCCATTCCTGATCCTCGGTGGATGAAACATACCTGAAAAAGTCCGGAAATTTGTTCGAAAATGTAACATCCTTTTTCATTGAAAATAGCGGAATTTCGTACACTTTGGCATCAAAATGATTGAAGTATTTACCGCTAAAATGATGATAATATGGCGCTGGACACACGGGTAGAGACACGCCATGATGGCTGCCACCAGGCTCTTGAGCATTTTCGAGTATCTTGTGAATACAGTCTTTAATCATCTGAAGTACACGCTGATACTGCGTTTTGTCGGGTGGATGCTGCTGTTCTACCCACCACTCAATCCGCCGATACATGTTCCATAATGCTTCACGGCATCTGACACTTGCATACCATGATTTATCTTGCAAATATTGCTCAATCATCTGATCAATGCTATTCTCCAGCGCATCCAGTTGAACCGTCTGCCATCGCCCAATCTGCCCGAAGCCCGGGTCACCGAGAATCGGATTCTTTTCATCACCATGTCGTTCCGTCTCACTCCTTGGTGCGTTGGGGCTTTCCGGAAGATGCTGCGGATGGTTAGGATTTTCGTAATCATTCTGGTTCGCAACTCTGGCTCTCATATTGGCAAATAGTACTCCTTGCTGGGACTTTGTAAATAATCCAAATGTATGACCCACAAAAATCACCTCTTACTCCATCTATACGAAAAAAAGAACACTGAGTTAATCAGTGTCCATCAGATCATATTGCAGTTTCGAATCGGTATAGATTTGCATTTTGCCCTCCAGCACCGATACCGAAAGGGTGTACCACTTGTCCTTCTCCCATTTGAAAGGTTGCATCGGCGATCCGACAAGTTCTTGTCTCCCGCCCACCACTTGATAGAGTTGCATGGGTGTTCTCATATCCAGCATATTAGCGGAATCACCACCACTAATCATGAACATCCAATAGTTATGAATATCTTTCATTTTAAAAATGATACCCACGCCTTCGTCCCGCTTCTCGCTACCATCCACCTTGAAGTCGACAGAGAATTTATACTGTTCCCCCAGAAAGTTATTGCGGTACCAGCCATTCATCTCAGGGATAGCAGACTCGCTATAAAATTTCCCAATTTGTTCATCACGTTTCCACTGGCCACCTCCAAACGACAGCCACTCATCCGACTGGACAAGTTCAAGTGCATCCATTTCTTTTGAATATGGATAGTAGACGTTGAACGGATCATGCGGATCATATTCTTCCGGTACACCAAATCCGCCTTCCCAATCCTCGGGGTTCATACCACGATCCAGTAAATTGTCAGAATAATCGAACACAAGTCCTTGTGCCATTGTATCCATCATAGGCAGATAGCCATCAGTAATACGGTCCCGATAGGCTAATACCGAATCGATCTCGATCTCAGATGATCTACCTTCTGTCTTGGCTACATGATAGATCTTCATCAAGTGGGCTGTCCGCTCCGGCAGAAATGCGTACAGCTGTTCCAAATACTCGGCTCTCATCTCAGGCCGCTCCGCAAATATGAATCCTGTAATAACCTGAGCGCATCGTTCCTCAAATGTAGCAAATGTATCCTCCGGATTTTGCATCTCGGACAGACGTGCATTCGCCAGAGAAGCCTCTTCCGTCTGATATTCATGATGAGAATTCCACTCATGATCTCGATCACCCTGAATATTCTCTTGCTGAACCAAAGCAATTCTTTCTTCAAATTCTGCATAGGAGAAATCATCAGCCGTAAGCCCCATGCCACTTAACTTTATGGATGTGGTGGACTCTTCTTGATCAAACTCTGCCTGCGTAATCTCTTTACTAGAGATCATCATATGATATGGAAGTGAAGCTTCTCGGGCATCGTAACCTCCTGTCAATTCTGCTGCAGCTTCAGCGTCTCGATGATTACTCGATCCAGCCCATGTGAAGCTGTCTAGTTCACCATCCATAACGTTCCGCAAGCCTGCAGTTTCATCAAGCAGGAGCATGGAAGAATCCTCTTTTCTGCCCTCAACTTGCTGTCCCACTTCTCCACCCCGATGGATACTTAACGCTTCAGTTACAGCATTCAAAGTAGAGAAACGGAGCGTCTCACGGCTTAGTAATGTTTCCTGCCATTCACCCTTGACCTCTGGTTTAACGCCAAACCGCAATGATTCAATTATAGCTTCATTCAGATTAAGCTTACCCGTTATCTCGCTTTCAATATGTGAGAGACGCTGTCCTTTACTTCCGTACTCTTGTTCTACCGTGTACGCATCTCGTCCCAGCTTATCGCCGCTAACATCAAAGACAAGTTCAGAGTTTCTCTCACTCTTGTACATCAAAAGTAGCTCTTCAAACTTTCCATACTGCGGTTTAATGGAAGTGAATATTTCCTCCAGATTTCCGTACTGTGGCTTGATGGCAAGAAGCTGTTCTTCCAGATTTCCATATTGAGGTTTGGACGCCTGTAGCTCCTCTTCAATCTGTCCATATTTAAGCGGTAGACCTCCTATAGATTCTACAGGCACATCTGCGTATCTTGGTTTATCTCCACCGTTAAGTTCCTCATCAATCAGTCCATACTGATATTTGCTGGCAGTCCATTGGACTTCCAATTGACCTATTTGAGGCTTGTTCGCTGTCCACTGTTCCTCCAGGTTTCCAAGTTTGTACACCTGTCCCTGAACATATTCGTTTACCCAAGAATCTTTCTCTTTTAGTACTAAATTCCAAGACGATTCTTCATGACCACGTTTAATCTGAATCCCAAAAATCTGTTCTAAACGTTCTGAGTACTTCTCTTGAATGGCATAGTCTAAAAACTCCAATTCGCCCAATCGCTTCGAATTTTCTCCAAATACAGAATCATCAGTGAACATGGCTTGTTTTAGGTTACTAAGAGCAGAAAACGACTCTTTCAGGATCTCACCGTCGAGAGTATACGTTTCAGCTACGACGTCCTCTGCGACCCACTCCATCCCGTGCAAATCTCTATAACCTTGACTATATTGATTACCATCATAAAGAGCCTGGCGTAAAAGGGTTGATCCCCATTCGTACCCTTCGCTAGTACGTGCCTGACGAAGCCCGGATGTACTTGAAGTATACAGATGGATCGTATGTGCT
Source organism: Paenibacillus intestini (assembly GCF_030803945.1). Lineage (NCBI taxonomy): Bacteria > Bacillati > Bacillota > Bacilli > Caryophanales > Paenibacillaceae > Paenibacillus > Paenibacillus intestini. The sequence goes on along the minus strand of NZ_JAURUN010000003.1, from coordinate 872,305 downwards.
CTCCTTGATTGCGAACTATCCCCAGAGAGGATTCCCCCTGTCTCCTGTAGTTCGCGATTCACTGCACTACCTAAGTTGTATATCTCACTGACCTCTGCTTGTTGCATAAAACGCAGACCAGTCGAGTCCTCTTCACTAACGTCGAACTCACGGTAATCCATTGAACCTGCATCATAATGATTAAGAGAACTTCCTGACCAAAGAAGGGTATGTGCTATCTCATACTCTTTCTCACGGTTTAGACCTTCTCTGGATGGACTCTTCGCCTCAATCGATTCGGTTTCAAGTCCACCTCTTTGTTGTACTTGTGAAGCATGAATATCGGAGACGTTATCATTAAAATAAGCAGAGGATGCTTGAACAAAGCCAAGTGCATTGTCCTTGTTAAACACAATAGGTTTTGCATCCCAATCCGCATAGGTAACTTCTATCGTTTCTCCACGATGATCCAATCTGGAACCTACGTGTTGTTCATCCAACACCCCTATTTGCGTGTAATCACTATCCTTCTCCTTGGTGAATTCGGATAAGGTATCCTCTGTTTTCGCTTCACGAACCATTGGGTCTGCAGCAATGAATGCTGTATTGTTCCACGCATTATCTATCAAGGGTGACGCTTCTGGCATATCCGAGTGAATGATTCCCTGGTGCAACTCCAATATGCCCTCAGAACTAAATGTAATAAGTCCATCACTACTCTGTTTACCTGAACTCAGAATGCCTACTTCAATTAAAGCGTCTATTCGATCTCGAATCCCGGCTAGGAGATTTTCATCAAGAAATGCATAATCGTCGTTCTGATACACCGCATCAATCATCAACTCAAGTACAATCGCAGGGCGATCCAACAATTCGGCGGCAAGCAGTGAATCTTCCAAATGACCCGGATACAATTTGTTGCCGATCGTTCCACCATCACTTATAAACTTCTTCAACATTTCATCCATGTAGACCATAGATTTCTGTGTCATCTTTTTTTGTGATGTCCCAAGACTTGCTATATCTAACTCTTTTCGACCTTTATGACCTATATATAATTCATCATTGAGAAAAAGTTGTTTATGATTTCTGCTCTTTAAGACCTCATAAATGGTATCTTCTATCGTTAAAGGCTTCTCTTCACGTTCTGCACGTATATGTTGAGGTACCCATATTTCTGTTTCGGAACTTCGCCCTCCCAGTCTGGAAGATTGAAATTCCATACTTGATTTATGAATCCGTTTAGCTTCTTTTTCTATTTTGGGTAGATATAAAGACCTTGGTCCAACGTTACCCTTGTAATACTTTTCCTCCACCATAGCTTCAAACTTATCAATTCTTCGTCCTTCGGAATACTCCCTTAGCAAATGTGCGGCTTCTTTATCGATCCGTGTACTTTCAGGTTTATCCCTCTCAACGTATGCCACTTCCACATCTTCGCGGTATGCATCGGGCTTTGCTCGAAAAAGGTAGCCTAATTCCGTTGCTTCTCTTGAAGCAACCATTTGCTTATCCGTATCTTCTAACGCTCCAAGCACAACAATGAGACGATGTGCTTTCAGCTGAGTGGTGACATCCTCAATATAAGCAGGATTATGATGTATAATTCTATTACTCTTCGGAAATTCCTGATTGATTTGAACTGGATGATTACTTATAATCCGTCCGGCTTCCGGGAACTCTGTTGGAATGAACAAATATTCACTTTGAAACTCTCTTAATGCGGAAAGTGGGTGATAGCTGTCCGTGATTGGTCTATCTATATCTGTTTGGACCCGTCTATCCATACTTCCCCATGTATAACCTTTATTAATGATGACAGGAACTTCTTGGTCGCTTCTTATTCCGTCCATAATTCCATTGTTTCGGAATGAGGAAACATGATGCTCCATGGCACGATTATATAATTTTGATTTGGTTAGCAACACGTCATGTATTGCATTTCTTTCTGATGACACACTCTGATGAATGAGGCTTGGAAACTGACGCGTCTTCAACTTCCCTTGGATTCCCTGGGACACTACCATTTCGGATACATCACTCTTGCGCCAGCCCCATTGATTGTCATCATTCGTCTGTGCTTCAAACTTGGCTTGGCGTGAAGCCTTCGTATGTGCGTTCAAATGACCGCCGAAATGACTGGTTCGGTCAGAAGAAAAAAGATCATGCAAGTCCATTTCAAACAGGTGATGAACAGAAGCTGAAATTTGCTTATGAAAAATCTCCAACCAACTCTCTCGTACAGTTCGATTAGGAGTAGCGTCGAATTGTTTCAGTTCATTGCTTATTTGTTTTTGCTGAAGACGTGAAAATCCCTCTATTCCAGTTCTTACAATATCTCGATGATGATTTCTGTTACCTGTCAACATCTCTTCATAGAATTGATAGAGTTCACGTTGAGTATATGTTGAATAAGCCGCCAATTGGGACAAAAAGGTATCCTTCAGTCTTTCTTTAACACTCATTAAAGTTCTCTCAATGAAACTATCCCGCTCTATTTCCTTTACTGCCCCGTCAGTCACCATGCGATCTGTAAGCATCCAAATGGTTCGATTAGCCACTTGAAATACTTCATTTTGAGTATGCTTTCCCTGCTCTCTCGCCGATTCCAAGATGCGCTCTACGATGACTTCGACGCTAGTATTTCGCTCCGAATCTTCAATATAATCCAGCATGACATCCTGATCTGACAAACGAAGTGCCCATTGAGAGGGGTGGATTTTGTCCAAGTTTTTCAACAGGTTACGTGTAACAGCAACATTCTTGAATATCTTCAACTCTTTGTTATCATCTATCCGCCATGCGGCATGATCTGTATGTTGAACACCACGCTGTAAATCTTGTTTTCGTCCAGCCAAATTCCGATCAAGTTCATTTTCAAAGAAACCGTTTCTTGTATTTTCTAGGTGACCGTCATGCAATTGCTCTTCAATCTCGGAACTTAATCGTTCCCGCATAGCACGCATACCTTCGCTGATCTCACCATGAAGCGAATCTTCTTTGTCACCGTTAATTACAGAATGCATATTATTCGATTCTTTTGATGATTTATCGGAAAGAACAATAAATTGTTCTTCTCCTTCCAGATCATTCTTGATGGACTTTATCAATTCTTCATTGATAACATGGTCCGCTTCATTTCGAGCCAAATAAAAATCCAGCATTAAAATACTGGCATATCGACTATAAGGGATATAGACGAACTTATAATCCAAAGATCTGCTTCCCGAACTGCCTACCATGAGCAAATAACCTTGAGAAGTCTGGAAAATGTCGCGAATACTAAAAAAATATTCGTTTGTTGTGAGCAACGGCATCACCCCCTCCAAATGAAAAGGGAACTCCTGAGCGGAGTCAGGGTTCCCTCTCCTGAATCTATACGATTCAGATCTATACTTGTTTACTGGAGTAACGTACCTCTTTCAGAATCGCAACACCCATCCGCTGGTTAGCTGATAGATTCATGAAGTTTTGTTGAGTATCTGTATCAAAATAACGATAGACCTCTTGGTGCCAAGGTTTACCTTCCACGTCGATAATCAATTCATCTAGATGAAGAATATTATGTTTCGTTACCGCGATGCAGTTATCAAACTGGCCACGATATCCCTCATACGGGTGAACAACATAAATCGGTGACAGATGATACTTGGATGTCCATTTGGAGGCTTGAAAACCTTGCGGTTCGAGCTCAAGTCCAGTATCGCCAAGTTCAGGATCAACAAAAGCTTTGCCCACCGGAGGTGCTTGTGTAATAAATGATGGATAATGACTCTGGAACTCAATACCTGATTTGGTTTTCAGCATCTGTAACGTGTTGTTACCTGCAGAGGTGTATTGACCGTAGTAGTAAGTTTCGTCTTTGGCGATCTGAGCAATGTCCGGTTCAGCAATAACTGCACCTGCTGTTAACATTACATTCCCATCTACATCATTCAAGTTATATTTGAACGGCTTCAGTGCGCCAACATAGAGGAAGGATTTTTTATAATCCAGGAAGTTAACCGCTGGATCAGCAACGAGCACCATAGCCAAACGATTATTCATTACATTGATGTACATGTAGACCGGTTTTTCTTTATTACGATCCGTTGGCGTGTGACTCTCCAGTGCCCACTGATACAGTACCGGGTGACCTGTTAGTTTGAACGTTGGCAGGGTTTTCACTGGTAACGCAGCCGGTTCTTCTCCTTCCAGTCCTTCAAGTAATTGCACCGTGAGTGTACTGTGCTCTACGTATTTAGGTGTTGGTGTGATGACACGCGGTACGATTGCATGGTTCGTGAATTGTACATAATATTTTTTAGTCAGTGGTTTATCGGTTGTTCCAATGCTCATTGTACCTTGAAGAATCAGTAGACTGATACGATTCTCCGCATCCTTTTCCTCGTAAAATACTTTCCAGGAGTTGCTTTCAGCCGTCTCCCCTGCCGTGGATTCAAATGGATATTTCTCGAAAGAAGTTACCTCTTCTTTCATTTTATTTAAAAGGTCCTGCGAAGTTGTAATCGTTTCTACATATTTAAAATTTGTCATAGTTTTTGAATCCTCCTTATTTAATTTCCTTCAGAATTGCGATCGTAACCTGATCAGGCGCAGGAGACTGCTTGAAAAAATTCATGGGTGACTTGATGCTGAAAAATTTGTACACTTCCGTCCAATTACCTGCAGCAGGGTTTGTACTATCTTTCGGAATCTCGGTATCTACGATCAACTCATCCAGGTTGACCAGATTTTGATCATAAATTGCAACGACTCCATCCATGTAACCCCGGTAACCTTCTGCCTGATGTACTAAATAAACTGGGCTTGCATGATATTTTCCAGTCCACAACGACTTCTGAAAACCATCCTTGTCCAGTACGAGTCTCGATAATTCACTCGGAACCCTTCCAACATCAGGGTAATTGGGAAGTTGAGTAATAAATGCAGGATAGTGCGCTTGATAGAGTACATTACCTCGGGTTCGAAGTAAAGATACTGAATCCATGCCGTTGGAGGTGTACTCCCCATACTGTGCATATTTTTCTGGATTCAAATCTGTTCGAATTTCATTTTTCGTATACCCTGTTAGATCTTGGTTCAAATCACCCATACCCACAGTTAAACCAAAGTTACCGATATGGTCATGGTCATTAAAAGGTACAATTTTACCAAAATAGCCAAAGCTGCGGTAATACCCATGGATATTTGGTGAGGGGTCACCCTCAATAACAACTGCCGCCCGGTCATTATTGATTGAAATATGATAGTTTACGAGATAATCGGGTCTTCTCTTTTTATTTGGTAACCACTTCACCGTTGAGTTACGCCCATAGAAAAAATGTGAAGCCGGACTAATTAATTCTGTAACACCGTCATAGTCTTTCTCCCATGAAATCATTGATGGAGTATACAACTTTGATGCTTCTGGATCATTCCATTGTTCATACACGGCCTCTGCTGCCGTCTGATCAAGTACAATCGGTGTGGAACCTGGTGAAACGGTTGAGGGATTGCAAATTCCTTTGTATGTAAGTGAAGGATCACCCTTGCTTAATTGACCTATAAAACCTACGCCGTGCTGACAATCAAAATAGTTGTAGTCTCCACCACGAAAATTCTGAGGCTGAGTAAACATGATAAAGTAATCTCGAGAGGAGATGCCTACCGGTACATCTGGGGTAGATTTTAAAACTACCTTTGGTGTGGTGTAATTCGTTGGTTCAGCCATATAATAACGTTCAGTGAAGCTATATTTTGATGCTAGGACTGGTTGTTGATCATAATAATTCCAGTTGCCGTTAGTATAGGTTCTATTTCTCTCAACCCTTAACTTATATCCTGACAGAGAAAGTGCATAATCCCAATCTCTAGGCATCTCTGTAATTAACTCAAACTCGTTCCAGTCGGTATTATCCACCTTTACGCCGTTCTTTTTAGTATAAACTTGTTTCAATAGATAGACCTTTACTCCCCAACGAGTGTCTCGATCCGGAATGATTGCAACAAGACTTCCCGGAACCATGACTGACTGGGTTGTGCCTTCGCTATCAACATAATCAAATGTTCGCACTTGAATTTTTTTGCCTGTAGCATTGTTTCCATAACTATTAGTTACCTCACGAAGATAGCCTTCTTCATCAATCAGAGAGGATTGATCTTCCATTTTGGTAAGCTCAGGTAGACTAGAAGCTATCTTCAATACATCATACAACTTCCCATCGGTGTGTTTGTATTTGCCCTGCACACCTGAACGCTTCAACTCTTGGTAAGTCACCCACAAATCCGCTCTGGATTCGTACACTTTCTCCCACTTATTTTCAACAAATGAACCGTCTGCAGCAGGTATCTTCGCACTCGCAATGGCATCCGTCAGATTAAAAATAATATCTTCTGCCTTACTTCCACCTGACACAAATGCACTAAACTTCGTTAATGGAACTGTTTGCGCCATCGTCCACCCTCCTTATTTCAAAAATTTGATGTTGTACCAGACCGTCTTGGCTTCAGGCACCACGCTTACGAAGTCAAACTTGATTGTGGTTCCTGCAGGGATCGGGTATACGATGCCGAAGCTATTCCCCATTGATACCGATTCGGGAAGTTCCTTCGTATAGATCGTATTGCAAATTCTCTCTTTCCCGATCGTCAATTCCCAATAATCGCCCACACAGTATTGACTTGCCGCGAACGCAATGCTAAGGAATTCCGTGTCATACGCCAGTGTGAACGTATCAGACTTGGTGGTCTTTGCCGCCGGAATGTCCAACATCTGTCCCCGAATGAACGGGATTGTTTTTTTGCTGAAGTGTGGGTACGGCAGCTCGCGCACTTTGTCGATGACGCCACCCGCGATATAGGATACATTAAATGCCATGAAACCACCTCCTGTAAGTTATATACGATGTACACTTGTGCCAGTTAAGCGTCCTTCGTCATCATAATTAAGAACGATATTATAAGAGGACATCTCTTCGCCTCCTGCATCAAACGTACGAGCCGTCACTTGGGTCAAACGATAATACTTGTAATACTCATAATCCGGATGATCGTAGCCTACACTTGAAGGAAAGTTTTCCTCATCCTCAGAGCCAAACTTCATCCAGATGGAAACCTTCCATTCCGATTCATAAAACAAGTCTGCCCCAGTTACACGGTCGGGGTCCTGTGTGTGCTCTCGATACAAGGAGACTGAGGGTTCTCCCTCAAGCGGCGAAAGACTGGAATGACTTGCACTGCTGAATTTGCGCATCTCTCGATGAATCAGATCCAAAACGGGAAATACGATATTCTCGTTTACGATACCTGCCATTACACCATTACTCCCTTTCTAGCCCACATCAGATCGATGACTTGAAGCATACCGCGATCCACAGAATATGTGGTCTTAATACTCTTTATCGTATAGATCGACCGTGTAGTCGTTGTTTTATCCGTTACAATAACGTTATCCAGTAGATCAAGTGCAGGATTTGCCGGAATGGATACTTGCAGCGTACGGCACATACGTTTCATGTCGAAAAAAGCTCGCTCTGCAACTTGGCGTTTGGCCTCTGTTGTTTTCGCCCAAGGTACGTTTAGTACCATCGTTCGTATTTCTCCTTTAAGCTCCAGTAAAATTTCTTTATCAACGAAACTACTCTGTCCCCGGTTCGCATCCACTACTACAATGTGACTCCTGCCTCTGGACCAATCCGTTGATTTGGTAATTGATATCAGATTGTCATATTCCGAAAATTCCGAAACTACCGGCTTGTCGTAATTGATACGTTCCAAACGATACGTACCGTAACGATCACAGTAGCTTCGATAAGGGATTTCCGAGATGATCTCCTGAACCGCTTCCGTCACCTTTGCAGACCATTGTTCAAATGTTTTACCGTATTCCTCTGTGAACGGATTCAACCAACCATTTGGCGTGAGAACTGTACTTGCATCCTTCACTTCAAATTCGCCTTCTTGGCCGGGCACTGGAACAATAACTCTCCCTGTTTTCTGGTTCACTTCAACCAAGTACGTTTCGTCGATCACATAATCTGGATATGAACGATCTTCACTCGTAGCTCTCCACCCGACCAAACCCGCATGTTTAATAAGATCCAGTACGACGGTTGATTTCACCCAGGCTGCTTTTTCAAACTCTACTGGCTGAGGGGATGTCGGAGCAACCGATGCAGCAGATGTAGCTGTGACGCTCCAGCTTGTCGGGTCGGCCAACATCTCTTGATAATACGCCCACACTCGATTCACCCAGTTGTCCTCATCTTCACTCCAAGTCATAGGTGCAATATCTCCACCTCGATGGAAGTAAAGGACATCCGCCTTAGACGTTACTTTTTTGCCTTTGGATGCAAGAGCCCGAGACATTCGTTCTGCACCGCGCTTCATCTGCTCCTGAATGCCACTATATTTCTTATCAGGGATTCCATATCCTAGAATGAAGCTGCCGCTAGCCTCTCTGCCCCTGCCCTGAGTGCCCATTACCGTTTCATGCCTACAAATAGCAAGTAAGAATTTGTGATCCGGGACACCATAAGCTGCCGCTTGCACTTGAGCGGCCTGAATAATAGTCGATGTCCGATCTGTTTGAATAGCAGCAGGAGGAAGCGGATCAGGCACATTGTCAATTTCATCGACTTCGGGGTAAGCCTTTTTCTCAGAAATAACTTTTTCGATCACCCGCTTGTACATATCCCTTGCCGTAATTTCAAGCGTAGAGTCCTCGCCATTGATGTCGATCTTATCGATTAATCCTGTGAAAACGCGCATCATATGCTGACCATATCCCATATAGATACGTATCGGTGTATTCTCGCTCAACACCCCGACATGAAAACCATTAGCGTAATACGACCAAGGTGACGGTGTGCCCTCCAGCTCCGGGAAATAAGCTGGATTGTAATCCGGGGAAAAAAATCCTCGGGGATTGGAGATTGTTAGTCTCGCTTCCCTCGCTTCTGCATCAAATACATCGTCAATCTCTGCAGCAATGATATTGGGTAGTACCTGAGTGTCCATGTATACAAAAGATCCAACTTGAATAACATCCGTTTCCGGACGATTATTCATTACAAAACTCTCATAACTATGGGTCTGAAAATAACCTTGGGAAGGGTCTAGTCCCTCTTCAGCCTTTTTGTTCTTCAAAGGAGCAGGTAACAATTCCTGAATGCGAATATAATCAATGGCCAATTTCTTATACTTGTTCTTAGAAGCCGCACTTGTATCTGGAGAAGAAGCATTCTTGGGTTTCCCCCCATATGTAACCTTAATCTGAATACGTTTAGCCTTCGCAGGAATCACAATGTTTTTCAATTCCGTCAGCTTCGTCAGATCATAAGCACCGGAAAACGAGTTTACATATGCATATGTCTTGCCATCGATAACTACCGTGAAGGAGTCCCCTTCCGACCCACTAAAATTAGTACCTAATCCGATGCTAAGTAGCCCTTGCGTAGGCATGCTCAGCTTGGTTACATCGATCTCAAACTCAACGACGACCTGCTGTTTGTCAAAGGTATACACGAGTTTTCCTCCCGAATCAGACAGCGTCCAGCCCGATTCAATCTTGGCGTAATCCGTAAATTTCAAGCCTGTCTTGTATATACTTTTCTCATACCAGCTACGTTTATCGAACTTCTCATTCAGCTTGATTTCTCCCGGGTAACCTCCAACATCGATCGGTGTCACATCACGAAAAGTAGTAGTAGCGTTACCGTGCAATTTACGCTTGCCTTCCAAATACAATTGAGGATTAACTGCCTTACCGCCTTCACCGGTTTTGGTGGTCGGATTAACACCTTCCCAAATTTCGAAATGCAAATGTCTTCCTCGACCAGCTGCTCGTTCAGCAGCAGATACTTTATGCCCGTTTGTGTACACGCCGCCTGTATTGCCCAGCGTTCCAATAACATCACCTTGTGCTACCTCATCATCCACAGAGCAATGAATATCCTTCAGATGAAAATATTTCGTAATGATGCCACCAGCATGCCTGATATTTACGGCATTACCTGCACCTTCTGTCTTACTTCTCGAGATACGAACCACTTTTCCTGACCAGGCCGCTAAAATCGGAGTCCCAATCTCATCCCAGAGATCAATTCCTCGGTGTGACCGCCCTTTGTCTCTGGGAGACCCGAAATGATCCGAAACTTTGATCGTTTTCATTGTCTTTCCCTTCACCGGAAAACATATATCCTGCGAACTCGCTTGCGTTGAGCCGTTATATGTACCATTCGCTGTTTCATCTACCCATGCCGATTGTGTATTCATAATCGGAACAGCTTCGGAAACCATATGCCTGAATTCTTCTGTTCTCCCTGGAATAAATGCAAGCCTGTCCACCTCGACCCGGATATTGGGGAGGGCATACTCTCCGAGCTTTAACCGCTCAGACAACACGCTTAAAACCTCATCCGAAATTGGTATCATTAATGTCCACCTCCTTTACTTAAATCGCTCAATCGTCCATTTCATAAAACGATCCAAAAAAGCTGCTGCCTCGGCACGCGTCATGGCGGAATTTCCCAAGAACCAGGTTTCCTCCGGATCAATACCATTGACGGGCGTCCCCATATCGGTTACGACCGCTGCGCCATTTAATTTTCTTTTCACCGGGATACCCATAATTAGCGGATCATTATTGGAAAAGGTTTCATCCTCCATCTCAGAAACAGCGATTTTCCAGAATGCATCTTTGGATTGCTCCACCCGTTCACCCTTGTTTTGATAATAAATCGCTGAAGGTCTTCCTATATCTGCAAATCGTTCACTCTCGTTTTTCAGATAATAGAACTTCACCTCATCCCCTTCAGACAAAGGACCATTAAAGACAACGGTATGATTGTCGATCTCGGTATAACCCGGCACTGTATGTTTCTTATCTTTCAATTCCACGGTTACTTGCAGCTTCTTCGCTCCTGAAGGATAGTTCCCATTCAATCGGAAAACACGCTGACCTTGAAAAGCTGTAATCTTCTGATCGATACCCCTTGTCGGCGCATCCATATCCGTAAATCTGGCATAAAATACTTTGCGCAGCTTGTTAATGAGGTGAAAAGCTTCACCACGTTGGATAATGGCATTCGGGAAAAAGCAGTTGTTATAGGTGGGATTGTCTGACTTGGCCTTGATCTCCTCACTCATGAACTTAAATGCCCCGCCGCTAGTCTTCGTCCAATAATTAAACTTGCAAGTCACCCCGTTCAAGTTAAAAGGCAGGAAAACCGATCCTCCCGGACTAACACAATACACATCTGTGCGATAACCGATCGCATTGGTTGCAATCTTTGTTACCGCTGCTACATCTCCCATGCTATCCGCCCATATCTCGGAAGGAATACTAAGTCTGCGAAGCGGCTGACCGCCTGCATACATGTATTCCTGATGACTCCGACTAAACGGATCATAAAAATACGTGGTGGCAGCACCTAGAATTGCTCGTGGTAAATTTCCAGTCCAGGAGACGGGTGGTCTTTTCCATTTCTCATCCAGAAGTGGTTCTCCGTAACTGCAAAAAGATACAACCTGTCCTGCTTTCACACCTGTATACAACTCAACATCTGTTAAATTCTTATTGTTCTTCTCTGCCGATTTATAGATCGTCTGCACACCATCAATAAAAACGTATAAAGGATTCTCATCCGTCGGTTCAATCAGAACCGGCAAGCTAAATGAGGTTTGTCCCGATGTGCCTCTGACCTCTTCGTAGACAAAAGGTTTTCCCTCCTTAAACTTGTTATAGTTAATTCCGGCTACAAAAACTTCCCCATCTTCGAGCACCATATTCGTCGCTTCCATGACATCGTTATAGAACCAATCACCTTCATTAACGTCAACCCATTTTCGCATGATACACCTCCTATATTTAGGATAGACAGAATAAAAGAGTAGGTCACCCTACTCTCGAATTGTTCGCTCCAGTAGACGTTTGGTACGCATCAGGAACGTAACAAATTCTGCTCTGGTAATAAAATCATTCGGACGGAAGTACAAAATGGGTGTCCCATCCAGTTGTGTAACAACGGTCAAACCGAGGTCAGCTAAACGTTCAATAGACGCCTTAGCCCAATGATTTTGACCTTCAGTTGTCTGTAAATCTTGAAATTGAACAGCACTTTTGCGATCATAGCCGTCCTTTTTGATGAGCGTCATTGTCAGCTCAACTTTGTATCCCTTTTGGTCTTTATCCATTGTATCCTGATGATAGAAGATCGGGTCCACTTTAATCGACTCAACAACACCAACATAGATATTGCCTTTTTCATCATAAAATTTATGTGTCCAGCCTACATACATCACATAGTCGTGATATGACTTTTTATCTCGAAACAACACATTAATGATGGCTTTATAAGAGGACACACCCATTTGATGAAAATGAGAGGGAGCATTAATCATTTTAATCTCTCTTACCTGCGGATTGGGTGAGGGGGAAGAATACGGATCAATAATTCTTCCCGCTACAGGCTCGAACTTCATACCGGTATCGACAAAAAGCGCTCTTTTGTACCGGTCGTTAACCAAACCAAATGGGTCTCGCTGAGGCATAGTTGAATCCCTCCTTCGTTCATTACTCGTTTATTATCTTGGAATATGCGTGCTTCCCATTCCTGCACCAACGTTACTAGCCATCCGATTCACTAAACCCGGGTTATTTTGTCTCAATGTTTTATCCAGAGCGGATGTGAGCTTCTCCACATCTTTGGTGCTGCCTGTCATATTATCAATATTGACGTGAACGGTGACATCTCCTGACCCAACCATTACACTTTTATGGGTATTACTTGCCGTCATGTAGTCAAAATAGTCCATCACTTTAAGCCCTGTAGGTAGATTAAACGTGGATATAGGCTTGTCCATTTTTTTGCTGATTTCTGCCAGATTTTTGGACTGTTCCACTCCGATCGAGCTTAATTCCTTCAGAATAGTCATGTACTCATCGGAATTAACATTGAATCCGCCGTTTTTAAGCAGATTTTCCCATTGCAGCTTGTATTCGCCCATCTTGACATTCATCTCTTGGGCACGAGCCTTGTTAAGTGATGTCACTTCAGCCGAATCTTCCCTGCCCCCATTCGCAGCGAGGAGATCATACATCCGTCTGTCATAATCCATCTGGGTTAATTCCAGTTGATCACTCATCTTGCGTTTTAACTCGTCAATTTTACTATTTTTAACACTATTTAATTCCAGTTCGGATTGAGCCTTCTGTTGTTTCTTCTCGTTAATTTCCATCCCTAAATCTTCTTTTTCTTTACCTTCGGCTAACTTGTCGTACGTTTTCTGCAAGCTTGCAATAGCTTTATCAAAAAATTTGATATTTTCTTGCAAATACTTTTCCATCAACGCACGCATCTGACCCGAGTCTTCACGAACTCCACTAATGAGTAGCCGGGAACGTGTTACCTGATAGTTTGTTTCATTTTTACTTGTGGAATTGCTCAGCTGCCTGTTAATTTTGGCAATCATCTCTTCGACGCCATTGCTCTTAGGTTGCGGCACTGCTCCACTTGCAATAGATCCAATTGATCCAGCTGCTGGAATATACTGTGGAGCCGGTATGTATTGTATCTGTGGCTGATTATTTTGAGACTGGGGCCCATTCTCATTTTCAGGAGTTTTGCCAGTCTCTTTGTCCATCTGAAGCTGCGACTCTTTTTTCTCCTTCTCATAGTTGTATTCCTTCGCCAGCTTCTTCTCTACCGCCGCTCCATCTTTCTCCGTCCACAGTGCCATAAACCCATCTTTGTAGTCTCCGAACTTATTGTTGGTAGCACTGTTGCCAAAAAGAGAACTCATCGTTCCGGATACTACCGCATCCATCCCCAGATTGAATCCCTTCCAGACCTTCCCCACAAAGGAGGAATCCTTCATATCTTTAAAATCCTTCGCCAATTCTTCCTTATTTGTTGCTCGGATATTTTGCTTCTCCGCTTCTGACTTACCCATATTGCTAAGCGGGTCCACCAGACCTGAAATAACATCCATAGCAAGCATGGCGCCCCCAAGAGCCGGAACAGCTTTCAGTGGCCTTACCAATCGGGAGCCAAATTTAACGAGTTTGGATAATTTCCCTGGAACCTTGATACCTCTGGCAACACGTTCTGCATTGATGGCATGCTCTGTAATAACTTTGCCATGTCTGTCTTTTAGAATAGTTCCACTTGGATCCCGGAGAGGTGCATGGTTGTTAAAAAAGGCTTTGCGATTTCCCGTGTCTTTCATATCCTTAAATCGGGATAGGAGACCTCTCCTTTTGACTTTGTTATCTTTCTTTCCTCCGTAATCTACCCCCTCCATAATTGCATCTTTCATAACATCCTTGATCAGGTCTTCATGACGGGCTACAAAGGATTTGTTCTCTGGTTCTTTCTTTTCCTCTTTTGCGGGTGAGGTTCCAGTCCCTGCTCCAGGGGCAACCAACATACCTCCAGAGCCATTCATCATCATACCAAGTTGAACTTTTTCCAATTCCTTTAGCTTAGCAATGTAGGCAGACGCATCTGTTAATCCCTTTCTAAAGGAAATGTTTAACTCATTCACTTCACTTCTCAACTTCTTCAGAGCATTATTCAGTATGTCAGACTGTCTTTGGAGCTTTTCCATATCAGATTCATAACGCTGAATGTCGGTTGCACCCAATTGAAGCTCCGTGTTTAGATAGTACAACTTGTTTCGAAGCTCCACAGCCTCCAGGTCCATATCATTCATCGTCATTAACCATCTTCTGGATTGATGTTCAAGTTGCATGATTGATGTACCCGTATCATCTACCTCACGACTTAGAAACTGGAGGTTCCGCTTCGTCTTGGCGATCTGGGTATCCAAAGCGTCCATCTCTTCTCGGAGTAAAAAGAGCTCCCTTGCATAGGTCCTTACCTTTTTCTCAGCCTCCTGCTGTTCTGTTGCATACAAGGCAGCCGCCACAGAATTCCCTTGTTGCAACGCGAGATGTTGCTTTTCGCTATGATTGTCCCGACTCTGTTTGGCATTTGTCAGGTCCGTTTGTTTCCCTAACGTTTTATTCGACAGTTCCGTTTTTTGCTGTTGGAAATATTGCAAACGATTCTGTTGCTGCTTCATCTCTTGTACCGCACCCGCACGCTGGATATCAGCGCTCTGAATCTGATTCATTGAACTTGTATCCCGGTTTTCGGAGCTATCACTATTCAATCTCGCTTGACCATATCGTTTCTGATCAGCTTGATCCATGAAGTGGCCTACCTTCTCCCAGTCCACCTGAACACCTACATTGTCCATAATGCGGTTGAGAAGATCCATATGGTCCACGACTCCACCAGCTTGATTTTCAATCAATCGCAACATGCCCAGCAGAACGTTTCCAAATGAAGCAAATTCTTCGTTCAGGCTTTGCATCACACGATGCGTCGAAATCTGAAATATCGTTTCCCATTTTTTCTGCTGTATCTCCATATGATCTGTAGAACCCAGCTGCGCAGAGCTAAGTTCTGATTCAACGACTGAGTTCAGCTGCTCTGCCAGAATGTCCACCCTAACTCGATTAGACGAGTTGGTCTGATCGTTACCCATACCTGAATTGGTGTGAACGGACCAGGCTACCTGACTGATCCAACTCGCCATTCGGTCATCTCGGCTGAGATTGGCTTCCGGTTGACTTGTTGACTGAATGCTTGTTTGTTGAAGCTCTCTTATAAGTTCATGCGCACTTACTTGAAGCATGGATGAAGCTTGAATGATCATGTCTGTCATTTTGGAGAGTTCGGAAATAGCTGCTGACCACAAGGACGAGATCTCTTCAAGACCTGATGCAGTTTGCTCCACATCGCCGTGGCCTGTTGCTTGTACTTTGGCCGTTTCTGTAGCAAAACGTACGGCTTCCGAAGAACGGTTATATTTCCTTGATCCAATACGGTAGGCTAGTCCTACGTCTTCCTGATTCATCCCATGTTGCATTGCAATATTTTGCAATTGGTTAACCGTATCTCGCTTTGATGTCTCCGGTTCAGTCAGATTCCTTTGCCGGGTAGATTTGATTTCAAAATTCTGCTCTGCTTTGGCTACTTGTTCCTCAAGCTGACGTGAGGACTCAAGTGAGCGCTTTAGCCTCGACGGTGAGAATCCCTTCCATTGCCCCATCGACAAATACTTCATCATATGTGCCACAGAATTTTCCATATCCAGGGATTGAGCTACAGAAAGGGAATTCAACTCGTGAAATGCCCCAAGGTAGAATTGTTCCAGATCCACCGTTAAGGATTCGATCCACTGCTCCTGCATGGAGTCCCTCATCGTATGCACTTTATTGATTAACGTGCGGATACCGGTAACATGTTGCTGTTTTGGTGCATCGCTCTCACCCGTATTGGATTTGACTTGGTTAACCATTTCTTCTATTAAAGAGTGTGTACTCTTGTTTTGTTCATCCATCATCTTCACCGCCTTCTATGCATAAATCCCGTTCCACCTTCGCATAGGCAAAACGGGAAATTCTTTGTTTATCCTCCAAGCGCTTGCGCGAGCAGACCAATATCCTCTTCCGATATTTCGGTATACTCCTCATCTGCAAAAGTTCTGGTCCGCTTAACAGTGCCATCTTCTCCATCTTCTCCAGCTTCCTCACCTCCACCACTACCGAACATGCGAAGAGGTGCTGTCATGAGTTCAACCTCAAACTGAATATATTTCTCGGCTGACTTACACAACGCTGCAACCTGAGGGAGGGTGTACTCCCAAATCTCCCATTTGTTCAATCCACAATGCTTATGGAGGGTGAAGAAGATCTCTCCCCAGTGCACGGGTTCCTGTGTCTCCGTATCACGGATTTCGGTTCCCTCCAAAGGCTCTCCCTCGGCGCGTTCTACTTTTTTAGTCCGTTGAGACCAATCATCAGATCAATGACTTTGCGAGCTGTATTGAGATCCAGATACTCGTCCAAATAATCTCGATTAATGATATATTCACCTTGGTCATCTTTTGTCACAATATGCGGATAATTTTTAAAAGCGATACCGAGCACATCAAATAAATCCTGTTGCCGCCGCTGATCCAATTCGTCATTGTCCGTCGGGATAAAATTTAGAATGATGGCATCAATATTCACCGTTTTCAGCAATTGCATCAGCCGTCTGGCATCCTTCAGATTACATGGGGGAATTCTATATTTACGCCGATCCCGCAGGGTTACAATCTCATCATCTTCAAAAAATGCACGCTCTGCTGCTTCAATTTCTTCAAATGTTGCTTTTTGGTTCTCAGGATCATGCTTGATTCTGCTGGCAGCTTCTTCATTCAAACGTTCCGCAAGCTCACGCTCAGCCCGTTCTTGATCTGTTTCCATAGATAACGCCCCCTCAATACATTACATTTCTCCCCACAATATAAAAGAGCCTGACAAGGCAAGGCGCTGTGAAGGGGAGAACACAGCCGCCATTGAAATACCTTGCCAGGAGCAATCATCATGAATCTGGATTAGATTTTACTTTTCGCACTGAAACGTTTAATGCTGCCGATTTTTCCATCCGGACGTTCCGGATCAAGAATTTGCAAGGAAATTGCCGATGCAGATGCAGCAGCACGTTGAGCATTAATGCTAAACGTTCCTTTGGCACGGCACATGTACAACTCGGTTTCCACACCCGCAAATGTGCCATCTTTTTGTTGGAACGTACCGTGGTGAATTACAGAGATCGGGAACGGCACTTCATCCACTAATAGATCTACCATGTCGACCACTTCATCACGTTTGTAATTCAATACGAATTCTTTGTCGTTATGTACGGCGTTGAGGACCACTACACCGTTAGCAGCATCATAGAAGAACTCATCCGGCTTAATCGTAGAACCTTTAGATGCAAGTTGCTTCAGCAATGTATTGGATTCTTTCAAACGAACGGCAATACCCGCATCTTTTTCATAGATGGTACTTGCATAAGCTGGTTTCGCTTCGGCAAATCCGGAATTTGCTGTTCCCGTAGTAGCAATCGTCTGCTCATTCAGAACCCATACGTAGGACTTGACTTGCTCTTGTACCGTTGAACCCATCATCAATTGAATGGCATCCAGATCGAATTTGGCATCGGTAGCGGATACCTCAATGGATTTGGATTTCACAAGTACATCAATCGCGAACAGACCGTCACCACCAAAAATATCTTCCAGCTCTACGTTCAGGTCAATTTTCAGATCCTGGAGTGTTCCCAGGGTAACAACTTCAATTGCGCCCATCGGGTCTGTAGGATAGCGTTTAGCCATAAATGTGCCTACACCTTTAATAATCATCTTTTTTGCCATGAATTTGTCCACTCCTTAAATGGGTATATAATCTATGATTACGGAGACATGGATAAGCTGAACCGTGGCCGTACCATTATTTGGTCGGGAGATCCAAGCTAAGACCAGGCTGCTTGTTATCCTCTCTGTGTATATAGTGTAGAACCATTTCAACATTCACTAACGATTACTAAAAATAAATCAACTTTAGCAAGAAATAGTTTTTCGTTTTTTCCAGAAAGAGCCCTTTAGTTATAGTAAAAAGACCCCTCCATTACATCAGAGGAGCCGGTCTGTTGGGCAGATGATCGATTATCTTGGCGATTTGTTCTGCACGCTCATGTATTTCAAACTCTTCAGCAGTAATCAGATGCACATGCGCACAGTGCTTGCCGTGTTCATAGATTCGTTCAGGCGTGATAAAAACGGTATCCGCAACAGCTTCCATAGCATGTTTCTGTTTCTCATATTGATCCGGGTCGGTTAAAGAATCATAGATCACCAGATGGGGATACGCTGCTTCCACCGAGTCACTTAGCCGGCTATCATTGACCCAATACACGATTCGGTTATGACCAAATAAATGGCGCACAGACTGCCCTGCTCTGGCCACGACAAAATGAGGCAGATTCTCATAGGGATATTCGAAATCGTCCACCTGATAATACTCATCACTGGAGTTAAGGTATATAACGTGGTAGCCCACTTCAGCAAGTGCTTTTAACAATCGTTGAGGGCGCCTTCCAAATCGTTCACTATGAAAATCAATAGCAGGTAGATAAACTATTGTTGTTTCGGTAACAGGCACGTAAGCCTTGGACACGGTAATGTCATCTGTAAGAGGCATAGTCGCTTCCGATTCCTTCACTGGAGGAGATTGCTCTTGTTTACCTAACAATCTTTTAAATATTTTAATCATGCTGCATTACTCTCCCATCACCTGATTTATCATTTTAATCGCATCCCTGGCCCTGCCATCCCAACTATTGTCTCTGGCAACCTGCGTGCGAGCTGCCATTTTATGATGATCATTTTCACGAATCGCTTTTGCCAGCATCTTTCCACAATTATATCGGTCTATAAAGTAAGTCACTTGGCTGTATTTATTTATAATCTCGTCCATACGAGTAGTCAGAACGGGCTTGCCTGCTGCCAAATATTCATAATACTTGATTGGATCACAACCACGAATCATCTCGGTAAGCTTGAATGGCACAATACATACATCGAATTGGGCAATATAAGCGGGAAGTACCCTATAATCCTTATGTGGTAAGCAAGTAATGTTAGGATGAACAATTCTCTTTTGATATAAAGCATTGTTACCAATGAGCACAACATGGTAGCCTAAATCAGCTATATCTGTAATCAACGAATAATCGACCCATGAAGCCATGGCCCCGTGAAAACCGACGATGTATTGGCCTTCATCTACTTTAGGAAAGTCGGATGGTCTGGGAAGTACCGTCTGTGCTTTTTCAAAGTGATCGTAATCTGCACCGTTAGGACACATAAATATCGGTTTTCCATCATGTTTATGGGCTTCATACATGATCTTTGCCGTAGTTGAGATCAAATCCGCCCGATTGAAACACCTCGGAATATAATCCTTCCACACTGCAAACTCATCTGCTGAATTGTCGAGATAATCAAATACTCTGAAATCAAAATCTTTTGCATCCGAATAATCATATTGTGCTGGACTGGAGAACCAAAGTACCTTTTTCCCCTTGACCAAATGATCATAATTCATGCCTTGTTTCACAAGAAACAGGTCCTCACTGAGCTTCTCAATGGGTCTTTCCTGCTTACGATATGTTTCCTGATTGATAAAAATGGCCCGCACTCCCTTGATCTTGGAGAACGCCGTCATTAACTGTTGCGGGCGCTGAAATAACAAGTTCCAATCGAGTGCTGGTGGATAAATGATAGTCATTTCGATGCTTTGAAAGATCTGATTTGTTTGTACCTTCTTTTTAGGAAGCAGCCAATTGAGCAATCAACTCCACTCCTTCCGCATAGACATGAACTGGCCGAAGTCGTGTATCCACGAAAAGTTCAAAACCTAATGATTTGGCTTGTTCGCAAAATGGGGCATCTTCCCCTGAAGCATGGTTCGCATATCGCACACCTGCTTCAATCACTTCTCGCTTAATTAAATATACCGCCCCGGTTAAATCAACAGGAATTAGACCTTCCCTGAATTCAGGAACATGTTGTCCCCGGATGAGGGCATTATGTGCTTTGATCTGCGGGTGATTGCGGATCAGCATCGAACAGATATCTTTGTCGTTATTCATGAGTTGCTCTAGGCTGTCTTCCGGCACAATAATATCCGTATCTACAGAGAACAAGTAGTCGCAGTCAGTGAGTAAAAACTCCTCCAACAGCCGATTTCGCAACTTTGCCAGATGTGCATAAGCATATTGCCCGCGCAGGTGTCCGTATGTTTTCCCCAGATCGTACGTTGAATAAGGAATTCGATGTTCTTGAAGAATATGTTCCGTCTGATCCTCGCTGTCATTCAGGATATACCTGAATTGTTGGTGAACCGCCTGTTGGTCAAGGGATTGCAGATGCCGTTCCAGCACCCAGGCACGGTTTCTTACAGGACTGCCAATCAAAACTTTACTCACAATTATCCCCTCTCTCCTTTTTACATAGAATAGACCGATTATTTAGATTCTTTGCACCCACATGATAAAAATGTTCATTTTCAGGAAAACAGAGAGAGAAGTCTGTTTTCCCCCTATCCTAGAATTGAAAGGGGTGAACAGGTTAATCCGAGTTGATCGGATCCTGTTTACTTTAAACAATCCATGAAAAGAAGGTGAGAATATTGCTAGGAAGTGTAGATTTAATTCGAAGCTGGCATCAGAAGGCTGTTGATGGGGAGGCGCACGCTACCGTCAGGTTCGGGGACGCCTCCAACACCATTTTGGCTCACGACGCCGTGCTGACTATGGACTTCATTAAGTCACATTATGGCTGGCTCAGTGATCCTACATATTGCGGAATTACCCTACCTCATGCAGAAGCGCGCGAGACCTTGGTGCACTGTCTGAGGAAAGCCGATTACGTGGGGCATTTAACACAGACTGAGCATTGGTATTTCCAACCGTTATTTGCCATGTGTCTCGCCTATTACAAGGTAGAACCGGCTGAAACGTTCTATGCATTTGAGAACAACTATATTGCTCGTTACCCGTTATTCTATGAATTATTTAAAACCGTCCCCATTCTGATTTGCGGAGCCAAGGCAGATCTGTACAGAGAGGTGTTGCAACGAAGATATGGTTGGAGCAACATTGTAGGAACAATTGATTGTGGCTCCTGGTCTCATGTGGATGAAGCATGTGTGCAAATGGAACAGCTCTATCAGCAATCTCCTTGGAAACTTGCGTTGGTATGCGCAGGTGCTCCGGGTAAAGTACTTACGGTGAAAGCCAAGGAACTACATACCGTAGGTGTGGACTTTGGTTCTGGGGCAGATGTTGCCATTCAGGCCGATAGAGAAAACCTGAACGCATGGGATTATCAAGGATTCCCCGATTACTGGGAAGGCCGGCCCCAGAACTGACCCGTAGAAGGGTCTTTTTTTCGGTCTATAAACAGCACTATGTGTCGCCCATCCTTCTGCCGATAATCTGTTGATAAAATAAACCATCTGCTTTATTATTGTTAAGACTCCTAATCTAACCTGGTTTAGACTTGCATTTGGGGGAGTTCTGCTAAGATATTCGAACTGTTGGAGGGAAATATAATGGCGTACTCGCAGTCAAAGACCGAAACCGTGGCTAATCATTTAAGGGCAAGATTTATGGAAGGCAATGTAGAAGGGCACGAGATCGTCGTTGCCTTGATTAGTATGGTAAAAGCAGAAAAAATTGAACTGGATGAGGTAGCTCCAATTCTTCAAACTGTTTTTTTTGAACAGCCTCAGGGCATTTTACTAGCTCTGGAAAAAGCAAGCACGCTGATTGATGATCAATTGATTGATTCCATCCTTCAGGAAGTCAGCGAATAGGATTAAACGTACATACCACGCGTGTAATACACAAGATTTAAACCAATTCATCCATGACACACCGTCCCCTATCAACTTTTTGTTAGTTTATTTCTCCCTGGACTTACTCTAATCTTATGCGAGGAAATCATAGGCGCATGGGATACAATCCAGAGGAGGGAAACGTCATCGAGCCCGTTCACAAAGCTATTTTATATTTAACCGTAATAGAAACCATGTTCGAAGTTCTTCAGTATCAAGAAGTAGATCAATCAGAACTTGTAGATTCGCTGGTCATGTTAGGATTCGATCCTATGGAAATTCTGTATGAGACGAATACGATCAGAGCATTTCAACAACTATGCAAAGCCTTTGGTAATCTTGAACTCACGGATAACGATCTAGCTACGTTTGCACAATCGGAGGTCCCACTTTCTTAGAAAGCATTATTGTCACATCGTTCAAGTCAGAAAAAGCAGAACCCTGCGTCAACATCGACGTAGGGTTCTGCTTTTTTAAATTTGGGGTTAACCATGAAGAACAGAAATCGTATAACGAACAAAGGATCTTGATTTCATCTCAAGTAGCTCTAAATCAGATTCAATATTATACAGAAAGGTTGATCGTACTATTGCATTCCATGATACCGGATGAGCGGTCGTTGATGGATTCTACCTCCTTGGTCGGATCGGTGGATTCCTCTTCCCTTCATCTTCAATATGAGTTGGAGCATCCAGAGAGGATTGTCATTATACAAGAATTTTATTTTCTGAAGGACATAGCTCACTTCAACGCTTGGCTAACTGAACATTAATTTACACTGCGTGCAACCCCCAGCACGCAGTGCCCTGCTCGGTTCTTCCAGAATCGAGGATTAACTACTTTGACCCTGTCCCTGAATCCCCTTACGTCTGCGCTCATCAATGAGTACCTTGAGCATAAGCAACTCTCCGTAGGTTAGTTTTCTTTTCCGAACCTTTTCCACCCATGTCCATTCATGAATGATTTGATCGTTGTACGCATCGCCAATATATTTGTCCAGTTCATTCCACGCCCACTCTGCATAAGCCAACACTTTATCCATATCTTCTTCATCCTCCGTAACCGCTTGATCTTGCATTGGATATAACCTTTGATGTACCTTTTGTTTAAACCTTTCATATTCTTCCGGGTGCTTAATCCATGGTAATGGACATTCCTTCCAACCCACGACCTCTTTGTGAGTGAAAAAGACTTCTGGAAAACCTCGTTGTTCAATGAGATACACAGCCAGATCAACAACCTGATTGAACGTATCCTCATGAATGCTTCCATCCTTTTCGATACACATCTCAATACCTACCGTACTGTTATTCGGGTAACTCCCCAATAGTTGCAAAGCTTGCTTGGTGTAGGTTTTACTACCGCAATGATATGCCAGTTCATCATCGGGAAGGCTGTAATAAATCGTTGTACGATCCACTGAAAAATGGGCACTTGCATAACGCCCCTTATCTCCATCGCTAGATTTTTGATTGGCAAGACTCGCAAAATATTTGCTTATATTCTTTGCCGAAGCTCCCGGAGATGCTGTGTAATGCAAAACAATCCCACGCTTTGCTTTTAACTTCAGACCAGATCTGCTGTACTTATTTAAAGGAATGTAGTCTTCGACGAGCTGCACCATTATGTATTCCCCCGATCCTCATCCTGATGATCATTGCCCCGGAGTTTAAACAACGCAGATGTAATAAATTTGGGTACAGGGAGTCCTAACTTCCCCATATTCTCCAGTATACTGATGCCTTCCGTGCCAATTATAAACATTAACATCGCATCTCTCATAAAATCACTTTCATTGCCTGCCACAATATCAAGTTGATGAGCAATGATCACGAAAACAAAAGTTAAAGATTTACGTGCAAGTCCCCACCATCCAATCCTGCTCGAAAGCTCCTTTTTATACCAAGCCGCCATCACACCTGTCATATAATCCAGTCCCACAAAAATGGTCACCGCAATCAATAGGTGATTAATTCCACCTACCAAATAAACGACAGCTGATAACGCCCACCCAAACATAACCATAAATACTGTATCTCTATGCACTGCCTTTCCCCCTTCAGATCTATTTGATGTTTAGGTTAGGCCGTTCACAGACTTCTGTCTCATCTAAAATGGAATCATCCTAAAATACAATAAATTGTCGTTATGCAAACAGCAAAAATCCCTCTTGCACTTTTGAAGTGCAAGAGGGATTACGAATTAATCATATGACTCAGCTATACGTTGTATGATCCGTTGTCACCCGCACATCATGTTCTGTTGTGCCATGATTACGGTGGCGGAACATTTCCTGAATGCGATCGAGTACATAAGGTGTTGAATCAATCAATTTTTCGAACAAGTGCGTCGAATTGTCAAGCGGCACGATGTGCACACCTTGCTTGCCAACAACCAGAAAAGCGATTGGACGGATGGATACACCGCCACCACTACCACCGCCAAATGGGGAAGCAACCTTTGCGGAGTGAGCATGTTCCGTTGTGCTTGATGCGCTGTTACCTTTTCCATCACTTACATTAAAATCACTTCCGCCTGCCGCGAAGCCAAATCCGACTTTACTAATCGGCAGAATGACCGTACCATCCGGTGTTTCTACAGGATCACCAACGATTGTATTGACATCTACCATGCCCTTGATATTTTCCATTGCAGTTTCCATTAATCCTTGAATTGGATGATCTGACATGTGACTTCCCTCCAGTTTCAATAATAAACTATATCCGTTGAGCTTAAGCAGATTAACACAAACAAGTTGTGTCAATGATTAATCAACTTATATAGGTTTTTGATCTAACCATATCATCCCCAAACTTGCAGGACTTATGTAATCAATACAGGGAATCGTTATCGCATGTTCTCGTCGCAGAACCTTAACACCAATACAATGGATTCAATCTCAGGCTAGTTAAGTTCTGCTTTAACGAGCTTCCTTTTCCGCAATGTGCCTATGCTTCTTCTTTTGCTTTGATTTGCGGCGTTGCTCCCGAAGGAGTTTAATCCACATTCGCCAGCCACCCTCGACCTGCAGCACGCGGGTAAGCAGTCTCATTCCAGCAATTAAGATGGTCGTCATGCGGATTCGCAGTTTGAAATCCAGTTCTGTTCGAAATTCCATCTCGTCGGACCATACCGGAAGAACCTCAAGGTCAGGCACCGTTTTGAAACGCATTTGGTACGTTAAGAAGCCAACAATCATGGATTTAATACTCCATAACCAACCTGTTAGCATTGCTGTGTAAGCAGCATCACCTACACCAACCGCAGTAGACCAGAACAGATTCGTTATATATACTCGTCTGAGCGTCTGTCTGACCCATACTTTCAGAGCCTCTGTTGCTCGAAGCATCACCTTGACTTCTTTTACCCAGTTTTTTACTTTTCGTTTGTTCACCTGCTCGCTACCCAAAACTTCTCCTCGGGAATGGTTCATGGACTGTTCTGTTTTAAGCAAGAAGCCTTCTTTCATATTTCGGAAAACAATGCTCGGAATTTCGTAATTCATCCGCACGAAGCCATACAGCAGTCGAACATTGATATTTGCGTAGTCATCGCTCTTATGTTTGCGAAATATAACATGAACATGAACATTTGAGATGAGGACTGCGGCAATCAGCAGTGCGATGAACAAACCGATTCCTCCAAGCCAGATCCACACAGGCCTTACCTCCAAGCCCTCGATTCTTATCATGTCTAGTATGGCATTCCTTGCTGGAAAAAATTCACGAATGCCATGAAATTCCCCAATTTTTGCCGAAATCACCATTGAAATGCCCGATATCGTATACATCATTCCAGACAACTTCACCGCTGTTCTGGAGAAAATACAAAAAGACAACGTGGATCGATCTCCACATTGTCCCTATATGGCTTTAACTATTAGCATTTATTAGGAGGAGGAACCCGAAGAATCATCCTCTGGATCTACAGCGATATCTTCTTCCGGGAATGCTCCTTCCTCTTCAAAATCAAACACGCTTTGTACGTCAGTATCCGAGACATCCGGCTGATTCATGTCCAACTTGTTGAATAACAACTGCGTTTCTTCCTCCAAGTTTTCCGAATCTTCAAACAAACCCGGTTCGGGAAGATCTTTAATCGAAGCTAGTCCGAAATAATCAAGGAATGACTTCGTTGTTCCGTACAAAATCGGGCGTCCAATCGCTTCCGCTCTCCCCACTTCAACAATGAGATCCTTGTTCACGAGTGTATGGATAGCACGCTCCGATTTTACGCCACGAATCTCCTCAATCTCCACCCGTGTAATGGGCTGACGATAAGCTACAATGGCCAAAGTTTCAAGCGCCGCTTGGGATAACGATGTACGTGCAGGAGAGTAAGCTAGCTTCTCAAAATAGGCCGCATGTTCCGGCAATGTTCCGAGTTGCACGACACCTGCAATCTTCAGAATCTGCACACCTCGCCCTTGCCTTGCAAAATCGCCGATCATGTCCTCAATGGCATCCGTAACCAGTTCTACCCGCTGGTCCACAATTTCAGCAATCTGTTTGACACTTAGACCTTCTTCTCCGGACAAAAACAAAAGGCCCTCAATAATCGACTTCAATTTCGGAAAATCCATGATTCGTTGTTTCCCCTCTCCACTCCATAACGATATCCTCAAACAACCGTTCCTGGTAACAAACAATCTGCTTCATCTTCATCAGCTCCAGCACTGCTAGAAACGTAACCACGATCTCATGGCGATATATCTGATCATCCATAAGCTTGGAAAATAACAACCGCCCCCCAGGACCTAAATGCTCCAAGGCACCAATAACTTCACGTATGCGATCCTTGACCGAAATTTCGTCCCTTTTGATCCGGGTGACCGTTGTACGCTTCTCAGCCTTTCGAAGTGCTTTCTGAAACGCCGCGATGAGATCAGAAGTATGCAGACCTTGCACCGGATTCGTTTGTTCCTCCATAGGCATATAAGGTCGCAAATCTTCGGGCTCTTTGGAAAAAATAAGACTGCGTTCCCATTCCCGTTCATGCAGATGCCGCGCTATTCCTTTATATTTGCGATATTCGATAAGGCGTGCAATCAGTTCGGCACGCGGATCATAATCCTCATCTTCCATATAATCATAATCCTCGAAATCCTCGATTACCGGTGGTTTGGGCAGTAAAAGTTTGCTCTTGATGGACAGCAGCGTAGCTGCCATCACCAGAAATTCACTTGTTATATCCAGTTCCAGCTCCTGCATGGAATGCAGATACGCCATGTACTGATCGGTAATATCGCTGATGGGGATATCCTGGATGTCGATCTCAGCCTTATCAATCAGATGCAACAACAGATCCAAAGGCCCTTCAAAAGTCTCCAGTTTGTATGTAACTACCGTCACTAGACGAATCCTCCCGCCAGAAAAATACAAAACCCTGCCAGCCGTCCGAAACCGGTATCCCGATTTCGTCTGCGCAAAGCAGGGCACTACTATTAAATAAGCACTATTTTAGCTGTTTCGTCAAGTTCGCCATTTCAATTGCAGCTGTAGCAGCATCCCAGCCTTTATTGCCGGCCTTCGTTCCTGCACGCTCAATCGCCTGTTCAATGTTCTCCGTAGTAACCAATCCAAAGATGGTCGGCACCCCTGTTTTCAGATTAATTGCCGCTACCCCTTTAGCCATCTCGTTGCAGACATAATCATAATGTGTTGTTGACCCACGGATAACCGTTCCGAGTGTGATGACCGCATCGTATTTGCCGCTTTCGGCCATTTTCTGAGCGATAAGCGGGATTTCGAAAGCTCCCGGTACCCAAGCTACATCTACTTCATTATCTTGCACACCGTGACGTTTGAACGCATCCAGCGCCCCGCTAAGCAACTTGCTCGTAATAAATTCATTAAAACGTCCAACTACCACGCCATATTTTAAACCTTCCGATACCAAATGTCCTTCAAAATAGTTAGGCATTATCGTCATCTCCCTGTCGATATATAATGTTATAGGTGCTGCAATTGAACATGTGAAATCTCCAATAATTACATATCAGAAAATTATCGTGAGTAACTGAAATCACTGTTCATTCTGCTCGATATCATCAAACTTGAGCATATGGCCCAATTTGGCTTGCTTGGTGTGAAGGTAAGCTGTATTATCTTCATTCTCCTGCATCTGAATCGGTACACGCTCTACCACTTCCAAACCATATCCTTCCAAGCCTTTAATTTTCCGTGGATTATTCGTTAATAATCGAATCTGACGAACGCCAAGATCCTTCAAAATTTGTGCACCGATCCCATAATCGCGCAGATCAGCAGCAAAACCAAGCTTCAGATTGGCATCCACTGTATCCAGACCTTCTTCTTGCAGCTTGTAAGCCTTGAGTTTGTTGATTAAACCGATCCCACGGCCTTCTTGTCTCATATAGAGCAGTACGCCATTACCCTCATCATGGATCTGCTTCAGCGCCGCATCAAACTGCGGGCCGCAGTCACAACGGTGAGAGTGGAACACGTCGCCAGTCAAACATTCGGAGTGAACACGAACCAATACAGGTTTGGAACCGTCAATATCCCCTTTGACCAAGGCAACATGTTCTTTATTATCCACTGCATTCGTATACGCCACTGCCTGGAATTCGCCAAAGTCCGTCGGCATACGAACGGAAACTTCACGTTGCACCAGCTTCTCCTTCTCATTCCGGTAACGAATCATGTCCTGGATACTAATCAGTTTCAGATCATGCTTACGTGCAATCTTCTGCAGATCAGGAAGTCTGGCCATCGTACCATCTTCCTTGATCACTTCACAGATGACACCTGCGGGGTAAGAGCCGCACATGATCGCCAGATCAACTGCTGCTTCCGTGTGTCCGGCACGACGCAACACACCGCCGTCTTTGGCAATGAGCGGAAACATGTGACCCGGCTTGCGAAAATCACTGCTTTTCGCATTCGGATCAATCAAACCTTTAACGGTAATGGAACGCTCATGCGCCGAGATTCCCGTCGTTGTATCTTTGTGATCCACAGAGACCGTAAAAGCTGTGCCATGGAAATCTGTATTCTGCTGAACCATCGGTTTCAAATTTAATTCATCTGCACGCTGCTGCGTAATGGGAACACAGACGAGTCCTCGACCTTCGGTAATCATGAAATTGATGACCTCAGGGGTTGCTTTTTCAGCCAAAGCAATAAAATCCCCTTCATTTTCCCGATCTTCGTCATCGACCACAATTACGGGTTTACCACGCATCAAATCATAAATAGCTGCCTCAATTGAGTCCAGAATGGATGGCTCGGATTGTTCTGACATCAGCTGCACCTCCTGTTTCCAGTTCTATGTTTTATCCCTGTCTTTCCTATGTTTATGCAAACCCGTGATTGGAGAGAAACTCTTCACTAAGACTGCTTGGCTTGCCTGTTCTCGTTTCCGCATGGCTCTTGCCGTATTGCAACAGATGATCTACATATTTCCCCAAAATATCACATTCAATGTTGACGGTATCTCCTGTCTTTTTGACATTCAAAACCGTTTCCCCAATCGTATGGGGAATAATCGAAACCGTGAAGGAACTTTGAGTCGTCTGTACCACTGTCAAGCTAATCCCATCCAAAGTGACCGAACCTTTTGGAATTAGAAATTTGAAAAGTTCATGGTCACCCGGTCTGATCTCGAAAACAACTGCATTCTGATCCCGAGTAATACTACCGATAACCCCAGTCCCATCCACATGTCCCTGCACGATATGACCGCCGAATCGTCCACCGGACAACATGGCCCGCTCCAGATTAACCTTACTGCCGGACTGAAGCTGATTGAGATTGGTGTGTCTATACGTTTCCGGCATGACGTCTGCGGTAAAACCTCCGCCTTCCAGCGTGGTCGCGGTAAGACAAACCCCGTTAACCGCAACACTGTCACCAATTTTGAGATCGTCCATAATGACAGAAGCAGCGATGTTCAGAACCAGGGCCTCACCTTTACGGCCAATGCGCCGGATCTGACCGACTTCTTCCACCAAACCCGTAAACATGCTATCTTCCTCCTATTCTGGCCAAATCGGAATACCGCCAATGCTAATATTATCTCCAACTTGCTCAATTTCCAGCTGATGCAATTGGATTGCCTGACTCATGCGCTCTACGCCTTCAAAACGGAAACTTCCCGGAGTATCATATCCACCCACAATCTTGGGAGCGATAAACATCAGTAAACGATCTACGAGCCGTGCTTCCAGCATTGCACCATTTAGTGTACCGCCGCCTTCTAGCAGAATCGAGCCAATATCCCGCTCTCCCAGTTTGCTCAGCCCATGTAGCAAATCTACGCGTGGTCCAGGCCCACAGCGAATAATTTCAACACCGTAAGCCTCGAGTCGCTCAGCCGCTTCCTGGCTAGCCTCATCGGTTGTAAGCACCCAAGTTGGCGCAAGTCCGTCCTTGACCATTTTGGAGCCTACAGGCAACCTCAGCTTGGAATCCACAACGATCCGTACCGGACTGATGCCTTCTACCTGCAAGCGGGTAGTCAGCTCCGGATTATCGGCGATTACCGTATCCACGCCAACCATAATGCCTTGATGACGATGACGAAGCGCATGCACGATCTCACGCGCCAGTTCGTTGGAGATCCATTTGCTGTCCCCGCTACGCGTAGCAATTTTTCCATCCAGCGTAGAAGCTGTTTTGAGGGTAACGAAAGGAAGGCCTGTTGTAATAAACTTGATAAACTTTTCATTCATACGTCTTCCGCGTTCGCGCAAAACACCCACTTCAACTTCGATGCCTTGTTGACGCAACATACTAATGCCTGTACCAGAAACCTGCGGATTCGGATCTTCACAACAAACCACCACCCGTTTAACCTTCTCATGGATCAAACGTTCGCTACAGGGTGGCGTTTTGCCATAATGACTGCAAGGTTCAAGCGTTACGTAAACGGTACTCCCCTCCGCGTCGCTTCCAGCCATATTCAGCGCATGCACCTCTGCATGGCCTGTACCTCGTTTCAGATGGCTTCCTAGACCAACAACACGTCCTTCTTTAACAACGACACATCCCACGACAGGATTAATTCCGGTCTGTCCTTGTGCCCGTTCTGCCATATCCAGTGCTAACGCCATATAAAATTCATCATTGATCATTTCCATATCCGTTCACCCCACGGTTATAATCTTGAACTAAAAAATCCCCACCGAACAATCTGTTCAGGTAGGGATGATGGAAGACTACTGTCATCTGCAGGAGAGATGAAACACACCAATACCGACACTTCACCAAAACCAGTTAACAGGTAAGTGAAAACAAACACATACCTTATTGCATACCCATTCGAGCTATAGAATGATATACAAAAAATCAGGTGAAGAGTTTCTATATAACGGTATTATGTACCAGAAAACTCATTATAAACAAGCCTTCCACACATATCATCCAAACGAGCTGAATGCTATGCGACATCACTCCTGCGGAGTGTAACCACACCGGCTTACACCCACTCCTTCTCCCATCCAGACTATACTGTCGGTTCTGGAATTACACCAGATCAGCCATCTGCTATAAGCAGACAGGTCACGGACTTTGCCATGTCGGTGGAAAATAATATCCCCAACACGCATCACCGCCGGTAGGGAATTACACCCTGCCCTGAAGGATCGCTTTCGTTATTAATTGGATGTTAGCACTTTAATGTCAAAAAATCAATTCATTTTTGTTTCTTTTTGTCACATACTAACTTTTAATAAGCATTTATATTACAAAATCCGCATCTCAGACGAGACACGGACTTCATCAAATATTCACAATAAATTCTAAAGGTCCGGAAAACACCAGCTGGCCATGTGCCTCAAATCCTTTGCAGCATGGAACGGAACACTCTCAGGTTTGGGCTGGGAAGCATTAGGAGCTGGCATATCGCGGGCTACTCTTCTAACCCAACTGGTCGAGTCGATTCCAATGGCCGAACACTGCCAGCGCTCATCCGGCCTTGGACGAACGGTCAGAATAAGGTCTTCTTTTCCTGGCATATCGGGGAACACGCCATCCAGATATTCAACAATGGTACGTTTGTCCTTCACTTCATGACAATATACAGTAACCCAAGAACCACTAAGTACTTTCACTGCATATACGTCTCCAGGCTGCACTTCACCTGTACCGGCATCCGGAGATTTTTTCGGCACCTTCGCCTTGGTACCTACACCTCGTCTGCTTTCAAATGCACCAATAACGGTCTCACTCGCCAGTGGATTCGGTTCAGGCTTGTTCTCAAGCGATACATTACTGCAATCGAATTCACCAAAGATCAGGTTCAAATTGTGCTCGTTGATTCCTACAGATGAATCCCACCATGCCAAGGGAGCTTGTACCTCAACGCGGGTATTAGGTCTCTTGTCGCGTTCTGCATATGAGGTGAAGGCTGTAATCATTCCTGGCTGTTCTGGCGTGTCCAGAATGCCGATCAGCGCCAGCGTTTCAAGCAAATCGCGGTAAACATATACTTTTTTCGTAGGCAGGAGTTGTTCTTTTTTGAGCGCATCCGCTGCCTTGCTGTACCGAGTCTTAGGTGGCAGATTACGCAACACCGTTAACACCGCGCGTAACGTCCAGCGATCATACTCATTAGGAACAGGAGGCGCCTGCGAAGCAGGCATCTCTCTCAGAGCGAGTACATGTCCAAAGATATCTCCATCAAGCGGTGTACCGTTGGTCATTCGCCAGTACCACTGAAGCGAAGTATCTACTCCGTCATTCACATCCAAACCACAGATCTGGCACTTGCGACTGGAAGGATATGGACTATATTCATGGTCAGGTATGCTGGCTGCAATCAGTTTTCCTGCAAGAAGTGAACGCCAGATCATTGGCGCTGACCATAGAGAAGCCACAAAAGCCTGAGCAGCCTCCTGAAGTGTCCAACGCTCAGCCAATGTTCTCAGTTCTCGGATCGTATCCTCATGCTGCGGTCTTTCAAAGTGATTAGGCTCATGTCCAGTAGCCTCTAGTGCCTGTAATTGTTCCGCCGATACGTCCTCTGGTACATTGTGTCTTGAAGCACGTAACTCCTCGTCCCAAATCGTGCTCTCACTATAAATATGTTGAAGTAATTTCAGTTGCTGTACAACATCTAAAGTCAAAGTAACAACATCCTTTCACAGTAGTTCTGAAAACATGCAAACTCAATATAGTGCGCTGTCAAACCTCATGTATTCGGTTTCAACAGTCTGTACCTAGCTAGAATAACCTACAATCAACTCGTCCCGCCAGTTCCTTTAAGCTTATTTTAATAACACTTTGCAAGGCAATGACGCAAAAAAGTTGTACAATGCACAAAACCCCTGGTACTTCCGTAATAGGAATGTACCAGGGGTTAACTTGATGCCGCCGAGCAGATTCAGTTGAAATTAAACTTCTACAACTTCAACAGTTTCCATTTTGTCGCGGCCTTCGAATGCATCAACAAACTCCATACCTTTGCTTACTTTACCAAATACAGTATGTTGTCCGTCCAAATGTGGCTGTGGTTGGTAGCAGATGTAGAACTGGCTTCCGCCTGTGTTGCGGCCAGCATGTGCCATCGCAAGTGTTCCACGCTCATGTTTGTTCGGGTTGATCTCACAGTTGATTGTGTAACCAGGACCGCCAGTACCGGAACCGCTAGGGCATCCACCTTGAGCTACGAAGCCCGGAATTACACGGTGGAAAACGAGTCCGTTATAGAAACCGGAGTTTGCCAATTTTTCAAAGTTTGCTACGGTGTTTGGAGCTTCTTGATCGAACAGGTCAATCAGAACTTCTCCGCCGTTTGCCAATTTAATTTTCGCTTGTTTCGCCATATGTAAATGACTCCTTTCAATTTTGAGCAAAAGTAATTGTGATGCAATACCAAACTTGTGGTCAAGCATTACAGCACTTTTCTTAGTGTACACCGAAAAGGGCCGAATCGCAAAAGAAAGAGCTATATTTTTGATTTTCTACTCTCAAATACAAGCCTTCAAGCGTGCCAAATAGCTACAATGTCCATGACAAAGGACGGAAGGGGCAAGCCCATTCCGTCCTCATCTAGCGCTATAGGAACTTGAATTAACGAGTAACTGGCTGTTTGCCAATACGCGCTGGCACGAGGTCGTTTTGGATAATGTCCTGATATGACTCACGACGTACAACTACATCACCTTGACCATCTTTGACAAACACAACCGCCGGACGACGAATCCGGTTGTAGTTACTTGCCATGGAGTAGTTATATGCCCCTGTGCAAGCTACGGCAAGCAGATCACCGCTCTCCACTTTTGGCAGATCCAGATCCCATATCAACATGTCACCGCTCTCGCAGCATTTCCCCGCTACAGATACCGTTTCTGTTGCCGCTTCGTTTGCACGATTTGCCAGTACGGCCTCATACTTGGACTCATACAATGCAGGGCGTGGGTTATCCGTCATCCCGCCATCTACTGCTACATATTTACGCACGCCGGGGATGTCTTTGCTCGTTCCAACGGTGTACAGCGTTGTGCCTGCTTCACCTACGATGCTACGGCCTGGCTCGACCCAAATTTCAGGCACTGCATAGCCGATTTGCGCAAAATGATTTTTTACCGCATCGGTAATGGCCTTCACATACTGAGCCACTTCAAGCGGCGTGTCACCGTCAATATAACGGATTCCGAATCCGCCGCCCAGGTTTACGACTTTGAATGCCACATTCAGGCGCTCGTATACACTTGCTGCAAATTCAGCAACACGTTGAACCGCCATCTGGAATCCTTCAACCTCAAAGATCTGGGAGCCGATGTGAGAATGTACACCAAGCAATACCAGATTGGACTGTTTGGATGCGAGTTCAATAGCTTCGAATGCTGTACCGTTGCCGATATCGAAACCGAACTTGGAGTCCGTTTGTCCTGTCGAAATATATTCATGCGTATGCGCCTCAACACCTGGCGTTACACGCAGTAGGATGTTAACTTTACGGTTTTTGTCCGCTGCGACAGCTTGGAGCAGGTGCAACTCGTTAAAGTTATCTACCACGAAGCATCCAATCTCGGCGTCAAGCGCCATTTCGATCTCTTCGAGCGTTTTGTTATTGCCGTGGAAATGAATGCGTTCTGCCGGGAACCCTGCTTGCAATGCAGTGAACAGTTCGCCGTCAGAGACAACGTCCAGAGAAAGACCTTCCTCTGCTGCCAGAGCACACATCGCCATAACACAAAATGCTTTGCTTGCATATGCAACTTGGAAGCCCAAACCTGAAGCGCGGAATGCTTCCATGTACTCTCTGCAGCGCTCGCGAACCAATTGCTCGTCCACAACATAGAGCGGTGTTCCAAATTGCTCTTTCATATCCGTAACGTCTACTCCACCAATCTCCAGGTGACCTTGCTCATTTATTCTACTTGTACCGTGTAAATACATCGTTTGCATTCCTCACTTTTTGTATACTGGAACAGTTACTATTCCATTGATTTTACACCAGTATATCAAATTAAGCCGGGAGATGAATGGATTTTTCGGCACATCATTTGTGTTTTTTACCTTTTCGCAATTCACCGTCGGGATCCTCGGACATCTTGGTGTTGTCACGTGTTTTGTTGAATGATGGACGTTTCTTGCTGACAAGCAATGGAACTCTGAACAAGAAGTTGCCAAATGCCTTTGCATTAAAAGGTATAAATGGCCAAAGATACGATGAGTTGTACGAACGGTGAATGGTTAACGCCACAACCAGCAACGTAGTTCCAACGACCAGACCCGGCACCTTAAATATCGCAACTGCAATGAGCAGTAGCAGCCTGACCAGTCGATTCGCGAGTCCTAACTCGTAACTCGGTGTAGCAAACATTCCGATTGCCGCAATCGCCATATAGAGCACAACCTCATTGACAAAATAGCCCGTTTTCACCGCGATATCTCCGACCAGTATTGCCGCAATTAGACCCATGGCGGAAGCCAGCGGCGTAGGCGTATGAACCGCAGCCATCCGTAATAAGTCTACACCCAGCTCAATGAGCAGAAATTGCAAAATAATCGGTAATTTCACATTTTCCTGTGGGCCGATGAAATCGAAACCGATCGGTTTCAGTGAAGGTTCGATGACCATCAGCATCCATAGCGGCAGTAGAAACAGAGAGATCAGGATGCCTGCAAAACGTACCCAGCGCAGATAGGTTCCCATAAGAGCCGTCTGCCTGTTCTCCTCCGCATGTTCGCATAGATCAAAAAAAGTCGTCGGCAAGATCATTACGCTGGGGGATGTATCTACAAAAATAACGACTCGTCCTTCCAGCAAGTGGGATGCGGTAACGTCAGGGCGTTCCGAATAACGAACAAGGGGAAATGGATTCCATCCTTTGTTGATGATCGCTTCCTCCAACTGTTTATCGGCAGCCGGAATACCGTCGATATCGATCCGTTGTATTTTTTCCTTTACCGAATCCACCTGCACCTTATCCACTATATCGTCAATATAAACTACACATACATCGGTTTGGGTTCTCCGTCCTACCTGCATGAGTTCAAACTTTAGTCCGGGGTCCCGTATTCTACGGCGCACCAGCGCTACATTGGTCAGCAATGTTTCGGTAAAACCATCCCGTGAACCACGAACCACGCGTTCAAGCGAAGGCTCTTCGGGGGATCGAACCGGATAACTCCGAGTGTCCATAATAAGCACAGACCGGTCTCCCTCGACAAACATGGCACTCATGCCCATGAGCACCTTGCTAATGACAGCACTCATCTTCTCCACTCGTTCTACCTGTATATGAGGAATATAACATTCGAAATAGGACTTGAGTGCATGCTCTGATACTTGATCCGGCGTCAGATAGGTTAATCTTTTCAATACTTCGAGCAAAATCTCATCTTTAGCAAAACCCGTGAGTAACAGTAATCCCACATGTTTGCCGCCAAGTACCATTTCCCTCATATCCACATCAAACGACTCGCCAAGACCGATCACTTGTTTTAACGTGTTTTTGTTATCACTCATGCGCGGGGAGATGTTATCGTTATGCTGCCAATAATGAACAGATTCTTCAATACTGTCGGACATCTCGTTTTGCTTTTTTTTCTGGTACGCCTTCTTTTCTTCTTCCTGCTGGATCTCGTAAGCAGACTTGTGCAACACATCTTCCGTTATATCGTCTCTTTGTTCATGACCCGTTTGATCCGTATGTTCGTCCATGTCCATCCTCCTTTAACCTGTCTCGCTGCTTTACCGTTGGTAAATAAAAAAGTCAAACAATGAACCTGTCATTTTCCCCAGAATCATCGCGAGCAACAGTCCAAACAAGTATGATCTCATACCCAACCTTTTAGCTAGAACGGGTAGCACGTTTAAAACTTCTGTCAGAGCGGCAGCCAGCAGACCAATAAAAACGCCGCAGAACAATCCAACGATCGGGCTGAGCAACATAACGCCATGCATTTTCCAATGCCAGAAATCGGCTACCGTGCCCAGTAGCGAACCTCCAATGAGAGCACCCTCGTACCAATGCGTTTTGTCATAGGACTGTGTCACTTGAGCCAGTCTCGGAATCATGTCGAGTACAAGAATAAGCGCAATAACACCACTCCCCACAGCGATTCCCCCGGCAATGCCAAGCACAATGCTGATCGCTCCGTTAAGCACGCTCATCGCCTTTCAGCTCCCTTTGATTCTGCTTATGCATACGTTCGGTTTCTTCGATGACGACAAATTGGTCTACATTTTGCTGGTAAAGGAACATTTCCACTTCGAGCGGTGTTGGCTCTTCATTCCACTTTTTCTTAAATAGATGGTTGAAAAATACCGCCATGCCGAAGCCGATCCCAAGGGAATAGGCGAGCTGAAATAAGTACGGATGCTCATCCCGGTGCCCTGTCAGCATCTCTACGATGCGAATCTGTACTTCCTGCATATTCACGTCTGCGTGAAAATTCATAATGGTCAGTGCTGAACCGAAGAACAGCAGCAACCATACCAGAATAAACAAGGATTTCGAAGCCTTACCACTACCTGCCATTACTTCAACTAACGTATGCCCGGACCCCATCAGCTCCACATTCACATCCGGCAGAAGCTGCCTAATCTGGGGAATAATCTGCAAAATGTCAATAAGGATCAGGTTGCCGTCCTCCGGTCCGGGCTGCAGCAGTTCAAGTTCCAGTAGCCTGTTTTCCTGTTCCTCGGATGAGGCCAGTACGTGGGCAATATCCCGCAGTTTGACCGCTCGCCCTCTCTGAATGCGAATCCGGCTGCGCATGCGGACGTAGACCGTGGGAGTGGGTGTCTGGGACATCCACAGCACTCCTTTACTGCGTAATTTAGGTTAGTATTTGAAGAATGTGCAAATTTATTACATTTAAATTGGAAAAGAGTGTGGAGGGGGCGCTGAACGCTCCGGGATGGATCGGTATCGGGCGCTGGTTATCCCCGGATTTCTGATTTTCTCCTCTTCAAGGAGGAAATCCCGTGATAAACGCGCTCGCTTCGCTCCTTTTACCGATTCCTTCCCTCCGCTGGCTTGCCTCCCTCTTGTTCCAAACGAAATGGAAGAAACTTGCGGGGGTAGGGCAGGGGGATAAAAGCTGGAAGTCTGTTCGTGGATGAAAAGAGTATGGAGGGGCGCTGGACGCTCCGGGATGGATCGGTATCGGGCGCTCTAGATGGGATCCACATTGGAAGAAATTAAAAAGGCAAGCCGATATGGTTCAGCTCTCCCTCTTCTAAGTATGCTCGGCCAGAGTCATACTTGTTTGATCCATTAGATGATGCTCCTGTCTGACAATTCATGAATCCTAAACACTAACTACGTATCTCTTTCTTCTCATCGGTATACTTCTGGTTTTGACAGGAGCTACTTGTTGGGGTATCGGAGGAACGGTGGCTCAAAATCTATTTCAAATGCACCATATCGATGTTAATTGGTATGTAACCGTGCGATTGTTATGTGCCGGCATCCTTCTCCTTTTACTGCAATTATTTACACCTATCCGTTCACAGATTCTTGAAGTTTGGAAATCGAAACAAACAGCCCTGCCATTTATTATCTTTGGCTTGGTCGGCATGTTGGCTGTACAGTACACTTACATGGCTTCCATTGATCACGGCAATGCGGCTGTCGCCACACTTTTGCAATATCTTTCTCCTGTCATGATCATGGTATATATGGTATTGCGCAAACAATCCCCACTTACAGCCAAACTTATAATCTGCGCTGCTCTGGCGCTTTTGGGATGTTTTCTTCTGCTTACAAATGGCTCTCTGCATCAGTTATCCGTCTCGCAGCCAGCAGTGATCTGGGGATTGTTATCTGGTGTATCTGCTGCATTTTATACATTGTATGCGGTCAGATTACTTAACGAATTTGATTCTCTCGTGGTCGTTGGCTGGGCCATGGTTATTGGTGGAGTGGGTATGAGCTTTGTTCATGCGCCATGGAAGATCCACCTTACACTGCTGACATCAGAGACCTGTAGTTATTTGTTGTTTTCCATATTGATTGGAACGTTACTCGCATTC
The DNA here is from genome assembly GCF_030803945.1 of Paenibacillus intestini. Taxonomy (NCBI): domain Bacteria; kingdom Bacillati; phylum Bacillota; class Bacilli; order Caryophanales; family Paenibacillaceae; genus Paenibacillus; species Paenibacillus intestini. Next base: position 832,584 of record NZ_JAURUN010000003.1, on the reverse strand, counting down.
TGGTTCTACATTGCCAGCCTGAAATACCTCACGCCTCAGGAGACCAGCTTGTTAGGGAGCGCCGAACCTTTGGCGGCAGTGGGTACCACAGTTCTTTGGCTGAATGAGCCCTTCGGTATCTATCAATGGTTAGGTACTGGCTGTATTATCCTTTTAATTGTCATTTTACAGTTCAAACGTTCGTCCTCCGTGTCCGCATAAAATATTAAAACGACAAATAACCCCATCGCTAAATAACGCGAATTGAGGTTGTTAGTTGTCGTATCATGATGAATCCATACCCATACCGGCGGATGGAATCATCCCTGAATCAATCCTGAATCACTGCGCGATTTGATCGCGAATAGATTGCAGTATTTTTTTCTCCAACCTTGAGACCTGCACTTGGGATATACCCAGCCTGCTTGCCACTTCGGATTGAGTCTGATCCCTGTAATACCGAAGGTATACGATAAGTCGCTCCCGTTCACTCAGGCCGCCGATTGCTTCATTCAGCGCTAGCTTGTCGAACCACTTCTCCTGAGACTCATCCGCGATCTGATCCATCAGTGTAATCGGATCACCATCATTCTCGAATACCGTCTCATGAATGGAGGTTGGCGGTTTGTTAGCCTCCTGGGCGAATACCACTTCCTCCGGGGTAACCCCGAGTTCAGCAGCAACTTCCTTAATTGTGGGCAATCGATCCAGATGTTTGGACAGCTCATCCCTCTTTTTGCGAACTTTATTGGCCATCTCTTTCAGCGAACGACTGACCTTCAAGGTTCCGTCATCCCGCAGGAAACGCTGAATCTCACCAATAATCATCGGTACCGCATACGTCGAAAACTTCACGTCATAACTGAGATCGAACTTGTCCACTGACTTGAGCAGGCCGATACAACCAATCTGGAACAGATCCTCCGGTTCATATCCCCTGTTCATAAAACGCTGCACGACGGACCAGACGAGTCTGATGTTGCAGTTCACCAGCGTATCCCGTGATTCATGGTCACCCGACTGACTGAGCGCAATCAGCCGTTTGACCTCGGCATCGTCCAAATAGGTCTGTGAAGATGGTTTCACTTCAGCATCCATAAGAACACCAACCCCTAATTATACAATGCTTTCTTGGATTCAATCCTTTTTTTCATCTTGATGGAGGTGCCTCTGCCGGGCTCACTGCTGACTTCGAATTCATCCATAAAATTTTCCATGATCGTGAATCCCATGCCCGACCGCTCAAGTTCGGGTTTGGACGTATACAGCGGCTGTTTGGCCAGTTCAAGATCCTCGATGCCTTCACCGCGGTCCTCTACAATGATCGTGATCATATCGTCACGAATCTCGGCCTGAATCGTCACAACACCTTCGGGATTGTTATTGTATCCGTGGATGATGCTATTGGTCACCGCTTCAGAGACGACCGTTTTGAGATCACTAAGCTCGTCCATCGTGGGATCAAGCTGAGAGATAAAAGCCGCAACGGTAACCCGTGCAAACGATTCGTTCTCCGACTTGGCCGCAAATTGCAGATTCATGAAATTTGCCCCTGTTCCTTCATTCATGAGACGACCTCCAGACCTGAGAGAGCAGTGCCCTCATTTTCGTAAATCGGCATGATCTTGAACAATCCCGACATTTCCAGCAAACGGTATACCGGCGGATTTACATCACAGACGACCATTTTACCGCCTTTATTTTTGATCAACTTGTATCTTCCCAAAATAACACCTAGGCCTGAACTGTCCATAAATTCGAGGTCTTTCAAACTCAGCACCAGATGTTCACATTGTCTGCGCTGTATCGCTTCATCCATCTGCATACGTACCATGTCAGCTGTATGGTGATCCAGCTCCCCGGATAATCGCACAATCAAAATCCCGCGGTGATGCTCCATGTCCACATTCAAATTCACGTTTGCCCACTCTCCTCCCTGTCTTAGAACAAGGTTTTCTACGTTGCCAAAAGCTTTTCCTGCCCCCCGACAAAACTAGAAGAAAACTCCTATTTAACTACAAAAACCGTTCCAGCCCCAGGGAGAATGGCGTTTCCTGCCAACTAATCGAACAAGTTCGAGGTTGTGCGTTTAAACAGCTTCCACCAGCCTGCCTTACCCACGTCTTGCGGAGCCTGGATATCGAATTCCTTAATCACTTCGTTGCCTTGATATACGACGAGCTTACCCACACTCTGACCCGCTTTGACTGGAGCTTTCAATTCTTTGGCTACAATCAATTCATGGCGGATATCTGTCGACTTCGCACCTTTACGCATCAGAACGCTGTAGTTTTGTGCAGCATTCAGCGGCATCTCCGCGACATCACCTTTTTCAATTTTCAGACTACCCAGCAGATCACCTGCTTTGTACAACGCCTTCATCGTATATTGAGCAAATGCATAATCAAACATGGAGGATACTTCACTGTTCCGGGTTTTTGTATTCGGCTCGCCAAGGACTACCGCAACGACACGCAGCCCATCTTTAGAAGCTGTAGCCGACAGACAGAATTTCGCTTCGGACGTGTACCCCGTTTTCAAACCATCTGCCCCTTGATAAAAACGCACCAGTTTGTTGGTATTCACGAGCCAGAACGGCTTTTCGGAATCTTTACGCAAGTAGTCCTGATATGCACCGGTATACTTCGTAATGCCCTGATGTTTCAGCAGTTCGCGGCTCATCACCGCGATATCGTGCGCAGAGGAATAATGATTATCCACCGGCAGACCGTTCGCATTGGCAAAACGTGTATCCTTCATGCCCAGCTCCTGCGCACGCTCGTTCATCATCTGTACAAAAGCCTCTTCCGAACCAGCAAGCTTCTCGGCCATGGCTACAGATGCATCATTGCCGGAGGCCATGGCAATACCTTTTAACATATCATCCACGCTCATCTCTTCCCCAGGCTCCAGAAAGATCTGTGAGCCCCCCATAGACGCCGCATATTCACTCGTTCTTACCTTATCCGTTAACTTCAGTTTGCCTGAACTAATCGCTTCCATGGTAAGCAACATGGTCATAATTTTCGTAATGCTCGCCGGAGGCAGCTGATCATGACTGTTTTTCTCATAAATAACAGTTCCCGTATCTGCATCCATCAGAATGGCTGAACGTGCTGATGGAGCCAAATCCGCCCCGCCAGCAGCCTTGGGTGTTTCCTCAGCCAAAGCAGAAGATGCCATTACGGGTAGCAGCATACAAAGGGTCATGAACGATGCCATTATTCTTTTTTTCACTAGGTTCCCTCCTCAAATGAATAGCGCGGTGGTAAGTCCTCGCATGTACTGCTATCCATTGTCGGCGGGTTTGAAGTAAATTATTCCAATCTCAGCAGGTTTTCCCTAACTTTTTTATCTGAATACACACTGATTTGAAACGAACACTAGGCCTTGAGAAGATTATTTATAGGATTTACCTATTTTATTTATCATTTATATATGTTTCCCCTATGAGTGATATCAGATTATGATGTATATGTCACAATTGAAATAACTTAGGAGGATGATTCCAATGTCTTTTTATAACAAAAAAGTCCATTTCATAGATGGCAGGCTAACTGATCTAACTATATACCGAGGAAAGGTACTGCTTGTTGTTAACACAGCCAGTAAGTGTAGCTACTCTCGTCAATTCGAGACACTTCAACAGCTGTACGAAAAGTACCAGCGTTATGGTTTCGAGATTCTAGCATTTCCGTGTAACCAGTTTAATGAGAAAGAGCCAGGGGACAATTCGGAAGTGAAAGCTCATTGTGAAAATCGATTGAAGTTAACGTTCCCGTTATTTGAAAAAATCGAAGTCAGGGGGCTAAACGCTCATCATATCTTTCAGTTTTTAACCGAACAAGCACCATTTCTAGGCTTTGACACCGAAACGGCTAGCGGAGAATGGATGCACCATTTTCTAAACGAAAAATTCCCTGATATCTACAAGGGTGATGGGATCAAGTGGAACTTCACTAAATTTTTGATCGATCAGAACGGTCAGGTGCGAGGAAGATTTGAGACAACGACGGAACCATTTGACATTGAACCAAGCATTCAATCATTGCTCTCCATCTAAAGTGAATATCATCATTCTCATATTTCATATTATAAAAAAAGGAACAGCTCATTGAGCAAACATCATCCAATGAATTGTTCCTTATTAGGTCCTTCAAACTAAAGATCGCTTTTGTTCATCTTCAGTTCAACATTACATCTTAGGAATAACCGCCAGCACGAGCGCCAAGAAAGCTTCACGTACACGCTCCGTCGTTTCCATTACCTCATCATGTGACAAAGGTTGATCCAAGATCCCCGCTGCCATGTTACTGATGCAAGAAATGCCGAGCACTTCAATGCCCGCATGACGCGCTACGATCACTTCGGAAACGGTGGACATGCCTACTGCATCGGCACCGAGGGTACGAAGCATTCTGATCTCTGCTGGAGTTTCGTAATTAGGGCCAAGCAGACCTGCATACACACCTTCCTGCACATTAAAACCTTGAGTTGCCGCTGTATCTTTAGCAAGTGCACGCAAACGACGGCTGTAGGCTTCGGATAAATCCGGGAAGCGTACGCCAAGCGCAGCATCATTCGGACCAATTAGCGGGTTTTTGCCAGTCATATTCAAATGATCGGAGATGAGCATCAAGTCGCCTGCTTGATAAGAAGTATTTACGCCACCAGCTGCATTCGTTACTAGCAGACTGCTCACGCCCAGCTCTTTCATGACACGTACCGGGAATGCCGTTAATTCCGGGCCGTATCCTTCGTACATATGAAAGCGGCCTTTCATCATCACAACCGGACGGCCTTGAATCGTACCAAGCAACAGTTCGCCTTCGTGTCCTTCTACAGTGGACACCGGAAAATGCGGAATATCCTGGTACGCAATGTTAACGCCATCCTCAATTAGTTCAGCCAGAACGCCGAGCCCTGACCCGAGAATCAAACCGACTTCCGGTTTGATGGAGCTTTTGCTTTGAATGTAGGCTGCCGCCTCTGCAATCATCTGTTGGTTTAGTGTTGTCATAAGATGTTGTTCCTCCTTGAGTAGTAACGAACCGTTTAAGATTCAGCAAGGTTGTCATGTCTACGCCTGTGTTGGCGTAAGAAATCAGAAATTAACATGCAACCCGCGTATGTATAACGGCGTTGGTTGGTTTCAAATATAAGTTAACTTAAAACGCTAAAGGTGCGAACCATGCGTTAAGCTTTATTTTGCACGTGGATGATGGGTCTCATAAATTTCTTTCATCGTCTTGCGCCCATGCTGACTGTATTGCTGTCCGGGCTGTTCGACATGACCAAGCATGTCCTGAACCGCACGAGTGTCTGCTCCGTTTGCAATGAGATGAGCCGCAAATGAATGGCGAAGTGTGTGCGGTGTAATCTCACCCGAGATCCCCGCGTCCACAGCAGATTTTTTCAGCAACTTCCAGAATCCCTGACGGGTTAATCGTCTGCCGGATACATTCACAAATAATGCCTGCTCGTCCGTTCCTGCTTTAAGCAATTGTTCACGGAACTCGTCTATATATACGCTCGCCCAGTGGGCAGCCGGTGCACCAATCGGAAGAATGCGCTCTTTACCCGCTCCTCCGCAACGAATGAAGCGCATACCAGGCTGGACATCCCGTACATCCAGCGCAATCAGTTCCGACACCCGGATGCCCGTAGCATATAATAGCTCCAACATGGCTCGATCTCGAACGCCTTGCGGAGAGCTTACATCAGGAGAGGCAAGCAGCAGTTCGATCTCCGGAATGGTAAGAACTTGGGGAGGTGTCTTGTCGGCCTTGGGTGCTTCCACATCAAACGTAGGATCCTGTACAATCTCGCCGCGCCGCATCAGAAAATGGAAATACGATCGCAAAGACACGATGCTGCGAGCAATCGTTGCATTCGCACGGCCGTCCTGTTTGAGCTGACCCACAAATAACACAACATGTGTTCGTCTAACCTCACTCGCCTCGCGGATTCCATATTCCTTTTTCACAAATTCAACGAACTTGTCCACATCTCGAAGATAGGATTCCAGCGTACTGCTCGACATCCCTTTATCTTCTTCCAGGTATAAAGCATAGGCGTGTATGGTCTGATTCATGTACAACACTCCTCATCTGACAGCAATGCCAAACGGCAGGCTGCTTCCGTATTTGCATCCCTGACTGTCGGAGCTACTCTCCACGCCTGCAGCTACTCACCGTACCAATAGAAGAGACGAAGGCGCTCCGCCATCGTAGGACGTGCTTCTCCCGTGCCTGGCCAATCCGTTTCCTGAAATACCTTAACCGCATTGCCCGTTGGCATCTGATACTGATCCACAGGTGAAATCCAGCCGTTAAACAGATCGAGTACGTGGTAGAAAAGATACACCAGCGCAGCAAAAAATACAATAAATCGTATAAAACGGAGCCCTCTCCGCACAGATATAATCATTGGAACTGTCCCCTCCCGTATTTCAAGTCCAGTATCGTTCTTGAAACAGGGTATGTCCAAATGTCCGGGAATATGCCTTGACGAGTGAACCATAAGCCAGGTTCGTGACCAAAAAAGCTCCCCCGTCAAAACCGCCGGTGAGAGCTTGAAGATAGGCTATGTTATTCTTCATCTTTGGGCTTTTGTTCATTTTTAGCTTTGCAACGATAACAAATTCCATGAAAGTCCAGTCGGTGATCTACTACCGAAAAGTTAAATTCCCGCTCCAGTCGTTCTTCAAGCGGTCCAAGCCAGTCCTCACGTATTTCATCCATACTTCCGCATTGCACGCAGATTAAGTGATGATGGTGATGCTTGGATGTATCTCCGCGCAGATCATAACGCGCTACACCGTCGCCGAAGTTGATTTTCTCTACAACATGCAACTCACTCAATAGTTCGAGGGTACGGTACACGGTTGCCAGACCGATTTCGGGAGCCTTTTCTTTAACAAGCATGAATACATCCTCTGCACTCAGATGATCTTCTTCATTCTCTAAAAGTACTCTTACGGTGGCTTCCCGCTGGGGCGTTAATTTATAACCTTGGGACTGTAGTTGCTGCTTAATTTTATCGATCCGTGCTTCCATTTTCTCCCTCCCCCTAGGAAATCATTGCACACTGCAACTTAACCCACTCTTTTCATTATAGGGGGAGTTCAATATCAAAGTCAACATTTTAGGACATGTAGTACAAGCTAGACAGGAAGTAGCATCGGCGTGACCCAGCGCATCATTGCGGGGGTTATCCAGGTTTCAAAAGAGGCCACCCCAAGCAGCAATACCGCCATAACCACCGTCAAAATAACATAGGAAGCAAACGGTCTTTGGCGGCCTGGTGAGCGCTGCATCAAAACGCGATTACGTATGATATATAACGAGAACGTCATCGCAGCTACACTGCAGATCAGCAGGATTGGGATGACGAACAGATTATGCGGCGCTACGGATACAAGTGCAAACAGCAGCCCTTTCCACGAATACTGTCCAACGAGGTAACCTACGGTAAAACCGATCAGCACCCCTTTTAAAAAATCCAGAACCAGTATGCCTGGTAAACCTACAACAGACAAGCCGAGAATAAAGATTAAACCGACCCATTTTAGATGAAGCATGGCAATATCCCAATAAGCGGTGTGCTCTGTCCCTTGCGAACTATGTTGCACCGTCATGAAAAAATTGCCCAAATAGGCCTCGAGATCCTGGCGCTGTTCCAAGGAAAGAGCATTGACCATCAATGCGCCAAAGATGACACCGACCAGAAACAAGACAGCGACGAATACATATAACGAGGTTTGCCCTTTGAACGTAAAATAAGAAGAACGCATACAGGTACGAGTCCCCTTTCCGGTTATCCTGCTGCAAGGAGATATAAGACATATCAAACGTTAGACTTAATCATCCTTATGATTCAGCTTATGAACCTGGGCTCACCTGTATGACTTCTTGTCCGAATTATAACAACCCGCTCTACACATTATACTCGTTCTACATTTTCTGAGATGTCTGCTCTTTGGTTGAGACCTTACCGTATGTGCCCCCACCGCCAGAGGACAATGTCAGCCCACCATTACGAGCCGCTACGATCAATTCAGCGAGAACCGGACCAACGACCTCGGCTAGTTGAGCTTCATCTGTACGATGCAGGACAGCCATCTCTGTTCCAAAACGATCCAGCAGTTGACGCAGCTTGGCTTTACCAAGCCCTGGAATGAACTCAAGCGGAACCTGATAATAGTATGGTGGCCTATCAGCAGGAAGCTCCGGTTGCTCACGATCAGCAATAGCCAGAATACGATCCAGCACCCCTTGAACTAGCTTGGGGCTACCACAAAGAGAACAATATTCAGCAGACAGATCCTTTTCATCCATGACGCTACCACATGCTGCACAATAGGTCCGGTGATACTTACCGAGTCTTGGATTCAAACCATAATTGGCCGCAATCCTTCTTCCCTCTTTCCCTAGCAATGCCATACGGAATTCGTCAAAAGAAGGCGATGCAATCTGTAACTCATTGTATTCCCGCCCGATTTTACCTAGCGAATGTGCATCCGAATTCGTTAGAAACGGAACCTGATCCAGTTCCCGAATGTAACTCGCCATAGAGGAATCAGAGCTTAGACCCAGTTCAACCGCATCCACAAGGCTCGTGTCCAGCACATCTCCCATACGTGGCGCTGTGCTACCATAAATGCCCTTGTGCGGTGTAAACACGTGAGCGGGTACAATCAACCCGCCGCGTGCCTTGATCTCCGCTTGCATCTCAAGAGCAGGTACATATACCCGCTGGGAGCTGAGATTTACATTTTTCATATAACGTGCCATCCAGGTTGTAAAAGACTTCATTGTACCCAGATCACGGAAGTAGGCGAGCATGTGGAACTCACGCATCTCAGGCTCGCGAAGCTCGATTTCGGTTCCGAGCAGAATGGTGGTGTCCTGATACGCAATACCGCCGCCCTCAACCTCAGACATCGTACCGTTCTCCAGCAGATCCTCAATATCCCTCTGCACAACCGGAGAATGGCAATCAATGACCCCAAGCAAATGAATTCCTTTACGAGTGGAGGCCTCCCGGGCTATATTCTCAAAAGTTAAGTCACGGCTGCCGCTGATTTTAACTGCCTCACCACGGGACGTGCGTCCGATGTGGATATGCAGATCCGCATAACACGGCTCCCACAGCGGTAGCGTTCCCTTTTGATTTTGCATGATTAAAACCGTCCTGTCGTTTTGTAAATATCCCAGGCATACACAGCCATCATCGTTTTGGCATCACTGATTCGATTTTCGTCCATCAGCTTGTACGCTTCCTCTAGCGTGATCTCCGATACTTCAAGAAACTCATCTTCGTCCAGAGCCATCTCTCCAGCTTCCAGCTCTTCGGCGATATACAGGTGAATGATCTCATCCGCGAAGCCTGGTGAGGTGTAGAAAGACCGCAGATGACGGAGCGACTTGGCTTCATATCCCGTTTCTTCCTTCAGTTCACGCGCTGCAGCCACCTCCGGCTCTTCACCCGGATCAAGCTTGCCCGCAGGAATTTCCACTTCGGTACGTCCCATCGCCTGACGATATTGATCCACGACCAGCATACGATCTCCCCTCAATGCCAGTACCGCTACCGCTCCTGGGTGTTTGATAATCTCTCGGGTCGCCGTCTGTCCGTTCGGTAGCTTCACTGTGTCTACCTGAAGTGAAATCACTTTGCCTTCAAAGATCGGCTTGGTGGATACCGTCACTTCGTCAAGTTTGGGATTCCCAGGTTGAGGTGCATAGATGGATGCAGCAGATGTTTTGGATTTCATGTGTACTTCAGCTCCTTTTAAATGTGTAAAAAACTCGTTCAATTGGACTGAGATGTAGTATATAACTGTGATTTCAGGCATATGGTGAGCCTATAAGAATTTTATCGTGTGTACAAGTCTAATGCGTACAGCGAGAACCAAGGGGGATTCACCAAATGAAAAGTTATCTCACACCTCAGTCTGCGCATGTAGTCGGACAAGCCAGACAAGTACAGCTTATCCTTAGACAGTGGATGCGTGAATGGGGCCCTGAAACCAAACTCAGCGACATGCTTGCGGGACGCAAAGGCTAGAGCTTCACCATTGTTCAAAAAGTCCGAACCCGGTCTGCACCAAATTCGGACTTTCATTTCTTTTTTTCAACCAACGCTCCAATTACATCGTCTCATGGACTATCAAATATCCCAATCACTTATTTGCCTTTTGCCGTTTCCTGCACAATCGCGATAACGACCTGGGACAGTTTCACAATATCTGCTGCGCGAATGCGTTCTTTGGTCGTGTGGATTTCTTCATACCCTACAGCCAGATTCGCCGTCGGAATGCCGAACCCGTTAAAAATGTTCGCATCACTGCCACCGCCAGAAGCAAACGTGCTTGTTTCCAGCCCCAGGCTTCGAATCGCCCGCTGGGCAAGTTGCACCACCTCATGGTCGTCATGGAAGCCAAATGCAGGATATTTAATCTCACTGCGGAACTCTGCGGTTGCGCCATATTTGCGACATGTCGTCTCCAATGCTTCACGCATTTGGGCAATTTGCTGTTCGATTTTCTCTTGCACAATACTGCGAGCCTCCGCATCGATCTGAACAAAGTCACATACCACGTTCAGTGCAGAGCCACCTTGGAACTTGCCAATATTCGCTGTCGTTTCGTCGTCAATGCGTCCAAGCTTCATCGCCGCAATCGCTTTGGCTGCAACCTGAATGGCACTGATTCCATCTTCCGGATTCACTCCAGCATGCGCTGACTTGCCATAGATTTTCATCTCAATTTCTGCTCTTGCTGGAGCAGCCACACAGATCGTACCCACCGCTCCGTTAGAATCCAGCGCATAACCAAAGGAAGCATCGATATCTTTCGGATTCATTGCTCGTGCACCGACAAGACCCGACTCCTCTCCGACCGTAATCACAAACTGAATTTTGCCATGCGGAATGTTGTTCTCCTGAATAACACGAATGGCTTCAAACAGAGCTGCAATGCCCGCCTTGTCATCCGCTCCCAGAATTGTTGTGCCATCACTGCGAATCCATCCGTCCTCACCAAGCTCCGGTTTGATTCCCTGTCCGGGGGTTACGGTGTCCATGTGACATGTGAAGAGCATCGGCTCTACACCTTCTACACCTGCCACACCTTCAGCTTCCAGTGTAACGACCAGATTGCCTGCTCCATGCCCTGTCTCGTTCATTGTATCGTCCTCATAGACATGAAGACCAAGACCCGCGAATTGTTCTTTTAACACCTTGGATATATTCTGCTCATTTTTTGTTTCGCTATCAATCTGCACCAGATCCATAAAATGCTGAATCACACGCTGTTCATTAATCATTAGACTTTCCTCCCTATCGTAGATACGGTACAATACAGGTACTATGGCTTGTTCAAAAGTTCTGAAAGGAGTTCTCTCTTCATGCAAAATAAGAAATGGTTCAAAATTGTGATCTATCTCATGCTGGCAGCTATGGTTGGCTCCACTCTTTTCATCGCACTGGAACCGTTGCTGTTCGGATAGTCACCCTGATCTGAAGCTCTTCTAACGCTATAGACGCTGGAGGGCTTCTTTTTCTGTACTCCATATCAGATCATATGGGAATATACGCTGAAAATAAGGTACAATATCCCGGGCTACCTGCTCAACCGTGTATGAATTCCCCGTGATATCCTCCAAAGAAGTCACACCATACTGTTCAATTCCGCATGGAATGATACCCTGAAACCCAGCATGTTGAATGCCTGAGGTAATGTTAAAAGCAAACCCGTGACTCGTCACAAATCCACGTCGATGCTTACACCGATTAAACTTAATGCCGATGGCCGCAATCTTCAGATCACCGATCCATACGCCTGTATATCCTTCTTTGCGCTCAGATTCAACGCCCTGATCAGCGAGATAATCGATCATCACCTGCTCCAGCTTACGCAAGTAAGCATGCAGATCCAGCTCCTCATCCCGACCAAGTACTAACAAAGGGTAACCTACCAATTGACCCGGTCCATGATAAGTAATATCACCGCCGCGATCAATTTGAAACAAGGAGATGCCCTGCGCTTTCAGCTCTTCCTCACTCCACAGCAGATGCTCCGGATGGTTCTGTGAACCAATGGTATAGGTTGGTGGATGCTGTAAAAGCAACATCTGTTCAGGACCTTCGCCTTCGTCCAGTTGCTGCACAATTGATTTCTGAAGATTCCATGCCGCTTCATAATCCAGCATCGGTATGTATGCCACATTCAGCGGTTTGCCCATGTTTCCCCACATCCTTCTGCCCATGGTTTAATATATGAAAATAAGTCTGTCTCTAGACAGCCAGAAAAGTGCACGGCCTGAGGCACATACACTTTCCTGTCATTCTATCATAAACTTAATACACTTTTGTTTCCATGTTGTAGCCTTCCAGGTTCTCCTTAACACGTTGCAGGAACCGTCCACAGATGACCCCGTCCAGAATCCGATGATCCAGAGAAAGACACAAGTTAGCCATGGACCGCACCGCGATCATATCATTAATGACCACCGGTTTCTTCACAATGGATTCAAAGGTAAGAATAGCGGCCTGTGGATAGTTGATAATTGGCTGGGACAAGATCGAACCAAATGAACCTGTATTGTTCACTGTAAATGTACCGCCTTGCATGTGATCCAGCTTCAGCGTACCTTCACGGGTCTTGCGAGCCAGATCATCAATCTCGCGAGCGAGACCTGCGATATTACGCTGATCGGCCTGTTTGATGACCGGTGTAAGCACCGAATCCTCTGTACCTACAGCCATGGACAAGTTAATATCCCGCTTCACAATAATTTTATCAACAGCCCATACTGAGTTCATAATCGGGTAATCTTTAATCGCATTGACGACACCCTTCATCATAAACGAAAGATAGGTCAGGTTAATGCCCTCTTTCCGTTTGAACTCATCCTTCAATTTATTGCGCAACATGACGAGGTTGGTTACATCCACTTCAATCATCGTCCACGCATGAGGGATTTCAGATACACTTTGACGCATGTTACGCGCTATGGCATTACGCACCGGGGTAACATCGATAAAATATTCTGATCTTCCTTGTCCGCCGCCTTCCACTTCAATCTGTGGAATTTTCGGACTTTCGGTCAGGTGGATTCCGGAATGACGCACAGGAACGCCCGCATCGGATGCAGGAACTGTCTGTCCAGTTACACCGTTCATAGATATCGATGACGTAGTTGCACCGGTATCTCTGATTCCACTGAACGGAGAAGACGATGAAGCCTGTGCAGCCTGAGTACCAACATTAGATGTTTGTACGGACGCTGATTCTGTGTTTGCCTGGCCGCCCCGTGCAACATAAGAAAGCACATCTTTACGTGTAATCCGGCCGCCTGCCCCTGTTCCCTGAACATGTTGCAGATTCAATCCATGCTCCGCTGCAAGGGATTGTACCGCAGGAGAATAACGATGGCGCATCGGCTGATTCGGATCAAACGCAGCTGCGTGTGTACCCGTAGTTGCAGATTGACTTGCACTACGCTGTACTTGAGTTTGCTGCGATTGTTGTTGCTCGCTCGCGACAGGTGTAACTTGTTCCGCCGTATCTTCATCCGTAGCAACGACTTGCATACGGCAGATGGCCTCACCCACCGCAATGGTCGTTCCTTCTTCCACCAATAGATCACCCATAATGCCATCCACCGTAGACGGTATCTCGGCATTCACTTTATCCGTAATGACTTCGCAGATCGGCTCGTACTGCTCCACACGGTCACCCGGTTTTTTCAACCATTTGGCTATGGTAGCCGAGACCAGAGATTCCGCGAGCTGCGGCATAATGACCTCGATCCATTTCATACGTTCAGCCATTGATTTATCACTCCAAACTTTGTTCTATCTTTATCGATTAATACGCTGCAAGTTCACGCATGGCTGTTTTGGCTTTATCCTTGCTCAGCATATAAAATTTCTCCAGCGTAGGACTGATTGGCATAGCTGGTACATCTGGACCGCACAAACGCTGAATAGGGGCGTCCAGATCAAACAGACATTCCTCACTGATGATCGCCGCCACTTCTGCGCCTACACCACCGGTTTTGTTATCTTCGTGCACGATCAGCACCTTGCCTGTCAACCGGGCAGAATCGATAATCGCTTCACGGTCGAGCGGTTGCAGCGTACGCAGATCCAGTACGTGTGCCGTGATACCTTCTTCCCGTTCCAGCTCCTCAGCGGCCTGCATAACAAAATGCAATGGCTGACTGTACCCGATAACTGTAATATCGGCACCTTCACGAAGCACATTGGCCTTACCGATTGGAACGATGTAATCATCTTCAGGCACATCTTCCTTGATCAGCTTGTAGCATTTTTTATTTTCGAAAAAGAGTACCGGGTCCGGGTCGCGGACAGCCGCTTTCAGCAAACCTTTCGCGTCATACGCCGAGTAAGGAGCAATGATTTTGAGTCCCGGTGTACCAAAGAAGATGGATTCCGGACATTGGGAGTGGTACAAGCCGCCGAAGATCCCGCCACCGATTGGCGCTCGAATCACAATTGGACAGCTCCAATCATTGTTGGAGCGATAGCGGATTTTGGCCGCCTCACTAATAATCTGATTTGTTGCCGGCAACATAAAGTCCGAATATTGCATTTCCGCAATCGGCTTCATGCCGTACATTGCTGCACCGATAGCCACACCGGCAATCGCCGATTCAGATAATGGCGTATCCATGACACGCATCTCGCCAAATTGATCCTGCAACCCTTTGGTTGTGGTGAACACGCCACCTTTTACACCAACGTCCTCGCCAAGAACAAAAACATTCTCGTCCCGTTCCATCTCTTCTTTCATTGCGAGACGGATTGCATCAATATATTCCATCATAGCCATGATTACCGTCCCCCTTCTTCGCTGTCTGCATAGACATGCGTCAGCGTGTCCTCAGGTTTAGGATATGGCGCATTGTCTGCATATTCAGTTGCTTCTTTCATTTCCAGCGCAAGCTGGGAAGCCAGATCCGCATCCCGGGCTTCGTCCCAGATGCCGCATTCAATCAAATAATTTTTCATCCGAAGTACGCCGTCTTTCTTCCAGTTCTCCTCAACTTCTTCCTTCGTCCGGTAGGCCAAATCATTATCCGAAGTCGAGTGTGGAGACAAACGATACATCATCGCTTCAATCAGTGTTGGACCTTCACCGGCGATAGCACGCTGACGCGCTTCCTTCACAGCCGCGTACACTTCGAGTGCATCATTGCCATCTACGCGAAGTCCCGGGAAACCATACCCCAATGCACGATCAGAGATTTTGCCGCTGAGCTGTTTGTGAATAGGAACCGAAATTGCATATTGATTGTTCTCACACATAATGATGACAGGCAGCTTATGCACACCTGCAAAGTTTGCGCCTTCGTGGAAATCCCCCTGGTTGCTTGAACCTTCCCCAAAGGTAACAAAAGAAACAAACTCTTTCTTCTGCATTTTGGCAGCAAGAGCAAATCCGACCGCATGAGGAACTTGTGTAGTCACCGGGCTGGACCCGGTAACGATACGCAGTTTCTTATGACCAAAGTGGCCTGGCATCTGCCGGCCGCCACTGTTTGGATCTTCGGCCTTGGCAAAGGCAGACAGCATCAGCTCACGCGGTGTCATACCCACGGCCATAACGAAACCGTAATCGCGGTAATAAGGCAAAAAGTAATCATGATCACGGTCCAAACCAAAAGCCGCCCCGACTTGCGCTGCCTCCTGGCCTACACCGGATACGTGAAAGTTAATTTTGCCCGCCCGCTGCAAGAGCAAGCAACGTTCGTCAAACTTGCGTGCAAGCAGCATGTATTTGTACATATCTAAAACTTCTCCATCAGTAAGTCCCAGTTGTTGATGTCGATGAACCGCATCTGCAGTACCTTGTGAACTCATATGAGGTACCTCCTTTTAATCAAAGCCTTTTGCAAGTCCTACTACCCGATCTTATAACCTGGTACTAAGACTTGGCTTAACCTTATTATAATCCCTTTTGCCCAAAAAAGGAAAGTACCTTTCTCACTCAGGGTTGTCTGACTTACATTCCAATCGCTTTTCCATCCACGGCTAACATCGCTTCGCCCATAATTTCCGACAATGAAGGATGCGGATGTATGGTCTGTCCGACTTCCCATGGCGTTGCATCCAGCATTTGTGCCAATGCAGCCTCAGCGATCAATTCCGTAACATGGGTGCCAATCATATGTACCCCTAAAATATCATTCGTTTTGGCATCCGCAATAACCTTCACGAATCCATCGCGACTTCCGTGAATCAAAGACTTGCCGATGGCCTGGAATGGGAACTTGCCGGTTTTGATCTCGTATCCGCGTTCCTTAGCTTCTTTTTCGGTGAATCCAATGCTGGCAGCTTCCGGGCGTGTATACACGCAGCGCGGAATCCGATGTGCTTCAACCGGATGCACGCTCTCGCCAGCAAGATGATTCACTGCAAGGATGCCTTCGTGACTTGCGGCATGAGCAAGCTGTAACCCGCCGATACAATCACCAATCGCATAGATATGGCCTTCTCCAGTCTGCAGGTGTTTGTTAACCGCAATAAAACCTCGTTCCACTTTGATATCGGTATTCTCAAGTCCGATATTTTCAACATTAGCTTGACGCCCAACAGACACCAGCATTTTTTCAGCCGTCAGCGTTTCTACCTTATCTCCCGCAAGCTGCACATCAATGTTCACGTTCTGATCTTCGGTGCGGTAGCTATCCGTCATCAGTTTAGCGTTAGTCAAGAAACGCACGCCTCGTTTGCCAAGTAAACGTTGCATTTCTTTTGCTATGTCCTCATCTTCTGCAGGAAGCACATGAGCCGCTGTCTCAACCACCGTCACACTCACGCCAAAGTCATTCAGCATAGAGGCCCATTCCAGACCGATAACACCACCGCCCACAATGAGGATTGAAGCAGGCAATTCGTCCATGCGAAGCGCTTCATCACTGCTCATGATGTATCGACCATCCGGTTCAAGACCCGGTAGCACACGTGGACGTGAGCCCGTAGCAATAATCAGGTTCGTTGGAACAACCGTGTCCATCTCGCCGTCCTCATACTCCACCGCTACAGCCCCGCTCTGTGGTGAGAAGATCGACGGCCCAATCACACGTCCTTTGGCGTGCACGACTTCGATTTTATTTTTTTTCATCAAATATTGAACGCCTTGATGAAGTTGCTCCACAATCGCATCTTTACGCGCCTGGACCTTCGGGAACACAAGCGTTGTTCCTGTTGTCTCGATGCCGTAGCTCTCGCTATCCTGAATCTCAGCGTACATCTCCGCACTTTTTAGCAGCGCCTTGCTTGGGATACATCCACGATGCAGGCAAGTTCCACCTAGCTTGTCCTTTTCTATAATAACGACCTTTTTGCCTAGCTGGGCAGCACGGATCGCCGCAACATATCCGCCCGTTCCTCCACCTAATACAGCAACATCACATGGTATTGGCATCTCTATGTTCTCCTCTATATGCTCATTTTTTTGAATATAAATATTAATAAAATGACCGATGGTACCTTAACACTTTTCATATCCTCTATATATCATTGTACTCTCCTTGCGCGGTCAACTCAAAATTTGACCCATTCTCGCATGGACAGTCTGTACATTCCAAGCTATGATATAAGCAGGGATTCCCTGTAAGCGTAACCTTTATTTTATGTCTACACTGGCAGAAAGGGTATAATGCTCATGAATACAAAAATAGTCTTTGCGCGCTTTCTCGCAATTGTTATACTCGTTATCCCAGGCTTAATGGCCATGAAGGGCTTCCTCATGATGAAAGATGCCTTATTTCTATATTACGCGGAGCACGGAAACGACCTGATCGCTCCCGGATTCCAGTGGCTTTCCTTCTTGGGTGGGCTCGTGCTTTTTGCGGCAGGCATGAGTTTTCTCGGCGGCTGGATTCTGTTTCGCGACCGCAAACGCAATTATGTAGGACCACGTTTTCGCTCCAAAAAACAGTCAGAACAGATGGAAACACCCGGAAGCACTTCATGATTCCGGGCTTTTTTGTTTTCTGCGCATGATTAGAAATGCTTCATTCATACAAGGCATCTCGAAGTTTAGTGGACATGCGTGATTCTTTCGAAGATGATTTCAGAATCGTTCTGCGCAATGTCAGATTGCTGGCTTGTAGCCGTTCTGCTTCTGTCAGTAGTTCTGTAAATAATGCCTGCGCAGCTTCATCCAGCTTGCCTTGTTTATTCAGCTCCTCATATCGTTGCTTCAGTGAGGTTAATGCTTCGTTCATTGGTAACACCTCTTTTCAGATAACTCTAGTGGCTCCAGCTTTCGGAACCAACATCGTAACCATCCATATAGTAACACAAACCGATTTATATTAGTTCTGGCTCTTTCCAAAGAAGATGTGGTAATCTGTAATGGTCGCTTTTTTTGAATTCCGTATGCGAGAGGGGTAGCAGCACCGTGCAAACTGGACGTATTACCGTAATTACTGGACCCATGTTCAGTGAAAAATCTGGTGAACTTATTCGCCGTTGTCAGAAACTTATTCAATTTGGCCGTAAAAAGGTCGTTGCCTACAAACCAGCCGAGGATGATCGATTCGCTCAGGACGAGATCGTAAGCCGGATCGGCTACAGACTTCCTGCACATTCCATTCCCCGGCAATTAACGCCGGAATCCGTAGAGACCATTCTGAACCAAACCATAGATGCCGATGTTGTTGCCTTTGATGAAGTTCAGTTTTTCAGCAGTGCCATCATGGAACTCGTTTCCGAACTGGCTTACTGTGGCAAACATGTGATTGTGGATGGACTGAACATGGATTATCGCGGAAAAGAATTCGGATATATCGGTGGCCTGCTTGCCATGGCTGATGATATTGAGAAACTTTCTGCATTCTGCGCGGTATGCGGCAGCCCGGATGCTGCCTTTACACAGCGAATTGTCAACGGAGAACCTGTTACATTGGGTCCAGTTGTCATGATCGGCGATTCGGAGGCTTATGAGCCCCGCTGTCGTTGCTGCTTTATTCCTCCTCATAAAGTGGAATGCCCGTCCTAAGATACACTCAGCACCAAAGCCCAATTGGGCTTTTTTTATTGTCAGCAACAGAACAGGCACAAAAAAGCACCGCTGTGTGCGATGCTCTCCAAATCACTTCCCGCTAGTCACGGGAAACAAAATATTTGTTGGTCATGTAATATGCGTCGCCACGTGACGTTTCTACCATTCCTTTTTTGGCATCCAGGAATACAATCTCTTTACATTTCGTGCAATACCATTTGGTACGTTTATAAGGAGATTCTGTGACGTAGGCCGTGCCGCATTTACAATCAATTTTCATCAATAGCTCGGTGGATTTATAAGCACTGGACAGACGTTCCAGGTTATCCTGCTGCTGTGTTGGCATGATCGTCTGCTGATAATCGGATAAATGATTTTGAACCTTAAAGTCTGCGACCAAACCTGCATTTAACCCAAAAAATTCTTTGCCGATCTCCGTTACGAAGCGTCTCTCATTTCTATAACAATCGAGCCATTCAACAATCTGCTTATTAGACAGTGGAACCGTACCCTTGATACCGCTATTTAAGGTGTAGGTCATGATGTATAAAGTATCGTCTTGTCTTCCTGAGTACATTAGAATCCTCCTTCGAATACATTTGCTAATGTACTACAAAAACGCGCATAAATCAAAAAAATATTGTTTCCTGAGCGCATTTCTTCTTATTAAATGGGAAACATACCTCTCTCATCTGCTATTGTCTTACAAGAACTGCATACACCTGTAACATTTCCCTGTGGAGCGGCATAATACACGACCCTTTTCATATGTTTCCTGCAAATGGAACAGTAGTTCCTCCTTTCCTTTTTTGGAGTGTAGTCCGATAGCTTCACTACGTTTTGCTGCCGCCGAAACCTCCGTAAAAAACCTAGCCAATTCATATTCGCTTCACTCTTTCTTATGCGCTAGCCTTGTCGTCGTTTTTTCCTTGGCCTGCAAAAATCGCGCCACCTGTTATGTATACGATTCCAAGTTGTGCGTGCCGATCTCATATTTTATTCGACGTTTCGGGTGTTTTTCCTGTTTTAATCTCAGTACATATTAAAAAAAACCGTAGACACCAGTATTCTCTACACCCGAGAAACAGCGGCCTAATCGGTTTTTTCAGTCATCGTTTTATTTATAAAATGTGCCCAGTACGTCGAGATCCGATGAACGCTCTATGCGAAAAGGATAGATGAACCCCTGTTTCAGTTTAGCGAACTTTCGTCCCCACAGATCCAGTCCGGATGTAAACTTATAAGCCTGATATATGAATTTGGAACAATAATTTCGCTCGACACTTAGAAGGTTCGTTTGCAAGCGGTAGAATTTTACCTGCTTATAATGTTCTTGAACCCATTCTGCTGCCCGAATACCCACCTGATGGAGCTTGGAACGGAACACAATGAAGC
The DNA here is from genome assembly GCF_030803945.1 of Paenibacillus intestini. Classification (NCBI taxonomy): domain Bacteria; kingdom Bacillati; phylum Bacillota; class Bacilli; order Caryophanales; family Paenibacillaceae; genus Paenibacillus; species Paenibacillus intestini. The sequence continues at coordinate 812,165 of NZ_JAURUN010000003.1, read as the reverse complement.
GATCTCCTTCATAAAAACGAGTGAGATACCAGTCCAATGTATCCGCAAAAACCGGCCCGTAAGGATGCACATGATACACCTTTCCGTCCAGACCAATAATGCCCATATGCCCGGCATAATAAGTTGATTCCGAGCTTGGCGTATAGACGATGTCCCCTGGCTCAAGCTTCAACGATTTTAATTCACTGAGAGGCATATCCTGCTGTTTCCTTTTTACAGCGGCACGTTTACGTCGGCCCTCGACCAATAAATGATGCAGTGCTCCGGCTGTAGCAAGATAAACCTCGGACCATTTCACTCGTTTCATATTCACGCGTTGAAGCAATCGCTGAATGAAAGTCGTATTTTGTTGTCCGGATGATGAACCTTTTTTCATTGTTGTACTCCACCCTTGTCGAAATGTAATCCGGTTTTGAGTCCCTAAGCTAGCATGCAAGACGTGAAAACCTGTTATTATACGCGCAAGCCTCTTGTAGATGTTGATTATAGACGGTTTAGAGCTGATCTTCAATCCAAAACCTGTTTAAAGACTGTTCTATCTTGTGCAATTCTAACTACTTCATACGCGCATGGTACAAAAAATAACCTCGGAAAATTCCCGAAGTTATTTTAAGTTCAAGTCTTGTTTCGACTTAATATTAACTACTCCACAACACCAAGTGCTTTGTTTTTTTCTTTGAAGCGACTGTTATGAGAAGAGACATAAGCTACTTTTTCGGCTTCCGGATCCATGTATAACTTCGCACTGTTAACAGCTAGAGCTGCATCTGTAAATGTACCCGCGATCAGATACAATTTGCTTCCATAATCGACGAAATCACCCGCGGCAAAAACGCCAGGTATGTTCGTTTGCAATCTTTCGGTTGTGCTCACATGCCATTCACCCAAGTCTAATCCCCAATCACGAATGGGACCAAAATCACTCTTCATGCCATGATTGACAATCACCGCATCCACTTCAAGCATCTCCGTCTCTCCGGTTTCCATATGTGTAACGGTTACCTGTTCAATCATATCCCCGCTTATGCTGTGTAACTTCTCAATTGCGTAGGGTGCGCGCACGTCAACTGAGGATTCTTTCATACGCGACACGTTCCGCTCCAGTCCTCCGAAGTGATCACGTCGATGTACGACCGTTACCTGCTGAGCCAAGCTCTCTAGCTCATTCGCCCAATCCACAGCGGAGTCTCCCCCGCCCGAGATTAACACTCGTTTACCGCGGAAAGGCTCGAGCTCTTGCACCGTATAATGTAGATTGGATACTTCATAGCGGTCTGCCCCTTCAAGCTCCAGTTTCGCCATTTTGTATATCCCGTATCCTATTGCCAAAATGACAGTGCGTGTCCAGTGTTGCTCACCTGTAGCAGAAGTTAGCAGAATGGTGCCATCCGGTTTACGTTCAAATCCTTCAATCTGTTGTTCAAACACAAGTGTCGGTTCAAATGTGCGCGCCTGCTGCTCCAACTGTTTAATCAGATCTTCACACAGGATGGGTGTTACCCCTCCAACATCCCAGATCATCTTTTCCGGATAAAACAGCATCCGTCCACCCAATCTGTCGCGTGCCTCAATTAATTTCGTTTTCATATCTCGCATACCGCTATAAAAAGCAGAGTACATGCCTGCCGGGCCGCCTCCGATAATCGTCACATCATAAAGCTCTAATTCTTGATTCATCTCTACAGGACCTCCATCCACTCGACTATGGTAGTTATTCATGTGATATTGATTCTCATTATCGTTTAAGTCTAATGGAAATGGGTTCAAATTACAATCACAATATCATTTTCGCCTCCTGCGTAACTTTATGTGCGCGATTTCCTCTTCATTTATTGTGCTCTTGGAGCAGACAAAAGTTTATCTACAACAAAATCGAGTTGTTTATTGATGGAATAGATGTCTGAATAATAAAAGAAATCAAAATCAATCTCGATCAACCGACCTTCTTTTACTGCCGGAATACTGCTCCATATAGGGTTATCTGTTAGAACATCTGCCCCTTCATACACAGAGCGGAACACATAGTCACCTATGTATTCTGGAAGAACTTCCATTGAGATTGTAGAGCCATCTTCGTCTGATACGACATCGATTTTGTCTTGTACTACTTTAGGAGCTTTCATCTCCAAATACTCATAGACTGCCTGAGAACCCCGACCAAATTGCTTGCTCTCCACAACGACCATACCTTTTAGTCCGCCTTCAATAATGGAAATGGTTTTATCCAATATACCAGCGTCTGCAAGAGTTTTTTTACTCTCTTCCACTTTGCTGTTAAGGTTGTTAATCAAGACTTCAGCTTCCTTCTCTTTGCCAAAAATGCTGGCTATGCTGTGAAGTCGTTCTTCCGTTGTCATTTTCTCGTACGGAATATACACCGTAGGTGCGATATTTTTCAACGTGTTATATGTTTCTTCCGACGGAACAATAATCAGGTCTGGATCAAGGTCAATGACCGCTTCAGGGTTCGGTTCGAACCAGGTACCGAGTGAATTTACACCTTCAAGCTCACTCTTGTAAGCAGCCCCGTCGTATACATCCGATGTAGCGATTGGCTTGACTCCAAGTGCAACCACATCACCTTGAAGATACAGCACAACAACTCTTTTCGGATTAGCCGGAACGATAACATCACCTTTTATGGTCGAGACCGTGCGTGTTTCTTTATCTTTGTTTACTTGACTTCCCGTCTCTGATGTTACTGATGAACTACTGTTAGTCGAATTAGCACCCGTTCCTTCTCCAGCTGAAAGTGTATTGGCGGTACCTGAAGAACAGGCCGTAAGGAGCATCGTTAGACTTAATATTGCAATCATGATCATGCTGGAACTTGAATTTTTTCTTTTCATTGGTGTGGACCCTCCGTTTATATATCGATAATGATTATCATAATCAATATATCTTGACTTCAATGCCCAGCCAATGGACGATTCGGATACGTGCAATGGACGATCTTCTATTCGGCGCAATTCCTTCATCTTCTTTTGATACAGGGTTGGAGACATGCCCACATGTTTCTTGAAAATTCGGCTAAAATAATATACATCTGAATAACCAACCTCTGCAGCGATATCACCAAGCTTTGCATCTGAACGTACAAGTAAATCCTGAGCCTTGCCGATTCGCGTCTGAATTAAGTAATCGATGGGACTGTAACCCGTCTTTCGTTTGAATCGCATAGATAAATGACGCGAGCTAAAATTGAATTGTTCTGCTAGAAAATCAAGTGTAACCTGTTCTCTATAATGCTGATGAATGTATTCAAGCGTCTGTTTCACCGGATCAACAACTTCGGTTTGAACCTCTTGTGCAGCTAGCTGAACCATCAGTTCATGAATGAATTGGTAAAACAGACTCTTCGTATGAAGCAGGTTCAAATTTGATTGTTGCGCCCATACTTTCTCCATCTCATGAAGATATCGTAACAATTTCAACGGACTACTCGGTGTAAATCCATATTGTAAGGATAACGGAGCACCTAGAGTCTGTCCCTGCGACCACCTTTTACGATAATTGGGAAATGCTCGAAATGCTCTGTAATACAACATAATATATTCGAACTCTTCATCGTTCTTTATATTTAATATTGATCCTTTGGCTCCATGAAGTATAAAAAATGGTTCTGATCTATACTTATGTCCGTTCAATTGAAGGTCGGCCGACCCTCGAATCGAATATATAAAACAAGCAGCAGGCAGTGTATATGATCCATGTTGTATTTCGTTCTTTAAGACGATACGGCGTATATCCAGCACCTTCACGGCCGCATAATTCCAATATTGCATCTGTTCGTTTAATTTCATCATTTCTCTCCAATCCCCGTTTCTCCTGAAACAATAACCGCTGAAAATTTCTCATACACCCTCTTCTCATACACACTCATTGATAACCATTATCAATTATCCTGATAAAGTTCGCAATACTTTACGTAAAGTAATATTTTTGTGATCAGAAAGAAGCTTTATTTCTCTCCCTTATCAACCGATATATGTATAAAAGGCCATGACCATACTAAAGAGGGAGAAGGTAAAATGAATTCAATTTCACCTGTAACCAAAAGCAGTTTCACCCCACCAGCCAGCCCTACCTCCAATCGAGATAAAGAAATTCAAGGGTTGATGCAGCAGAAAGTAAAATTCAATGAACAAATCCAGATTGTTAAATCCAATGATGAGCTTGATATCAAAACAAAAGCAGAACGCATAAAATCCTTAACAAGTTCCATTGCGCAGATTGATAGCCGAATAGCCCAAATTAAAGCAGAAGAAATGGAAGAGAAAAACAAGTTACAACAGATGGATCAGACGAAGCAACAACAATCCAAGCCGGAAGAACAGCAACAGACTCCGTCGATGAATCATCTTATGAAGCATAGTCAGACGTACGATCAGATGGGAAAGCTGGTTGGTTTGCGGGATAAAATGCAAAGTTCTATTTATACTATCGAGGGGGAAACCCGGTTTGACCGGATTGTGCTGGAGTACGATACACACAGCGATCTTGGCAAAACGCAGATGCTGGAAAACGCTGAACGCACTGTTTTTCAGAAAAAAAGAGAAGTTGTGCAGGAGCTAGAGTCCCACATAAGTAAAACAAATCATAAGCTCGGAGAGTTGGTAGACGAAATTCATAAGCCTGGACGTCACGATTCGGGACAGTTCCCCTCATCTGTAGGTTCGCGCAAAGAAGAGTCCCAAGAGATTGACCGAGGAAAATCGGCGGTACCTACGTTGAAAGACAGTGCTCCCGATGTAGAACAATCAGAAAAAGGACACGTAAGCAGCTCTGTACCAAACAAAGCAGGTGCATCGGCTACTTCGGCTTATTCTTCTGTAGACATTCGTATCTAAGGAAGGTGAATTATGGTTAGACCTAAACGGATGTAGACCTGTAAAGAAAATATACATATTGTGAGATGGTTTTAATATTACCTTTTATATCACCTAACGATCCTTCATTGCTTCACATCTTGTGATTCTTTTGTATCGATCCATCTAATCAGACAACCGCTGTTTTTGGAGAGTTGTTCTCAAAATCTCGGCGTTTTTTTTGTCATTCACCATGGATGGATAATTACTCTGGGTGATTCGACTGCCACCTATATAAGCTTCAATATGATTACTTCTCCTCGAAACGATTAACATTAACCTATGTAGTATCTAAGTTTAGGCACAACTAGGCCCGCACAGCCTCCCCCTCCATGTCATTCGAACAAATGATGCTGCCATTGATGGATTTGCAGCTTTTTTTCACACGAGTTGCCTCATGTACGATTTGATTCATATTTTCATATTTTTGGTAAAGATTGGTTACAACTGCGATGGATACCGATACTAAAGGAATAGGTCGATTCAATCCAGAGCGTCCCTCACCCATCACATATTGATTGTTCCAGTCCTGTTCGTTGTAGAAACTTTTTTTGATCTCCTCAAACTGGACAATAACATCTTCACAGACTTGTTTGTATTGATGGTGGTTTAGAATGGCAATAAAATCATCCCCGCCAATGTGGCCTAGAAAAGCCTCTGCTACCCCAAAATGCTCACGGAGTAAAGTGGCGGTTGCTTGGATAAGCTCGTCCCCCATTTTGAAACCATAGCTATCGTTATACGATTTGAACTGATCCAGATCAATGTATAGAACACTGAACTGATCCTGTTTAAGTACTTGAACTAATCGATCATCTATAATTCGATTGCCAGGAAGCCCTGTTAACGGATTCATAAAAATCGCCATTTCCGCTCGAACATCCGCAACCTCTAGCAGTAATCGCCGAATACTCACCGCCCCATGAAATCGACCTCCAGATGTTACCAGAACCAGATCATACAGATCCGCTTCTTCACGCTTCATCGCCGCCACGCTGACATCTGTAATCTGTTCCAAATAATCTACGACTAGTGCGTTTAGGTTCATAAGCAGCTTCACAGGACGCCCCATGTAGAGATTGTAACCATATTGTGAGCCGATCTGTTGAAAAAAACGTGTTCGCATCATCAATGAAATTCCTTTTTTCCCTTCAACCGCTACACCTTCCAGATTTGGATTGGATTTAAACAGTTGATATAAGGCATCACACTTGGTTTCTGGCAGTACGACTGGAATCGGTTCAGCAATTTCACCTATTTGAGTAAACACATAAATCAACCCCTCGCCATATCGTCAACCATGTCACTTTTGATCTATCCGTGGTCACATCGTACCACTTTTTACCTAAAAAAGCGTTAACTTCAGGTAAATTTTTTCGAAAAAACACCAATTTTTTGCTTAAATCTGTAAACTTTTTAGGTAATAAGTCACATTTCCACTTTTTCGTGTTGTTCAAATTGTTAGTTTGTAATGTCTATTAAATCAAATATAGAAATACACTAAAAATTCGGATATTTATTGGGCTTTAGCAAAACATCCAGGTGGCTAATGCTGTCACTGATGCCCTCGAGTCCATGCCAGTTCAATGGCGTGACGGATCGCAAGTTCGATGTGAACTGCATGATTTTGAATTTTTTCGGCAATAGCTGGGTAGCAGTTTATACACTTCTATATAACTTAACGTTGGTCAATATATTCATGTGGAAAAAATCATTTTAATGAAACTTAATAGGTTGACTCTCTTATTACTTCCAAAAGATTAATTATATTTACAAATATATGTTGAATATACCATTCCAATTGGATATTATTAGTACATAATATTAAAAGGAGGACTAAAAAATTGAAGAAGAAATTATCTCTGGTCCTCGCTTCTTCAGTCTTGGCTTTATCTGCTACTTTTTACAGTCTAGCCAGTGCTTCCGAAAAAGAGTTGATCCCCGTAAATTCTGGTGAAATTTCTGGCTATGTTTACCTAAATGGGGAACCAATTAAAGAAAACACCACTGTTTACGCTATAGAAAATAATCAGGAAGAACTTATTGAGAAATACGGACTTGAGAAGCCTTCCGAAAGCGCAAAATTGGTTTCAATTCAAATAGTAAACAATGAATCTGATAACCCTCGAGATCCTGTAAAAGAGCAAGATGACTCTATTAGTCCACAGAACATTTGGGGTTTCAAACTTGTAAAAAGTCCAACCCAAAGTGTTGATGGTTGGACTGAAATTGCGAGAGGCAAATACTTTTGCAATAAACCGAAAACTCAGTCATGCAATGATGTAGAAATTTCGATAGCTGCAAACGAAAGTGTATCAGTAGAGGTACAAACTTCTCTCAGCATCGGAGTTAAAGAGTTTGTTGCGGCCGAGTTTGGTCGTACTCTTAATGAACAAATTGGCGTATCCACATCCGTAATGGTTCCTATGAATGTCCCCGGAGGTAAAACAGGTATAGGAGTTGGCTATCCAATTTATAAATCAACGTATGGTCAAGTTTATCAAAAAGGGCTCTTCGGTGATACACTTTTGGGTGGAGCAACATACCTTGAACCAAAGCCATCATCCATTGCTGTTACATCATGGATACAAGGATAAAAAGAAAAGAACATCTCATTGAATTCTGATTTTAATATCTCAATTCAAAACATTGTAAAACATTTATGTCTCGAACTGACGTCGTTAATCTTACGGTGTCAGACGTTGAGAATTTCCTCTTTTTTTGAAATAAATATAAACTTGATTTGGCTTGACCTTCGCCAGATTTCGTAAATCATACGCCAAACAAAGGAAGCCGATGTCTTGCGGAAAAGATTTTTCGAATTGATACAAAGCATAAATTTGTCGATAAGAATACCACTTGTTTATGTGATTGTAGAAATCCCATAAACAAGTGGTTTTTTGTTGTATTATTTATTCGAAATTATCGGCTCAAAACGTCCTTATTTTTTATAGCCGCAACTAAACTGTAATCCTTAATACCCTCAAAATCTTACAGCTCATCAGTTCAGCTAACCTTATGCTCAATTCTCAGCTTGTCAGCGACCATCGCGATGAACTCGGAGTTCGTCGGTTTCGACTTGCTGATATTGATCGTGTAACCAAACAGGTGGCTGATGCTGTCGATGTTGCCGCGTGTCCATGCCACTTCAATGGCGTGACGAATGGCACGTTCGACGCGAGACGGCGTCGTTTTGAACTTTTCGGCAATGGCCGGGTACAACGTTTTGGTGATGGCGCCCAAAATTTCGATATTGTTGTATACCATCGTAATGGCTTCCCGCAAATACTGATAACCTTTAATATGCGCAGGAACTCCGATTTCATGTATGATTGACGTGATGCTGGCATCCAGATTTTTGTGTTTGCCCATCGGTACAACATTAGATTTATTGATATACATGGAGGAAGAAGAACCGCTGCTTGTAGACATTGTCGTTTGCGTGCCTACAAGCTGACGCACCCGATTCGCCAGTACTTCCATGTCAAATGGCTTGAGAATATAATAGGAAGCTCCGAGTTGCACAGCACGCTGTGTGATGTTTTCCTGGCCGAATGCAGTGAGCATAATTACTTTGGGCTGCGGAGACAGGTTTAAGCCGCGCAGGCGTTCCAACACTCCGAGTCCATCCAGATGAGGCATGATAATATCCAGAATTAACACATCCGGTACATCCCGAGTTTGTTCCAGCAATTGCAATACTTCTTCACCGTTGTATGCAATACCGGTCACTTCCATATCTTCCTGTTCGGATATATATTCGGCGAGCAAATTCGTAAATTCACGGTTATCATCGGCCAGCAATACCTCAATTTTTTGCAAAACGGTATCCTCCTTTTATTTAAAACCTCGTATTTTACAATTTCGTACATTTCCTTACACGTTAAATTTTCGACACGCCAAGTGAAATTCCTTCTGTCGAAAATTATTTTTCTTTATTTTTTTTTCTTGATCCTTTATAATAAATATTTTATTTCAGCATACGATATAATATGTTTACTTTCGACAAAAAACCTTAAAGCTGTTTAACCAGCCTTAAGGTTTTTCGCTTGACCTTTTTTCATCATTACACCAGCATCTTGGAGCATCCATTCAATGAAGCATCCATAACCGGATTTCGGATCATTCACAAAGACATGAGTCACTGCGCCAATAAGCTTGCCATCTTGAACAATCGGGCTACCGCTCATTCCTTGAACGATGCCACCCGTCTTATCGATCAGTTTAGGGTCTGTAATACGTAATACCAACCCTTTTGTCGCTGGCTCCGATTGATCGGCAACATGCACAATATCGATGGTGAATCGTTCAACCTGTTGCCCATCGACCACAGTCAAAATTTCAGCCGGTCCCTCCTTCACTTCATGTGAAAAAGCGACAGGTATTCCTTGCGAATACAAGCTATGTTCCGGATTCTGAGACATCTTACCGAAGATACCAAAAGCCGTATTACGCTCAATGTTACCTAAAATTTTGCTTTCTTTAAGAAAATGGGCTCTTTTCTCACCAGGATCACCAGTTTCACTTTTGGAGATGGATGTAACATTAGATTGTACAATTTGTCCACTGCCTACAACGATGGAGGTTTGAGTATTCATGTCCGTGATGACATGACCTAACGCCCCATAAACGCCTTGATCAGGTGCATAGAAGGTAAGCGTACCTACACCAGCTGCCGAGTCTCGAATGTACAATCCCAGTCTCCATGCTTTATCTTCTGCATCATACGCCGGGGTTAACTTGGTTTTAATGGTTTCATTCCCCCGTTTTAGCACAACATCAATACCTTGATTACGTTTACCAGCAAGTTCTACGGCCTCGGATACACCCGATACACCATCCAGACGTTTGCCATCCATATGTGTAATCAAGTCACCTAATTTAATCCCAGCCGCTTCACCTGGTGATTTTTGTTCATCCGGATTAGAACGAACGAGATGATGCCCAACAACCAGGATACCTGCAGATTTAACTTTGACGCCAATCGTTTGACCCCCTGGAACAACACGCAGATCAGGAATTACGTTTACATTAACCGTTTTAACGGGAATTTTCCCCCATAGCTTCAAGGTTAGTTTAGCATGTCCCGTCTGCTGAGGATGAAGATGTAAAGGTTCCTGACGAGTAACCTTGATTGCAGACTGATGATCCAGTCCAACGATATCCGGCCGATCTACGACAGCGCTTGAAGCGGCTGGTACTGTAAGCCTGACGTCTGCTTGCCTGCCCGCAAAGACCTGCACTTCATCAGGCAGAGAAGCATAACTCTGCATCGGCTGTACAACCTGGCTAAGTACACATAGAAAGAAGGCAAATAAAAGACCTAGCAATTTTTTCCTGAGGGGGGAATTCAATGGCTGTCACACTCCCTTTGCTTCTTTCGCTTGACGAAAGGTGGTCGCCAATTGCGTACCTATAAGATAACCCCGCCCCCAGGCTTTTATTACTGTCAAACATTACGCCAGCCGTCCGTTTCACCCTTTTTTGGCTTCCGCCAAATTCAGCATTTCTTGCGCATGATGCAATGTTTTTTCTGTAATTTCCACACCACCGAGCATACGTGCCAACTCTTTCACTCGGCCTTCCTCGGACAGCGATTCCACTTGAGTCATCGTGCGTCCGTCGTAAACATGTTTCTCGATCAAATACTGATGATCCGCCATACAAGCTACTTGTGGCAAGTGTGTTATTGAGAATACTTGACACGTCGAAGACAGACGATGAAGCTTCTCCGCAATGGATTGTGCCGCCCGGCCGCTAACCCCTGTATCCACCTCGTCAAAAATCAATACCGGAATGCGGTCATGACGAGCAAATATGCTCTTCATCGCTAGCATGATTCTGGATAATTCTCCGCCTGAAGCGATTTTACCTAGTGGCCGAAGAGGCTCACCCGGGTTAGGGGAGATCAGAAATTCCGCATTGTCGGCCCCTTGGCGGCTGAACCTGATACGGCGTCCATTCCATTCAATGCCCTTTGGATCTTCAGCAGGCACGATCTGAACACGCAGTGACGTGCGTTCCATCTGCAGATCCTTGAGCTCACTTTCGACCTGAGCAGCCAGTTCCTCCGCACATTGTTTACGCACTTTACTTAGCTCCTCAGCCGATTCCATCACAAGCACAAGCAGTTTGTCACGCTCCGTACGAAGCTTCTCCAAACGCTCATCTTTGTTCTCTAGCTGGTCGGTCTCATGACTAATCTGTTCATAATAATTCAAAATGAGTTCTACGCTATCTCCATATTTGCGTCTTAGTCCAGAGATCAGATTTAATCGTTGCTCCACCTCTTCCAGTCTGCCGGGATTAAATTCGATTCGCTCCCGGTAATCCCGCAGTTGAAAGGTGACGTCTTCCAATTGATAAAAAGCAGACTGTAGTTGCTCTACAATCGGCTGCAATCTTTTGCTGTCATATCCAGAGATATCCTCAATTTGGGATAACGCAATGCTTATCGCTTCTAATCCGCGTTGTCCACTCAGTAAATCGTATGCACCCGAAACACTGTCCATCATTTTCTCGCTATGGGATAGTTTGACCCGTTCTTCGCCAAGTAATTCATCTTCCCCTTGGGTAAGACCAGCCGCAGCGATTTCTTCCAGTTGAAAACGGTACATATCAAGAAGTTGGTAAGCCCGCTGGCTTGACTCTTGTAGCGCCCGCAATTCCTTCTCAGCTGCAATAAATTTGCTGTAGCGCTCCTGGTATTTAGCTTTGACGGGGCCGATTATATCGGAGCCATACGTATCCAGCAACCCGAGATGACTTTCTGCACGAAGCAGACTCTGATGCTCATGTTGACCGTGAATGTTGATCAGCTTCTCGCCCACTTCGCGTAGCATTGTCAAATTCACAAGCTGTCCGTTAATCCGTGATGTACTTTTACCCTGCGTGTTCAATTCACGCCGAATCACCAGATGTTCCTCGGGCTCACAGTGAATACCCAGCTGCTCCAGCGTATTCCACACCGGATGACTAGGCTCCATCTCAAACAGCGCTTCCATCTCTGCTTTGTCACATCCGTACCGAATCAGATCTGCTGAACTCCGTCCTCCCGCTATCAAGCCGAGAGCATCGATGATAATGGATTTACCTGCACCGGTTTCCCCAGACAACACATGAAATCCCGGATGAAAGACCACATCGACTTCTTCCACCACGGCGAGATTGCGAATTGATAATGTAACTAACATCTGCAAAAACACCTCCGGCTGATTTAAGCAATATATCCCATGATGCGCTCAATGACAGTGACGCTGTTGTCTTCTGTACGGCAAATAATAAGGATCGTATCATCTCCACAGATCGTGCCCATCACTTCAGTCCACTCGATATTGTCAAGCAATGCTGCAATGGAGTTCGCTGTTCCCGGCAAACATTTCATCACTACAAGATTGTTGGTGTGATCAATGTGCAGGAAATTATCCACGAGCGCGCGCTTAAGCTTTTGAATCGGATTATAGCGCTGATCGGTTGGCAATGAATATTTATATCGTCCATCATCCATTGGAATTTTGATTAAAAGAAGCTCTTTGATGTCCCGCGATACCGTTGCCTGTGTCACCTGAAAACCCGCTTGTCGCAATGCTTCAACCAGATCATCCTGGGTCTCTATTTCATTTTGGCTAATTATTTCACGAATCTTGATATGTCGTTGTCCTTTCATACATGCCTCCAATTAAAAATGTATTGCAAAGATGCAGTCCTGACCTTTAATGCAATGCTGTATCATGCCATATTTCAAACTTATTATATATTAATCCAGATCCTCTCCATCATACACGTCTTCTTGATAATCCATAAGCCTGATTACCATTATATCGGAATCATCCAGATCTACATAAAGCAATCCTTCACATCCAGGGTACAATAATAAATAGGGAAGAAAGCGATCCCTTATAGCAGGTCCGCTTCGTTCAAGCGGTTGCCTGCGACGGGAAGTTTTGACTAGATACCTTGCATCCTGCCGCTCAGCAACATAATCAATAAACAACCTGCTGTATAAAACGGAATTATCGGCCTCAAAGGCTAAAGGTACTTTCATTTTCCCGCCAATCACGTCGTATCCATTTGCCTCAAGTAAAGTCAGAGCAGGAGAATCTTGAATGTTTTCATTAAGTCTCAACTCGGCAAAGCTTACCGGAATCGGACGATTCAGCCAGCTACGCAGTCCGAGAAACAACCATACGATTAAACAGACAGCAAACACACCAATAACGATTGTGTCATATTGACCCTCCATTACCGCTCACCTCAGTGATATATTCGAGATCGAACACCCGTTTTCCTTTGTCCCAAAATATCTTTCCAGCGAAAAGAAACCCATCCTATGATGAGTTTCCCGTAAAAGTATGAGCGGCTTCTTTGGCGACCTGCTCTGCAAGTGCATCAAGTGAAGCCTCGTCGTTCTCTGGTTGTGCGGCCTCTGGTGCTTCCAGACGCCAGTGTGCGAGAAATTCGATATTCCCCTCCCCACCCGTTATCGGTGAGAAGGTCAGGCCTTTCAGGTTTAATCCAAGTTGACTGGCAAAATGAAGCATGGTCTGCAATACATCCTTGTGCACCTTCGGGTCTCGGACAACACCTGATTTACCCACTTTATCTCGTCCCGCCTCAAACTGTGGTTTAATTAGAGCCACAATATCCGCAGGCCGTTGCAACAGAGCCAGAAGCGGCGGAAGTATAATTCGCAAGGAAATAAAGGATACGTCAATGCTTGCAAAGTTTGGCACAGGTCCACTCAGATCTTCAGGCGTGACGTAACGGAAATTCGTACGTTCCATCACGGTGACCCGCTCATCATTACGCAGTGACCAGTCCAGTTGATTATACCCCACATCAATGGCGTATACATGGGATGCGCCATGTTGAAGAGCACAATCCGTAAAACCACCAGTGGATGAACCGATATCCAACATGACAAGATCATTCATATTCAGGTTGAAATGACGAATCGCTTTTTCAAGCTTTAGTCCACCTCTGCCTACATAAGGATGCACTGAACCTTTTACCTTCAGCTGAGCATCCCTTGGAATTTTCATGCCTGCTTTTTCAATCGGTTCATTATTGGCATACACAAGTCCAGCCATAATCGCAGCTTTTGCCTTCTCACGGCTTTCGTAGTAGCCCTGTTCCACCAGCAGCACATCGATTCGTTCTTTCGGGAGTGACATGTCTATCTCCTATCCGCTAATCATTCTAATGTTAGGAAGGGAAACGTGTTTTGGACATTCCGTATGAAGATTGAACGGCCATTTTACGCAATTCGGCACTTACATTCTCCACCGTGAGACCAACCTCTTCACGTTGTTCCTTGATGCTGCCATGTTCGATAAATCGATCAGGAATGCCCATCAGATGCACATGAACATCATGTATACCTTGTTCAGCATAGAATTCCAACACCGCACTTCCCATGCTGCCTGCCTGCGAGGTTTCTTCGAGCACAATCAGCTTTGTTCCACGGACAGCCAGATCACGAAGCATCTGTTCATCCAATGGTTTGAGGAAACGAGCATTGATAACTCCAGTATTTATCCCTTCCCGTTTCACCGTATCTGCTACTTCTTCAGCCAGCTGAACCATGGAACCTGAGGCGATAATCGCGTATCCTTCACCTGGACGTAGCTGTTCCCAGGAACCAATTGGAATCGGAACTAACACATCGTCCATTGGTACGCCAACCACATTGTTACGCGGGTAACGATACGCAATCGGACCTTCGTTATAATCTAGCGCCGTTTTCATCATATGGCGCAGTTCATTCTCATCTTTTGGCATCATAAGTACGATATTCGGAATGTGACGCATAAACGCAACATCGTATACTCCCTGATGTGTCTCACCGTCAGGTCCAACAAATCCAGCGCGGTCAATTGCAAATATAACATTTGCATTGTGACGACAGATGTCGTGAACGATCTGATCATATGCACGTTGCATGAACGTAGAGTATACCGCATAAACCGGTTTTAACCCTTCCATGGCCAGTGCCGCACACATCGTAGCTGCATGCTGTTCTGCGATCCCCACATCAATCATGCGATCCGGAAACTCTTTGCTGAAAGGAATTAGACCTGAACCTGTAGGCATTGCAGGTGTAACCGCAACGATACGTTTATCCTCTTTCGCTAGTTCAACGAGCGTCTGACCGAATACTTCGGTGTACATCGGTTTTCCAACGGCTTTGAGCACTTGACCTGATTCAATTTTATATGGCGAAATTCCGTGCCACTTATGCGAATCTGCCTCGGCAGGCTGATAACCTTTGCCTTTGGTTGTAAGCACATGGACCATTACAGGACCATCCACATTGTCAGCCTGTTTGAAAGCCTCAATCAGTTGCGGGATGTCATGCCCGTCAATCGGGCCCAAATACGTGAAACCCAGTTCTTCAAAAAGAACACCAGGAACCATCATATATTTGACACTATCCTTAATCCAGCTCGCCGATTTCGCCAGACGATCACCAATGGCCGGAATTTTTTTGAGAATACCTTCCACATCATCTTTAGCTTTCAAGTAATGACGATCTGAACGAATTTTACTCAAGTATTTATGCATGGCTCCCACATTGGGTGCGATAGACATCTCATTATCATTGAGAATAACCATCAGCTTACGCTGTTCATGTCCGATATGGTTCAGTGCTTCAAACGCCATACCGCCTGTAAGCGCTCCGTCTCCAATGATGGCGATAACCTGGTTATCCTCACCTTTCAGATCACGAGCCATAGCCATACCCATGGCAGCAGACAATGAAGTACTACTGTGTCCGGCTTCCCATACATCATGTTCACTTTCGTTCCGTTTGACAAATCCGCATAATCCGTTCTGTTGACGCAACGTATCAAAGCGATCCATCCGCCCCGTCAAAACTTTATGCACATAAGCCTGGTGTCCCACATCAAAAATCATTTTATCCGTTGGACTGTTGTAGCAGTAGTGCAGGGCCACGGTGAGCTCAACCACTCCTAAGTTCGGTGCAAGATGCCCGCCTGTAGCAGACAGCTTCTCAATCAGAAACTGGCGGATCTCTGCCGACAAAAGGACAAGATCATCCTGGGACATCACCTTTAGATCACTGGGTTGTTTAATTTGTGGAAGCAGCACGAGAATCTCCCCGCTTTCCTAGAATGTTGTTGTTTATTAGATATATATCATTTATTGAGTGTAATGGATTGAATAACATTGAATCATTATACCATAAATGAACAAGAATCATAATTTACAGACCGCTTCAGCCGATCAAGAGTCGTTCGCTTACGATTCATATCCGAAGCTCTATAATTATGTATTCTCCAATCATTGAAAGAAGCTTTCGTCTCGTTTATTGGCATAAAGAAGCCATTACTATCATTACACTGTTCATTTCACATTGAATCAGCCGCCTAAGTTAAATGTTAATGGTCACGGCTCATCAGATAATCGGCAATCTCCATTAACCTTGAAGCATCCGGCAATTGCGCTCGTTCAAGTGCATCTTTAGCGGATTGTGTGAGGGATTTCACTTCTGCAACGGAAGCTTCCATTCCGATAAAGTACGGATAAGTTACCTTCTGCTGATTCACGTCACTTTGCGTTTTTTTCCCCATCTTCTGCTCGTCACCCGTCAGGTCTAAAATGTCATCCTGAATCTGGAATGCGAGTCCTAAATCCCGCCCAAATACACTCAGCGCCTCCAACTGTCCTTCTGTAGCCCCGCCGATGCGAGCACCTGCAAGGAGGGAGAAGACCATCAGATCACCTGTTTTATGCAGATGAATATATTGAAGCTGAGACAAATCGGTCAACCCTTGCTCGCCTTCCATATCAGCAACCTGGCCACCAACCATGCCTCTGGCTCCTGCAAGTTCAGCTAAATCCTGAACAATAGCTAACAGAGCATCAGCATTCACTCCGCTTTGACGTCCTGTCTGAACAATGCTGTAGAAAGCGTGGGTCAGCAGTGCATCTCCCGCAAGAATGGCTGTCGCTTCGCCATATACTTTGTGATTCGTTAATTTTCCCCTACGATAATCATCATTATCCATCGCAGGCAAGTCGTCGTGGATCAACGAATACGTATGAACCATCTCCACGGCGCAGGCTACCGGCATCGCAGCTGTACGCTCCGCGCCGAAGGCTTCCGCCGCAGCAACGACCAGAAGTGGACGAAGGCGTTTACCTCCAGCCATTAATGAATACTGCATCGATTCCGTGAGCGAACGAGGTATATCCCAATGCTCGGGAAGGGTGTGTTTCAGCGCTTCCGTAACATCTCCAGTTACTTCCTGAAGGTACGCTTCGAATGAAAGACGGTTACTCATTGATCTCACCGCTCTCATCGTCAGCCGTGCCAAAAGGCTTCTTGCGAAGCTCCCCATCTTCTTCTACGATCATCTCGATCTTACGTTCCACTTGTTCCAGCTTCAGGCCACATAACTGGGAAAGTTTCATTCCGCGCTGAAACAAATCAATCGCTTGCTCCAGAGGAACATCTCCATGCTCCAGCTGACCTACGATGTCTTCTAATGCCGCCATTGCCTCTTCAAAATTCAGTTCCGGTTCATTCGCCATGGATGTTGTTGTCCTCCTTCATTCCCCAGACCTGACAGTCCAGCTGTCCGTCCGCTAATTTGATCTTCACCGAGTCGCCCGGCTGTACATCATTTATGGATTTAATCAATTGCTGTTCCTGCTCATCGTAGACAAGACTATAACCACGTGACATTACCTTCAGCGGACTGAGTGCATCGAGATGCCTTACCAGTGACTTCCACTGTTGTTGCTTGCTACGTGTAATTGATCTCATCGCAAGTTCAAGTTGCTTACGAGCGGCTGCATTATCCCGGCGTGCTGTATTCACTTGTTCCCGAGGATTAAACCGCTGTAAAGCTGTCCGCAACCGTTCTTGTTTTTCTCCCGTCCATTTCATTCGTGTATCCACACTTCGTTGCAAGCGTTGATGTAACATATCCAGACGTTCTGTATGCTGCATCAACGTTCTGCGCGGATGCACCAGCACGGGGGAGCGCTGAAGACGATTTAGGCGTTCACGATGATATACGGCACGTTGCTTCAGACTGTTCTGTAACTGGCGCTGTCTTCGTGCAATCTGTTCCATCAGCTCTGCACGATTCGGCACAGCAAGTTCCGCTGCCGCTGTTGGTGTCGCAGCACGTAAATCGGAAGCAAAGTCTGCAATCGTAAAGTCCGTTTCATGACCAACCGCAGAGATCACTGGAATGGTTGAAGCTGCTATGGCTCGAGCTACAATTTCTTCATTAAAAGCCCACAGTTCTTCGAGTGATCCACCGCCCCGTCCTACAATAAGCACATCTGCTTCAGCCATATGGTTAAAGTTGTTTATTGCCTTGACGATGGATGGTGCAGCCCCTTTGCCTTGAACAAGCACCGGGTACAATACAACTTTAGCCGATGGATACCTTCGTTGCAGTGTGATTATAATGTCACGAACAGCCGCTCCTGTAGGAGATGTTACAACACCAATCGTTTGTGGATAACTTGGGATGGGTCTTTTGCGAGCAGGAGAGAACAATCCTTCGTCCTCCAGTTTCTTTTTCAGCTGCTCATAAGCCAGATATAGACTGCCTATACCATCTGGCTGCATATGTGTCGCATAAAATTGATACTGCCCGTCGCGTTCATATACCGAAACGTTACCACGCGCAATAACCCTTGCACCCTCCTTCGGTACAAAGGGTAAACGCTGATTATGCGATGCAAACATGATGGATTTAATCCGACTGTCCTTGTCCTTTAATGTAAAATACATGTGGCCGCTGGAGTGATGCGTGAAATTGGATATCTCTCCGCGCAGCCAGACGTCCGACAGAACCTGATCCGATTCCAGTTTCATCCGGATATATCGGTTCAGGTCTTTGATAGAGTAAATTTTTTGCTCTGCCACAGACAGTTACCTAGGCCAATCCGTGAGCGCGTTTTGCCGCGATCAAAGTGTTCTGCATCAGCATGGTGATCGTCATTGGACCCACGCCGCCGGGAACAGGTGTAATTGGGCCAGAGACTTCTTTTACACTTTCAAAATCTACATCCCCCGCGAGTTTTCCGTTATCCAAACGATTCATGCCGACATCGATCACAACAGCGCCTGGTTTAACATAATCGGCATCCACAAAATTGGCACGACCGATCGCTACGACCAGAATATCCGCTTGACGTGTAATTTCTTTCATATTAGCCGTACGGGAATGACACATCGTTACGGTTGCATTTTCACGTTGCAATAACAAGGACACCGGTTTACCTACAATGTTACTACGACCGATAACGACAGCGTGTTTACCGGACATTTCCAGACCCGTGCGTTTAATTAATTCAATGACACCGGCAGGTGTACACGGGAGCAAGCTGTCATCACCGATAACCAAATTCCCCACATTCACTGGGTGGAATCCATCTACGTCTTTATCTACAGCAATCGCATCGATTACCGCTTTCTCTTCAATGTGGCTCGGCAGTGGAAGCTGCACAAGAATACCATTGATGGACTTCTGATTGTTCAGCTTGTCCACGAGAGCTAGCAAATCCGCTTGCGATGTACTTGCATCCAACCGATGTACTTCAGAGTAAAAGCCGAGGTCATGACATGCTTTTTCCTTATTACGCACATAAACTTGAGAAGCCGGATCTTCCCCCACGAGCACAACAGCCAGACCCGGTACTACTCCCTGTTCGCTTAGTTGTTTTACTTCTGCGGTCATGCTTGCGCGGAGCTCTTGGGATACTTCTTTACCGTTAATAATAGATGCTGTCATTGTACTCTCTCCCTTATATGAACATATATTAGATAAAACGATCTAGATACATCCTTACAGAAAAGCTGGCTTGTCTACTCTACTCCATCAGAAAGTTCCCTTAGGATAATTTTTGCTTGATGCTATCCACTTCCTGAATCATGCGGCCAAGAACACCATTGACGAACTTGCCTGATTCATCTGTACCAAAATACTTCGACAATTCAATCGCTTCGTTGACAGAAACTTTGGCTGGTACATCATCACGGAATACCATCTCATAGGTGGACAAGCGCAAAATTTGGCGGTCTACACGTGACAAACGGCTCAGCTGCCAGCCTTTCAAATAGTCCACAAGCAAACCATCAATCGCTTCCTTATGCCCCCACGCACCTTGCACCATTTCGGTAACGTAGCTACGCATTTTTTCTTCATCACGGATTTCAACTTCCGTTTCATTTTCCTCAGCCGCTTCATTAATCAGCATATTTACCGCTTCAGACGCGCTTACTTCATTCATTTCCATCTGATACAGACTCTGTACTGCAATTTCCCTTGCCAAACGTCTTTTCATGTCCTGCCTCCTGCAGCGCTCATTCCCGAGCGTCATCATGCTTATTTTAAAATTCAAGAAACCACTTCATTACCCTATACAGGATACCCATGGCTCCTCTCTGATATTGCGTTCTCTTTTCACAAAAAAACCTGCAACACGTTTCCTCCAAAAATCGGGCAACTCAAACTACAGTTCTATTTTCGGAAGAAACATATTGCAGGGTTCTGATAGGCTTATTTGAACGGACGCCAGCGATCTCCAAGCCATTGTCGTAACTCTCCCCAAGGGATGAACGAGCCTAGCTTCTCATCGCTTCGTCTGCCAAATGTATACCCGATGAACACCAAAAGTGCAAAGAACAACATATCCCAAAAACCGATCCAAACATAAAGAAATCCCAATAAAATACCAAAGGCAACGCCTAGAATACGTCCCTTGTAGCTATCCCAAAGCTCTTTCCACAACATCAGTGAAACTCACCTCATTCCACGCGACTCTTGTAGTTAGGCGACTGGGTCACATTAGCGATATATACGGTTACAAAAGAAACAGGAATTCCTGTAATCTCTTGCACATGATCATGTATCGCCTTTTGCAGATCCGTAGTCAGCGCCGGAATAGGTGTCTCCCCATCCACAACAGCCCGAATCTTAATCTCCAGTCCTGACTCCACCACACGGATGCGCGCTTTGACGTCACGTACTCCACGAAAACGGGAAGTAGCCTTCAAACAGAGATTTTCAATTGTCTCCATTGAAATCTGAACATCCCCGAACTCGGTACGTTGATCCACAGAAGGTAACGAGCCACGCTCGCGGCGAATCGAGATGTAGAAAAAACGTAAACTCAGGACAAACAAAATCGCTGCCGCGACAATTGACGCAACAATAACATTTTGTTCCTGCTGGTAATTCAATTCGTATGGCAGCACACCGCTAATCAGTAAGATTACCGCTGCCGATATTGCTCCTACGCTTATGCTGTATATAAACAACAGAAGCCGATCCAGTATTTTAGCCACGAACTGCACAGCCTCCCTTGCTCACTCACATTGCTTAACTGCTGAAAAGCTTAACGTTGATCACCTTGTCCGTCTCAAGTGCATAACGAAAGACCCGTCCAAGACGGGATAACCCCCGACAGAAGTGCCGGGGGAAATCTGTCTTATTATTTTACACGTTGCGTGTTCAGGTCGATCTCTTCCACCTTTTCAGCACTCTTGAATTGAACGTCATGAATGTGAACATTCACTTCATTTACGTTCAATCCTGTCATGTTTTCAATGGAGCGCTTCACGTTTTGTTGGATTTCAGTAGCAACCTGCGGCAAACGGTATCCATATTCAATAATAACGGAAACATCCACTGCAGCTTCGCGTTGACCTACTTCAACCTTAACTCCTTTTGAAAGGTTTTTGCGGCCGAGCAATTCCGCGAATCCACCTGCGAATCCACCGCTCATCCCAGCTACTCCTTTAACTTCCACAGTTGCAAGTCCAGCAATCACTTCGATAACTTCAGGTGCGATCTGGATTTCACCGATATCCGTGCGTTCAAATTCTGTCGGTAGTGTACTCATAAATGTTCAACACACCTTTCGCGAGATAAGTTTGCGGCCATCCGTCAGGGTGCCGGTTCATTTTCACAACACTCAGAACCCTTCCGGTCCGGCTTTACCGGAGCTCCTGCAACCATCCGCTAGAAGGCGGGCTTATCCGATGCAGGAGACATGCGCTCTTATTATTACATACTATATCATTTGGGCTAGATTATGACAAACAAGTCCAATATGACTGTTAAATCTCGTTTTCCTCGAGAAATTTAATATCAAAATCTCCGCGAATAAACGTTGGATGCTCCAGAAGTTTCTGATGGAAAGGAATCGTTGTTGAGATGCCTTCAATCGCGAATTCTGCCAAAGCACGCTTCATTTTGGCGATCGCTTCATCACGAGTTGCGCCCCAAACGATCAATTTTGCAATCATGGAGTCATAGAATGGTGAGATTGTGTAACCAGGATACGCTGCGCTGTCCACCCGAACTCCAGGGCCACCCGGTGCAAGGTAAAAACCAATCTTGCCTGGTGCAGGCATAAAGTTACGGTCAGGATCTTCAGCGTTAATTCGGCATTCAATGGACCATCCGTTAATAACCACATCTTCCTGACGGAAAGATAACGGATTACCTTCGGCAACAGAGATCATTTCACGGATCAGATCGACACCCGTTACCATCTCGGTAACCGGATGTTCAACCTGAATACGAGTATTCATCTCCATAAAGTAGAACTCCCCGTTTGGACTTAGAAGGAATTCCAGTGTACCGGCTCCGGAGTAATTCACCGCAAGTGCAGCTCGCACAGCAGCTTCTCCCATGAGCGTACGGACTTCCTCGTTGATCACAGGACACGGTGCTTCCTCAACAAGCTTCTGACGACGGCGCTGAACCGAACAATCACGCTCGCCAAGATGCACGGCATTGCCGTGTTTGTCAGCCATAATCTGAATTTCAACGTGCTTCATGCCTGTCAGGAATTTCTCCAGATACACACCGGCGTTCCCGAATGCTTTCTGAGCTTCCTGCTGTGCAGCCGTGATTTGTTTTACCAATTGCTCTTCGTTTTCAGCGATCCGAATCCCTTTACCCCCACCACCAGCGGTAGCTTTGATAATGACAGGATACCCGATATCACGTCCAATCATAATCGCTTCTTCGGTAGTTTCCACAAGGCCGTCTGATCCAGGAATAACAGGTACGCCTGCATCCTTCATCGTCTGTTTCGCTACAGCCTTGTCACCCATCTTGGTAATAGCTTCCGGTGAAGGACCAATGAATGTAATGTTGCAGGAATCACAGATTTCCGCAAAATCAGCATTCTCGGCCAAGAAACCGTATCCAGGGTGGATGGCGTCACATTCCGTCAAAGTAGCTACACTCATCAGGTTAGTAAAGTTAAGATAACTGTCTTTAGACAGTGTTGGTCCGATACAGTAGGCCTCGTCTGCAAGACGGACATGCAAGGAATCTTTGTCCGCTTCCGAGTAAACAGCCACTGTCGAAATGCCAAGCTCGCGGCAGGCACGAATAATGCGCACAGCAATCTCACCACGATTGGCAATCAATATTTTATGGAATTTCATTTCGTCTTTGTCCTCCTTCGAAGCTCATGCGGTTGCTATAAACCTGTAAACCGTTATTCCGGTTTTACCAGGAACAGAGGCTGTCCGTATTCGACAAGCTGTCCATTTTCAACCAGCACTTCAACGATTTCTCCCTTGATGTCCGCATCAAGCTCGTTCATCAGTTTCATGGCTTCGATGATGCATACCGTTGTTTTCTCAACAACTTTATCACCCACACTCACAAAAGAACCAGCTTCCGGTGAGGAAGCTCTGTAAAATGTACCTACCATCGGAGATACAATTTTATGTAAATGACTTGTTGTATCGGCTTGCGGGGCAGCCTCGCTAACCACTGCGGTAGCAGCAGGTTGCACCTGAGGAGCAGCAATCACTTGCGGTTGTACGGCAGCAGCCTGTACGAACTCCGTTTTACCTGGTTTGCGAATCGACAAACGTGATCCTTCATTTTCAATTTCCAATTCCTGAACAGAACTTTCATCAACCAACTTGATCAGTTCTTTAATTTCGCTCAATTTAAACATTTCCATTATTCACTCCTTCGGCATCATGCCAGTCTCACGAGGACGGTCATATGGCTTTTAGTATTATATCATAATCATTAAAAATGGAAAGAGCCCGAGAGTCGAACAGGCTCCCGGGGCTTCCTTATCACATTTCCGATTACTGTTCTGTGACATATTGCACGCTGATTTTGTTCTGTGATACAGACAATTCTTTCATAACCAGATCAACAATAGAAACCGCCTGTTTAACGTCAAGTTTGTCACTCAGAACCACCACTTTATACTTGTCAGCCTCTTCTTGAACGACTGCATTTGCGAATTGCTGGGAAAGTGTCTCTTCAATGCCTGTAATTTTGGCTTCTTTATCTTCAAGTACCCGGAGCTGTTCTGTTGCTTTTGCATTTTCTTCCGGTGTTTTACTAAGATCACCTGCAATAGTCATCAATTCCTCGTACTTACGGTTGTTACTCTCTTCACGCTGCCACTGGTAATTCTGGAACTGACTGCTTGCCGACACAGCCGTATTTTGCTGTTCCATCTCTTTCAGCACTTCTTCATCCGTTTTAGCAGCAGTCCCCTCTGTTTCCCCTTCCGTTCCTGGGGTAGTCACCGCTCCTTTTTCCACACTAGTTTCTGACTTTTGATCCGTTTCTCCTTCTTTGCTGCCTGGTTCAGTAGCAGGTGTTTTTTCTGCGCTTCCCGCTTCCTTACCTTCTGCGCCAGTTGTGTTTTCGGCCGGGCTCGCCGCACCGGAATCACCCTTAATCTCTCCGCTGTTCACGACCTCGTTGATCACCAGACCTTCTGTTGGATCAAGAATACCAGCGGTTTCCTTTGCCTCGCCTTGTTTCATCGCATCTACTTGCTGACTGTCAGCTACAGGGGGATTAACGGGCCCGGAATCTTCAGTAAAGAGATAATAGGCGGACAAGATAACCATTAGACTCAGCATGGAAACCAGCCATATTGTTTGACGTTTGTTATTCATTTAGAAGTTCCTCCTCAAAAATAGGGTTGATTCTGACAACACATCTCTTCTTATCGTCATTCAAAGCTTTAATCCTGTTTGCGCGGAACAACCGAGATCCGGTAAGCCGCTACGTTCAAACCTTTTTCAACGGCATCTGTAATGAGGTCCTTCACAACCTTGTTCTCTGCACCTTTTGCCACCACCAGCACTCCGCGGATTTGCGGTTTCAGCTTTTTCGTGACAATGGGTGTCTGATCCCCTGATAATTCGTACGTAATGATCTCACCGTCACGGGTATATTGCGTCATATGCCGTTTACCGCCATTGGCATCCGTCTCTTCGGTAAGCTGCTGTGAATCTTTGACGTTCCGCTGCACCACGAGTTCTTCCGTAGAATCCACGGTAACCATCACATCCACAGTGCCTACACCAACGATATTTTCCAACACGCCTTTGATCTTGTCTTCGAATGCTATTTCAATCGCCTGAAAAGGGTTTTCTTCCAACAAACCATTTTGCATAGTCGACATGGAAGTAGCTTGTTCTGGTGGTTCACGACCGATGTTTTCAGAATCGATCTTTTTGACGTTGACAAAGGAATTAAAGAGCATGATGCCCACACCGATCAGTCCCAAAATGATTAACCACCGTAAGGTTTGACTGCGCTTCGCACCGCCTTCACCGCCACCCATCCAGCTTTCCAGCTTTTTGAACCAGTGTTTCATCGGATCGCCTCCTTTTCAGAGCACTTCTGAATTGTTTGTCTCCGTCACTCGCACCTGGCTCGCATCAACTTCCCACTTCTCTTTGAGCAATGTGATGATTTGTACTGCGTGTTCAGACCGTGAAACACTAGTTTGCTTAACGTTTGAATCTTCACTATCATTCCGGGTAACGGAGGGTTCGGATGCTTGATTAGAAGCTACCTGATCTCTCTTTGGTTGCTCGGATCGCTGCCCGTTTGACTCAATCTGTATATTCTTAATTTCAACTGGATCAATCTGCACAGGTTGAGTACTCGGGTAATTTTCATCATGTTCTAACGAATCTTTGGTTTCTTTCATCGGGTTGCTACTCACAGGTTCGGCCGCATCCGTTTTCGAATCACCCTTTCCACTTGCTAGTTGCACCTTCACATGCTGAATGACAGGCAGTTCAACAGAAGTGGTTGCTTGGGTATCCGAATTTGATTTCTTCATCGCCAGTTGTACCTCAACCGACTGAACCTTTGCTCCAGTTGTCTCTTCAATCTGACCTTTCATAACGTTAGCGAGTTCCTTCGCCGTCCACTTTAGGGACTGTTGTTGTTCACTCGCCTGCATTCGCTTCCCTTGAGCCAGAATCTGCTCCAGTGTGGCTTGCCCGTCAGGAGGTGCATCCATTGCGGTCATGGCGCGTTTTAGTTCCCCTACCGGATCACTTTTCAACAGTTTCGTGATGGGGGATAACAAGGTCAGCAGGATGAGAAGGCTCAGCACAAGCTTGACATACCGTTCCATGGAACGATTCGGGAGTAGCATATCTACAAACGTTGCCAGTAAAACGATCATGATCAGATCCTGCAGCCAGTTGCTCAGCCACCCCATCCTATCCAGCCCCTTTCCTGCAGACAGGTATTTAACGCATCATGACCGTAAGATTGCCTGCGGTCAGCAGAATCGTAATTGCCAGGAAAAACATGAGTCCAACGGCGGCCAGTGCCGCGAACACATAAATCATGCTTTTACCAATCGCTTGCAAGCAATCTACGATCGGCGTCTCTCCCAAAGGTTGCATGATCGCTCCGGTCACGTTGTAGATCAAGGCCAGCGCCAGAATTTTAATGGCCGGAAACGCACAGAGGAACAAGATAATAATGACACCTGTCAGTCCGATTGCATTTTTGACAAGCAACGATGCCGTGATCACGGTGTCCGTTGCATCTGCAAATGTCCTCCCTACAACGGGTACAAAGTTTCCTGCAATATATTTGGCTGCCTTCAAACTGACACCATCCGCAACCGATCCCGAAGCTCCCTGTACCGAAATAACCCCCAGAAACATCGTCAGCAGAATGCCCAGCAAGGCTACACTGATGTTTCGCAACAGGTCAGCCATTTGTGTCAATTTGTATTTATCCGAAAGCGAGCTCACCAGATGCAGCACAGCCGAGAAGAAGAGAAGTGGGAACACTAGCAGATGGATCAGCGTACTTACGAGATGAATCATGAAAATAATTAGCGGGTGCGTCACCGAAACGGTAACGACATTACCCATCGAAGCGAGCAGTGTGAACAGAAGTGGAACCATCGCCATCATAAAGTTGATCATGCCGGATATAGCCTCTTTTGCATAACCAATTGCTACGCTAAAGCTGTTGATTGCGATGATAATGATGACCAGATAACAGATGGCATATGCAATTTTACTAATATTGTTCTTCTCAAAAGCAGTCTGAAGTGTCTCCAAAATCATGCTCAGCACTGTCAACATCACGATCGTGACCAAAAGTTTGCCGTTATATAAAATTTCATGCAACATAAACGTGCCAATTGCCGAAAATACCGATTTCAGACTGAATCCTTCATTCCCGGGAATTAACATATCCATGAACGATGGCGTTTTGCCTTCTGGAAAAAAACCACCGTACTGTTTCATCAGTTGATCCCAATATTTCTCGACCTGATCCTTCGGAAGCTCATCAGCCTGCTGCTTTATCCACTCGTTTGAAGGCGTGGTGGCTACAACCTGTCCAATTACACCGAACATGAAACATATCATCAGCACAATGATGAGGCGCCAGCGCGGCTTGTTATGCATCAATTTCATCAGTTATCCGCCCGCCCTTTCTACACCGGCATCAGTTTCATCACGGTTTCGATAATGATGCTAATGATCGGAATCGCGAGTACAAGAATCAGCACTTTGCCAGCTAGTTCAATCTTGGAGGCGATGCTCTCTTGCCCTGCATCTCTGACAATCTGTGCACCGAATTCAGCAATGTAAGCAATGCCGATAATCTTCAATACCGTTTTCAGATAGATGCTCTCCATACCGGAATTTTCAGCAAGTCGCTTCAGCACTTCAATGACTGTGCCAATTTTGCCAATCAACAGCATAAAGATCACTACACCAGTGGCTGCCGCAATCAGAAAGGCAAACATCGGCTTTTGTTCCTTAATGACTAAAATCAATACGGTTGCAATGAGTGCCAGACCAACAACTTGAATAATCTCCACGGGTCACCACCATCCGGCTTCATGACCGATTTCATTGAAAAAGAAATATGGATTTAATCTCTTGTAGCAGGCTGTCCAGCATTCGAACAACCATGAACAGTACAACGACAAATCCGATTACGGTCACCCAGTGAGCCATATCTTCCTTTCCCATTTGTTTCAATACGGTATGAATCATCGCTATAATGATTCCAATGCCCGCAATTTGAAAGATTGCGTTCACTTCTAAATTCATGACCTTGGCACCTCGCTATCCCGGCTATTTCAGAAGATCAGTATGACGATTAACGCTCCGACAAGCATCCCCAGGCTGCGGCTCATTCGTTCGTACTTCACTTGATCGGCCTGTGCGCGGGATTCCTCATGCATAAGTTGCTGAATGGCTAACGAAATATGTTTGGTCTGATCTTGACGATCACTGGTGCCAAGGCTGTAACTCAACTGTAGCATGACCTCCCGCTCGTCTGATTTCATCGCTGATTTCCCCCATGCCTCCTCGACACCGGCTTGCAGACTCTCCCTGGCTGTAAGGCCATGTGGGGGTTCCATCTGTGTGGAGGCATGTAAAAAAAGAGTTCTCACCGGCTCTTTGGTCTGGGCCCCCATCTTGTTCATCGCATCAGGCAGCGGCGTTAAGCCGTAATTAATCTCTGTCATCAGCCGCTGTAGGGCCGCAATCAACTCACGTAGCTGCCTTGGCCGCAATGCATATTGCCTCGCCTTGTGAAAACCAGCGAGAGTACTTGCTAGCAGAATCAGCAAGGCGCCAAGCATATTAAGCAAAGGCTTCACCTCCTGACCCGGTCTGTTGCAGTCCTCGCATCTTGCCATCGGACAGTCGAAAGCTCATGCCTCTGCTCGTCCGCTGCAGCTGTACATAACGCTGAAACATCTGCTCGGCAATCAGTGTTTTCAAGGCAGGCCTTGCAGATAGTTCAGTCAGATCCCGTGCGTGAGCCGTGGCAATGACAGAAACTCCTGCATGCAGGGCCTCCATAACTGCCTCCGCATCCTCTGGCCGACCAATCTCGTCCACAATCAGAACGTCCGGTGACATGGAACGAAGCATCATCATCATGCCTTCAGCCTTGGGGCATCCATCCATTACGTCTGTGCGCGGCCCTACATCGAAGCTAGGCACACCTTTATAGCTTCCCGCTATCTCAGAACGTTCATCTACAATGCCCACTTTTAGTCGCGGGCGTATCCCCTGCCTCAGTTCACCACCGGCTGTCAGTTTCGTGCCGTTGCTGATCTGCCTTGCCAAATCTCGTAGCAACGTTGTTTTGCCTTGCTGCGGTGGAGATAGTATCAAGGTATGCATCACCTGTCCGTTCCTCATATCTAGCAGGTATGGAAGAATCGGGTCAGCCACGCCTTGCACTTCCCGGGCAACACGGACGTTAAATCCGTTGATATCCCGTAAATATTCTACACGTCCTCCACTAAGCACCGTCCGGCCAGCAAGTCCGATTCGATGCCCTCCCGGGATGGTGATGAATCCTTTTCGTAATTCTTCTTCCAAGGTATAGAGCGAATGGTTGCTTATGAGATCAAGCAGTCTGTGCGTTGCTTCTTTCAGAGGAACATAAGCTTCCTCTGGTTTTCCCGTTGGTACACCTTCTGGAGTGAGGAAGTGATAATTGTTTCCTGCATTAATTTCCAGCGGCCTGCCTTCTCGAATACGGATTTCCTCTACTTGTTCCAATAAGGCGGGCGGCATTCTGCCCAGAATGGTTCGGATGGGTTCCGGAAAAAGATCCCTCCATTTCACTTTCATGAGTAGGCTCCTCCAACTTGATTAATTTCATCTCTGATGCTTGTTCATATCTCAAGTTTATGCCTGTACATTCATTTTATGACGCTGAAATCTATCAATTCTTCAAAGACGATGAATGAGAGCCAAAACTCATAGACATCTTTTGTTCTAGGGACCTGTCTAGACATTCATGCATATAGTGCTTGCAAACAGATGGACTGTTCCACTGATAAACCAATGCTCGATCCCGAGGAACAAAAAGGAGTTGTGGGGTGTGCGTGTCGACGTCGTAGGTAATGTAAATGAAGTACGAACGATAGATATTGAAGGGCGAAGTGTGGTTGTCATTGATGTTTTGCGAACAACAAGCACAATTGTGACCGCGCTTGCTCATCATGCTGCGGGAGTTATTGCTACGGAGACTGTTCCGCAAGCCAAACAGATGTTGGTAGGAAACAGTATTCGGGGCGGGGAACGTTTTGACAAACAAATAACCGGATTCGATGCGGGTAATTCTCCCTATGAATATATGAGTGGTGACATTGCGGAAAAAGTCATTATCCTCACCACAACAGATGGTACAAGAGCTCTGATTAAAGCATCCAGAGCCAGACATATACTTGCGGGAGCATTCTTAAATGTTAGAGCGGTTGCTTCCGCTCTACTGGAATTACAACGGGATATTTTGTTATTATGTGCCGGTGAGCAGGATGAGTTTGCTCTCGAGGACGGCCTGTGTGCCGGATGTATTATTGAAGAGTTGTATCGTCAGACCCGTTCGCCACTGCAACTGAACGATCTTGGTATTATTCTGCATCAGGCTGTGTCTCAGTGTCATGACCAGATTACAGATCTGGTTCGCACATCATCCAGTGCACGCAGACTGGATAAACTAGGGAAAATGCATGATGTTACCTATTGTTCACAATTGAATCTGCTGGATTGTGTACCAGAGATGAGGGAAGGGAACGAGCTAAAACCTTACCGTAAAGTAAGAGGAGGCAACATGTGCAAACGACTATAGTCACAGCTAAAAGAGGTGTACTGCTGCCTAGTGGCAACGGTACACCTCTTCCTAATTATACGTTTATTTTACGCCTCATTTGCAATCTTATCTGCGAACTTGCGGTCCACCGATTACGGCTTGCTCAGCTGTATCCAGATCGTAAGCCGTGTGCAGAGCTTTAATCACGTCATGAAGCTTCTCTCCATCGATAACGCAGGAGACCTTGATCTCGGAAGTGCTGACCATTTTGATGCTTACGCCTTCACCTGAGATCACTTTGAACATTTTAGCAGCTACACCTGGATGGCTCACCATACCTGCACCAACAATCGAGATTTTAACCAGGTTCTCTTCGGAGGTAACTTCACGGTAAGGCAACCGGCTGTGCAGACCTTCAATGACACGAAGTGCTTTCTCGCGATCAGACAGTGCAACCGAGAAGGAGAAGTCCGCTTTGCCGTCCTGTACCCCGCTCTGCACGATAATATCGACGTCCAGTTGCTCACTAGCCAGTTCGCCAAATACTTCGGCAAGGACGCCCGGGACATCCGGAACACCCAAAATACTGATGCGAGCTACGTTTTTGTCATACGCGATCCCACTTACCACTACTCCTTGTTCCATTGCCGCTTCCTCCTTCACAACCGTTCCTTCATTATGGTTAAAGCTTGATCTTACAATCAAAGGTACACCGGAATGCTTCGCGTACTCAACAGCACGTGGATGCAATACCGCCGCTCCCAGATTCGCAAGCTCCAGCATTTCGTCGTAGGATATTTCTTTCAGTTTGCGCGCTACCTTGACGATCCTCGGATCTGTGGAATAAATTCCGTCCACATCCGTATAGATCTCGCAAGCGTCCGCTTGAATTGCTGCTGCGAGCGCAACAGCTGTTGTATCCGAACCGCCGCGGCCCAGTGTAGTGATCTCGCCGTCTTCCGTCATGCCTTGGAAACCAGCGACAATAACGATATTGCCTTCAGCAAGCGCAGATTTGACACGTTCAGGACGGATATCCTGAATCCGGGCTTTACCGTGAACCGGTTCTGTTCGGAAACCGGCTTGCCATCCTGTAAAGGATACGGCCTTGCGTCCAAGTGCCTGAATGGCCATGGATAATAAGGAGATCGAAATTTGTTCCCCTGTTGTCAACAACATATCCATTTCACGAGCAGGCAAATCACTGTTTAGCAGCTTCGCCTGATCAATCAAATCATCTGTAGTATCTCCCATGGCCGAAACCACGACGACACATTGATGTCCTTCATCCGCTTTTTCTACAACACGTCCGGCTACACGCTTCATGCGTTCTGTATCTCCGACCGAGCTGCCCCCAAATTTCATGACGTACAATGACAACGCAAATCCACTCCCTACCTTGTGCAGTATGCATCAATTGATATCTTTCGTCATTATTCTCTACGAGAAATGACTTTAACCCAGTATATTACGAAAGCGTCTGATAGGCTAATCTTTTTTCAAAAAAACCCTCTGCCATATTCATGGCAAAGGGTTTTCATTCTTGCATTAAAGCTTACAGCAAGTGAAAGTTACGCACGGGAAGAGTATTTACCTTCACGTGTATCAATCAGAAGCACGTCGCCTTCATTGATGAACAAAGGAACTTGTACATTCAGACCTGTTTCCACTTTTGCGTTCTTCGTAGCGCCTTGTGCTGTGTTACCTTTAACGCTTGGCTCTGTTTCAATAACTTTCAGCTCAACGCTTGTAGGCAAGTCGATACCCAGGATTTCACCTTGGTAACTAACGATCTTCACGTTCATGTTTTCTTTAAGGAAGTTCAGTTCCCACTCCAGTTGATCACTAGTCAGTGTGAATTGATCGTATGTTTCATTGTCCATAAACGTATGCTCAGAACCACTTGCATACAGGTAAGATACTCCACGGTTTTCGATAATTGCACGGCCAATCGTTTCACCTGCACGAAATGTTTTTTCAACCGTATTACCATTACGAAGGTTTTTTAACTTGGAACGTACAAAAGCTGCGCCTTTACCTGGTTTTACGTGTTGGAAATCAAGCACGGTATAGATATCGTTGTCTACTTGCACGGTCAAACCTGTTTTAAAATCGTTAACTGAAATCACAAAAGATCCCTCCTGATATAAGTAAAAAGTGTTTGGGTATGTTAGCCAATAACGGTGAACTTTTTGTCCGATTTCGTAAGAATATGAATACCTGACTCGGTAATCACAACGTCATCCTCAATTCGTACGCCGCCAAGTCCATCAATATAAATTCCCGGCTCAACTGTAACCACCATTCCCGGTTTCAACACATCATCGCTAAGCTTGGACAGACGCGGAGCTTCATGAACCTCCATACCCAGACCATGGCCCGTGCTGTGTCCAAACTGTTCTCCATATCCATAGCCTGCAATGATATCCCGAGCAAGTGCATCCGCTTCCCGTCCGGTCATACCTGGTTTCAGGTTCTCCAGCGTATGTAATTGTGCTTCCAGTACGATGTCGTAAATCTTGCGCAGTTCAGGTACAGGATTACCTGTTGCAATCGTACGTGTCAGATCTGAACAGTATCCGTCCAGCAACGCGCCAAAGTCAAACGTAATCAGTTCGTCCTGTCCAATTACTTTGCTACTTGCAACACCGTGAGGCATAGCAGAACGTTCGCCTGAAGCGACAATGGTGTCAAAGGAGGAGCTGGTCGCCCCATGCTTGCGCATGAAGAACTCCATTTCAAGATCCACTTCACGTTCAGTCATACCCGGTTTCGCAAATTGCAAAACGTGGCTGAATGTGGCATCTGCCAAATCTGCAGCACGCTGCATCACTGCAATTTCGTCAGCATCCTTGAACATCCGAAGCTGCTCAACAATGCCGGATACTGCTGTAAGTTTAACCGATTGCAACGATTCCGCATAAGAAGCGTGCGTACCAAATGTAACCGAATCCTGTTCGAAGCCAACTTCGTTGATGTTCGCTGCAACCAGCAAATCACGTACAGAATCCATCGGTTTTACACCGTGCTCTACCACGTTGAAACCTTGGGCTTGCGTGGATGCCTGTGCCATATAACGGAAATCAGTAAGCAAATAAGCTTCCTGCTCAGTAATAAGCACATATCCTGCCGAACCCGTAAATCCCGTCATATAACGGCGGTTAATCGGATTCGTAATCAGCATTGCTTTGAGTTCACGCTCGGCCATGGCCTCACGTAACTTGTGTACTCGTTTGTTTTCCATCGGTAACCCTTCTTTCTCTCACATTCCCGGGTTCCCGGCTCAGGTTTGTTTGTCCAGATGACGCACGAGAGCCAGCAATCCCAGTTCATAGCTTACTTCGCCAAATCCGGCAATCTGCCCGATCGTTTCTGCTGCTAGCACTGAATGATGTCTGAACGCTTCGCGTGCATGAATGTTGGATAGATGAACCTCCACGGTAGGAACTTTCACGGCATTGATTGCATCCCGTATCGCATAACTGTAATGAGTAAAAGCCCCGGCATTCAGCATGATCCCGTCTGCCTCACCCATTGCGGCATGAATGCGGTCAATAATGTCTCCTTCATGGTTGGATTGATAAAAAGCGATGGAGACGCCCAATTCTTCAGCCTGTCTGCGAATTTTGTCTTCAATATCCTTCAGACTAAGCGTTCCATAGATACCTGGTTCACGAACACCAAGCATGTTCAGGTTCGGGCCATTGATCACAATAATTCGTTTCATCGCTGCTCCACCCTCTCTGCAAATAACCATCTGCTATTTTAACACAGCCGTTACCGGATTGAGAAGCTTTTTTGCGTCTAGGCTCCTGCGTGCTCTGGCTCCCGTTTCCTTTCGTCGGTGTACTCCATCGCTACGGTGTAACCTATGAACAGCCCCCAAAGAAGGAAGAAACAAATTTCCGTGAAAATTGAATCCCATGTCAATTGATTTAACGGTTTCATCATTCCGAGTTTAGGCCCAAGCAGGATAAAGAGGATCACCCACCAGACGATCCCATACACCATACCGGGAAACGGCCCTTTTAATTTGCGGATGGTAAAGGTATATAACAGTGACGCAAAGATGGAAAACACGATAAAACACAACCAACCTGTCAAGTGACCTGCCGGCGTATAAATATATTTATGCTTGAAAAAAGGCTCCGCCAGAAAACCCACGGGTACAACGGTAAAATGCAGAAAATGAAATAGCCAGTGGATTCCTCCCCAGATTAGCCCGGCAAAGAACCCCAGTTCCAGCGCAAAGGAAAACGGATTTGTGAAATAGTGCGCATCTCCCTGCCTTGGCACGGAGCGCCGTTTCGTCACGTTTTCGTCACGTTCTCGCGGTCGTTGCCGATTTGTGCGCTGATCCGTTTTACCTTCGTGATTATGATTCGTTAATACGTCCTCATGAGTATGATCTGTCATCATAAACGTCCCCTTCTTCACTAGATGATCTCACAAGCATGCTAGATATTTTCTCACAGTTCTAGGGCGTAGTATGTTCAAAACAGGACAATCTTAACAGCAGCACTTGCCTTTTCTCTCGTAAACTAGAAATTGCTCTCAAAATTCGATACAATAAGGATATTAAACTGCCTTTGATTGTAAAGGCTTAGAACAGAATAGGAAGGTGAATAATTTGCCTCAACAATCCAAGCCTGTCAGCTACGGGGGGCAAGCTGTCATCGAGGGCGTAATGTTTGGCGGTAAACACGTCAATGTTACGGCAGTTCGTAGAAAAGACGGCGAAATTACGTATCTGGAAGTTCCCAAGCAAGACAAGACCTGGGTCATGAAATTGCGGCGGATTCCTTTATTACGCGGAATTGTCAGCATTATAGATTCAAGTGTCAAAGGTAGCAAACATCTTAATTACTCTGCTGACGCTTATGCTGATGATGAGCTCGAACCTGAAGAAAAAGCCAAACAACAAGAGAAACAAGGAACTGGCTGGAGCCTTAGCATGATAATCGGTGTGACTGCGGTAGCCATACTTTCCTTCCTTTTCGGCAAAATTGTACTGACGCTGCTTCCTGTCGTGATCGAGGACTTCTTATTTAAAAATGTATTCGACAATCAATTTCTGCATAATGTATTGGAAGGTGTCATCAAACTGATCCTGTTACTCGCTTATCTGTGGCTAATCTCACAGACACCAATGATTAAACGCCTGTTTCAATACCACGGGGCAGAGCACAAAGTCATAAGCGCATACGAAGCTGGAGAAGAACTTACACCGGAAAATGTTCAGAAGTACAGCAGGCTACATTACCGCTGTGGTAGTAGCTTTATCATGTTGACTGTCATCATCGGTATTTTCTTATACTCCGTATTCACATACGATAATTTATGGGAACGGATGGGACAGCGTTTGCTCTTGTTGCCAGTCGTACTAGGTATTTCGTTCGAGCTACTCAAGATTACGAATTCGCTTCGTGATATTCCTGTCTTACGTTATCTGGGATACCCTGGCCTGTGGTTGCAATTGCTTACGACCAAAGAACCTACGAACGCTCAAGTGGAAGTATCCATTGCGTCTTTCAATCGCATGCTTGAACTGGACGCCAAACTTGCCAACGTTTCGACCGTAACGGAAGTTCCTGTAGCAACACTTGATCCTGTGAAAGGGTGAATGAAATGAATAAGCAGGCTATTGTATTTTGGGCATTCATTATACTGGCTGCTCTTGGGGTTATCAGTTTTATGACTAGAGCTTCGTTGTCCAGTATTCTCATCCCTCTGATCGTGTTCGGAGTTGTGTTCCTGCTGTACAAATTCCCGCCTGCCCGTTGGTCACGAAAAGCCAAAACACCAAAGATCAAACCTTCGGCAAAAACGATGGCTAAAGTGAACGCACAGAATAATGTCAATGCAAGAAAGAGCAGTTCGTCCAAGAAACGCAAGGACTATCCTTTTCAGGTCATTCAGGGCCAGAAAGGCAAAAACAACGAAGAGGACGTTCCCAAGTATCACTGATTTGTCCTTCCGGTGATATCTCTGTTTTCTTCTCACAGTAAAATGTAAAATAAAACCCAAAAAGCAATTCTCCATCATCCGGAGAATTGCTTTTTTCACGTTTCTATATGGGAACCAGCGGCGGCGAACCCGCCTGTTTCTTCCGCATTTCTTTTCGCTGCTTTTCCAATTGCTCGTTGTACATCTTCGTATTCCATGTGGTGAAAAACTCCAGACCAGAGGCCACACCTGAACGATATAAGTTCATACTGTCTTGAACGGAGAGATTAAATTGTGTCGGTTTAATACCCAGCGTAGGAATTTTGACCGTACGGAATCGGTTAATCTGCTCAATGTAACGCTCATCGTGAGCTGTTAACATGGTCTCGACAAGCGCTTGCAACATGGTCAAAGGTCCTTTAATTCGTGCAGGTTCTACTTCTGTCTTACCTACCATTTTAAAACCGACTACTGGAATGATCTCTCCCCCTGATTCAGAGCGTTCTCCATCGAACAACCACAGTGGGAAGTTACTCAGTAGCCCTCCGTCCACGACATACACAAACTGATCTTGGAATGGTAGCCCCTTGGACATCATCGGTGATTTCCGAATAATGACAGGATCGAAAAAATACGGAATGCTACAACTCATACGTACAGCTTTAGCAACCTCAAGCTTCGAAGGTTCAATCCCAAAGCGCCGAATATCGTCGGGCAAGACGAGAATGTTTCCGTTAGAAATATCCGATGCGGTAATGAGCAACTTTCCAGGTGGCAAATCAGCGAAGGTTCGGATTCCTTTTTGTGCCAGCATTTTGCGTATCCATGATTCCAGTGCTTCACCTGAATATAAACCTTTTTTCAAAAACAATCTTGTTGCTGGACCAATCCAGCGTGTATTAAATATAGGCGACCGTTGCAGAAGCGAAGCAAACGGCGTACTCTCAATGATTTCTTTCATCTCCTCGGCCCGGTAACCCGCAGCCAGTAGGGCAGCAACAATCGAACCGGATGATGTGCCAGCAACTCGGTTGAATTGCACTCCGCAGTCCTGTGCTCCCTGTACAGCTCCTGCAAGGGAAACCCCTTTTACGCCTCCACCTTCAAAAACGCCATTAATTAACACAACGAAAAACCCCCGTTCTCCAGGCAGCCATACTTCTACTGCCACTGTATGAGAACAGGGGTTGGTCATATAACTATGAGTTGAAGAATCCGTGATCATTAACAAGGAAAAATTAACGTTAGACTAGACCCTACAATCCATAGTAAGCTTTCAGTCGTTCAATCAAACCGAGTGGGTTTTTCGTAAGATATTGGGAACTGAAATAAATGTCTCCGCCAATAGATGGATACTTCTGATTATATGTCAATTGATCAATGATTTCTTGTGATGTCTGCCACCCAATCTCTGGCGTTCCGAGTTTATAAGGAGAATGGCCGATGTACAATTTTACATTGGTATTGGCTACCTCATTAACCCACCAATCGACGACCTTATCGTATCTTGCTGCACTTAGCGTCATGCTCCAGTATACCTGTGGTGCAACGTAGTCGATCCACCCTTGTTTGATCCATGTCCGAACATCTGCATTCATGCTATCATAAGCAGTTACGCCTGCTTTGGTATCTGAGCCAGTCAGATCATTTGCTTTGTTACGCCATACACCAAATGGACTGATCCCATACTCTACATTAGCTTTCGCTTGATGAATACGTTGTCCAAGTTGCTGTACAAACTGATTAATGTTGTCACGGCGCCAAGCTGCACGGTCTGTTGAACCTGACGTGTTATACATTTTGTAAGCAACATCATCATTAAAGGTCACATTGGAAGGATAGAAGTAGTCGTCCAGATGCACTCCATCCACGTTATAGTTATTCACAACTTCCATAATGGTATCCATAATATGCTGCCTTGCTTCTGGAACACCTGGATTAATATATAGTTTACCCGATGCATTTACAATCCAGTCAGGATGTAGCTTGGATACATGGTTAGTCGCCAGATTGGCTGTTGTTGCTGAGTTCGTTGCCCGAAACGGATTGAACCAGGCATGAAATTCAAGCCCGCGTTTGTGCGCTTCCTCAATCATAAAAGCCAGTGGGTCATAACCTGGATCTTTCCCCTGGGTTCCTGTCAGAACACTATTCCAAGGCACCAGACTGGATGGATAAATGGCGTCTGCATTTGCTCTAACTTGTACAAATACAGCATTGATCCCCATGTCTTTTAACTGATCCAGTTGACTTGTGTACTCCTGCTTCTGTTTATCTACATTGCCTTTCGCGCCAGAAGATGGCCAGTCCCCATTAACTGTAGATATCCAGGCTCCGCGCATCTCATTCGTTGCTGGTGGGGTTACACTTCCTCCTGGTTCTGCAGGAGTTGGTTCCGGTGTTGGCGTTGGTTCTGCCCCGGTGTACAGATCAATGGTTTGAGCCGCCTGATTCCAGTTCACTTGAATCCCCAAATTTTCACTTACAAAACGAATTGGAACCATCACGCGACCTTGTTTGAGTTGCACGGAAGCATCCAGATCAACCACGGTATTATCCACTGTCGCTTGCTGACGTCCACTCGTCATCGTAATCGTTGAATCCGATTTCTGAATCGTCACCGTCCGGTTTGCCTGGGACCATAACACAGAAGCCCCCAGTCCTTCACTGATGACCCGTAACGGCACCATTGTTACGTTCACCTTGGGCATGATATAGGGTGACACATCTGATTCCAGACGCTGACCATCCAGAAAAATAGTAATCTGTTTTGAACTTGCTGCCTGAGCGGTCATACCGACTGACTGTAATCCAAGAACAAAAATGAGCAGTAGCAACAATCCTTTACGCAATTTCATCAATACAATCCTCCAACATCATTAAATTTGCGGTAAATTCTACTAGTTTAATAGACGCTTGGCAGACGGGTTTAGTTGCGCAATTGACCAAATGTTGGTTGGAATTAAAATATTGAAATTAAAAATGCTCCTCGCCATTCCATTGGCAAGAAGCATCCTTTATTTATCAACTTATGAATTCAAGGCTCAAGAGTCCGTGTTACTCATGATTTCCTGAATGTTTTTTAGGTCTTGCAGACGACTCTCATCCTGACGGAAATATTCCACGAGAGACTCAATACATGTAATGGAGTCCCAGCTTAAGTGATGTTCAATACCTTCTACGTCGTTATATATGTTCTCTTCCTGAACACCGATCGTCGTTAGAAACTGCTCAAGCAGATGATGGCGCTCCATCAACCGTTTGCCCATTTTTTTCCCTTTTGGCGTTAGTACCAGCCCGCGGTACTTCTCATAGATCAGGTACTCGTCTTTGTCTAGCTTTTGGATCATCTTCGTCACGGATGAAGGATGTACTTCCAGTCCTTCAGCTATATCAGACACACGAGCATAGCCCTTTTCATCAATCAATTTGTATATACGCTCCAAATAATCTTCCATACTGGGCGTTGGCATCTGCTTCCCTCTCTTCTCTCTGACCGGTTCTACGTACCTGGTCCCTATCTTCTAATGATACATGTTATCAATGCGCATTGGCAAGTCCTACCCGATTCCGATCCGCCTTACACAAGGATTGGCAGGCGTGACTTCTCTTCATTTGAGGCAAACTAAGTCCAGTTTCGTATTGAAAGGAGTGATTCTGTGAGCACAAGCGTGGCCCAGCCCCCTGTTAGAAAAGTAAAGGGTACTAAACCCTTTATTCCCGATTTGGTGTATTTTGAACCAGGTGCGCTTGAATATGAAAAAGGAAAACGGATTATGGAATGGGTAACCTCCCAAAACATTCCTTATCAGATGACCACTTCACACAATCGAATCACCAACCTCCCCGGTGAGACAGAGCAAGAAAAATACCGGATGGCCAAGCGAACTCTGGTTGTAGGGGTACGTAAAACCTTGAAATTTGACCAGTCCAAACCATCAGCAGAGTATGCGATCCCTATCTCGACAGGTTGTATGGGGCATTGCCATTATTGTTATCTTCAAACCACATTAGGTGCAAAACCATACGTTCGCGTGTACGTAAACACGGAAGAAATCATTGAAGCTGCCAAAGGTTACATCGAGGAACGCAAACCCGAAATTACCCGTTTCGAAGCAGCCTGTACCTCCGACCCCGTCGGTCTGGAACATATCACGGAAAACCTGAGCGACCTTATTCGTTTTATGGCTGATGAAGAATACGGGCGTTTACGCTTTGTGACCAAATATCATCACGTCGATCCGCTACTTAACATCAAGCATAATGGCCATACGCGTATCCGGTTCAGCGTGAACTCGGATTATGTTATCAAAAACTTTGAACCCGCAACTTCCCGCTTTGAAGAGCGAATTGAAGCTGCAGGCAAAATAGCCCATGCCGGATATCCACTCGGTTTCATTATTGCTCCGATTATTTGGTACGATGGCTGGCAAGAAGGTTATGCTGAGCTACTGCAAAAGCTGGCAGATACCTTGCCTGAAGAGGCTACCAAAGACCTGACGTTTGAAATGATTCAGCACCGTTTCACCAAAACGGCTAAAGCGACCATTGAGAAAAGATATCCAAAAACCAAGCTGGAGATGGATATTGAGAAACGGAAAATGAAATGGGGTCGCTGGGGTCAGTACAAATATGTGTATAAAGATGACCAGCAAGATGCCCTGCGCGAATTCATTACAGAACGCATTTTCGAACACTTTCCTTTAGCCAACATTGACTATTTTACCTAATTCAACTCGTATATCATCAGATAAAAAGCAGGTTGCATGTTCCAGAGAAGTTCTGGTTCCTGCAGCCTGCTTTCAATTATTTATTCTGCTGAAGAAGAAAAATGCTTCATGTTAAGTTGATCATCCAATCGGGTGTAATTTGCTGCAGCCAGATTGTTATTTGGGTCATCTGATCCGTGAATAGCAAAATACCCATTAAGAGCATTAAAGCTCCGCCAATCTTCATCATGAGGTTTGAATAACGCAAAATCCAGCGTGTCGAACCTATAAAGAACGCTAGAACAAAAAAGGGTAAAGCAAAGCCTACCGTATAACCTGTAATCAGTGTCAGCCAAGTTGAAGGTTCGCTCGCTGCCATGGCGATAATCGCCGTCAGAATCGGTCCGATGCAAGGCGACCAGCCTGCCGAAAAACCAATCCCAAAAACAAAGGAACCTAAATACCCCGCCGGCTTCCATTTCATATCCAGTTTACGTTCCTTCATTAAAAATTGCGGCTTGAAGATACCCAACAAAAACAGTCCCATCAACATAATTAAAATCGCGGACAGTTGACGAATCAAATCCCGGTTATCATTGAAAAATTGTCCAAATAATCCTGCACCCAGACCCAGCGAATAAAATACTGCAGAGAATCCGAGAATAAACGCCAGTGTATGCGTTAACGTCTTCAAGCGCACCTCTCGCTGATTCCGATCCTCTTTCAACTGTTGCACAGTCATTCCCGTGATGTATGAGAGATACGAAGGATATAGCGGAAGACAACACGGTGATATAAAAGAAGCGAGGCCAGCAACAAAAGCCAGCCATACATTAACATCAGGCATGAAGCAATGTCTCCCTTCCTGGGGCTCACTTGCTCTTAAGTACTTGTTTTCAAACGATAAGTGTAGTAGTCAGAGATCAGGCTCGGAACCCTTTTTTAGCAATCATCGTTAGGATCAGCATACCAATGAGCAGCAGTACAATCGTTGCTCCAGGTGCCAGGTTCCAGATCCCCGCTGTAACTAGTCCAATCACAACCGCAATCTCTCCGATGACCACCGACAGAATAATGGCTGATTTGAAGCTTCGAGCCATGAGCAGGCTGACGGCGACAGGAATGGTCAACAAGGCGGATACAAGCAGAGCACCCACGATCTTGATCGCCGTACTGATTACCAATGCTGTCATCACTGTAATTAACATATTCAGCATTTTGACTGGCAATCCGGTCACTGCAGCTGCGTCCTCCTCAAAGCTGAGCAGGAAAAACTCTTTATGTAGGAAGCCCACTACAATAACAACGATTAGCGTCACGATACCCACCAGCTTCAGATCCGCCACGTCCAATGTGTAGATGCTACCAAACAAATAGCTCATCACATCCGCATTGTACCCTTTTCCCAGTGTAAAAAACAGCGAAGCCAGCGCTACGCCTCCAGACATAATGATCGCAATGGACAACTCAGCATAGCTTTTGTAAGCTTTACGCAACTTTTCAATAGCAAACGATGCGAGTACCGCAAAAATCAGACCAACGCCGATCGGGTATACCTCGATCAGAAAACCAAGCGCCACACCTGCGATCGTTACGTGTGACAAGGTGTCTCCGATCATCGAAAGTCTGCGCAGTACAAGAAAAAGTCCAATCAGCGGAGCAGTGATACCGATAAGCAAACCACCTGCAAGTGCACGCTGAAAAAAATCACTCCATAATATTTCCAAAACTAACACGACTCCTTCGGCCTATCATCTAATGGCCCACATACATAGCTAGCGTACCTGCGCGGTAGTATGCTGCAGGTTGGTTTCTGCACAATCCTCGATCTCATGCGAATGACGCACATGGAAATGAATCTTGCCATTCGTGAGCGCCGCTTCCGCGCCAAGATAACTTTCCATGCGATCCATATCA
Organism: Paenibacillus intestini; assembly: GCF_030803945.1. Taxonomy (NCBI): domain Bacteria; kingdom Bacillati; phylum Bacillota; class Bacilli; order Caryophanales; family Paenibacillaceae; genus Paenibacillus; species Paenibacillus intestini. The sequence continues at coordinate 768,833 of NZ_JAURUN010000003.1, read as the reverse complement.
TGTGACACCATGAGAAACGTCATCCGATGATGTTCATGCATATGGGTAATCAGTTCAAAAAAACTGGCTTGTGACTCTGCATCAATCCCCACGGTAGGTTCATCGAGAATCAATAGATCCGGGTGATTAATTAACGCACGGGCCAAAAAAACACGTTGCTGCTGACCGCCGGACAGTTGTCCAATACGTTTGTTTGCAATATCCTCGATTCGCATAACCTTCATTGCATCGATGCATTGTTGCTGACCTTGACGAGAGATGCGGCGGAACATGTTTTTGTTATTATACAGCCCGGACATGACGACCTCACGAACGGTAGCCGGGAATAACGGATTAAATGCATTTTTTTGTGGCACGTACCCGATCCGGTTCCAATCCTTGAATTTACGAATCGACTCTCCAAACAACTTGATATCCCCCTGCGCTGGAGGAAGTAGTCCTACCAGCATACGAAGCAACGTTGTTTTCCCTGCTCCGTTTGAACCGATAATACCTACAAAGTCACGTTGTTGAACCATAAAATTGAGATCTTGAATCACGCGCTGATCCCCGTAGGAAAAAGACAAATTCTCGATCTGGATAATCGGATCATGACATAATGGCATGATTTGCTGCATGGCAAAGCCGCCCTTCATAATAAATAAAAATACGTAAATATCGTGCTTAACATTCCAAAAGTCTTCGCCGATGGAACAGCAAAGACTTCTGGATGTTTACCTTCATTCTTCTTATTTTAATGCGATCAGCAGATTTTGCAAATTTTTCTCCATCAAGGTGAAATAATCATCTTTGTTCTTCACCTGTTCCTGCGTCAGACCCTCAACCGGGTTCAACACCATCGTTTCTACCCCTGCTTCGCTGGCAAGTGTTTTGGCTAATTTGTCGGATACAAGCTCTTCAAAGAAAATGTACTTGATACCTTCATCTTTAACCAGTTTAGCCAGTTTTACAATATCCTGTCCAGTTGGTTCTGCATCCGGGGACAGTCCCATGATGGCATGTTGCTTCAAACCATAATCACGTGCAAGATAACCGAACGCTTGGTGTGACACTACAATTTCCTTCTTTGCTACGGATGCTAATTCATTCGTGAAACGCTGATCCAGTGCTTCAAGTTTGGTATGAAGCTCCTTATAACGTTGCTCGTAACCAGCTTTGTGTGTAGGATCAACTTCTACTAAACTGTTCTTGATATTTTCCGCCATGATCATTGCGGATTTGGGGCTAACCCATGTATGAGGATCGATATGATGGTCGGCTACTTGTTCCTCATTGCCACTCTCGTCTGCATGGTCATCAGCATGTTCATCCTCATGCTCTTCACCATGTCCGTGACCATCGTCTCCTTCTGCTGTTAACAACTTGACACCTTCGCTGACAGCCACGGATTTCACTTTTGTATCACTGTTCAGTGATTTCAAAAAGTTCGGCACCCATCCTTCCAGACCCGCACCATTGTATAAGAAAAGCTGTGCCTTGGACGTATTCACAATATCCTGGCTCTTCGGTGTCCAATCGTGCGGCTCTACTCCCGTAGGCAGCAAGTTAATAACATTGGCATCCTCTCCGCCAATCGCTGCAGTAAACGCATATACCGGGTAAAATGTGGTCACCACATTAACTTTGCCTTCAACAATTTTGGCTGTATTCTCGTTGTTTTGCCCACATGCAGACAATACAAGCAAACTAAGTATGAGCAGACCACTCCAAAGTAGCTTCATTATACTCCGTTTGCCAAGTTTGCTAGATCGATCTAATCGTGCCTGTCTCTTCTTTTGAATAAATGTCATATATAATTCACTCCGCATCACTTAATCGTAAATATTACTGAAAGAATTATAGGTAACCTGCTCCTAATTGTCAAGGCTCATGTCCTATTCATTCTTTCCCGAAGTACGGAGTTCATAACAATATATGCTTGTTCTTCAGTTATCAGCTCTTTTTTCAGCATAAAAAAGCGGTCCGAATCACTTCGGACCACCCTTGGTTCAAACTTGTGACAATCTCTGTACGATTGAACACCCTAGTTACTTGTCTTATACTTAAAAACTTTTTATTTCACTTGCGCGCCATTTGGCATACTGTCCGGTACGGTTGCCAGGGTCAGCTGATCCCCATGAGAAGCTGCCAGGATCATGCCTTGGGACAGCTCTCCACGCAGTTTTACTGGTTTGAGGTTGGTCACACAGATGACTTTACGTCCAACCATCTCTTCTGGCGAATAAAACTTTGCGATACCAGATACAACCTGACGTTGCTCATAACCAAGATCCAGTTGCAGCTTAAGCAATTTATCTGCCTTTTTAACAGGCTCACAAGCGATGACTTGTGCCACACGTAGCTCAACTTTGGCAAAATCATCAATGCCGATCTCTTCCTTGCCTTCAGGTGCTGTTACCGGGTCTGCTGAAGCTGGAGTAGCGGCTCCTGCTTCTGCATGGCTTGCATCGGACTGTGCTGCTTTTTGTCCACCTGTCATCGCTTCAGAGATATAAGCAATTTCCTGTTCCGCATCCAAACGCGGGAAGATCGGCTCGCCTTTGTGCAATGCGTTGCCAGCAGGCACGATGCCCCATTGTTTCGCTGAATCCCAAGCTGTCAGTTCACCTTCTTGGATGCCCAGTTGTTCCCATATTTTGTGCGGCGCACGAGTCAGGAACGGCTGTAGAAGAATGGAGGCAATACGCAAGCTTTCAATCAGATGGGACATTACGGATGCCAGCTCATCCCGTTTCGCTTCATCACGAGCAAGAGCCCATGGTTGTGTTTCGTCGATATATTTGTTGCTACGGCTAACAAATTGACTGATCGCTGTAAGCGCCACAGAAAACTGCAAATTTTCCATCGCTTGCTCTACTTTTTCCACCGTTGCATGTCCTGCTTCTTCCAGCGAAGCATCAAATTCCGTTACATTGGAAGCAAACGCAGGCGCTTTGCCTTCAAAGTATTTGTCGACCATCGCTACGGTACGGTTCAGCAGGTTGCCCAGATCGTTCGCCAGATCGGAGTTTACACGCTCTACGAAGCTTTCCGGTGTAAATGTACCATCGGAACCAAACGGCACTTCACGCAGCAAATAGTAACGAAGCGAATCCAGGCCGTAACGATCGATCAGGGTTACAGGATCTACTACATTTCCTTTGGATTTGGACATTTTTCCATCTTTCATCAACAGCCAGCCATGTGCAAATACCTTTTTCGGTAATGGCAGATCCAGCGCCATGAGCATAATTGGCCAATAAATCGTATGGAAACGAACAATTTCTTTACCCACCAGATGAACATCCGCTGGCCAGAACTTGTCGTACAATGAAGCATCCGAAGAGCCGTAGCCCAGTGCTGTAATGTAGTTGGACAACGCGTCAATCCATACGTAAACGACGTGTTTCGGGTCGCCTTTAACTTTGACACCCCACTCAAATGTGGTACGGGATACCGCCAAATCCTCAAGACCCGGCTTGATAAAGTTGTTGATCATCTCGTTTTTGCGGGATTCCGGTTGGATAAAACCAGGATTCTCTTCGTAATATTTCAGCAAACGATCTGCATATTTACTCATACGGAAGAAGTAAGATTCTTCTTTGACGAGTTCAACCGGGTGTCCGCTATCCGGACTTTTAGCCGAGATAATCTCACCTTTCTCATTTTTTTCAACATCCACCAGCTGTGTTTCAGTGTAATAAGTTTCATCCGGGATGCTATACCAACCTTCGTACTCACCCTTGTAGATATCACCCTGCTTCAGCAAACGATCAAAGATATCTTGTACGACGGTTTTGTGACGCTCCTCAGTTGTGCGAATGAAGTCATCATTGGAGATGTCCAGCTTGTTCCACAGTTCCTTGATGCCTACGACAATCTCATCGATAAAAGCCTGTGGAGACAATCCTTTCTCCTGAGCCTTGCGCTCAATCTTCTGGCCATGTTCATCGGTACCTGTCAGATAACGCACCTCGTATCCACGCAAGCGTTTGTAACGAGACATTGCATCACCTGCTACTGTTGTGTACGCATGCCCAATATGTAGCTTGTCGCTTGGATAATAAATCGGCGTTGTTAAATAAAATGTTTTTTGATCCGTCATGAATGACTTCTCCTCCTTCAATTGTTCTAACGAATACATACCAATCGCTCGAATGGAACCATCTTCCTGATCCGAAAATGAACACAAAAAAACTCCCGCCCTGTATGGGACGAGAGTATCTCTCACGTGTTACCACCCAATTTCCCCGCATTTTTCACAAAACGCAGGCTCTTCCGGTCCTTCGACCGCCCATTAACGCTGGATCACGCCTCAGGCTTACGACAATAGCGACAAGTCGCTGATTGCACGCTCGAAAGAGGTTCCTCCGGGACCATCTTCCATCCTCCTCCCAGACCGGTTCTCAGCTTCTCCGGCTCTCTGCACTGGGGGTGTGTCTGTACTTATCCCTTCACTGGAAAATCATATACAAAAAATATACTGAAATGCTGACCTTGTTGTCAAGTATACCACCGAATAGAACCAAGCTTCTGGGTTCCAGCAACCTGCTCTATAACACTTTGATCAGCAAAAATGAACATCAGCTCTTCTGCACATTACGGTTCGGATATCACTACATTTTTCTCCACCTTAGGCGGAACCAAATCTACACCGCCCGGATGAAACGGATGACATTTGGCAATCCGTTTCGCCGCTAGAAGGGAACCTTTGAGTGCACCGTGCACTTCAATTGCTTCCATCGCATACGCCGAACACGTAGGATAAAATCGGCAGGTCGGCGGTTTTAGTGGAGAGATATAATTGCGGTATACCCGGATGGGAGCTTGCACGATTCTACGCGAAAGTTTCATCTTCAATTCTTCCCGTGACTGTGTGCATGCTGATGTGTAGATGACTTCTTCGCTGGAGCATGCTCAGCACAATCCTTGCAGTATCCGAATACTTCAAACTTGTGATCCACGACCTGAAATTGCTCGGGAGCATCAGCAAGTTGCATCGGACAAAAAACGATCGGGTAGGTCTTCTGACACTTCAGGCAGATCATATGATGATGATGATGGCCTTCGCTGCAATGTGCTCTGAACTTCACTCCATCTTCAAATATAACTTGCTCCAGCACGCCTAGTTCCTGCATTACACGCAAGTTTCGGTACACCGTGTCAAAGCTTAATCCGCTGTAAGTTTTACCCATATATTCGTAGACGTCCTTGGGTGTAAGATACCCCGGAGACTCGGCAAATAACCGTGCAAGTGTCTTGCGCTGATCAGTTATACGAAGTCCCTGTGAGGACATAGTTGATATAATCTCTTCCGTCGACAGCATGATTTACAGCACCTCCTGTCATACAAACCTTTTGCATTTTCATCATACGACAAAATCTTTTGGCAAAACCGTTGCTTCTGCTCTTTTTGTATACCTCTAATAATGCATGAAATGAAGAACAGAGTCAACGGAACCCTACACGCAAGTATAGGGGTTTTGCTTAAACTAAAAACTTAAACTAAAGACAAAGGACCCCATAAGTATGGAGTCCTTCGGTTGACGGTTCAGAATATAGGTCATACAGGTGACTTTTGGGGTGAACGGGTATATAAAATATAAGCTTTCACTCCAAACCGTACGGTTTGATTCACTAGAATATTACTTCTCAGCTGGAAGTGGGGTAAACAGAATGTTTACCGGCAAGTTGCTACCAGGGGCAGCAGAGAAAACAATGGTAACACTCTCACCGTAAGAACCTGTGCGATACAGCACATTTTGTTCATTCGGCGCACTTAGAGACTGGCTGTTATTCGACAACTGCACCAGCTGTCCATTCACAAGTGCTGAACCGTAATACTTGCCTCCGCGAGGATTAAACGAAATCAGTGTACGCGGAGCAACATTGTTCAGGGTGATTTTGTACAGTACACCGAAGTTACCAGCGTTAGAAGCGCTTGTGAAGGCCATCGGGTCTGTGCCGTCGAGATTCGGATCACTTGCATTATCCCCGAGTGGCAGACGGGAAGGCTTCGTGCCAACTTCCTGATCGTACGTAATGATTCGTGTTGCGTTTGGATAAGTCCCACGGTTATGAACGCCGTCACGGTCCAGAACTGGCAATGAGGACAACACGGCCATCGGATCTTTATTTTCTTCGATCATTACAATGTTGTAGTCAAGAGTATAATCACTGAAAGCGTCGGAATAAAGGGAGATGACCTGCCCTTCTTTCATCGAAATATTGTTCAATTCCGTCAGAATCAATTTGCTTTCTCCTGGCTGGATGTATACTCTCTTCGAATCTGCCCCCGTTTGCATGGATTTGAACCATTTATCGATGGACAATTTACCCGCAACGGTAGCAAATGGCGTCGGTCCTGCAAAGCCCATATTTTGCTGATCGAATACAGCTGTGTATGGATTGTTATTGGTTGCAATCACATACATCTTTACTCTTTTGCCCGTATTATTGACATGGTGAATCATGAAACGCGTCTGTCCAAAGGAAGATTCCTTGTAGACAATGCCTTCCTGGTTAACGGTCTCAGGGCTGTTACTACGAATAAGCAGGCTTGATTCATCCGTGTACGTAAACGGAACTTTTTCCATGCCAGGAACTTCTCCGCCGTTGAATGTAAATTTGTCCCCTACTGGTACGAACAATTTGTTGAAATCAGACTGATTATAAAGCGTCTCGCTTGTGATCATAATCTCTTTCGTATATGTGTTGCTCAAACCGTGCTGATCTGTAACCGTAAGTGATACCGTCTTCGGTCCCGGAAGGAAAAATGCGAGTGCATTGTTGCTCCAGTCTCTTTTGACGATCGCATCCTCATCATCTGTACTTTGATCAGTGTAGGAGATTTTTTCACCCATTTTGTATTCTTCCTTGTCCGTTGTAAACATCGCTACTGGGGGAAGATTCGGACGCTCCACTTTGATCGTAAGCGTATAAGGGTTACTCCACTGGCCACTGGAATCTTGAACCGTATAAGTCACCGTATAAACGCCTGGCTGATCAAAGGAATCTTGACGTCCAGTCCACTGCTCATCCACAATCGGAAGGCCGTTCGGCGAACTGTTTTTAGTCGTGTAGATCACTTGATCTCCTGCAAAAATTTCCTTTTGTACCGTAAAGCTGGCTACAGGTTTAGTGTTAAGCTTCAATACAACCGTCTTCGCAGACTGATTAACGGTATATGTGATGTTCAGCGCTTGTGTAATGGACGTCAATGGAATCATGAACGTGCTTTTTTCTTGATAAGCAGGGCCTTTCATCGTTCTGGATTCTCCGTTAACGGTATACACTTTGCTGTTTGTTTTAAAACGAAGTTCGTCCGCACCGCTGAGAATGATTGTCTCTTTGGTTGTATTATCGTACTTTACATCGTAACCTACCCGATCAACCAATGCACGAATGGCCACGTAGGAAACACCATTTTTTACAGCCATTGGCTGTCCAGCCAGATACGTTTTCCCATCCTGAACCATCTTGTTGCTATTCATATAAAGTGTCAGGTCTCCGGCAGATCGCACAGTCGCAGCTGTTACACCAGTCGTTGGTTGCTCTACTTCAGCAGGTGTTGGTGTGTTTGGTGTGTTTGTTTCTTCACCTGTTCCTTGTTCCCCGTTTGCTCCTGTTGCCGGATTTACCGGTGTAGCTTCTGTTCCAGAAGGATCTGTTGTTCCCTGATTGGATTCTATGGCGCTTTCATTGTTGGCAGGTTGTGAGTTGTTTGATGGATTGTTAGCAGGATCAGTCGTTGCTCCTGATTTTACTTCGGACTCAGCAATTGGCTGTTCTTTCTTTACAACCTCAACGGATTTCACTTTTGCGGTATTCACTGGCGTAGCTTCGCTTGATTCTGCTGCTTGTGCATTCGCTGGAATAACTGCAAACGCCTGAAAAACAGCAAAAGCGGTGATTATGGACAACTTCTTCTTCAAATTCATTCTTTGTCTTTGGCTCCTTCTGCTCCCATTTATTAATATCCCCTCTAAAAGTCATATGATTAGACGCTCAGAAACGGGAAAAGTTGCTAAAAATAATGAATAAGAATTGTAAACTTTTAATAGAAGTGAAAAACTATGAAAATAGTTATCTGTTAAAATAAACAAGCTGTATGGGTTAATCTAAAGATTTACCTAGCTCCAGTGCAGAAGCATTTGTTTTAACCGTTGAGAGTAAAAAATAAAAAAAAAACAACCTCTACGAAATAATATTCGTAAAGGTTGCTTGTGAATAGATGTTCGCTTACCGCTTACTTTCCTGAACAAATGACGCTGGCTGTTTCTGCACGACCTTGCTCAATCAGGCGATATGCCCGTTCAACTTCTTCTTCGGTTGGAGAAGGTACGCCATCCAGCGGATAAACTTTACCCAGTGCTTCCCATTTGTAAATTCCCATTTGATGATAAGGAAGAATTTCGAACTTCTCTACTCCATTTAGCGTACCAATGAAACGCCCGAGATTTAACAAATCCTCTTCCTGATCATGAATACCAGGCACGTATACATGTCTGATCCACATTTTTCGACCATGATCGGATAACCATCTTGCTGTCTTCAACGTACGTTCATTGGATTTGCCTGTCAGTTTGATGTGTTTCTCGTCATCGATATGTTTCAGGTCGAGTAATACAAGGTCGGTATGGTCAAGCAGATCATGAATACGATCCGGTTCATTAAACCCGTTACTATCCAGTGTCGTATGAAGCCCCCAGCGACGTTTGACTTCCTTGAATATTTCTGCGACAAAGTGAGCTTGCAGGGTAGGTTCTCCGCCAGATATGGTAAGTCCACCGCCAGAGCTACGATAGTAGGACAGGTACGGCTGTATTTCAGCCAGCACCTCCTCTAATGTCATCTCTTTTCCACCATCCAGTGCCCACGTGTCAGGATTGTGACAATACTGACATTTGAGCAGGCATCCTTGCATAAAAAGCACGAAGCGGATACCTGGGCCGTCAACCGTCCCGAAAGTTTCGAGTGAATGAATATGTCCGTTAACCATGTTGCCTCTTCCTTTCTTTTCGCATCCGCTATGCGTTCATTTTTATGTTGAATCAGAATACTTGACTGGACTACTGGAAAAGTAACTTACATCGAACCGTGGAACGTACGATTGATAACATCCAGTTGTTGCTCACGTGTCAGTTTAATAAAGTTAACTGCGTAACCGGACACCCGTACAGTTAATTGCGGATATTGTTCCGGGTGATCCATTGCATCAATCAGTTGCTGACGATCAAATACGTTTACGTTCAAGTGATGCGCATTTTGACCAAAGTATCCATCCATCATCGCAGTCAGATTGGATTTGCGTGTAGCATCTTCTTTACCCAGTGCTTTTGGCACAATGGAGAAGGTGTTGGAAATACCATCAAGGCTGTGTTCATAAGGCAGTTTTGCTACAGAACCGAGCGATGCCAGTGCACCTTTTTTATCCCGTCCATGCATTGGGTTCGCCCCTGGTGCAAATGGTTCGCCTGCTTTACGTCCATCCGGTGTTGTTCCTGTTTTCTTACCATACACCACGTTGGAAGTGATGGTCAGTACAGATTGCGTTGGCATTGCGTTACGATAGGCTTTGTGCTTGCGAATCATGCTCATGAAGCTTTCTACCAGCTCTACAGCAATGCTATCTACACTGTCATCGTTGTTGCCGTAACAAGGGAATTCACCTTCAATTTCAAAATCAACGGCAATGCCTTGTTCGTTGCGAATCGGTTTAACTTTGGCATATTTGATGGCACTGAGTGAGTCCGCTGCTACCGACAGTCCCGCGATACCACAAGCCATCGTACGTAGAATGTCACGGTCATGGAGCGCCATTTCAATCCGCTCGTAGCTGTATTTATCATGCATGTAGTGGATGACGTTAAGAGTGTTCATGTACAGTTTAGCGAGCCACTCCATCATCGGTTTGAAGCGTTTCATCACTTCATTATAATCCAGTACCTCACTTGTAATGGCAGGATACTCCGGACCAACCTGTGCTCCCGATTTTTCGTCACGTCCACCGTTGATCGCATACAGTAATGCTTTCGCCAAGTTGGCACGTGCGCCGAAGAACTGCATTTGTTTACCGATCTTCATTGCAGATACACAGCAGGCGATACCATAATCATCGCCATAGATTGGACGCATCAGATCATCATTTTCATACTGGATGGAGCTGGTTTCGATCGATACTTTACTGCAATAATCTTTGAAAGCTTCAGGTAACTTCGTGGACCACAGAACAGTCAAGTTCGGCTCCGGAGCAGGTCCCAGGTTGTGCAGTGTGTGCAGGAAACGGAAGCTGTTTTTGGTTACACGTGTCTCGCCGTTGACGGACATCCCGCCGATAGACTCTGTTACCCATGTTGGGTCACCACTGAACAATTCGTTGTAATCCGGCGTGCGCAGGAATTTAACAATCCGCAGTTTCATGACAAAGTGGTCAACCAGTTCTTGAGCCTGTTCTTCTGTCAGGATACCTTCTTGCAAATCACGTTCAATGTAGATATCCAGGAATGAAGATACACGTCCCAGGGACATTGCAGCACCGTTCTGTTCTTTGATCGCTGCAAGGTAGCCGAAGTACAACCATTGGAATGCTTCTTTAGCCGTTGTTGCTGGTAATGAAATATCGAAGCCATGCATCTCGCCCAGTTGTTTCAGTTCTTGCAGTGCACGAATCTGTTCGGATAACTCTTCGCGCAGACGAATGACATCTTCATCAATAACATCAACTTCAAGTGCATTGAGCTCACCTTTTTTGTTACGAATCAGGAAGTCTACTCCGTACAAAGCTACCCGGCGATAGTCACCGATGATCCGGCCACGACCGTAAGCATCCGGCAAACCTGTGATAATACCCGCTTTACGTGCTGCACGCATCTCGGAAGTGTAAGCATCGAATACACCTTGGTTATGCGTTTTACGAATATTTGTAAATATATCAATGACACCTTGTGGCATTTCGAACCCGTATGCTTCACAAGCATCAATCATCATGCGAATTCCGCCGAATGGCTGAATGGAACGTTTGAACGGAGCGTCTGTTTGAACTCCGACAATCTGCTCTTTGCTTTGATCCAAATATCCCGGTTGGTGGGAAGTAATTGTTGCAGGCGTATTCACATCAACGTCAAGCACCCCACCGTTATCCCGTTCTTTTTTGGTCAGGTCGGATACAATATCCCACAATTCTTTGGTATTCTGGGTTGCACCTGCAAGGAACGCCTCATCGCCATAATATGGGGAAAGGTTATGTTCCAGAAAATCATTTACATTAACCGTCTTGGTCCATGTTCCTTTGGTAAAGTTTCTCCAGCCTGTTTGTTGTTTAACATCTTTTTCGATCACCGACATCGTAATCCCTCCGCTTTTTTGGATTTCTGGACACATTATATTGTTGCAATAGACGTATCATCATGTGTCCAAAGCCGCGATTTATGTGAATTGTTTCACATGATCCGGAACACGTTCTCTCTACTGGGGAACCGGAACCGCGGAATGAATGTTTTTCTTATATTTTCAGTATACGTCGAGCAAGTCACACCATCTGTGATTTTTATCACAAACTTTGGATGTTGTCTTATTGAACTGCGCCACGGTTGTTCACACTTGACCACTCCGCGGGCAGAACAACTTCAGATCGCCGTTATCCCCGGATTTTTTCGATTCACTTTTCCAAAGTGAAAATCCGGGGATAAATGCGAACGCTTCGCTTCTTCCGTCTGTCCTGCCCGCTCCGTTATCGTGTGAACCTCTTCTGTGCAAACAGCCACCTCCCCTTTGTTCCTAGCATTTTGGGGAACCATTGCTCCGCTATGCTCGGAGCAACCAAGGGCATGATATAGGTTCCTGAAAAACGGACGCTTCGCCTCTCCGTTTTTCTGCCCATCCTTTTTCTACTGTTTACGCTGGAACCACTTTGCTACAACCCTACTGGTGCGTTGTCCGTATGACCTCGTTCATGCATGAGACTAGATCGCTCCTGAAAAACGGAGGCTTCGCTTCTCCGTTTTTCTGCCCATCCTTTTTCTACTGCTTACGCGGGTATCACTTTGCTACAACTCTACTGGTGCGTTGTCCGTATGACCTCGTTCATGCATGAGACTAGATCGCTCCTGAAAGACGGACGCTCCGCCTCTCCGTTTTTCTGCCCATTTTGACTCGCTACGATGACTTAGTCTGCGCTGTGCCTGTGGACGGTCCGCTTCGACCTTGCACAAGACCTGTCTAGCGGACTGATAAATGAGGGCTTCGTTTCTCGTTTCTCTGCCCTCTTTTCCTCACCTCCTTTCCTATCTCTCCGTTCTTTCCTTCGGCTATGCAACTATACGGCAATCGGGGCTCCCCAATGTGGAGAACCCCTGAATCACTTGCCTTAACTTGAAGTACTAAGTTGTAATTTATGTTGCTTGTTATTCAAATTTGCCATAGAAAGCGTTGCGGTACACATCGGCAAGTTCAGTGACCAGCGGCAGTTTTGGATTCGCTGTTGTACATTGGTCTTCGAAGGCACGATCTGCCAAGTAGTCTACACGCGATTCGAAGTCTTTCGCGTCAAAGCCGATCTCCTGGAACGATTCCTCGATGCCCAGTTTTTTGTTCAGATCACGGATGGCTTTGATCAAGCTGTTCACGCCTTCTTCGGTTGTACGTGCTGGTAATCCGAGAATACGTGCGATTTCGGCGTACCGCTCATCGGCCACAAAGTGCGAATATTTCGGGAACGATGCAAATTTCGTCGGTTTTTTCGCATTGTAACGAATAACGTGTGGTAATAGGATGGCATTGGTGCGTCCGTGTGCGGTGTGATATTGACCTCCCCATTTATGCGCCAAGCTGTGGTTAATGCCCAGGAACGCGTTGGCAAAAGCCATACCGGCAATCGTGGAAGCATTATGCATTTTCTCACGTGCCAGTTTGTCACCTTGCAGTGACGATTGCTCCAGGTATTGGAACACCAGTTGGATGGCTTTGATTGCCAGACCGTCTGTGTAGTCATTCGCCATAACGGATACGTACGCTTCAATCGCATGTGTCAATACGTCCATACCGGTGTCGGCTACTGCCGTTTTTGGCAAACTGTATACGAACTCAGGGTCAACAATCGCTACGTCTGGTGTCAATTCATAGTCAGCGAGCGGATATTTGGTGTTGCCATGCTCTTTATCCGTAATTACCGCAAACGATGTGACTTCCGAACCTGTACCTGATGTTGTCGGGATGGCTACGAATTTCGCTTTTGATCCGAGTCTTGGGTATTTGTAAATCCGTTTACGGATATCCATGAATTTTTGTTTCAGGTTGTTGAACTCTGTATCCGGATATTCATAGAACAACCACATCGCTTTGGCAGCATCCATTGGTGACCCGCCACCGAGTGCGATAATACAGTCTGGCTGGAAGCGTTCCATCATGGCTGTACCGCGGTCTACTGTTGTTGTTGATGGATCCGGCTCAACTTCTGAGAAGACTTCAATCGCTACCGGTGTCTGACGTTGACGCAGATAATGCTCTACTTTTTCCACATATCCGAGTTTGACCATCATGGCATCTGTAATAATCGCTACGCGAGTAATGTCCGGCATTTTGGCAAGGTATTGAGTTGCCCCTTTTTCGAAGTAGACTTTGTTCGGCACTTTGAACCATTGCATATTCACGGTACGGCGAGCCACCCTTTTCACATTGATTAGGTTCACAGCAGTTACGTTGGAAGATGTCGAGTTACGTCCGTACGATCCACAACCCAGTGTCAACGATGGCATGTTGGTATTATAGATATCTCCGATTGCGCCATGTGTTGAAGGGGAGTTCACGATAATCCGTCCGGTTTGCAGGCGATCCGCAAATTGATTGATCACTTCTTCATTGTTCGAATGAATGACAGAGGAGTGACCCATACCACCAAAAGCAACCACTTCTGCCGCACGCTCAATACCATCTTTTGCAGATTTAACTTTGTAACATGCCAGCACCGGACTCAGTTTCTCAGCAGACAATGGGAATTTGGTGCCTACACCTTCAATCTCGGCTACCAGAATTTTAGTACCTGCCGGTACTTCAATACCGCACATTTTGGCAATGTTCACAGCGGACTGACCTACAATGGTCGGGTTAACCGCACATTTCTCTGCGTTGATTGCACCTGCTGTCAGTTTGGCTGCCTCTTCTTTGTTCACAAAGTAACAGCCGTTCGTAATCATTTTCTTTTTCACTTGATCGAAGATGGGTTCTTCAATAATGACCGCTTGTTCGGACGCACAGATCATACCATTGTCAAAAGACTTCGACAGAATCAAATCCGTTACCGCCTGGTTGATATCTGCACTTTTCTCGATAAAGCAAGGCACGTTACCTGGTCCTACGCCCAGTGCCGGTTTACCACAGCTGTATGCTGCCCGTACCATCGCTGATCCGCCTGTCGCCAAGATGAGAGCCACATCATTGTGATTCATCAATGCGTTCGTACGATCCATGGATGGATCATCAATCCATTGGATACAGTCGGCTGGAGCACCGTTTTTCACAGCAGCTTCAAGCAAAATTTTCGCGGCCTCGCGGCTACAGTTCTGTGCGGAAGGGTGGAAACCAAAGATGATCGGATTACGTGTTTTGATGGCAATCAGTGCTTTAAACATCGTTGTTGATGTCGGGTTGGTTACCGGTGTGATCCCCATGATAATACCAACCGGCTCCGCAATTTTCTGGAAGCTGTCATATTCATTGTCTTCGATAACGCCTACTGTTTTTTCATATTTAATGCTGTTATAAACATACTCTGTTGCGAATATATTTTTAATAATTTTATCTTCATATACACCGCGTCCCGTTTCTTCCACGGCCATTTTGGCGAGCATCATATGTTTATCCAGTCCCGCAAGCGCCATTGCCTGCACAATCCGGTCTATTTGCTCCTGATCCATGGACATGAATGCTGCATGTGCTTTGTTCGCTTTATCAATTAACGTTTGAATATACTGACCTGCTGTCGGTTCTTTTGTTGGGGCGACTTCATTTTTTACAGCCATCTCCCTCATCCTCCTAAAGGTTCGTATTGGTTTGTCTCTCTTCTTTACATGCACATCGTACCATGGGGAAAAGATATATTATGTGATTTTTTTCACAAAGTATGACAAATTTTAGTTAAGTTTTTAACCTCCCCTTAGAAGTCATATTTCAGTTTCTATTTAAAATAGTAGACCAACAGCCTCATCCTTCCCCTCGAAAAGTGAATTTAATCACAATGTTTGAAATTTCGCCATTTTTAAATGCTTTCCATGCCCCTCAAACGGTAAGATTAGGTATATACTGAACTTAAAAATTGAACCACCGCAATTTGTACCGTACCTCCACACGGCCGAGATGCCCAGATCAGGATGGCACAGTTTGCGGCGAACCTCGGGGGCAACATGTAGCTGCACTCGCCAGACCGGGGAGATAAAGGGGAGATCAACGTATGGGAGAACTAACAAACGTACTGGAAAAACGCGGAAACACCAACTGTTTCTCGGAAGTGAATTTTAATCATCTGCTCGTAACGATGAAAGACCGAACCTACCCGGAAGGAACACATCTGTACTGGGAAGGTGACGTCTCTGACAAACTTTATTATATGAAACGGGGACGTGCACAGATCACGAAATCCACCGACGAGGGCAAGGAACTGATCATGTACATGTACCAGACAGGCGATATGATTGGTCAGGCCGATCCGTTCTTTGGCTCCAGACACAGCTTCTCGGCGGAAGTACTGGAGGACAGCGAGATTGGTGTGCTGGAACACAAGGACCTGGAAATGTTGATCTGTCAGCATTGTGACTTTGCGATTGATTTCATGAAGTGGATGGGCATTCATCATCGTTTAACCCAAACAAAGTTCCGGGATTTGATGTTGTACGGTAAACCTGGGGCACTCTGTTCTACCTTGATCAGGCTATCCAATTCGTATGGAGAGGCGCACGGAGATCATGTGATGATTCATAAAAAAATTACCCACACGGATCTGTCCAATATGATTGGCGCTACCCGTGAAAGTGTAAACCGCATGCTCAGTGACCTTCGCAAAAAAGATGCCATTGAATATGACAATGGTATGATTGTGATCAAAGACCTGAAAATGTTGCAGGGCATTTGCCACTGCGAATTGTGCCCGAATGAAATTTGCCGCATTTGACGTCATGTTAAATGAATAGCTTGACCTCAGGTAGCGGGCCTTTCACTTGCTGTCACGACTGTTTAAAGAGTTCATCATACAGTAAAAAGCCCAAATTTGATTATTATCAACATTGGGCTTTTCGTATTTCCTTGTATGTGCTCAGGATGCGTTGACAAGTTCAAGCTTCACCGCATCCCGTGGATTTAATTTCATATCCAATCCATTCTCCATTAACTCTTTATCATTGACCTTGATTACCCAGCGCTGATTCGTCCGAGGCATAACATTCTCAACGGCAACAACAAACTTGTTATTCTCCGACAGACGCACAACTCCACTGGATTTTAATACGTCACGAACAGTGCATTCTTGCACATAAATACCGGCATACTGCCGATTCAGATTTGGTTCCACGCTACCACCGCTCACTTTAAGCAGGGTTGTCTGATATGCGACACCTTCTCCCCCGCTGTCAGCAGCTTTGACGTATATAATGACTTCATCCTTAGCATGAAGCTCGGTATCCCACTTTTCTGGAGCAATATCCTTACCGTTCAGCTTCACTGCCCAACTCAGAGACGAATCAAGAGAAACCTCACCCACAGACTGGATCCGTTTTCCGTCTGCCGTAAAATCAACCAGCCCGCTGTTCAGCAAAGCTTTTTTGAGCGTCAAGCCTTCACTGAAATCTCGTTTGATGGACTTCGTCGCATCAGGTAAAAAAGTACTGCCATCAATGGCAACCGTAATCGTATTGGCTGAATCTTTCTCTGAGACAACCGGCTGTTCGGAAGGCTGTGTCTCTCTGGTACACCCCGTCAAAATGACGAGAACAAGCATACATAGACCTATGTAACCGGGAATTTTCTTCATCATGTAGGTAACACCACCCTGCGTAAAATCATTCACCCTGTTGTCCATACCCTTTATTATGGCACATTCTTTGATAAAAAACAGTGTCAAAGCCGTTACTTTTGTCCTTTCCCTGTTTACGCACCTACCATCAAAAAAGGGAGAGCCTGCAAGCAGACCCTCCTTATACTGCATTAGCCATGCGTTTGACCCGACCACTATTGAACAAAAGCCTGCATGTAGGTACGACCTCCGTCGCCGTCCTTCACATAGGGATTAAGGCCAAACGTCTGAGTATCGGATACAAAAACACCAGTAAGCAAACGACCTTCAAGTAATGCACCGTCTACCTGTACGCAGCAGGACGGAGCATCTACGTATTCCTGATACAACGGAATATGACCGTAGGGCTGATGAATTTTGAACACTTTGCCCTGCTCATGCAATGGGCGATCCGAGAAATACGTCGGAACAATATATCGTGCAATAACTTCCAGTTCTTCCGCAGTGTAGAACGGCTCATCACCAAGCCAAGGTGCAAACATACGGATTTTTTCGTATTGTGACCAAACCACGGCCTGAATGAGCATTTCGATCTGAACCAATTTACCGTTTCCGGCCTTCAGACAGAGCCGGTCGTTGTAAGTTTGTTGTTTTGCATGAGATACACGATCTGGTAACCGCAGTTCACAGCCGATACATTTCCAGCCACTAGGCGCTTGGATCCATTTTTGCAGCACCGCCGGAGACGATCCTGAGCCAGCGCTGTTCATCCAATCCACGTCTGTGTGGACAGGATTATTACTCCCCGAAGGTGAATCAACCGAGCGTTTGAACAGTTCTGCCGTTTTCTGATAAATCAGATGAACCTGAATGGATGCGCTCTCAAGTTCTGCAATATCTTGTTTGCCGTAGCGTATTTCACGGGATAAGCTTTCTTCTCTCATGACAAGTGGCCTCCTTCGCTCCGGCCGTCTGCGGCCATTTTCTATAGATTATACTACATCTGATGACAACATGTGCAACGGATAAGCGAAAAAGTCCCATGTAAGCTGTCACAGAAGACAAGAAACTCTTGATTTCACTGGAAATCAAGAGTTTCTTGTACTTTCTGCACACAGCATCAGCTGGTTATTCTACCCAGTGCTCTGCCCAGTCTTGAATTTGACTCATTACAGGCTGTAACGCCTTGCCTTTCTCGGTCAACTCATACTCAATTCGCACTGGCGTTTCCGGGTACACATGACGCACCAGAATACCTTCGCTCTCCAGGTCTTTCATCCGTTCAGACAACATCTTGTCGCTCATGGATGGTATCAGATTGGAGATGTCTTTGAATCGCTTTGAACCACTCATTAATGTTTGAATAATCAACCCATTCCAGCGCTTGCCCAAAAAAGAAAACGCCGTCTCAAAGCGCGGACACATCCGCATATCTTGATCTTCCACTTTTATCACCTCTTTAGAGATCACTCAACTTACGTTTTGTTAGTATATTTCATAATAACACATTTGAGCTTTAAAGAAAACGTCTGCCGCAAAAAACTTTACATAAAAAAAACAAAACTGAATACTGTCGATACAGTATACCTTCAGTATACAACACGTTATGGCAGGTAACCATGGGAAATATCGTTTAACAACTGATATCCTTATATTACCCAAAAAGAACCCTTCTACCACAGTCAGACGACCTGGAGAAGGGTTCCTAGTATTACTGTATTACCTAATCAATTTTAATGATGAATATCCATGAGTAAAGCTAAAGCTTCTGCGGCTTAGACCAGCACGCCACCAATTGGTCTTACGGGTTCGCTCTTGCCGTATTGCGGCTTCGAACTACGGGCAGGGTAAGCCCATTTTATAGCGTTGCTGATCACTTTCAAGATTTCCGGATTGTAATACGTGGGGTACGTTTCATGTCCGGGCCGGAAATAAAAGATTTTGCCTTCGCCGCGACGGAACGTGCATCCACTGCGGAATACCTCTCCGCCTTGGAAATTGCTCACGAACACCAGCTCATCCGGTACTGGAATATCGAAGAATTCACCGTACATCTCTTCTTTTTCCAATACGATCTTGGCGTCGATGCCTTCCGCAATCGGGTGAGACGGATTGACACACCACACGATCTCCTGCTCATCTGCTACACGCCACTTGAGATCACAGCTTGTGCCCATTAACGCTTTGAAAGGCTTCGAGAAATGACCCGAATGGAGCACAATCATACCCATACCGTTCAATACACGTTGCACTACCTTCTGTACAATCTCGTCGCTAACGCGATCATGTGCCATATGTCCCCACCATATAAGCACATCTGTGGAATCCAGTACCTCATCACTCAAACCGTGTTCAGGCTGATCCAATGTAGCTGTACGAATCGCAAATCCCTCGCCGCCAAGTCCGTCAGCAAGTGCACGGTGCAGACCGTCCGGATATACTTCTTTTACTTCATCATGTATTTTCTCATGGACAAACTCATTCCAAATGGTGACGTTAATCATATTCAATTTCCCCCTAGTATAGCTCTAAACCCACCACATATCGCCCAGCGGTTCCTCGATCAATACTTGCTGGAGATTTTGCACGGCTTTAGAGAATCCTTCTTCAACCGACATCAGACCGTCTTCATGTTCAATACTTACCACATAATCATATCCAACCAGACGCAGGGCACTCATAATGTCCGCCCACGTTTTGTTATCATGTCCATAACCCACGGAGCGGAACTGCCAAGCACGATCCAACATGTTCGTGTAATCCTGCATATCTGTTACCCCGTGTTTATTCACGTTCACCGGATCAATTGTTGTATCTTTGGCATGGAAGTGATGGATTGCATTTTCACGACCCAAAATGTGAATCGCTTGAACCGGATCGATGCCTTGCCACCACATATGGCTTGGGTCAAGGTTCGCACCAATGACTTCGCCTGCGGCTTCACGCAGTCTCAGCAACGTTGCAGGTGTGTGCACGGAGAATCCACCGTGCAGCTCCAGACCTACTTTTACGTTACGATCCGCAGCAAATTTGCCCCACTCCGTCCAGTAAGGGATCACTTTGTTTTCCCATTGCCATTTCAAAATTTCTTGAAAATCATTTGGCCACGGCGCCACAGGCCAGTTTGGATACTTCGCATCCTCATGGTCTCCCGGACAGCCGGAGAACGTATTCACAACAGGTACTTCCAGCTTTTCAGCCAGCTCTACCGATTTTACGAAATCATCGTGGAAACCCTTCGCAATATCTTTTTGCGGATGCAACGGGTTACCGTGACAGCTAAGAGCGCTGATCGTCAGACCGCGTGATTCCACCGCATTTTTGAAGTTTTTAAGTGCTGTAGGATTGCTTAACAATTCATCTGGCTTACAATGAGCGTTCCCCGGGTGTCCACCTGTTCCGATCTCTACTGCTTTAAGTCCCTTGGAAGCTACATAATCAAGGGCATCCTCTAATTTACGTCCACCGAATAGTACCAAAAATACGCCGAGTTTCAAGTGCAATTCCTCCCTGATTTAGATAGTGTATGATTGCTGTGTTTGCTCTCCTATATATGTTGAACCAAATCTTTACACGGAGCACTCCGATGACAGAATAACCTGGAGAGTAGCTGTTATCCCCAGATTTTTTTGATTCCCTTTGATAGGGAAAAATCCGGTGATAAAGGCGAGCGCTTCGCTTTTCCAGGTTTTTTCCGTCCTCTCCGTTGCTGTGTAAATAAAATGTTCAAACGATATAGTTTATCAAACCTGTCGCTGTTGCATTTTTGCTCCGTTCTCATGCTTGTTTAGTTATTGTGGAAAAACAAGCATGATTCTATCCCGAAAATTCACGTTGTCACTCATGGATCTTCAAACTGGAAGCTCCATTATCCATTAATGAGATTCAACTGTTTCATTTTCGGATGAACTGGCATTGGTTGTTACAACGCTGTCATAGGTGCTCTCCAGATGAATGTGCTTGCCTTCAAGAGAAGAACGCTGAAATGCATGCATGGCTTCAAGCACATGATATGCCAGCTTGCCACTTGCTTTATGCTCGCGTCCGGCACGAATGGACTCCACCATCTCGGTTAGTCCAATGCCCCTCTCATTGTGCCCACTTTCGAAGGCCGGCTGAACCGTCTCCCATGTGTCTTGACCATAACGGCGAAGCTTGACTTCTCCATTGAAAAAGTTAGGATCAGGGACACTGAGCGTGCCTTCCGTGCCATAAATTTCGATACGTGGCAGATCAGAAGCGCCGCGGATATCAAAGCTTGTAATCATCGTTACGATGGCTCCATCCGCAAAATCGATCGTTCCAGCCAAGTGGGTTGGTGTTTCGACACGAAGCGTAGTTCCCTCTTTGGGACCTGAACCAACCTTGCGATCAGCAATCTGAATACCTGCGGACGCGCTGATCCGGCGAATCGGGCCAAGGAGCGTAACGAGAGCCGTCAAATAATATGGCCCCATGTCAAACATTGGCCCGCCCCCTGCCATGTAAAAAAACTCAGGATCAGGGTGCCATGCCTCCGGCCCCCCGCCCATAAAGAAGGAAGTAGCCGCAATCGGCTTGCCAATCAAACCTTCTTCAATGGCTTTGCGAGCAGTCTGGATGCCTGATCCAAGGAACGTATCCGGCGCAGAGCCAACGTACAGTCCCTTTTCCTCGGCAAGCTCCACTACTTTGCGTCCATCTTCCAGCGAAATGGCCAGCGGTTTCTCGGCATACACATGCTTGCCTGCTTCCAGAGCAGCCAGATCAGTCATCGCATGACTGCCCGGAATCGTCAGGTTCAGCACAAGCTCAATCTCGTCATTTTGTAACAACTCATCTACATTGTAAACGTTTGCGATATTAAATTCATCTGCCCGTTCCTGAGCACGCTCACGGATCAGGTCAGCGACCGCAACAACCTCGATATAAGGATTTGTTTTAAGATTTTCTAAGTAAATCGCACTGATATTGCCGCAGCCAATGATGCCTGCTTTCATTTTTTCCACGATGATGTTCATCTCCTTACGCATGTAAGAACCATGTTCATTTGCTTAAAATGCTTGTTGAAACCATAGTTTGTTTATGTTGCTCAACTCTAAGTCTATGGTATTCTGTTTGCGCTTCAATTAAAATGAATAATATGATTGAAACATGAACTATCTGGTCATAATTTTCTAATTCACACAAGGAGTATACCTATGCCAACAGACTTTTCCTGCCAAGTTCTTACAGCTGGCTTTTCATTCCATCGTAAACCTTACAGCATGGTTCAACTGGATGGGGTAAAAAATTACTTGATGCGGCTTCAAACGGATGGACGCTGCCGTGCTCGCATTGATGGCTCCATGTCCAGGGTTGACGCAGGAGACTTGCTTCTTTTTGATCCGGATGAACCTTATGAACTGAGAATAGACAACGAGTACAATCCTATGGGGGAGCGGCTTGTGGAGAGTGGGGACTATCATATTTTCTTCAACGGTTCCTGGGTGGATGAGTGGTGGAAACACCATAAACGGCCGACTCGAATCAAGGTGGAATTGTCCGAAAGCTTATTAACTTTATTCAGACAGTTGATTCTGGAGCAACGTCGCCTTTCCAATCCTTACCCCGAGATTTCGAGTTATTACATGCGTATATTATGTCTGGAAGTGGATCGATTGTTATCCGAGCATCCAACCCATACGAAAACCAATTATGTTGCTTATGAAATTAAAAATTATATCGAGGAAAATGCTTCTTCTCTATTCAAACTGGAGGATGTGGCAACGCATCTGGGCATAAGCGTCTCACGAGGGGTGCATCTTTTTAAAGAAACGTTTGGCAAAAGCATTATGCAATATACGCTAGATGTGCGTCTTAATATGGCCAGAGAACGGATTATTTTTAGTCCGATGACCCTCGAACAAGTCTCTGAATCATCCGGTTTTAACAATTATACATATTTCCATCGTGTATTCCGTTCCCGGTTTGGCATGTCACCAAAAGAATTTCGCCTGATTCACCGGGAACAGATGTAATGATGTCGTTAAACGCTGTTGAATGTCAAATTGGTTACCATTTTGGTGATACAGTAGTATACGTCTTATACACTTATTTGCGCGCGGCGATGGCCTCGGACACAACCATAGCGAGGTCTTCGTTGCCAAACATGGAGAGTACACCAAGAACCGTGTCGTCTGGAATATCTCCAGCTTCCTCCTTGGATACAATCAGCTTCTGTATCTGTTGCAAACGCTCATTGCTCTGTTGCTCGGGATACGCTTGTCGGTACATCTCTTCCGGGTCCAGCTCGTTATTTACACACCACTGAGCAAAGACCAAGATCATCATCTCTTCTTCCTGCTTATAAGACTCAATGACGGCTTCCTCAATCTGTTTGTTGCGTTCCTTTTGATACTCATCCATGCTTTGTTAGCACTCCTTTACTTTACCTCATTCAACTGTACACTGTATTTACTTATCCGGTGATCAGCTCCTCAGCCAGCTCATGACTGTCCATAACATAACTAGCACTGATCTGGCAGTCATCGGGTGTATCCAGACAGGCAAGGAAATGATCTACAGCTCCGGCGAAACCTCTGCGAGCCAGTACGGTATCCCAGCTTCCAAATGTCTCTTTTGTATCCAGTTCCCCTTGTTCTGCATAGTAAGCTGTATCCATATTCACGACTTCTACCGATCTTCCTCCGCCGTACATTTCTACCTTTTCTAGATCAGCGCCTGCGGCACGAATCATTTCGAACCGGGCGAGTGCCGTTTTACCTTGCTTGGCTGTTCCAGCCGCGTGTAGCAACCGATCTTGATCATCTCGGCGAAGCCACTGATGTACAAGCTGTACATCGTTATCTGCGTACCATAACATCAGATCGAGCATATGAATAAGATCATCATAGATGGTCTCAGCGGCTGGGCGATCTTGTAGACCTGTCCGATGTTTGGTCAAAGTGAGTGTTTCGTACCCCTTCCCGCCCTGCATCCATTCTTTTGCCTTTAGATACATCGGTGCGAATCTGCGGTTAAATCCAACAGCAAGTAGCAAGCCCTGTGCTTCTGCGAATGCAGTCATCTCTTCAGACTCCCGCAAGGTATAGGACAATGGCTTGTCTACATAAACGGCCAGTCCCTTCTCCAAACATGCCATCACAATTTCGAAATGAGATTCTGTTGCCGTATGTACAAATACCGCATCCAAATCCCAGGACAGCAGCTCTTTCAGATCGGTTGTGCCCCGCTCAATGCGATGCGCCTGACCAATCTCCTTTACTGGTTCAAGTGACCGGTTCATAATGCCAACAATCTCTACTTGCGGATGGGCCGTGAGCAGTGGCAAATATACTTTACGTGCGATTCCCCCGAGTCCGATGATTGCAATTCGGGTGCGCTTGATCGTTTCCATGATGAGCATTCCACCTTCAGCTATATTCATTCGTCAGCCTTCATTTGTAATCCGGCCTATGACTTTCTCCGTCCTATAGTGTAACCTCTCCGCCTCTAACTTGCCAGTGATCCGAAGTAATAGCTGTCTACATTGTTCACAAGATGGCCTGTCGTGGTAAACTTATAAAGGATAGCAGAACCGGATGAGACTCTGAGTCTCCAAGGATCTGAATTGAAAGGAGCGTTTGGCTTTTGCGAAAATGGTTATGGCTCCTCGTTTATGTTTTACTTGCCGGAGTCACGTTTATTTACAGATATGAACTGCTGGCATGGGCAGAGGATCATCAGTCCATTCCGCTTTTACTTTCCTTGGCAACACTGTTTGCCCTTGTACCTGTTATTCCCTACAAATTTGTTATTATTGCTTTTGGGTACAGCTACGGTATAACCATGGCTGCATGGATATGCTGGCTCGGCACAACGCTTGCGGCAATCCTCGTCTATGCTGGAGCAAGAACTATTTTTCGGGAACAGGCTCGGGGTTATCTTGCACGTATCCGTGGATTGAATCGGTTTACAGCCTGGATGGAGGCACATCCGTTCATGGGCGTGATGACGATGCGTTTACTGCCCGTGGTTCCCCAGATGGCTGTTAACATCTATGCCGGCATTACGTATACCCCCTTCTGGGTGTTCTTGGCCGCGACAGCGATTGGCAAAATGCCTGCAATCTTTGTATTTGCCTACGCAGGGGCACAGGCCGGTTCATCGATCTGGCTGAGTTTGGGAATACTGGCGGGATATATGATTGTTATGGCTATGATTTTCATGTTGTTCCGCTATCGGTCACGTAAAAAGGCTTGAGGCTGTACTGATACAATTTTTCCAGTCTGATTCATGCCTACTTGGCGCGATCCCGCTTGGTTGACTTGACCATTCGGGATATAATAGAAGAGTAAGCCTAATATTCATATTTAGAAATTCAAATATAACGATGATTGCTGGAGCAAAATACAAGCGCCAGATTCTTTCATCAGAAATGGAGTGAATATAGCATGGAACAACAGTCATTGGAAAAAGCAACATTTGCAGGCGGATGCTTCTGGTGTATGGTATCCCCTTTTGAAGAACTGCCTGGTATTCATAAGATCGTTTCAGGCTATACAGGTGGACATACCGAAAATCCTACGTATGAGGAAGTATGCTCGGAAACAACAGGTCATGTGGAGGCGGTGCAGATCACGTTTGATCCATCCATTTTCCCATATGAGAAACTGGTTGAGCTCTTCTGGCAGCAGATTGATCCAACAGATGCCGGTGGACAGTTCCATGACCGCGGATCATCTTATCAGACGGCTATCTTCTACCACAGTGAGGAGCAACGCCAGATTGCTGAAGCTTCCAAAGCTGCACTGGAACAGAGCGGACGTTTTGACAAACCGATCTTCACCCCAATCCTGCCTGCCAAACCGTTCTATGAAGCAGAAGAACATCATCAGAACTATCACCGCAAAAACCCTGCTCATTACAAACGGTACAGCAAAGGCTCAGGCCGTCAGGACTTCATTGAGCGCAACTGGTCGGGTAGTGTGGACAAAAGCGGACTTAAGGAGCGTCTGACTCCGCTTCAATATGAGGTAACACAGAACAATGCCACGGAGCCCGCGTTCCACAACGAATTCTGGGATCATCATGGGGATGGCATCTATGTGGATATCGTATCGGGTGAGCCCCTGTTCAGTTCTACCGACAAATACGATTCGGGTTGCGGCTGGCCAAGCTTCACTCGTCCACTTCGAGACTACAACGTGAAGGAAAAAACAGATCTCAGCCACTTCATGATCCGTACCGAAGTTCGCAGCCGTGAAGGAGATTCCCACCTGGGGCACGTATTCCCGGATGGCCCTACGGAAGCAGGCGGATTGCGTTATTGCATCAACTCCGCGGCACTTCGTTTTGTACCTAAAGAGGATCTGCAAAAAGAAGGCTACGGCGAATACCACGTTTTATTCGAATAAGTCTGGGCGGAAGCAATAAATGTAGCAAAAGTACCCTCTTACTAAGCCAAAAGAGCAATGGGTTGATCCCTTTGCTCTTTTTTTTATTTGAATTAACATATCGGCTTCGAAACCTTCAAGCCACAGTGTGCGATCACCTTTTTAGTTCAACATTATTCAAAATATTCTGATCATTAAACTGAACTCTTAAACCCGGAATCATGCTCAGGAGCATGATGATGACCGATATCACATACACGAAAATCAAAGAAGTCTGATTCATGATCACACCCGCGAGTGAGGAACCAATCAGCATCGTTCCCATAAATAAGGGCATAATGGTTCCATTCACCCTGCCAATGACGTGTTCATCAATCCGGCTGACCATATAGGAAGAGATAATGATGTTAATAAAAGCAAGACTTATGGAGCTCAGGAACGTCAGACCCATCGTTAACCAGAGCCAACTGGATAGGACCTCACCTAACATTGTAACAGCCAGACACAACAGCCCGATCATTAATGTTTTCGTTTGATTCAACTTGTTGCTGACAGCCGCAGCGATCCCCCCGCCAATGAGCAAACCAAGCCCGGATGCTCCCGACAGAAACTGTAGTGCGGTTTGTTCCAATCCCAATCGTTCCGTAACCAGGAAAATGGCTAGTGGATTGATCAGACCCGCGGATAGGCCAACACAGCCAAAAACCAGACCCAACATGCGAAGTGAACGAGACTGAGTGACATAATTCCATCCTTCTTTAATATCAGCGAAGAGAGAAGTACCGGTTTCCCGCTTGTCTTGATCCTTGGGCAGAAACGTTAGCAAAATAGCAGAAGCGACAAATAAGATGAGCAACACCGTCATGGATGTTTGAATGCCCATAGCAGTATATATAAAAGTACCTACGATTGGCCCAAAAATAAGGAAAAGGGAGTTTGCACTTTGCGTTACGGCGATTGCTGACTGTACATTCTCCTTTTTGACATTCCGTCTAACTATTTTGACAGATGAGGGTTGAGAGAACTGGCTGACGATGGAGGAAACGAGGGTTGCTGCATAAAGAACCTGCCAGTAACCAGAGCTAAGAATACCCATGATGATGACAATCGATAAAGCACTTAGAATGTCTCCGATAATCATCGTTCGTTTGGGATTCCACCGATCTGCAAGCGCACCGCCTATGATGGAAAATATAAAGATTGGAGCATATTCCAGAACAGTAATGAGGGAGATTGCCACCGGGTTTCCTTGCGTCTGATCCATAATGTAATAGAGGATTGCCATATTGCGTATCCATATCGCAAGGTTTTGCAACAAATCTGATCCTGTGATGATAAGAAAAGCTCTGTTTCTGAATAACGTATTCATATTCCATCTCCCTTTTTAAACCGACTGTCCGGTTTATTATTGTTTAAAAAGAAAAACTGATATTTCATCAGTTTGTTCTCATTAACGTTGCTGGATGCCTGTCAGTAAACTACTGATCCCGATATGGTACAGGCGCCGGATTTCTTGCACATCTTTTTCGAAATAAAGTGTACTTAATCCACTAAGCAGGCCGTAAATAATATGCATCATGTCCTGCGGGTTACCCTTTTTAAACTCTCCAGCTTCCATACCTTCAGATAAAATACGCTCGTAGGTCGCATACGGAATCCGAATCAGAGCAAGCATCTCATCCATCATCTCTTGGCTAACCACCTGACCAGAGACAAATTCATTAATCGCATGATTCAGCGGATTCGCCATGTCATCGACATAATGATCAGCGAGTCCGTACAACTTCTCTGTAGCGGTCTTATATTGAGGTTCCTTCTCAAGCCATTCGTCCATCCAGTCTTCGTTGTTCAGCTTGATCAGGTACATAAATAGCTCTTCTTTGCTTTTGAAATGATAATAAATGCTACCTTTGCTTCGATTGTTAATCGTACATATGTCTTCCATCGAAGTGGCTCCATACCCCTTCTGGGCAAAAAGCTCTTTGGTGTTACGTACAATATCTTTTTTTATCTGAGCAACGTCTTTTCTCCGTTTGACTTCGATAAATATACCCTCCCTACAAAAAAACCGACTATTCGGTCTAATAGTAGCACGCACCCTAATTTCTGTCAATCGATAGAAGTAAGGCATCCCTTCTCACTCATTCGTAAGCACTGTGAAAAAATGATCACATCATACTTACGATCCAGCCAATCCAGTAGGCCAGAGGAATCAACAGTAACTGCGCCACCAGTGTACCAAAAAGACGAGAGATCAGCATACAGCCATAAATTTGATTCATGCGATTCAGCCGGATTTCACCACGCAAAGATCGGTCACTCAGGAGTGAAATCCGCGGGTCGACCAGAATTGTAAGCAAAATGGTTGCCATACCGTTAATCAATCCTGTCGACTGAGATGCAGCAACAGCCTGATCCGGGTATAGATACGCTGCGTATAAACTGGACAAAACACCTGTAGTATAGATGGCAGTTACGGCTACATTGAGCAACATTAACCGTCTTGGCATGCCGTGTTGTACCAAACGTTTGGCCATTTCCCAAGATGGCGGAGTGATGTAATACGTTGCATTACGAAGCTTACTCCGCTTCAGAAGTTGCCGGACCATGCCAGGAATGGAACCTGCCGCTTCAAAATGTACAACCATTCGCGATGAGAGTTTGACCATTGTCGGGAAACAGAGTATGGCTAATGCTGTTCCTAACGTTGCTGCCCCCATCAACCAATGCAGTTGTGCTGCAAAGTGCGGGTTGGCTCCATGGGTGGCGGAGTCCACCATACTACCGATCATGGGGCCTTGTGCCATATTGGACGTACGAGACACGAGTAGCAAAATGCCTGCGAGTGATATCGCAAGAGCAATCCGGCGCGTACGCAAACCGCCAAGACGAAGTGCATAAGATAAGCTATCTGTTGCATGGATCAGCATGGTGAATATCATTGGAAGAGCGAGACTTAGACTGAACATATGTACGTTCTCCTTTATATTGGTTCTAATGTTTGATTTTATCCAATTTTTATCACCAACGTATTATACGCCTTATCTCCCCCGAAGTATAGAAAAGGAATGAGAAACCGTTTGGCGTTTATCTGATATGCCTGGGGGTAATATACTACTAACCCATACTATTTCAGGAGGGATAACGTATGCCATGGAATAAAAGCGACTACCCGGTATCCATGAAAAATCTGAAGCCACGCATTCGGCATAAAGCCATCGACATTGCCAACGCTCTGCTTGATGACGGTTATGAAGAAGGACGGGCAATTGCCATCGCAACGGCCAAAGCGGAGGAGTGGGATGAGAATCACCCTGATCATACGGCGTCAGGCTCCGATTCGTCTTCTCGTACATCATCAAAAAAGCCTGACGAGTCTTCTTCTTCAGAATCTTCTTCTCGGAATCGGCGCCACTCCGAACCTGTCTCCTCATCCAAGAGCCATAACAACATTCATGTTGTACCGACCGAATCGGGCTGGGCCATTAAACAAGAAGGCACATCCGATTACCATTCCACCTACGATACCAAAGTGGAGGCTGTTGATGCCGCTAAAGCATGGAGCACCAAACATCATATTCGAGCCATTATTCATAATCAGGATGGACAAATTGCTCGTTCTCTTAAATCCTAATGTGCATCTATTACACTAATGTCCAAGGACATTTATTTAAAAGCATTCCTAACGCATAACAAAAAATCCCTCTTGTTGCAGAGTCTGCAGACAAAAGGGATTCCTCTCTAAATCAGAGCTTGCTTCAAACCAGTCAAAGCTTGATAAAGCTCGAACACTTTTTATGCCATATAAGCTATGGGTTATTCTGAAATGCCTGCTCAATTCGTTACGCCTTGTGCCACGGAAGTCCGTGTTGTAGCTGCATTGACCGCTTTGGCGGCAACCGATGGAATCGGTAATTTTACAGCAGATGTTGTAACCACTGTACCGCGAGCCGGAATGCCGACCACATACGTAATCATTTTGCTGGCAATCCATACAGCCAGAATTGTATATAAAGTTTCTTTTACCGGAAGAAAGAAGAGTGACAATCCTAAAACGAACGCATCACTGACAAAGAAAACCGTTCCCAGTTTCCATCCCTTCCAGCGGCTGACGAGCACAGCGAGAATATCGTCTCCACCTGTCGCTCCACCAAAGCGAAGTACAATTCCCGCACCAACCCCGGTCAATACACCGGACAGTACTGCAGGAATCCACAGGTTTCCGTTAAAATTCATCACCAGTGTGGAGTAACGCTCAAAGCCGTCGTAGAATAGGGAAAATGCACCCACACCAAGCAGTGCTTGGATCATGAATTTCCAGCCCTTGATGAACCAGGCCAGGATCATGACAGGAATGTCGAGTAGCAACATGCCGATCGCCGGCGATAAACCCGTTGCATATTTTCCGAGCAGGGCCAGACCGACAAATCCGCCCTCCGATAAATGATTCTGAAAGTTAATGTGATAATAAGCAAATGCCAAAATAAATGTACCAAGTAACATAATTGCAAACTTGATCGCTTCTGTCTTAACGTGTTGTACGGTTAACGATGTTCTCTTCATACAGGTTCCCTCGCAGTTTGTAGTTGGTTTTTTAGACCGACCGTACCCTGCAAAAGGTAAGCCTGGAAGAAATCATCGTGTACGTCCTTCGAATATTCATCCCAATCCCCTCTTTCGCAGAGTCAGCCGTTTTGTTGAACCGGTTGGTTTACTCTACAAGGGGCGCTATGTGTATGAGAGATCGTAACGTTTCCAGATTGTCCTTGGGGAGATTGTCCTTCGGGGACTCATGGTATCCTGATCCTTTCTGTGTTTTGTGGTTAGCTGTGCTTGGTTAAATTGAAAAATAAATGATGCAGAAGGTTGAACAGGTCGCTTTACACTTACCACTTCGATTGCAGTACCCTCTTTTGATCGCTGTTATCCCCGGATTTTTTTGATTCCTTTTTTCAAAAGGAAAAATCCTGTGATAAACGCGAGCGCTTCGCTTCTACTGATGGGTTCTGCATTCTTCGTTAACGTGTAAAAGGGAGATTCAACTCACAGCATTTTATTTCATTCAATTTAAACACCAAAGCTAACTTGCTTGTACTTCTATTATATAACACCAATGTGACCGGGTCTAAACAAGCAACCCAGCAAAAACACGCATAAAACAGCCTCTGGGCTGCTCCAGCCGTCATACAGGCACACCCGTATCAGCAAAGCTAACGAATGGTGCTACCTGCTCCTTTATTCTATGACCGAAGCTTTCAAATATAACAGTGCAGTCACCCAACTGTGACAATTACGGGCTTTTTTTTTATTTTCTAGTCGTTAGCAAAGGAATCCTTTTCCTTATGCACATACACTATAGCGAACGGTATCGCCAATACAATTCAAACGTTTCCAGACTTACTCTGCTTTTTATGGTATAATATAACAATTGAATCCCATTACCGTTTAAGCGAGGCGGAGTGATGAAAACGTTAAAGCCGAGAGTCTTTATTGGCTGCTCGCTGGAAGCGAAGCCGATTGCAGCCGCTGTACACGAAAACTTGCGCTTTTCAGCCGAAGTCACCCCGTGGTACTCGGGGGTATTTAATCCAAGCAGTTATACCATGGACGATCTGGAAGCTGAGGTACGCACAACGGACTTTGCCATTTTTATCTTCCATCCAGATGACATATCCAAAATTCGCGGGAAGTACTACGCATCGGTTCGGGATAATACAATGCTTGAAATGGGTCTATTTATGGGCCGTCTGGGACGAAAGCGTATTTTTTTCATTCTTCCTGAAGATATTACGGACATCAAGGATGCTGCCAAAGTCGAAGGATTGCGGATGCCCACCGATCTGCTGGGATTGAATCCGCTGGTATATGAGATTCGTTCTGACGGAAAATGGGCTCCCGCCGTATCTGTAGCCTGCTCCAAGATCGCAGACAGCATTGAAGAACAAGGACGCTGGAGTGATCCCGAAGCTGAGCGTATCATCGAGAATCATAAGCGCTCCGAAGATCAGGCAAGACTGCAATTATTCAAACTGCTACGTTTCTTTAGGGAATTGCTGCGTACACGCAAAGCAGATGCCCAGATGCTCGAACGCATGAGTGACGCACTGCGAAGTGCCTTTGTTTCACATCCGCCATTCACTGTACGCGGCACTGCGATCTATCGTACAGATGGTAATGGTTACATTGAGCAATTATGTGGTAATGTTGGAGAACCCGGCAGAAAATACGACTTGTCCGCCAATGATGACAAACCGCCGGACGATCCCAAACGCATTCTTGTTGTCGATTCATATCAAGAAAACAAAATCAAAGTAAATCTGTACGACGATTACCTTGAGAAAGAGTATCTGCTGTGCTATCCTGTAGCCAAGAGGTATGTAATTACCGTTCACATTATAGGTCATATTGAAGCGGATGAGGCGGTGTTTCAGCACATTGACTTGCAAAATCGTCAACTGTTTAACGCCATCAACGATCTGTTAGGAGGCGAACCGGAATGAGACCGGAAATGAAAAAAATAAGCAAGCGCTGGGGCAGCGAGAAGAAAGTTCGCCTTAGTTCTGCGCCTGATTCATCACGACCGGTTCCGGAACCCAAGGAAGAGGATCGTTTCCACAAACCGGCCGTACCGCTCGTTACCATCGGCCCATCACTGAAGGGCAAGGAGCGGCCTTACAAAGTCATTTTAGAAAAAGAAGCATATTACGAGAAACCTCAATATCTTGCTTAAAATTGGGTAACAACCTGTTGCAGACTTTAGTTTTAGTTGTTTATTTACTGTTGAAGAAGCTTCTATTTTATTCCATTACACATCTAACATTTAGACTGCCGCTGTATCGGCAGCATTTACTCAAGGCCCCGCCCCCCAAGGCAGGGCTTTTTTGATGCTCTTTTGCAAATTCCTCAATGTGTTCTTTCTTTGTTATTTCTAATTACAATATTCGCATATAAGGAACGTTAGCTCTGAATATATGTTTTACCAAGTTGATGTTGCTACTGACCTTAGGTTTCCTGCAAAACCCATAAATTATACCTAAATTTTGGAGTCAGCTTGTCCGTTCTTAGCAAGTATTCTCCCATCTGAAAACCACAAACTTCTCAATTAACACATCATAGATGTTGTAACGCAAATCATGTGCTCTTACTTGGCAATTAGACTTCATTGAGATGAATGATGCGTTCGCCTTACTACAACTTGGGTTTCTATATAAACGATTAAGAATGGAGAACAAACTCATTTCCATTATTTCTCGGTTGTATAACGGTTATATTTTGCATATATTGATTATAATATAGGAACACATGTTCTGTAAACATTAAATTCCAATTATAGGATAAGGAAGTGAATTGCCATGACATCCTCTTCTACTTCCGCCCCCACCCCTTCCGATGAAGATCACCGCCTGATCAAAGGTATGGTCGTACGCACCCTTTTGCTGGATGTACTGGAACGGGATATTCGAACACTGGATACGCTGCTTCTGAAAATGCCCGAGGTCTATATTCTGTCGCTGACCCGTATTCAGAATGAGGTACTTCAGGAGATGCTCGGACTGCGCAAACAAATGAGAACCCGTGGCGTGAAAGTTCTGGAGGAAACGCGGGGCAAGGATGGCATCGAAACCGTTTATTTGTGCAGAGGATACGGACAGCGGTTCTATATGCTCTGGACATTTGCACGTAATGAGGTCAAAAAAGAGTTAAGTCGCCATCTTCAGATGGATCTGACCCAAACTTGAGTATGATTGGTTTTCGAGGTAGGAGGCGCGATTGGTTCCCAAACTTGCAGATGAAAGAAGCAAGGCTCTGCCGAGACTCCATATTCCAGGCAAGTGACTGCTGAACAGGTTGACCATTGCGTGCTCTGTCATTAAGATGGAGAAGACATATCCAACCATTCCAATATGGGAAACGGATATAACTTAAACGTCTTTTCAATCAAGGAGCTGTACTTTATGGATATAATTTCGAATTCGCATTCACCTTCATTTATGAAAAATAATACAAATCCACATCCGCTCGTAGCCGCAGATGTGACTGAACTGATCGGCCAGACCCCTGCGGTTCGATTAAGCAGGCTCACAGGCATTGACTCCGCTGACGTGTTCGTCAAGCTGGAGTATTTCAACCCAAGCGGCAGCGTCAAGGATCGTGCCGCCTACAACCTGATCGCTCAGGCTGAACGAGATGGATTGTTGCAGCCTGGGGCAACCATTATCGAACCGACCAGCGGCAATACCGGAATTGGCCTTGCGATGAATGCCGCGGCCAAAGGATACAAAGCGATCCTCATCATGCCGGATAACATGTCCAAGGAACGCATCAACATTTTGAAGGCATATGGCGCAGAGGTTGTACTTACGCCTGCTGCGGAGCGGATGCCTGGAGCGATTCGCAAGGCGAAGGAACTCCACGCCGATCTGCCGGGCAGCTTCATTCCGCAGCAATTTGAGAATCAGGCGAATCCGGATATCCACCGGATCACGACGGCGCCCGAAATTATGGAGCAGATGGATGGCAGGCTAGACGCCTTCATCGCTACAGCCGGAACCGGCGGCACGATCACCGGAACGGGCGAAGAGCTGCGCAAGCAGCTTCCCGACCTCCGCATCTATGCGGTGGAGCCGCAAGGTTCCCCGGTGCTGTCCGGCGGCGAGCCTGGACCGCACAAGCTCGTCGGTACAAGTCCGGGCTTCATCCCGGACATCTTGAATACCGACGTATGGGATGCCATCATCCAGGTGTCCGATGAGGACGCACTGGATACGATGCGGCAGCTTGCTGCCCGGGAAGGGCTGCTGCTCGGCCCTTCTTCTGGCGCTTCGGTGTGGGCCTCCCTTCGCATCGCGAAGGAACTGGGGCCGGGGCACCGGGTGCTCTGCATTGCGCCGGATACCGGGGAACGGTATTTGAGCATGGGTATTTTTTAACAAAGCCGAAGAC
The DNA here is from genome assembly GCF_030803945.1 of Paenibacillus intestini. Taxonomy (NCBI): domain Bacteria; kingdom Bacillati; phylum Bacillota; class Bacilli; order Caryophanales; family Paenibacillaceae; genus Paenibacillus; species Paenibacillus intestini. The sequence continues at coordinate 733,556 of NZ_JAURUN010000003.1, read as the reverse complement.
AACGATCCTTAACCCGACAATCTATTATTTCTCTGCATCATCTACTCAAGCTCTAAGTCCATATTGCATAACAAAATCGAGAACCAAATGAATAACCGAATAGAAAATCAAAACAAATAAGCCCCTGCTCACCTCGGATCATGTATCCCAGTGAACAGGAGCTTATTTTTATTTTCGTATGAAATCTATATGTGATCTACATCGATTAATGTGCCAAGGTTGTCCATTCCACACCTTCGGGAAGCAGAGCAGCAATGCGGTCTTTGGCTTCCTTCTGGGTATAGAGAGACTCATCCAGAATCGCGGCCGAACCGGAGTCACTGCTTGTCCGAATGAGACGTCCAAGGCCTTGCTTCACACGCAGTAGCATATACGGCAGATCGATCTCTTCATATGGCGCTGCCGATGCATTCCGTTTGGCATTGAACACGGGGTCCTGCGGTGGATACGGAAGTGACCAGATCATCACGTTGGATAATGATGGTCCTGGAACGTCCAGACCTTCCCACAGATTGACAGAGCACAGCACACTTTCCTCATCCTGCTGGAACGCCGCGATCAGGTCACTGATCTCTCTGTCTCCCTCGTACATAAAGCGTAATCCTTCAGCTTCAGGCACATGAACGATGTCCTGCTTGAACGCACGTAATTCTTCCATTGTACGGAACAGAATCAGTGCACGACCGCCGCTCTCCTGGAGCAAAGCAGCCGCATCACGCAAACGGTTTTCGTTCTCTACATGACCCGGTGCGGCTTGTTCAGCAATCTTCATCTGCATTTTGTCCGCATAATCATACGGAGAAGCGACCGAGAACGATACAAAATCGTCGATCCCCAGACTGTCCGCCACATAACGGAATGAACTATCCACAGACAGCGTTGCCGAGGAAAATACAATTGGAATGCCAGTGTTGAACACACGCTCGTTCAGTATTTCTTTTACCGTACGTGGCATGATCGACAATGTCGTCTCTTCCTCGCTCTCTTCCGCCCAACAGATGTAACCATCTTCCTTACGGAACAGAGACAATGCTGTCTGAATCATATCGAGATGTTCTTCCACAACACGCATCTGATACCCATCCAGCGAGAATAATCCACTCTCGAATACCAGCTCTTCGCCGATTGCATCCAGTACACTGTTCAACCGTTCGATCTCTTGCAACAGCGGTGCTTCTACGCGAACTTCCTTCCGCTCGGAGCCGGGAATCGCCACCGTATACGTATCCAGCAGTCGGAACAATCGCTCACTGCTCTCAATTGCTTCATCTACACGCTCGGCAAGGGTTTCACGAATCTCCCCTTCAAGCAAACGTGTGACCAGTTCTTCGAAGATCCGGTGTTTCAATTTGTAACTCAAGGCGTTCAATGCGGCTTCTTCCAGCAAATGCCCTTCATCAAATACAACCGAGCTATGGTCAGGCAACAATGGCAGTTGTCCTTCACGCTTGCGCGCATCATAAGTCCATACATGCTCCATATAGTAATCATGGGAACAGATGATGATATCTTTGGAACGACGGTAATGATCACGCGACAGCGTCAGGCCGCAACGTTGTCTTTTCGGACACACGAAACAATCCTGAAACGGGTCCCAGTTAATCTTGTTCCACTGGCGGTCGTTCAGATGCGGATACTGCTTGCGGTCACCATACGGATGGAATGCCTGAAGTGTTCCCGGCGTGTTCACGAATTCCGGCAGGCTCTCGTATACCTCTTCAATCACTGGCGCATCCTCATCGGCGAATCGGACGGCACTCAGCTTGTTCAGACAGACGTATTGATCTGGGGACTTGCCCAGACGTGCGTCCACTTGCAAATCCAGATGTTCAGCGAGTTTCGCAATATCTCCACCCGGCTTCACCAGCTGTTCAATTAAAGACTCATCGGCACAGGCGATCACCGCCGGTTTGCCCGTATAACGTGCATAACAAACCGCGTAGAGCAGATAAACGAGTGTTTTGCCTGTTCCTACGCCGGCCTCGGCCATAATCGTTTTTTTATCTCCATAGGCCCGTTCGAGCTGGTACGCCATAAAAATCTGTTCGTCCCGTACCTCAAAGCCGGACTCTGGCAAAATATCATAAAACACATCGGCCACCCACTCTCCCAGACGGGATACAAAAGGTTCAGCCGGATCATATGCAAAAGGGTAACGTTGTGTAGACAATCCTGGGTCAGCCTCCATTCTTAGACGCGGTCCTCTTTCCTTTTCCGTTCAAAAAAGTCCGCAGGGCAAAAGTTAATTATCGCATGTGATGGATCAGGAGACAAGCTTTTTTTTACTTGGTTAACGGAGAAGCTTGGATAGGGCTATGTATAGATGTTGACCACTAGGAAAAAATATACATGGATCCAACTTTAGGAAAGGTGGTATACCGCTCCATGGATAAACATTCTTCACCATCCGGCCATTCCTCAGACCCATCCAACGAAACGTTGACGGATCGGCAGGGCCATCCGATTACCGACAATCAGAACGTACGAACCGTGGGCAACCGCGGACCGACCACACTGGAGAACTATCACTTTCTCGAAAAAATTACACACTTCGACCGCGAGCGTATCCCGGAACGGGTCGTGCATGCCCGTGGGGCTGGCGCTCATGGCGTATTTGAAGCGTATGGAACGGCCGGCAATGAACCCGTATCGAAGTATACCAGAGCACGTCTGTTTCAAGAAAAAGGCAAACAAACGCCCGTGTTCGTACGCTTCTCGACCGTCATCCATGGCGGGCATTCCCCGGAGACGCTACGGGACCCGCGCGGATTTGCGGTTAAATTTTATACCGAAGACGGCAACTGGGATCTGGTCGGCAACAATCTGAAAATCTTTTTCATCCGTGACCCGCTGAAATTCCCGGATATGGTGCATGCGTTCAAACCCGACCCGCTGACCAACGCGCAGGATATGGAGCGTTTTTTTGATTTTGTCTCCCTTAGCCCTGAAGCGACACATATGGTGACTTTCCTTTTCTCACCGTGGGGCATTCCGGCGAATTATCGGCAAATGCAGGGTTCGGGTGTAAATACATACAAATGGGTGAACCAGGACGGCAAAGGTGTGCTCATCAAATACCACTGGGAACCGTTGAAGCAAGGCATTCGCAACCTGCTGCAAAAGGACGCCATTGAAATTCAGGGTCAGAACTTCAACCACGCTACGCTCGATCTGTATCATGCGATTGAACAAGGTGACTTTCCCGAATGGGAGCTGTGCGTTCAGGTGATGGAGGATGGCGAGCATCCCGAGCTGGATTTTGACCCGCTGGACCCGACCAAGCTGTGGCCGCAGGATCAGTTTCCGTTTCTGCCCGTAGGTAAAATGACATTGAATCGCAATCCCGAGGATTATTTTAATGAAGTGGAGCAGGCCGCATTCGGGACGGGTGTGCTGGTGGACGGGCTTGATTTCTCGGATGACAAGCTGCTGCAAGGACGTACCTTCTCCTACTCGGATACCCAGCGTCACCGCGTGGGTGCGAACTATCTGCAACTACCCGTGAATGCGCCGAAGAACCGGGTAGCTACTAATCAAAGCGGCGGGCAAATGCAGTATAAAGTGGACCGGGCACCGGGTCAAAATCCACATGTGAATTACGAGCCTTCTTCGCTCGGGGGATTAACGGAAGCTCAGCCGCGTGGTAAAGAGCATGAACCGCTGGTGGAAGGCCATCTGGTGCGGGAGAAGATTGAGCGTACCAATGATTTTGGACAAGCCGGGGATACGTACCGGGCGTTCGAGGACTGGGAGCGAGATGAGTTAATCAGCAACATGGTCGGCGCATTGGCCCAATGCAAACCGGATATCCGGGAGCGCATGATCTCTTATTTTACCCAAGCGGATGCGGATTACGGGCGACGTGTGGCAGAAGGACTGGCTGCTGTATCCACAGACGATAGTGAAACAGTACAGCCGAAACATGATCCGAGCGTTGAGCAAGCCGAAAAACGCAGTCGGGAGACGGATGGGTATTAATTAATTGGAATTAGATGAGCTGAACGAGTATTATCCATAACTGGATGAGTATTATTGCTTAAAAAGTTAGATGAAGCATCGCTCCATGAGTCTGGGTGCCAGTGTTGGCAGCCGCTTATGGGGCTTTTTGTTACGTGACAGCTGTTGATTTTGGAGAAAAATGAGGTTCAAAGCGGTGGATTCGGGATAAGTCTCGTGTGATCAGCTCAGGAAAAACAGGCATATTCACGTTCATTTCGGACGATGGTTCGTTAATAAAAGGCGATCAGCCAATGATCGGATTATATTTCTTGTATAAATGGGACAGGATTGTGAACAGTCAAGCTTGCCCTGCTAACCTTTAACGCAACCTGATCAAATGATTATTGATGAGAGCGTTTACAACATTTACCATGAAGCTGTGTCCGGGTGGATACCTTTTAGGCAGTGAGCCAGGTAGGACGAAGCAAGTGACGTATCATATTGTGATTTCATTGAAGGTACTCTCTGTTCTGTTCTGCTTTGTTCTGCTTGTTCTGTACTGCTCTGTTCAGTCCATACCCAGTTACCCGCCAGCTCGATATTTTATCCCAATTAACCAAGGAGGCTTGCATCATGAAATTATTCCCTTCCACATCTACTCATGCATCTGCACGATCCCAGCGTTCTCTGAAATCCAAAATGACTAACATCTGTCTCAGTGCCGCGTTCCCTCTATTACTGCTAAGCGGTGGTTCGGTGGGTGCCGCAGAACTTTTGGAAGGTGGATTGCCTAATACCTCAGAATCAGAGTCAGTGGTGAACAGTTCCAATCTTACGCTGGCTGCGGGTGATTTGTACGTGTCCCCTAACGGCTCTGCCAGCAATCCGGGAACGATAAACAGTCCAACGTCACTGGCTAATGCTCTGACCCAGATCGCCCCAGGCAAAACAATCTATCTGCGCGGCGGAACCTACAGCTTCTCGCAAACGATTACGATTGAACGTGGTAACAGCGGCACATCCTCACAGCGCAAAAATCTGGTCGCCTACGGATCGGAAAAACCTGTCTTTGATTTCTCGGCTCAAGCCTTCGCCTCCACGAATCGGGGATTACAAATGTTCGGGGACTACTGGTTTGTGAAAGGACTGGAGGTCAAAGGAGCCGGCGATAACGGTATCTTCATTGGTGGCAGCTACAACCGTCTGGAGCAGATCGAAGCTCACCATAACCGCGATACGGGCATTCAGATGGGACGTTATGCTTCTACCGCCGCCAAGAGTGAATGGCCTTCATATAACGAAGTCATTCGTTCCTATTCCCACAACAACTACGACCCGGATGACGGCGAGGATGCAGACGGTTTTGCCGCCAAGCTGACGGTTGGTCCAGGGAACGTCTTTGACGGCTGTATTGCCGCTTATAACGTGGACGATGGCTGGGATCTCTATAGCAAAACAGACACAGGCGCCATCGGTGCAGTGACGATTCGCAACAGTATCGCATACGGCAACGGCGCAACTGCTGACGGAACGTCCACTTCGAACAGTGACGGTAACGGATTTAAGCTAGGCGGCGAGAAAATTGCCGTGAATCACATTGTTGAGAACAACATTGCGTTTAATAACAAAAAGCATGGCTTTACCTATAACAGCAATCCGGGTTCAATTCAGATGAAAAACAATACCTCCTATAACAATGGGCAGAGCAACTTCGCATTTGATGTAGGAACCCACATCTTCACCAACAACCTGTCCTTCCAAGGCGGCGCCAGCGACAAAACCAGCGGAACCGATGTCAGCAGCACCAACGTCTGGTGGAAAAACAAAAAAAGCGTCAACGACAAAGGCCTGCTCGCCAGCGCAGCCGACTTTGTCTCCCTCGTACCTTCAGTAACCCGTGCCGCAGACGGCACGCCTGTCTTGGGTAACTTCCTGAAGCTTGCAGGTGGCAGTGACTTGGTTGGATCTGGAACGCCAGCGGGTAAGAATATTGGTGCACGGTAGGTGTGGGTTGGTGAGATAAAAGAATAATTTATAAAGCAAAGTCCCCTCCCCCATGCCAGCCTAATCGGTGGTAATGGAGAAGGGGATTTTTGAATTGCAGTGTATTGTCTAATGGCTCATAAGGTAGATAGGTACTCACGGTTTGGCTAAAACCTCAATCATCAATCTTCCGCCTGTACGAAAACCTTGCTCAAACGCCGCTTCCACGTACATGGATGTGGACTGTCCGATCAAATCGATCAGTCGCTCCAAGGCATCATAGTCTGTGTCTGGGAGCTTTGTTTTGTAGTTTTGCATGATGTCCGATATTTGGCTGTTAATTTCATGATACTCGGCCTGTTCAGGATGAATCGACTCGTCCAAACGCAAGTTTCCGTGAAACAAATCTTCGATCAGGTTTGACATATTATCCTTCATGGTAAGGTCACCTCAGAAAGATTGTATATCAAGAGATGAGGTAGGATGAGGATTTAGCGGGAAATGCGCTAGTTTTATCTTTAGTTCATTCATAAGAGAAATTTAAACTCTTAATAGAAATCGCTTTTTCCTAAAACAAAAATTATACCAGTATGGTATGCAAAAGAACTGAGTAAACAACAATTATAACAAGAAATTAACGTATAGGACACTAACAACAACCTTCAACTTCTGAAACTTTAACCCGTCAAATCACTTAAAATTAGACCCAGCAAACGCTGGGCCATACCTTCGTATTTGTATCTGCACAAGTAATATTTTACGTAAAAAACTCAAATATCTTTAATTAAACTAGTATTATAAAAGAAATCTGTTTCACAACTTGAATAAACCTAAAAATTTCTTTGGTGATTCATTTTTAATAGCATACGATGTTAGTTGACCAAGCATTTGCGTTAATCCGTTTTCAAATTCTAAAGATTCATCATCCGCACCAGTAAACGCATGAGTAATTTCATGTAACAAAGTACCGGAAAAATCGATTACATTTCGTAACTGACTCCTTTTAATAGTAATCCTTTGTTCTAATGGTTCCCATAATCCTAGGGCTTCAAAACCAGAATAATCTACTCTCATCGTCTCCGAAATACATATTTCTTTTATGTTCTTTGTCTGACTCTTTGGTAGCCATGTTAAAATCAATTCTTTGATAGCAAAAACTTTTTGTTCTTCTTTCGACAAAGAAGAGATCGGTATGTAAGTAAACTGAAAACTTGTATTAAACTCTTCTCGATAACCTTCTAAATCTCGAATTGGTTTCCCTTCAATATCTTGGAGTTTTGTAAGTCTATTAGCAATGGAATCTGGTACAACTACTACTCGATATCCATCACCTTGGGCATAAGTGACCAACGAACCCCCATTCCTCATTTGATCAGGCGTGAGAAAAATTACATTTTCGCTAGCGTTCAAGATTTTACATGCATGGAGTTGCACATCAGTCCATTGCAGTTCGTCATGAATATAACCGGTTTCAAAATTTTTCAGATCCGTTGCCATTTCATTAGCAACTCCTGAATCGGTACACGCAAGTAATATAGATTTTACTCTGTCTGTGTAAGCACTCCGCCCAACGTTCGTCCGTTCTCGATTAAGTGCTTTGCGTAAAGCCGCATTTAAAGAGGTAATATTATAGCTAAACAGGAAATTTTCTTCTTCAGCCACACACAGTCCGTTCACATAAATTCTTGCTTTATTCTGCCTATTTGGATTTAACACAGATCCGTAGGTGGTCTTTTCTAATATTTCATCTCCAGAGAAATAAAGAAAAAAATCTTTGGCTTGTTCCATATCCTCATCTTTGACTCCATATAAAGTCACATCTGTACCCACAAGAGTATTATCAGATGGTGGCTGAATCACCGCATGCAGAGTAACGATATCCTCAAATCCATGCTTATGACTTTTATCCATAGATATATCTGCATGACGAGAACGAATTAAGATACGGATATTCTGACGGTCAAAAGTAGCCATTGCATCTTTCAACCCTACACCAAATTTCCCAATCACCATCTCTGGATTATCTAACTTTTCCTTATTTTCATTTTGTGTAAAGTGCTCATATCGCAAACCACGGCCATAATCTCGAATGTGCCATGCTCCTTGTTCATCTTTATAAATCTCCGGGACAGATGTTTTCGATAATAGATGCTCATCAAAAGCATTAGCAATTAGTTCTCGCAAAGCATAGGCGGGTGTCCAATGTTCTAGTACTTTTTCAATGTTCAAGTCAAATTGACGTGCAACTCCCATTGCTATTCTCCTCCTTAGATATACATATAGTTTTCATTACAAATGACAGTTAACTTCAAGAAAAATAACAAAATGAACTGATGATCATTTTCACCCATTCTCCAAAAAAATATGATACTACTTTAATTCTAATTCAATAAATACTCTCCTGTAAATATTATCCTCTTCGAGACATAATCTTAGGATGATTAAATTAAAATTATGGTTTAATTAGAATCGAAGATTTTAACTTATAGAAACCAAAAAACCTTGAAGAATTCTCAAGGTTTTTCTCATATATACATAATTAATTTCCATCTGCAGAACTCAACGTGTATTTTAATATTCTAAGAAATAGTTTTTTGGATTTCTATAGCACCAGTCCGGGTCATACGGTACGGATTTTAGTTTTTCTACGTCCTCCCAGCTGTACAACCAATCATTGTCTGCTATCCAGAAATAATCATCAGGATTCAGCTTGAGATATTCATAAATAAAATGAAGGATTAGCTCTTGATTACCATAGATATCTTCAATATGCCTGACCTGGCACAGTCATTCACTAGTATCTAAACCTAAATCTTCGTGATAATAAAATTCAGTACTAGGGCTACTTATGCTGTGAATATGGAAAATAAATGATGATTCTTTGTCTCCTGTAGATGACTTGCGGTTAATGTTAAGCGTTGTATACTGAAAAGTTCCTTCATTTGTATACGTTTTGTTGTTATAGAAATAAAGAGCAACGTCCGAATGAAAAGCTGTAACAATAATATCAGCTAGGAGTTGCTCTGGAGAATATTTATCTTTCTTTGTTAAGATAACGGCTGAAGTTCCCATTTTCATTTCTCCCTCTTCCAAAGTACAGCTTATATGGTGAGACCACATTACAAACAAGTTTGAGCATAAATCTATTGACACTAATCATTTCTAGTTAATGTTCAGCAGGGTCAACTCTCTTTTGAAATTATTGAATCTCAATCTCACAGATCTCGATATATTTTTTATTGATCCAGTCTATTGCTAATTCCGCGTCTTCTTTCAAGATAACACCTTTCTGGCTTTTATATTGAAAGTTCTCTTTTGCCCATAACAATAGTACCTTTACGTATTCTACCGTCTCAATTTCACATGTGCTGTCCTCTTCATCTTCTTCCACAAAGATATCTTCAAAAGTGGTAAAAGACTTGTCCGATCTTATAAAATTGACGTTCCCTCCACCTTCGTATAACGTTATTTTTCCTTTCAGTAATTCAATTAGGTTTCCAACCTCTTCTTGGATCGTGGCAAAATCTCTAAAAATATCTGATCTCAAAGAATTAGTTATTAGATGACCATTCTTTAATGATGAATCAATGCCTAAGTCCAGGATAACTTCGTTGAAATCGTCTTTATATTCAATGGCATACCTATATTTAAACATGTTCGTATCTCCTATAAGTATGAGTTCATTATTTCGTCTCGGATATTACTAATCCAATCATCTTCTTATTTCAAAGAGTCCCCGTCTAGCAATGGCTTTAAAAGGAGCATGACCTGTTTCAGTATTCCTTAATAAACTCTTTTTTCTAAAGCGCAAACTAGTTTCCAGCTTGAAGATCGCGGTATCTCCGTCCATTTCTACAAAAGATACATTAATCCATATCGGAGCTTTCGGGAAAAGCCCTCCTAAAACCCCAACAACATCTTTTAACCATAGTTTTTTACCGCCAATATTCTCTGTGGATAACACAGGGTGTCTCATCATTTCATCGCTACCATCTAACATTTTCCCCTCTTCCTCAACGAGCTCGATGACAAACTTAACGATATCGCTCGAAATGTTTGTAGTCTTCCTTATCGTATCAACTGCTTTAGATAAATTAGTCGAAAAAATTTCCTCATTCATTTGAGTAATCAACATATCTCCTCCTATTCGAACTTCGAACCTTGATAAAGTCTTTTATAGGATCACCATTTGGGATGATACCTGGACATGGATTACTTATTCTCAAAATCTTTAACTTGCTCAATCTTTTGTGAAAAATCGCAAGCCTTTCGAAAATCTTCTTTCTTGTAAAGTTCGATTAAAACATTTGCCTCTTCTTCCCAATCGGGACCATATTGTAAAAGGTAATCTGTAAACCCTGCATAGTAGGAACGGTTAGATGGATTCAACCAAATCAATCTTTGATACATCTTCATTACACAAGGAATCGGCAGAAAGAAATGAGTAAGTTCATAATGGATTGCTTCCAATAAATGATCCGAGTTGTCCGTATGATCTATTTCTGATATCAATTGATGGTATAAATAGTCTACCGTCTCCCTCGTTGTTTTTAATTCAGTCTGATCTAATGTCAACCAATTCTGGTCAATCCATTGATGCAGTGTTTCCACTGTTTTTTGTAAAGTCAAAGCCTTCATCCTTTTTCTCATCAGTCTCTAGGATTCTGATAGCACCAGTCTGGATCATATGATGCGGATTTCAGTTTTTGCATGTCCTCCCGGGTGTATAGCCAATCATTGTCTGCTATCCAGAAATAATCATCAGGATTCAGTTTGAGATATTCATAAATAAAATGAAATATTAACTCTTGATTACCATAGATATCTTCAATATGCCCGACTTGGCATAAGGTTTCGCTAAGATCTAAACCTAAATCTTCGTGAGCATAAAATTCAGTACTCGGGCTACTTATGCTGTGAATATGGAAAATCAATGAGGCTTCATTGTCATCTGTAGGTGACTTACGGTTAATGTTAAGCGTTGTATATAAAAATTCTCCTTCATTGGTATACGTTTTGTTGTTATAGAAATAAAGAGCAGCGTCCGAATGAAAAGCCGCAACAATCGTATCAGCCAAGAGCTGGTCTGGAGAATATTTATCTTTTTGCGTTAAAATAACAGCTGAAGTGCCCATGAGATTGTAAACCCCTCCTCTCTCAAACTCGAATCAATCAAAGTTTATATAAACATTAAGATTCAAATGTGATTCTATTAGGGAAAAATCCATTTTCTCTAATTAAACAAACGGATAACTTTTGTGCTGCTCTATCGAAGTGAAATTTTGTTGCAATGTTTGGGTCAGGAATCGGGTCTAATTCTGCAAATTCCCTTGTTATTTTATTTAACTCTATTCTCCCCATAACCTTTTCATTTGGTCCAAATTATAAATAACCTTTTCTCATCTTCCATTTCCTTAAGTAACAAAACGAATGAAGCCAATATGTATCGCCTCCTGATTTATGTTTCACGGACGACCTGATCTTTTGTAGTTGTTCGCAAGCTTGAGCAAAATTAAATTACGATATCCTGGTATCCTACCTCAATCACTTCTTCATCCAATAAACGAAGTCCCACTCCATTTTCCTTATCCCATGAGCAATTAAATAGTACTCCAATATCTCGGCCTTCCCTTATATCTCCGTAGGGAACCACAATGCCATCTAACTCAATCATCTCCAGAATATGACCCGTTGTTTCAACTAAGGGATAGTTCTCATTAAAAATGATATCATAACCCAGTTCATATCGCCTTTGTTGATAATACTCTAAGAGTGTTTGTAAGAAATTTTGCTGCAAATCATTCCAATTTTTCATTAATGCCTGATATGCCAGGTACTGTTCTTCATCAAATATACCGTCCTCATCTCCATCAATCATGGGTGATATTTTGTTTTCATTTTCAAAAAATTGAATAGTCGTATCCTTAGTCCAAACATAATCATATTCGAGCTCGCCGAAAACTGAATCATTAATTTTCATTATAAGATCTTCCTCAACTATTTTTTTGCAAGTCCTCTAGGTTCACACGCCAGACAATTTTATTCTCAGAGAAGTTAGCAAATTGTTCTCACTGTAATATTGTATTGCAGCATCCCCTTCTTTGTTATCTACAAACCTGGCAGGCAGAAAACGAAGATAACCCAAACAGGTCAATCATTGTAGTACCCAACTAAGATCAACCTGTCTGATGTAGTGAAACAAATATTAGGGTTCACACTTTTCTAAAAACCATTTCCTAGCTTCTTCTTTTTCTAACAACACTGGTTTTTCCGGTGTGCCAATATTTATACTCTGAAAAAAAGCTTCCTCTATCCCTTTAATACTCTTTAGTGTTACTTTGTTTAACAACGTATCTTTAAATGTCGATACACTTATATCTACATTTTCTAGTCTTGCATTTCTAAAATCGGTTAAATGAAAAGATACATTAATCAGATTACAATCGACTAAACATGCGTTATTAAATGCTGCTTCCCAACAATCAGCTTTACTAAAGCTACTATTTCTAATGATGCAGTTGGAAAAATCCGTATACCTGAGATCTGATTTATAAAAATCACATCGATCTAAAGATGCATTGATAAACGTTGATGAGGCTAATAATGATGAATGAAAATCAACATTTTCCAGTTTGAGATCATCAAAAGTGCAATCTATTAAATAGGATTGTTCAAGTAATACATCGGATAAGTCAAAAACTCTTAAATCAACTTCATCTAACTTTAACTGTTCACCTTCCTCACCAATTGTCTCAACCCACTTTTTATGCAAAGCAAACATATTAATAATATCTTTTCCTTCCATTTTTCCACTCCTTAGGGGAACCATAATATTCTATCTGCTATTCCTTCTTTATCAATTGCTTTCTTCAGTTGTTCAATATGCTCAGGTCCTCTTGGATATGAAAACTTTTCACGTCTCACTCTATGCTTGTAAAGGTTAAAATTTCACTCATTTATTACTGTCTTTGTTGCTAATATTCCACATAGTTCGTTGTTAGAAATAAAATATATAATTTCTCCATCTGATATACCCAATTCAATATGGGTTACTTCTTTTAGCCAAATTACAAAACCACCTTCAAAAACCTGAATGAATGGACTTTCATATATGGGGTCTGTTACTTCAAAATGCGGAGTCCCCATAATACTTCGTTCCACAATGTGAAGTAAAGGACTCTGAACTGTCTTGGGATAAATAAATTCAATTTCTCTAAGAGCCCCTTCATTATCCAACCAAATACATCCACCACATTCAATTTGAATTGGAATACAATCATCTGACATATGTTCTGTCAATATATTATATGTTTGTACAGATGGGGTATAAGTAGATTCCGTATAAAATCCTGCATCTGACTGCTTTACATTTTTTATTTTCAACACAGTAAGTACTCCTTCCTAATCTTTGAAACTACCAGGTTGAACTCCTACATTTTAAAAAAAACTGAGACACCATCGGTTAGCTTCACAACAAAGAAACCCTAAAGGATGGTCTTTAGGGCTGTCTTTAACCTATGATTGATAATACAATTCTGAATACGTCTTATACCAATCAGGACGGTTTGCTTTAATCACAGACAACGCTTCAATCACTGTAACTCCTGGTTTGATAAATTTTCATAATCAATGCGTTGATTAGTCAGCCATATGTGTGCTATAGACTCCCCACAACTTGCCGCTGTCTTGCTGGAGCGTTGAAATATTTAAATCATTCATTGGAACTTGTCCAGTACGTAGTAAATTTAAATATGCTTCATTGCCTATTATTTGAATTTTTCGTTATTCCAAGATTAAAGGTCTTTAATGTCAATCGGTTCTTTTTCCAAAAACCTAACATTCAAAGGAAAATGAGCAACATTTGTTATATCTAATGCAAGCGGTTTAATAGAAAATGAGCCTCCTCTTTCAAAAACTCTTATTAAAAGTTCATAAATATTCAAGTATTTATGGACAATTGGTGATTTGTCTGCATACTTAGCCAGCTGTAAATAATACTCAAATATTCTTTTTACATACAAATTTTTATTTAAAAACTTTACTGCTTCTGGACTACAATACATTGAAATCTCTATTTCATCCTCAACGTCACCCAGCAATTTTGCTATATTCGTAAAAGCTGGTGGTAGGGGTTTTAGCTGTTCCTCTTTAAAAAAAATAGCTAATCTTCTTAAAAACTCATAACCCAATTTAGAATCTTCATCATTCACAGTTGTTCCTATCTTATCCCAATGTATATTATTTATTTTTAATTTTGCATTCTCAAGATACATTTCTTTCACCTCATTAGTATTCGATATCTTTATCAAAATGTTTATTAAAATCCTTAGAAGCAACGGCTTTAGATAAATTCGTCGAAAAAATTTTCATCCATTTGAGCAGTCAACGTATCCCCTCCTGTTCCACCCCATTGAAGAAATCTTTATACGAATCTTATGTATTGATTGAATGATGGATTCACTCTGCACAGGGTAAATCCATCAAATTTTAACATGACTAATATTCGATCTATCCTATAAAAACAACAGCATCTTTGCGCTGAAATGCTAGTGGCAATTTATTTTATAGACTCGTTATTCTTTCGATCATTTTATCCCTTTGTTCCTCTGCTAAATTTTTTACGGCCCAATCTTTGATTTGAATTAGTTCCTCAATAATTGACGGTACATCTTCCTCCTCTACATCAACACCTGATGAGAAGAGGTCTATCCATTGTAACCCTAGTTCCTCAATCGCAGGTTGCCAACGTTCTTTAAAAAACGATTCCGTAGCAATTGGGACAAAGAAACTCTGTTCAAAATCATTTTGTGGTTCATATATTACAGCACTAATTGACATGCATTTATTCGCCTCCAAAAGCAGCACTAAATTTGTAGTCTGGAAACTCTTCTTTTAGTTTATTAATGCTTTTTCTAAAGTAAAAAAAACCTTGAGGGATGCACCCCTTCAAGGTCAACTCCAATTAATAATTAAGACACAATGAAATCTTCTATTGGAACTATATTCCCATTATCATCATCAATATAAATGTCACGCGGAAAATTCTCTTGGGACAATATTTGTTTCATCAATTTTTCATTCGTATACGTCATCATTATAAATTGAGGGTTTGAAAAAGGAATTCGTTTTATATCATCTTCTTCATAATCATTAATGATATCTGCTGCACTTTCATAAAAAACATGATCGTAACCGTAATCTACAACAAATCTATTCTCAGTAAGATTAGTAGATTTATTTTCACCGTAATGTTTCAGATTACGAATACGGTTAAGATTGAAACTTTCATTGCCAATAAGAATTATCCATTGCATACAGCATTCTCCCCTTTTTATTACCTACCCACATAATTAATTAAGTCTGATTCACTTGTAAACACTTGGAACCCTTCTTTTTGAAGCCCTTTTACAACAGCAGAATTTGAAATTTGATTAGGTAAATATACAATAACTTCTTTATTTGTACTTGAGGCAGTATTTATTGCTTGTCGCGTCGCACCTTTTCCACCACCTTGTTTAACTTGAATTATTGCGTTATCAAGCTCAATATCATAATCTGTCAATGGTGTTCCATCATCTCTATATACTTTCTTGTTTACATCTACCACTTTACCAGGATATCTTGCTTCAATAGCATTAGCAGTTTCACCTACATATTTATCGGTTGAAATAAACGTCCTAACGTTACTAGTACGCTCAGTACTGCTAGTTTTTCTAACTTCACCCGTTTCCAAATTCTTTTTAATCTTTGCCACAGCCGGATCAGAAGCAGGCAAGCGAAACGGCCCTTTGCGACCCGGCATACTTCCGCGAACCATCTGGAAAGCCATAAAGATCTGGCTGAACTTCAGAGAAGTCAGCATTATCTGAGCATACTTATCGGATACAGGCTCGCCTGTGAAGGGATGGATTCTGTTTTCAAAAGCTTTAATCTGCAACGCATTGATATCTTCCCCCGGCTCTTCCGCATGACCTGCTTGCATCCGATTGATATCCAAATGTCCCTGATCCTTCTCATAAGCCTGCAGAGATGCCTGATCGGGGACACCATTTTCGTTTACAGGCATCCACATCAGCCTACCATAGATATTCACTTGTGCCATCCGATAGCCTTTGTCCTCCGAGCCCGTATCACTTACTGAGCTCTTCATCATTGCTGCCGCACCAACAGCACCAATAATACCGCCCAGACTGCCTTTCTCTGCATCTGCATTCTCAAACCGTGTCGCAATATCCTCTAACTCTTTCGAAGTATACACCATACTCTCCAGTGCTTTCTGTAGTACGGGACGCGACCGCGCAAAATCATCATAAAAACGCTCCTGTGTCACACCCATCCACATGGTTTGAAGGAACATCATCTGCCTGGAGAGATTATCTTGGATGTACTCCAATTGCTGTCTCGCCTGATCCACCTGATTCGATACGTGATGTAACTGCTCAGGAGTAACTTTAATCGTGCTCATCCATGTTCACCGCTCATCTAATATAGGATAAAACTATGTTAGCAGAAGTTTAATGGCAATTTGATCCGTCTAACCTCCTGATTTATCTTCGTAAACCTCCCTCTGAATGCTATGTTTCCATACTACGGTCCTATATCCTAATGGGAAAAAGCATAATGAAATTGACGAGGACAAAGAGCCACATGAAAGAAACTTGAAAAAGGCTCGTTCACACCAACCAAGCATTTATGTTCCACACTTATTTCATTTCTTTTTGATAACCCAAACTCCCTTATAAAAAAATTTATGACTAAAATCTATTTAAAGGATTTTAATTGTCCTATTCCAATGGTCTAAGTAGAATGTAATATTAGATCTGATATTTAACTTTTTCCAATCCTTTTTATCAATCGGAAAGGTTTCTTTTCCAAAAACTGCGGATGCAATGTTAACATAATAGTAACCATCATGTTCATTCATTTTAGTAATCACTCCTGTCAGAGGATCTTTCGTCGATACTTTATTAATCGAAACGATGTACAGATACCTTCCCTCGTTAAGATACCGATAGGTTATCTCATCTCCCTCTTTTAATTTGTTGCAAGATGGACTTTCAAATGTTTCTGTCTTCGTTCTGTTGTGCCCCTTTGATAGATCTCTAACTGTTACCTTACAGGATGAAGTTCCCTCCAGTTCAACCGAAACAATGTGCGTAGTTGATTCTATCGGCGTAAGGTCATTCATTGAATACCATACCCAACCTAGTGTTGCAATGATCAAGAAGATGCCGATAAACAATACTTTTTTCAAAAATGTATCCTCCTTTTATACATTAATATTGTTTCTTTGTGGGCCTTCTGTGCATATCATTTCAATTTTCCTAAACCTCTGTACATAGATGGTCGAATTATAAGTATCGTCATTTCCCTTAATTTAGGTAATAGTAAAATAGTCCTCAATTAAAGGTAATCTCTTCCTTTTCAGAGCATGAAAGATAAAAAAGCCGCCATATGGCGACTTTTGATGCAATAAACGAATTGTTATTCTGTTATATATAACTAAGAACACCAATGACTACTTTTCCTCTGCATAAACAAACACATAAGTGCTTTCATCCGACTTCTCTTCCGAGAAAACAAAATCTAACCGATCAAATCCCTTAATGTCTTCCACATCGGTAATCTTACGCTCTGCCATGTATCGCACCATCTCACCTCTTGCCATTTTAGCGCGGGTTGCCTTTTCAACCAGCTTCCCACCGACCATCTGTCCGAATACACATGTGATAAAGCGTGTCTCCTCTTTTAGAAAAGGGGTGATGTTCTTGCTATACTCTTTAGAAGCCAGATTGAGAATGCAGTTACTTTCCGTCTGAAGCTGATCTGCCAGCTTGCTGCCCCAGAACTGATAGAGCGATTTGAACCCTGGGCCTTGCAGCTTGCCTTGCATCTCCAACCGATAAGGGGTAACCCCATCCAAAGGCCGTAACATTCCATAAAAACCGGATAATATGCGTACATGCTGCTCCAGATACGCCAGTTCCTCATGTTGAAAAACACCTGGCGCCATATATTGATACTGGATGCCCTCATACGAATAGATTGCTGGCGTCAGATTTGTCTTCACATTCATGTTCTCAATCCGCTGCACATTCTGTTCGGCGATAGCATCGTTACATTTCCAGAGCGCTTTGAGCTCGTCATAGGATAAGGTTTGAAGCAGACTTAATAACTGTTCTGATTCATTTATAAATTGCGGTATCGCGGCGCTAGCCATCAGATCGGTATCAACCTTCATCTTTTTGGCCGGTGATATAATAATCCTCATCGTTCGAATCCATCCTTAATCTACCGTTGTTTTGTCGTTATTCATTGTACAGGATTGGATAGGTAAATCCAATGGTGAGGCATATTAACTCTTACAGGACCTCTTAAGAAAAACTCAAATAAACAAGCATTCCACTAATGGACTCACTTGTTTATCAGAATTCATAAAATATAATTTTTCACGAATGTGGGTCAGGTGTTAATTGCACCCATTGCTCTCCTCTATAAGAGTAGACATACTCCTGTGGATCATCTTTTAATTTCACTACTACAGGATACTTCGGCATTTTACTACGACGAGCTGTGATGCTTATAATATCGTTTTCATTTAATCCTTTCTCAACAGTTAAATACGTTCTTAAGCCGTCTTCTAGTTTCTTCATATCATTTTCATAGGAACCATACCATATAATTGAAACTACGCCCGCTAATATTATAAAAATGATTGATCCTTTTAAGAACTTCATTTTACTCACCTACCATTTACATTATAACAATATAAGATGTGTGATGAACACGGCTTATATACCTATGAAAAAGCTCAAAAATGAACAAGGCAGCCCCATATTGGACCGGCTTGTTCATTAGAATTCAACATCTTCAATTGTTGAAAAAGCAAGGTCTGCATTTCAAAACCGCTAATTAGGGAGACAGGCTACCCGTGCTGCTATTTTGCTCTGTTTTGGTCGTCGGCAATTGAATCATTGGTGTATTTGATCCACTTACATATGGAAGAGCTCCATCCCATTTCTTGATGGTTTCATATTCAACGAGTTGACTGGATAAGGATTGTTGTAGCTCTTTATTGGCTTTGGCTTGACCTTCTGCTTCGATCAACAGTTTGTCTGCATTACCTTGCGCTTCCACGCGCTTGCGATCTGCTTCTTTCTTGGCGATCTCAAGCTCAGTCGTTTTACGTTCCAGTTCTTGAGAAGCTTCGACACGCTTATCGATTGCTTCCTGAGTCTTTGCATCAGGTTGAGGAACACCTACAGTAACGTTAGATACAATAAAGCCTAACTCCTTAACATCATCAGAGAAACGTTGTTGCACGTCTACACCTGCTTCAGATGACTTTTCGCCATAAACATCAATGACTGTAAAC
Source organism: Paenibacillus intestini (assembly GCF_030803945.1). Taxonomy (NCBI): domain Bacteria; kingdom Bacillati; phylum Bacillota; class Bacilli; order Caryophanales; family Paenibacillaceae; genus Paenibacillus; species Paenibacillus intestini. The sequence continues at coordinate 714,259 of NZ_JAURUN010000003.1, read as the reverse complement.
TTGGAGATCCCTTTACGGGCTGCGTCACGGAAACGTGTTTTGAGATATGTATCCTCGATTTCTTGAATGCTAATTGGCCCAAATGTATTAAAGATAGAAGATACCTTACTTGGTTCGACTTGATAGTTATAAGCAAAATCGATGGTGATGTTCTTTCCATCAGAGGTAGCAATCTGAATATCTCTGTATTCAACCGTTTGAATTCGGATCGGATACTTCGTTACTTTATCAAACGCTCCAACGAGCTTCCACCCTTGACTCAGTGTACTATCTTTTACCCCTCCATTGGGTGAATAGACAACCCCGACATAGCCATTCGGAATTCGTGTTAAAAAGAAGGTCATCAGTACGACTCCCAAGATAATAACCAACGCAACCGTAATTGCTCCTACCCTAAACGTCTTTGAATTTTTCATTACCGTTCTCCTCTTGTTTGAATTTATTGTATTTCTTCAGAATTCTACTACCTATTTTATTGAATAGCGGGAACATTAATGACCATAGAATAAATGCAAGGATAAAGATTATAATGATTCCCCCAATAAATGGCATATTCGTCCTCCCTTCTATGGATGTAAACCAAAGCAAAAATTTATAATTAATAACTAATTACACCCTTCTTTATATATACTTTGTAAATTAATATTTGGTTTCATGGATTTCCAGTACCACTTATATGTATGTCCCGCATAGCCTAAATATAAAATAAACCCCGGTAGCACATCTGCATTCAGCAGCGCACGGCCGGGGTTCATCATTACTATTATTTTTAGCAGTGTTACATTACATATCTCAACTTACACTTATCTCGTAAAATCATGCTGCCCAATCGTCAGTAATGTCGGTCTGCTCTTGCTCCACTCAGACGTGGCAATTTTCGGATTGTAATAAAATAGCGCTCCATGCGTTGGGTCGGCACCATTGAGAGCTTGACGGGCAGCCTTGAACGAGGTTGCGGTTGGCTTCAGATTAAATTGACCATCGTCTACAGCTGTGAACTGACCTTTCTGGAAAATGACTTCGGAGATGGATGACGGAAACTCCCCCGATTGCACCCGGTTTAAGACAACTGCCCCTACTGCTACCTGTCCTTCAAAAGATTCTCCGCGTGCTTCCCCATGGATCAGCTTCGCCAGTTGACGCAGTGTTTCTCCTTCGGCTTTGACCTTTTGGTTCAGCCTGTTCAGCGTCACCGGACCTGCTACACCATCGGCACTTAATCCCTGTGCTTGCTGGAAATCGCGAACTGCGCTCTGAGTGATCGAACCGTAATAACCTGTTACTCCAGCATCAAAATACCCGAGCTCGCTCAGTTGCTCCTGCAATTGCACCACATGCTCACTGCGAATGCCCTGCTCCAGCTTCTGTGCTCCAGCGGAAGGGGCAGCAACGGTAAGTCCAAGCGTCATTGCACAGGCCCCAAGAAGCATACTGACTCGGCCTGCTCTTTTGTTCGTCTTTCTACCCCTGCGATGGGTGACTTTACGACTCACGGTAATAGGTTTCATATCGTCTGCACTCGTGCGCAGATCATTCGGATCAGAATACCCATATATGATATTCATCCCTACCTCTTCATCAACTCGCACCATTTCGTACACGCTATTCTGTTCACTCGTCATATGCATTTCGCTCATTGTATTCTTCTTATTCGTCATTTCCTTAACCCTCCATTTTTCTGAATCCAGTTATACGGCTTCCCCCTGAATCCTCTCGGATGGACATCCCGAGTGTCATTATAGGATATCAAAAATTGCCCGTCTATCGGACCGATGGAGCATGAAAAAATGAGTCCTGCACAGATCAAAAAGAGGCATGAGCCCATGGTCGTATCAGGGTCATACCTCTTCTTATATCAACCTTTTACCGCTAATTGAGCATCCACTTCCGTAGGCAAACAGACCCGCACAAAAGTTGCGCTAAAATTTTCTGAACATTACTCGGCGAGTTCCTGCCCTTTCGTTTCCCGGCCCCAGAACAGCACAGCAGCTGCTCCAATGAGAATTGTCACGAAGAAAATGGTGAAAATCAGGCTGATTGGAACTGCCTTCTGAACAAGCATACCTACCATAAATGGTGCAAGTACGCCCCCGATCCGGCCTACCGATGTAGCCAGTCCAACGCCTGTGGAACGCACGGATGTTGGATACAATTCTGGACTGTAAGCGTACAATCCGCCCCAAGCTCCCAGGTTGAAGAACGATAAGCAGATTCCGGCGGCCAAAATGGTCGCTTCGGTTGTAGCCAGTCCAAAGGCAATCGCACTGAACGCAGTCAAAGTAAGGTACACGACAAGTACAAACTTCCGACCAAACCGTTCAATGAAATACGCAGCAGTGAAGTAACCTGGCAACTGTGCGATCGTCATGATCAACACGTACTGAAAACTTTTGACCAACGTAAAGCCTTTCGCCATCACAACCGAAGGCAACCACAAGAACATGCCATAATACGAGAAAATAACGGTAAACCACAAAATCCATAGCATTAATGTGGTGCGGCGATGCGGTGCGGACCACACCGTGGCAACCTTCTCGCGGAATGTAATTTTGTGCAATTTCGTGTGATTCTTGTACCGCGGAGGATCTTGGATAGCACGGCGTAAATACAGCGCGTAGAACGCCGGAAGAGCTCCAATGGCAAATGCAATTCTCCACCCATACTCAGGGATTACAAAATTGGCAATCAGCGCCGATACAATCCAGCCCCCTGCCCAGAAGCTTTCCAACAACACAACCGCACGTCCACGTTCCGCTGTAGGCATCGATTCCGATACCAGCGTAGATGCTACGGGCAGCTCGCCGCCAAGACCGATCCCTGCAACGAGACGTAGTGCACACAAGACTGCAAAACCAGTAGCGAGTGCTGATAGACCGCTTGCAATCGTGAAGATCAGCAACGTCCACATCAGAATCGCTTTTCGTCCAAAACGGTCTGCGAGTGCACCTGCAAGCAAGGCACCTAGCGCCATACCGATAGAGTTGATACTTGTAAGCACCCCAACTTGTCCGGGACTAAGACTCCACTCCTTCGCGAGTGCAGCTACGATAAAGGAGATCATGCCGACCTCCATCGCATCAAACAGCCAACTCATGCCGGCACTGAACAGCAGCTTGCGCTGCTTGGGATTCCGCAACACTTCCAATTTACTCATCAGATTAATAGCTCCCTTGATCTCTATGTAGTCATCCTGACACTAAACCATTATTATGCAGAATGAACCAGAAATCAATGCAAAATACGACGTGACGCCAATTTACAACGAATATACAACGAACTCGATTTTGTAAAGGATCTCTCAGTCTTCTTCTCGACCCTCAACCTTTAAGGGAACCAGCGGTCAGACCTGCGACGAAATAACGCTGAAGTAGCAAGAACAGCACAATCATCGGGATCGCTGTCACAAGAACGCCAGTCAGCATCATCGGATAATTCGTCACGTACTCCCCGCGGAATTGCATCAGGGCAAGTGGCAAGGTCAGTTTGGACTTGCTGGTAAGCATAAGCATCGGAATGAGCAAGTCATTCCAGACCATCACCAGCAGGAACGTTGCCGTTGCCGCCAGTGAAGGTGCTGCGAGTGGCAGAGCAATTCGGGTGAAGAGTCTCCACTCGTTTGCGCCATCCATACTACCTGCTTCCAAAATTTCCGAATTCAACATACGCATAAAACCCGTCAGCATGAACACAGAAACGGGCATCAGCATGGCCGCCGATACGATAATCAAACCCGTCAGACTATCCGACCATCCAAGTGTACGTGTGAGGGAATAGATCGGTAACATGCTGACCTGAGACGGCACGATCAAACCTGCAACAAAGAGTGCAAACACTATTTTGCCTACACTGCCACCCCAGCGTACAATGGCGTACGCAATCATGCTACTCAGCAACAGTTCAATCGCAACTGTGCCGAGCGTCACAATCATACTGTTCCCGAAGTACTGCCACATCGGCTGATTACGGAACAAACCCGTCACATTATCCCACGTAAACGGCTCCGGCCAGCTGAAGGGGCTGGTGAAGAAGTTACTGCTTGTTTTGAACGAAGATACAAATACAAAATACAACGGCACAAGGATCAGCAGTGCGTACACAAACAGAATCAGTCGATTGAACCATTTTAAAACCATATAAAAAATCCCTCCTTCCTCTCAACCTCACACCTAAAATTAATCTCTACATCCATAATCAACTGGTTCCTATTGTTCGAACACAGTTCTCGATAAACGCTCACGAAAAGAGGCAATCATCTATCCGTTAATAGCTCACCCGGTCGGCACGGAGCGCCTTGAACTGTAATAACGTCAGTAGCGCGAGCAACACCAGGAAGATCATCGAACCCGCAGAAGCCAGACCAAAGGAATAACTGCCAAAAGCCGTATGATAAATATATGTGGTCAAAATTTCAGTGGCGTAGTTTGGGCCTCCGTCCGTCATGGTGAAAATAAGATCAAAGGCCTTGAACGACTGGATGGTCGTATAGGCTACCACAATCGTTGCCGATGGAGCCAGCAGCGGCCAGGTCACGGTACGGAATACCTGCCATTTGCTCCCGCCGTCCATACGTGCCGCTTCGTACAGTTCTGCCGGAATGCCTTGCAGACCTGCGATGAACACAATCATCATCTGTCCTGCGTGAGCCCAAACCTGCACCGCAGCGATAGAGAAAATCGCAATCTTCGGATCACCGATCCAGTTACGAGCCATGCTGCTCATGCCCGCCTCGTTTAGTCCATAATTGATCAGTCCAATGGACGGGTCATACATGAACGCCCAGATCAGCCCAACGGATACCGACGACAGAATCGCAGGTAGGAAATACAACGCCCGAAGTACCACTTTTGTCTTGGTATTGCGTACCAGAAGCAGGGCTAGAACGAGTGAAATAAAGGTTTGTGCGATGACAACGGTTAACATAAACTCCACGTTATTGCCGAAGGCTTTGCGAAATACGATGCTGCTGAGACTGTCCTTGTAATTATCCAGCCCTACAAATGCATACGACGGGGATACCCCGTCCCAATCCGTAAAGGAGTAGAACAGCCCCGTCAATGTAGGAAATACGAACAATCCAACGTACAGCAGCAATCCGGGTAACAGAAACAGGGATAGCTGAATACGGTTTTTCATCGTTTATTTCCCGATATGCTGATCAATGATCGCTTGTGCCTGCTGTGCTGCTTCTTCCGGGGAAGTCCCGCTCAGCACAGCCTGAATGGAGTTGGTTACCGCCTTCTGGTTGTCTCCATTCAGAATGGTGAACCGTGGCTGGAACACGGTCTTTTTGTTCGCCCATTCTCCTGCAACTTGTAGCTCTGGTGTATCATACTTCACGTCATTCACCGTTACATTCTGTCCGGTTTGGTTGGCGTATGCGCTAGCTACATCCGGTTTGCTCAGGAATTCAAGGAATTTCTTTGCTTCTTCCGGGTGTTTCGATTTGCTGTTTACCGCAAGCATGAATGTGGTCGTGTGCACCCCTTCATATTTGGCTTGATCCGCACTTACCGTAATCGGCGCGAGCAACTTTTGCTCCAGATTCGGGTTTTGTTGTTTGTTCTGAGCAAGTTGATACGATCCACTTGCAAGCATCGCTGCTTTTTCCTGAATAAACAGTGCACCTGCTGCCGGGTCTTTTGTACCCAGTGCATCCTGCTGGAAGTATCCTTTATCGTTCAGCTCTTTGATTTGCGTCAACGTTTTCACCCAGAACTCATCTGTCAGTTTGGCTTCGCCCGCTTCAACTTTGGTAAAAATGTCGTCACTCGGTGCATTGTTCATCACCATCGTATTCATGAATTGACCCGGACCAATGTCCGCTCCGGCAAAGGCAATCGGAATAATGCCATTGTCTTTCAGTTTTTGGCACAGCGCCAGGAACCCTTCCCAATCTTTCGGTGGGGTCAGGCCGTACTTTTCAAACAGTTTAACGTTATAGATCGGATCGTTATATACAAGTTGATACGGAATCGCATATTGTTTGCCATCATGCTGTCCGGCTTCGATCAGTTTTGGATTGTAAGCCGACAGGATGGATGATCCCGTCAGATCCGTAAACAGTCCAGCTTTGCTGAACGCTTGGAATTGAGCGCCCGGGAAAGATGCAAACACATCCCCTGTGGAGCCGTCGCTGATTTTGGATTGCACAGTGGATTGATACTGATCCGATGGGAGCGTCTGCATCTCCACATGGATGTTCGGGTTTTCTTTTTCAAACGCGTCGATCGTCTTGTTAAATGCTTCGGAATCCTCACCGCGCCAGTGCATGAAGCTAATGGTTACTTTGCCTGAACCTGAGGAGCCGTTCTCTCCGGATGCCGCATTATTTCCACCGCCGCAAGCGGACAGCAGGATGGACATCACCAGCATACTGACAAGCGGCAGGATCATTTTTTTATTTTTTTTCATGAAAGACGACCTCCTAAGTTAGCAGTAATAGAATGTTGTTTCTGTCTTGTTTTCCATTTCTCGCGGATGATGGGCATCACGGTCTTGCCGAAGATTTCGGCTTCTTCCAGATGCGGATAACCGGATAGAATAAATGTCGTCACGCCCAGGTCTCCATATTCCATTAAACGTTCTGCAACCTGCTCCGCTGTACCCACGATGAGGATGGCTCCCCCGGAACGTACCACCGACAAACCTGTCCACAGGTTCGGCCCAACGACAAACTGTTGCTTCTCGGACAGTTCCCGGAGCTCATTCTGTCTGCGTTGGTTGGTGGCATCCGTTTCGGCGAATGCGGCTTTGGCCTTTTCAATCGCTTCCGGTGGTACTTTGCTGATAATATCCCATGCCGCTGCCCATGCCTCTTCTTCCGTATCCCGAATGAGCACCTGAGCACGCATACCGTAACGGAGCTGACGATCTTTACCCGTCTCCTCTTTTACCTGCTCTCGAATGACTTCGATCTCTTCAATCTGTTCCTGAATCCAGTCATGCGGCTCGCCCCACATCAGGAAGGTATCTGCATGTTCAACGGCCACTCGCTTGGCAATCGGAGAACTTCCTCCAAGATAGAATGGAGGGTATGGCTTCTGTACCGTCTCCGGCATGCCTACCGGGCCTTTGAAGTTGTAATATTGACCGTTGAATTCAGGATTTGGTTCGCTGGATGCATCTGCACCTGATTGTGCGCCACTTCCGGCGAATTCCGTCAGATTCAAGCCTGTCGACTGCGTCCACGAACGCTTCATGACTTCCATATACTCGCTTGCGCGAACATACCGTTCATCATGCGCATGTGCCAGCGGATCACCGAGTTCTTCCAGATCTCGAACCGAACTGCCTGTAACTACGTTAATCATGGCGCGACCGCCAGAGAGCTGATCCAGTGCCGCACCCATGCGGGCCGCAAGTACGGGTGTAACTAAACCTGGGCGAATCGCTACAAGGGGACGCAATGTCTTGGTGTGACTCATTACCGCCGAGCCGACCACCCATGCGTCCAGACAGGCTCCCCCTGTCGGAATGAGTACAAATTCGAATCCGGCCGTTTCCGCCGTCTGTGCCACCTGCACCAGATAATCCAGACTTGGCTCACGCTCCGGCTCTACACCTACATACTTCCCATCTCCGGCGGTTGGTAAAAACCATCCAAATTTCATCTCTTCCTGTTCGCTCATTCACGTCAGTCCCCTCTATGGATAAATAAAGTCTCATGTTAAAAATAAGATCGGTGTTGTGCAACATGGCCGTTCCGGGTACGAATCGTTCTTTCGATCGCTGTTATCTCCAGATTTTTCGATTCCCTTTCCAAAGGGAAAATCCGGAGATAAAGGCGAACACTACGTTTCTTCAGAATCGATTTCGTCCCCTCCACTATGTTCGCACTCGTTAAACCCTATTTTTAAAGTGCGCCTAATTTCTAATTGTTTTGTAAAGTACACATCTAAAAGCCGATTAATTAACTTGGTTTAATAGGTATGGACATCATATCAATTGATTTGTCTGTGATCAATGTCATTTCGCGGCAATTTATTTTTGTCATTTTGTGGTCATTTTCCGAATTCAGGTTTACCTGATCTTGAATTTATATAAAACCCACCTGTATAATAGGTTATAAATGAATCTTTTAGATGATATCGACGATACTTATATAATAAAGAGGTGTTCCTGGTGACCGAGCTTGAGCGCATGAAGGAGGACCACCACGAGTTTTTAGATATTCTATTTTTCACTCCGTCTGAATTTGAGAAGGCCAGCGGTGCATGGCCGTTACGCATTGGTCGTAACATTGCTAAAAGCAATTATCATATAGGTCCTCGGACTACGCCTTATCATTATTTGTTATTTGTGCTGGAGGGCGAAGGCTCATTCATTCAGAACGGACAGCAGTATCCCTTGCGAGCAAAAGATGCCTTCTGTCTGTTTCCACATGTGACGCATGAGTACTGGACAGATCCCGACCATCCTTTGCAGAAAATATTTATTGCCTTTGACGGAGCATATGCCGCTGAACTGCTCTCCCGAATTGGCTTAAGTCCTGAAAATCCGTACCGTTCAGGTGTACTCACGCCCGAAACAGCTAGCAACATGCGTTCATTTATGGAGGACGTTCGTAAACCGCAGGACAGTGCCAGTGATTTGGGGCGACTGATCCGGTTTCTCAGCCTTTTCGACCGCATTGCACGCTCTCCGGCGAACAAAGACTTGCAACCGGATGTAGCCACCCCCTGGCTTCAAAAAGGTAAAGAGTACATTGAACTTCATTTTGCAGGCGGCATTTCGGTGGAGGGTGTGTCTGCCCATGCAGGGGTGGATCGAACCCATTTTGCCAAACAGTTTCGTAAAGCCTACGGCTTGTCCCCTGTGCAATATATCCAGCAACTCAAAATGAAGCAAGCCAAACTCCTGCTTGTGCAGACCACGCTGAGTTTAACGGAGGTGGCTCATTCCGTAGGTTATCCGGATTTATTTTCGTTCTCCAAAGCTTTTAAAAAGCAAGTTGGCTTACCTCCCAACCGCTACCGAACAACGACAACAGAACAGTAGATTGATTAGATTAGTTGGTTAAGAGAACCGGCGCACTAACGTAACACTTTCCTGTTCTCAAGCGCAAAAATAACCTGAATAAGGCAAGCCCCTTCACTATGCGAGTGATCGGGATTTGCCTTATTCAGTACGAAAAAATCTCATCTTTCACTTCCTAAAAACTTACTCCCAACATATGTAACTTATGTACCGGTTCTTACGTTAATTCTAATGAATATACCAAAGGAGTGGTTATCATGCGTATTTCCAAGTTTTTAGTGGTGACTGTGCTAACTCTTGCTATGGCTGGCTTCAGTTCATCCGTAAATGCGGCTTCTCTCTCCGCTTCCGGCTCAACGGTAAACATCAAATCCAATGTGTTGGGCGAAAAATCATTTACAGGTCTGATTGTTAAAGGGCACACCTACGTTGATCTCGACGGATTCGTGAATTGCCTTCCGTTCCAAATTAATTCCAAAGCGTTATCCTTTCAATCCGAAACCAAAACGTTTAAGGTACTCAATGAAGACTTTGCAATTCCTACCCCAGAATTACAGTTCAAGGTTGGAAGTGATACGTTCCAGCACAATGATAAGTCATTTCGATTAAGTGATCCCGTTCTTTTGATTCAAAACCGCATTTATTTTCCGCTAAAAGATATCGTTTCGGTCTACGACATTAATGTTTCTTATAACTCTCAGACGAAAACGGTACAAGTGAGTAAAGAGTAACTTACGCTACACCTGGTTCACAAAGGTAGAATGTTACCAAAACGGGGAACAAGCGCACCAGTTGGGACGCTTTTATCTAATCGGAGACTCCAGATGTATAGGATTATCGCCCGAATAACTGTACTGCTCAATGTGCCCGTCCTTGAAAATGATGTAATGATACTTATCATTAGGCTGATCAGCGAATGTTACGGAAGCACCATAAGGAGCCTCTGAGCTTGTGAAGGAATAATTACCCGTTATATCTATCATTTCCTCAGAAGAATATCGCTTTTGTTGAATTAAATAAGCCCTCACTTTCTCTTCAGCATCATTCATTTTGATCGGATTACCAAATAAACTGAAGTACACCCAACCTGATATCACCACAACTAACGCTAAAGTAGCAATCCAACTGATTTTCACTCTTTTCGACATAGAGAAACCTCCATTTCTACACTTTCTCATTCCCTAAATAATATAAAAATCCCTTCTGAGCTACACACAGCAGGAACGAATACCTGCTGCTTTGCCCAGAAGGGATTATCAACTAAACGTTAAAGGTTGTGTTATTGTTTCTGATGTTGTGATTCTTCCTTCGTTTCCCCGGTCTTTCGCGCCAGCGGAATGCCATTTTGCTTCGCATACCACGCCTCATAATGATGCACAGCCACACCTGCAAACGATGAATGCGAGGCACCGAGTTCAAACACCTTCTGCATCTCTTCGTCCATATTGCTGATGGGCTTGCGGAAAAAGGTCAAGTGATCTCCCTCGTGTGTATCCGCGAGTTCTGCTCCAATCCAGACTTTCTTGCCCAGATCATCCGCTTCAGCCAGCTCTTCCTTGGACAGATCGTACATCTGCTGCCCGCTATCCCGATAAGCCATAATAGCTACCGCATCGAAACGGGAGATGACCCAGCGACTGAACGTCTCCTTGCCTCCAGCAGACTGCCGGGCATCCAGCCAGAATGGAATCGCTGCACTCATATATAGTCCTGCTTCCTTTCCGGCTTCCGTCCAGACCTCCATATTGTTCTGCCACTCGGCAATGACACTGCTCTGCTCGTTCTCCCAGCGTTTTAACTGGTATGGCTCGACATCGAGCTGAATGCCTTCAAAGCGTTCATTCTTCGCAGAAGAAGAATTGTATGCCCGCACGCGTTCAATAAAAGCAAGTCCTTCTGCGCGCTTCTCGCGATAAGCCCAGTCGGCATGACCGTTCAGCGCGTGCACTTCGATCTCGGCATTGGTTGCAGCCGCAATGAACTTGCGATAAGCCGCATCGGGCACCTCATCCTGAACTTGCAGGAAAATGGTATCCACGCCCTGTTCCTTGGAGAACGCGATAATCTCAGGTGTCTGCTTCATAATGATCGACGTATCCCACAGCCAGGTTGCCTTGTGTTCCTCATGCGAAAACCATTTGAACAGCCAGGACAGGAGCAGCAGGCAGAACACCACAGCCACAATAGCCCATTTCGCCTTACCTGCCAACTTGCCCTGTATTCTCATCGGTCGCCTCAGACGAGAACCGCTTCACTTGGTGCAAACACAGGATGTTGTACCGAGTGACCGATCTTGTAAATATGTGAGTGATTGTACGTGCGGAATGCATTACGTGTATCCAGAATTGGTACACCCAGTTCCGCAATATCATAATAAGGCAAGTCGCTGTGGTTGGTGATCAGCACGATGCAATCGTACGTTTTGAACTGCTCCAGGTTAAAGGCTTGGCTGTGCACGTTTTCGCCATGTTTGTCTTTGAATGATTCTGCATGCGGGTCGTAATAGTTAACGTTTGCGCCGCTTTCCTTGAACAGCTCGTATACTTCCAGTCCCGGTGATTCACGCAGATCGGCAATGTTCGGTTTGTACGACATGCCGAGCAGGAGAATGTTCGATTTACGAACAGACTTCGCGTATTCATTCAGGATTGTTGAGGTTTTATTCAGTACATAGTACGGCATATTGTCATTGGTGGATTGCGCCAGTTCAATAAATTTGCTATAAAAACGGAATCCTTTGGCCTTCCACGACAGATACATCGGGTCGAGCGGGATGCAGTGTCCGCCAATACCCGGACCTGGATAGAATGGCATAAAGCCAAACGGTTTCGTCGCAGCCGCGTCAATAACCTCCCAAATATCGATGCCCATGCGATCACACATCATCGCCATTTCATTGACAAAGGCAATGTTGACACTGCGAAATGTGTTTTCCAGCAATTTGGACATTTCCGCTACTTTAGGTGAAGATACCGGAACTACAGTCTCTACATATTTGCTGTACAGCGCAGTGCCTAGTTTCAGACAAGCTTCCGTTGTACCGCCGATGACCTTCGGTGTATTAAACGTGGTGAAACGGCCGTTGGATGGATCCACTCGCTCAGGTGAGAAGCACAGGAAATAATCTTTGCCGGCTTCATGTCCAATCTTGTCCAGCTCTTGCTGGATCAACTCTTCCGTTGTACCTGGATACGTCGTACTTTCCAGTGTGATCAGCATACCTGGTTTCATATGCAGTTTAATCTGATCAACAACCGTCTCGATATAAGAGGTATCCGGGTCCTGGTTTTCGCTGAGCGGTGTCGGTACGCAAATACTCAGTGCGTCAATGACACGCAACATGCTGTAGTCTGTTGTTGGCTGAAAGCGACCGCTTTGCATTACTTTTTTCAATTCGTCGGACGAAATATCGTGAATATAGGAATCTCCATTGTAGATGCTGTCGACTTTGGAAGCATCCAGGTCGATGCCGATGACGGTGAACCCTTGATTGACCATCTCCACCGCAAGGGGAAGGCCGACATAACCGAGGCCGACAACGCCCAGTACCGCTTCTTTATTTTCGATCGCGTTCAGTAAAGTGTGAAATTGTTGATTCTCCATGATATTCCCTCCGCGCAATATATTTGATGTTAAAGTGTAAAAAATAGTTCAGATCATATAGATGTGGTTGTAACTGTAACCGTTGTGACTCTAATCTACTTAACTTCTAGTGCAGGCAGCGTCTGATCCGGGCGTCCAGCTCCACAGGAGAGAACGGCTTGGTCATATAATCGTCTACACCGCTACTGAAACATTGGCTGATCGTCTGCTCCACCCGCTGTTCGGTCAACACGACGATTTTCGGCGGTTGCTCCATCTCTAGCTTCTGGATATGGTGAATGAATGGAAGCCCATCGATTCCATACAGATTCAGCTCGGTCAGCACCAGATCAGGTGTCACTTTCTCGATCAGATCGAGTGCAGCGAGTCCATCCACCGCTTCGTAGGTTTCGTATCCTTGCATTTTCAAACGCAGCTGCAAAAATTCACGAACCGTCGGATCATTATCCACGATCAGAATTCGTTCGGGGTCATCCGCCGTATGTTCCAGCGTATAGATATGAATTTCCGATGAATCCACAAGCTTCGAAGATTCGGCCATATGCTGAATCGTTGCCTTTGAAGGGCGCTCCCCCGGCGGGAAACTGGCCAGTGTGATCTGCGGATCAGCACCAGGAGCACTCTCTTGCAACTCATGCTTGATACGAAGTCCTTCATAATGAACTTCATCGAGCGTAAGCCCTGGAAGCAGCACAGCAATTGCCTGTGTATGACTATCCTGCCATACCTGGAACGACGTATATCCCGCCTGCTCCAGATGTGTCCTGACCTGCTGCTCCGGCTGAACCTGACCTGCACAGTGAATGAACATTAAGCCACAAGCTTCGGCACCCGTTTCCTTCAATCCCTGTTCTACATTGCGATACACATTAACGGCAGCTTCACGCTGCAATGTCGCCGTATTTGGCATGTTCTTTTCCACCCTTCTATAATGTTGTTACAATTAAGCCGCCTTGCTGGCGTCCTTGGATTCCTCAGACCAGCTTTGGCGTGTCATCGTGCCCCAGGAATTGTTGTTTTGCAAAAACTGAATGTGTCCCTGCAATCTCCACAGCACGCCGAGTTGATGATATCCCACAAATTTCAGGGCGGAGTAGACCAGCATTTTGACCAGATCGGACAGCTTGTTATACCGTTTAAACGCAATTTCCTCCAGAATCAACGCCCCTACACTCAGCAGATATCCACTCACAAAGTTCAGCAAGCCAAACAAAACGAGGATCGGCCACTGGGTCATGTCCAGAAGCACATATCCAGCCAGAGCGATCAGTCCGGTAATGCGGAAATACGGATTCAGTGCTTCGAAAATAACGTTATATGGCATGGTGATTAACCCCATAACCTTATATTTCGGATTAAACAGCATGCCGCGATTTTCCAGCATGTTTTTCAGATTCCCGCGGCCCCAGCGTTTGCGTTGGCTAGACAAAATGCGGTACGAATCCGGCGCTTGTGTCCAGCACACCGCTTCAGGACAGAAAGCGACGCGGTATTTGAGTTTATTTTCCAGCATATAGCGGTGAAGCTTGATAATAATGTTCATGTCCTCACCTGGATAACCGTCGCGGTATCCACCTACGGCGATAACAGCATCCTTACGGAACATGCCGAATGCGCCAGAGACGATGATCAGACCGTTCATGTGACTCCAGCCAATTCGTCCGCCGAGGAAAGCTTTCAAATACTCAATAGATTGGAACATCGGCCAAATCTTACGCGGCAAGGATACGTCCTGAACCGCACCGTTTTCGATTTTGCAGCCGTTGGCAATCCGGACATCCCCACCAATCGCGACAGTCTCTTCCGGATTCTCCATATACATGCGTGCCATGCGGATCAAAGCATCTTTCTCCAGAAGTGAATCGGCATCGATGGAAGAGATCAGCGGATAATGGGACAAATTAATCCCTGCGTTGAGGGAGTCGGCCTTACCGCCATTCTCCTTGTCGATGACATACAGATCCGGGAAGTCCGGGTTATGATAGATGCCGCGAATCTTCTGACAGGAGATTTTTCCGCGAATTTGCGTATTCGGCACCGGCTTCAGCCGGTATTCTTCCAGCAACACCTTCAAAGTGGAGTCGTTCGAACCATCATTAATGACAATGACTTCATACGTTGGATAGTTCAGTGTCATGAGGCAGTTTACATTTTCAATAATCGTCAGTTCCTCGTTGTACGCTGGCACCAGCAGGGATACCGAAGGAACCAGTTCCGAGCCGGATAACGTGTTGTACTTGGAGTAATGTGACCTCCGGAAGATCGTCCAGATGTTACGAAATGATAAGGCCAGTATGGAAAAATAAAGCGTATTAACAAACACCACATAATAGATGGCGACCATACCGTAGATTAGCAATAAATCTCTAAGCAGTGTAATCCCCTCCTACTGTTGCAACGCCTGTGCGTTTCTTGGTTGTACGGTTTTCGCCGCGCACCGGGCCAAAATAACGTTCGTACAGCAGTCTTTTTTTGTTATGTGCAATCATCTGCTCTACCGCCTTGTGGTCGGTTCCCGAATGCTGCATCGTGCTCTCGATCTGCTGCATGGCAATCTCGCGCTCTGCACCCGTTCCTTGCACTGCTGCCTGACACAAAGCTTCGAATCCCGGTTCGCCCAGCTTACTCAAACTTTCCGCGCTGTTATAGCGAACTCTCCAGTCTTCATCGCGAAGTGCCTTGCGCAGCAACGGGATGCTGCCTGATGCATGCTTCAAACCAAGTGCCTGTACCACTTCCGCCCGAACTTCCGGATCGGTGTCCTGGATCAGCTTCAGAATCGTCTCATCCTTAAGTGCTGGACTTGCACTGAGATACAGCTTCACTGCTTCGGCACGAACATCCTCATGCTCTGCTCCGACGAGTCTGTGGAGTGCAGGCATTACTTCCGGCACCGCTTGTCCCCACATCGCCACAAGTCCTACTTTGACAAAATCAGGGTTGCGATCCTCAAGCAATTCGATCAACACACGACTCGTATCCAGGTTTGCTTCCAATAAGATGTCCGCTGCCAGATGATGAATCGATTTTCCTTTCGTTAAAAGCAGTGTAAGCATGTCTTTCAACTCGCCATGCCGGGTTGTACATCTCGCAATCGAACGTCCAATCATGATAGCCATCGGACCCGGCTTCTCATCCTTGAGAAGCTCCATTAAACCTGGAACTGCTTCGGGACAGCGCATGCCTCCGAGACGATATGCTGCATCAATCTGACGTCCGTAACGCAGACGGCCCAGCTCTTTCAGATCGTGTTCGACGAATCCGGCCTCGCGGCACAGTTCGATCAGCTTGTCACGATACTCTCCCTTGAACTGGTCAATCCATTCAATCAGCTTGTCCTGAATAACCCGTCTTTCTAGTGGAGCAAGCTTGCCTGGCGGCAGCTTGAGTGGGCTGTTCTCCGTCAATGCGGTCTGCAGATACGTGAAGTAGTCTCGTTGCTTCATTTCATACAAAGCGGTTTTGCGTCGTTTGCCGTTGTGGGACATTTTCATGGCAAACAGAACGATGACGCCTACAATCACAAGTGCAATGCAGGCGATCAAAAACCAATAGGCCAAAGCTAAACTCTGGAACATGTGAAAAAGTCCTCCTTTTATACTCGCTTATGATGTTCTATGCTGATTTATTCGATCTGAAAACTAGGCATTTTTTCATAGCTCTGCCGCATTTTCTCATAGCTTAACTTAAGTCTTTCGCTATATTCGACCTGCTCCCAAGGTTTCCAGCTGTAGACGGGTAAAGTTTTCAAATCCAGCGTTGATTGCTCGCCCCCAGGCCAGGATACCTGTTTCGTGGAACGATCCGTCAGCCATGGAACCAGCGTGATACCTTCAACGCTAGTTGTAGAAAACTCCCGACCGTTTTTCAGTGGTCCGTATTCGATGGCCTGCAAGGAGCTCGGATCACCGAAACCAAGCAGCATCCAAGGAATTCGCATTTCCACCTGATTGCCGTTATACTGCCAAGCTGTTAACGAATCGCTGTCTGCCTGTCCTGAAGCTGTCGTACCTCTCTTTAACGTTCCCACGTTCTCCGCCATGAATGGATGCGCTGAACGTGTATCTGGCGGGGTCATCTTCAGACTGACAGCCAGTTCCCACGGATGGAACGGATCAGCTGACTTCAATTGCTCGTCTGGGATCATGTTATATCCGTCCTTGCCATACAGACGCTGATTGAAATCATAGTCCTTCGCAATCTGTACCTGGGACTCGTTATCCTTGCCTAGTGTAATGACCGTTTCCAGTCCATCACTTAGAGTTTTGCCTGGCAACATGTTGCTTGGTTGACTGCCGCCGGTAAGGGTATCTGTTCCAATGCGAAGTACAGTTTTCTCCGGGTCAAATGGCTGATCCAGCGTCAAGCCCACATACAGATAAGCTTCATCATGGGTCACTTTCATCTCCTGAATACCATTCACCTGTCCCTGCCAGACCGTAACTTCTTCATCTTTCAGCTTATCCCAGTCATCCAGCTTGCCATCAATGGTCAGCTGTTCCTGTTTCCCTGGGTCCATGGCCAGCAAACCAAACATCTTTTCGTTGGTTAACACGTTTAGCCAGTACGCCCGGCGATCTGCCGGAATTTCCAGCGGCATCGTGTTCCAGGTCTTTTTGAACCACTCATCCTGCCACATGAACAGAATCGCTCCTGCATAGCCTTCATCATAGATATCCTGCGTAAGCGAAGCATCGATGTCTCCCTGCTGTACCTCGTTATGCCCGCCTTGATTTCGACCACCCATGCCCAGATGAGAAATACCAAGTGAGGACGGCACACCATACTCTGTAATCATTACAGGCATATCGGAAAACTCGGCTTTTAGCTTTTGCAGATAGCTTTTGTACGTGTTGTACTCGCCCTTTTCATCCTTGATGGTTTGCAGTGTCTTATCAATGTGGAACAGATCCGGGTAATACGGGTACACGTGGTAGGCAGCAAAATAACCTCCATCCCATGCTTCCGGCTTAATATGCCGTGCATCCACACTGACGAGATCCTCTTCATAGAGCGGCTCGCCTGGATGATCCAGCACATCGGTTGTAACCCAGTTGGTAAACGTCATCGGATGTTCCCATCCATACTTTTTCTCCTGAACCGCCGTGTAGTCCAGCAGCTCTGCTAACCAATTTTCAAACGGTGATGCTTCTGCACTACCGGAAAAGTGAACCCCTTTGTACTGCGGCACATCCGCATGCACCTTATTGGTGTTGTCCACCATCCCCGGGTCCCACTCGGTACCTACATGCCAAGCCATCAAGTATTTTCCGGCATTGGTTCTGTACTTGCCGCTGGACTCTCCGTTCTTGGCAGGAATGTCTGCATCACCGTACACGGCAGATACGGCCTTTTCTATTTCCTGCTTGAACCTCTGTTCAATATGATCGGCATAGGCATCCTGCTTCTCAATCAATTCCTCCTCAGGTGACCATATGCCCTGTATAAAATATAACGGTTGCTCCCGGCCACGATTATAATCGACCAGTGCGGAGTAAAAAATCGGCTGGTGGACGGTATAGACCCTGATCACATTCGCGCCCAAATCCTGAATCTGCTCGAACCAGCGCAGGTAATCCTCCTCGGTGAGCGGGAACTCTCCCGGGTAATGTCCCGGCGAAGTCGCCCCCAGGTTCACCCCTTTAACGAACATTTCCTTCCACGTTCCATCCGGCCCGTATTGCATGAACCGGTCTCCATCGGTCTTGAATTTCATTTCCGTGCCGTTCTCCGCTGTATACGTAACAAGCTTTGGTTGCATGTAATGCCATCCGGCAAGTATTCCGCCAGTCACCACCAATGCGCCTGTCAAAGCTGTCAGTAACCAGCGTCTTCGTCGTTGTCTACTCATGACTTCTGATTGCTCACCTCTCTAGTATGCATCCTGCTTCCCCATAGATCAGGTTCATGCACTGCACAAACCCATGCAGGAAACATACGATCATTCCGCTTCGGATGTCCGCTTGGTAGAGATGTCAGCGGTGTAGTTCTCACTATAGCGCTAAGCCTCTGCATTGTAACTAGGCTGATGGAAGCAAACATGATATGGAACGTTCTGCCCATACTCAGCCCGTTGAGCCACCCGCCAGCACTCCAAGGCAACAATTCCGTTTGCGGTCTTTTTACATTCGTGATCTGCCGAAAAGCACAGATGAATGCCCTGCTTATCCTGCACATCTTCACGTAATATTGTTATGTGCAACGCGGATACAGGCACTCTTCCCCCGAAAAACATATACCCCATTAAACGCGAGTAACATTTTAAAGTTTCGCGTTTTTTACAGTATTAACCATAAAGATTACAAAATTGATACTATAGTCCGATAACGCATCACTGAAAATCCGCGTCCTATCAAGGTTTTCTGAAAAGTACTGAAAATGAAAAAAGGACATCAGTCCCCCTATCTAGGACTCTGTCCATGAACGACACTTTTACAAAAATCAAAATGAACTACCAGTCATCACCCGTAGGTCACAGATCTCTCACATTAAATGTAAAAAGCCACATCTTATTTCCTATTTCAGACCTCTGATCTGTCGATCGTATAATTGTGTACAATTTGCAAAATAATTCCGGTTGCCGCATTTTGAATTGTCCTTTATGCTTATAAAACAAGAACACTTGTTCCATACTGTAAATAAACTGTAAATGAACAGCTCTCTGCAAGGATCAGACGACAGGAGCAACATCAAGAATTGCAGATAAGGAGAGGAAACATCATGCCCCGCCAAGACAGACGTGTCATCATGCTGGCAGACTGCCAGTCATTTTACGCCAGTGTGGAGAAGTCTGCACATCCCGAGTACAAGGATCGCCCCCTCGTTGTAGCTGGTGACCCGGCGAGGCGCTCAGGTATCATTCTGGCGGCGTGTCCTCTCGCCAAGTCCTACGGTATTACAACCGCAGAACGACTGGGAGAGGCGCTTGCCAAATGTCCAGATGTTGTCGTTATTCGCCCAAGAATGGCCGAATACATCCGCGTATCCCTTCATATTACACGTATTCTTCAGTCCTATACCGATCTGGTGGAACCCTACAGCATTGACGAGCAATTTCTCGATGTCACGGGAAGCCTCGATCTGTTCGGCAGTCCCGAAACAATTGCACGCAGCATTCAGTCCAAAGTGATGGATGAAACTGGCGTTTACATTCGAATCGGCATCAGCGATACCAAAGTCGTCAGCAAAATGGCCTGTGACCTGTATGCCAAAAAAGTCCCAGGAGGCATCTATACGCTGCCAAGGAAGGATATGCCCTCCACGATCTGGGAAAAACCTGTACGCGATATGTTCATGGTTGGTTCACGCATGGCACAGCATCTCTACAAAATGGGCGTTCATACGATTGGTGATTTGGCGAATACACCGCTATCCCGGCTCAAGGAGCGGTGGGGTGTAAATGGTGAAGTGTTATGGCGTATCGCCCGTGGTATAGATGATTCTCCGGTAAAACCCGGAACATACACACACCAGCAGCAGGGGATCGGACATCAGATGACGCTACCACGGGATTACGAGACTTGGGAAGAGATTAAGGTTGTGTTGCTGGAGCTCGCGGAACTAGTCAGCCGACGTTCCCGGGACAAATCACTCATGGGGCATGTCGTTTCGGTCGGGTGTCGCGGACAGGATTACGACCGGCCAACCGGTTTTTCCCGTCAGATGAAGGTGAATGAACCGACCAACATCACAGATGAAGTATATGATGCGGCGGCAGCTCTGTTTCTGCGCCATTGGGACGGATTACCCATAAGACGCATCCATGTGTCGCTGAGCGGACTTGTACCCGATTCAGAAGTACAACTGTCCTGGTTTGACGACCGCGAACGCAAGAGAGAACTGGAGCGAGCCACGGATGATATCAAGCGCAAGTTCGGAGATACCGCCATCATGCGTGCCTCATCCCTGTGCTCGTCCGCTCAGGCGCAGGATCGTTCTCATAAAATTGGAGGTCACTATAGATGAGTAAAAAATTGCAACAAAACGGACTTTTTGAATCCTCACGTATGATGCTTCCCGAACATCGGGAAGCCTATATTCTTCATCAGGAGCAGCTTGCCCCCCGCACGCGTCCCTCCCTGGATGCCCAGGCCGCAGATGAAATGTCCCGTTTGCTGAGCAACTCCATGGTACTTGGCGACCGCGTTACGATCACGCTGTTCCATGAGCATGATGACATTTCTTATACTGGACGTGTGCTCCGATTGGATCGCCCCGCCCGTACACTCAGACTGCTAACCGATGACGGGAATCGGGATCTTCAGATGAATCTCATTACAGGTGTGACTCCAGCAGGTGAGTGGATGGATGAGTGAGTGAGTTATACAATAAATAATGAAGGAACAGATTGAATCTACCTTTGTATAGAAGTGAACATACAATCTTTATACGATTTAAACTAAGATTGCTCTTAAACTTTTGAAATAATTTCTCCGAAATTCATAACATTGAGTCTCTATCTTTACTGAAGAATGAACCATTCAGCCTACCCCAATAATTTTAAAATTAGCTTTAGTAATCTTATGTATATCATCAACTCTCTCTAAATTTTAAAGATACGCGAAAAACTATATTGGTTACTCTAAGTTAGAGTTTATCATTAGCTAGAAAGGTAAATAAACTAAAAATAACAAATTGTATACTTTTTAAAATTATAGTTAGCAATATGACATCCACAAATCACATTTTCACTTTACAACATTTAACTTAGATTGTATTTTCATTTACTTATTTAGAATATAGTGGTAATATTGTTTTTGATTCCAAAAATTATAGGAGGTAATATTCCCCCTGAAAAACTTAAGATTTATGATGAAGGTTTTATTAACAATGATTCTTACTTTAAGTTTAACTGTACCTGCTTTTGCCGAGCAAGGCGTGAAAGAAGACCCAGAACTAACCGAAGGATTGGCTCTTCCTATAGAAAAGTTTAATATCCTATATGGTAAGCCAACTAGTAATCTAAAAGAAATTACAAGTATTGATAAGAATGCAACCTTAGAAATTCAAAATATTCAAGTCAATGATAATCAAGTCTTCCTATCTGCAGTAGTCAATTATAATAACCAAAACAAGACACTTGAGGCTACCGGAGAACTTTACAATAGCTATAAACAAGAAGATTCAATCAATAGTATTGTCGGTGACCTTAAAGATAAAAGTGGTAATTTTGAAATAAAGCTGTTTGATATCTACAACGATACAGCTAAAGATAAAATGATTGTGAACAATTCCCTAGAAAATATGCCACATTTGAAAACATACTTAAACGACCACCAAGGGAACATCATACTTTTTGAAACACCTCTACCTGAAGATTTAGAAAATATTTCTGTGAATAATAGTGAGAAAATTGATACTGAAAAGGACTTTTTTTGGTTCAATGATGTAATAACTCCATATGAACAAAAAGAGATTCCGACCAATGATAATATAAAATCAACTCTTGGCCTGGACTCTGTTTTCCCTACAGCAGTTGGATATTTTTCAGATTGGACACACAGTACAACCTACTATAAATCATTTTATGTTGGGAATGATTATGTTCAAGCTTATTCCTTGCCGTATGGGTCATGGAAAGCCTTAGATGTAAAAAACCAATCCACATGGACCAACAGCTTCAAAATTGCAGAGCACGTAACTGTAAATGGAACAACCAATAGAAGCGTGGATAGTCCTTTTAAATATCGTAATGTCAAGTTAAGTACAGCAGTTGGTGCAAAGTCTTCCATAGTTACTGCGTTTATAGATGGTCGTCTTGCCGGAATAAATAGTGGGTCTAGTTTGGCTATTAAAATTGCAGAAAAAGCATGGTCAACAGCTTTACCAGCAGCTCCTTCTATTAGTGAAATTAGAAGTTGGGTTAACGCTATTATAGATGCAGGAACAAGTAAAACAGTAACTCTTGGAAGCTCAAACATTAAACTAAGTACATCTCCTACTGTTGTGGAATCTGTTAATTCCGGAAATAATCAATTATATAAGATTACAGACTTGAACGGTTCTAATACTGGGCATCATTTAAATCTTCAGACTGTGGTACAATATGAAAGCACAACAGGTACATCAGCTACAGCAAATGCTATTTTAAAAATTAAATGGGATGTTATGTATGCTAGTGCCTTGTTGGATTCAAATCAAAAAGAGATTACATTCCAATATAGTGTTTCTAAATAATTTTATGCGAGGTAACTCTAGTGAGTTACCTCTTCTTTGCTCAAACAGTCAAATAACTTAAATTATTAAGGAGGATATGCTGAGAAAAAACTATATTCGAATACTTTTTGCTTTATTAATTGTGATACTCGTTGTTACGAATATATCGCAATACAAGACAAAAGAGTTATACAAATCAACTCTTACTAATCAGTTGAACACCGATATCACCGAACTACGAAGCGCATTATCATCTAATGACTTGGCTTATGAAGAAATTTTGCAATCTCAAACGATGTCAAAAGATCAGTCTAACTATCTTATGGGAAATAATGATGAAATCAGAAAAATTGTTGATAGTTTCTCAACTATGGCTGTTCAATTAGACAAAGAAAGCGAAAAATCTCAATACACTGAAACACAACAAAACGCATTGAAACTCACAGAATATTTCAAAGATTTACAAAGTGACAATAAAGAACAGATTCTTGATTCTAATACTAAAATTGTATTAGAAAAGGCACAACAATTGAATAAAAAGTGGAGTACTACTATGACCAGGACACAAATAACAAGTATTGCTAATGATTCATGGATTGAATTACTGATGAATTTAGAAAAGGATACTCGAACTTTTCTTACAGAGAATAAAATTAAAAGTATTGAGGAATTTTGGCTAGAAAGACGAGAAATTCAATAATAATAGAAAACAACCTTCAAAAAAAATTAGTTTGTATTTTTTTGAAGGTTGTTTTCTATTCCTTGTCACAGGGTAAATATTTTGTTTTGCTTCCCAACCCGAAGTGTCCAAAATTCCACTTACCCCGTAAATCAAAAAAAACTCCAGTCGAACTCCTTGGACAGACGCTCGAGCAGATGAACGCCAGCGAGGCTGTTGCCTTTGCGATTAAGTGCCGGGCCAACCACACCGATGCCGAATTGCCCCGGAACAAGCGTCAGTATTCCACCTGAAACACCACTTTTGGCGGGCAAACCAACCTCGATGGCAAATTCACCAGAAGCATTGTACATCCCGCAGGTAGTCATAAAGGTCTTGGCGATCTGCACATAACGACGGGGAATGAGTTCTTCGCCAGTAATCGGATCGGTTCCATCATGAGCGAGAACAAGTGCCATGCGAGCCAGGTCAGCACAGGTGACTTCAATAGAACAATGACGGAAATAAACAGCCAGCACATCTTCTACATCATCTTTGATCACACCGTTATGTTTGAGGAAATAGGCGAGGGAGCGATTCAGGTGGCCACTTTCCGATTCGGAACGAAAAACGTCTTCGTTATAACCCAATCGTTCATTATTCGCTAACTTGCGGAAAAATTCAAGAATACGGCGGGACTTCTCTTCCTTACAGTCCCCACCAACAAGAGAGGATACGGTGATCGCCCCTGCATTAATGAGAGGATTAAACGGAATGCCTGGTTCAACCAGTTCCAGCTTGATCATGGAGTCATAATCATCGCCGGTGGGTTCTTTTCCTACATTAAAGAAGACCGCCTCTTCCCCGTGATCCATCAGGGCCAGAATGAGGGTGAACACTTTGGAGATACTTTGCATCGTAAAAGGAACTCCGCAATCGCCGGCAGACACATGGTTACCTGCCGCGTCCATGATATGTATTCCCAGATCATCCTGAGATGCTTTGACCAGTTCCGGAATATAGGAAGCTACTCTCCCCTGTCCCGTATGCAGGCGGCTGGTCTCCAACCACTCGGGCAACAGAGCATTCAGTCGTTCCATCGTTGAATCACTCATATGTCATCTCCTCCACGTTTATCTATAGAAGTATCTTACAAGAGATACTAGCCCTGCAATACAACGGAGCGCTGTACTGAGGCAAGACACCTTATACTCCATATTCTATCCTATGCATTACCCTGTGGTACGTGAAGTTACACGAATTTCTACCGGGAAAACAAAAAAGCTGATAGAGTAACAGCTTTTTTTGGGGACTTTGTTCTATTCTCTGAATCAGGTCGTTCATGGATTACGATGGGGACTGTTCCTTCATTTTTCCTAATTCCATGAATCATATTTCAGTCTTGTTCCCTCGCTGGTTAACAAAATCTTCCGCTCTTTCAGCCATAAGCTCCGAATCAATATTGCTAATGCCAATTCTGGCAAGTTTGTGCACGACCTGACTCGCGGATTGTGCATTTTCAATAATGATGTTTACGGCTTCATCAGCATCATCGACAACGCGAATATAACGTTTGAATTCCTCTTCTGTCATATTTTTAGTACCCACAAAAAGTTGGTAAAGCAAACCCATCACTGGCATGTGCAGCCTTTTATCAGGGGTCTCTGAATTGGTCCAGAACTGGCTGTCAAGAAACAGCATTGAAGTAATTGGAGCCTTATTATACGCGTCATTCTCACGGTAATAGACTTGAGCAGCGTCCTGGAACACTTCCTGGATTGTGCCTCCCCGCCCCTCCGAAAAAATGATACCGCATGAAGCCAGTGTAAGAAGCACATCTTCCCGTATGCTATTGAGAAAGTATTTCGCAACGTGGGTAGCAAACGGAGTAAACGGCTCGTGGCCATAATGCCAGGTCGGCAGTGCCAAACTGCAATTGAGTGGGCTGAGCTGATCCTTGAGTTCATTTGCTATTTCCCATGCGGGAAGCATCCATTTATGGAGCTTACTTAACAATTCTTCATTAAAGGTCTGCCCATCTTTACCGATAATATCGCTCATGTTTTGCGGGAATTCAGCAAACGGTTCCTTCTCCAAACGATTTATTGCAGATTCAAGGCAGCCTGCAGACCGTCCAGCGTGAAGAGCACCAAGATGTGTTGCTTCCATACAACCAGGTCCGCCACCGCTAACGACAATAAAACCAGATTCTGATAGCTTCTGGGCAATTCGTGCTACTTTACGATAGGTTTCGCTTCCACGTTTCTCCCGATGTCCTCCCATAATTGCAACAGGACGACGGCCTGCCTGTAACTCCGTTGCCAGAAATCCGTTCATTTCGCGTACAACGGATGTATCATGCACAGCCTCCATCATCGCAGCATAAGGATCTGAAACGGTTGTACCTCCTTGCTGATGAAAATATGTAAAACACCGAAAATCCGGCGTGGCTAATAGACTCCGTGCATCATCCGCATTAAAACCCTTAAGCAACTCAAAGGGAGTATAAAGCTTATCATGAATAGGGTTAAACGGAGGATGCGTAATCCATTCCAATGATTTTATCATAATGCTCTCCTTTTACATGTAATTTAGGACGGCTCTATCTAATATAGATTGCACAGAAAAAAGCCGCTTTATAAGCGGCTGCAGCATGTTTAAGCATATACTTTCATGTGTATCTAACGTCTTTATCTGTTAGGACGCAGATTCAACTCCAGAATCTCCCCAGGCAAACCGTCGTAATCCCCTACCCATGTTGATTCAAAGTTCTGTCTAAGCAAAATCTGACGGGATGCCGCATTGGAAGGATCAATAACGGCATATAGAACCTCAATGCCTGCAGCCTGAGCCTGAATAATCAGGCGGGACGCGATAGCTGTACCCTGACCTTTGCCCCAATGCTCCGGTAGAATCATATACCCCATCTCTGCCCGGCTTGGGTTATCTTCATCCAGAATCAATTTGGCGTAGGCCACACCCGCATCATCCTGCGTGGTCACTCTATAGTGCCCGCATAAAGAACGAAGGTTATAATCTAGCATGGAATCGAACTGTGTTCTCGCTTCCGGCTCCGGGATCGCCCGCTCGGTAATCTGCTTCATGACGTCCTCATTGGAAACGAGTGCATAATAATGTTCAAAGTCCGGTTCTGTGTATTTTACAAAGTTCATGAATATGCCTCCTCAGGATAGATCATTTCAATGTCATCGTGTCGCATACCGTATATCATTTTATAGCGCGTCATCGAGTACAGTTTTGCTTTGATTCACCTAAAGTATAACAGAAGCAAAGGTAGCAATGCACATCTTGGGATGTACGTCAGCGTGGTTACGTCGCTCTTGCACTTGGCAACAAGGCTTTTGGGATTTGTGAAGCTTTTGAAAAAGGTAAAAACGGCCTCATCTGAGACCGCTTGCCATTAATCTAATCTAACTTTTGGTATTCGTTCTTAGCCCAATGCCGTGTCCAATCGCTAGGTCTCTGTGATGTTGTGATACGTATATATGGATCTGTACAACGATATAACTACAACTTAGCTTGCCCGCGATGACGGGTTGAACTGCATCTGTTTATTATGGGAATCACGTGCCCGCAGGCTTGTACCTGGAGGTGTGATGATCAGTGCCATCAGCAGTGATACCGCGCAGAGTACCGCAATAACGATAAAGGTAAGATGGAAACCACCCAGTAGCGCACTGATGAATGATCCAGCCAGAGCACCAAATCCGAACCCTTGATAGATCACGCCATAGTTTTTGCTCTGGTTTTTCAACCCGAAGTAATCGGCCACAATGGCTGGGAACACGGTAATGTTACCCCCAAAGCAGAAGGCAATCGCTGCCACACAAGCGAAGAAAATTCCAAAGTTTAGTGGCACCAGACTCAGCGTCATGACAGCTACGGCTGTAACCAGTAGCGCTCCGGCGATGACCTTCATCCGCCCTACTTTATCCGACAAGGCACCTAGAATAATCCGACCAGCTGTGTTAAAAATAGCGACCATCGCCACCGCATTTGCAGCCGTTGCTACGTTAAGACCTGCGAGCTGTACACCAATGTCTTTGACAATGCCGATCAGATACAGACCGCTCATACATGCTGTGAAGAAAATACCGAAAAGCATATACGCCTCTTTTGTACGAAGCATTTCTTTAACCGTATATTCATGATGGGCTTCTGCAGGTTCACTAACCGCGCCCTCTTTGGCATTCACCGGAGACTGTTCACGAACCACCGCTTCACGGATCAGGAATGATCCAGCAACAACCAGTACAAGAACGATTATCCCCCAGTACATAAATGCTTGCGCTGGGCCAACCGCACTAATCAGGGCGGAGTTCACATACTTGAACAATAGACTACCGGTACCAAAAGCACCTACCGAAATACCCGAGATCAGACCTTTACGTTCAGGGAACCACTTGATCAGATTGGATAGAGAAGTGATATATGCTGTGCCGTCCGCGAAACCGACCACAAACCCAGCCAGCAGATACAGCAGCGTTAACGAGCTCACCTGAGAACTTAGAATAAGTCCAAGCCCGAGTACCACCCCGGCTACACGGATCAAACGCCGAAGCCCCCAGCGCTCTTGCAATCGGCCCGCAAACAAGGTAGCAAATGCCAAAGCAAAACTCGTAATCGAAAAAGTTATCGCGACCGAGCTGACGTCCCATCCGAAACGATCAGACAGCGGTTGATTAAATAAACTCCAAGTGTAAATGGTGCCGAGTCCCATTTGTACAATAATTGTACCCAGTACAATAAGCCAGCGGTTCATGGATAAAGATGATGTCGTGGTTGAATTCAATGCTGATGAAGCGGATGAAATAGCTGCTTTCATCGTAATCTCCCCTTTGCCGATGTCTGTGACATGTTGAACATTCTCTGTACCATTCAAACATACTTGAATGCGTTCACAAGACCATCATATATGAAAGGGGATTCATCGAGCCGTTCTGAGCATGAGTTGCATCAAATACGGAATGAAATGCCGTTATATGCGCATGAGTTGCCTGAATTCTTTGACTTTGCCACGACTGACGGGCACTTCGGCTTCCAGATCACGCAAACGAAGCAGATACGTATTGTTAAACCAAGGCACGATCTCACGAATTTGGACAAGATTCACGAGGTAGGAACGATGGCAACGGAAGAAGGCATCCTGCGGCAAGCGACTGTGAAAATCGGAAATGCTGACCGGCATCGTAAACTCTCCATTTTTGGTATACACCTTAGTGACCTTCTCCTGAGCCTCTGCATAATAGATGTCCGCCGAATCGGTGACAATGATATTGTCATTGCGCAGCAAATTGACCCGTGTTCCTGTCAGATGATCCGCCGCCTGTGATGGAGAATTAGAAGATGTCGGTCGCTGCTCCAGCCCTTGATGTGCCTGCAATGTGCCAGTATGAAGCGGAGCTTCTCTTGTGTCATATCCT
The DNA here is from genome assembly GCF_030803945.1 of Paenibacillus intestini. Taxonomy (NCBI): domain Bacteria; kingdom Bacillati; phylum Bacillota; class Bacilli; order Caryophanales; family Paenibacillaceae; genus Paenibacillus; species Paenibacillus intestini. The sequence goes on along the minus strand of NZ_JAURUN010000003.1, from coordinate 685,423 downwards.
CGCTGAGCCCCATGATCATTTGTTGATGAATGCTCCTCGGCACGTCGATATGCCTGGTTCTCACTCTGCGTTCGGCTATCCAAGTTCTCCGTTTGCTCCTGATCGCGTTTGAAGGTCAGCTCCAACTTGTGCAACATGGCAGCGATCCGCTTCTCGTCATAAGGCTTCAAAATATAATCAAAGGCTTCCAGTTCAAAAGCCTCAGCCGCATGCTCCTTATATGCTGTCGTAAATACGATGTAAGGTTTACGTGCAAACTTGCCAATATGATGTGCCAGCATCATACCGTCCAGCGAAGGAATGTTAATATCGAGAAATAGTACATCCACTTCCTTCTCCTGCAAAAATTTAAGCACATCCAGGCCATCTTCCAGACAATCCACAACATCAATCTGGCTATGTTCGTGAATGAGATAACTCAATTCTTCACTTGCCGGAATTTCATCCTCCACAATTAATGCTCTCATCCTTCTCTTATCTAACGCGCTCAACATTCCTTCATCTGACGCTTTCATCGCTCCATCATCACTTTGTTATGACATCTCCTTTGGGTACATCAAATAAAATCTCGGTCCCTTGCTCTAACCTTCTAATCGTCAGGCCTTGTCCATAAATCAACTTCACACGCCGATGCACATTATATAGCCCGATTTGGTTGCCCGGCATGCGATCATGGTAGACTTTTTCAATAATATCCCCACTGATGCCTGCCCCGGTATCACTCACGCTAATACGCACAAAATCAGAATGATCCTGTACCTGAATCCGCACAGTTCCCGGGCCTTTAACCTTCAGAATACCATGTATAATCGCGTTTTCCACGAGTGGTTGAATAACCAGGCTTGGGATATGGACCGCCACTTCATCAATCTCATAGATAACCGTGAGTCTGCTGCCAAAGCGTGCTTTTTCAATCTCCACATAATTGCGGACCTGCTCCAGCTCTTTATGAATATCAATTAACTCATCCGACAGCTCCAAGTTGTAACGCATGTAACCCGAGAGATTAACAATAAGTTCCCGTGCACGATCCGGCTTGGTGCGTATGGACGAAGCGATAGCGTTCAGCGCATTGAACAAAAAATGAGGATGAATCGTTGTCTGTAATGCGCGTAATTCCGCTTTGTTCGCCGCAGCCTTAATCTCCTCTACGCGAGACACCTCCATCTGAGTGGAAATAATCTGCGAGAGTCCTACAGCCATCGTTTGCAAAGGATACGTAATTTTGTAGGCTTTACGATAATAGATTTTGAGCGCGCCCGTTACATCGCCTCGTTCTTTGAGCGGTATAATCAGCAACGAGTGGATATCCGGGGTTTTCTCATCTGTTACATCGTTACTGATCGTAATTTCCCCGCTGGAAATCGTCTTCTTGGTCATTTCACTAATAATCTCATTGCCAATATGATACCGTTCCTCGCCAAAACCAACATAAGCCAAAACATTCCGTGTATCGGTGATCGCTACCGCGTCCGCTTGGATATCCTCTTGAATAATTTTACATATTTCGCGCAGGGAATCCTCATCAATCGAGCGGAAATACGGTAGTGTTTTATTCGCAATCTCCAAAGCCAGCTTGGCCTGACGGCCTGCAATTAACTCCTTTTCCCCCTCCACACTCTGCACCAAAAGTACGATCAGCCCAATGTTCACCTCACCCAAAATCATCGGCAGTGCAATCTTCGAAACGATATCTGCTCCAAGCGGGTCAGGATACGAGTATAGGAGAATCAGCAGCATCGTGAGCCCTTCAATGATCATGCCTGCCCCAATACCGATCATCCAGCGTTTGGATTTTGGGGTGTATTTGTGAATGTAACCCGACACCAACCCCGCAAGTATACTTGTGATCAGGCACGGAATCGCGGTTATGCCATCCATATCGATGAGGTAACGATGCACCCCGGACACGAGTCCCGTAATAATGCCCACCGGTGCCCCAAATAAAATTCCACCTGATAAAATCGCAATGATCCGCACATTAACAAGTGAGCCTTCAACGTTGATGCCTGTATATGTACCAAAGATGGCAAACGCACAGAATAACATAGTTACCGCAGCATACTCCTGCCACCTTAACTTCCCCTTTTGCAAAATCTGCCTGAACCGCGGCACCCGCGACAGAAAAAACAAAAATATAATCAGCAGCGCCGCCCGCTCGAACAGCCCCAGCAGCATCGTAAACATTTCCAATCCATCTTCCTCCGCATCTATCTGAAAAATAACAATAACAGTGCCAGATCATCCTCATGCATCCCGCACTGCGATATTATATCTGTACTACTCGTATGCAACAGTTTACCCTCCCCCTTGGAGGAAAGCAAAGGATATCCTGTGAATATCGTAAAAAGGCCAACCGAACATCCGGTTGACCTCGTTCCACTGCATTTGGATCAGCTAACAGTTGAAGCAAATATTCGTCTAATAAAATAACTTGGTGTACAGCTCCAGGCATGGCAATAACTATTGATCAGATTACTGCCATACGGAGAATATGTCTTGTCGTCGGGATTATATAGCTCCCAGAACGTATCTGCTCCATCCTTTACCATGCCGCCCCAGTATGCTCGAATCTGCGCCAAGGCCTCTTCCTTTTTTCCACATTGCAACAGCGACTCTACGTAATGATGCATCATGTAAGGCGTGTTCATTGGAATTGCTTCCTTATGATTCATCAACCGTTGCAACAATGCCCACGCTGCATCCTTATCCACCACTTCAGCCAGAATCATCCAGACCTGCGATGCCCACGATACCTGACGTCCCTCACCACTGATGAAGAAACCTTGTTCCTCATCCCATAAATAATGAAGGGTAGTCCGTTCCGCCTGCTGAACCTGCATCTGAATCTGTTCCTCTTGCGCGGACAGCCCCAGTTCCCGGGCAATCCATTGCCCTCTTTTCATGCCATAGATCAATATCGCCTGTGCACCTGCCTGTTTATTCAACTGCTCATGCCAATCGAGGAAGCAATACCACGTGTCATCATCCTGCACAACACCACGTGCATCCAGCCGTTTCAAGGCAATGTCGATCTGCTCTCTGGCAACAGGCCACAACACCTCCAGTGTCTCTCGATCCTTCGTTGCCTCGTAATAGTCCCATAATGTAGTGATGAAAAATAGGGCATAGTCATACAAGTAGATGTCATCTACATAAGGCTCCGGTTTTTCGTACAGGCACGCACCTACTTGCCCACCTTCCAGCCTTGATCCGGCAAACAGGTATAAACAGCGCTTCACCAGATCATTACAGCCAAATGTCTCATAGTTGACCAAGGCCTGCAAACGCAGATCACCAATCCACAACCGACGATCCCGTTTCGGCCCATCCTCAAATACCGTTTGCATACAATCCCGAAGAGTACGAATCGATACCAGATCAAGCTGTGCGAGCTCTTCATCGATGTTTTCCGGCAATGGCGGTACAGCATCCATCGATGCGGAAGTCACCGTTGTACAATAGATATCCTTGATCTGGATATCATACCGAATCGATGTGTCCAGTACTTCAATCTTCAGATAACGAAAGGCATATCGACGGTTCAACGTAACTGTGCCAGGTAGCACGTCTACATTAAGCACCTCATCCTGCAACCAGGAACGACTAAGCCACCCCTCATATGTGGAAAAGTCTTCCGAAACCTCACATGGCATCTCGCCAAATGTCAATTTTAATCTCAAAGGTGCATCTGCATTGCTTCGGACGTTCAACAGTGACAGCGTTACATAACCGACGAGATGCTGGCCAAAATCCAGTGTTATCTCGTCTCCCTTGCGTAGCGTTTGCTTGGGCAAAACAGAAGCCGGGCCTATCGTCTCCATCCGCCATCCTTGAAATGCCTGTGAATCTGACATGGAACGAACGATCCGCTCGGGATATACCGTTTGCTCGTGGAGCTTTGGAATCCATTGCTGCGCCTGATCCATCCATGATGCGTTTATGATATGTTCGCCCATCCTACGTTCACTTATAATCTTTTCACTCATGCCAGGTTCTCCTCCTTAACCTTTAACTGCACCAACCGTCATACCACCAACGAAGTATTTTTGTAAAAATAAAAAGACCAGCAGCAGCGGCAGTGCACACAGGAAGCACGCTGCGAACAATACATTCCATTGGGTCGGATTTTGCTGATCCCCCATAAATCCAAGCATCGCCAGAGGTAAAGGCGATTCTCCGGCTCCGGAAATAAAAATCATATTAAAAAAGTAATCGTTCCAGATCCATACTCCCTGCGTAATAATAACGGACACCGTCACTGGAAGGAGCAGCGGAAAAACAACTGTCCAGAAACGCTGGAATAATCCGGCACCATCAATATGTGCAGCCTCCTCCACCTCTTCAGGTACACCACTGCGAATAAATCCGGTATACAGGAAGGTGGAAAACGGCAAGCTGCAAGTTATAAACATAAAGATCGGAGTATACTGGTTCGTCGGAATATGCAGCGCATTAATCATCTGCACGATAGGGATCAGCACCATCTGAGCAGGCACCACGAGCCCGGACAGAAAAAATAAATACATAAACTTGCTGAGCTTTGTTTTCAGCCGGGCCATCGGATATGAGGCCATCGCCGCGAACAGGACAACAAAGATGACCGATACCCCAGTTAACACAACGCTGTTCCATAAAGCATCCAGAAAATGCATACGCTCGAAGGCAGCTTTGTAACTTGCCAGAGACATACCTTGAAACAGGACGAGTGGATTGGTGTTATCTTTCGGATCACGCAGTGAAGTCGAAAAAGCAATAATCAGTGGAATAAGATTCAGCGCCATAATTAGAATGACAGCGAGCTGAGTAAACCCTTTTCCCATCCATTTACGAGAAGTCATGCCGACACCTCCCGCTTGTTCATTTTCAGTACAAATACCGCCGTAATAACGATAATTACAGCAAAAGATATGACACCAAGCGCGGAAGCCTTGCCAAAGAGCTGCTCGGTAAATGCCATTTTATAGATCGAAAAGATTAACGTATTCGTCGCTGTACCCGGGCCGCCATTGGTCATAATAAACGGAAAGTCAAACGCTTTGAGCCCGTTGATTAAGCTCAGAGTTACATTAATGGTGATAGCCGTTGCCAGAAGAGGTATCTTCACATGTCGCAACAACCGCCAAGGACCGCACCCGTCGATCCGACCCGCTTCTAACAGATCATTCGGGACTGTTTGCAGACCGGCCAGGAAAATAATCATCGTAGTCCCGATCGTTTTCCAGATTTCCACAAAGATGATGGAATACAAGGCTGTTGAATAATCACCGAGGAAATTCAGTTCACTCGCAATACCCAGTTTATTCAGAAAGGAAGAAATCAGCCCGTAATCCGGCATGTATACGTAACTCCAGAGAAATCCCACAACGATTGCGCTGAATAGCGTAGGAATATAGGCCAAAGAACGGTAGATTCCGGTTCCTCTTATTTTCATATTTAATAGCAAGGCCATCCCCAAACCGATTAGATTACCCACAACAACCGTAACAAACGTATAGATTAATGTGTTTTTCAACGATACACCAAGCACATCACCGCGAAACAAATCTTTGTAATTGTCCAATCCGATATAGCTAAACGCCTGAGCATATCCGTTATAGTCCGTTATACTGTACTGGAATAACCGCAGAATCGGGAAAATCCAGAACGTAAGGTAAAAAAGTAATGCGGGTACAGCAAACCAGTACATGGACTTTTTCATGACAGTCGAGTTCATCTTGCTCCATCCTCTCCCAGAAGAATGCGGCCAGGGAAGTAGCTGAAAAGCCCTTCCCCATGGCAACAGACAGTTTCATCTAATTCTTGATCAAGTGTTTTCAGACACACTCTAGTTCTTCCACAGCTCTCTAAATTTGCTTTCCATCGCAGCTGCGACCTCTTCAGGTGTTGTCTTTTGTCCAGCGATAATCTCTGCGAATTTGGCTTGCATGACATCCGACACTCCCGCAGGCCACATCTGATTGCTAAAATATACAGAGTTGCCTGTTTGTTGATAATTGTCATTTACTTCCTTGAACAATTCCTTCTCCAATGTCACACCTTTGTACACACTGATTGAACTGTTGGAAGCCACAAAAGCTTTGAACAACTCTGACTGTCCGTCAAACAGATAATTCAGCACTTGCTTCGCTGCATCCAGATTGGCTGATTTTGCATTGAGTGCATAACCGGCCGATGTTGCACCAGACACATATACCGGTTTGCCAGAATCATTGCCTGGAAGGGAAGAGAATCCGCGAGTGAAGTCAGCTGCACCTTTGGATGTCATGGAAGCGTAATCCCATGTACCGGTCAATGTCATCGCTGCTTTGCCATCAATGAACAGCTGTGCTGATTGTGCACTGCCGATACCCAGTGAGTTCTTAACCACGTAACCTTTGTCGTACAGATCTTTATACCTTGAGATCGTTTCAATCCACTTTGGATCGGTCAGTGATTTCTCACCTTTTTGCAGCTTTACATCAAAATCCTTATCATCCGGGTATACCATGTTGGCCGCAATCTGGTACATTCCAAATTGGATCACCCAAGGATCTTTATCTCCCATAGCAATCGGTGTGATCCCCGCATCCTTCAACTTTTGGCATAATTCCAGAAACGAAGGCCAATCTTTCGGAAATTCAGAGTAACCAACCTGTTGTAGCAGTTCCTTATTGTAATAAGCCCCCAGAAATGCAATACCACCCGATACGCCGTATGGCTTGCCGTCCACAGACATATCATCCTTTGCACCTTGACTGATATTATTCCAGAACTTCAGGTCAGACAGGTCAGCGGCAAATCCGGCTTTGGCAAAATCAACGACTCCACCTGCTGAATTTTTGGGGAAAATCCAGAACATATCCGGCCCCTGTCCAGCTGCCAGTTTCGTTCGTACCGAGGTGTTGTATTGATCATCAGGAAGCTTCTGCACTTCCAACGTGATATTCGGAAACTTTTCCTTGACTAGACGAGGCAACGTTTCGAGTTCGAAGTCCTCCCCTTTCGATGCCTTGTTTCCTGAGAGCATCATCGTCAACGTGATCGGTTTGGCAGAGTCACCGGCTCCCCCATTATTGTCGGAACTTCCCTGTTCCTGACTGGCAGAACTACATGCGCTAAGGAACATCATTAGCAGCACTAGAGTCAAAGACCACAGTTGTTTTCTATTTTTCATCTTGTCATTCCCCCAATTCATGTTTATTCTTGCTTTGTGCACATTTTCATCATACGGCGTTCATCAGTACATTTACTTTAGCTTGTGTAGTGCACTATTTTTAGAATTGACATTCGCAGGGGGAGCACGTATGATTCTGTTCAATATCAAAACCAAACTGTTTCTGATCCTCGTTCTTGTGTCGATCATACCCATTATCGTTGTATCCCTGAGTTCCTACCGAAGTTATACGAAGCTGGTGAATGAGCAGACTTCTCTGATTACATCCACAACAATCGGCAATTCGGTCAAAAGTATGGAAGAGATTTTGCAGAACATTGACCGGATTTCGGTCACTCTTCTTCAGCAGTCTTCCAATGCAACCACTTACAGTACAGTTAGTGATGAACTAACGAAGCTGAACAATACGAATGATCAGTACGACATTTTTATGATACGTAGCAAGCTCAAGCTGATCTTTGAAAATATTTTGCTCGGATACAATTACATTAATGGTCTCTACCTCTTCACACCGGACGGAAAATGGATCAGTTATGGAAGCAGTGGCACGGATCTGCGTTTAGACTACGTTGCTCTTCAAGATCAATGGTATCTCGACACCATTCAGCGTAAAGGCGATTTATATGTTGGTGAGGTGGGCGTTAAACCTTATATTATCAATGCCAAACAGTCGATCGGTTTCTCCAGAGCCCTTTACGATCCGAACAATCATGAGTTTCTCGGCGTATTCATGCTGGATTGCGGGATGAACATTTTTGATGGATTGAAACGAAATCCTGCTCCGAGTCTCTCCAACCTGTATTTGGCTGACGATCAGGGGAAAATACTATACTCCACGGAAAGCAACAAGATCGGACATCCTCTTCCTGCCAGCTTTAATCCGGCAATGAAGCAAGTGAACAGTAGTTCACAGTATAAAACCATTCAGGATAAAATGATGACCGTTATACAAAAAGTGCCTGGACATAACTGGAATGTGATTGCCAACATCTCTCTTGAACGCTTATACGAGCAGTACAACATCTCTCAAAAGCTATTTTTGTATGTTGCTGTAAGCTGTGCTGTAATCTTTCTACTCTTATCCTTTTTCTTGTCCAACCTGATTACCAAACCGATCATTGAATTAACCAAAATGATGCGTAAGACCAAATCACATCAGTTCGTGAAGATCAGACCGCCAAAAAGCAAACATGTGGATGAAATCGGAATCCTCTATCATGAATTCGATAAAATGATGAAGGATATTGATACCCATATTCGGGAGAGCTATCAAAATAAAATCCTGACACTCGATTCACAGATGAAAGCACTCGAAGCACAGATCAATTCTCATTTCTTATACAATACACTGGAGTCAATCAACAGTATTGCAGAGATTGAAGAGGTCGAAAGCATTGTTGTTATGACCAAGTCACTTGGCGATATGTTCCGTTACAGCATCAAAACAGATAGTGAACGCGTGACCGTCAGCGAAGAGCTACAGCATGTTGAAAATTATATGGCCATTCAACAGATCAGGTACGGAGATAAAATCAACTTCGAGCTCTACGTGGAGCCTGAGATCCAAAACCACTATATGCTTAAACTCCTGTTGCAACCGCTCGTGGAAAATGCAATTTATCATGGTCTGGAGAACAAACGTGGCAAGGGTACGATTATGATTACCGGCAAGGTTCAAGATGAACAGATCATCTTTGAAGTATGCGATGACGGCGTAGGCATTGCACCTGAACAGGCAGATGAGCTGAGACAACTACTATTACAGCCGCCAGAATTCATTTCTGTCGGTCAAAGGCTCAAGCAGAGCATTGGCATCAAAAACGTACATTCACGAATTGTTCTGTATTATGGTGACGGATACGGGTTGACCTTCCATAGTGAGGTTCATCGAGGAACCCGAATTACCTTAAAAATTCCAAGTCTTTGAGAGTAGAGGTGACGGCTATGTATACGTTTATCGTTGTGGATGACGAACATTTGATTCGTAAAGGTCTGTTAAAAAAACTGGAGGCATCGGAGCATAAGATGACGCTGGTTGGTGAAGCAGACAATGGAGCCGAAGCATTGGAATTGATTGAATCCTTGAGCCCCGATATTGTCTTCACAGATATGCGCATGCCCGAGATGGACGGGCAATGGTTAATTCGAACGGTGAGCCAGCGTTTTCCTCATATCAAACTCATCGTGATCAGTGGCCATACTGATTTTGATTATATGCAGGAGGCCATCTCGGCCAAGGTAGTCAATTACCTGCTTAAACCGTTTAGCCGGGACGAAGTTCAACGTGCCTTGCAACAAGCCATACGAACACTTGAACAGGAGCGCGCGCTGAAACAAGAGGTTGTTCAGCTGACTGTGGAGACAGAACAAATGAAAATCGATGCTGACCATCAGACTTTTCTTCATGTTGTGCTGAGTCCACATCTGCCCGCGAAGCGCCCTATATTCCGTTCCCGAGAATTCGCTGTCCTTCTGGAATCCGAACTTCTGCTTTTTATGATGATCTATAGTCCTAAACCCTTCATCGTGGAGCATCTTCCATCTTTTTCGCACAGTCTCTATATCCCGCATCCTCAATCAGAACAACTTGTTTTTCTCATGATGTGTGATCCAGGCGACACAGTTGCTGAACTGCAAAAACGTGCCGTTCTATACGCGGAGCGTATCCTCGCAGAAACAACAACAGCGGAATGTTGTATCGGAATCAGTCTTCCCTTATCCGATGTAAGTCGTATTCGTGATGCTCATCATCAGACTATTTTAGCTCTCGACCAACGTTCCATTACCGATTTCGGTAAATGTTATACCTATACAGAGGAGAACAACACCTTGTCTTCCTTGCGCTGGAGCAGGTCGCATGAATTACTGTTTTCCATCGAAAGCGGCAGCGTATCCAAAGTGCAAGAGTTAATCGCTGATTTCTTTGCTTTCTTTCTCCAGCAACCTGATGCTTTACTAGCACACCTGAAAGAGCAGTGCCGGGACATTGTGGCTGAAACGAAACGCTTGCTGCAACATTATTTGCAAAGCGGTAGCAGTAGCAACGGAAATGCTTCCTCCAGTCTAGAAGCCGTGCTTGACATTTCATTTGATATGGAATCCATTCGTCAGTATATGGACAAGGTGTTGACAGGGACAGCACTACTACTTCAAGAATATAATCCTTATCGATCCGATCAGGTTATCGACAACGTCAGAAAATATATCGATATTCATTATGCCAAAAATTTAACGCTGGAATGGGTCTCCTCCCTGTTTTACCTGAACCCAAGTTATCTCAGCTATCTGTTTAAAGAAAAACACGGCGAGAACTTCACAGATTATATTAACCGCTTGCGTATTGAACGAGCTAAACGCGCCTTAACCTTGACAGAGGACAAAGTCTATCGCATTGCCAAGCAGCTTGGTTACGATAATCCAAAATACTTCTTCCGCGTATTCAAAAAAGTGACCGGACTGACCCCCGAGGAATTCCGGAAACAATACAAAGTTACGTGCAGCACCAAAGAACCAGGTCACGAGTGATGACCTGGTTCTTTGAGGTTTGCCTGTTTGGTGCAAAGTCATTGCATCTTTTCCTGCACAGAGAATGCTAGACTGATCTGGAAACGCTGCTAACACAGCCACACTTGGCAAGCACATATAAAGCCAGCCAAAACTACGTCCTTCTTCCACTACCCTCACTTGGCTGAATTGACCAACTTCTCTTCCTCAGATAACAATAGTCAACACTACAACCTTTCTTCCGCAGCAAACGTTAGCTAACACAATTTATTTTTGTAATTTTCAATTATGATCAGATAGCTAACGAGAAAAGCCTCCCAGTAAAACTGCTCACCATATCTCTCCAAATTCTAACGATCTCAGATGAGCTTATTTAAGCGAAATAGAGCCCTCTGAAATTGTAACGATCTCCACAAAGCTTATTTCAACAAAAACAGAAGAAACAAGCCCATTTTAGCGGCAAACAACTCAAATAAGCTTCCCTGGAATCGTTAGAAAATAAAAACGTGTGATATCGCTGAAATAGCGTTTCTGGTGATCGTTAGAAAAACCTAGTCCCCGGTGCCCTCTCAGCATCGTAAATATTTCCAATCTAACTTCCTCTACATCTATCAAAAAATAACATAACCTGGTAACTGTAATACATCTTGCATCTCATACTGCGAAGTTATCAATACCCCGCTCGTATGCCGCGGTCTTCCCTTCCAAGTGAGGAAAACAGAAATTATCCTCTCTAAAAATCCAAAAAGGCATTTCATCAAGTCACACATGACTGATGAAACACCCTTCTTTACATTACCATACTCTTTTGAATGTAATGCGGCTTTTCAAAAAATTCAGTTTGCACATTAACGGAGAGAGCAGAACCAATCTGAAGAAGCGAAGCGGGCGCCTTTATCACCGGATTTTACCCTTATAGAGGGTAATTCCAAAAATTCGGGGATAACAGCGCTCGGAAGATGGTACTGCACTCGGAGTGTCCCGTGTAAACCCCTATATGTTTTGAAGTAATCCCATCACATTCAACTTTACCTGAACATACCCCACAGCTTAATCAAATGAAACGTATTGTTCGGATCAATCTTCTGCGCGATCACAAAAGTAACAAATTGCTCCTCCTGTGCAGGCGAGAAGTTCTCATTCATAATGACTGCCGACGATTTAATGAGCCTGCGCACCTTCGCTTTATCCTGCAGATCGGCCTTCGTTACGCCATCGATCAGCTTTTTAATCCGCTCTTTAACCGCAGGATTTTTCATCTTAAGTTTGATCCGCTCCACCAGCTGCGGACTAATTCCATATTGTTGGTAACCCAAAACGTACAGCACCTCCCAAGAAATGAACTCACTTCTTATTCATATGTCGGGAGGGCTTGTTCACTTGTCACTTTTTACAAAACATGCCTTAAAACACATCCAGCGCTTAATCGATCAGATCGCCCTTGAACACCTGCTGTTGCTGAAGAAAATCACGCAGGGGTGTATAGTCAACAGACGTCCAGAACGTAGCATCCGCAATCAGATCAGATACATCATCCCGAGCCTGCTCCAGTATAGCGAAATCCGCCACCATATCGGCCAGACGGAATTCAGGTAACCCGCTCTGCTTTGTGCCAAAGAAATCGCCAGGTCCCCGCAGATCCAAATCACGCCGTGACACCTCGAATCCATCCTCGGTTTCAGTCATGACCTTCATGCGTTCCTGCCCGACTTCCGTCTTGGGATCAGCAATCAGCACACAATAGGATGCATGAGCACCACGTCCAACACGACCGCGAAGTTGGTGCAACTGGGACAAACCAAAACGGTCTGCGTCCATAATCACCATTAGAGTGGCGTTAGGCACATCCACACCGACTTCTACCACCGTGGTAGACACCAGTAGCTGAATGTCATTGCTGTAAAATTCACGCATCATTTCTTCTTTTTCCGCAGCTGTCATGCGCCCATGGAGAAGTCCCACTTTGTATTTGGGGAAGTTCTGCTGCATCTGCACATGCAGGTCAATCGCATTCTGCACATCAAGTTTTTCCGATTCCTCGATCAGTGGGCAGATCAGATACGCCTGACGCCCTTGATCTACCTCCCTCGATATAAAACCAAGCACCCGCTCCATCATGTCATGCTTCACCCAATACGTGGAGATCGGAATCCGTCCCTTCGGCCGCTCCGATATCGTCGATACCTCAATATCACCAAAAGCCGTAATCGCAAGTGTCCGGGGAATCGGCGTAGCAGTCATCGTTAATACGTCAGGATTATAGCCTTTACGTCTCAAAACGCTGCGCTGATTCACCCCGAAGCGATGCTGCTCGTCCGTCACTACAAGGCCCAGCTCCCGGAAAAAGACATCTTCCTGAATCAGGGCGTGTGTGCCCACAACAATATCCAGCATCCCCATCTGCAATGAGGCGATCAAGTCCTTGCGTTTGCGCCCGTTGACACTGCCCGTTAACAGACCCACCGTCACACCAAAAGGCTCAAACAGCTTCTGCAAGGAACGCATATGCTGTTCCGCCAGAATCTCAGTTGGCACCATAAGTGCCCCCTGAAAGCCGGAGCGCACCGTCGTATAAAGTGCAATGGCTGCGATCACCGTTTTACCAGAACCTACATCGCCTTGCAGCAACCGATTCATCGCATAGGGTGAACGCATATCATGCAATATTTCAAGTTCCACCTTCTTCTGCGCATCTGTCAACTCAAACGGCAAACTACGTACAAACTCTCGAATCGTCGTATTGTCCGTTGTATGTACCATGCCATCCATTCGGTTTCGATTTAACGCACGAAACGCCTGCATTTTAAGTTGGAACAAAAATAACTCCTCATAGACCATGCGCTGTCTGGCTCGCTGACCTTCCTGATTATCCTGCGGACGATGAATACCTGCGATGGCCTGCTTGCGTGGCATCAGATTATATTTTTTAACCAATGCCTGCGGTAAAATCTCCGGAATCATCTCACCGTACTGAGTCAGCCCCTGATTAATCGTCTTGCGCATCCATTGCTGCGTGACCTTGCCCGTGACGGAATATACCGGTTGCAGTGTGCCTGAACGTCCATCGCCTTTATCCGGGAATTCCGAATCAGATACGGTAAGCTGCATACGCTTTTGTTCCCATTTTCCGGTAAGCACAATTTCCCGGTTGGGTGTAAGCTGGTCCTTGAGAAAATGGCGGTTAAACCACGTTGCTGTAATCATCCACTCTTCCGTCATAATCTTGCAAGTCAGACGGGACTTTTTACCGTAACGTTGCAACACCGGAACACCCATAACCTGACCTTGTACCGTAATTTTGTCTCCGTCTTTTACCTCACTAAGCGAACGCAGACGATAATCTTCATAACGAAACGGATAATACTCCAGCAAGTCTTTCACACTAGAGATGCCAAAGGCGTGAAGCTCTCCCTCTTTGAGAGCACTCACGCCGTTAATTTGCTTGACTGATATTTCTTCCAAGTTCATATCTAATCCCTCATTCCGGAACAGGCCACATAAAGATAGCAATAACACCGGGCCCCACGTGACTGCCAATAACGGCCCCGATGTTCGTATAGATCACTTCATTCAATGTAAAATGACCTCGTAACTGTTCCGCACAAGCCTCTGCTGACGCGGGGTCGGCCGTATGACCTACCGCCAGGTTGACTCGCTTTCCAGCCAGATCCCTCTGGAACAGTTCAATAATACGTGCCATAGCCTTTTTATGACCTCTGACTTTCTCTACGGCGTAGATTACGCCTTCTTCATCGATAGACAGGATCGGTTTGATATTTAATAGCGTTCCCAAGATCGCTGAAGCTTTGCCAATCCGTCCACCTTTCTGCAGATACTCCAGCGTATCCACCAGAAAAAACAGTTTACGGGATTGTTGCATTGCCTTCACAGCAACTGCAATCTCAGTAACAGACTTACCTTGTTCAGCAAGCTCGGCAGCATGTACAACCATTAGACCATACCCGTAGGAAGCCGATTTTGAATCAATGATTGTTAGATCCGCTTCCCGTTCCAGTAGAGACTTGCCGAGCATCGCCGATTGATACGTACCACTCATGCCCGAAGACAAGTGTATAGATACGATAGGTCTGTCCGGGTTTTCGTCCAGCAAACGCTGGTACACATCCATAAAATCGGTAGGAGAAGGCTGTGAAGTCGTAGGCAGGACTGCGCTCTGCCTTAACTTATCGTAAAACTGCTCCGAAGTCAGTTCCACTCCATCCGCATAGTTTTCTTCCCCAAACAACACACGCAAGGGAACCACATGTATACCGTATTTACGAATCAGTTCCTCAGGAATATCCGCCGTACTGTCCGTTACAATCGCAACCTTGTGGCTCACAGGCTCTCCTCCTCTTCACATCAAGTGCTATCATGCATGTTTAACAAGTCATTCGTCCAGCGTCTAAAATCAATAGTGATTGGCTTGTGAAACAACCGCAATTAGGACTCTACAGAGAACAGATAATAGTACACGGGCTGTCCTCCCTGATGTACCTCGACTTCCGCGTCAGGATACTGCTCTTCCAGCCATGCAACAAGAGAAGAAGTAATCTCAGCGTCAGCCTCTTCCCCCTCAAGAACCGTAACCACTTCATCTCCGCTCTCCATCATCTGCCCAAGCAGACCTTCACAAGCATGAAGCATGCTCTCATCTGTCGCAACAATTTTGGAGTTATAGATTCCGATATAATTTCCGGCTTTGATATCCAGTTCATCATATTGTGTATCCCGAACGGCATGTGTCACTTGTCCGGACTGCACGCGGCTAATGGCCTCCAGCATCTGTTCACGATTCGTTTCTGCAGACTCATCCTCTTGGAAAGCAAATGCCGCTGCCATCCCTTGTGGAATCGTCTTGCTTGGAATAACCGTAATCCGACGCTCATCCTCCAGCAATTCACGAGCTTGTTCAGCTGCAAGAACGATGTTGGAGTTGTTCGGTAAAATAAAGATTTGATCCGCCGCAATCGAACGAACGGCTTTTACAAAGTCTTCTGTGCTTGGGTTCATCGTCTGACCACCAGACATCACCACATCTACACCCAGACTTTTGAAAATTTCCGCAATGCCGTCACCGGAAGAAACCGCAATAAAGCCATATGGTGCCATTTCATCAGCCGGAAGCACCGCTTCTTCCAATGTGCTTGTCTTCTCATGCGGAATGTCAGCAAAGAGATCAGGTGAAGCTGCAATATCCATGCCTGCGCTCAGCAGGTCCCGGTGCTGTTCACGCATATTGAGAATATGAATCTGTGTAATCTCTCCATACTTCAAAGCCAGATTTAATACATCACCAGGTGTCTTGGAATGCACATGCACCTTAATCACTTCATCGTCTGCAATGATGATGATCGAATCTCCATTTATTGACAACGATTTACGGAACGACTCTTCATCAAATGTTGCTCCTGCATTCTCACCAAGCTCACGATTGATGAAAAACTCCATGTCGTACAGGAATTCAATATCTTCTGTTTCCAATCTTGCCTGAGCTGACAAAGGCATCTCGGGCGTAATTACTTGTGCCGCCTTCGTTGCAACTGGCTCGATTGCAGGCGTTTTCACCGGTGTTACTGCTGAAGAAGCAGATTCTTTTTGCAGTGAGGCACGTGAACTACCGTCTGTTTTCAATAGCACGTCCATAAAACCTTCATAAATATATACAAGACCCTGACCACCCGAATCCACCACACCGACCTGCTTTAAAACAGGCAGCAACTCTGGAGTCATCGCCAGCGCTTCTTTTGCTTTTAATAGAACTTCATTCATTAATTCAGTGATATCATTCGTCCGTCTTGCATAGTAGCTGGCATGTTTAGCCGCTTCTTTAGCTACGGTAAGAATGGTTCCCTCCACAGGTTTAACTACAGCTTTGTATGCTGCGTCAACACCATTTTGCAGGGCGGCTGCGAATTGAATCGTATTCAATTCTTCATAAGGAGCTGCTGAACGGCTGAATCCACGGAACAATTGGGATAAAATAACCCCTGAATTTCCGCGCGCGCCCATAAGCAAGCCCTTCGACAGTATTGCGGCAGCTTCTCCGATGGAAGCAGAGCTCTTTCTTTTGATCTCTGCAACACCAGCAGTCATTGTCAAATTCATATTTGTTCCCGTGTCACCATCCGGCACAGGGAAAACATTCAGGGAATTGACATGTTCTGCGTGCTGCCCTAGTTGTTCCGCTCCGGCGAGAACCATTGCGGTGAAATCTGTTCCATTTAAAGAACGTATACTCAAGTGAGAATTCCCCTTCCTAGCTTGATACACGAACAACTTGCACCAAGAATCAATTTGGTCTGTTCATGCGCTAACGCGGCTGCGTTATTCTTCGTCCATACCTTGTCCGGCACAGGCATATAATACAACATGTCAGCCGGATAAACGGTCTGGGCGGCCGGGCTACCAATATCCTGCATTCTCTGCAACCCGTTATGCGGGCATAGGGATATGCACCGGTATCAGAAGCCGACATGAATGCCGCATGGAGACTGGTGCCAATGATGGAATGCCGCATCTCACAGCGTTGCCAAAAAAGCAAACCTCCAACCTCTACGTACGTTTTTTTCTCCGGCTTCCCGCGGCAACAGCCTATTCATGGCTGTATTATGGACTATTCAACATTGTACTATATTAGACAAGAGAAATAAATAAAGTTTTTGGATCAGTTGACGAAGCTTTTTTGATTATGATATTATATTTAAGTATTGTTTTATGCAGGTTAAGTAATGGAAATGATCCGGCCATGCCGGCTTGAACAACCCATTAGCTACTGAAGCCTGACCTTTAGGATCAGGTAAGAACAATTAAGTCCTTATGGAATGACGTTTGTCTCTCCCAAAGGCACTGGTTATTTTAGGATAGGAGGTGTAATCTATGTCTCGCAAATGTTATGTGACAGGTAAGAAACCGGGCACCGGTAACCACGTATCCCACGCTAACAACCGTAACCGTCGTTCTTGGGGCGTAAACGTTCAGAAGGTTCGTATTCTCGTGAACGGCAAACCAAAACGTGTATACGTAAGCACCCGTGCACTGAAAGCCGGTAAAGTGACTCGCGTATAATCACGCAAAGCTACTATAAATCGGGTAAGCAAAAAGCACCTTGTTCCTTGCAGGTGCTTTTTTGGTGTTCCAAAAAGCACATGTCCAACACACAGGAATGGCCGCCGCATGGCACATCATACAGATCTGGTTCTCCAGATGAGCGTGGAGCCAAAACGGCGGTATTCGACTAACTGTGCTGTTAATCAGATCAGTTCTTTTGAAACGTATTCAGGATCGCCTTTACAAACCCTCCCAAAAACTTCGGCAGTTTGAATGTGTAAAATTTCATACTTCACCCTCCCCATCATGCTCATGCATCCGCCGTATCCTATGCTTCAGGCCTTTTTCACCCAAACACGACAAAAAAGGCTACATGAGAAACCTGCTCATGTAACCATATTTATGCGGAACCTGCTGTCCCTATTCCACAATGACAAGCCTGAGATCAGCCCATTTACGTTTGAGTAGGGATGTACTGATAAACAGCGATCATAAAAACACTCATGAGATAATACAGTATGCTGAAAATGACAAAAGTAATCCGATGTCCCTTCCGATCAAACTTTCGGAAATACATGATAACTACGGCAACCCCAATTAATGACGTGAGCGCATTAAATGGAGCCTGGAGAACTGAAAACAGTGCAAGCACCAAGCCCGTAATCATGCTTCCCGCCATTGTCAGCAATGTCTCTTTAAAAGTCATGAATTAACCCTCGTAACTGCTACGAATCTCGGCAATGGCAGCAGCGCGGTCTTCACGTCCGAATACGGCACTACCAGCGACCAGAACATCAGCACCAGCTTCCACAACGAGTGGAGCTGTATCTGCAGCAATACCGCCGTCTACCTCGATATGTACGTCATGGCGTCCTCTTTCGTTCAGCCATGTACGAATCTGCTTGATTTTGTTCATCGTACCGGAAATAAATGCTTGTCCGCCAAAACCAGGATTCACCGTCATGACAAGAACCATATCTACATCGTCCAGTACTTCCTGAATTGCACTTGCTGGAGTACCAGGATTAAGAGCAACGCCTGCCATAATTCCCTGCTCTTTAATGAGATGAATGACACGGTGCAGATGCACGCACGCCTCAGCATGAACTGTAATCACCGCTGCGCCGGCTTTAGCGAACTCTTCCACGTACCGTTCCGGATTCTCAATCATTAGATGAACGTCAAGCGGCAATGTTGTATGAGGTGCAATGGCCTTAACAATAGCAGGACCGAGTGTAATATTAGGAACGAAGTGCCCGTCCATAACGTCAACATGAATCCAATCTCCGCCTGCTGCTTGTGCTTCGGCAACCTCTGCACCTAATTTGGCGAAGTCAGCCGATAATATTGATGGGGCAATTTTAATCATATTAATACCTCCGCTTCTTATCTTTCATTTCTGTCAGGAACTGAACATAATGCTGATATCGACTTTCGGAGACCAGACCTTCCTCCTTGGCTGTCAGCACTTTACAACCTGGTTCATGCGTATGTGTACAACCACGGAACTTACACTGATCAGCAAACTGAGCAAACTCTCGGAAACATGTGGATAATTCCTCCACACCAATCTCCAGAAAGTCCAACTGGCTGAATCCCGGTGTATCCGCAACAAATCCGCCATTATCGAGTGGAATGAGTTCCACATGTCTGGTCGTATGTTTACCGCGCCCAAGACGCATGCTGATTGCACTCGTCTCTAGGGTGAGTCCTGGCATCAATGCGTTCAGCATCGATGATTTGCCAACACCAGACTGACCGGAAAACACGCTGATCTTGCCCGCAAGGCGTTCTCTAAGCAGCTCACTGCCTTCTCCAGTCCGCGAACTGGTTGATATGACTTCGTAGCCTATCTGTTCGTACATCGCCTTCACTTCAGCCACGATGTTCCGATCCTCAGCTTCTGGATCAATCAAATCCTGTTTCGTCAGCACGATAAGGGCATCAAGTCCAGCTTGCTCAATATGCACGAGGAACTTATCCAGGAGATTCAGGTTCATATCGGGCTCTTTGACCGAAAATAGCAAAACAGCCAAGCTGACGTTTGCCACCGGCGGACGAATTAACTCGGTCTCTCGCTTGTGAATCTCATCAACGGTTCCTTCCCCATTCTCCGTGAGCATGTAGCTTACACGGTCACCAACAAGCGGAGAAGTGCCTCTTTTGCGAAAAATCCCCCTGGCTCTGCATTGAACGGCGGAACCTTCAACCGAAGGAACCCCGTTGTCTTCTACCGGCATGACATAGTAGTAACCACTTAACGCTTTAACGATGATACCTTCTGGCACAGCTCCGTCGCCCTCCTTCAGATGAGTAATATTCTTTCCTTACGTCAGCATAAGCCGTCCTTATGGACGGCCTGATGCGTTGATAACTCCTTTTTTCTTATCCTCTTTATGCTTGCCTGGACCTTTATCCGTCTTCATTGCTGAAGTGTCGCCTTCCTGATTATCCCCTTCTCCATCAGCCGGGGTGGAGTCAGGTTCTTTTTCCTGACCACTATCTACGCTGCCTTCATTGTCGCCATTCCCTGGATCAGGGGTATTGGCTGGCGGTGCTTGCGTGTTCTGTTCAGGGTCGATGGAAGGTACATTCACTGTACCGTTCTTCGCTTCACTGTAAGACACAACATACGTATCCAGGAATTTACCATCACGATAAACGGACACAGCGCCATTTTCATTCGGTGCGAGTACAAGCGGTATCGTCAAGACTTGAGCGGAATTGATTGTACGTGTGCCCCACTCCTGATTTTTGCCGCGTGCATCTTCAAAGGTGATACGAATTTTACTGTTTTTCCCTGCTTCTTTTGGTGATACATTGATATTAAAAGAATACTCCAGAGCCTGATCCGGATATCCTGTGCTGATAAAAATCGTGATCTTGTCGCCAGGATTCACATCGGTTCCTGCTTCCACAGGCCATTGCTGGGTAACTTTTCCCTTTTCTACAGTGTAGCTGGATTCCTCCTGTACCTGTCCAAGCACAAGTCCCTTCTCTTTCAGCATCTGTTCTGCTTCACTGCGCGTATGATTTTTCAGATCAGGCATTTTGACCGTTTCAGTGCCCTTGCTTACGGTTAACTCAATCTCAACAGCTTCAGGATCAAATTCTTCGTTCACACCTGGTGTCTGAGAAATGACTTCACCTGAAGGAACTTCATTGGAAAACTCGTCCTTACGTTTGATTTGGTCTTCCTTAAGACCGAGTGCAGTCAAATTTTTGACGGCCTCTGTATATGGAATACCTTTAACATCAATCATCTTCACCATTTCTTTTTCCATACCAACACTCAGCTGAACCTCAGTGCCCTTTTTGACCACATCGCCTTCATTCCTGCTCTGATCAAAAACAATGCCTGGTTCTACATTTTCTTTGTACTGTCGAATGACTTCATTGCTCACCACCAAACCCTGTTCTTCCAGCAGTTGGCGGGCTTTTTCTTCTGTCTGGTTAACTACATTAGGTACGGTTACCTCAGGTACAACAAGCATACCTTTGACATACCATACCACTCCGACCATGGCGATCAGAATAAGAACCGTCAAGGATATAATAAGCGTTGGTTTTTTCCAGTTTTTCTGCTTCGGTTTACCTGCGTTCTGTTCCTGATCTGTTTCCATCACAGGTACTGCTCCAGTAGACTTCATTCCACGCGGTTCCGGTTTGATGGCCGGCATTACGCGCGTCTGATCAATGTCATCCTCATCCGGAAAATCAACCTTGGACTCATTGCGGCGCTCTGGCATGAGACATGTTTCCAGATCATGCTGCATTTCTTTCGCAGATTGATATCGCTCCTGCGGATTTTTACGCATGGATTTCAGAATGACATTTTCCACACTTTGCGGAATGAGCGGATTGAATTTGCGTGGTTCATCAAACTCTTCCTGCAAATGTTTCAAGGCTACACTAATCGGACTTTCCCCGAGAAATGGAAGCTGTCCTGTAAGCATTTGATAAAGTACAATTCCAAGAGAATATAAGTCCGACTTCTCCCCAGTCACAATACCCTTGGCATGCTCTGGTGAGAAATAATGCACTGAGCCCACGACAGAGCCAGTCTGTGTGATCGTTGTAGAGGTAACAGCACGCGCGATCCCGAAATCTGTTACTTTTACCCGGCCATTCCGGCCAATTAATATGTTATGCGGTTTAATGTCCCGGTGAATAATCTGATTATGATGGGCGTGATCCAGTGCATCCGCGATCTGAGAAGCAATGTGTACCGCTTCTTCGACCTGCAAAGGCGCACGTTCCTTAATAATTTCATTTAGATTTTTGCCTTCAACGTACTCCATAACAATATAATGAACGTCATCTTCCTGACCCACATCATAGATGCTGACGACATTCGGATGTGAGAGCGATGCAGCTGATTGTGCCTCTCTCCGGAAACGGCGAATAAACTCTTCATCATGAACAAACTGTTGTCTGAGCACTTTAATTGCCACATTTCGGTTTAAGAGCAAATCCTGGGCTTTGTAAACCAGAGCCATGCCGCCACCACCGACACGCTCAATGACTTCATAGCGTCCGCCTAGCTGATGCCCAATCATGACTCACACCCCGTTTCCACTTGTGGGGCGTCTTGCTGCTGAGGCTCAAATAAAGCGACAGTGATATTATCGTCTCCTCCAGCAAGCAATGCCAGCTGTAGCAGTCGATCTGCACGATCTTCCAGTGGAAGGTCAAGATTGCCTGCAACCTGAATAATCTGCTCATTGCTGACCAGGTTACTGAGTCCGTCACTGCAGAGAAGCAGTACTTCCCCCTCTTCCAATCGAACAGTGTCCATATCCACCTTCACTTCAGCATCTGTGCCAAGTGCACGGGTAAGCACATTGCGACGTGGATGGTGAGATACGTCCTCCTTGCTAATCTGACCATTTTTGTACAATTCATTCACCAGTGTGTGGTCTTCGGTCAGCTGGAATACTTCCTTACCTGCAATTTTGTATGCACGGCTGTCCCCGATATGTCCAATCACACCTTCCGCATCATTTAACAGAGCGGCGACAACTGTCGTCCCCATATTATGATACTTATCGTCCGTGGATGCTGTGCGGAATATGACTTCATTCGCATGAAGAATCGCATCGCTAAGCGCAGCTGACAGGGAAGCATGGGACAAACCTGGCTCAAGTGTTGCCAGATCCTGTACCAACGTCTCCACTGCAAGGCGGCTTGCCGTATCACCAGCAAGATGTCCACCCATGCCGTCTGCAACGATTCCCAGAATATATCCTGTATCCAGATTCCGAATCCAGGCTGAATCTTCATTCACCGAACGTACTCGTCCGATATGGCTCACATGAACTGTTTTGATCAAAACGCTCTCACCTCAACTCCATATGCTTTGCACGAAGCTGGCCGCAAGCGGCAGCAATATCATGTCCCTGTTCACGGCGAATCGTTACATTAACTCCCTGTTCCGAGAGAATTCTCTGGAAGTTAAAAATATCACTTCTTGATGTTCTAACATATTTGCGCTCAGGCACATGGTTAACCGGGATCAGGTTGACATGGCATAACATGTTTTTGAGCACACTTGCCAGTTCTGCCGCATGCTCCGGCTGGTCGTTCACACCGCCGATCAATGCGTACTCAAACGTAATTCTTCGGCCTGTCTTGGCCAGATAATAACGGAGAGACTCCATCACATCATCAAATGGGAAACGACGGTTCACCGGCATCAGTTTCGAACGCAAGGCATCATTTGGTGCGTGAATCGAAATGGCCAGATTAATTTGCGTGTCTTCATCTGCAAACTTGTAGATGTTCGGCACGATTCCACTTGTAGAGACAGTGATATGACGCTGACCAATATTCAGACCTTTTTCGTGAATCATAATCCGTAAAAACGTCATCGTTGCTTCATAGTTTTCAAATGGTTCACCCGAACCCATGATCACGATGCTGCTGACGCGTTCACCGCGCTCATCCAGAATTTTCTGAGCCTGTACAACCTGAGCAACGATCTCCCCGGCTGTCAGGTTACGTTTCAGTCCCCCGAGCGTGGATGCACAGAACGTACAACCAATCCGGCAACCAACCTGCGTTGTTACACAGATGCTGTTCCCGTAGTTATGTTTCATAATAACCGTTTCAATCGCATGATCATCATGCAGACCAAATAGGAATTTCACCGTGCCATCCTTGGACTCGAACTTCGTAATTTCCTTAAGAGTTACGAATTCAAACTGCTCTGCGAGCTTCTCGCGTAGCGTCTTGGAGAGATTTGTCATTTCACTAAAATCATTAACACGTTTCACATAAATCCAGTCAAAGATCTGACCGCCGCGAAACGCTGGTTCCCCGTTCTCCACAGCCCATTGCTGCAGTTGCTCCAGGGAAAAATCGTATATAAAAGGTTTCATTTTGTTTTCAACACCTATTCCTTTTTTCTTTTCATTTGCACTTCTTTTGCTTTCCATCGTTTTACTGCATTCGTCCTATTCTATCACAAACGGCACTTTACATCCATGTATACCCTGGAGACCCGTTCTTCATGCATTATAACATCTCACTGTTACCATCGCATCCTGACATCGTTTTATAAACTAGTTAGTAATCACCAAGTGGCCTCTCACAAAGAAATCCGCCGAGGGTTTTCCTCGGCGGCCTTCCTTTAGTGCTCTATTAAACGTTTAATTGACCGTTCTTGTCAACCTTGCGATGTAGAAACCGTCACTGTGAGCGTATTGTGGCAAAATCTGCACACCACCATTCACAGCCTTCCATTCCCTGCTTCCTGGCTGTGACCATGCGGATGTTTCGATAGCCTTATACTCTGGATGACGATCCAAAAAGTCCGCTACCATATCCTCGTTCTCTGCCGATTCAATGGTACAAGTGCTGTATACCAGAATGCCACCCGGTTTGAGCAATGGCGCAACACAATCCAGAAGTTCTCGTTGCAGACTGGAGATGTCTTCAATGTCGGATGAGGATTTAGTCCACTTCACATCCGGCTTGCGACGAATGACTCCTAGACCTGAGCAAGGTGCATCCAGCAAAATCCGGTCAAACGAAGACTCGGCATATCGCTTGTCTAGATCAAGCGCATCCCCGGTTACCGCATCAATGCAGCTTAATCCAAGACGTTCAGCCTGATCCAAAATAAGCTCGCGTTTATGTGCATGAACATCGTTAGCTATGATGCGTCCACGGTCCCGCATTTTCTCTGCTATATGAGCTGTCTTGCCGCCAGGTGCTGCACAACAGTCCAGCACCTTTTGTCCCTCTTCCGGCGCTACGGCTTCAGCGACCAGCATAGAACTTTCGTCCTGAACCGAGAAAAGTCCATCCCGGTACCAGGACGTTAGAGCCATATTGCCGCCGCTTCGAACCAGAATGCCATCTGGGCTAAGATGCGAAGCTTCAACCACAGCCCCAGAGCTCACCATCTCCTCCATCAGCTTGTCCCGTGTTGTCATCGTCGTATTCACACGTATACTCACTGCTGGAGGTTCATTATTCGCACGACAGATGGCCTCAGTTGTCTCTTCCCCATATTGAGCAATCCACCGCTCCACCATCCACAGCGGGTGAGAATGCTCCAGTGAGATCCGTTCAGCTACCGGCAGATGCGAGGGAACATGCAACTGCTCCTTGTTTCGGATCATATTCCGCAGCACACCGTTAACCATACCTGAGATTCCCTGATGACCAAGTTTCTTAGCCAGGTTCACTGCTTCGCTGACGACGGCATGTTCCGGAATTCGATCCAGGTAGATCAATTGATACGCACTGATCCGAAGCAAACTACGCACCCAAGGCTGTAACTTTGCTGTTCCTTTGGCAACAAAACGCTCCAGATAATAATCCAGCGTGTTTCGCCTTGCAATCGTTCCATACACCAGTTCCGTAGCGAGTCCTGCATCTGCAGAACTAAGATCTGCTTCTTTGAGGCGGCGGTTCAGTTCCAGATTACTGTATGCTCCGTCCTGCTCCACCGCACTCAGTACCTTGACAGCGAGTGCACGAGCAGATGTCTTCGGTTTCTGCGAACGATCATGAGTCTGGCTTCCCTTAGCAGAAGAACCTTTGCTAGTCTGACGAAGATTCGCGGGGCCTCCTGCGTTTCCGTTGCCTGCTCCTTTGCGTTCTTTTCCTGAAGAATGTCCTGATCTTGAAGTACTCATCGCAGCACCATACCAGGTTTCAATGTTCCACCGCGAGCAAAGTCAGCAGCTTGCATTACTTTTTTGCCAGCGGGTTGTACTTCTGTCAGCCACAAAGAACCATTGCCTGTCTTGATTTCTATGCCTGATTTGTTCAATTGCAACACGGTTCCAGGCTCGGCTTGTCCAGCACTGGAAACAGATGAAGCTTCATTCGCCACCTGATCTGGATTGCACGCTGCCCAAACTTTAAATACCTGTTCATCCCACATCGTGAATGCACCCGAAAAAGGAACAAGACCACGAATCTGATTGAACAATTCACGGGATGTACGATTCCAGTCCATCTTCTCGTCTTCCCGTGTCAGATTACGAGCATAGGAAGCTTCCTCATCATTCTGTGGAACAGCTGTCGTTTCGCCTGCGATGAGACGTGGCATCTCCGCTTGGAGCAACTTGGAGCCGGCCTCACTTAATTTGACAAACATCGTGCCGGATGTATCTTCATCCGTGATTGGTACTTCCACACGAGAGATCATATCCCCGGTATCCAGACCTTCTGCCATATACATCAACGTGACCCCTGTGACGGATTCTCCGTTAATGATAGAACGTTGTATCGGAGCGCCTCCGCGATATTTAGGCAGAAGAGATCCATGCACGTTCACACAGCCGCGAACCGGCATATCCAACACCGCTTTGGGAAGAATCTGTCCAAATGCGGCAGTGACGATCAAATCCGGTTTCCATTCCGCAAGGCGGGCTACCGCTTCCGGATCACGAAGTTTGACAGGCTGAAACACCGGCAGACCGTGGCGTTCAGCTGCGGCCTTAACCGGTGTAGGTGTAAGCACTTTTTTTCTTCCCTGCGGTTTATCCGGCTGTGTTACCACGCCTACCACATGGTATCCTTCCGCCATCAACATATTCAGAGAAGGAACGGCAAATTCAGGTGTTCCCATAAAGACAATATTCAAATCGATCACTCCTTAATTGCGACGCGGTCCAGTTTGCTCTGGGGTAATTTCATATACTTTTTCAGCGATATCTGTGAAGAGCACACCGTCCAAATGGTCAATTTCGTGCTGAAACGCACGGGATAGCAAACCGCTTCCTGTAATAATCAACTCTTTACCTTCACGATCGAGGCCTTTAACGGTCACTGTCTCAAAACGACGAACATCACCGTTAATTCCAGGAATACTCAGACATCCTTCGGGTCCGAACTGTTCTCCTTCACTGGAAATGATCTCCGGGTTAATCATTTTGATCAGCCCTTGCTCATCTCCTGCATCAATCACAATCAAACGTTTCAAAATACCGACTTGCGGAGCTGCAAGACCTACCCCTTCTGCGTCGTACATCGTGTCTGCCATATCATCAAGCAACTTTTGCACATTAGGTGTAACTTTGGTAACTTCCTTGGCTCTTTTGTGAAGCACCTCATCTGGTTCTTTAACGATAATACGAATCGACATGTTGTAAGCACCTTCCCAATTCTCATCATAGTTTCTAGTCAATAATCTCTATTTCGTTGTTCATTTAATCTATGTTTATACCGCTTGTTCACATCCACATTTTCGCATCAAAATGCTATAAAATGTCTACATTAACATCTGCGGATCTACATCAAGGCTAATGAGCAGCTTCTGGGCCTGAACATCATCGTCCATGTGCCGGGCCGTTGTCAGAGCCAGACCGATGGCATCCACATCCCCACGCCATTTTATCATACATTGGAATCGGTATCTATTCTTGATCCTTGGAATTGGAGAAGCTACAGGCCCAAGCACATCAAAGGCTTCGTTACTGAAACGGTCCAGACTGCCCAGCCATCCAGCAGCATTCGCCTTTTCTTTCAGCAATCGGGTATAGTTTTCAGCCAATCGAATCAGTACAGGAAGTTGTTCATGGGAGAAGGTTACCAGAATCAGACGACAGTATGGCGGATACTGTAAATTTCTCCGATGTAGCAATTCCTCCTTCACAAAGGATACATAGTCATGCTGGCTTGCATGTCCAATGGAGTAGTGTTCTGGCGTGTAAGACTGTACAAATACTTCACCCGGTAATTGATGACGACCCGCTCGGCCTGCCACTTGTGTCAGCAGTTGGAAGGTTTTCTCGGCAGCACGGAAATCAGGCAAGTTAAGAGCTGAATCCGCGGTGATGACTCCAACGAGCGTCACATCAGGGAAATCGAGCCCCTTGGCAACCATCTGGGTTCCAAGTAACACATCGGCTTTTTTCTCCCGAAACTGTTTTAACAGCTTCTCATGCGCGCCTTTCTCCGTTGTTGTATCCACATCCATACGGATTACCCGTATCCCTGGAAACAGCTTGGCCAGTTCCTCTTCAACCCGTTGCGTTCCTGTACCAAAGTAGCGAATATGCTCACTTCCACAATCCGGGCACGTTTCGGGCGCCGCTTCTGCATACCCGCAATAGTGACAGCGTAAATTGTTGGAACGCTGATGATATGTCAAAGAGATGTCACATTCAGGACAGCCCGCCACATATCCACAGCTTCGGCACATCACAAAGGTTGAATATCCGCGCCGATTCAGTAGCAGCACCGTCTGTTCTCCGCGCTCCAAGCGCTCTTCCAACCCTTTGTGTAACGCTCTGCTGAACATGGAACGATTGCCATCCTTCAGTTCTTCACGCATATCGATGATTCTTACAGCTGGCAGATTGTTGCCAAGCGCCCTTGTAGGCATTTCAAGCAAGAGAGGAGCAAAATCATCATTGCTTTGCGAACGCGCAGCATAATAACTTTCTAACGAAGGCGTAGCCGAACCCAGAACCACCACGGCCTGATGTTGTTGTGCTCTTTTGACAGCTACATCACGCGCATGGTATTTCGGCGTTTCTTCCTGTTTATAGGAAGTCTCATGTTCTTCATCCATAATAATCAGTCCCAGACGGCTGAATGGAGCAAATACCGCAGAGCGGGCACCAATCGCAACTTTCACCTGACCTTCCCTGATTTTACGCCATTCATCATAACGTTCACCGCCGGAAAGACGACTGTGCATGACCGCAACCTGATCACCAAAACGTCCTTTGAAGCGCTCCACCATCTGTGGAGTAAGAGCAATCTCCGGTACCAGCACGATGGCCTGTCTGTCCTGATTGATGCACTGTTGAATCGTCTGCAGATATACTTCCGTTTTACCGCTTCCGGTAACACCATGCAAAAGAAATACACCATGACGCTGTTCCTGCAACCGACCGTTGATACTGCTGTATACGTCTTGTTGCTCGTCTGTCAATTTCAGTGGTTCTGTCGGTTTAAAACGTCTGCCCTGATACGGATCGCGGAATACTTCCACGTCCTCTGTTACAACCAAGCCTTTTTCCTCAAGGCCTTTGATCGTTGCTGCCGAAACTTGAAGCGTAGACAATACTTCCTTCAAAGGCATGGGCAGCAAATCCTTCATCTCCAGCAAAAAAGAAAGAATTTCCTTCTGCCGTTGTGCTTTTGACGGGAACGAAGACAACGCTTCTTCCGCGACAGCGATATCCACAGCCAGATTCACGGACTTCATCGTTTTTTTATTTAGCTTATCCTTAATCGCCTGACTTTCCAAAAGCACACCGCCGAGCAACAGCTTTTTGATCAAGGCTGCATGGTTGGGGTATTTTCGGCTTAATTGTTGCAGCGGAACCTGCCCCCGGCTTTTGACAAAACGAATAATATCCTGCTGCACCTTCTCGGTTGTCGATTCCTCTCCCCACATAAACAGAACGTCCTCGTTAGAAGATTCACCTCCAACATGTCCATCTAGTGCATCTCCTAGTGAAATGTAGCGCTCCGCTTTTCCTTTCAACGCTGTTGGCACCATCACTTGCAAGGACAAAATCCGATTGCTCGCATATCGCTCGCTCATCCATTCCGCCAGTTCCACCAGATCCTTCGACAGTGGCGGCACGATATCCAGTAACTCCTGAATAGGTTTTAGCTTAAATGATTCTTCTCCCGTACGGGGAACTAGATCAACGACGAACCCTTGCACGGTGCGATGTCCAAAAGGCACACCTACCCTGCTCCCCACCTCAATCCATTCCTTCATGGAGTCGGGCACCAGATAATCAAAAGGCCGGTCGGTCTGCTTCACAGGCACATCGACAATGACCTTGGCAATCTCCATCTTCTAATTCCTCCCGGCAATGCGCTCCGCCGCAATTCGGAGCAAACGATGTGCCACTTCTTCCTTGGACATCAGCTCAAGCTCCTCTACCAACCCATCACGGTCATAAATATGCACCGCATTGGTGTCTGTTCCAAATCCTGCTCCCGAACGGGTGACATCATTGGCTACGATCAGATCACAATTTTTCCGTTCCAGTTTCTCACGTGCATACATCTCGAGCGACTGGGTCTCGGCAGCAAAACCAATCAAATACTGATGGTTTTTCCGTTTACCCAGCGTCTCCAAAATATCTATATTTTTCACAAGTTCGAGCGACAACGTGTCGCCTTTTTTCTTGATTTTTTCCATGTAAACTTCTTTCGGGCGATAATCCGCGACAGCGGCTGCCTTAATGACGATATCCGCACCATCCCACTCACGGGATACTGCCTCATACATGTCCTGGGCAGACTGTACGGGTATGATCTCTACATTTTCTGGCGGCTGTGCCTGTGTATTACCCATAACAAGCTTCACATCAGCCCCAAGATCACGCGCTGCAGCGGCGATGGCAAATCCCATTTTCCCGGATGAATCATTTGTAATATAACGCACCGGATCAATGCGCTCGATCGTACCGCCAGCGGTAACCACGACCCTTTTACCTTTCAAAAGCGAATCCTGCCCTAACATCACGCTGTGCAACGACTCTTGAGTTCCCGGCTGCGCACCACCTTGTGCAACAGTTGTAAACCAGGTCTGTTCTGAAGGTTTTACCGATACCGCATCACGCTGAGCAAAAAAACGCTCTACCACATCCACAATAGTCTCCGGTTCTTCCAGGCGCCCCTTGCCTACATATCCGCAAGCCAGAAGTCCTTCACCTGGTTCAATCATTAATGTGCCCCGTTCAGCCAGCAGATTCATATTGTGTTGCACCGCCGGATGATCATACATGTGCACATTCATGGCAGGAGCAATCATCACTGGTGCAGTAGTAGCAAGCAGGGTCGTAGTTAGCATATCGTCAGCCATCCCATGTGCCATCTTGGCAATGACATTCGCTGTTGCCGGAGCGACCAGCACCAAATCAGCCATGTCTGCGAGATTAATATGAGAGACCACCGCTGGCTCACGTTCATCGAATGTATCTGTATATACTGCGTTTCGGGTCAACGTTTGCAGCGTTAATTCGGTAATAAACTGTGTCGCCGAAGCGGTCATGATGACGTGAACATCCGCTCCCTTTTGCACCAGTTTGCTGCATAATGTTGCTGCTTTATAAGCTGCAATGCCCCCTGTTACGCCAAGCACGATTTTTTTACCGTTCAACATGTTCAATATCCCCCGATAATGTTAAGACATCAATACAAGTTCAATACTAGTTCATCGATATGATCAAGGCTTATTCGTAAAAAAATAACAACCTTTCGGTTGTCAAAATGATTTCGGCTATCGCCGTATGCAGTTGAAGAGCAGCCCTGGGGCTTACTCTTCTTCTTCGTCCTGCCCTTTAATCACAACAAGGTGATCACCATAAATCTCTTCCAAAGCAACGCCAACTTGTTTATGGGACTTTGCGTTTCTCAGCTCTGTTTTTTCGCCTTCACGAAGCTGTCTCGCACGGCGGGAAGCAGCAACAACCAGGGAATACTTGCTGTCAACTTTGTTCATCATTTCATCAATTGAAGGATACAGCATATTAACAAAACACCTCTTTGCTTTAGTATAATCACAAGTTGCCGCCGGACAGAACCTGATGTTGCGTGTCCTCACGTAGAAGCAGCAGTCCAGAATGAACCTCAACCTTAACATGATATGACAACTGCCCCATGAATATCGCTGTACGCGGCGGCAAAAGGGATTATTTATTGATCTTACAATGTTCGGCGATAATGATACTTTCTATTCGTTTGCAAGCCGAATCAATCTCATCATTAACCACGGCATAGTCATAGTGCTCGAGCAGATTGATCTCATCGACTGCTACAGACATCCGGTGATCAATCGTCGCTTGACTTTCCGTGCCCCGTCCTTGAATACGATCCTTCAACTCATCCAAAGAAGGAGGAAGCAGGAAAACAAAAATTCCTTCAGGGAATTTCTCCTTCACTTTAAGTGCACCCTGAACCTCAATCTCTAGAATAATATCTCGGCCTTCGTTGATCGTTTTCTCCACAAAATTACGCGGAGTGCCGTAATAATTGCCCACATACTCTGCATGTTCCAGCAGTTGATCCTCGGCAATCATTCTCAAAAACTCATCATGAGAGTGGAAAAAATAGTTCACTCCATGCTCTTCACCCAAACGTGGCTGACGAGTGGTTGCTGAAACCGAATAAGTCAGATTCGGCACCCGCTGGCGCAACGCACTGCATACTGTACCCTTCCCGACCCCAGATGGGCCGGACAACACTATCAGTAATCCCTTAGACATATTACACTCCATTTTATTCGTCGTTATCATCATCTTTCGAGGAAAGACGATGGGCGACCGTTTCAGGCTGAACTGCAGACAGAATAACATGATCACTATCCGTAATAATTACGGCACGTGTACGTCTTCCATACGTTGCATCAATCAGCATGTGACGATCTCTAGCCTCTTGTATAATTCTCTTGATCGGCGCCGATTCCGGACTCACGATGGATATAATCCGGTTCGCCGATACGATGTTACCGAATCCAATGTTAATGAGTTTGATTGCCATAATCAGGTTCTTCCCCCTATACATGCGACTCTTTTGCCGAAATTTAGCCGTTCATTCGATGTTCGCCGCTTGCTCACGAATCTTCTCCAGCTCCGCTTTCATCTCGACAACACGGTTCACCAGAGCCAAGTGGTTGGCTTTTGATCCAATCGTATTAACCTCGCGATTCATCTCCTGAATCAGGAAGTCCAACTTGCGGCCTACCGATTCCTCGCTCTTCAACAATTCTCTACATTGTCCAAAGTGGCTGAGTAAACGCGTAAGCTCCTCTTCAATGTTGGAACGATCAGCAAAGACTGCGATTTCCATACCCAATTTATGCTCATCAAAAGGGAAAGAGCCGTCCTCCTGCAACTCCGTAAGACGCTGTCTCAACTTGTTGCGGTAATCGCTCACCACAGTGGGTGCAAGTGCAAGCATCTCGGTGTGTAGTGACTCCAGACGGGTAATCCGCCGTTCCAGATCATTGGCCAGATGAAGACCTTCACGAGCGCGCATCTGCTCCAAACTGGACAGAGCTTCGTTCAACCCAGCCTGCAGAACCTGCTCCCACTCGTCTTTTTGTTCCTCTTGGATGGGGCTTGTCCCATCCGGTTGAACCATAACATCCGGCAAACCTAGCATATCCACAATACTTGGCTTGCCCTGCATTCCAAATTGAGACTCAAGCCGCTCTGCAGCCTGCAGATAGGCCCTGACCGCCTGCTCATTCAGAACAGCGGGGAGAGCCTGGTCTTCCTCTTTTTCTTTCATTACATAAACATCAATCCGCCCACGCTTCAAGCGGCCCTGTACGATCTTTCTCAAACCATCTTCATAATACGTCCACTCTCTAGGCAGACGCATCATCACTTCGCAATAACGATGATTGACTGATTTGATCTCCAATTGTACCTTGTAGCCGCCAAAATGAAAGGCGGATTGACCGTATCCGGTCATACTGAATGACATCGGCATCACATCCGTTTTACTATTGTAATTGATTATTAGGGTTGAAACAAGTAGGACATTGATGCTCCGATTTCTCCCAGACGTATTGAGTCAGTTCTGCCGTCATGCCATAGAACATAAACGGAGTCATCAGATAGATGCCCTTGAAGTGCTCTGTAGCTACATCCAGTAGCTCTTTTGCAATCGTCACTCCCATGGCACGCCCCTCTTCACCTTCCAGTCCTGCCATCCGTGAACGCACTTCATCGGAAAGCTGGATACCTGGAACCTCATTGTGCAGATACTCTGCGTTTCGGCCGCTTGCGAGTGGCATAATACCGACAAAAATAGGAATGTCCAGATGTTTGGTTGCCTCACGCAT
This sequence comes from Paenibacillus intestini, assembly GCF_030803945.1. Lineage (NCBI taxonomy): Bacteria > Bacillati > Bacillota > Bacilli > Caryophanales > Paenibacillaceae > Paenibacillus > Paenibacillus intestini. The sequence goes on along the minus strand of NZ_JAURUN010000003.1, from coordinate 651,428 downwards.
CGCCACGATCAATTCCGGATCATACACCGGCTGAGTCATAATATAGTCTGCCCCGGAGGCAATTTTCTTCTCAAGCCTTTGTACCGCTTTGTCCAGATGTTTCACGTTCGGGTTGAAGGCCGCTCCAATAACAAAGCCGGCTTTCTGTTTCAACGGTTTACCCGAAAAGGCTACACCATCATTCAGTTGTTTAATCATTCTTATGATTTCAAACGATGTCAAATCGTACACGGAGCTTGAACCAGGCAAGTCACCAAACCTTGCAGGGTCGCCCGTAACGGCAAGCACATGGTTAATGCCGAGTGCATCGAATCCCATCATATGGGATTGAGTTCCGATCAAGTTACGGTCACGGCAGGCAATATGCACAAGTGCACGAAGTCCTGTGCGATCCTGCACCAGATGTCCGAGTGCCATATTACTCATACGTGTTACAGCAAGGGAGTTGTCAGCAAGCGTAAGGGCATCCGCTCCTGCCGCTTTCAGTGTTTCGGCACCCTTCATAAACTTGGCAATATCCAAATCACGCGGGGGATCAAGCTCTACAATGACCGTGTGGCGTTGTTTGACCAGATCAACAATGGTTGGCTGGCCCCCTCGTCCTGCGCGTTCATCCACATTCTCATGAAGTACAATGCGTGACGTAATCTCGGCAGGATCAGGTTCAGCAATCGGCTGAGGTACGTAATCCGCAAGCGCTTCTTTAATCGCAGTGATGTGATCCGGCGTTGTACCGCAGCAACCGCCGATAATACGTGCACCAAGATCCGCAAACTGTATTGCAGTCTGACCAAAGTACTCTGGTGTTGCACCGTAACGGAACTGACCATCCACATAGTCCGCCGCACCCGCATTCGGATATACGGACATCGGAACACCGATACGTCCAGAAACGGTTTCCATCGCACGCATGATCCCGTTCGGACCAGACCTGCAATTGAAACCGATGACGTCAGCCCCCTGTTCGCGCATGATACGAAATGCTTCAGGCATTGTGTAACCGTCCAGCGTATGGCCTACATCCTCTACCGCGAATTGTCCAATCACAGGCAGGTCGCTCAGCTTGCGGGCCTGCAAAAGAGCGATATCCATCTCTTCGATATCATAGAACGTTTCAAGCAAGATGCCATCTACGCCTTCGTCTAGTAACGCAAAAATCTGCTGTTGATAGAAGCGTTTCAATTCACTAGTAGACACATTTGTCCGTTTGCCGCCGCGAATCGAACCTACTGCACCCAGAACGTAGCCCTCTGCCCCTGCCACTTCTTTCGCGATGCGTACGCCCGCACGGTTCACATCCTCCACTTTGGACTCTAGCCCAAATTTAGACAACTTGTCAAAGTTAGCCGAGTACGTATTGGTCTCGAATATATCCGTGCCTGCATCACGATAACGACGATGCACATCAGCCACAACTTCAGGTGAAATTAAGTTCAACTCTTCATAAGATATCCCTACCGGAAATCCCATTTGATATAGAAATGTCCCCATGGCCCCATCCCCAACAAGGACACGTTGCTTCATCGCTGTACGTAAATCTGCCTTCATCCCGTTTCCCCCCGCCTGACTGTGATCGTTTTCATACTAATGTAACACAAAAAATGCTTAAAAACGAAGAAAAACACAGGTATTTACTGTATGTCCGACTCCAGTGGACATTCCTGCGAAATATGTGCTGAATTCGTCCTTGATGACCGGACAGCATGTAACATCTTGTCTAATTTGGATAAAAAAAGAGGCCCTGCAGGCCTCTTCCGTGTAACCCTCTACTTTTTTCAAGAAACTATGAAGTAAATCCTTTGAAAACAACTTCGGCTGGTCCCGTCATATAGACGTGGTTATCCGCCTCGTTCCACTCAATGTTCAGATCCCCGCCTTTAAGGCTAATTACAGCAGTACGATCTGTATGACCATTCAGTACAGAGGATACCAGCGTTGCACAAGCGCCTGTTCCGCAAGCCAGTGTCGGACCAGCGCCACGCTCCCATACACGCATGTCTACATATCCGCGGTCGCGTACCGTTGCGAATTCAACATTAATTTTTTTCGGGAACATCGGGTGAACCTCAAGCAATGGCCCCCATGTTGTCAGATCAAAATTCACCGCATCATCGACATAGATGACCGCGTGAGGGTTGCCCATAGACACCGCTGTGAATTTGAATGCATGTCCATTCGCTTCAATGTTGTGATTGACCACCGGATTCGCATCCACTGTGGTAGGTACTTGAAGACCATCCAGAATCGGCTCGCCCATGTCTACCCTTACGGTCTCTACCTTGCCATCCCGGATATTAAGAGTTACAGGTTGAACCCCTGCACCAATCGTTTCAATCGTAATTTGCTCGCGATCAACATGCCCATGGTCATATACATACTTGGACACACAACGGATCGCGTTGCCGCATTGCTCCGCTTCAGAACCGTCCGAGTTCATGATGCGCATCTGAAAATCCGCCTTCTCCGAAGGCAGTATATAAACCAGACCATCTGCTCCGATACCGAAGAACCGATTGCACCATTTTACCGCAAGTTCAGCCGCATCTGCTGGAAGCTGTTTTTCACCAAATACAACGATAAAGTCGTTGCCTAGTCCGTGCATTTTCGTAAATTCCATATCTTGCCCACTCCTTTTGGCAGTCTTCCGCCAAAGCTTTATAGTTTATTTATAGCTAATCTTCATATCATGCGCACAAAGCATACAAAAAAAGCTATCCTGCAAAATATCAAAGCTTTCGCTTTGAATCATTTTGAGGATAGCATATCGAAACGAGATATTAAAAGCTATTGATTTTATGCTGAAAACTTTGTACTTTTCGGTACGAAGCGTCCAGGACCGCCCATGCGGCGACGATTCCGACGACCACCCCAGACACTGCCAGCCCCCATAAGGAATGTTGGAATGCCTGCGGCTACGATACAGATAGCCCATTCTCGCAGACCGAGAGGTACCGTTTTGAAGATGGGTTGCAACGGCTCCACATACATTACCACCAGCATCAGCACAACCGATGAGATAACAGCCAGAACGAGATATTTATTCTGCAACGGATTGCGGTGGAAGATCGAACGGGAACTTCGGCAGTCAAACACATGAATCAACTGGGCGAGCACCAATGTAGCAAAAGCGACGGACTGAGCTTTGAGTAGCTGACCAGGATGATCCGGTGCGGCCTGAAGTGTCAACCAGAAGGCACCGAGCGTACATAGTCCGATCAATACACCGCGACTTATGATTTTCCAGCCCAGCCTGCGTGCAAAAATATTTTCCTTTGCGCCGCGAGGTTTGTGCTCCATCAAATCTTTTTCCGCCTGATCCACCCCGAGCGCCATCGCTGGCAAACCATCGGTCACCAGGTTTACCCATAGAATCTGGATTGGCACGAGTGGCAACGGCAAGCCCATCATCATGGCAAAGAACATCGTTAAAATCTCGCCGACATTCGAAGCCAGCAAATAACGGATAAACTTGCGAATGTTCTCATAGATGTTACGCCCTTCTTCAATAGCCGCCACAATGGTGGAGAAATTATCATCACTCAAAATGAGAGATGAAGCTTCCTTTGTCACATCCGTTCCCGTGATGCCCATGGCAATCCCGATATCCGCAGCCTTGATCGCAGGTGCATCGTTGACGCCGTCCCCAGTCATCGCGACAACGTGTCCTTTGCGCTGCAACGATTTGACGATACGCAATTTGTGCTCAGGCGAGACTCTGGAGAACACATAGATATCATTGACCGTTTTATCCAATTGTTCATCCGTCATGCCTGCCAGTTGCTGCCCGCTTAACGATGCTCCTCCGCGCGGGAGAATACCCAGCTGATGAGCGATCGCTTCCGCTGTTGTTCCATGATCTCCCGTGATCATCACTGTCCGGATGCCCGCTTTGCGGCATGTCGCAATGGCATCACGAACTTCACGGCGAGGTGGATCGATCATGCCAGCAAGCCCAACAAATACAAGCTGGCTTTCAGCTGCATGCTCGTCAGCCACATGTTCCTTCGGCTTGACTTCACGATAGGCCATACCAAGAACTCGCAGAGCGTTACCAGCCATACTTTCGTTGGCAGCCATCACTTTCTGGCGCAGAGTCCCGGTGAACGGAACCACCTTGCCTTCCCACAAAATATAACTGCAATGCTCAATCAATACATCAGGTGCCCCTTTGGTATACACCATACGCCCACCTTGATGTTTGATCATAACAGACATCCGTTTTCGCTCGGAGTCGAACGGGAATTCCTGCTCTCGATCGTATAATTCCTTGAGTCCTGCAGGAGTAAGACCCATTTTAGAAGCCATGGCTACAAGTGCACCCTCTGTCGGGTCCCCTTTTAACTCCCAGAGCACTTGGTTAGCACTAACTTGCTCTTCCTCCTGCTGGCCGTTCTTCCGGCCTTTCTTGCTCTCTTTTTTGGACTCTTTACTCTTTTTCTTGCTGGCTGGATCGTTTACAATCGTCTCGACAATACTGGCATTGTTACAAAGTGCACTGATCTGTAGCATTCTTCGTAAGGACTGATCATTTTTCAGGTCGAGTATTCGATCATTTTCCAACATATGACCTTCTGGTGCATAACCGTCTCCAGTCACCTTAATGCTGCGCCCTTCAAGCCACACGTTCGTTACCGTCATTTTGTTCTGTGTCAGTGTACCTGTCTTATCCGAGCAGATCACCGACGCGCAACCTAACGTTTCTACAGATGGCAGCTTACGTACGATGGCCTTACGTTTGATCATCCGCTGGACACCTAACGCCAGTGCAATCGTAACGATAGCCGGCAATCCTTCCGGTATGGCTGCCACGGCGAGACTGACACCTGCCAGGAACATGCCTACTGCGGGTTGTCCATGAAGGATACCTGCGACTACGACCATCACCGTTAATCCAAGTGCAACAAAGATCAGAATTTTGCCTAACTGCTCGAGTCTGTGCTGTAGCGGAGTCTCCTGCTCCTCCGTATTTTGGATCAGATCAGCGATTTTCCCCATCTCGGTGTCCATCCCCGTCCGAATGACAACTCCCTTGGCTGTACCGCGTGTGACCATAGTGCCCATAAAACCGATGTTTTTTTGATCCCCTAAAGGAACATCGTCACTAGCTATAGGTCTGCAATGTTTGCTGACAGGCACGGATTCTCCGGTGAGTGCCGACTCCTCTACATCGAGGCTGTTGGTTTCCAGCCAGCGCACATCCGCAGGAATGCGGTCACCACTTTCCACCATGATAACATCTCCCGGTACCAATTGTTTGGCCGCAAGATGTACCTCCTGTCCCGACCTGAGTACTTTGGCGGCAGGAGCCGACAACTGCTTCAGTGCTCGAAGAGAACGTTCTGCCCGGAACTCCTGTACAAATCCCAAAATAGCATTCAATACAATAATTGCCACAATCGTTACTGCATCCAGATACTCTCCAAGTAAACCGGATACCAGCGTCGCTCCCATGAGAACTAACACCATGAAGTCCTTAAACTGATTCAGCAACAGGGTGATCGGGGATATCCGCTGTCCCTCGCTCAGTTCATTTGAACCAGCAATTTTCCGCTTCTCTGCTGCCGCTTCGTCCGTCAACCCTTCCTGCGGGCTCACGCCGAGAGTTTCACGAAGCTCTTCGTCGTTTAATTGATGCCACTTGGTATGTTCCATGCTCCAAAATTCCCTCCCAGTCCTATTTCATCTGCAATGCAAGCTCACATGTTTCACCGGCATGTTGCTAGGGCAGGCTGTACACTATGCCGGACAAACTACCTGCTCTATATGTATTCGGACAGGTCCGTGAATAGCACCCGGAAGCTGAATCCTTTCCCTCATGGGCAGAATAAGCTAAAATAAAGGTCTGCGTAGATTACTGCTCAACTCCGTTATTTGGAAAAATGCAGTCAGCCATCGTATAAAAATGTTATTACATAGGCTGCGGTTGCCTGTGAACCGTTATAGATGATGCATTCTGCATGAATTCATTCAGATGCTAGATAGAGAGGAAGTGGACAATATGGCACTTGACGGTATTGTAACCCGAGCCATCGTACATGAGCTGCAAGGCTGTATCGGAGGACGTATTAGCAAAATTCATCAGCCTAACGGCCATGATGTGGTGCTTACCCTGCGCGCTCAGCGCGGTAACAGCAAACTGCTTGTATCGGCAAGCCCGACATATCCGCGTGTACATTTTACAGAGAAAACATTTTTGAATCCGACAGAGGCACCGATGTTTTGCATGCTGATGCGGAAACACTGCGAAGGGGCTATCATTGAGAATATCCGTCAGATTGGAATGGAACGGATCATTCATATCGATGTGCGTCAGCGGGACGAGCTTGGAGATGTTTCGGTCAAACGAATCATTATCGAACTGATGGGACGTCACAGTAACATCATTTTGCTTGATCCTACGACGGATGCGATATTAGACGGGATTCACCATGTCACACCATCAATCAGTAGTTATCGTGTGGTTATGCCTGGTTTTTCCTATACTGCACCGCCAGAGCAACATAAAAGCAATCCGTTAGAGGTATCCCAAAACGAGTTTGAGCAGAAGATTGCTACTGCAGCAAATGTAGATGCAGACGAAAATGAAGCTGGATCACAAACGGACACAACTAAAACGGCTATAGAAACAAAAGCAGACGCCTCACGTTGGCTCGTCAATGCTTTTAGTGGGATGAGTCCGCTGATTGCAGGTGAGATTGCAACGCGAACAGGTTCCGATTCAGATCGCATGGAAGCAGGAGCACTTTGGACTGCTTTTAAGTCAGTCATCGAATCTGTAAAAGAACATCAGTACACCCCTGTAACAGGGCTGAACGCCAAAGGCAAAATGATCTTTTCCGCTATTCGACTAGAGAGCATTCAGGATCAGGAAAAAACGTACGATACGATGAGCAAATGTATGGAGGATTACTACGGGGACAAGGCCGAGCGAGATACCGTTAAACAAAGAGTAAGCGATCTGCTCCGGTTCCTGCAGAATGAGCGTAGCAAAAACATTAAAAAGCTCGATAATCTTAACAAAGACTTGCTTGAAGCCGACGATGCGGACAAGTACAGACTATGGGGCGAGTTGTTATTCGCATCCCTGCACTTGGTCAACAAGGGTGATAAGAGTGTAGAGCTGATTAACTTCTACGATGAAGATCAGGGCAACATTACGATTCAGCTTGATCCACTGCTCACACCTTCTGATAATGCTCAGCGTTACTTCAAACGTTATAACAAATATAAAAACAGTCTGGCTGTCATTCACGAGCAACTTGGTAAAACCAAGGATGAAATCGCCTATCTGGATAATCTGCTTCAGCAGCTCTCCATCGCCTCCATGAACGATATCGAAGAAATTCGAGACGAACTTGTACAGCAAGGTTATCTGCGTGATCGGAACAAAAAAGGCAAGAAAAAGAAGAAAAATGATCGTCCAACTGTGCATCAGTTCACTTCATCAGAGGGAATTGACATTCTGGTCGGCAAAAACAATCTACAGAACGAGTACGTGACCAATCGCCTGGCATCAGCTAATGATACTTGGCTGCACACTAAGGACATTCCGGGTTCCCATGTCGTTATTCGCAGCACTGATTTTGGTGAAGCTACGCTGGAGGAAGCCGCTCAACTCGCCGCTTATTTCAGCCAAGCAAAGGAATCAAGCAGTGTGCCTGTGGATTACACGTATATCCGTCACGTTCGCAAACCAAGTGGTGCAAAACCCGGATTTGTCATATACGACCATCAGAAAACTCTGTTTGTAACACCAAACGATGAATTAATTAAAAGCTTACCATCCACGATAAAAAATGGATAAGCTGCCACTTATCTTATAGGATGAGATGTAACGATAACCAAAAAAATCCCCTGCCAGCTAAGGCTGAAGGGATTTTTTTGGTTACCATATATGTTTAGAAAAGTAACACATGTCACTCCATTTATTAATTTTATTGTATATTTATTCACATTACCGTATAATAACTCCGTATTAATTCAATGAATACATAAAACATAAAAGAAGGATGTGTACTATGCCGATTCATATCAGAGAAACTCGCTCGGAAGATCTGAAACAACTGACAGTATTGATGCATGACTACGTCGTAGGTTTCTACAATAATCCGTGGCCAGGTGACCAAGCAATCGAACTTTTGATTAACAACCTGCTGGAGCAGCAGATCGGCGCTCAATTTGTAGCAGAAGAGGACGGAAAGTTGATTGGATTCGCTACGTTGTTTTTCACGTACAGTACGATGAAAGCAGAACGTGTAACGATTATGAATGACCTTTTTGTCACGGAAGCATTCAGAGAAGGAGAAACCGAAGCCAATTTATTCGCACGCTGTCAGCAATACACGCATGAACATGGATGTGCATATATGTCATGGATTACAGCCATGACTAACGAGCGTGCGCAACAATTATTCGATCGGCTTGGAGCTAAACGTGGCGATTGGGTTAACTATTCAATTTAAGGATAAACACATCCTAATGATGTTATCTCTTGCTGTGTGAAGCCGCCTGCAGTCTTTCGAGCACATCAAAAGGTACCGTCTTGCTACCCAGATCTCCATGAAAAACAACGCCTTGTCGTTCGCCATGGTAATCTGATCCGCCGGTCACTATAAGATTATAAGCTTTAGCCATCTCTGCATATCTACGTTCCTCTTCCGGGCCATGGTCTGAATGAAAGACTTCAATGCCATCCGGAAGGGATTCTGTGATAATACGGCGTACTAATTCATCATCGCTATAGAGACCCGGATGCGCAATTACTGCAGCACCTCCTGCAGCTCTAATCCACTCACAAGCATCCTTAGGCGTAACTCGGGGGACAGATACGAAGCCAGGCTTGCCTTCAGCAAGATATCGATCAAATGCATCTCGCATGTCGGTAGCGTATCCCTTTTTCACCAATACATCAGCCATATGAGGTCTACCAATACTCTCATCTAGCGCTAACGGTCGTCCGAGTCCATCCAGTACTTCCTGCCAGCTTATATCCAATCCTAGTTGCTGGAGCTTGCCAATAATCAGATGATTCCGTTCCTCCCGCGCTTCTCTCAATCCGCGCAACCGTTGCAGAAATAACTCATCCTCCGTATTCACGTAATAACCGAGCACATGAATATCTTTACCACCAGCCCGCGTGCTGATTTCAACTCCAGCTATAACATCGATACCGTACTCTTTTCCCGCTTGCTTCGCTTCGGCTGCACCTGCTACCGTATCATGATCCGTTAAGGCTACCGCAGCCAGTCCTCTCTGTTTTGCAAGCTTCACATTATCAGCCGGTGGTTGCATCCCATCTGAAGCCTGACTATGCGTATGAAGATCACAGCGTCCTTGATGCTGATCCATTGGCTCCCATTCCTTTCTGATTGAAATTTTACAGCCCTTTCATCCTTAAGCCCGTTCTCCCTGCTCGAGCTCCTGTTGTCGCAAATACCCTAGAAAGGCAACAGCCGACAAAGGCAACAAAGATGACTTAAGGTGAATGGCATAAAACTGCCGTTTGAATTCAAGCCCGCGAATATCCACAATATGTACAAGCCCCAGGGCCAGCTCATGCTGCACGGACGAAGGAGACAACATCGTAATGCCCACGCCAGCCTCTACAGCCGATTTGACCGCACCTGTACTCCCAAGCTCCATAACCACATTCATGTCATTCGGATCTATTTTTTTCTTTTGCAGTTGACCTTCCATCACTTGGCGAGTACCTGAACCTTCCTCACGTAGCACAAAAGGGTAGTTCATTACCTCTTCCAAGTTTACTTTTCCACGTCCTGCCAGATCATGTCCTGCTGGTACAATCAGTTTCAGTTCGTCCTGCATCACAGGTTCGACGATCATATCCGGATGATTTACCGGTGCTTCGATTAATCCAAAATTCAACTGGTGCTTCAAAATCTCATCCATGATCTGCGTGGTATTCATCACTTTCATCACAATCGAGATATCGGGATACTGCTTGGCAAAGGGCCCAAGCATACGTGGCAACACATATTCACCAATGGTCAGACTTGCTCCAAGCTGTAATCTTCCCTGCAATTTCTGCGTAAAAGCAGACATGGCTTCATCTGTCTGACGAACCAGTTCCACACTTCGCTTGGCGTGAGGCAGTAATGTCCTCCCTGCCTCCGACAATTCTATTTTTTTGGTGGAACGATGCAGCAGTTTAGTCCCAAAATAATCCTCCAGCGATTGGATCTGCATCGTCACGGCCGGTTGAGTCATATGTAACGCCTGCGCAGCTGCGGAAAAACTCCCCTTTTCCGCTACCGTATAAAAAATGTGCAACTGATGAAAATTCATATCTTCGCCCCTCTTCTACTACACTTACTATATTGTATCCGATTTCCAGTCTGGCAACAAAAAAAAGCATGCAGCTTGTCTGCATGCGTTGGTACAAATGATTCTTCACTTCTCATCCATAAATTTTTATGATTGCAATCTCAAATCTGTTTCATCATCTATGCTTCCGGCTATTTTTGACCAGCGTCATTCTTCTGGAATGCCTCAGCCAAGAATAATATGACTTCAGATCTCTCAGTTCAATCGTCTCCGACATACGTCCCAAAAACGTCACTACAATCATTTTGTGTAGCGGATTGCCTGTAATGTCATATTCTCCTTCAAGCTCGGAAAACTCAGCAACCACCACCAGATCATCGTCAATCAGATAAACATCCTGCTCATTGCGGTAATATGGCGTTACCCTGTCCTGCTTCAGACACTCCCATAACCAAGCCGCAATATGGTCATCATCACTACGTGCAGGCTCAATACGGTCTGCATACCGCATCTTTGCATGATGGGTAATGACGATGTCAGCCACTTTCTTGTCTCCGAGAGCCACAAAAAACGGCTCGTAGGTGCTCCAACGTTGCATCACCTTATCACGCATGGGAATCACTCTCCACCAGATAGGACTTTCTATCTATTTATTACCCAATATATTACAACATTAGTCCCGTAACAACAAGGCGTAAGTGTAACTTTTTTTCGCAATAATCTATTTATGCTTATTTTAGAAAAGAGCGACCCAGCGGGTCCCTCCTATGTTTCCTGCTATACTCCGTAAAAACTTGTTTTGTCCGCCGTTTTGCTAGCATACTCGGTTTTAATCTCGTTTCGATAGGAGCGCTCGATTTTGCGCACATAGGAAAGCCGCTTTACGTTTTTCATCGTATCGTCAGCCCGTTCTGCATTAACATACATGACAACATAATGCATACGGCGGGAGATATAATGCACGGTACCATATTTTTCGAGATTGCGGGCCGCTTTCAAATCACTGACCCAAATAATAAATCCTGTTCTTTCCGCAAACACCATCGTTCCCCGCCCTTCTATAAATGGAGACCGGCCCTCGAAAGGCCCGGTCTGTTCAAATTCTAAAAAACTATAATGTAACGGTCTTCAAGTTTAACTGCATCCACATTTGCCGCCGCTACCACAGCCACCTTTAGGATTAGGATCGTTGCTTGGCACCTTAATCGTGCTCGATACAGCAAAAGCAATGGTTTCGGACATCTGAAACAGCATCTCATCCAAAGCTTGCTCAGCCTGTTTGAAACGAGCTACAGCTTCAAAAGATTCCAGTTCCTTCTCGATCGCTTGCACCTGATCCTTCGCTGCATGAAAGTCAGGATGAAAATGGCCAAAACGCTGTGTTTCTTCAAAAAGCTCTTTCTTGGCATTTAATCTGCGGATGCCCTCTTGAATCTCAGAACTTGTTTCGACTTGCTGCTTCCAATATAAATAATCCGATACTTCGGCAGATTGGTTAATCATGTCGCCCAGTTCATATGCGCCCGTTAACACTTGGGCCATATCGACCGTGTTTATTTCCGCTACGCTCATGAATTATTCATCCTATCTATATATAAAGTTCTACTTAACGTAGACTTATTCATCATAGCATATCCATGAAAGGTTAAGAAGAGTTTTTCCACTAAACTAGACATCATCCGGTAGAATAAGACGCATTGCATCCCAGTCTTCCGGGGTAAACGTTCGCCATTCCGTACGCGATGCAGTTTCGTGCGGATCAAGGATGCACCATCCTTCCAGTATCCATCGCTCTTGCTCTTTCACCTGATGCGGAATTAGAACAAACGTATCCTTCCCCTTTTGAATTCCTAGTTTCACTTGCCATTCGATGGCTTGCATTGCAATTTGGCGCTCAGTTGACAGGTGATACTTTCTCCATTCCCTGTGCCAAGTCTCAGGTACATCAGCCTTCCTCTCGTTCCATGCCGATTTTTCAATCGCATCATAGTCAGACTCATCCTCATCGTAGCCCACCGTCATACCAGGCATTAATGGGAATTGCAATAAACCTTGAGTCTCACCGTTGTAAAAGAAAGGGGAGTTCCGCTGTTCAGGGTGATCCGGATTCGTAGCAAATACCAGATCTTGCTTATCTTGAACTTTCTCCCCGACTGTTGCCCAGTCCTTCAACGTAACCAATACTTGGCCGGGCAACTCCCCTTGGCCATGTCTCTGTAAAAAATCAGCGATGCCTTCCCACTTCACTCCACTCGCAGCAGCGGTTTCCACTCGGTCTTTGGTTAAACGATAGATTGACATCTGGTCGCGTGTGATCCGTTCACAGTATTGCTCGAGTCTCCAGCAGACTTCAGCTGGCACATCGGGCGGCACCATAACTTCAAAGTCGGGTTGAACATAAAATTTGCCGTAGTGTATCTCCCCCTGCTTGTGTAGCCTATCTACATGATAAACTCCACAGTCTACTCCCCTATTCAAAAATTCGGCTGGATCGATCAACCAGCGAAATGCAACCTCCCCATTCTCGTTCTCACCGATCTCACCAAACCCCCAGCCAGCTAAAGCATGCAAAAAGCCTTGAAATCCTGAATTGCCTCCTTCGCATAGTACACGGCACCATTGATTCACTCCAGGCGAAAGTACCGCGAGCTGATAGCGAAAATGTTGCATCTCTGATCCAGACGCCCCATATCGCTCCATGCATACTCTAAACACTTCACCATGCATCTCGAACCAGGACAACTTGATCCACTGTTGCAATTTATCTTGCCTGATTTCGAAACCTTTATCTGTTTGTTGCACCAAGTTCAAGCAGAGCAGTAAATCCAGCAAAATGACTACATGCACCGGATATAATGCCTTATGATCATACGTAATCTCCAACGGTTCGAAATCCTCTGGAGACATGATCGTTAATGTGCTTAACTTTTGTACCGTTCTCTTATGTATTGTACCTTTGCCAGTGACAGGCAGACCTTCTCTATCAATCCAAGCAAGGAGATGAAGTAATTCCCCTGCGATATGCGGTTTCCCTTCCTTAATGACACGCCTGACAGAACCGACCATCGGTTCAACAATGCGCTCCACACGACCTGTATACGATAAGGTCAACGTTGCCAGATGACATCCAGGGATATGAAAAGAGCATTCTCCCCAGCTTTTATGTACGGATTTAATCCATTGTTTACGGCGCAACATGGCAAAAGCAAGCTTCGCTTCTGCTCCACTTAATCCTTCCTTAGCCCAAACCTCCGAAGGCAGAAGAGAAGAGAACGTTTGACCCGCATATTTGTGAAAAAGAGCACCAAGCACCCGTTGCTCCGCTGACGTAAGTGCAGACCACAGTGCCAGATCAGCCGACTTTCTCGATTCCATCGATTTCTCCACTTCAAACTCCAGATCAGACATCAGCATTTCCCTTCCCTTCTGCAACATGTTAATGAACCTTGTCCTGCTCATGCACAATCGCATATTCGTAGCCCTGCTCTACCAAAAACATCTGGCGATTTAACGCAAATTCCTGTTCCTTGCTATTTTCGGAGACCAGTGCATAGAAATAAGCTTTGTTCTCACCTGCTTTGGGGCGTAAAATCCGTCCAAGTCGCTGGGCTTCTTCTTGCCTTGAACCAAAACTACCAGAGATTTCGAGGGCTACCGCAGCATCCGGCAAGTCAACCGCAAAATTGGCAACCTTCGATACAACAATCGTACGAATTTCGCCCTTTCTAAAAGCAGAAAACCAGTGAATCCGTTCCTGTTGTGACATCGATCCAGAGATTAGAGGTGCATCAATTTCCCGGGCAATCATCTCAAGCTGATCAAGGTATTGTCCAATGACAAGTGTCGGTAGGTTTTGATGTCGTTCCAGTAAACGCTTTACAACCTTTAATTTCGCCGGATTTTCAGCTGCTAGACGAAATTGATGTTTACTCTCAGCCTGCACATAAGTTGATCTTAATTCAGGAGACAAGGGCACCCTCACTTCCTGACACTTCACTTCTGCAATCCAGCCTTGCTGCTCCAGCTCTTTCCATGGCATATCATACAATTTGGGGCCGATCAACGAGAAGACATCCTGTTCACATCCATCTTCACGAACAAGCGTGGCGGTCAAACCCAGACGACGAGTGGCCTGAATGTCCGCAGTAGCCCGAAACACCGGAGCAGGCAACAAATGCACTTCATCATAGATGATCAGCCCCCACTTTCTCTCTTGTAAAAGATGAATGTGGGTGAAATCGGCAGCTTTAGATTTTCGATGCGTCAAAATTTGATACGTTGCCACCGTCACGGGTTTCACCTGCTTTTTCTGCCCCGAATACTCTCCGATCTGGTCCGCAGTTATCGTTGTTTTATCCTGAATTTCCTGTATCCACTGCCGGACAGACGTTGTATTGGACGTTAGAATAAGACATTCACATTGCAACCGTTCCAGCACAGCCATGCCAATAATCGTTTTGCCTGCTCCGCAGGGAAGTACCAGAAGTCCGCTACCGCCGATGCCTTCACCGTCTTGAAAAGCATCCACTGCCTTCTGCTGATAAGGCCGAAGCGCAAATGTAGCTCTTTTTCCCTCTCCGCATCTACTAGACATACTATTCGTTGAATCATTAATATTAGGCCGCCAGCCAAATGAAAGTTCGCTCCCTTTCCGATAACCGGCATAATCCAATACAGGGTAACCAAGACGTGTCAGTTCCCTCTTCAATAAACCGCGCTTTTCTCCCGATAACACAAGCTCATGTAAGCTCGTTCGTTCCATACGGAAAGCAGATATCGATTTGATGTCGCTCAAATCATCCAACAATTGCTCGTCATCACTAGTTAGGCGCATTTTGGCATGGTCCGGATCGGCATGTAACTTTAATTTGCCGTATTGCTCCATTATTCTGCACACATCTTGAGCGAGAGCCGCAGGTACATTCCAGCGTGACACCTTCTCAAGACTTTTGATCACCCATTCTGAATTCCAGCCTAGTGCTGCCGCATTCCACAGCGACAACGGGGTGATCCGGTAGGTATGAAACGTTGCAGGTGTCTTTACGAGTTCCGCGTACATACTGAGCTCCGCTCTGGCTGTTTCAAACTCGGGATGCCCCACTTCGAGCAATACCGTGAAATCACGCTGTACAATGCAAGCTCCCTGCGGATTGAACATCTCCATCTTTCCCACATCCATTCCTAATCTGTATCATTCGAACAAAAATCTGACTCGTATACTCCGACCGAAAACTTCATTTCATACACAACAAAAAAAAGCACCCTGTCCATACCCTTGGTATGTTCAGGATGCCCAACTATAGTTCTCAGCATTCGGTAGCGTAGCCTTTCGCCATTGCCACAAACAGTTTCACGCCCGTCTGCATGGCGTCCTCGTCAAAATCAAACATCGGATGATGATGAGGGTACACCGCATTTTTCTCCGGATTACCCGCACCGACAAACATGAAGCATCCCGGCACCTTTTGCAAATAATACGCAAAGTCCTCTGCAGGCATCAGCATTGGAGAGTTCTGCACCCGGTCTGGTCCAAATATCGCCGTTGCTTCATTAAAGAAACGTTCAGTCTCCTGCGCATCATTAACCACCGGCGGATACCCCATGATGTATTTCACCTGTGTTTCCGCACCATAAGCAGCCCCAGTTTGTGCCACCATGGCTAACACACGTTCTTTCATATTCGTCCGTGTCTCTTCATCAAACGTTCGCACCGTGCCGCTGAGTTTGCACTGCTCTGCAATCACATTCTGCGCAGAACCCGCCTGCATCGTGCCAATCGTTAGTACTGCCGGGCGCAACGGATCAACGGACCGGCTAACTATAGTCTGAAGCTGCATCACAAGCGCAGAGCCCGCAACGACACTATCAACGGTAGATTGCGGCATGCCGCCGTGACCACCTTTTCCTTTGATATCAATGTAAAAGTCATCTGCCGCAGCCATCATCGGTCCTGCTGTGCTTGCAACAATGCCAACGGGAAGCGGTGTCCATAGATGAATGCCATAGATAACGTCTACGCCTTCAAGTGCTCCGTCTGCTATGACCTGAACCGCACCGCCTGGAAGCAGTTCTTCCGCCGGCTGGAACAGAAAACGGATCTCTCCCCGCACCTCCTGCTTATGCCGACTAAAATACAGTGCCGTTCCGAGCAACATAGAAATATGACCATCATGACCACAGGCATGCATTGCCCCAGCTTGTTGGGAGGCATATTCTACATCTTTCTCGTCCTGGATTGGCAAGGCGTCCATATCAGCGCGAAGCATGACTACAGGCCCTGACCTGTCCCCGCGAAGTATTCCAATCACCCCATGGCCACCTATATGACGTTTCACCTCAATGCCAAAGCTCTCCAGCATATCTGCCACAAAAGAGGATGTTTTCTCCTCATGAAAGGAAACTTCAGGATTGCGATGAAGGTGACGCCGCCATTCCACCATATGGATCTGCAGATCTT
The DNA here is from genome assembly GCF_030803945.1 of Paenibacillus intestini. Classification (NCBI taxonomy): domain Bacteria; kingdom Bacillati; phylum Bacillota; class Bacilli; order Caryophanales; family Paenibacillaceae; genus Paenibacillus; species Paenibacillus intestini. The sequence goes on along the minus strand of NZ_JAURUN010000003.1, from coordinate 634,687 downwards.
CCCACCATATTTGATTTGTCATGTAACCCCATCCTTTCGATCATCAGCAGGGCTTGTTCATAGCCCCAAACCTTCCTCTTCAAACCTATTGCAGTATATTGTAGCAGAATTGAACGAAAACCGATACGAAAGGCCTTTGGAAAGCTTGCACGGGAAGGGGAAACATACTATCATGAACTAGAGAAACACACGAGAATTATACTCGGAAGCTTATGAGGAGGATCAAACGCTTATGATTTTTGAGAATACAGGCTTGGATGGCTTGAAAAGCGACTTGGCATACCTGGATGAGAGCGCCGAGAAAGTCGGATTCGTCCGGTGGCAATGGGAATATTACCGTGCTACATATGACTACAAAATCGAAGATGAACAAACCAACTCAGAATACTTTGTACGCATTAATACGCGCGCGGTAGAAGGCAAACTGGAGAAACCCGATACGGTTCTGGCCGTTGAAGCCGTTTATCTGGGCAAAGCTACTTTCCCCCATGGACTCGATTACGACTCTTCCGTTCCGCAGCCAGTCGTGAAGCTGGCCACCCAAAAATTGCAGCAGCTCAAAGAACTGCTCGAAGCTTAGGCGGGCCAGATTATGAAACAACAAACGGCCCAGACGAGAACGAAGAGAGGCACGCCGGATTTTCAACTGCTAATCCTCACTTTATTGTTGGTGGGCTTTGGACTGGTGATGGTATTTAGCTCCAGTTCCAGCATCGCAATCGCAAGCGAAAGTTTTAACAACGATGCCCTTTACTTCACGAAAAAACAACTTATGTGGGCGATGATCGGTCTGGTTGGCATGTTTTTTGCCATGAATATCCGCTTTAACAAGTACAAAAAGCTCTATGCACCGTTTTTCCTGTTCACCACCGCACTACTCTTAGTTGTCTTGGTATCCGGTGCCGTGTTAAATGGTGCAAGAAGCTGGATTCGCGTGTTTGGATTCAGTTTGCAGCCTGCAGAGTTCGCCAAAATTGCAATTATTTTATATTTGTCTGCACTCATCACCAAAAAAGGTGAACGTTTCCGTGATTTCAAGACCGGATATTTTCCTGTCCTGTTCATCGTCGGATTTATTGCAGGATTGATCATGTTGCAACCTGACTTTGGTACCTGTTTCATTCTGGTATCTACCTGCGGTCTTGTCATTTACGCTGGTGGAGCTAACATGAAGCACATCCTGGGTTCTATTTTATTGGTTGCGCTTGGTGGTGCACTTGCCTTTGGAGCCAGTGCCCTCTTTTCCTCCATGTCTCCGGACACTCCTGCGCTGGACAGCACAACAACAGTGACAGCAGAGCAAAACTACAAAATTGGTCGTATTCAAGCCTTCCTTAATCCAGAGTCTGATATCAATGGCGGAAGTCTCAACCTCTACCGTTCTCTGGTTGCCATCGGGGACGGCGGTATTACAGGTTCGGGTATTGGACAAGGCACCATGAAGTTGCATTATTTGCCAAATGCCTATAATGACTTTATTTTTTCCGTCATCGGAGAAGAGCTCGGTTTCATCGGGAGTGCATTGTTCCTGCTCATTTATCTGTACTTTATCTGGAGAGGCATTATCGTCTCCCTACGTTGTCCTGATCCTTTCGGAACGCTGGTGGGTATAGGTATCATGGGGCTTATTGCGATCCAGGCCTTCATCAACATTGGCGGGGTAACTCAAACGATACCTGTAACGGGAGTTACACTTCCGTTTATCAGTTATGGGGGGACTTCACTCTTTGTCATGATGGTGGCGATGGGTATTGTGCTAAGTATTTCACGGACCAATAACCTAGAAGCAATTAAGGAACAAAAAACGAAATCGGTAACGGTGCAGACACGCACCTCCCCGGCACTTCGTTCACGGGATTCGATTCGCCGAGTTCGCTAATGGAATGAAAAAAGACTTTGCATCTGATGGATGCAAAGTCTTTTTTGTGTTTTTTTGTATAAAGATAAGGAACAAAACATAGATTTGTTCATACCTTACGTGGAGTCTAAAGATTTACAGGTCGTCGCCTTTGAAAGAGACACCTTCAACCTTCACATTAACTTCGACTACACGTAGTCCGGTCATCGTTTCTACCGCTTCTCTTACATTCTGCTGGAGCATACGGGAAACTTCATGAATCGGAGTTTCATACAGGACGATGATACGCAGATCAATGGCTGCTTCCAGCTGACCGACTTCCACGCCTACGCCTTTCTGTACGTTTTTACCACTGAGACGCTTCGCCCAGCCCTCTGACAAACCTCCAGACATTGCGGCGATTCCAGGCGTTTCCATTGCAGCCATTCCAGCAATTTTCGCAACCACGTCATCGGCAATCCGGATGTTTCCGCTCTCCATTTGAAGTTGTTCTGCCATGCCACATCCTCCTTCACTTCGTTACTCGTATTTTAAATCCTTTCCACCCTAAAAAGCAAATTTAACTGTAAACATGCGTTTACAACCTGCCCCCCTTTGGTTATATTGAAATATGAAATTAATCGCATAGGTACATATCGTGAATTTCAAAACAAAATATGTATATAACCGAGGTGTTTTTTGTGAGAAACCGGATTTCATCCTTTTTGCTGATTGCATTTTTTGCGCTCAGTGCCATCGCCCACTTCTTGAAATGGGATTCGATTCTGCAGTTCGTGATATCTGCCATTTCGGTTATTTTTGTGGCCGGTTTTTTAGGTAAAGCGACCGAAAGTGTAGCCCACTATGCCGGTCAACGATTAGGAGGATTCCTAAATGCAACCTTTGGCAATGCAGCCGAACTCATTATTGCGATTTTCCTCGTAAAAGAGGGCTTGTTCGACATGGTCAAAGCCAGTCTGACCGGGTCCATTATCGGTAACCTGCTACTCGTGCTGGGACTCAGCATTTTTGCCGGCGGACTAAAGTATAAAACACAGAATTACAACGTTTCGCTTGCGGGGCTCAACGGCTCCCTGATGATCGTTGCCATCATTGCCCTGTTCGTCCCGGCCGTATTCCTGAACACCCACTCTATCACACAGCGGGATACGAATACACTCAGTCTCATTGTGGCTGGCTTGCTTATCCTGGCTTATATTGCGTGGCTTATCTTCTCTATGGTCACGCATAAAAGCTATCTTGCCGATGTAACGGATGACCAGGACGAAGAATTGCCTCATGAGCATGCTCCTGCATGGTCGAAGAAAAAGTCGATCCTCTATCTCGTGATCGCTACCGTTATGGTCGCCTTTGTCAGTGAATGGCTGGTTGGCACACTTGAGGTATTTACTTCAGAGTTTGGACTAAGTGAGCTGTTCGTTGGTGCTTTCCTCGTGGCCATTATCGGTAATGCAGCCGAACACAGTGCGGCCATCATGCTTGCGATGAAAAATAAAATTGGTGCCGCTGTTGAAATTGCCGTAGGCAGCAGTTTGCAAATCGCACTATTCGTAGCACCAGTGCTGATCTTTGTAAGCTATTTTACGGGTCGTACGATGGATATCGTGTTTACCACCATTGAACTGGTCGCCATCGGTGTGTCTGTTTTTATTGCCAAATCGATCACACAGGATGGCTCCACCAACTGGTATGAAGGTCTGCTTCTGCTTGTTGTGTATGTCATTCTAGGTGTCTCATTCTTCCTGGTATAACAGAACTGTTGATTAACGTTATACCACTCCTGCGTACATCAAGAGACAGCCGAGGGACTACTTCCCCGGCTGTCTTTTTACGCCTACTGCAACACTAGACATATACATCAACACATACAAAAAAAGCATGCAACGGAATGTGCATGCCTTCTATTCTGACCCGCGCGATTGCAGGCTATTGCTCATTCTTTTTGTTCAAAGCTTCATATAAAATCGCCAAGTTCCGCTCAAGCGCGCTAACCATCTGCTTACCTGTACCTTCTGGAAGGAGTCCTGCACGGACAGCAAAATCAACTTCCTTGGAGAACCCATACATCTGTGTATCCAATACTTCCTCATAGAGAGGGCAGTAGCGGGTAGCCAGATTCTCCATCTGTACTTCAATAAGCTTCTGTATTTTATCTGCATCTTCTTGAAGAAGATTGATTGCTTTCAGGTTCAGCTGGTCCTGCAGATCAGATGAAGTCATGCATCATTTCCCCCCTATGTCCCAAAATCGCGTAAAGACGTTCTACCTCTAATATTAGACGAAATGAAGAGCTAATACAAGAACCTGACCAAAATAACCGCACGAGTTGTGAGCTCTGTTACAGCCTTTTCTCGCTTTGTCTAATTCACTCTAACGGACATTGTGTTCTGCTATGATTAAAAACACCCCTGCCCGAAGGCAGAGGTGTTCTTAATGATGTTATTCAGATGCGATGTTTACATTCAGGCCATGCTTTGCAAATACTTCAGACATTGCTGCCTTCGCTTCATCTGCATCCGGGCCATGAACGTGCAGTTCATAACTGTGCGTGCTAATCAGCGTTGTAAACAACCCAAGAATACTTTTTACGTCAATATACTTGTTCTCTGAATGAAGCACGATTGAAGAAGTAAACTTGCCTGCTGTTTGAGCAATTTCCACTACAGCCGCGTTATTACTCGACATAGGAATCCCTCCGTCTTTTCACTTTTGGTATCATCTATTAATTACCACTACATGATACCGTGAATCCGCTTTCCTAGCAACTGCAAAATACAGTTCCTATTTCAACTGGTCCGGATTCAAACATTCCAGCTCAGGAATGACAAAGATGCCATCTTTACGAATCAGCACATCATCGAAATAGATTTCGCCACCGCCGTAGTCTGGACGCTGAATCAATACGAGATCCCAGTGAATGGATGAGCGGTTTCCGTTATCTGTTTCTTCATATGCCTGACCTGGCGTAAAGTGCAGGCTACCTGCAATTTTTTCATCAAACAAAATATCTTTCATCGGATGTAGAATGTGCGGGTTGAAACCAATCGCAAACTCACCGATATGACGCGCACCTTCATCTGAGTCCAGAATTTCATTCAGGCGTTTCGTATCATTGCTGGATGCTTCTACGATTTTACCGTCTTTGAATGTAAACTTGATATTCTCAAACGTAATTCCGTTATACAGCGTCGGTGTATTATAACTAATTGTTCCATTAACGGAGTTGCGTACGGGTGCGCTGTATACTTCACCATCCGGAATATTTTTTTGTCCGGAACACTTCTCTGCACCGATATCTTTAATGGAGAAGCTCAGATCCGTGCCTGGCCCCGTAATCCGCACTTTATCTGTACGTTTCATGAGGCTTGCAAGTGAGTCTTGGGCTTTGTCCATTTTTGCATAATCCAGGTTACATACGTCAAAATAGAAGTCTTCAAATGCTTCCGTGCTGGTGTTCGCGAGTTGCGCCATGCTTGCGTTAGGGTAACGAAGCACCACCCATTTTGTATGTTTGACACGCTGTTCGCTATGTACCGGATGGGAATACAGGGAGTTGTACAGTTTCATTTTTTCTTCCGGCACATCGGACAGATCATTCACGTTCTCTCCCGCACGGATGCCGATATAACAATCCATTTGTTTCATACGGTTCAAATCAATCTCTGCCCACGTTTTCATCATCTCTTCCGTAGCATTTTGCAACATCACACGCTGAACGGTTCGATCTGTCAACTGTACAAAAACGTTACCGCCTTTTTTGCCCACTTCTTCAATAATGGCATTGATCAAATCACGTTCTGATCCAATCATCTCAACCAATACATTTTCGCCAGGCTGTACATCAACAGAATAACCTACGAGGTTCGCTGCAAGCTTCTGAATTCTAGGGTCCTTCATTCGATTAATCCTCCTGTCATCTGCCATTCAATGAATTGAACAACGGTAAATTACGTTACTATTGTAGCACGCACCAGACATCCCGTCAGCAGGCAGTCACAGGTTTTATTTATTGATATGATTTAAAGTTCACATCGGTTACCAGTGCTTCTACATTGCTTCGGCTACTGTTATCCGTGTATTTCACCTGACTCTCAGAGGAAAGGCGCATTGGTAAGCTGGTTTTGCGATCAACCGTCAGATGATAGACCGTATGCACCTCAGCCTTTTGAATCAACTTCTGCATCGTGTCCTCACCCTGCTGCCATACCTTTTGCAATTCCTGCTCAAGTTTCTGCTTACTCGCACCTTTCACTTGACTCGCCTTGTGCATGTACTCTGCCCGAATGGAATTCATCTCATCTGTCAGTTGGTCTGTAGCCCAGGTTTTGGCGTCCTCTGGCGCAAGCTCAATCCGCAATATGCGTGTTTGGCGCCCCGAACCATATTCGGACTGAATCGTTTTCTTCATACGATCGATCTTTTCTAATTGCGCAATGGGGTTAAAACGGGATAAGGAGCCACGTAATGGTTCATGCTGCGCTGTTAAAGCATTCCATTGTCCTTTTTTACGTTGAAAAGAGGCACTGAATCCGCTCGGTTGGCCATTATTTTTCACCGCATTCAAACTTACTCCTGAATCCGCTGCAGTCACGGCACCTGGTAATCGGGTCTGCAATGTCAGCCGGTCATGGTCTTCCAGCTTGCCTTCAAATTTAAATTGATTTTCAAACATTCCACTGTTTTCTCGTCTCAATCCAGCCTGTCCTTCAAACGTCAACGTCTCTTTCCCCGCTATGCCGGATAATGCCAGAGAAAATATTTCTTCAGGCGTCCGATCATGCTGGAGCATCCCGCACCCCGGAACAATGGCTAGCACAAGGCAAAGGATTAGCGATAAAGAAAACGTAGACTGGCGGTTCAACATGTCTATTCCACCTTTCAGTCATTTTCTCCATAGATTGCCCTCACAATATGTGCTTATACTTCCTTACTATGCGACCAGACAAACCACATGGACTTTGATCCACATACCGGTCCCATAAAAAAACAAAAAAAGGAGAGAAACGACTCCGCAACCGGAATGTTCTCTCTCATCGTATACCTTCCTGTTCCTCTATGACAATTCGATTCCGGCCCCCGTTCTTTGCGCTGTACAGCGCCATATCTGCACGGTAAAACAGGGACTCTACACTTACTTTCTCATCCATCCAGTTCCATTCAGCAATGCCACTTGACACCGTAACAGACGGTCTCGTCTCGGCCTCAACTCGGGTACGGATTCGTTCCGCATACACAAGCGCTTGCTGAATTCCGATCTGAGGCATGTAGATAGCCAGCTCTTCACCGCCCCACCTTGCGCAAATATCCTCGGCTCGAACCGAACTTGTAACAATATCACTGACTTGTTTTAATACTTGATCCCCGGTTTGATGCCCAAAGGTATCATTCACCTGTTTGAACTGATCGATATCCACGACAACCAATGAGCCGCAGTAATCATGAGCCTGACGTTCGTGAATAATATTGTCCAGGTAATGCCTTACGTACAGTCCGGTCAACATGTCCAGATTGGCCAACCGGCGCACCTCAGCATGCAGGGTAGCATTGGTTAAAGCAAGGCCCAGATGAATCGATAACATTTGTAGCAACCTGTAGTTCTCATAGGAGAAAAAATGTTCCCGCACATGGGCAAGCAAAATAGCACTCTTCACCTGTCCATCCACGCGAATTGGTGCTGCAATCAGAGACATCGCGCCTGTTAATTCCATGAAACTGGAAGTCACCTTATCAAACTGCGTATAGTCAGATATGATTAATGGCTCTTCAGTCTGATACATGTAACCCGCAATACCAGAATCCATAGGATACGTTCTCTGCCGAATCTCTTTTACATTGGTCGCCATCACCTCAAACCTGTTCGTACTGTCATTCAATTGCAAAATGCAGCAATAGTCGGCCTGAAAGATATTTTTAAATTCTTGCTCGGAAAACTGATAGATTTCCATCAATTGCAGGCTTTTGTTAAGGCGCTGTGTCAAATCATTGATTACACGAAGTTCCTGAATCAACATATGGGATTGCTCATGAAGTTTTGCATTTTCGAACGCTGTCCCTGCTGTATCCGCCATCATCGCAATCAGTTGCAAATCGGAGTCTTCCATCAATTCCTCGTTCATTTCGATATGAAACACTCCGTATATGCCCTGTTTGCCTTTGAGCGGCAAGCCCACCTCAATGATTCGTTTGTCCAACTCATCAGACCGGGAGACAATCAGTCTGCCCTCCATAAATGAGCGAACACAGATATCTTCTCCACGCTCCTGAATAAGGAGTGGCTTAATACGAGGATTAAAGCTTCTCTGGTCCTGAGACATATAGAGCATAATGTGTGTGGAAGGATAGAGGTAGTCCATACTGACAAATACTTCGTCCAATATCGCCCCGACATCCATTTTGTCATGCATACGCTGTACGATCTGAAAAAGAATGGATCTTCGGTGTTCCTCCCGAGCGGTTTGTTCATGTGAGTGCAACAAGTCCGTCATAAATATGTATTCAAATCTTCGGTAAAAGCAGGTGCGGTAATGCAATGCCTCAGATCGAACCACAGCTTCTGACGTTTCGGATCGGTGGGATTCAAAGACCAGCGCAACAAACACAGCAAATATATCTTTATTGATTCTTGAAAACAGAGGCTCGGCAATCAGCAGATACTCCCCATGTTTACTAATTCCGCGTCTAGATAACGTCTGTTCCTTTTCAGCACACTCCAAAACCATCGAACGTACATTGATATCCGAATCGGTAATCTGGCCGGAGTTCTCTCCTATGCACTCTCCTTCCGTATTCCAAACACTGTATGCAGCAATTGGCCCACTTGGCACAGAATCTTTCTGGCTTGTCCAATCCGTGAAGGCTTGTCCTAACAAACTGCTTAAATATGAGAAGTCAAAAGGTGTGATATCCATTTTTTGCATCCACAACGCATGGTCATCATGAGATGGAAGCACTGTAAACGATGTGGAATCGCCCGCGCTTCGCAACTTCAGACTGGTAGGTAAACTTCTTAGATGTTCCAACATGTCAGGCGCTCCTTTGCACCGTTTTTGCATCCTGGGGGATGCATTAATCTGCATCAATTATCGCAAATCTGCAAAATATTAGCGAAAACCTTGATACATAAGATTGTTTAAAGTTAAGATACCATCTATTTTACTCTGTTTGAAGCTTTTTTGCACTCATATTTCAGAAAATTGTCCCATTATTTTAGGCCTAATGACCTATCGACAAATTTAGACGTTTTTCTGGCTTTATGTATTACTTGACTTTACTCCTTTCAGAATGTAGAATAAATTGTTGATGAAGACTACTAATACGGTCTTTAAATTTGGGCATTACCGGTTGTGTCACCCTCATTCTTTTTGTTGCTTTCAGGACAGCGGCTGAACTTTCCTGATCGTTCTATGCGAGGCCAAGCCCGCATCAACAAATTGGAGCGCAAACAGAGCCCTATATGAACTTTAACTAAAAAGGAGCTACTTTAAACATGGCACGTTACACTGGTCCTAAATTTAAATTAAGCCGTCGCCTCGGCATTTCCCTGAGCGGAACAGGCAAAGAATTGAAACGCCCTTTCCCTCCAGGTCAGCACGGAGCTAACCAACGCAGAAAAATGAGCAACTACGGTATGCAGTTGCAAGAAAAACAAAAATTGCGCCACATGTACGGTTTGGGTGAAAAACAATTCCGCACATTGTTCTCCAAAGCGCAAAAAATGCAAGGTATTGCCGGTGAGAACTTCATGTTCTTGCTTGAGTGCCGCCTTGACAACCTCGTTTACCGTCTTGGCTTTGCTAACTCCCGCGCTGGAGCGCGTCAATTGGTAGCACACGGTCACGTAACTGTAAACGGCAAAAAAGTCGATATCGCTTCTTACCAAGTAAGCACTGGCGATGTAATCGGCTTGCGTGAAAGAAGCCGCGGTCTGACTTCCGTTAAGGAAGCTTTGGAAAACCGTTCGCATCTTCCAGCATACGTTGAATACAACGAAGCAGCTGTAGAAGGTAAATTCATCCGCTTGCCTGAGCGTGCTGAATTGTCCCAAGACATCGATGAAAAACAAATCGTCGAGTTCTACAACCGTTAATCGTTGCATCACAACAAAAAAGCAACTGTTCGAGATTTCCTCGGCAGTTGCTTTTTTGTTGTTTTTTCACTCCTTCCCCAGACCCCCTCTTCATTACTAGCCTCTACATAACGATAATATGTTTATCGAAACACGCACAAAAAAGAAAGATAACTTAGGGGGCTACACATGTCATTTTTTCGAAATACCAAGCTTGCGGTAAAGCTAGGATTACTGCTCGGATTAGTGCTCCTCTGCTCGATCGGCGCATTAATTGCCTTTAACACCAAAGCCATATACGACAAAAGCCTACAATATGGTGAAGCTGTAGCCGAACACTCAGCAAGTGCAGCTACTAGCGAATTCATGACTTACATCAACCAGGTAAAAAATACGCTCGACAGTTTGAGTACAACCCTGCTGGACGCTTCAAAAAATGGGACGCTGAGCCGTCAAGATATCGTAAGGCTTTTGGAAGAATACTTGAAAAAGGACGAAAAGGTTTTTGGTTTTTATACTGGATGGGAGCCTAATGCCTTTGACGGCAAAGATGCAGAACATGTGAATAAGGATAAATACGATGATGAAACAGGCCGTTTTATCCCTTACGTTATCCGGGATGGAAGCCCCTTGCATTTTGAACCGCTCACTACTTATGAGGGAAACAGTGAAACCAGTAAATACTATCAACAGCCGAAAGCGACCAAAACCATCTATTGGTCCGAGCCCACTACGTACAAAGTTGCTGGTAAAGAGACCTTGCTCGTATCCATCGTTCTGCCTTTACTTGATGAGAACAATACCTTTCTTGGCATCGTTGGGGCCGATTTTACGATTGAAGGTTTCCAGCAAAATATTGCATCTCTGAATCCAGACCAAGGCTATGCCATGCTGATTACAAGTGAAGGGCACGTTGCTGCGCACGGCTCAAGACCGGAACTGACCAAAGAGAATGCCGAGCTCTCTTCCAGTACCCAAGCACTTATTCAGCGGATCCAGTCGAATGATACAGGGTTCTACACTGCGGTTGACAATGGCAAACCAGAATTATTTATTGCCGAACCTGCCAAGCTTCAAGGCTCCGATTCTAGCTGGCATCTAGTATCTGCATTACCCAAAAGCGTGATACTCCAGCCTTTTTACGATAGCTTGAAATGGTCTGTACTTATCGCTATATTGGCGGTACTTCTACTGGCAAGCGTGGTCGCGTACACCATCATATCCATAGTAAAGCAATTGAACCGTGTAAATGTTGTCGCAGGACAACTCGCGCATGGTGATCTGACACAAAAGTTGCCTGTTAAATCGAAGGATGAATTTGGAGTCATGGCCATTCACATGAATAACATGATGAATACATTACGCCATACGATCTCTGTTATATCTGAACATGCCTTATCGGTCGGTTCAACTTCGCAACAATTAACCGCCGGGGCAGAGGATACAAGCAAAGCCGCCGAACAGATGGCACTTACCGGAATGGAAGTTGCAAACAAAGCGGAGAAGCAAGTTCAGGAGTTACTTCATTCCTCCCGCTCGATGAACGAAATATCCACGGGCATCGGAAGAATAGCTGAGGCTGTTTCCGAAGTAAGTAGTACATCAAAATCAGTGACGGAACGAACTTCATACGGAACAGACAAAATGCAGGCAGCTATCCATATGGTGGAGAGTGCAAACACTTCTGTCCAATCCTCCATGACTGCACTGGAGCAATTTAAAAAGCGCTCGGAAGAGATTGGTCATATAACGGGTATGATTACCGAAGTAAGCCGACAAACGAATCTTCTCGCCCTCAACGCTTCTATTGAAGCTTCGCGAGCGGGGGAACACGGACGCGGCTTTGGCGTTGTAGCTGCAGAGATTCGCAATTTAGCTGAGCAATCCAGACAATCGGCTGCTGACATTGCCGCGTTGATCCAATCCGTTCAACAAGAGATTTCGGCTATCGTTGAAAATATGGAAAAAGGAAGCACCGAGGTGACTCACATTGCCGATGTAATGAACGAGAGTGGTGAGCTATTCTCATCCATCTCATCACAGATCGCCGACGTGAATCAACAAATTGCACAAGTCTCCACCATTGCCAAACAGATGTCAGGTGAGTCCCGACAGGTCGATTCATCACTTGAGCAACTTAAAACGATTGGTCTTGAAACAGCAGCGCACGCAAGCCAGGTTGCCTCAGCTTCGGAGAAACAGCTTGCATCTATGGAGGAAATCACTGCTGCATCCGCTTCTTTGGCACACCTCACACAAGAACTGTTGGAACTTATCCAGCGTTTCAGAACCTAATGAGCCTAAGATACTATATTTTTCTTCAAACACTCTTTTCTATATAGACTTCAAGGCTGGCCTGCTTACATGCAGTTCCAGCCTTTTTCCTTACTTTTGCAACTCATGAAATGCTGTTCGATATCACATGCTATATATCATAATCCATTCCAGATTGGCAAATTTCGACCATTACTTGTATTTCTCAGGCATGCAAACGGGTCTTTTTATGCTATAATTAGTGCTGTTAAAAGGAGGAAGACACTGAATGGTTGATGTTACTAAGAAAAAGCCTGAAGATCCGCCTGTACGCAAGCGTAGCTTTGCACGCAAACTAGGTAGCTTCGTTATGTGGATGGTTGTCCTTGGATTTATGGGCATACTATTCGTTGGCGGTGCTTTAATGGGTTACGTCAGTTCGATCGTCAAAGACGAACCTGTCCGGTCAAGGGCCCTGATTGAACAAAAAGTCAGCGAAAACTCCATCACAGGCTTTGCTTACTTTTCTGACGGCAGTCCGATTGGTCAACTTCGCACGGAAGAAGACAGACGTCCGGTCACCTTTGACCAGATCCCCAAAAAAGTTATTGATGCCGTGATCTCGATTGAAGACAATCATTTTTACGAACATAAAGGTGTAGACATGAGCGGAACACTGCGTGCCGTGAAACAAAAAGTGCTGAAAGAATCAGTACAAACGGGTGGCAGTACGCTTACGCAGCAATTGGCTAGACGTGTATTTCTGAATTTGGACCGTACGGAAGATCGTAAAGTAAAGGAAATTTTGCTTTCCCTTCGACTGGAACGTTTTCTAACCAAAGACGAGATTATGACCGCTTACCTGAACAAGGTGCCTTTCGGCAATGGTTCCAGCGGATACAACGTTTACGGAATCAAAGCAGCCGCCAAGGGATTGTTTAATATCAATGATCTCGAAAAAATAAATATAGCTCAGGCCGCTTATTTGGTTGGATTACCTCAGTCTCCCTCTTCCTACTCCGCCTTTAACGGTAAAGGCGATTTTGTAGAGGATAAATTTGATCGCGCAATCAATCGTCAAAAACTGGTTCTGCGCCGCATGCTGGAACTTGGCAAAATCACGCAATCGGAATACAACAATGCACTTGCCTTTGATATCAAAAGCTCGCTTGCTCCGAAAACCATTAAAGCCTATAACACTTATCCATACCTTATGATGGAAACGGAACGTCAAGCAGCACAGATTATCATGCAGCAGATGAATGCCGACAAAACTAAGGCAACAGGCAAAAGTACAGACGTCGAGGCATCGCAAAAGGAAAACAGTGCCCTGCTGGAAGAGGCTCAGTCACAGCTTCGCACAGGCGGATATCGCATCTATACAACAATTAACAAGAACATCTACAAAACGATGCGTACGATTGCCGAAGATAACAGCAACTTCTCAGCAGATGATCCTGTCAAGGGAAAAGAGCAGACTGCAGCGATGCTGATCAATCATAAAACAGGAGCAATCCTCGGTATGATTGAAGGCCGAAGCTTCCAGGATGAACAGATGAACTATGCGACTCAAATGATTCGTCAGCCCGGTTCTACGATGAAACCTATTGCGGCTTATCTGCCAGCTCTGGAGGAAGGTCTTATTCAACCGGCCTCCGTCATCGACGATGCGCCAATTATTTTGAAAGACGGCCCTAGCGGATACCATATCGCCAAGAATGCGAACAACCGTTACCAAGGTTTGGTAACCGCTCGTAGAGCATTGAACTACTCATTGAACATTCCGGCTCTGAAGCTTTTTAATGAGGAAGTTGGCATCGATAAAGCCTGGACTTTTGCGAAAAAGCTTGGCATTACAACGATCCAGAAGCAGGATTACCAGGCCCAGACCGGTGTTCTCGGCGGACTTCAATATGGTGTAACTGTGGAAGAACTAACAAATGCCTACGGTGCAATTGCTAACAAAGGGGTCTACAACGATTCTTATATGATCAGCAAAATTGTGGATTCCAAAGGCAATATTGTATACAAACACGAAAGCGAGCCTGTACAGGCATTTTCGGAACAGACGGCCTATCTTATGACGGACATGTTACGTACCGTTATAACAGAAGGTACAGCCGATAAAGTACGGGAAAACTACAAGTACAGATCAAGTGTGCCTATTGTCGGTAAAACAGGTTCAACCCAGAACTACGCCGATGTCTGGTTTGAGGGATATACACCAGATGTTACGCTCGGTGTGTGGGTTGGTTATAAACAGCCGATTAATACACTCGAAAACAAATCACAACGCAAACGTGCTCAGCAGCTTTGGGCCAAAATTATGAATGAAGTCGTCGAAACACAGAAGGATCTGTTTGTTACTAATTCATTCAAAAAACCTTCTGGTATTGAAACCAGAACGGTCTCAGCATACAGTGGCAAGCTACCAACATCCCTGACCGATAAATTTGTTACTGACATTTTCAATAGCAAATTTATTCCGAAGGACCGTGATGATGCTGTCGCTAAAGCGAAATATATTACCTACAACGGTGTAAATTACATTCCACGTGATGAAACACCTGCGGATATGTTGAAGGAAAAAACGGTTGTCAAGCGTAAGAAACCGATCTCCGATCTCATCAAAGAATTGCAAAATGCATTTAAACGGATGAGTCGTCATGAGTCGCTTGCATATTATCTGCCTGAGGATGCCGGTGCTGATCTGCCAACTGAGGTTGATCCACGCAAGGATAACGGCAAAGCTCCAGATGCACCTGGCAATGTCCGCATCTCCATCTCGGGAGAACGGGCATCCATCACATTCAATGCTACACCTGAAAGTGATGTTGTTGGGTATCGTCTCTATCGTTCAGTCGGTGGTGCCGGATTCCAGAATCAAGGCCAGGTTGTACTGACAGGTGAGTCCAGATCGTTCTCAGCTTACGCAACAGCTAGTGGCAACTTTGCATTCTATGTTACTGCCGTAGACGTTGCTGGCAAGGAATCTGCTCCAAGTGCGACGGTGAGCAGTGCAGGCGCTGGTGCGCCTGATACAGAAGTCAAAGAGCCTATTGAGGTACCTGGTACGGTGGTAACCCCTGGAGAAACCGTCAGTAACAACAATGCACCAACGGCGGCTCCAAGCACACCAGGCCAAGTGAGCGTATCAGCGCTCTCCCAAGGGCTTCGTATTCAGTGGGCACCGAACTCGGAAACGGACGGCGTGCAGAGCTACGCTGTCTTCTATAGCGAGACAGGTTCGGACCCCTTCACCAAGATTGGCACCACTTCAGGCACCAGTATGGTTTATGGTGTACCGTCATCAACGGGGGGTTGGTTCAAAGTATCTGCCAGCAACAGTGTAGGAGAGTCCGCATCCTCGGAAGCGATACACTATCAGCCTTAATACGGGTGGCAAACCCGTTGACAAACCAATATCGTAAACGAATGAAAAAGCCGCATGTCCAGTGTAAATACACTGACATGCGGCTTTGTTTATGTTCATGTCCTTTTTAATTCTACATGCTAGCTACTCAGTCCTCAATGGTGGATAAGTCACCTGTTGGCAGATCAAGTTCCCATGCCTTCAACACACGGCGCATAATCTTGCCTGAACGAGTCTTCGGCAGTCTTTCTTTGAATTCGATCTCACGCGGTGCAGCGTGAGCGGACAGGCCCTCTTTTACAAACCGATAGATTTCTTCCTTCAGTTCCGGCGTCGCCTCATACCCCTCACGAAGCGCGACAAACGCTTTAATGATCTCTCCGCGTGTCACATCCGGTTTACCGATCACGCCAGCCTCAGCAACCGCTGGGTGCTCTACCAGTTTACTTTCCACTTCAAATGGTCCAATGCGCTCACCTGAAGAGTTGATGACATCGTCGATGCGTCCCTGGAACCAGAAGTATCCGTCTTCGTCCATGTACGCTGAATCCCCGGATACATACCAGCCTGTCAGTCTGAAGTACTCCTCATACTTCGCTGGATTATTCCAGATTTTTTCCATCATCGACGGCCAAGGTGTGCGGATCGCCAGATTCCCCATACTGTATGGAGGGAGCTCTTGTCCACGATCATCGATAATAGCTGCTTCAACACCCGGTAAAGGACGTCCCATGGAACCTGGTTTAATCGGCATACCGGGGTAGTTACAGATTAACTGTGCTCCCGTCTCGGTCATCCACCATGTGTCATGAATTCGTTGACCGTACGCTTTCCAGCCCCAACGTACGACCTCCGGATTCAGCGGTTCCCCTACCGACATGACATGACGCAAGCTACTTAAATCATGTTGGGCAATCGTCTCGTCCCCTGCGCCCATAAGCATACGGAACGCCGTAGGGGCACTGTACCATACACTTACTTTGTTTTTCTCGATTGTGCTATACCAGTCCTGCGGACTAAAACGTCCCCCACGAATCACATTTGTTACCCCGTTAAGCCAAGGGGCGAAAATGCCATACGACGTGCCTGTTACCCAACCTGGATCGGCAGTGCACCAATATATATCATCTTCTCGCAGGTCAAGTACAACTTTACCTGTATAATAATGCTGAATCATCGCATTCTGAACGTGGTACACACCCTTCGGTTTCCCTGTTGAACCCGAGGTGTAATGAATCAACAGTCCATCCTCACGCGTCAGCCATTCTACCTCCATATCATCTGAAGCCACAGACATCTCTGCATCAAAATCAATCAGTCCATCCTCAGACTGTGGGCCGCCACCAACAACAAAAATATGTTTCAGCTCTGGTAATTCGGAACGTTTGATCCGTCCCAGAAGCTCCGGCGTTGTCACAAGCGCTACCGCTCCGCTGTCCTCCAGCCGATCCTTCACCGCCGTTTCCATAAAGGCCTCGAATAAAGGACCCGCTACAGCGCCCACTTTCAAAATTCCCAGCAAACTGAAATACAGCTCAGGACTTCGTGGCATAAAAATAAAAACACGATCTCCTTTAGCTACGCCATATTTACGCAACACATTACCAAAACGACTCGACTGCTCGCTCAAATCTGCGAAAGTGTAAGCTTCCTCACGAGAAGCATCGCTGTAGAGCAAGGCTGTCTTCCCACCTCTGCCTTCCAGGACATGGCGATCAATCGCCTCATGTGCCATATTCACTTTGCCGCTGGCGTGCCACGTAAAGTGCCTTTCTACCGTTTCCCAATCGAACCGGCTTCTTGCTTCTGTATAATCACCCAGATTCGATTCAGACACCACCGTTTGCAGCATCTCATTATGTGCTTGACTCATGCTTGCCAGCCTCCTTCAACTCGACATTTCGATTCCCTTCAGGGTTCATTCGTATTGCCTTTGTGTTGACTGAACTTCCAGTTAGCGCTTACATTAGTAGAGAGAACTTCTCGTCATGTACTTGCCTGACCCAACCGATGCACTCAAACGGTGTTGAATTGTGAACATTTTTTGTCAACGCAATTATAGCAAATTGGATCAAACATCGTCTACGGCTTTTCATTTTTTTGGTTTTTTGCTATAAGTAGGGGGAGAGAGGGGTATGAACCATGGAGCATATCAAGAAGCATCATATACGTTCCATTTTCAAGTCCGACCACCGAATTACGGTTGAGGGGCCCGTGCCCGCTGAACAGATTATGGAATTGACGTTTCACTCCGATCTGGATGCCTTTCGGCGCCCAACAGAGCAACAAGAAGCCATTGCCGAGATTGCAGCCTTACCCGAAGGGCGAATTATAATTGCCCATGAGAATAATATCATCATCGGATACGTTACTTTTCACTACGCAGATGAGTGTGAACGCTGGTCCGAGGGCAACATGACAGACCTGATCGAGCTTGGAGCCATCGAAGTCGCAGACGAGTATCGCTCTCTTGGTGTAGGCCGTGAAATGCTCCTTACTGCGATGCAAGATACGTATATGGAGAACTATATTATTTTCACGACAGAGTATTACTGGCACTGGGACTTGAAAGGCAGCGGACTATCGGTATGGGATTATCGCAAAATGATGGAGCGGCTTATGCAAAACATTGATATGACCTGGTACGCGACAGATGATCCTGAAATCTGCTCCCATCCTGCGAATTGTCTTATGGTTCGGATCGGCAGTCAAGTACCCATGACCTCGGAGGAACAGTTTGACCGTGTCCGCTTTCGTCATCGGTTTATGTATTAAAGAAAAAGATAAAAGGTACGAATCGCGAATTGAATACATAAAAGAACCGCCTTACAGATCATTCTCCATCGTAAACGGAAAATGCATCTGTGAGGCGGTTTATTGGTGTCTCATTTCGGTTTATTCGTGTCTCATTGCGAGTAAGTCACGTTTCTCAAATCACATATGTTCAAGCATGTGCTCAACAATACGATGGGAACGCTGAGAAGACTGCACCGTGAACTCGGCAAAATTCACATGTGCAGAACCGTCTGCCTTGTCAGACATGCTGCGTAGCACAACGAAGGGTACACGGTTCATGTGACATACTTGAGCCACTGCAGCCCCTTCCATCTCTGCACAAGCTCCGTCCATCTCTGTATAGAGCATGTTTACGGTTTCCTTGCTGGCAATAAACTGATCACCCGACAACACCTTGCCAATCCGATATTGAGCGCCCTGCGCCTTGCACGCTTCTTCAGCAAGCGAGATTAACGCAGGCTCTGCCGGGAATGCCGATGTCTCCTGGTACGGTATCACTCCACGTTCGAATCCTAGTGGCGTTACGTCCATGTCGTGCTGCACACACACTGAAGAAATAACCATGTCGCCAATGTTCAATTCGGGATGAACTGCTCCTGCTACACCTGTAAAAATCACTCGATTCACCTGAAAACGATCAATCAGAATCTGCGTAGTTACCGCCGCATTTACTTTCCCTACGCCTGACTTGCATACCACAATCTGCTTGCCAAGCCACTCACCGGCGACATACGTAATCCCTGTCTGCTTCACCGTTTCAAGTTGTTTCATGCCCTGAAGCAGAAGTTCCACTTCCTCATCCATAGCACCCATAATTCCTATCGTTTCACGCACTGTTGTATCCTCCCTGTTCCCGTTCTGTATGTGAGATCATGTCATTACCCAAGCCGTTTTAAGCACAAAAGCTCCGTTTCCGGAGCTCCTGCACAATCAATATCTATGTAGAGAGAATTGAATCTCCCTTTCGCTTACTTAATAAAATAGTCAATTAACCCGCGTGACTTACAGACAGACGAAGAATGGTTTCATGCGGCAAAATCACTCTTGGATTTTCCACATTTTCTTTCTTCATCAGTTTGGTCAGCAAACGCATCGCTACCGCGCCCAGATCATACATCGGCTGTGCAACAGTTGTTAACTGTGGACGCACCATGGAAGCCATACGAATGTTATCCACACTAATGATGGAGAAGTCATCCGGTACTTTCAATCCATCGTCTTGAATGCTGTGAATTGCACCAATCGCCATTTCATCTGTTGCAGCAAAGATCGCAGTCGGTTTTTTCTTGAGTCCAAGGAAGTATTTCATCGCTTCCACACCGGATTCATAACGATAGTTACCGATGCGTACCAGATCCTCTTGATATTCAATACCCGCTGCTTCCAGTGCCTTCTTGTACCCTTGGAAACGTGCAAACCCGTTAGCCGGATCCTGCAACGTTCCACTGATCATCGCGATCTCTTTGTGACCGTGGCGAATGAGTGTGTTGACAGCATCAAACGCAGCTGCTTCATGATCAATATCAACAGAAGGGAATGTGCCCTTCTCATCACTTGTTGCGCACAATACGATTGGAACTGCTGCAGACTGGAACGCTTGAATGTGTTCATCCGTTACCGTACCGCCCATGAAGAGCAGTCCATCCACTTGTTTCTCCAGCAGGGTGTTGATAACACGAATTTCTTTTTCTTTCTTTTTGTCCGCATTACACAGAATGATATTGTAGTGGTACATATTCGCAATATCTTCGATTCCGCGGGCAATCTCCGCAAAGGTGGAGTTCGAAATGTCCGGAATAACGACTCCAACTGTCGTTGTCTTTTTGCTCGCCAGACCACGGGCTACCGCATTCGGACGATATCCGAGTCGTTCAATTGCTTCGTATACTTTTTTCCGCGTTTGCGGTTTGACATTAGGGTTATTGTTGACTACCCGTGATACCGTTGCCATAGACACTCCAGCTTCACGTGCCACATCATAAATGGTTACCGTCACAGTACTTCGCTCCATTACCAGTAAATTTTCATTCCATTTTCATTAAGATTTATATTACGACAAATTATTGCATTAATCAATTAAAATAGGCTCTAGGACTCACTTAAAGTGTTAGCAAGCATCTTACTGGTAATCTCTGAATGGGAAGTATGCCATACTGGATTTCCCTTTTTGACCAAAATAACTTGGGGAGATTCGTGCTTAACACCCAGTCTCTCAGCTGCTTCGTTAGATACCGGACGATCTTCCACCACATAGATGATGCCATATTTCACGCTTTCATTCGGAGAGTTATGCAGATAATCATTCATCTCCTGATAAGCATGTGCGCTGATTGGACAGCGGGTACTATGCTTGAACAGAAGCAAGGGTTGATCCTCCGTCGCCTGCACAGCGGAGTTTAGCTGTTCAATACTTGTCATTTTAGTCATGTCAGCCATTCGTTATACATCCCCCTTAATCAGCAATAACGCCTTGTTGAGCGTTTTCACTCTTCGATATCTTAACAAAAAGTGAGCAAAAAATCCAATTTTCATGAAAACAAGCATTCTACACGTCAAAACTAGACGGCATTTGAGAAATGCGCCTGCCATACAAAACCCGACAACTGTGCCAGTCTGCGCTCCGTATCCTCAATCCACGCCTTGTCTTCCGCTTTGTGTGCGTAGCTCATAATATCGAGCAATAGATTGATTCGTGCCTCTACCGCCTCTTTCATTCGGTATTCCATTTCTTGATCCGTGGCCTCCGGCCAGGCCAGAAGCTGCTCGTGAAGCAGGTCAGCCAGTTCATTCTGTTCCCCAAAAGAGACATCCTGCTTCACGGGCTGTTCACCCAGTTTGCTAATACATTCTGTCAAATCCGGTTTCACCGGCTGCAACACCTCGTATGATACACAGTCTGCACACGCAAAAACAGGTACATTACGAATTTCTACCTTCTTGGCGTATACGACCGTTCTTAATTCCAATTCCATTACATGTCCACATCTGCACGACTTGCGCACAACCATCACCTCATTCGTTCTTTACTCTCTATGTATGTACCATTCGACCTATTTCCGCCTAAATCCTGCTGTAAACTAAAGGTTGCACAAATTACCACTGTCACCAGATGAAGGTTGTCGAATGAAGGCTCGGGTTGGTTTGAAATCGTTCTATCCAGATGAGAACTTGTACTTAAACATACTTAAATTAGGAAGCCAATTAGCAAATCTGGTACAATATAAGACGCGATCTGCCAAATTCATTATCGAAGGAGAGTTCATATATGAGATTATCAGGTCAAAAAGTCATCGCACTGGTTGATGAAGAATTTGAAGATCTGGAGCTGTGGTACCCGGTATACCGCGTCCGTGAAGAAGGTGCCGAAGTGCATCTGGCTGGCGAGCAAAAAGGAAAAACATACGTCGGCAAATATGGTGTTCCTGCTACCGCTGAATACAGTTTCGGTGAGCTCAGCAGTTCCGATTATGATGGAATACTGGTGCCGGGAGGATGGGCTCCAGATAAACTACGGCGCTACCCCAAAGTGCTGGAGCTTGTAAAAGAGATGCATGCAGACCACAAGCCGATCGGGCAAATCTGCCATGCAGGCTGGGTACTCATCTCTGCCAAAATTTTGAACGGAGTCACCGTAACCTCAACGCCAGGCATTCGGGACGACATGGAGAATGCAGGTGCGATATGGAAAGATGAAGCCGTTGTCGTGGATGGGCATATCATCTCCGCTCGTCGTCCACCGGATCTCCCTCCTTATGGAAAAGCTTTCTGTGATGCACTCGCTGCAAAAGCTACCAAATAAAAGCGAGCTAAAACGAAAATAAAGTAAAAACCGCCATGCAATCCTATGCATGGCGGTTTTTATATCTTTTGGAAAAAGTGGTACAAAAGTGAATATATTAATTTAAAGGTATTGCTCGTCTACTAATGCGTGCAGTCAGTTTACTTTAAGATGCGTTTGATCCGCTCTGATCGTCAGGACTGCCGCTCGCATCATTAAATATCTGCAAACGCTGTTCAATTTCACTGCTCGTTCTGAGGGTAAAACACTTGCGTGCCTCCTCCTTCGCATCAGCAGCCGTAGTATTCAAAACTCTATGCTTCACGCGCAGCAAGG
This sequence comes from Paenibacillus intestini, assembly GCF_030803945.1. Classification (NCBI taxonomy): domain Bacteria; kingdom Bacillati; phylum Bacillota; class Bacilli; order Caryophanales; family Paenibacillaceae; genus Paenibacillus; species Paenibacillus intestini. The sequence continues at coordinate 612,228 of NZ_JAURUN010000003.1, read as the reverse complement.
ATTGCGGAGACATGCTGAGATGACGAATCCCGAGTTCCAGCCATAGCGGAATGGAGCGCTCGTCCCCTGCCATCTCACCACACACACTAACGTCAATCCCAGCCGTATGTGCTGCGTCTACGGTCGCTCGTAGCATACGCAGCACAGCCGGATGATACGGATGATACATATGAGCAATCTGTTCATTCATTCGGTCTACTGCTAGCACATACTGTACCAGATCATTCGTTCCGATACTGAAGAAATCTGCTTCTTCCGCAAGCAGATCTGCAATCATCACGGCAGCAGGGACCTCAATCATGATGCCTACCTGAATATTTGCATCGTAGGCCAAGCCCCGTTCATCCAGATCAGCCATCGCTTCCCGAAGGATTTCGTTGGCTTGTTGCAACTCCTCAACCGATGAGATCATGGGATACATAATTTTCACATTGCCCGCTGCGCTTGCGCGTAGAATGGCCGTCAGCTGCGTTTTGAACAGATCCTTGCGATCCAAACTGATTCGAATGGCTCGATAGCCCAGAAACGGATTATCTTCTTCCGGTAATTCAAAATAATCGAGCTCCTTGTCGCCCCCAATGTCGAGTGTGCGAATCACAACCGCCTGTCCAGCTGTTTTCTCGGCAACAAGCCGGTACACCTCATACTGTTCCTGCTCTCCAGGGAAGGTCGAACGATCCATATACAGGAATTCAGTGCGGAACAAACCTACACCTTTGGCTCCGTGTTTCAAAGCCAGATCAAGCTCCTTCACGGAGCTGATGTTGGAAGCAAGCTTCAGCACAGATCCATCCTTGGTCACCGCATCTACGGTGGCAAGCACCTGCAACTGTTCTTTTTTCTGCATCTCCTTGTTGCGAAGCATCGTGTAACGTTCAATGGTTTTGCGATCCGGGTCTGTGAATACCAACCCATTATCACCGTCAACGACAAGCATGTCCCCTGTTTCGACCGGCATGCCAAGACTCGCTTCCAATCCGGAAACGAGAGGAATCCCGAGTGCACGTGCCATAATGGCCGAGTGAGACGTTTTACCTCCAATAAGCGTAACAATACCCAAAACATAGCTTGGATTTAAATGCGCCAATTGAGACGGTGACAGCTCTTTAGCAACGAGAATGTAAGGTTGTGTATCTGAAGGTAACGTAATCTCAGGTGCACCCAGAAGATGTTTAAGCAGGCGGTTACCGACATCCTTGATATCGATCGCCCGCTCCTTCATATATTCATCTTCCAGAAGGTCAAACATGGTGACAAAGTGGTCTATCGCCTCTTTTACCGCCACCTCTGCCGCCTTATACTGACGCTCAATAATGCCGCGGATCTCATTCATGAAAACCGGATCTTCCAGAATCGCCAGATGCGCATCAAAGATGCTGGATTCCTCAGGTCCTACAACTTCTTTGAACTCATTTTTGATATATTCGATCTCATCCTTCGATGTTCGTATCCCCTCGTACAGCCGTTCGAATTCCTGGGCAAGATCCACCGAATCCATCTTCTGGTCGGGTAGATCCCATTCCCAGCTGGGCAGGACAAATGCTTTGCCGATGGCGATGCCTGCAGCTCCATTGATGCCTTGTATCTTCATTCTACCCCTCCAACGTTCCTGTCATAGAGCACCACGGACATGACGGATGCCTGACCTTTCTTCACTTGCTTGAATGGAGCAAAACTCCATGATTTTACACGATCCGGATTCGTAATGACCATTGGAGTCGTGAGTGACGCAGCTTGTTCACGTAGTACGGCTAGATCAAACTTGATCAGCAGTTGTCCAGGCTCAACCGTATCGCCTTCTTGCACAAACGCTTCAAAATGCCCTTTCAGCTGTGAGGTATCGATCCCGATATGAAGCAGAACCTCCAGTCCCTCTCGTGTAGAAATGCCTAGGGCATGCATCGTCGGATACAAATGCATGATCGTTCCAAAGACAGGCGACACCAGTTCTCCTCGCTCCGGTACAAAAGCAACACCGTCTCCAACGAGCTTGGCTGCAAAAATCTGATCTGGAACTTCCTCAATCGGGAGCATTTTCCCCTGCACAGGTGCTGCGAACAGTACCTGTTGCAAATCCCGTTCCAGCAACTTCGCAATCTCTTCCCGAATCAGTTCGGAATAGGTGCCGAATACAACCTGCACGTTACCACCGCCGAGCTTGATCAGTCCAGCAGAACCCAGATTCTTCATTGCACCCGTATCGATCAACCGATCATCGTGAACCGTCAGACGCAGGCGTGTAATACATGCCTCCACCTGCACGATGTTGCTTTTCCCGCCCAATGCTTCGAGAATCAACGGGGCTTGATAAGGGATATTTCCAACCCAATCTTCCAGCATAGACCCTTCTTCTCGCCCTGGTGTCGGAATTTTGAACGTACGAATCGCCCAGCGGAACAGAAAATAATAGACCAACCCATATAGTATGCCAATCGGAATGAGCTTCCAAGCATTCTCAGACAGATGGAAATTGAGTATGTAATCAATAACGCCAGCCGAGTATGAGAAACCATGCCTTATATCTAGCCAATAACTTAGCCACATAGCCACCCCGGACATCACTGCATGTACGATAAACAGATACGGCGCCGCGAAAAGAAAAGCAAACTCGATCTGCTCGGACACCCCTGTTAAAAAACAAACCAATGCAGAAGTCAGAAACGTTTTTCTGATTTTTGGTTTTAAATCTTCCCTGGCCTCTTGAATAATGGCAAATGCAATCGCAGGGATAGCAAACATCATAATCGGGAAAAGTCCAGCCATAAAAAATCCAGCTGACGGATCACCAGCAAAGAAACGTGGTAAATCCCCTTGCACAATATTGCCACTCGGCGTTTCATAGGTTCCTAGCTGGAACCAGAATACGTTATTCAGCAGATGATGAAGCCCAAAAGCAACCAGCACCCTGTATAACACACCATAGATGAACAATCCGAAACCGCCAAGACTGTATTCCCATGTTGCAATGGAATTCAGGCCATGTTGCAGAACCGGAGCAAGCCATAACATAAAGCAGGAAAAAAGAGCCGAACAGAGTCCGACGATAAGCAAAACAAACCTTGATCCGCCGAAAAATTGCAAGATTTCAGGCAGTTTGATACTTTTGAACCGATTATGCATTCCACCGGCTAACGCACCGAGTATAATTCCAATTAATGATGCAGGTTGCACCGTGCCATCCCCGAAATTTCGGGTAACCTGATCATAGATAACGATACCAGCCAGCGCTGCAAGTCCAGCTTGACCGGCCTGATTGGAGAGCCCCAGCGCCACACCGACAGCGAACAAATACGGCAAAAAATAAAAAATACCGTGTCCGGCCACGGTAGACACATCACCAACAACTCTCATTCCCCAGGCGTCCCAGGGCAGACTGCCCACACTGAGCAAAATGGCAGCAGCGGGCAGGACCATTGTAGGCAGCATAACCGCTCTTCCGAGCTGCTGCAAGGATCCGAGCCAATTCATGGCGACCTCTCCTTTCTATCCTAGATGGTAAGCTTTACACAGCATTTTGTCAAAGCAAAAGCATCATGTTTAACAGGAAAAATCCCGTGTCTTAGAAAAGACGCGGGATGTTCATTACAATCCTGAATTGGATATGCGATGCCAAGAACGAATTCATGACGACAGCATGGCCTCTTAGCCGCGGCCAGCGCCGCGCAGAACGATGGAATCTTCTACCTTGATACAACGATTGGTGACTGCAGTCATGCCGTTCTCTGCCGCAATCTGGACAGCCTCATCGTTATGAATGCCGAGTTGAAGCCATAATACATTGGCCTTGATCGCAGCAGCTTCACGAGCGACTTCCGCGCAGAACTCCTCACGCCGAAAAACATTAACAATATCTACAGGCTCGGGGATATCTGCGAGTGTGGCATACACCTTCTCGCCAAGAATCTCTCCCTGTGCTTGCGGATTAACAGGGATAATGCGGTATCCTCTGCTCTGCATCGCTTCCGCGACCATATACGAGGTACGATCTGATTTGTCCGATAAGCCGACAACAGCGATGTTGCCTGCATTGCGCAAAATGTGTCCAATTTCTTCTCGAGTAGGGTTGTTAAATTCCATGTTCAAGCACCATCCTTTTCTGCTTAACGTGTTAATTTACTCTTTTACCCACTGAACCGAGGCGCCAAGCGCCTGCAAATGATCAAAATATTGCGGATATGACTTGGCTACATGGTGTGCATCCCGAATTCGGATAGGCTGCTTGGCTCGCAGACCCACGACAGTAAGCGCCATAATGACACGGTGGTCATAGTGAGCATTAATCTCTACCCCGCCCTCGACACCTTCCGGACGCCCGTGTACGATAATCTCAGCCTGACGCTCTTCGACGTTCGCTCCGGCCTTGCGGAGTTCATTTAAATAATCCGTAATTCGGTCACATTCCTTGTAACGCAGGTTCTCTACATTATAAAACCGTGACGTCCCTTCCGCAAATACTGCTGCCGCTACCATAGCCAATACGGCGTCCGTAGCCGCATCTCCGTCGAATTCAACCGCCTTCAATCGGCCATTTCCTTGAACATGAACCACATCATTCTCATGAGTGAGCGGCACTTCCATCATACGCAACACATCGACGATGGCACGTTCCCCTTGCTTGCTCTGCTCCATCAGCCTGAGAATTTTCACATCAGACTGTGTAACTGCTGCGGCAGCAAGTACGGCAGCCGAGCCAGGGTAATCCCCTTGCACAGTATACGTTGTTGGCTTGTATGCCTGTCCGCCAGGTACACGGAAGGACATGTAATCATCGCTTGCGTGGATGATGATCCCTGCTTGTTCAAGAACCTCCAGCGTCTGACCGATGACCACTTTGGATTTCAAATCATTCAGAACCTCAATTGTGCTGTCTTCAGCAAGCAACGGAGTAACAAACAGCAAGGCGCTCAAATACTGAGAGCTTACAGAACCAGACACGCGAATATGTCCGCCTTTGGCCTGACCGCCTTTAATTGTAATCGGCAGTCGTCCTTGCTGATGCTCTACCTGTACCCCCATTTGACCAAGTGCATCAATCAAATCATCATGCGGCCGTTTACCCAGTGAATCAGGGTATGTATTCACAAAAGTTACCTCAGGGCATAGTGCGGTAACCCCCATCAGGAAACGAAGTACTGCCCCGGCATTGCCTACGTTTAATTCACGTACATCACGGGGGTGGCTTCCGAAACCTTGAATGACGATTTTGCTGTCGTCTTCTTCCAGCACAGCGCCCAGATCGCGAATACATCTGCGCATCGCATCGCTGTCCTCACTATGTGCCGGAAAATGAATCGTGCTTGTTCCTTCCGCCAGCGCAGCGGCCAGCAGGTAACGGGTGGTGTAGTTTTTGGAGGACAAAGCTCCGATTTCCCCGTTCAAATTAGGGGTAGGGTTAACAATAACGTCCATGGATGATATTCTCCTTTTATTGATTGTAATAGTGAAGCTGCATAAATGGTTTTAGTGAGTCTCTGTAAGGCCAAATTGACATCCCCTGGTTCCCTTGGGTATCATTATAGGCGTTAAGTCCATATAGAAAAGAGGACCTGAATATGACACAAATCGCAGAAATTCAACCATCCGAGCTACGTCGCCGTTTACAAGCGGGGGAGAAGCTACAGATGATAGACGTCCGCGAGGACGAAGAGGTCGCGCAAGGCATGATTGCCGGTGCCAAACATATTCCACTGGGACAGATTCCAGATCGCTTGTCGGAGATTGATAAGTCCGGTGAGATCGTGATCATCTGCCGTAGCGGTTATCGCAGTGAACGAGCTTGTGAATATCTGCAACAGCTTGGATACAACGGCTGTACCAATATGGTCGGCGGTATGCTGGAGTGGCAACAAGAAGATTAAAAAGTTAGGGCCATTGTTATCGCTGGCGAACCTTTCAAAGTGTTAATTTCCAATGGAGCACACACTCTGCCTTTCCCAAAACGGGCCCACATGGCCCGTTTTTCAATCTTCCTCTCTCGTTCAACTTCGATGATAACAAGCTTAGACGCGGTAATGCGCTAAAATTAAATGAGTCACTTCGGCCGCAGACAACGCAGTAGTATCCACCGTGTAATCCGCAAAACGATATGCATCTTTGCGTTCTTCCATTATCGTGCGAATGCGTTCCTCGGCATTACCTGCAAGTAGTGGACGGTTATCACACCCGCTCACACGTTCCACAATGACCTCAGGGTCTGCGGTTAGGGCAACAACCCAGCCATTCGCTGACATCGATTCACAGTTGTCCGTACGAAGTACGACCCCGCCTCCAGTTGCAATGACCTGTCCTTCGTTTTTAAGGACCGTGCACAACACCCGGTTCTCTACGTCACGAAAGTACGCTTCTCCCTTGCCCGAAAACAATTCCGGGATGGTACAGCCTTCCTCCTGTTCAACCGCGGCATCCACATCGATTAACCGGTATCCCAGCTCATGAGAAAGCATATCAGCAACAGTTGATTTGCCCGTTCCCATCATGCCAATGAGAATAATATTTTTAGACTTGCTCAAGGTGTACACTCCTTTAATTCAAGCATTTCGTGAGCACTTTTGTCCTATCATAACACAGCCCTGCGAACGGGGGAAGGCCATGCTTGTACCAAGCTTCCTTTCGAGCCACGACCGTATATACTGTCCCTCCTCTCCCAATGATCTTCATTCATTAATGTTACTCAACAGACTTTTAGTTTCTCTTATCGTATGAAAAAAGAGGAACCTGGTGGTTGTCGGTTTAAATCGATCCTCCAAGTCCCTCTTTACATGCTATGATTCGAATACTACTCCATCCAGTTGTGATGGAAGCTTCCTTCTTTGTCGACACGTTTGAATGTGTGTGCGCCGAAGTAGTCACGTTGTGCTTGCAGCAAGTTTGCCGGCAAACGTTCTGTACGGTAGCTGTCGTAGTAAGACAACGCGCTGGAGAAGCCTGGTACCGGAATACCTTGTTTCACCGCAACGGCTACCACTTCACGCCATGCATCCTGGTAGGATTCCACGATGTTTTGGAAGTATGGATCAAGGAGCAGGTTTTTCAGGGCTGCATCTTTGTCGTATGCTTCCTTGATGTTTTGCAGGAACTGTGAACGGATAATGCAACCCCCGCGGAAGATCATCGCGATGTTGCCGTATTTCAGATCCCAGCCATATTCGTCAGATGCGGCACGCATCTGTGCGAAGCCTTGAGCGTAAGATACGATTTTACTTGCGAACAGCGCTTTGCGCACGCTCTCGATGAACGCTTTTTTGTCACCGGAGAACGCTTCTGCCTTAGGTCCGCTCAGGATTTTACTTGCAGCGATACGCTCGTCTTTCATCGCCGACAAGAAACGGGAGAATACGGATTCCGTAATCATGGACAGTGGTACGCCGAGATCAAGCGCGCTCTGGCTTGTCCATTTGCCTGTTCCTTTTTGTCCAGCGGCATCCAGAATAACATCAACCATTGGTTTGCCTGTTTCTGGATCGTATTTGGAGAAGATATCCGCTGTGATCTCGATCAGGTAGCTGTCGAGTTCGCCTTGGTTCCACTCTGTGAAAATTTGATGCAATTCCTCTACCGATACATTCAGTACCGATTTCAGCAGGTGATAGGCTTCACCAATCAATTGCATGTCACCGTATTCGATACCGTTATGCACCATTTTAACGTAGTGTCCGGCACCGTCTGGTCCGATATATGTACAACATGGGTCGTCACCGACTTTGGCCGAGATCGCCGTCAGGATCGGTTCCACCAGTTTATAAGCACTTTCTTGTCCGCCTGGCATAATGGAAGGTCCTTTCAGTGCACCTTCTTCACCGCCAGATACGCCTGTACCGATAAAGCGAATGCCTTTGTCTTCCAGTTCTTTGCTGCGGCGAACCGTGTCAGGGAAATAGGCATTTCCGCCGTCGATGATGATGTCGCCCTCATCCAAATGAGGAAGCAATTGCTCGATAGTAGCATCTGTAGCTTTACCTGCTTGTACCATGATCAGAATTTTGCGCGGGGATTCCAGGGAGGCTACGAATTCTTCAATGGAGAATGCACCTGTCAGGTTTCTACCCTCGGCTTCTTTCAGCAGGTCATGTGTCTTCTCTGGGGAACGGTTGAATACCGATACTGAAAATCCTCTGCTTTCAATATTAAAGGCCAAATTTTTACCCATGACTGCCAGGCCGATTACGCCGATTTGTTGTTTTGTCATCTGGTCCTCCATCCTTTACTCCAATTAATTTTATTGAAAAAAAATCTCAACAATACACCCATTTTAACGGTTTTATGTATGAAAGTGAACCCTCCACCCGAGCAGGATAGCGGGAAATCGCTGTAATCAGCAAAGGTGTTCATCGTATTTTCATAAAATACGTTATTATAGTAAGAGTAATGAATCACCATCAGAGTGGAGGAACTTGTGAATGAGCTATGAGCAGCTTTCAAACGAAGAACGGTTTTCACTGGATATCCGTAGAACTTTTCTTTTGGGAACGTATATGAATGAATGGGGTATGCCTGAGAGCAGAATCGTACTTTCTAAAACAGAGCGCAACGTCCATGTGGAAATCTATTATTTCCCTGCAACGTCGCAATCAGAGATCTCCCGATTTGTTACTGTAGGTTTATCTCAAGCTATCCGACCTTCGGGGGAACAAGTCTCCGCAGAGTGGATGCTTGCGCTACCTTCCGATTTAGGCGGTGTAAGTGTAGAACGTGTCAACACCTACTTGGCAGATATCATTACGCATCATATCGAAAATGCTCCAGATTCGGATATCCCGCGTGTGATGAAATCAAGTACGCTAGCACCCACAGAATGGAATGCGACTGCCTTACTTATTGACGAATTGCGGGGAGAAAAGGAAGCTCTCGAACTTATTCAAATTGGTCAGGAGACAGTCCCTCTGTTGTGGGTCATTCCGATCACCCCAGATGAGGCAGATCTAATCCTGGAACAAGGGATTGTGGAATTTGATACTCATGTAGACAGTTCGGACTATTCCATTATTGATCCTCAGCGTCCGTAGACGAGCGGAAAAGTACAAGTCCAGAGATTCAGAATCCAAAACTAACATTCCCTCTACATATCAAGGGGCCGCCCCTAGTCCGTTAATGACCTTTGGGAACAGCCCCTTTCAACAAAAACGATGCTCAAACACGCTTTGTCTCATCCTTCCAGCATCAGCAGATGCCCGGACAATCGCTGCAGTGCTTCACGGCAGGCATTGGCCTTCTCTGTATTATCGATCTGTACAGCATTATACAGGCGCTCCAGTTCATCATCGATCTCCATACGCAGCAGCATCAGCCGTTCTTCGCCTTCGCGCGAGAGGAACATTTCTTCCATCTCTTCCGCCGTAGGCGCAGGTTCTTTTTGAAAAATAACCCGTTGCTTAAATCCCGACACTTCCACCAGACGAATGACTTCACCAAACAGAATATTCTCCACCGTCATTTGCTGATCTTTGAAGCGTTTCACCACAGCATGCCCGCGTGTATCGCCAATCAGTTTCTCCAACCACTCTGCGAGCTTGGCATCCTTGATCAGATAATCTCCTGTCATTTTATAGTTCCCACTGCGTGTTTGTTGAAAACGGAGCTTTACCAGCTTACGTCCGGTGCGGACTGACAGGATAAAGAAGGATTCGTCCTCGCTCCAATATAGTGAATACCCCTCACGAATTAGGTCTTTGATTAGATTTTGGATATGCCGACGGTTGAACCGCAGCTCCAGATTGCAATATTCAACTTCATAACTCTTGTTCACGGCACTCCCTCCATCTGTACCGGATCTGCTCCGGCCTCATGTTTCAAGCGCTTGTGTTACATCGGCTTACCCTATTTTATACTTCATTTTATGTAAGGGTACTTGGTTATTTGACTATTTTTCACGGAATACGAATCTGAATTGAAGCTTTCCGCAGGTGCACAGGGGCAAGCCCCCGGAAATTCACCGTATAACGGACGCGAAAGGAAAAGGCTGTTAATTTTCTAAAGGCACAGAAAAATTCCGAATTTCTTCTGCTCCAATCGTACAAGTGTCGAAATCATGATCATTGTGTTGTGTAGCTGAGATATCTCACTTCGTTTGCACTAATTGACACCTCCCAGGCATCACGACAAAATCAAAAAAAGAAGATCCTCAACCCTGATCAGGGTCTAGGGATCTCCTAGTTTACTATCCTTCATCTATCCAGTAGGTGCGGTACGGTAAGGCTTGCGCGCCAAGACAAAGTGAACGACGAAAAGTCCTGCCATCACAATAGCGCTCGCGATAAACGGGGCCGGATGACTGATGTGATCCCACAACAACCCCGACACAATCGGACCTACAACCATACCCGAGCCTTGCAAAGTAAGGAAAAATCCCCAAATTGCCCCGCGCTCCCCTTCTGGAATCAGTGTGGCAACAAATGCATTCCAAGCCGGAAGAATCATCGCATAACTGACGCCGACAAGCATTACAATGCCAAAAACAACAGGAATGGCTGTCACTGTCGAGAAAACAAACAAACTTGCTGCCGCCATTAAAAACCCGATATTCAGGAACGGCTTCGTGCCGAACTTGTCCACCATTTTGCCAACAGGAAGCAGTGCAACGACGGTAATTCCTCCTCCTGCAATGAGCAACAGGCTGTACAGATTCGGTGAGATATTCAGATCTGTTCGTGTATACAGCGTAATGACAGGGCTAAGAAGACCAATCACAAACGACTGCATAAACAGCGCAGGATAGACCAGCGGATTAACGTTGAGTGTGCTACGCACCCGGTGTAATGTACGCTTTACGCTCTGTTGTAACCGAATAAACGGAGTAAGAAGATTCGGCTTGGCTGGATATTTCTGATTTGCAGACATTCGGTCTTCTCTAGCATCTCCTGCTCCTGTTGCTTGTTCCCCCTGAGCCACAACGCGGCCCGGAAGAATCATAGCGACCAGAATGACCAGAATCGCACATCCCATCAGAACTAGGAAGATTGTACGGTAATCATGATCGGTCCGCTCCAGTAGCCAGTTCATGCCAACAGGCCCGAGCCCCGTGCCTCCCAAAGCCGCCATTTCCAGCGCACCCATCGCTGTTCCATTTTTATTCTGCGGGCCTGACATTGCAGTTACTCCCGTCATTGCGCAGGGCCACAGGGGTGACGTGCCGATTCCGAGAATGAGACAAGCCATAGATAGTCCAACTGCACTTTTGAGAAAAAGAATCATGATCACGGCAATCAAAGTACAGATCAGAGCCGTTACCATCGTGGCGCGGAAACCGATTCGTTCTGCTGCCCAGCCTGAAGGGGCTCTGAACAGATTATCCCCCAGATATTGAAGAGCAAATGCTACGCCGATAACGCCAGCAGACAACCCCAGAATATTGTCCATATATACGGGGAGAACGGCGACCAGCAGTGCCCCCTTGATGATCTCCACTAGAAAAAGTGTCAGCCACATCGCAATAAAAAAAGGCGATCTTAAGATCTTGGCTGGTTTGATGTCGGTTTGCATTCTTTTTCCCCTTTCAAGGTTCATTTACCGTTCCTCTACACATAGTGTAACCGGGGGCATGACAAGCAAATCTCACCAATTCAAAAATTTGTCGTTCATACCGCTTGCATTCAGTGCTTATTTTGCTATACTCATCTTTGTTTACCATTTTACTTAGGAAGGGTTGTGACAGCACTGATGAATCACCACCGTACGCCGCTGTTTACCGCTTTGAAAGATCACGCGGCACTCAATCCCGTACAGTTTCATATTCCGGGACATAAAAAAGGATTGGGAGCGGATACCGAATTCCGTGAATTTATAGGCGATAACGCCTTCTCCATAGATTTAATCAATATCGCACCACTCGATGACCTGCATCAACCCACAGCTGTCATTCGGGAAGCACAGATGCTTGCCGCAGATGCCTTTGGAGCCGATTATACCTATTTTAGTGTACAGGGTACAAGCAGTGCGATTATGACGATGATTCTATCGGTATGCGGACCTGGGGACAAAATTATCGTACCCCGCAACGTACACAAATCTGTCCTGTCTGCCATTATTTTCTCAGGAGCCAAACCTGTATTTGTTTCTCCTGCACAGGATGTTAACCTTGGCATCGATCACGGTGTAACCATCCAATCGATCCGTCGTGCCCTTGAGCGCCATCCGGATGCCAAAGCTTTATTGGTCATTAACCCGACCTATTACGGTGTATGTACAGACCTGAAGTCCATCGTAGAGCTGGCTCACAGCTATCAAGTGCCTGTTCTGGTGGACGAAGCACACGGGGTACTCATTCATTTCCATGAGGATCTGCCGCTGTCTGCAATGGCCGCTGGAGCCGATATGGCTGCTACAAGTGTGCACAAGCTTGGTGGTTCGATGACACAGAGCTCTGTGCTGAATCTGAATACCAAGAACGGGTATGTCAACCCACAACGTGTACAGACCATTCTCAGCCTGCTGACATCCACATCCACGTCATACGTATTGCTTGCATCGCTGGACACCTCCAGACGCAACCTGGCGCTCCATGGTCATGAGATTGCGCAAAAGGCGATTGATCTTGCTGAGTTTGCAAGGCGTACAATCAATGACATTGATGGCTTATACTGTTTCGGAAAAGAACTGTTAGGCACAGAAGCCACTTTCAATTATGACCCAACGAAAGTCACGATTCATGTGCGCCATCTCGGCATTACAGGCTACGAAACCGAGAACTGGCTGCGTGAGCATTATAATATCGAAGTAGAGCTTAGCGACATGTACAATATTCTGTGCCTTATCACGCCAGGTGATACAGATGACAGCGTGAATATCTTGCTTAATGCGCTACAGGATTTGTCCCGTACTTATTATCAGGTCAATCCGGCGCATGAACTGGTTGTCAAAGTGCCAGACATCCCTCAGCTGATGCTGACCCCGCGTGATGCTTTTTACGGAGATACTGAGGTCATTCCTTTTAAGGAATCCGCTGGACGCATTATCTCGGAGTTCATTTATGTGTACCCGCCAGGTATTCCGATCCTGCTTCCGGGCGAGGTCATTACGCAAGAAAACATCGATTATATCATTGATCATGTTGAGGTTGGACTGCCCGTTAAAGGACCCGAAGACCGTAGCGTTACGAACGTCAAAGTCATCGTGGAAGCTGACGCCATTTTCTAGAATGGCATTCAGGTCTGAGACAGCTTGAACAGAAAAGGACTGGGTCTACCACCTGGTCCTTTTTGATTTTCATTTTTGGTGACTCTCCGTCTCCGCACCAGCCTGACAATCCAAAGCAACAACAAAAGACCCCCTGAAATTCAAGGAGCCTTCATGTTATATTCCAAAAGATTGACTATTCTTGGGAAGCAACCAGTTCGTTGTATGCCGCTTCAACACGGTTCCACTCTGCTTCATCTTCAATATTGTACAGCACCATTTCCTCGTCTTCTTCTTCCATACGCAGGATGATGCCGTCAGCTTCAGGATTGTTGCGTTCCAGCAGAAGTGCATAAACGTGATCTTGCACGTCAAATGTTTCTACCAGAACCATTTCCACGTCTTGTCCGTTCTCATCAGTCAATGTGAGAAGGATCTCTTCGTGTTCATGATCGTGGTCGTGACCGCAACCGCAATTATCTCCATGCTCGTGTTTGTGATCGCTCATTGTAATACCTCGCTTCATTAATAGAAAATGTGTAACCTTGCATATCGTAACATGTTCACAGAGCTAGGTCAATTTAGAAGGATAGCGTCTATTCGCCTTTAATCATTCAAGGCTGTAATGATTTTTTCGGCGACCAGAACATAGTTGCTATTTGCATTTTCTTTAATATGAAAACCGACTTGATATTTGCCAGCACGACTAAAATCATAAGTGAAATCATACGTTCGGAACCAGAAATTGTCCTTCTGCGTAGCGAGATCTTGTGCCTGAATATCCTTAACCTGACCGCTCGGGTCCGTTATTGTAACTTTCACGGCAGCCACATCGGTTGTGAGACTATCCACCTGTGAGAACACATTAAATTTTAATTTGCCCACATTGACGTTCCCAAACACAGTGTCTCCCTTGAACAGAAAAATATGTACGTTCGGCTTGATCACCGTTACTCGCTTGTTACTATTGTCCCACCGAGTAATGCCTCCAGCCTCTCTAACAGGTACATAAGTCGTCCCATCAATCAAATAACCACCGTCAGACGCTTCCTTGCCGTTAATGAGCACACGAATCTTCTCGTTCACAGAGTCCGCAAATAATAAAGACCCGCCCAGCAAGGAGAATACCATGACACACAGCAGCACTCTTTTCCATTTCATCCCGTCAATATACCCTCCCTTGCTGTTAGCTTGTTTGTAGATTTATACTGCGAACGGCTCCACAAAGTTGCGCTGTTTTTCATCATTTTTCATTTTTTATCCAAAATATTTACCACGCTCTGGTAAACACAAAAAAAGGCTATCCTTTTTTTAGGATAACCTATGGCGTCGCATATTATATCTACGTCATTAGACGAAGTATCATGAAGATACGTGGCGAGTGAGGATACAGGGAACCCCTTTGCCAACCGCCCCGCCTTCTCTCATACGTGCAGCATATTCCGTCCCGCGCAAGCAAGGTGTCTTGCAGCGTTCACATACATCGGATGTGACCAGCTTCATGGATACACGCATCTTGTCACTTTTTAACGCGGGAGCTTTCTTTCCTTTTGCCTTTGCCATCACGGATTCCCCATTTCCCATAATGCTGAATGAATAGTGCATCATATGGGGAAACGCCCAATTGTGTGCCTTCCTTAGAAAACGTATTTAAATACTAAAAAGATAACGAACAAAATACCACCGAGAATCAGCCAATTGCTGATCTCCCACCAAATACTTCTTCCTCCACCAGAGATGAGTTGCTGTGATTTCTCCTCATGACGCTGCTGATGTGTGTGTGATTCGGATAAGTCTGGCGGCTTGTTAAAATCTCTAAAATCCATATCATGTACCTCTCTTTCGGTGATCTCAATTCATTTACAGGATTTGAATTAGTTCGATAAGTTTGCACTTTTATGAATATTTACGGCGATATTCATCCAAAGTTTCAACATTATTACATTTATTGAATTATAGAGCGAGGCTTTAATTCAACGTGAAGCAAGTTTAAGGCAAAAAAACCTCCGAGTCTTCGGAGGTTTTTGTCTATTGCATTTATTTTATTCTAAAGGAAACGTTACGAAACTTGTCTGCTTACGCCTGCTCTACTTTAACGTTAACATTACCTTTGATCGCTTTGGAATAAGGGCAATATTCATGAGCAAGTTTCACAAATTTTTGAGCCGTTTCTTCATCCAGACCGAGAATTTTTACTTCAAGCTCCACATCCAGCTTTACACCACCATCTGCCGGGTCCGCTACCAAGGCAACGGTTGCAGATACTGTGCTGCGTTCAATCGTTACATTGTGCTTTTTCAATTGAAATTCCAACGCAGAGTTAAAACATGCACTGTATCCTGCTGCGAACAATTGCTCCGGGTTAGTCGCTGTTGTGACTTGACCTCCAAGTTCAGGGGGTGTAGCTACATCCATCATAAATACGTTATCCGGGGATTGTACGATCCCTTGGCGTCCACCTGTATTAATAACTGTCGTTTCATATAGAGTTTTCATATTAAAATTCTCCTCTTCCGATTTAAGTTTTTGTTATATGTTTTGAACATGTTTTCTTTTAACTTGTTTACAAATTGATTGTACACAATTTAATTTGCTTTGTAAATAGTTTTTTAAATAAAAAAAGAGCGACCTTGTAAGGTAGCTCTCTATATTGTTTTAAGGCAAAACCAAAGCACAAACATTCGTGTAATCTCAAATACCTAGCAATGGAAAACGGAATGACATCTGAGTTTATTGGGATGTATCCGATTTTGATGTTTCAGATTGCTCCGTTTTTTCACTCTGTTGATTTTGATTTCCGGAATTACGATTGAACCCTGGGCCTCCGAATCCACCCCTCATGCCGTTTCCTTTGAGACCATCTCCCAATTTGTTTAGGTCAACGGAAGATGCATCAATCCGTTTATCCGCACTCGCTTTTTGCCCTTCCGTAGTGGAAGGAATCGTTCCATCAAGCTGTCCTTGAACGCTCTCGGCACGCAGTGTTCCTAATTTAGTCAATTCAGCAACAGCTTCTTTATACTTGTCATATGTCACGAACGCAGTCGCATCATTTTTTACGTAATTCGTAATCAGATTGTTTAACGTCTCTACCGTTTGCTCAAATTTTCCGTTGGCAAAATAACCGTCCACGATTTGTTGCAAGTATTCATGATACTTCGCTTTGTACTCAGGAACCTCCAGCAACTTGCTTAGAATCGGCCGTTCTTCCATCGTTACGCCCGATAACGGTGTATCAATGGCAAGATTGACCACATCGGATGCGGAACCTGCCTGGAATCCACCAAAAGCCATATTGTAGTCCCAAGGCAACATACTGATCTTGCCGTTATTCTCATATAAATAATAGTTATGCCCCATATTGGATGTGTAACTATCCATGTTAACCACCACATTATGAGCTGCAAAATATTTGAGCACAGCATCCACATCTACATATTTCTCAAGATCGGTGCCCGCATTCAAGTTTTTGAGTGCTTCAATCACACGTTGTTCATCTTCTTCCGTCGTTTTGGTCCTTGCATTATCAAAAATGCCAGAATAACTGGACACTTTATCATCCGTGTACACTAAGGATACGCCGTTCGTGCCACCATTCATTCCACCGCCTCTGCCGAACCCCCGACCACCCTCTTCGCGAGTGTTGGCAGTCTGAGATTTGGCATCGCCTGTTCCTCCACCTTGATCGCTTGGTGGCTCCATGCCTTCAGGAGGCTGACGGTCTCCCATCCCTCCAGCATCCCCTTCTGTTGGCGGGTTACCCATTCCCATTGGGTTTCCCATTCCGCCCGCTCCCATATTACCATCGTTATTGGGTTTGTAGATCTCTCCTTCACCATTCTTCGCACGTGCCAGATATCCGCTGTCTATGTCTTCAACAGCCAAATATAAGCCCCACGCCTTTCCGTTTACGTTAATGTTGGCAAAAGAAAACAGCGGTGCATCAACTCCGATATAACTCATGATGTCATAGCTGAGATACTCTTTCATATAACTGGCGTCGGAAATCATATTATTCACGACCATTTTATCAAGACCATTCCAGGTCTGACCTTTGACGTATTTGTCAAACTTGATTTTGAAACTATACCGATCGGTTGAATCGTCCTGTGCCACTTGCCTCAAACTGGAGTTTCCTTTGGCTCGTATACCTACATTTTCTATGGTTGTTCCATTGATCGTTACATTGGCCTTGATATAGTTTTCCTCTGTTGCCGTGTTCAGCATTTCCTGCCAGGCATCCTCATCTACATCAATGGAGAAAGACATCACTTCCGTTTTATTAAAGTTTTGTGCGTAATCCACCGTTTTTGTCTGATCTTGTGTGGATTGGTTCTCTGTAGTTGTAGTCGTAGTCGTTGTTGTTTGCAGAGCTCCACTCTCATTGCTACAAGCCGCTAATAACATCGAAGCAATCACTGTAGTTGTCATAAGATTTCGCCATTTGTTATTTATCATATCATTTCCCACCTTTAGTTCTCTTTTATATTCCTGCTACAGAGAAGTTTAAAAGAGAAACCTTAAATGGAACTGAACAAGCAAAAAGAGCCACCTTCTAGGCGACTCTCTATAAACATTTCTTTTTATGCTTCTACTTTATGGTGGCTAAATGCATCATTCGACTTTTTTGCTGTCTTTCAATTTACCGTTGCCATCCAGCTCATAGGATTGGTAAATGTCATTAGAGAGCGTTAGAGATTCCAGAATCTTCTCCATAAAGGACGCTGATGCCTTGGTACTGAGATGGTCGCCATTCCAATAGTAATGAATCATAAGACGATTTTGATTGTATGGATGTTTAATAACATATGCTCCGGAGTGTCCAGATGCGTTCATGGCCTCTTTCCAGTCCAAACCGATACCCTTTGCCCGAACATTAATGTTGTTTTTCAAAGCTTGAACCATACCATTCGACTTTGCATCACCAACAAGAATGAGGTTACTGCTGCCAATCTCACGTTTCAGCTTCTGCTTCAACTGTTTTCGATCCCGAACTACATCGTACTTCATGCCAAATACATCAAAAATCTGAGTTAACTTGCTGGTCGCTTGTTCCTGTTGTTTTGCTGCTTCTTTGCTCACCTGATCTCCAAGTACAATGGTTAATGGCTCCCCTCGAAAGGACTTTTCCATTAAACGAATCATCACTTCGTAAGGCAGATTTGGAATGTTATTCACCACTGCTTCATACTGCGGCTGATAGGCATCATGCATATATGCTGCAAGTTCCTTCTCCGACATTTGATATTCCTGCTTAAGCTCAAATCCTGGCTCCATTAAAGCTTTTTCCATGTCCTGACGCTGTTCTTTACCAAGAACATCCTCAATAGTACCAAGTAATCCATCGATTGTAGCGTTTTGATAAACAAAGCGATTAAAATACTCCTTCATGAACGCATCAAATTTTTGTTCACCAACAGAGCGATATAATTGATAAATGGCCTGACGTCCCTTTTGGTAAAATACATAATTAGCCATGTCTCCTACTTGTTCATTCGTAGAAGCAATGGGTAGATCAATAGGTGACGGATCGAGCTGAATCGATCTGAACCCTCCCAGCTTATTGCCCTGCTTTTCTAAAAAATACACCGTGGAGAACTCGGCAAAACCTTCATCCAAAAAGGATTCCGTTTCTGAATTGTTCCCGATTAAAGCATGGAACCACTGATGTGCAATCTCATGTATAAACGTGGTATCCTCTTCAGGTGATAACCCCGCAGGACGCTGCGGCATCTGTATTAATCTTGAATACTCCACGCCAAAGCCATCCACATAAGTCTCGATGACACGAAATTCGGGATATGGATATTTACCATATTTCTCACTGTAGAACGCTATGACTTTAAATGCATAATCAATGTATTTGTCCACCGCAGCTTTTTTGGCAGGATCATCACCCGAATAAAAATATTCCACGGTTAGACCATTACGCGTCTCACGTTCTACCTTTAAGTTGGCGCCAGCAAAAAAAGCAAATTCTCTGGTGTTCGCTGCGCGCGCTGTAACCACTTTCCGTCCTTGTTCAGCACTGTTTTTGGAAGTGATATCTCCCGGCATGACCACCTGATATGACTCAGGCACATTGAACTCAACATCGAAATCGGATGAGGTATAGTAATCACTCTCGAATGAAGTGCTGTACGGTGTCTTATTCCATTGATGTGTAGTCTCGTCATACACAGACATCACAGGAAACCAATGTGCTCCGTTGACCTGATCCTTGTAATACGATAGTCGTTGCATGCCATAAGGAATGTCGAGCCGATAATCCACTTGGAAGGTAATAGACTGACCCGGTTCCAAAGGTGCCTTCAATTGTACACGTAATGCCTGATTGTTGTTATCAAAAAGAAGCTTTTCCTCTTGTTGCGTCACTTTCACAATATCCATTCCGCCCAAGAAATCTGATGCTTTCTTCTCCGGGTGTTCTTTGGCTATTTGCTCATTCTGGTCTGTATACATAATCGTTTGTGTTGCTTTGGATCGATTGGCATCTGCATAAGTATGCATGACCAAGTCTTGAAGGGTATCTTTGCTCGTATTCAGGTAGGTCACGGTCTGGCTACCCTGTATTGTCATGTCTTTTTCGTCCAGACGTGCTGTGATCTGGTACTGAATCGGGGATTGATCTTGAGACATGGCTTGTTGTGAGCGCATGCGAAAAGCTTGTTGCATCTGGAACGCTTTCTGCGTTGTCTCAGAACTCGCAGCCGAGCTCTCCCCCTTCGAAGAGGTGGCATACGTAGTGTGGATAAATGAGGATGTTGTGAGCGCCAGTACCAATGTGCTTAATATGGCCTTTTTCATCACGTTTTTGTTAGTAGATTGGGTTTTGGAAGCGTGCATTTTCTCTCTCCTCTGTTGTATGTTGTTTGCTTACTACAACAATAAGAGATCAATCTTACGTTGAATTTAGGTTTGGTTTAAATTTTGTTTAAAAAAGTATAGAACATGTCCACATTTTCGCCCCCAATTCTCCCCCAAAAGCCCATTTAACCATCCATTTCCGTTCAGAAAAAAGAAAAGAAGCCTTACAACGTAAGGCTCCTCGCGTATGATCTGTAGTGGGCTCGAACCACTGACCCCTACCCTGTCAAGATAGTGCTCTCCCAGCTGAGCTAACAGATCATGTATATTAGGTTTCGTTCAATGAAGTAACAGTATCATACCAAGTAAACGTGTTCATTGTCAATCATTAAATTGGTTTTAAATCATCCATATTGGAGCACAATAATGGAAAGCTTACGATATTCTGCAAGAGGAGAATGTATAGTGATGATGAATAAAAATACTGACCAATCGCTTAATCCACACCATAACAATAAACAACTTAATAAATACTGGAAGCTCACTGCTACTCATGTTGCTATTTTGCTCCTTCTCGCTTGTACCTTGACTGGTTGCAGGCTGGAACGGGACGAGCATACGGTACAATTTCAGCAATTGCACCAACCAAATCAACAAAATGAATCGCTGCCTGTCTGGATGGACGTCTACTCCAAATCCGTAAATCAAGAGGTATACTCCCCTCAGGGAAACAGTGAGTTATTGCCTTGAATGGCAGAGTCAGATCTAGAGCCTTTACCAGAAACATTTATCACCTGTATCAATATATTTATATTTAATGTCAGTTCAATCTCCGACCAACCATGTCCTTGACCGACCGTACTCATCAGAAGTATATACTCACTCTTCTTCATCCCATTTGCGTGAGTATGCCTTCTTGGTCACATAATATAACAAAGCGATCATTCCCGCCGACATAAGCAATGTAATGGTCATAATAGCCACCATTCCCATGACTCTCTTCCTCCTTCAAAGTCCCAATATGTACCAAAGTTAACTATACAGGAAAAGCATTTTTTTGTATAATGCAGTCTGAAGTTGTGCGCATGGGGCAGAAAGAAGGAATCGAATTTGGCAGCAGAAATTAGTTATGTCACGACAGAAGAAGAATTGAAGCAGGCTCTTGGGATTCGCCGTCAGGTTTTTGTCATTGAGCAACAAGTGCCCGAAGAACTCGAAATAGATGAATACGATGTTATCAGTCCTGATGTGCATCATGTATTGCTTCATACCGATGGTCAGGCTGTTGCCACAGGGCGTCTCATCTATTACAGCAAAGATACGGCCAAAATGCAGCGAATTGCTGTACTGGAGTCCTACCGTTCGTTCGGGTATGGACGTGTGCTGCTGTTAGCGATGGAGGAGCTAGCTCGTGAGCTTGGATTAACCTATTCGCTCCTGGATGCCCAGTGTCAGGCGCAGAAATTTTACGATAAACTCGGTTATGAAGTGATTTCGGAAGAACCTTTTTACGATGCCGATATCCTACATGTCCGTATGAGAAAAAGCCTGTAGTCCAACAGAACAACTCCACAACACAGGCACTACATACATTACACAGCTATTCTCGAAATGTGGAATGTTGTAAAGAATGCATACTTCTCGCGAGTTCGGACAGGCTAACAGGGTAAACCTATTCCCATTTGGTCATAGAAGGAGAGTGTGACATGATGGATCAGACAACACGCGAAACGTTCACAGCAGTACAAAAGAATGGTGACGGTGACTTGACCGCCTTCCAGACATCGACAGGCCGTATTCTGGATTATCAGCAAGCTCTGAACGAAGTGAAGGCTGGAACAATCGCTGGTGTGAATGTATTCAAAGGCAAGGATGGAGAAATGTATATTCGCGGCGATGCCGACGGCGACCCGACCAACAACCTTGACCAGCTTCCGAATTTCTGATAAATGCATTCATTATACAGCGCCAATCCTTACGGATTGGCGTTTTTGCTGTAACTTCTGCAGAAGTCTGTTACACCTAGGCGTACTATTCGCCCCTCAATGAATCAGTAATCCGTAAAATATTTTACTGCATTGCCAGAAGGCTGTGCTTTTCGCACAGGCTTGGGTTCCTGCTCCCAGGCCTGCAAAATCTGTATACTTTCCACCGTAGATGGTTGGGGCCAGGAGATATATCCTTTCTGTTCAAGCGCCTGTAGTGACTCCCGAATGTGCACCGGGTTGCGCCCTGTCTTGGTTTCCAGTTCATCCATACGTGGAATTCTACGTTGCTGACCTGCATAGTTGACAATAATACGAAGTATTTTACGTTCAAAGTCGTTCAGCATACTTCAGTTCTCCCTTCCGATTCCGATCCGTTACAGGGCGCCACGCCAGAATATTTTGCTCCAGAAAAGTCCGGGGTACCCCTTCCATGCCATCAGATGCCCGAATTACTCCGCCTCGCATGCTGTTAATTCGAATCTGCCGTTGCGTAATCTGTCCCGCACGATCCATGTACACAAGCTCCACCATCTGGCCAACATACTTCCCTAGCATGATCATCCCTCCAATAAGAACATTTGTTTGTATTCATTATTATATGCGAACATAAGTTCTTTATTCAATAACAAAAAAAGGAATTTCGGAAAATAAAAAACCAGACATACTCCGGGCAAGACGGAAGTCTGGTTCTTCAGGTGAAGATCGAATATTAGTGACGATCTGATTCAGAAAATTGCACTGTTTTTAACTGTTGCGTATTCGGATTAAAATCCACATTAACATAAACAGCAAATTGCTTGCCGTCTTTGGCTCGAACCCACAACTTGAACTGCTCTCTGGACTGATTCGCGCTAAGCGACGAACGGCCGATATGTTTGTAATCCAGAATGTCGACATTGTACTTCGTTTGGGTTTCCTTCACGGCGATGATGCCCCATTTCGCATAATCCGGAATGTTGCTGCTTGCTGCCGAAATGGTCGTTGAGATGCCTGCGAAACCTAGAACAAGCGTTAATATCGTTATCATAAGCACTCTCATGCATTTCACTCCTTGGGAGAATGTGTTTGCTGATATCGTGCCCGTTCGGATTACATTTTACACCCAGATTCGCAAAATCCAGACCGCTGGCAACAGCCAAAATGGAACAACTGGCATCAGTTTAACCAATGGATCTACCTCGGAAGTATTACTGAAGCTCATCCCCCAATCCCCGGAAAGTAAATGCCGCTCTGCCTGGGACTCTTCTGTAGGCTCTAAACCATACTTCTCCATAAGCATTTGCCTTGTCTGTTCATCCACCTTAACATCATTCCCCACACCGCTTGCCGCCACATGTGAACTGTTTATGTAAGTTAACATCATTAAACTCACTATTGAACATACGATATGTATCCATCTAAATCTCATATGTATTCCTTCCTTTCTACTTCAAAATCCATGACCAAAGACCAGCGCAACACTCTGAAAAACTTGTCTAATTGTAAATAATATTCTTGAAAATGGAAATACCAAACGGTGTACCTTTCACCACCTTATTCAATTGTTGTAACCAATCTGGCCATGCCCCTTTAGACCCATTTCATAGTTTATCTGTTTAAAAAATCCATAGACCGTGTAATGGGCTTTGACTGCCCAAGCTGAATCCAACGTCCGCCCGAGTCGATTTTCACCCCATATTCGAGGAGGTTATATCTGCATGTTCAAACGTCTGGATGAAATTTTGATTGAAATTCCCAACGTCGAAAAGCCCGATCCCAATGCAGCAGCAGCTATACAGGAATTACTTGGTGGTAAATTTGGAGAAATGTCCACACTGAACAACTACCTCTACCAATCCTTTAATTTTCGCTCCAAAGAAAAACTGAAGCCTTTCTACGACCTCGTCATGAGTATTACGGCCGAAGAATTGGGACATGTTGAACTGGTATCCCATGGGATCAATCATTGTCTCCGAGGATCAACCGAATATAAAGAACCTGATCAGACGCCGCTCGGTTCCGTCAAGGATGCAAGGCTATCGTATCATTTTCTGGCAGGTGCACAAGGCGCGATGCCTTTTGATTCGATGGGCAATCCGTGGACAGGTGCCAATGTCTTCAACAGTGGTAATCTGGTAGAGGATTTGCTGCATAATTTCTTCCTCGAATGTGGGGCCCGTACGCACAAGATGAAAGTATACGAAATGACCGATCATCCTGCTGCCCGCGAAGTTGTCGGTTTCCTCTTGGTACGCGGCGGTGTGCATGTGGTGGCTTATGCTAAAGCGATTGAAATTGCGACAGGTGTCAATGTGACCAAACTGATCCCAATCCCTTCTCTGGATAACAAAGCCTTCAACGAGGCTCATAAATACGAAGAAAAAGGTGTACACACCAAGCTCTACACTTACAGTGACAAAGACTTCAATGCCATCGACCAAATCTGGAAAGGCACGCATCCCGAAGATGGACAACCTCTGGAGGTCATTCAGGGCATTCCGCAAGGCTTTCCGATTCCTGAAGCTCCAGCGGTGGAAGAAGAGTTTGCGCCAGGGATCTCACACGAGGACTTCAAAGAGATTGCACGTCGTCTGAAGATGGCGGGGAATATTGTGGATTAAGAAGGCAAGTGTTCGGCTGAGTGTTTAGAATGTTGTTTTCCTAGATAAATTGTAAATTCTAAATGCTGTTAGCTCTAAGTATAATTAAAGCCCTCACCCCAACTACTTGAACACAGAGAAGGTTTGAGGGCTTTGTTATAAACAATTTTATGATGCAAAATGAGTATGTTGTGTGCTCAGGTTTCCCAAGAATTCAGCTGTAAAAGTAAACCTGATCTCCGCTCACATAGGTAAGCCTAGTTAAACTCCAACACCGATTCCTCACGATGACTCATGACTTCAATCAGCATGTTTGCACCTAGACGAAAACCTTGTACAAAAGCAGCTTCCGTATGCATCCCCTCACATCTACCACATAAGTCAAATAACTGTTCAAGCTCAAGAAATTCATTCTCGCTTAAACGATTCTTCCACTGCTCTGTCAGAGTTGCAATCTGCCGCCCTAACGCTTGGTATTCAGGATGTATCGGCATCATCATCTCATCCGGGCGAAGTCGTCCGTTATAAAGTGCTTCCAATATCGAATTCATGTGTATCCTCCTATAAATTAACTCACACCTCACTTGAATGAGCGTTCTGCACATGGTAGGATATTTATGCAGTTGCTCATTCGTAGTGATTGCGGAATAGGAAGTAGCGTGTTCTTCGTGGGACCAGCGCTGCTTCTTTTTTATTTTTGGAGCTCGTCGTAAATCTTCTCAATCCCTTTGCGAATAACATCGGAACGGGTCGTTTGGAGCTTTTCGGTGCAAGCATCAAGCTTGCTCAAGATCTCTTGATCGGCACGAACTCGAATTAATTCACTTTTGGGATTATCAGACGGTGGACGCCCCATCTTTTTGGACGACATCGCTTCACCCCTCTTTTGTGTCCACAATAAGTATATTGTTGTGGACACAAAAAGTCAATGTAAATAACCTACGGACGAGCAATTTTTCTTGACAGGTTATTAATTATAGTATACAAAAACTTCTATCTCGTACTGTAAGAAAGCTCTGAATATAGCTGGCCATATTCCCTCTTTAGGGACGTTTCTCTAAGACCCTTCCTTTTATAGATATAAGTACTCACTCAGATAGCAAGTTTATATAAAAAATCGTTTCTTAGTAATTCAAATTTCTCACTACTTACAACACCTTCAAACACACATTCACACATGAGACTTATTTCAAATCACTCTATCATACCTGCTAAACGTAACTTCTCCTCAGCATTACAACAGAGGTAAAAAAATAAAAAAAGACACTCTCCACAGTTCAGATACACTAATTTTCATTCTTTCTTCTCAACTATTGATAAAGTCATTTTGTGTTTTAATTTGCCGAAATTTAATATATAATATTATAAGCGTGCGGCTAGATTTTTCACTTGTGTTTCGCAAGTGTTGGCAAAAATGGTGGAATTATTTGCTCCCTCCTACTATTAGGTATTATCCGTATAGTTTTCTCTTATGATCGCGTTTTCATCGCATAATGAGTAGCCGCACGTACTTATAAGATAGGGAGAGTTTCATGTGGGCGAATTTCATAATATTAAAACACGTAATGAACTTGCAGATTTCCTAGAAGTCCCCCGAAAAAAACTTAGTTACATATTATATGTAAAAGGTATCAGCAATTTATATACTTCATTTGAGATTAACAAGAAAAATGGAGGAACTCGTAAAATTAATGCTCCATCAGAAGAACTCAAGGATATTCAAAAAAAACTTGCAGAGGCTCTATATAATCATAATAAAAAGAAGCAGCGGGGGAATATAGAGAAAATTTCGCATGCTTTTGAAATAAACAAAGGTATAATAACAAATGCACAAAACCATCGGAATAAACGCTTTGTTTTAAATATTGATTTAGAGGACTTCTTTGATAGTTTTCACTTTGGACGTGTAAGGGGATTCTTTAATAAAAATGACCACTTTTCACTGCCTCTAGAAGTTGCCACAGTTATAGCACAAGTATCTTGCTACGAAGGAAAGTTACCTCAAGGTGCACCAAGCTCCCCTGTCATTACAAACTTAATTTGCGAAATACTAGACCACAGGATATTGAAACTCGCAAAACAATATAAATTGGATTACACTCGTTATGCAGATGATTTAACCTTTTCAACAAATGATAAAAACTTTCTAAAGTCACAAACTGAATTATATAGAAAAATATCTAAAGAAATCAATCGAGCTGGATTTAAAATAAATGATAAGAAGACAAGACTGCAACTTAGGGATTCACAACAAATCGTAACAGGACTTGTTGTCAATAAGAAAATAAATGTAAGTAGTTTTTACTATAAAGAGACTAGAGCAATGGCGCATCATCTCTATAAATATGGCGAGTTTAATATTAATGATAATCTAGCCACTCTAAATCAATTAGAAGGCAGATTTTCATTTATTAATCAACTAACCTGGCATAATAATAAACTGGATGGTGAAAAACATCACTTCCAGCGCTTATGTTCTAGAGAACGGCAATATCAAAAATTCCTATTTTATAAATATTTTTTTGCCAACTCTAAGCCACTGATTGTAACTGAAGGAAAAACAGATATCGTTTATTTAAAATCAGCGTTAAAAAAGCTTTACGAAGAGTATCCTAATTTAATCACCAAAAAAAGTAACGGGAAGTTTGAATTTAAAATAGACTTCCTAAATAAAACGAAGAAGTTAAAACACTTCATGGGAATTCAGGACGGTGGCACCGCATTAAAGAATATATATGACTTCTTTGGTTCCCAAAAGCCTGATATTAATTTCTTGCGTTATTTTAAAAAAACAAGCAACACATTACCAGTTCACCCTGTAATTCTAATGTTTGATAATGAGATTCATAGTGGAGATAAGAAGCCGATAGGAAATTTCCTTAAACATACAAAATTAAATGAGAAAAAACGAGAAGATTTAAATCATAATAACTTTGTTGATATTATTGACAACTTGTATCTCTTAACCATACCGCTAATTGGTGATAAGTCTGAATGTGATATAGAAGACTTGTTTGATGACAGTGTCCTTTCTCATGAAATTGATGGTAAAAAATTTACTAAAAAGGATAATTATGACATTAGAATACACTATGGCAAAGAAATATTTTCTAAACACATTTTAAGGAATTATTCCTCTATTAATTTTACCAACTTTAAATCCACCTTAGACAACATAGATAACATCATCAACACGTACTGGATGGGAGGGACAGGAACGGTACATGATTTAAAAGTAATGAACAAGGACAAGGTGCTTTTAGAAATCTAATTTATTATAGTAAAAATGTTTCAGACCAGAAATTAACAGTATTAATTTCTGGTCCAATCACTCAAAAATTGATACAAACTCATTTAAAGCCCTTACCTCAGTATGCCAGTTATGATTTCACTAAATATTTTTGCATTCCTTCAATATTGGATTCTCTATTCATAATTATAGACAATGCCTTTACTATGTTTGGCCCTTGTCAAGTCTACATACAATTTAGATCGGCTCATAGAAGCCAACTTTGGATTGTTCTCACTCATCCAATCCACCCCCTTCTAGAATAAATAAAGAGCTATATTGAATGTTTGACCTTTTGACTTCCAAATACTAATGCTCTTGAAATCACTGTTAAACTCCATAGTTATCTTGTCCCTTAATTGTACTGGATTGCATTCTCTAAGTAGTTCGGGGCATCGTCTTTTCCCACCAAGAAAATACCATCGTGACAGGTAGTTTAGTCTTGAATAGATAGGTTGGACTTAAATTCTGGATATAACTTTGAAGAATAATCACAAATAATATTTTGATTGCTCAGCCGAGTATTAAGGGAGTTTTCATCAAATCCACAAAAAATCTTTATTGAATAAATGATGTGTATGGTATGTTACCTGCTGCGGATTACCTATAAATAAACCGCACGGTTAGAACTCTCATTACATTTCAAAACAAATCTCGATATTTTATCCGAGTAAATTTTTTAATGCAATCCACTCCTGGCCCTTCTTCTGCGTCATATATCTATTCTCCACCAATCACCTTTGTAATTATGAGTAATGTCATCTTATATAAGATCTCCTTTTCTGTTTACATACAAGAAACCCGATCCAGCAATACTCGCCAGAAGCCCCTTACTTCCTTTTCCCACGCCACCAATACCTTCCCCACACGCCTAACACACCACACAACAATAGCGCACAGTATGCCCAGGCGAACAGCATGGCAAGGCCTAAACCAATGTTTGCGTCCAAACGCTCGTCTGCCATGTAGGTATACAATGCAAACGTAAGAGGTACGGCGCCGATGATAAAAAGTCCAATAAACCAGCCAGCCAAGTTTCGAGGGGCGTAACCTTTGTCATTCTCCATTAGTTCACGAATTCCCAGCAATAACAACGATAAAATTAAAATAAAACCGAGACAGGTAAGTAGTATTTTAGTCAGATCTGACATGTCAATTGCCTCCTAACGCTCAGAGTTTCTCCAGATGTTATGCATGAAAGCCACTAATCATGTACCTGTTGAACCTATCATACACTTCCAGCCATAGCTTTGCCCATCATTACCCATTTTGGTGCCATATGATCGTACTTTTCCCTCCCTCCAAAATAAAAAAAGACCACCGCCCTGACTCCTTCCAAGTCATGGACGATGGCTCACTTATATAATTCAATGTGACACATATTCCTTCTAACTCAAATTTAACTCAATAAGCAACGGACTCTGCCTATGCACCAAACTGCGCATAGTGCAGGCGACTGTAAATACCGCCAGAAGCAAGCAGTTCCTCATGACGTCCCTGTTCCGTGATGCCTTGCTCGGCCACGACCACGATGCGGTCTGCGTTTTTGATCGTCGCCAGCCTATGAGCAATGACTAGTGTGGTACGCCCTTCGGACAACTCAGCCAGTGATTGTTGAATCGCAGCTTCCGTCTCGGTATCGAGCGCAGACGTCGCTTCATCCAGAATCAGAATCGGTGGATTCTTCAGGAACATACGAGCGATAGACAAGCGCTGCTTCTGTCCACCGGACAGCTTCACGCCGCGTTCTCCAATCAGTGTATCCAGCCCTTCCGGCATGGACAGAATCAAGGATTCCATCTGGGCCCGACGAGCCGCCATCCAGATTTCTTCTTCCGATGAATCCAGTTTGCCATACGCAATATTTTCCCGAATCGTGCCATCGAAGAGGAATACATCCTGCTGCACGATCCCGATCTGACTGCGCAAGGAATCCAGTGTCATGTGCTGAATGTCCTGACCATCAATCGTGATGCGCCCTTCCAGCACATCATAGAATCGTGGCAGCAGACTGCAAAGTGTTGTTTTCCCCGCACCCGACGGACCGACCAGAGCTACCGTTTCACCGGCACGAACACTTAGATCGATACCCTGAATGACCGGCTCTTGATCCGAATAACCGAAAGTCACTTGCTCGTAACGAATGTCTCCACGTAGATGAGATACCGGAACAGCATTAGGGCGGTCCCTGACATCCGGTTCCATATCAAGCAAGTCCGTATACCGTTTGAAACCTGCAATGCCTTTAGGATATGTCTCTATAACCGAATTAATCTTCTGAATGGGTGTCAGGAACACATTGGACAACATAATAAAGGCAATAAACTCACCATAGGTCATGCTGCCGTTAATGACAAACCACGTTCCGCATACGAGCACAAACAACGATACCAGCTTCATCAGCACATAACTGATGGAAGAGTTCCACGCCATAATTTTGTAAGCGACCAACTTGGTTTGACGGAAACGACCGTTGTTTACAGCAAATTGTGCTTTTTCATACTCTTCATTGGCAAAAGCCTGAACCACGCGAATACCCGTGATATTGTTTTCTACACGAGCATTGAAATCGGCAATATCCCCGAACATTCGGCTGAAGGCTTTGGACATTTTGTTCCCGAAATACAAAGATAGATAGATAATCAGCGGCACAATGATAAACGTCAGAATCGCCAGATTCCCATTAATGCTCATCATGATACTGAAGGCACCGACCAATGTCATCACGGCAATAAATACATCCTCCGGACCATGGTGGGCAATCTCTCCGATATCCATCAAATCATTCGTCATGCGGGATACCAGATGTCCGGTCTTTGTATTATCAAAATAACGGAAGGATAACTTCTGTACGTGATTGAACAGACTTTTACGCATATCCGTCTCGATATTGATCCCCAGCTTATGTCCCCAATAGGTTAC
This sequence comes from Paenibacillus intestini, assembly GCF_030803945.1. Lineage (NCBI taxonomy): Bacteria > Bacillati > Bacillota > Bacilli > Caryophanales > Paenibacillaceae > Paenibacillus > Paenibacillus intestini. The sequence goes on along the minus strand of NZ_JAURUN010000003.1, from coordinate 581,536 downwards.
AACGTAATTCAGGAATGAGTTCAGCAAGTAAATGCCCAGCAGTCCTAGACACGCCCATAGAATCCAATCCCAGCGTCCACCTGGCAGCAGATCATCTACAACCCGGTTCACAGCTAGCGGAAAAGCCAGCTCCAGCAACGCAACCAGAATTGCACAGGTGAAGTCCAGAATGAACAGTTTTTTGTACGGCCTATAATAGGCAAAAAAACGACGAAGCATAAACCTAGTTCCCCCTTACGGCAATCCTCCGTCAACATGATGATGATTACCTTCTATTTCGTCCTGCTTAAAAGATACAGGAAGTATGGTGCACCCAGAATTGCAACGAGAATCCCGGCTGGAATCTCCGAAGGTTGCAAAATGACACGTCCCAGCGTATCCGCGACTAGAACGAGCAATGACCCAACCAGAGCAGATGCGGGTAGCAAAAACTGATGTTTTGGCCCAACGAGACGACGCGCCAGATGAGGCCCAATTAGGCCAACAAAACCGATGCCGCCACTCACAGATACACAGGCTCCTGCCAGAATTGCCGCAGCAGCAAGCAAAATTACCCGTTCACGTTCTACGGGAGCACCAAGACCACTTGCTGTCTGATCCCCAAGATTTAATACATTCAGCACCCGTGCCTTCGCTAATACAAGCGGTACAAGCACCAGAATAAACGGCAACAGTGCCCAAACAAACTTCCAATTCGAGCCCCAAATGCTTCCTGCGAGCCAAGTGGCCACAAATTGATATTTCTCGGGACTAAGTCGCAACGTTAACACGATCATAGCTGAACTGATACCGGCTGCGATCCCGATTCCCGTGAGCAACATACGGGTTGGCAAGATGCCCTCCCCTTTTTTGTAGGAAAGGATATAGATTAGAAATGCTGCAAAGCTTGCGCCAATCAGCGCAAGGATCGGAAGCAGAAAGATCGGAGCTGCTGTCGTCGTTGGAAAAAAGGAAACAAACAGCATGACCATAAGCCCCGCTCCAGCATTAATACCTAGAATCCCGGGATCGGCGAGTGCGTTTCGTGATACCCCTTGCAGGATACAGCCCGACAACGCCAGACCCGCCCCGATTAGAACAGCAATCACAATACGAGGCAGTCTGAATTCAAACAGGATCAGCTCCTGTTTCGGTGTACCGCTGCCAAACAACGTCCGTAAAACCTCCAGCGGTGAAAGCTTGGTAAAGCCAGTATTCATACTGATAATAAAAGCTGTAATAATCAAAAGACCAAGCACAATAAGAACAACGATCCCTTTTGTTTTCTTTTTGCGCTCTGCACCAACCATAGTTGAGGAACTCATCTTACAGTGTCCTCCTTTCTTTCCGCGCCAGATACAGGAAGAACGGCACCCCGATGAGGGCTACCAATGCGCCAATCGGCGTTTCGTAAGGCGGGTTAATCATACGTGCTGCCAGATCCGAAAATACAAGCAACAGGCTGCCCATCACGGCAGAACAAGGAATAATCCAGCGATAATCGACCCCAACCAGCTTCCGGGTAAGGTGGGGGATGATCAGACCGACAAATCCGACTGCACCCACGACAGATACTGCAGTACCCGCCAGGATTAGTACTACAATCAAACCGACCAGCTTGATCACACCGGTACGCTGTCCCAATCCAACCGCAATCTCCTCGCCAAGACTGAGTAACGTAATTGAACGAGAGATGATCATGCCCACGATCAGTGCAGCGAGCACCCAAGGAAACATCACTTCAAGCTGAGACCACTTCGTTCCGGCCACCCCTCCGGCAGTCCAGAAGGCCAAGTCTTGTCCGATTCTGAAGTAGAGCGCAATCCCCTCACTCAGCGCAGACAACATTGCCGATACCGCGGCTCCAGCCAGCACGAGACGCAGCGGCGTCAGACCTGATCTGGATGCTGCACCGAAACCATACACAAGTAGGACACCAAGTCCTGCTCCCAGGAATGAGTACATAATAATGTACATGTACGGCAGGCCCGGGAAAAAGGCAAAACAGATCGCCAGTGCAAAGCCGGCGCCAGCGTTCAGACCAAGCAGTCCCGAATCGGCGAGCGGATTCCGGGTCATGCCTTGCATAATCGCTCCGGCAACAGCAAAGCAAGCACCCACCATCGCTCCGCCAAGAATACGAGGCAACCGAATCTCCCATATGATCTGATGGGGTGTCAAGTCAGGGTTAAAGTTAAATACCGCCTGCCAGACCACGCCGAGTTGAATATCAGCAGCACCAAATGAAATAGACAACGCCATGCCCAGAGCAAGCAGCAGAATACCGCCTGTTAGAATGAGAGTGGCTGCCCATGGGCGTGTATGGATTTTCGCTGTAGGTGACTCCTCATTTGATTGCGTGGAAGAACTATTCAAGTTCATACTTGTCCACCCGTGTTATGAGTGACGCTTATTAATCTTATGTACATAACAATCACCTCTCCAAAAATACCGCTTCTATTGATATTGATTCTCATTCCCATAGAACATTGTAAGGGAATCCTTCCCGTCTGGCAATGGACAAAAAGGACAACTTTCTTGCAGATATGAATATTTTCGCATGAATATGCATAAAAAAGGCCACACAGAGCTTCATTGCTCCTGTGTGGCACTCATACGATAACCTTACATATCCTTTATTTGATTCCAATATTCGCTGAGCGAGTCCGAGCCGTCATCAATGAAGCAAGTACATCCGGAAGATCGGTGATGATGCCTTGTACTCCCATATCCATCATCAATTCCATATCGCCGGGATCATTCACGGTAAACGGATAGGTGACTATACCTTGCGCAAGAGCAGCAGTTACTTCCTCTTTAGCCACAGCCAGCTTGTACGGATGAAGACCCGTTGCCTCCAGTTTAGCCGCATAATCATAAGGACGATACAACTTCTCCATGTATAAAAGCGCAGTACGAATGTCCGGCGCGATTCGCTTACACTTCACAAGCGAGGCATGATTAAAGCTGGATAGAACAACCTGTTGCTCCATGTTCCACTCCCGAATAACCTGAATGACCTTCTCTTCCATCCCCTTGTATGGCACGATGCCATTTTTCAACTCTACATTAAGCAGAATTCTCTTGCCTTGCACCAGGTTAAACAACATTTCCAGTGAAGGTATAGGCTCTCCGGCAAAATCCGCATGAAACCAGGAGCCTGCATCAAGAGTGCGCAATGTATCATAAGTGAAATCTTTAACCCAGCCCTCACTTCCCCCCGTCCGTTGTAAAGTTTCATCATGAATTAACACCAACTGGCCATCGGCTGACATCTGCACATCCGTCTCAATTCCCGTTGCCCCCAGCTCTAGCGCTCGCTCAAACGCAATCATCGTGTTTTCCGGGCATACCGCAGATGCACCACGGTGGGCAATAATTTCGATTTTGTTCAATCCAGACCCTCCTGCATTCAAAAGTGGATTCTATGAACTTTCACTATATACACCATTTGTCATACACGTATTAAGAGAGCGTATAATTGTATACTGGCTTGTTCATTCAGCACGGGTCTAACATTTAAAGGGCTGGGGATTCACTCATTTTTGCGAACTCAATCTAAAAACCAACATAATATAATATCAGTCGTAGACAACTGCACTCCGCTGTAAGGAGGTTGCCCTTTGAAACCGTTGAAATCACGAACAAGGAAGCACTCGATCTCTTCCAGATCTTGCTCTGCCCAAAAGTGCTCATCACACCATTCAGCGAAGAATAGATCAGAACCCGGATCAAAAATCAGTACGCCAAGACCTCCCGGATCACGACAAACGATTCCGCGCGCTTCTGTTCGAGGACTCTCTTTACCTGACAGAACAAGTAATCAGTCCGGCGTCATTGATCCCAAACAGAATACACTGGATAAACTGGCGTTTGTTGCGGCCATCCTTGCACTGATCGCTTCCGCTATTGGACTATACATTGCCTGGAAAACACTCATTCTGCCCAGCGATACTACGGAAATCGTCGTATAGTTTTCCAAGTAGATAGCTCTATCTCATTGCTATGGGATGGAGGTCTTTTTTTAGGCGCAAGCAAAAAAACCGTTCCCCTGAAACGCCGGTAGCCGCCGGCGTCTCTTTGGAAAGGCCATTTTCTTCGAATGATGCCATGAGTCAGCATGCATCTTTTATAAGAATGGTCTGAATTACAGTACGAACGTGCGGGAGATGATAACCAGCAGGATAAACAACACCAGGATTGCGCCTGTTGATGTCCATACACCACCACCGAAACCTCCACAGTAGCCGTAACCTGCTCCTTTGAGATCGCTCATGAGTGACACTCCCCTCTTCATCAAAGTACACTATAGACTATGTACGCAAGCGTTATTTGCTTGGGCAAATGAGGAAGTTTTTCTCTTGAAGCATCAGGTTAACAATTGGGTGTTTACTTTCCGCTGAGTTCAGACCATTTCTGAGTCAATTCCTTGGGGCTGTAGGCAGCCATCTGAGCAAGCAGCTCAGCCGGATCAGACTCAAGACTCCACAAACTGAGATGTGATGTGTTGGAGAAGCCTTCGTGCACACTGTGCTCCACCATTTTCATAAGTGGTTCATAATAACCGTTGACATTCAAAAGGCCAACAGGTTTGCGATGAATGCCGATCTGTGCCCAGCACAGTACCTCGAACAATTCTTCAAACGTGCCCATCCCACCCGGAAGTGCGATAAATCCATCGGATAACTGTGCCATCGTTGACTTCCGTTCATGCATCGTACCCACTTCAATCAGTTGAGTAAGCCCGCCGTGAACCACCTCACCCCGGAATAACCCCGTAGGCATAACCCCAATCACTTCTCCGCCTGCCTCGAGAGCCGCATCCGCGACTGCCCCCATCAAACCCATACAAGACCCGCCATAGACCAGGGCATATCCGCTGCCCGCAATCTGTTCCCCCAAAAGGGAAGCATGCTTAATATAATCAGGATGATTTCCCGGGTTAGACCCTGCAAAAACACATATCCGTTTCAAGTGGTTTCACTCCTTTTCGAGTTCTATCTCCTTAGTATACAGTATAAGTGTCATTGCTATGTTACAGCACGTTAACAGAACTCATGCAAAACGTTATATGAAGTTTGAAATCGTTTATTTCTTTGCTTCTCCATGTTGCTTTCATGCGCCTCCCGCTAAAAAAAGAGAAAAAAATACCCGGCCGTTTGCAGCCGGCCGGGTTCCCAAATCCATACACATTAATTTAGAAGGGGTTGTTACTACCTACTATAAGATCGAAACATTAATGCTGTATGATCACAATATGAAATACATATTAAATTTCAACCAGACTACCGTATGCCGCGCCGCGAACGTACCACAAACATGTGCTTGTCCTTGCGAAGCAGACGGCCGTCTTCAAGCTCGACCTGATCTTCGTCATGTCTTACAATCGTAGTGGATAACGCTACAATTTTGGCACGCCGCCAAATCATAATCTGTGACTTGAAATAAATCGCATTTTCAAACTGCACTGCCTTTTTCATCACATATCCGATCTTGTGCACTTCAGAACGTGCTTTCTTCAGAGGCAGGCTTTCGTCAGGAAGTGGTTTGATCATTGCAATATTGTCAAACGATACTTTAATCCGTTTCGGTCCAATTCGAACACATTCCGTTTCTTCATCCCACTCTACCAGCGTTCCCTTCAGAGGCTCGCGAATTCCTGTTGCCCGGTATACTGCTACTTTTCGTCCAATCCAATGTCGCAATGTGCTCGCCTCCAATCTATCTATATCCGTTGAACCAAAGATATTTACACAGACACTCCAATGACAGAAGAACCTGGAGAGTAGCTGTTATCCCCAGATTTTTTGATTCCCTTTTCCAAAGGGGAAAATCCGGTGATAAAGGCGAACGCTTCGCTTTTTCAGGTTTTTTCTGTCCTCTCCGTTCCTTGTGTAAATGATTTGTTCAACATATCTAGTTTTCAGGTATTGTCCAATCGATCGGTTTAATACCTTTGGAGACGAGAAATTCATTAGCTTTGGAAAAAGGCCGACTGCCAAGAAAGCCGCGATGTGCTGCTAAAGGGCTGGGATGTGTTGATTCCAGCACCAGATGTTTGTCTCTATTAATAAAAGCACCCTTCTTCTGAGCATGACTTCCCCATAGCATGTACACCATAGGCTCATTGCGTTCATTCAGCTCACGAATAACAGCATCCGTGAACGTCTGCCACCCCAAGGCCTGATGAGAATTCGGCTGACTCTCCCGAACCGTCAGAACCGCATTTAGCAACAACACACCCTGCTCTGCCCAGTGAATAAGTGAACCGTGCTTTGGAACAGGCACACCCAGATCGGCCTGAAGTTCCTTATATATATTTTTCAGTGAAGGGGGTACTCGCACCCCCGGTCTGACCGAGAAACTTAATCCATGCGCCTGCCCTGCCCCATGATAAGGATCTTGACCAATAATAACGGCTTTTACCCGATGATACGGGGTCAAATTCAAGGCAGAGAACAAATCTTCCTTGGGCGGGTAGACAGTCTGTGTTTTATATTCAGCAGCAAGTGCATAACGAATCTTGTCAAAATACTCCGCTTCCGTCTCCTGCTGTAACACCTCGTCCCAATCATTTCCAAACATAATATATAGGCTCCTTTCCCCTGATGAATACATATCCGTGTAGCCCGTTTGGAAGGGCTCTTCCCTGCAAGAGTCACATGTCCCGCGACTCATAGACTATCCATCATTTTAACATAACCGTAGTCGACAGACCAGAAGTGTACGACAATGAGCAAGGAAACCGTTCAGATAAATAAAAGAAACACTCAAAAAGGGACGAAACAGAATACGTTCTGCTTCGCCCCTTTCATATTGATCTGTATACCCGTGTTCATCGTAAAGCCTACCGATGTTATGCGTGTGCGAGCTCCTCTTGCGCCTGCTTTTGTTCCGTCTGTTGGTCCACCAGCACCCGACTAATTCGACCCAAACCTTCCTTCAGGACAGAGCGAGGGCAAGCCAGGTTCAACCGGATGCAACCTTCTCCGTTTGCCACAAACATCCCCCCGTCCTCCAGCAATACGCCTGCTTGCTCCGCAAAGAACAGAGGCAGGCTGACATTCTTCGGTGCATATGGCGTAATATCAATCCAGGCAAGGTACGTTGCCTCAGGAATGTGAAAAACGGCAAGCGGCAGATGTGTTTTTAAAAAATCATCAACATACGCAAAGTTATCATCCAGGTAAAGCTTTAACTGTCTCAGCCATTCATCGCCATGTTCATAAGCTGCTTGAGTTGCCGCAATACTTAGCGGATTTTTGAAGCCGTAATGACGTGCCTGCCAGATCTCCCTTAGTGCCTTGTTGGGAATAATGACATTGGAAAACATCAGACCCGCCATGTTGAACGTTTTGCTGGGAGACATACAAGTTATAATTCGGTCTGTATCCGGGAACAGTTTGGCGAGTGGGGTATGTGTTTTTCCCGTACGAAGCAGATCACAATGAATCTCATCTGATATGATCCATAGCTCATTATTCAAACAGATTTCGCCTACTCGCTTCAGTTCCTCCGTGCTCCAGATGCGTCCAGATGGATTATGCGGATTACAGAAAATGCATACCCGAACTTTCTCGTCTCTGGCTTTCGCTTCAAAATCGTCAAAGTCAATCGTATAGTGCCCTTCTTCATTTAACATGTCCGAGCACACCAGCTCAAGCTGGTTATGGTCTGCTGCCGATTTGAAAAATCCATAGGACGGTGTCAGGATCAATACCTTTTCGTCCGGCTGGCAGATATACTCCACCAGTTCATAGAGCGCGGGAATAATGCCATTCGATGTCTCCAGATGCTCCTTCGGGAAAGACCAGTCATAATATCGTTTCATCCAGCTTGCTACCGCTTCGTAGTAACTCGGGTCAAAAACTTGTGAATACCCCATAATGCGGCGATCCAGACGATCTTTCACGGCATCCAAAATCTCGGGAGGTGTAGCGAACTCCATATCGGCAATCCACATGCGGATGAACTCCTCATCCTTAAACGGAAATTTCATCTCACTCGTTGCGTTGAAAATATATTGGCGGAAACCATCCGTATTCATGGCGTTGGTTCCGGTGCGGTCAATGATCTCATCAAAATTATAAGAATTGTCTATCTTGTTCGTATTGCTCATCTTGGTCATAGGGTTAACTCCTCTGTCTTTTCATTTCATCATTTATGGATGTTGAATCTATCCGTTCTTCGGTTCATCACTTCTAACCCTATTGTTCCATGCCGCGGGAGTTGCATCAAATGCAAGGGAATCTACTTAGAAGAAACAAAACACTTTTGATGTTTCCTTAGAATAGGCTTTTCATTGAAAAAGTGATATATTTCTGATAGGCTTTGGCTTTTAAGAAAGACTTTCAGCTTATTTGTCTATTCTCAGGAAACACTTCTGATCATCCAACTCGATAAGGAGCACCCCAATGAACAACATCAACCAGGAAGTGGGCAAAAAAATACGAAACTTCCGCAAATGGCGCGGGCTCACCGTACAACAACTGGCAGACCAGATTTTCAAGAGCAAAGGTACTCTTTCCAAATATGAGAGCGGTGATATTACGCTGGATCTCGTCACACTGCACCAGATTGCAGATGCGCTGAACATTCAGGTTGAGCAGTTGCTCTACCAAGAACCGAGGCATGCGTCTCCGCTGATGAACACGGTCCAATCCAGCTTTTTCAAAAACTCCACCCGCTTCTATTCGTACTTCTACGACGGCAGGAACAACAGTCTCATTCGCTGCGTGATCGACATGATGGCTCAATCGGACGCCAATCGTTACCGTACGGTGATGTATATGAATGTGAAGGATTTTGACAATTATCAGGAATGTGAAAATATGTACTGGGGTCATACCGAGCATTATGATACGTTGACTACACTCATTTTGAAAAATCAGGCTACACCACTGGAGAATCTGTATATTAATATTTTGGCATCCTTCCAGGAGTCGGAGAAAAAATGGGGACTCATGGCAGGTGTTTCATTCAGACCGTTTATGCCCATTGCGCTGAAAATGCTTTTCTCCCGCACACCACTGCCGGAAACGCCAGACCTATACAACGAGCTGAAAATATCCAAAGAGGATCTGCGTACGCTTAAAATTTACAACATGCTTGCGGTCACTTAAACAGGGACCCAAATAAGAAAAAAAGACACTTGCCCAAGCTGTTTTACTTACCAGCCCTTGCAAGTGTCTCTTCTTTTTATCTACAGATGTTTTTTCTAAAGATATTGATTGAATCTTTCTTTTCACAGCCGCAACCCTGGTTACCGCTCCTTAATGTTTGATCAGATCCAACGTTTCATCAAACTGTTGCTTCTGTTCCTCAATCTTGTGCTCATTTCCAATAACACACCGATGCTGTTGCTCCAGAATGGCAGAGACAAATCCGGCAAACCCGATAATATCGCTCTCTTTCGTACCAAGCACCTCATTGCGCTCCTGCTGCAGATCAGCTTCCGTCACATTGGACAGATAACATTCCAGCGAGAATGCCCCTTCACTGTAAGGCGTTCTTGGCGTATCCAGATCCTGAATCGCCCCAATGATATAACGAGTCATCTCCCGTTCGTCGGCACGGAAATCGTTCAAATACTGCGGAATCTCCTCGTATACTTTGTAGGTTTTATCCAGATTCGGGTCACGGTAGGAAGCCAGGAAACTGTCACCATTGCGTCTGAACCCGGACATACAGCCGTAAGCGCCACCTTTGGCACGGATATTGTTCCACAGATAGTCCAATGACAAAATACCCTGTAACACACGTAATGAGCCCGTATAGGCGTAGCCCTTTTCAGCATAGTTCCCGGTTTGAACGACATATTGAACCTCGGAAGGAGAACGGAAACCTTCGTTATGTGTTGCAGGCGTAAAGGTAAAAGCTTCCTTCGCCACATCATGTGTGAACAGTTTGGCTTTCAGAGCGGACACCTGCTCTTCCAGACCTTCGTATCCTTTATCGTCTGCCGTGTAACTGACAAGCAGGTTCTCCGGTCTGAAAATGTAACCCATCAGCTCTTGCAGGCTGGAAGACAGCTGTTCTTTTTTCGCATCAAAGTTCGCCTGTAGATCCTCAAGCCACTGATAATAAGCAATCCCGCTAACCGCCTCCCGGAAATCAGCAACGGCTGAATGTTTCGAGGACGATCTGGCAACTCCTGCGGAATGACCACTGTTGATCAGACTGCGTTGCAAATTACCTTTCACCTGAGAAATAATCTCGAAAAGTCGCTTCGAGTTGTCAAAACGGGACGTAAACACGATCTCCTTGATCATATCAAAAGCAAATCCCAGTTTGTCATACAGCACCTTCGCATTGAACTCATAGGTTGCTTTGAAATCATGAAGCTGATGCGCATTCGCATACGAACCAACCCCGCTGTTGATGCCACCAGAATGGATATGAATTTCATTCGATAACTCGTTAAACAAGTAGTTTTGAGTGTCCACGTAACCAAGTACGTTTTTGAGCAATCCCACATAAGGCAACAAGCGGCGCGGTACTTCCTTGATATCAAACAACAGTCTCAGATAACCAATACCGTTCGTATACAAGTTATGATGCAAAATCGTTGTGCCATCCACGTTGTTCAGTGTTTGGTACAGTTTAGACGCCTTCGTATCAATGTCCTCAATGGACAACGTCGGGATTACCTGCTGCTGTTCCTTGGTTGAAGGGGTATTCTGGTACTCGGCGAGCGCTTCGGTGCGCTTAATCATATCCTGCACCTCTTCTGGACGAAGTCCAGCCTGCACTGACTTCAACCGCTCCTTCAGCGCCTCTTCCTTGCGTGCGTTCAAGCCTTTGTCCGGCGTGAGCGCAACAAATGATGTATGTGTGTTTTGTAATAAATACTTCTCAATCAGTTGTTCGAAATAACTGTCTTTCATTTTGGACCGAAGTTCTGCAAATACATCATTCGCTTCAAAATACGTGAAAGGCGCTTCCTTATCATACAGCCAGCTTTGGAGGGAGGAGAGTCCGTAGATCAGTCCTTTCGGCATCCGGCCAAAGTCCGCTTCCCGGTGATTGAACTCATAAGAGTTGATTCCGGCAAGCAATGCTTTCGGGTCAAAGCCTTCTTTCACAACGCGCTCCAGCACTTCCTTGATCGTCCCGAGAAATTCGTCCTTACTGGACAAGTTGCTCTTCTTCAGTCCCACCGTGAACACGGGTTGATACAAGCTATCATCATAAGAGCCGTAGACATCCTTCGCGATGCCTTTATCCAGCAAGGCTTGCTTCAGAACAGCTCCCGGTGCATTGAGCAGTGCGTATAACAAAATCTGAAACGCAATGTTCAATTCCTTATCCAGACTTGTGCCAATCACCGCATTATAGGTCAAAAAGCTATTGTCTACTTCGGATTCCGTACTTCCCGCAGAGTAGGACTTCACCGTATCCACCCGTTTCGGGAAAGAAGATTGCAGTTTAATCTCGGAGTCAATCTCGATCCGATCATAGTTGCCTAAGTAATTTTCATCCAGCCACTGCAGCTTTTCTTCCATATCCATATCCCCGTATAGATAGATGTAACTGTTGGACGGATGATAGTACCGTTTGTGGAAATCAAGCAATCCTTCATAAGTGAGATCCAGAATCGCCTCCGGGAAGCCCCCAGATTCACAGGAGTATGTTGTATCCGGGAAAAGAGAATTCAGCACCTCTCGTCGAACTAACCGTTCCGGCGAAGAAAAGGCACCCTTCATCTCGTTATACACTACGCCGTTGTATGTCAGTTCGTCTTCTGGTGAAGTCAGGTTGTAATTCCAACCTTCCTGCAAAAATATTTTTTCATTCTCATAAATATTCGTATTTAATACCGCATCCAGGTACACATCCATCAAGTTATGGAAATCATGATCGTTGCGACTCGCAACGGGGTAGACGGTTTTGTCAGGATACGTCATTGCGTTGAGGAATGTATTGAGTGAACCTTTGAGCAGCTCCACAAAAGAATCTTTAGCCGGGAACTTTTTCGAGCCACATAGCACGGAGTGTTCCAGGATATGAGCTACCCCTGTATCATCTTCAGGAGGTGTCCGAAAACCGATGTTGAACACCTTGTTATCATCACTATTGGACAACAGTACGATATGAGCACCCGATTTTTGATGTTCCAGCAGGTACGCATCGGATTTCAGTTCTTCGATTCTACGCTCCTGTAATACCTTATATGGCTTAAGCTGTTTCAACATAAACTTGAGTCCTCCGTCCATAGATTGTTGTGTTGGTTGATGCGAAAGGTAATATATGCCTATCGATAGTATACACCATTGTGACCTCTCTTCATAAATAGACGCCAGAATCCACTTTCTGATATGTATTATGTGGGGGTTGTGTTTATGAACTGTGGGGAAAAGTGACAAGTTAGGCTCCAATTTTTTCCTGTCATTATGTATGGTTTTGACCTACGGCTTCTAACTTTAAGTTATATAAGACACAAAGGAAATTCTTTTGATAATTCGTTAACAATTAGATTAACTTTACTCATCAGTATACGAACCTAAGTTCATAAATTAAAAATTGCTCCATCAACATGAGCTGATGGAGCATCTTCTTCTAGTATTCGCTTACTTCAAACGTCAAGACACGATCAAATAGAATATAATCTTTGCGGCTTTTGAATGGACCTTTGTTATTATCGTGCTTGTCAATTGCGTATGATGCTTTTCCGCTTCCTGCTTGTTTTGTTTCGTACCAATCAATGAAACTATTTACTTCTTGCATACTAAGATCAAATTCTTTTTCAAGACCTGTGGTCATAGTCACGACAAGGATTGCTCGGTTACCTGATGGCTCTTCTGGTTCAACGACCGGCGCTTGAGGTGTTGCAGATGCTTCATTGGAGTATTCCGATTCAACACCATCGACAACAGCATTTACAATAAAATAATATGTAGTCCCGTTTTTCAAACCAGGAATAATAAAATTACCGTAATCATCTTTTGTAGCTGTTACAGTTTCAGTGTACTCACCAGACTCAATCCCATATCTTACAACGTACCCCGTTGCTTCTTGAATTGGGCTCCATGTCAATGATGCTTGGGAATCACCACCTGTTGCCTCTAACTGAATTGATGCTTCGTTGTAAAAATTTAATTCTGCTACATTATATGTTTTTGTACCCTTCTGAGTAATGGTTATTTGTTTTACATCTTTTAGTGCATTAGAAAGCTTATATATCCCTCCGTCACCTGGAATTGATTTATTTGGAATGCTTCCTAAAAGACCGGCACCGTTCTTATCCATAAAATAAATAGAAACAGGGCCTCCATCATAATTTAATATATGGAACTTGTAACTATTAATATTTACTGGTGTTTCAAATGTGTATACAAGTGTATCTGCAACTTTCAAATCACTTCTTTCAGTAGGTAAAGCAAAATAGGTTTCAATATTGTTGTCAGTAATGGCCGTTGTTGAACCGAATATATTTACATTGCTCGAACCTGTTTTAACGGGCTTACCATCTAACAGCCCTAGGGAACTAGCATCCTCTGCTGATGCATTTAATTGAAAAACTAAGCCTGTTAAAATTAACATTGCACCTAACAAAAAAACTAATTTACTAACAAATGACTTTATCATAATCATTCCTCCATCTCATGAACTGATCTTAAGATACAATCTTCCTCCGTTGATGTCTAAACATTAACTTGCTGATCTATAAATATCATCTAATTTATTGCATTTTTATTTTATATTGGATGTACGTACCGACAAAATACCCGTTTCTATTCTCAAATATTTGAGTAAAATTAAACACAAAGAAGGCATTTTACCGATAACTTTTATAAATAGTCAGATGAACGGTTGACAAAGTGCCTAAAATTCCTGTGAATCTGATTTTTAATTCTAAAAAAAAGATCACATTCAACTTGTTTAACAAGTCAAATGTGATCTTTTCTGTAAGATGCCGAGGACCGGGATCGAACCGGTACGGTAGTCACCTACCGCAGGATTTTAAGTCCTGTGCGTCTGCCAATTCCGCCACCCCGGCGTATGTAATATTTTCTTGGCGACAAGAAATATCTTACCATGAATAAATTAATAATGCAACCCTTTTTCCTAAAAAAATGAAACAGGCACTGCAAGCGCCAGCTCACAGTGCCTAGAAAGTCCGAGTTGCGGTCCCGGACTTCCGGTAAACCATCTATATTAAGGGAGGTGTGAGATAAGAATACCTCTCCAACATTAAAGGAACCTAAAATCAGCATTAAATTAAACTAAAAAAGTAAAATAGGCTTCACACGCTCCACCTGCTCCTCACTACACTCTACAAAAATTAGCATATGACCTTGCAATAGCCAGTCTTCGTAATAACGTGCGTCAACTTCCGGAATGCCTGCTTCAGTCAGCGTTAAGACCAGATCATCCGTCTCACTTCCGATCTCATTGCCCGCTAATCTTCGCACTGCCTTCCCGATGGATGCGGTCTGATCCATTCGTTTTCCGAGCCCTGCTAATATGCCTTTCAACGCTCCAAATGCACCATCTGTTCCAGCACCTTTTAGTGGTTTGGGTAACCCCGTCTTTTCACTGATCATCTCCAAATCGAGCTGTTCCTTGCCTACAGCCCCCAAATATTGATCTTGGATGCCTTCTTTCTTTAAGGCATTCAACATAATAATTGCTTCGTGCTCCGAACGAGCAAGCCCAACAAACAGTTTCGTCATGTGGTTCCCCTCCTCTTCCTGATACCTTATATAACCCTGTAGTTTATGTTCAGTAACGTATCTTCACTTGCTAAGTCAATTCACCTACATCAGCTTAATCATTTCTCTACTGGAAATCTATACCTAGTTCTGATAGACTAGATAAAGAAGACAAATTAACCATTGAAAATATCGACATATCGATGAACATCTTATAAATCAGGAGCAATGACTTATGAAAAAAGAGGTAGAAATTGCCATTCGGCGCAATCAACAGATTATGGTTCGGAATACAAGCGGACAGACCGTAACCGGTTTTCCAGAGCGCTCAGCAGACAGCTCTATTCTCTCCTTACGAACTGTACAGGGAAATGTGTGGATTCCGTTTGATGAAGTCGAACAAGTCACTCGCCTGTTAACCCTTCGTTCTCACCATCTGGGCACGATGCAACTCGTTTAGGCACTTGTGCGCAAGCACATTCAATTCATTTGCTCTCCTTACAGAGAACTTAGACAGACACTAATAGATAAAGATACACTGTAGGTGAGAACCTCGGTGTTTCTACTACAGCCAACTTATATTTAAAAACCAGACGCCTCCAACGTCTGGTTTTTCTTATGGTAACTAATGATGCGGATTACTTCACAACAAATTTAACACGCGTACCATCCGGATATGTACTTAGTTGATTGCCTACCCATGAGCCTGCACCGCGATTATCCTTTGGCGTAATATACTGGATATCCGCATCCTTACCGCCTTCTGCACACATTGCCATAGGCCACTCATCCCGATCCTTGCCTTTTTTGACCAGTACACCTTTCAGTGACAGTTCCCTGTTTCCCTCAGCACCTTTCCGGTCAATTGTACAGACATCGGAATGCCCCGCTTGAATCGCCTTTCGGATATGGTTTGCTGTTTCGGGATACCGCTCTGCCGGAAAAGTAATCGTATGATCTACACTCTTGTCGGTTGTTTTGAACGGAGAAGGAATATCCAGCGGCCACTCTCCTCCTGCCAAGGCATATAGAGCAATCACAACCATGCCGACTAAGGTCAGTATTTTACTTTTGAATCCCCGGCTTCCTCTCTTACTTCTTCTGCTACGTCTCTTACTCATGATGCGCCTCCCCCATGTAACACTAACATCCATAGCATTATAACAGAACGCCAGTTCGTAAAACAATCCATTCCACAACAATATTCAACATAAAAAAACAGCCGGATCCATCCGGCCGCTTCCTGCATATCTTATCCTGCGTTAAAAATACTCTGTGTACTTAGAAAAGGCACTGTCACCTGAAACTCTGTTCCTTTTCCTTCAGCACTATCTACAGTAATACTACCGTTCATTAACTCTAATAGCTCTTTGCAGATTGTTAATCCAAGCCCGCTGCCTCCGAACCTTCTTGCATGTGAAATATCCGATTGCGTAAAGGCATCAAACAGTTGGTCCATCTGATGAGACGGAATGCCGATCCCTGTATCCCGTACAGAGAAAGCCAACGTGGTCATCTCATGCGATTGCTGCTTGACATCCACGAGAAGCTGCACTTCCCCTTGCTCCGTAAACTTGATGGCATTGCTCAGCAAATTATCCAATACCTGCCTTAATCGCAGTGGATCGCCCCAAAGCACATCAGGAACATTCAGATCAGCATGGCAAACTAAACGAATTTGTTTATTTATGGCCGCCAGCTCATGTGTCTTCACGATTTGCTGAATCAGCTTCAATGGCTGGAATTCAATATGCTCCACTCCCATTTTGCCTCTGCCAAGCTTCGCCATATCCAGACTGTTGTTTACGATGTTCAGGAGCGCCTCCCCGGACTGACGTGCCAGATCCAGGTATTCTTTTTGCTCTTCGGTAACCTTGCCCATTCCCGCAAGCTCGATCATGCCCATGATGCCGTTTAACGGTGTACGAAGCTCATGATTCAACTTGCCGATGAATTCCAGCTGTCCCCTGCTTGTTTTCTCAGCCATAGATGCTGCCGTCTTCAGCTGCTGCTCCGCATATTTCCGTTCAGTGATGTCATATTGAATACCAACAAAATAAATACACTCACCAAATTCATTGAAAATGGGATCTACATTCAGCTCATTCCAGAATTTCTGGCCACTTTTGGTATAATTTAATATTTCAACCTTAATGGATTGTTGTTTACTTAGTGCTTCCCGAATGCGTGAAACGGTTTCGGGATCTGTATCTGTACCCTGTAAAAATCGGCAATTCCGCCCGATCGACTCATCGTGCGTATATCCCGTCAGACGGGTAAAATGTTCGTTAACATACATGAGCGGAAGCTCAGGCGAGGTAGCGTCAACTACGGTAACGGAGGATTTTAATTTCGAGATAATAAATTCCCATTGCATGGGAAGTTGATTATATAAACTCATGCCTGTGTCTCCCCCATCTCACATCCTTAACTCCAGATGGTATGTGTTGATATTAAACAATCTATTTTATTGTACCACAGTTATTCAAACAATGTAGTTCTTGGGTAATAGTTCTTAATCATATCAATCTTTATCCATTTACAATAACCTGCCTACACTCAAAAACACATAGATAAAGTTTATTCATCATCGTCCGGCGTTGATTGTCTACATTTTTTCCAGGCGCAGACCTTAAAGGCGGGGCCGTTAATAGCCCGACGAGGAAGGAAGATCGACGATGAAAACTCTCTTTTTTATATTTATGGTGTTGTGTATCATCAATCTGTGTTTCCCCAAATTTGGCTGGTATCTTCGTTATGGCTGGATTGCGCAAGGTGAGACGGAACCCAGCAAATCTTACATGACTATGGTGCGAATGTCTAGTCTGTTTATGCTGCTTACTGCTTTTACTCTTGCTATGGCGTAATACAACAATACATTTGTAAAAAGACCAGTTGCCTCCTGCGCAGCTGGTTTTTCGTATGCACTGACGGGAATATGATAACTTTGTTTGTGGTGTTACTACAGTGTGCGCCGTAAGATAAATGATATAGATGTATCGTTGCAGAAAGGACACATTGGTATGAACATCGCATTTTATCCGTTCTGGGCGGCCAGAACACTGCTCTCACTTATACAAGTGATCTCAATCACAACCTTGACCTGCCTAATCTACAAACAAACGGAATCGATTGGATATGCACTGCTACTCCTGTGCGTTTACTTGCTAGCTTATGCGGTAGCAAAATTCACATTCCATAAGTTGATAAAACACTGTATATTTTCAAGACTCCTGATCGGTATTCCTGTGACCAAAACATTGTTGCTCATCGGCATCGCGTCCTCTCTTCCCTACCTGAGATTACATATTGCCGTTATGTTTCTGGGGGCTGCACTTCTCGCTATAGTCAACTGCTGGGAAGCCTTGGTTCTGAAGAAACTCCAGTCAAGACTGATGAGAGGCGAAGATATAGCTAAGGCGAGTAGCCTGCTCTCATTTTCAAACTATACAGTGGCTGGTATTGGACTCGTCATGACGATCATCGCGATCCTATATTTAGGGCGAGCACAGGTGCTTTGGGCGGCTGTGGCCCTTTCACTCGTTGCACTCGCTCTTACCGTGACCGTTCATCACTTAACTCATAAACGCTCCAATACTTCGATAAGTCTGGACATCAGACGCCCCTTGCATAAATAAAAAAGACGAGCATGGTCAAAACTGCTCGTCTTAGGGTTACCAGGCTGCTTCTCTTTCGAGCAGCTTATTCGTTTTCTTTTTCCGAAATGTATCCTGAGCTTCTCACTTCTCACCCGCCGTCTAATCCAATCGGTAATCTGTTAGCGGCTTGCCTTTCTTATAATACAAATTAGGGGATAATATATTGAAAAAAATATGCACATCCGGCAGTTCAGCCTTCTCTAGAATAGACTGCATGGATGCTGCAATTCGATCATGTATCTCCTGATCACGCTGAAACATCAAAATCTCTATGGATGCCGGGGAAGGTGTCAAAGCTTGTACATCATGACGTTCTGCTTTCATTCGTTCCTGCGGAATATGAGTGATTAAGGCCATTTGTTCGGTAATTTGAGGCACAACTTCCTCCAGCTCTGAACCCGTAAATCCTTTGAATCGTATAAACGGCATTGCTATCCCTTCAATCTCTGTTAGTAGTCTCCTTATGTGATTTTAAGCACATTGTTTTCAGTTGTCAAATGTCATTCATGTCATATTGGACTGTAAAACAAGAGCAAAGCCCCACCAAAGTCTTGGTGGAGCTGATGCACGCGCGTCTGACCGTTATCTTACAGCCAGAAAGATTTGGTGATGATGACGAGCAAAATGAAGAGAACGAGAATTGCGCTAGTCGAAGTCCACGCTCCGCCAAATCCACCAACATTGCCACAACCGTATCCAACATGACTCATTTGATTGGCCTCCTTTGAATTTCAAGGTATGCCATAACATATGCGTATTATCCCCAAGTGACAGGGCAAATGTCCAAGTCTAATCGCCCAATCCTTGGGAGTGTATCATCTTCAATGATAAGGGCTTTTCTGTCGGGCCTGTACGTTGAATCTAGAACAAAAGCAGAATCCCCCACTAGTTCAGGTATGACTTGAACTATGGTGCTTATCGTCTTATGTAACTAGCCTCTAATTCCTTCGATCTGATCGAAAATGGCTTGTCCATCATTACTAGAATCCCGGTCAAAATCTTTTTTAAGTGAGATCAGATCGCTCATACTGTTGCTATTTCCACTGAGAATGCTAAGAGCCCCTACAAGCCATAACAACGGAAATAACAAAATTGATAGGACTTTTTTCATCGCTCTCCCTCCTCCCTCTCATCATTACTTAAATTTGGAATTAATTTCTTTTAGTAATACGTAAAAAAATGGATAAGAGTTTCATTTTAACGTCATTCAATTAATATACTGGTTGTGATCCAGAGATCCCTCTAAACCGTCCAGAAGTGCCGCCGCCTCTTCATGGTTCGGATCTATTTGAATTACACGGCGAGCGTAGACAAGTGCCTCCTGTTCCAGTTCCAACTCATAACAACACACAGCCAGATCATACAATACCGTTATCTGTTGCGCATCAGATTCAGCATTCAGTGCGTCAAGGTCACCAGTCAGCAATTCCTCCAGGAACGTTTTAGCCTCTTCATACATAAACATCTCCAATAATAACTGACCTGATACGAAAGCAACCTGATTCCGATGGTCCATTGGATAATAGGAGGACCACATCCGTCTGATGCCAGAGTGAAGGTCAAACATCTCCTCATCGCTCGCATCCGCCAAAAGATCTTTGAACCGAGAGCACGCAACCATCAGAAACTCGGCATCGTACCCGCCCAATCGCCAGAAAGCCAGAAGTTGTCTAAGATCCATCTGTTCCACTTTAAGGTCTGCCCATTCTTTTAGACTAAAGAAATCGTCTGGACCAAAGCGTTCAACAAAGCGATGATAAGCCAGCCTTGTATTAGCGTAGCTGATTGAATCATCCAGCATTAAAATCATGCCAACGTTCAGATCCTTATAATGATGTGCCGTAAAATACGTAGAAGCACCCTGCTGTTCCATTACAGCCTTTATCGCATGATAATTAGCTGAGAGCGAGAAACTGCCATGAAACGCGAATTCAGGCGGCTCTGCATATTTCCAGTAATCCAGCCGATGATCCCCTTTATCCGCCGTAATTAACACATAACCTGACCGGGAAAGCTTGCTTAATCGTTCGAGACATCCTAGTCCTGTGGAGGGAAGCAGAATATGCGAATCTTCTAGCTCAGCACGGTACAGCGAAATCAGCTCGGCGTATGGGTAGGTCTCTTCCATATACTCGGGTGCGGGACGATAGTTATATTTCAGTGTCATATTTTCCAGGATCTCGGCAGGGTTCTGTTCTGCTACATGCTGTGGAAGTTCTACAAGTAGATCACACTCAAACACTTGCCCCTCCCCAATGTAAATCAAGTCCTGCGGAATGCTATCAAAGAAGTAATTGGCAATGAGTAGCAGCGGTTGTTGTAAATCCCCTTGCCTTATTGTTTTTTCGGACATAACCAGATTCAACGCTGTATCGTGCACCGCATCAAAACGTGCAAAATCCAGTATTCCCTGCTCTATGTATGTTTGCATCGAAGGATGCTCTTTCCAGGCAATCACATTCTCCATAGCCAGGTCTGTCATCACATAACGGAAAGGCGGTAGCTCCATACCCGCAATTTCCTTCAAAGCACACAGCTTGTTGAGCACCTGGTGAGCCAGTCTTCCTGCTCCTGCACCAAGTTCAACGATGGTAACCATCTCATGCTGTTCACCTTTGAGCATCAGATCCTGTAAAAAGCTGAAAATCATTTCAGCATAGGCTGTTGCAATGAATGGATTGCTCGTAATATACTGTGGCACCTGGTGATTCTCCCAAGCTTCCAATCCCATCTGTTCATAATAAGCCCTCTGCCAATCCCAAACCGGCGCTTCACTAAACCGGACATACCGGCCTTCGTTCTTCATCATCACTTATATCAAACTCGCTTTCTATCTATTTATTAGGACCACGTCATCTAATTCTATGAAGAAAAACAATTATATCATATCCTTCTTATTTTACTTTCTATACTCTATTTATTCTTCCCCGAATACAGAGCGTCATTCCTTTCTACCCTCTCTACAAAAAAAGCCTGCTCCGCATGGAAACAGGCACAACGCCAAATAAAATTGAAATCCATAAACTTCGTAGCAAATCAAAAAAGATTGGATTCGCATTTATATTTCTTACAAGCGAGTAACCATTAGTCAGAGTACAAGACACCGTCGAAGTTCTCTGGACCTACACGAACGGTACCCAGCAAGTTCGTGCTGATAAAAGCCGTATACGTTAATTGTGGTGTAATTGGTGGGTTGTAATCGTCCGCAGAGAATGTAATAACTTGTGGTGCCAGAACGCTCAAGTTAAACGTGGACGTTGCAGAATAAATGACAGGATCTGTGGAGACGGTTCCCCGAACTACCGTGATCGTTACACCAACGAGTGCCAAAGGAAGCTGCAGAGTCACAGTTCCTTTGAATTGAACCCGAGGGTTCGCTCCGATTGTGGCTGTTGTCACCAATCCAATCTGTCCAAACAACTGTGGTGTGTTAATGACGAGAATCGGAATAGCGATGGAGTTAGCCAAACTCGCATTTTGCGAGGTTCTTGCATCAATTAACTGAGTCATGAAATCTACCTCCTATAGGTGGAATTGAGATAGTATATGCGAGAATGATCATCTGGCATGGACATCCATCCCATCATTGAAAAAAAGTCGTATAGAAGCCAATAAAAAAATAGAATCGTACCGTTTTTATTCCTTAGCTAAACTATACGTCGTTCCCATCTATGAAAATAGAAGTCTATGAAAACAGAAAAAAACCCTTGCATCGCAAGGGTTCTAAAATATGGGCCCTACAGGACTCGAACCTGTGACCAATCGGTTATGAGCCGACCGCTCTAACCAACTGAGCTAAGGGCCCTGAACAAATAATATATAACAGTGTAGATGGTCGCTGTAAACCATCCAGTAAAGCTATATTGCGGGGGCAGGATTTGAACCTGCGGCCTTCGGGTTATGAGCCCGACGAGCTACCGGGCTGCTCCACCCCGCGTCGTTAAAATTAATAAACAGCGACTTAATTAATATACACTATTACTCCATCATAAGTCAAGGGGTAATCTCAGGGAATAAATCGCACACCATACCGACCTTTACGTGAACGATACACTTCAACTTCTTCAGGCTCATTGTGTCCGTAAATCCAGCCATCCTGCTCCAGTCTTTTTGCTAGGCAACCTGCTTGAAATTTCGTTGCATACAGCTTGCTGAAATATATCCATTTCATCCTGCTCGTCCTTTCCAAAGGGCTCATATACTGCTGTTAATTGTAGAATACCCCAAATTCGTAAAAATAGCCGCCAGAGATGATAAAATCTCCAGCGGCCATTATTTTTTGTAATAGACGAAGATTACTTGGATGTTACTGGTGCATAACTTATTGGAATGTTGCTTTAGGATCTTTTTTCAACTTCGCAAGCATCTCATTCCCTTTGGCTGCCCATTCACCCAGTGCTTCTTTTGGTGTCTTTTTATTTTCTAACACTTGATTAAAGTACTCCATACCTTTGTCACTTACCTGCCACAGTCCAGGCATTTTCTGATACATTTTATCCAGATTCGTGTTGGTTGGCGGCACCGGCTTCAACGTATAGAACGCCTGAATATTGTAATCAAGTCCGTCTTTCGGTTTAATGAAGCTTTTCCGGGATACCAATTCATAGCTGCTACGTGCCTTGATCTTAGCCCAATCCTCGCTATTCATATACTTAATCAGTTCCCAGGCATCATCCGGGTTCTGAGCGGAGCTGTTGATTGCCATCAAACTGCTAAGATAGATGTTGCCTCCGACTTCAGGAGCTTCTGGATGAACGGGAGGTGTAACTACATCCCAATCTATTTTCGTAAAATCTTTCATTTTATCTGCATTTTTATTCGCATCAATTAATTGATTGATGTAATTGTAATCCCCGATCGCCATTGCTGTTTTGCCACTAAGGAACAAGTCGCCCTGAACAGGATTGTAGCGTCCTTCTGTTTGCTGATCTTGTGGCTCGTCACCTTTCGGGATGACTTTATCAATCGCCAGCTTGCTGACCGTACTCCACACTTTCTCCCATTGCGGAGAATCTACGGTCATCTTTTCTGCCTTGTCGTCAAAAACTTTCAACTGCAGCGAATTATAATACTGTTGCATAGAGTAGTACGGAGAGCCGCCGTTATATGTGCTGAACGACATTCCGAAGACATGATCTTTACCTTCGCCTTTAGTAAGGCGAGTCGCCAGATTAAAGATATCGTCCCACGTCATGTTGTCCGTTGGTGGTTCAACACCCGCTTTTTCAAACATTCCCTTGTTATAAAACAGAGCAGAAGAAGAGAAGGTTGGTGTCAGCGCATAGATGTTCTGGTCACCCAGATCTTTGATCCCTTCAAGCACACTTGGCACAATGTCGCTGGTGTCAAATTTGTCTTCCTGCATTAACGGATCAAGTTGCTTAACCATGTTCTCCTGAATCAACGACTTGATCGTAGCCGTATCTGCTACAACGACATCCACCGGATTATCTCCTGTCATAATTTTCTTCAAACTCTCCATGGTATCTGGCATTTCGTTTGCTTGTTCGGAATTCCCAAAGCCATACATACTGCCCTGATCAACCGCAGGCACGATTTCTACCGTGACATTTTTGTGTGTGAGTTCGAAAGCATCCGTAAATTGCTGACGGAAATAGCTGTCATCCTGTCCTCCCCAGAGTGTCGCTACACGCAGCACACGCTGTTCATTATCTGTATTCTCACTCGCTGTACATCCTGCGATAAGTGGCAATGCCAGTGTTGCTGTTGCCATGATGGCCAGCACACGTTTTCCCCACAACCTGTTTTTCATCTCCCAGTTCCCCCTCTTAAATTATCTTGGCGGTGTAATAACAATACGTTCACCGTCAAACTCCAATGTCGCTCGGCTATCAATGGACAAGGCTTCCAGATACTCTTTTGGCACCTGAAGCCGCCCCGCACGATCAATAATGACAAAAGCTTCATGAACGTCAGGCGCACCTGCTTCAGACAGCCCCTGATCGTCATCCAGATTCGGATTGCGTTTCACAAATTCAGTACTGGTCAGGCCATCCCGAATCGCAACGATCCGATCAACCTTGCCAGCAAGCGTCAAGTCATGGGTAACAATGACAATGGTGACGCCAAGTTCCTTATTCATTTTGCGAAAAATGTTCATGATTGTATCACACGTCTCGGAATCGACGGAACCTGTAGGCTCATCTGCCAGCAAAATTTTTGGCCGATTGGACAAGGAGATCGCAATCGCTACACGCTGTTGCTCCCCGCCCGACAGTTGATGCAGTTTGTTATGCATACGATCCTTCAGACCAACCCATTCAAGTAACTGCATAGCGTACTTACGATCACGTTTGCCACCCAAAATCATCGGTGTTTCCACATTTTCCAGTGCGGTGAGATAGGGCAGCAGATTACGACCGTTATTTTGCCAGATGAATCCAACCGTGTGACGTTTGTATTCCACGAGTTGAGCATCCGTCATTTTAAGCAGATCCCAGTCCCCAACCACCGCCGTGCCAGCGGTAGGGCGGTCCAGGCCGCCAAGGATGTTAAGCAGCGTTGATTTACCACTACCGCTGTTGCCAATAATCGCCATCATTTCGCCTTGATTGACGGTCAGATTGAGACCTTGAAGGGCAACGACTTCCACATCGCTGGATTTAAAAATTTTGACAAGTCCTTCGCATTGGATCACGTTTACCTCTCCTCTCCCATTTTGACCGCCTGATGAACTCTGAGCCTGCGAATCTGCCAGAGCAACATCGATGCTCCGATAATCAGCATAACTACGGTTACGCCGTACAGTTGCAACATATCCTGCTGTTCAAAGACGATGCGGAATGGCGGAACTTGCGCAGACACATTATCGGTCGTTTGCAAGAATGGCAGGAAGAGCCTGCTTGAAACCTGACCGATACTAATCCCCAGCAAGATCGAAAGCCCAGCGGTGAACACCTGCTCCAGCAATAACATACCGCTAAGCTGTGCTCTGGATAGACCCATAGCCCTCAGGACACCAAACTGTACCACGCGTCCCGAGAGGTTGAAGAACCAATAGAGCACGTAACCGATTAACGAGATGATCACCGATACAAGGAATCCCAGACTCAGAATGCCGAATACCCCGCCCCTGGATGGATGTTTTCCCTGAGTGACCAGTTCAGTCCGCACATCACGGACAGAGGATAGCTCAATGCCTTCTGCCGCGAGTTTCTCCATTAATGGAGCTACCTTGGCATCCGGTTTCATTTTTAACCATACCTCGTAGGGCATTAGCGGAACCTGATCATAAATATAATCCAGATTAGCCACGAAGAATGGCATCTGATCCGGGTATTGTGAAGGCCAGTATGGAATAATGCCAAAAACTACAAATTCTATCGCTTGACCTTGTATCCCCATGGAGACCATGTCTCCCGTTTTGAGCTTGAACTTGTCAGCAAATTTCGAAGAGATCAGTACAGCCCCTTCATATTTACCAAGCAAATCAAGATATTTGTAAGGATGTGCAGGGAATAGATCGTTACGGAACCAAGCTACTTTGGCAAAGTCTACATTATCGATACCAACGAGCATCCCTTGTCCGCCGGATTTCCCTGAGACAATAATGTTGCCCTTCGTTTGCAGTACCCGTGCAGCATGCTCCACACCGTTTAATTGGCGGAACACTTCAAATGGGGGCTCGGAGTATATGATTTTGGTTGGTTGCGATGAACCGCCACCGCCACCGCCGCCACCTCCTGGAGCTCCACCACCGCCATTTCCTCCACCAGCGCCACCACCGGCCCCTCCGTTGCCTCCACCTTGCTGACCGCCGCCTGATCCGCCGCCTTGTCCAGAACCTCCTGGCTTCACCTCGGGAGTTCCTTCCCATACCGTTTGTATAATAACATCCGAGCCATAACGGTAAAGCGTACGTTCTGTTGAATTCAAATCAATGGTTCGCGCTGCGGCCGAGTTATACACTCCAAGGCCGAGCGTCAGCACTAATAGAATCATGAGCGGATAATAGGATGAAGATGAACGGGATAACTGTGTCAACGTCAGATACATTGGAACTGGTAATAACTTGCGTCCGATCAACTGTATCAGTTTCAAAATCCATGGGAACAAACGCAGGAAAAACAGGCCAAGCGCAAAGATCGCTAGTGCAGGTACAAAGAACAGAAACGGCTGCACCTGTAACTGATCTGTCGTCATCCCCGTCTGGAACGTCAGCATCTGACGTTCATAAAACAGATAGTATCCGTATCCCGCTAGACCGAGCAGCCCCACATCGAGGAACCATCGTTGCCACAGCGGCGCACGATCGGTACGTGCCTGGCGCCTTTTAGCGGATACAATCGTTGCCCGTGCGTACGTAATTGCCGGAATCAGTGATGCAATAATAGCAACCAGTACCGCTGCCACGCCAAGCAGAATCGCTTCTTTGGATACGCCAATCGGAATGGATTTTCGATCTACAAAGGATAAGAATCCACTTGCCGAGCCGATACTCTTCGCCATGAACCATCCGAGTAGCGGCCCAACAACCAGTGCAATCGCGCCCAGGAAGATGCCTTCAAGCAGATAGAGCGAGAAGATCTGACGAGCCGAGGCTCCACGGCTACGTAGCACAGCGATGTCACTTTCCTGCTTTTGCAGGGATTGTCTGGCATTCATTGCGATGAAATAAAAGACCATCGCAATCATCGGTGCAGCAAGTGTAAACAGCATCGTCTGCAGCTGCAGACTCTGGCTACGGAATTGTTTGAGCAGATCGCCGAAGGTAATATCAACCTTGGTATCTTTCAGCCGCTGATAGAGATCAATATCCAGCCGTTCCAGCACAGAGCTGAGGCCAGATAACTGGCTGGTTTGAACCTCTTTAAGATCAAATGCATAGTACCAGCGTGAATTCTGTAGTGGAATACCCTTTTCTTTGAGTAATACGTCATTAAAAACCGATTCATTCACATAAAGTCCATTCATCATACCGTCGAAGCCTTGAACCCAATACGGACTATTCGGATTGTCGGCCTTGAAGGAACCCGTAATTTTCACACGCAACGTAATATTCAGACCGCTGTAGATCGGGTATTCCAGAATATCCCCCACATGAAGATCATTCCGGTACATCCCTTCTTCCAGCATCACAGCTTCGATGATGTCGTCCTTGACCTGATTCCCAGGTTTGACACCCGCCGAGTAATTCACCTGATCATCCAGTCCACTCATCGTACCCAGTGTCATACTCCGCACACGGCTTGCATCCACTTTGGTCGGATCTTCAGGACTGACCTCTGTACTGCGAATGGATCTCGAATTCACATACGTATGAAATGGAAATCCAATGTCGCGAGGAACATCCTCGCGAATGTAGCGATTCACCTCATCCAGTCCTCTGGTATCGGTCTTTGCACCGCCGGGTGCTTGGTAACTCATCAACAGCGATCCTGCTGGTAAACCTTCACTGTTATCCTGCAGCGTCTGCGCGACAACCCGTTTCAACGCACCATCGGCATACATTGGAATACTGACGGTGAACGCTACCGCCACAATCAAGCCGATTAATGTGCTGAAAGTCATCCAGCGTGTGTTCCACATTTTGCGGAACAGCAGCCGAAGCAATGGCAGCCCCATTAGCGTCCCACAACTTTCTGACCAACCGTCAGACCTTTCAGAATCTCGACATCGGTTGATGTCTGCTGTCCAACCTCAACGTCCACTTCACGCTTGCTTCCATCATTCTCGATCACCTGTACATAGGTTCTGGAACCGATGGAGCGCAAAGCAGATACAGGAATGACAATCGCGTTCTCGGTGCGCTGAGTTACGATCGAAACCGTTAAAGGCGTACCGCGTTCTACATTTTTAGGCATCTTCGCCAGAGTAACAAGGACATATTGATCCAGCGTTTCCTTCGCCGGAGGTGAGCCTCCTTGGCCCTGACCTGATCCATTGCTATTATTGTTACTTGAAGCTTCAGCCGTAGGCATTGCTTTGATCTTGCCGGCCACTTTGCCAGCACCGTTGATGTCAACTTCAGCCTTCATGCCAGACGTAAATTTCTCTAGATCCTCCTTGGCAAATGTAGCCGCCACAACCAGGTTGGACGTATCCGCAATGGTCGCAATAGGATCATACGCTTTGACCGATGCGCCCTTCTCCACTTGAACCGCAATCACGGTACCTCCAAAGGGAGCCGTCAACGTGGATTGTCCCAGCTTTTCTTCCAGATCAGCAAGCTCCTGACGAAGTTCTTCAAAAGCAATGGTCGCTTCTTCAAACTCCACCGGGTCCATCTCGTCCTTCTTGCGCAGCGTTTCCTTCATCTGTACTTCCGATTTGCGAATCTGAAGCCGCTTGCCGCGAATTTCCTTTTCCACACTTGTTACGTCAAGGACAGCGAGAACCTGTCCTTTCTTCACTTTATCCCCCGTTTTTACATTCAATTCCTTAATGTGCATGCCATCCAGCGTAAAATATACTTTTTCTTCACGCTGACTCATCATCTTGCCACTACCGCTCACCTTTTTCTCCAGCGTCTCCGTACGGACTTCATATTCCGGTTTTTTGGAGATCGTTGGCGGTGTTATTGGTGGGAGCACCTCTTCCTCCGACTCAGATGGTAGCAATGAACAGCCTGACATCGTTGCAGCGAGTATTGCACCAAGTACAATAAGCGCTGTGCGTTTCCCCCTCTTCGGAACGGCACCTTTACGTGAGAAATCTGCCGTCCGCCATTTCATAAACATGGTCCGCAACCTCCAAAATTGTAGGATCGTGTGTAGTCATACATATCGTTACTTGTTCTACTTCAATGATATTGCGGAACACAGCCATAACCTGTGCACCCATTTTGGAATCCAGCTCCGCCGTTGGTTCATCCGCAAGCAGCAACCGAGGCCTGTGTGCAATCGCTTTAGCGATGGCCACCCGCTGCTGTTCCCCCCCGGACATCTCAAAAGGCCGGTGCTTGACACGTTTGCTCAGTCCAACTAGATCCAGACAGTGACCTACTCTGTCTTTCCATTCCGACCGCGGTACATCCGCCATACGGAGCGACAGCTCTACATTTTCCCAAGCAGATAATAAAGGCATGAGTGCATACGCTTGAAAAATAAATCCAATCTCTCTGCGCCGCAAAGCGGTTCGCCGTTGATCTCCCCAATCCTGAAGAGGCTGTCCGGAGAATAGAATCTCTCCACTAGAAGGCTGGTCAAGTCCGCCGAGCATGTTCAGCAATGTTGTTTTACCTGAGCCAGACCGTCCTTTCAGCATAACAAGCTGCTGCGGCTTTACTTCCATATCAATGCCTTTGAGCACATGAATGATACGACTGCCTGTCTGAAAGCTACGATGAACGTTGCGTACCTCCAACACGGGTCCATCATACGGAGGCAACAGTTCCTTTCTCGGCTTCGCTTTGGTCTTCTGCGGTTTTTCCTCTATGGCTATAGCCGTTGCTGACTCCTCCATAGCAGATACCTCATCTGACGTGAGCGCTTCCGCGCTTAGAGGCTCGGGCTCCGTTATGTACGAAGGTTCTTCCGATGTAGCCCTTTTCTCCAGCTTAGGTTGTTCCTGTTCGCGTTTATCACCCGATTGGCTCTTGGCAGTTCTTTTCCTTGAAAATAACTTTTTCATGCCAGCAATCACGCTCATCCTCTCTTGTTATGCCGCGCATTTCCTTCATGCGCCCTAAATCTAGAAATCTGTTCCATGCTACACTGAATTATAAACGACTGCTCTCCACTAAAAGTTACAAGCTTTTTACAACGTCAGTGTGAAAAAGTTAATATTTTGATGAACATAACAAAAAAGCACCCCAAGTTACGGGATGCCTCTTGATTATTCGATAGTTTTGCCGTCATTACGGGAATCATTACAATTTTGATACCGTTTGCTGAGCAACAGTTTATTGTTGATGGGATGATATTATTTACCAAATGAAGAAGGATCTTCACGCCACGATTGAAGCAGTGCAAAATCGCTCTCTTGAATGGTTCCTTGAGCCAACGCAACATCCATCAGCACTGTATAATTGGACAGCGTTTGTAGAGGTATGCCGGCTTCCTCGAACGCTTTCACACCTTTATCCAGCTGATAGCTGAAAATAGCAAGAACTGCGAGTGGTGTCGCTCCTGCTACGCGTACAGCTTCTGCCGCTTTAATCGAACTTCCTCCGGTTGAAATCAAATCCTCGATCACGACTACTTTCTGTCCTTCGCTGATTAAACCTTCAATCAGATTTTCCTTGCCGTGACCTTTCGCTTTATCTCGAATATAGGCCATCGGCAGATTCAGCTTCTGAGCTACCCATGCAGCGTGTGGAATGCCCGCGGTCGCTGTACCTGCAATCACTTCAGCATCTGGATATTGATCACGAATGATTGCGGCAAAAGCTTCGGCAATATCGTTACGAATCTCAGGATAAGACATCGTCAGACGATTATCACAATAAATTGGTGATTTGATGCCGGATGTCCATGTGAATGGTTGCTGTGGACGCAGTGCCACCGCCTTTATTTTTAGCAACTGAGAAGCGATATGGTTTGGAATTTGGCTAAGTTCGATCATACGTTCAACATCTCCTTCAAAATGGTCTCTGCCGCTTCACGCGGGTTTGGTGCACCGGTAATGGGTCTGCCCACAACGATGTAATGACTGCCTCTGCTAATAGCTTCACCTGGTGTCAGGACACGTGTCTGGTCGCCAAGACCACTGCCTGCAGGACGAATACCGGGGGTTACCGTGCGAAAATTACTGCCACATGCTACCCGGATTGCTGGCACTTCGAGCGGAGAAGCCACCACACCATCCAGCCCGGCCTCCTGAGCCAGCCCGGCATAACGAACTACCGCTTGCTCTACACTCCCAGGGATACCGATCTCGTTATTCATCGTTTCCAGACTGGTGCTGGTCAATTGTGTCACAGCGATAATCTCAGGTCTTTTCAGCGAAGGATCTGCAGCAAGGGCAGCTTCCGCGCCTTCACGTGCTGCACGCATCATGCTGGCCCCACCCGCCGCATGTACATTAAACATGTCCACTCCAAGACGTGTGATGCTTTCGGCTCCGCCACGCACGGTGTTTGGAATATCATGCATTTTCACGTCAAGAAACACGGAGTACCCTCTCGCTTTCAATTCCCGAATAAAGTCCGGACCCGCTGCATAGAACAACTGCATGCCAACCTTGAGATAACAAGGAATACCCTCAAGAGCCTGTACCAGTTTCTGTGCCTCATCTGCCCCCGGATAATCGAGTGCAACCATCAGACGTCCAGCCATTTCATTGAAATTCGGGTGATTCATATCCCAGCGCCCCTTCCGCGTGCTCATTTTTTCCGTTTTTGCCCGATATAAAGGACATCCCGCCAGCCCGCAGGCTGACTGATGTCCTTCATCAAGTGACTATTCATTATACAAAGGCTGGCATAGCCTCCGAGGAGAAGTTGATCGTTTGTAGCATAATCAGCAACGCACGAATGGTATCCAGGGAAGTCATACATACCACACCATTCTCAACCGCTTCACGGCGGATACGGAATCCGTCACGTTGTGGCGTTTTACCTTTAGTCAAGGTATTGAACACAAAGTTCGCTTCACCACTGCGGATCATATCGAGAATGTTAGGTGAGCCTTCGCTCAATTTGTTCACAACGGTTACTGGAATGTTAGCCGCTTGAAGCGCAGCTGCCGTTCCGCCAGTTGCCATGATTTTGTATCCCAGTCTGTAGAAACCTTCGAGCAAAGGTACTGCTTCGTCCTTGTCTTTGTCTGCGACAGTGACCACAATGGCTCCAGTTGCTGGAATTTTCATTCCCGCACCGATCAGACCTTTGAACAGAGCTTTCGCATAGTTCGGGTCACGTCCCATAACCTCACCTGTTGATTTCATCTCAGGTCCGAGAGTCGGTTCAACACGGCGCAACTTCGCGAAGGAGAACACAGGTACTTTTACCGATACGTGATCCGCTTCCGGCCACAGACCATCTACATAACCCAGGTCTTTCAGTTTCACACCCAAGATCGCTTGTGTTGCCAGGTTCGCCATTGGAATGTTGGTTACTTTACTCAGGAAAGGAACCGTCCGGGAAGAACGCGGGTTAACCTCGATAACATAAACCTGACCCTCGTGGATAACAAACTGAATGTTAACCAGACCGATGGTTTTCAGTTCCTTGGCAATTTTGATCGTGATCTCTACAATTTTTTCTTTCAGATCTGCCGACAGATGCTGCGGTGGATATACCGCAATCGAGTCACCGGAGTGTACCCCTGCGCGTTCGATATGCTCCATGATGCCTGGAACCAGTACCGTTTCACCGTCACAGATGGCGTCTACTTCCACCTCTTTACCCAGCATGTAACGGTCGATCAGAACCGGATGCTCTGGATTGATTTTTACCGCTTGCTCCATGTAAGTCAAGAGTTCCGCATCGGAGTATACAATCTCCATTGCACGACCACCCAGGACATACGAAGGACGAACGAGTACAGGATATCCAAGTGATTGAGCTGTTTCCACAGCATCATCTACGGAAGTGACCGTTTTACCTTTTGGCTGTGCAATCTCCAGACGGGAGAGCAGGCGTTCGAACTTCTTGCGATCCTCTGCTTCATCAATGCTTTCCAGATCCGTTCCGAGGATCGTTACTCCTGCATTGCGCAGCGGTGCTGCCAGGTTGATTGCCGTTTGCCCACCGAACTGCACGATAACGCCTACCGGTTGCTCTTGTTCAATGACGTTCATGACATCCTCGAAGAACAGCGGTTCGAAGTACAAGCGGTCAGAAGTGTTAAAGTCTGTGGATACAGTCTCCGGGTTATTATTGATAATAACCGCCTCGTATCCTGCTTTCTGCAAAGCCCATACTGCATGTACTGTGGAGTAGTCGAACTCAATACCTTGACCGATCCGGATCGGGCC
Source organism: Paenibacillus intestini (assembly GCF_030803945.1). Classification (NCBI taxonomy): domain Bacteria; kingdom Bacillati; phylum Bacillota; class Bacilli; order Caryophanales; family Paenibacillaceae; genus Paenibacillus; species Paenibacillus intestini. The sequence continues at coordinate 548,364 of NZ_JAURUN010000003.1, read as the reverse complement.
GGAACCAAGCACCACCACTTTTTTCTTGTCCGAAGGCAACACTTCATTTTCTGTCTCATATGTCGAATAGTAATAAGGTGTTGTCGCTTCGAACTCAGCCGCACAGGTATCTACCATTTTGTAAACCGGACGAAGGTTCTCCTCTTCACGACGTGCTCTGACTTCTGCTTCAGTCGTCAATGTACCTCCAGGTTGACCTTCGGCACGCAATTCAGCGATAGCACGGTCCGTAAAACCAAGACGTTTCGCTTGATAGAGCGTTTCGGAAGTCAATTCGGATTCTGCGCGAACACGGTCTTCGAACTTAATGAGCCCTTCGATTTTATCCAGGAACCACCAGTCGATCTTGGTCAGATCCTGCAGTTGTTGCAGCGTATAACCTCTACGGAATGCTTCCGCGATCAGGAACATGCGCTCATCGTCTGCTTTCATCAGACGTTCGTTCAGCGTCGTTTCATCCAGTGTTTCTGCACCTTTCAGGTACAGACGGTGTACACCGATCTCCAGGGAACGAACCGCTTTGTGAATGGACTCTTCAAACGTACGTCCAATCGCCATCACTTCGCCTGTTGCTTTCATCTGTGTACCCAGTTTCCGGTTCGCCGATGTGAACTTGTCGAACGGCCAGCGTGGAATTTTACTTACGATATAGTCAAGTGTTGGCTCAAAGCAAGCGTAGGTTTGGCCTGTAACCGGGTTAACGATCTCATCCAGTGTGTAACCCATCGCGATTTTGGCAGCCATTTTCGCAATCGGATAACCTGTTGCTTTGGAAGCCAGCGCCGATGAACGGCTTACACGCGGGTTAACCTCGATTACGTAATATTGGAAGCTGTGCGGATCGAGCGCGAACTGAACGTTACATCCTCCCTCAATATTCAGGGCACGGATGATTTTCAGGGAAGCGGAACGCAGCATTTGGTATTCACGGTCAGACAACGTTTGGCTTGGAGCCACAACGATACTGTCACCTGTATGAACGCCTACCGGGTCAAAGTTTTCCATGTTGCAAACTACGATGCAGTTATCGTTTTTGTCACGCATAACCTCGTACTCGACTTCTTTCATACCGGCGATGCTCTTCTCTACCAGACATTGACCAATCGGGCTGTAACGAATTCCGGCTGCTACGGTTTCGCGCAGTTCTTCTTCGTTTGCACAGATTCCGCCGCCTGTTCCGCCAAGGGTATAGGCCGGACGTACGATGATTGGATAACCGATCTCACCAGCAAATTCCAGCGATTCTTCCAGCGTTGTAACGATGACACTTTCTGGTACGGGTTGTTCCAGTTCACGCATCAGATCACGGAACAGATCGCGGTCTTCCGCTTTCTCGATGGACGTCAGTTGTGTTCCGAGCAATTTCACGTTTTCACGTTCAAGCACACCCGCACGTGCGAGTTCAACAGCCATGTTCAGACCTGTTTGGCCGCCCAGTGTTGGCAACAAGCCGTCCGGACGTTCCTGACGAATGATTTGGGTTACAAAATCCAGCGTAATTGGCTCAATGTACACTTTGTCAGCCATATTGGTGTCCGTCATGATTGTTGCAGGGTTACTGTTAATGAGTACAACTTCCACGCCTTCTTCTTTCAGAGCCTGGCAAGCTTGCGTACCGGCATAGTCGAACTCGGCTGCTTGACCGATGACGATTGGACCGGAACCAATCACCAGGATTTTTTTGAGATCTTTGTTAATCGGCATGTTATTGCGCTCCTTTCACTGCGGCTGCCAATACGGCTTGACGCGGCTTTTGCGGGTTAGTGATCTTGTGCTCACGAATCATCTCGATGAAACGATCAAACAGGTAGCTGTTATCATAAGGTCCTGGCGCTGCCTCCGGGTGATATTGTACGGAGAAGGCAGGATACTTTTTATGTTTCAGACCTTCGATGGTCTTGTCATTATTGTTGATATGTGTAACTTCAAGATCTGTGCTCTTCACAGACTCTTCGTTTACCGTGTAACCGTGGTTTTGGGATGTGATGAAGCAACGTCCACTCTCCAGTTCCTTAACCGGGTGATTGCCTCCGCGGTGTCCAAACTTGAGTTTTTCCGTGTCTGCGCCTGCTGCCAGGGCGAACAACTGGTGACCCAGGCAGATACCGAAGATCGGATATTCACCGAGCAACTCGCTGATCATGTTCACGGCATGAGGTACGTCTTTCGGGTCCCCAGGGCCGTTGGACAATTGAATGCCATCCGGGTTCAGGCGACGAATCTCGTCAGCCGTTACGTCATGAGGCACGACAACAACATCACAGTTACGTTTGCTGAGTTCACGCAAAATCCCTGTTTTTGCGCCGTAGTCGACCAGAACGATACGTTCTGCTGTTCCCGGACTGTTGTACACATGCTCTGTAGACGTCATAGGCACCTGATTACGCAATTGCTCAATCGTAGTGTCCCCCATCATCTCCAGCAGTTCTTCGACAGGTTTCGATCCTGTTGTGAGAATTCCCTTCATTGTACCGTGGTGACGAATCCGGCGAGTCAACATCCGTGTATCAATCTCGCTGATTCCTACGATGCCGTATTCTTTCAGCAGATTATCCACGCTGTACTCTGCACGCCAGTTGCTCGGCGTTGGCTCATGGCGTCGTACCACGAAACCGTGCACGTATGGACGAATCGACTCAAAGTCATCCCGGGTAATTCCGTAGTTACCGATCAATGGATACGTCATCGTTACGATCTGGCCACAGTATGAAGGATCTGAAAGTACCTCTTGATAGCCTGTAATTCCCGTATTAAAAACGACCTCTCCTGTCGTTTCACCTTCCGCACCAAATGCTTTTCCGGTGAACAGCGTGCCGTCTTCCAACAATAATCTTGCCTGTCCCTGCATCCCATTTCACTCCCTCTGTGTTTATCCAAGTTGAATTCTTGGAGTTGAACATAAGTGATGTACGTTAGCTGTAGCTTCATGGTTAGAAAACCCTGCGATCGCTGTTATCCCCGAATTACTTTAATTCCATTTTTCAAATGGAGTAATTCGGTGATAAAGGCGAGCGCTTCGCTTCTTCGGGTTCTTTCTGCCCACTCCGCAGTTACGTCCCGCGTCTATGTTCAAAAGCAGGATTCAACTTTTCTTTGTTGCGTCTATTTTGACTCAAGGCTTGACTTGCCTTGAGTTTGTTCATAAAAAGTGTTTGCTGATCAAGCTTTTAGTTCGTTAAAAAATAGTTGTTATGAGTGCCATTGTATCTTTTTAACGATGTGTTACGTCAGCATGTTGCTGTTTTATTGCTCTAACGTGTTATTCCATACACTTTTGCCATCCACCCATGTTTGTACCGGCCAGCCTTTCAGCTTCCAGCCTGTGAACGGTGTGTTTCTGCCTTTTGTTGCGAACGTTGCCGGGTCAACAGCCTTCTCCTGATTCAGATCAATCATCGTCAGGTCGGCAGGTGCTCCTGCTTCCAGCTTGCCCGTATCCAGTCTGAATACGCGAGCCGGATCAGCCGTCATACGTTTTACCAGGAAGTCTAAAGTCCATAATCCTGTTTGAACAAACTTCGTGTAGAGCAACGGGAAGGCCGTTTCGAATCCAACGATACCAAATGGTGCAAGCTCCATGCCCTTTGCTTTCTCTTCTTCACTATGCGGTGCATGGTCGGTCACGATCATATCGAGGGTTCCATCCTGCAAACCTTCGATACAAGCCTGCACATCACGTGGCGAGCGTAGCGGTGGGTTCATTTTCCAATTCGCATCCATGCCCGGAATGTCTTCATCTGACAACACCAGGTGGTGAGGACAAACTTCAGCGGTAACTTTGATACCGATCGATTTCGCCAGACGAATCAGACGAACCGATTGTTCTGTACTGACATGGCACACATGGTAGTGTACCCCTGTTGCTTCTGCTAGCAGAATGTCGCGGCCTACGTGAATGGCTTCGGACTCGTTCGGGATGCCTTTGATGCCATGGCGTTTGGAGAATTCACCTTCGGTGACATACCCGCCAACTACCAGAGAATCATCCTCACAATGGGCAATCACGGGCATATCCATGCTGGCTGCGAGGCTCATAGCATGCTTCATCATTTGCGCATTCTGTACACCTACGCCGTCGTCCGTGAAGCCAATCGCACCCGCTTCTTTTAATGCGGCAAAGTCGGTCAATTCACGGCCTAGTTCGTTTTTGGTAATCGCCGCATATGGCAACACTTTAACCAGATCTGCTTCCTTCGCTTTGTTCAGTACCAGTTCTACAACCTCAGGTGTGTCGGTTACCGGTCTTGTATTTGGCATGCAGGCAATGGTTGTAAACCCGCCTTGCGCAGCGGAGCGAGCTCCTGTTTCGATCGTCTCTTTATGTTCGAATCCGGGCTCGCGTAGATGCACGTGCATATCGATTAATCCAGGGATCACCAGCTTGCCTGATGCATCGGTTACCTGCTCTGCTGACTTCTCGGCGTTCCGTACGATTTCATCTTCCGGGCCAGCGATCGTTTTAATTTTACCTTCTTCTATAAGAATGGTTTTCCGTTCAAGTTCCCCTTGTTGATTCAAGACGTTTGCGTTTTTTATCACCTGTACCATAATTGCCCTCCGCTTCGGTTCTGTCCAGCAGGGTAGATCCGCTAGATGAATGTTTTATCGTCTACTCTCTCTTCATTGGTGTGCAAGAACATCGTCTCGCCAGCCTATGACTCTATGCTAGGCCCTGTTACAGCTTCATCGCACGTTCCATAACCGCCATGCGGATCGGAACTCCGTTTGCCATCTGTGGGAAAATTCGTGAAGCTTCGCTCTCTACAACCGCATCATCCACTTCAACGTTACGGTTCACAGGAGCAGGGTGCATAATAATCGTACTTGGCTTCAGGCGTGATGCCCGTTCTTCCGTCAATCCGTAGTGTTCGCGATAATCCTCAGCTGAAGTGATCAGGCCATGTTGATGACGTTCCAGTTGAACCCTGAGCATCATGACTACATCAGCATCCAGCGCTTCTTCAAGACCTACATAAGGTGCGTGCTCTGCAAGCTCTGGCGCTTGCATCGTTTGCGGTGCGCAGAAACGTACATCTGCACCAAACTTTTGCAGTGCCCACAAGTTAGAGCGTGCTACCCGGCTATGCATGATATCTCCGATGATCGAGACACGTAAACCTTTCAGCTCACCAAATGCCTTCCGCATCGTGTAGAGATCAAGGAGCGCCTGCGTTGGATGCTCATTATTCCCATCTCCCGCATTCACTAGCGGCACACTGACCTTCTGAGCCAGTTGTTGCAAGACACCAGCCGGTTTCAAGCGAATGACCCCTGCATCGATCCCCATGGATTCAAGTGTTCGAACCGTGTCGTAGATCGACTCGCCCTTTTCTACACTTGACGCAGCTGCTGTGAAGTTCAACACTTGAGCTCCCAGTCGCTTCTCTGCCATTTCAAATGAAAATCGGGTGCGGGTACTGTTCTCGAAGAACATGTTCGCTACAAAGCGGGACTCAAGGACCGGAACGAGTTTTTCCTTCTGTGCTTCCCAGTGGGCTGCACGATTCAAAATCGACTCGATCTCGTCACGGCTAATGTCTTTCAATCCAAGCAAGCTTCGGTCTTTCAGCGCTGTCTGTGTAATCATCATGCCTGCTCCCCTCGGTTCTGTATGATTTTGACCTCATCCTGTCCGTCTGTCTCCATGAGTGCAACCTCGATCTCTTCTGATTTGGATGTCGGCACGTTTTTGCCAATAAAATCAGGTCTGATCGGTAGTTCCCGGTGCCCACGGTCTGCAAGTACTGCCAGCTGTATGTTCTGTGGTCTTCCACAGTCCATGAGCGCATCCATCGCAGCTCGTATTGTGCGTCCGGTGTACAGCACATCATCGAACAAAATCACTTTTTTGTTATGAATGGAAAGTGATTCAGGTGTCATAATCAACAGTTCCTTGCGATTCGTCTGGTTATCATCCAGTCGGTCATCACGATAGAGGGTTACATCAAGTTCTCCCCAGGGAACTTTGGCGCCTTCAATCTCTTCGATCTTGGCGGCGATTCGTTCGGCCAGATACACTCCGCGGGTGCGGATTCCAACCAGCACGCAATCGTCGATGCCTTTGTTCTTCTCCAATATTTCATGGGCAATCCTTGTCAATGCGCGGCGAATCGCCGTTTCATCCATAATGACATGTGTCTCTGTGCTCATGCGTTCAGCCTCCTCAGGATTTTCCTTCGAAACCATGGCCCCGTGACGAGGAGAACAAAAAAGACTCCCTGCCGTGTTTATTGGCAAGGAGTCTCCGAACTTCAGACGTCGCTGAAGAAAGTTTACTCTCGGGATGCATCATTATATCTGCCGCAGCAAATAAATGATGCATCGTTCACGTTACCTTGCCAGTCTCACGGGACTGATTTAAAGGTGCTATTCATGTCGTGCATATGAGGAACCTCACAGAGTTCTATCTCAATATGCCCGTTTGTCTTCATGAATTATGACAGAAAGACAACCCTCTGTCAACACCTCACCATCGCAGGTGCAAATCCTCTGCTTCGTCTTATTAGAATCAGCATTTAGGCGACAAAACATCCATGTCACATCACATGTCATTCGTCATTTATAATTATACAACAAACCTGCATATTTATCCATAGACAATTACAACCTGTTTCTAATCCAAATAACACCACCTTTCCCCTATTTTCAAACACTTCTCCTGAATCTATGAAGTTGATGAATCAGTCTCCTTTCAATTGGGGAAGTTTATACACACGTTCATTTATTAAATCCGCCTTTTCTCCGATATACATATAGCTTAGGGAGTAAAAACATAAGGAAGGTGACCTTATCCCTCCACTGTTATAGCTCCCTTCATTATTTTGAAGGAGGACACCATGCGTCACATATGGCAAATTTACAAGACAGACTGGCTACATATTTTCAAAGTACCCACAGGTGTATTTCTGATCGTCGCAATCATATTACTGCCAGGTGTGTACGACTGGGTAAATGTCAAATCCGTTTGGGACCCGTACAGTAATACACAAGGCATCAAAATCGCCGTAACTAGTGAAGACAAGGGTGCCACGGTTACGGGTACTGCCATTAATATTGGCGATGAGTTAATGAATAGTTTAAGTCACAACCACAAGCTGGGATGGACATTTGTGAATCAAGCCGAAGCTAACCGAGGTGTTCAGACCGGTGAGTATTATGCCAGCCTGCTCATTCCTGCTGATTTTTCATCACGGATCACGGGCATTGTGGATGGAAAACTGGATCGGCCGGAAGTCATATACACAGTCAATGAAAAGGTCAATGCCATCGCTCCCAAAATAACCGGTTCGGGCGTATCCGCCATTACAACGCAGATTAATGAGAATTTTACTGAAGCCGTCAGTGAAGCAGTGCTTACCAAGCTGAAGGAAGCTGGCGTAGAGATTAATGCACAGTTGCCAACGCTACGCAAAATGGAAAGTGGCATCTTTTTGCTGGAGAACAATCTGCCTGAAATCCAGACAGCTGGTCAGAAAGTGCTCGAAGTTGACCAAGCCATGCCGGAGATTGTAAAACAGGCTCAAAAAATTGTTGAATTAGAGAAAAGACTGCCTGAAATTAATGAAGCTGCTGGATATGTACTAAAAGTACAGCAATATTGGCCTCAGATTAAAGCGGCTGCTTCAGAGGTGGTAACCTTACAAGATCGAATACCGGAAATAGAGCAAGCCGTCGCCCGCATTAAAGAGGTTGATGCCAACTTCGGACAAGTTTCTGGAGTGATTCAAACCGCCCTGGATAAGACCAATCAAGCTCTTGCTATCGTTTCTGATGCTGAGCAGGATTTGGATAAGGTGTCCGAAATTTCTGATAACGCAGTGCAGTTTGCTAATGGATTAAATCAATTTGCAAGTTCCAGTCAGGAAGCTTTCCAATCGATTACGCCAACGATTCGGCAAAATCTGATGTTCGTGCAGCAAATAACAAACGTAGCTGGCGATATGTTTGAACAATTAAAAGGAACCGATTGGAGTAAGTTGCCAAGCGCTGATGACATCGACCGTCTTACTTCTCGTCTAGGCACTGCAGTAAAAATCATGGACAGTATGTCTGATCTGTTAGGCAAAATCGATGCTCTATTGCCCTCTCATCCACTGGCAACAAGGATACAGCAATTACAAACGATATCCGAACAACTTCAGCAACAAATAAAACTGGCCGGGATCATCAGTACAGCCTTGCGTGAGAATACAATCCCTCCCGCAGATGTTGTTGCCCGATTAAATGAAATGAATAGAAACATTAAGACCGGGATCGATCGCTTCCTAAGCACCTTTGATAGCCAGATTGTTCCTGCGCTTACGGATGCAACCGATCAGCTAAAGTCTGTTCTCTCTACGTCAGCTAACACGTTGCAAGCAGCAAAGGAGCGTCTTCCCGACATTGCAGCAATTCTCGCTACAGCGAAGGAGGGCATTCAATTTGGTCAAACGGAGCTGGAAAAAATTCAGGGTGATCTACCCGACATTCAGGCTAAGGTACATGAGATTTCACAAACCCTTGGCACTAAGAGTGAATCCTTTATCCGTGCTTGGAATGTGGTGTCTTCCCTTATTCAACGTGATCTGCCCAAGCTGGAGGATAAATTAAATGCGGCTGCCGATTTTGTTCGTAATGATCTGCCTCAGGCTGAGAAGCAAATTGGCAAAGCGTCCAGCTTTGTGCAAAATCAACTGCCCGATGTGCAACAAGGAGTACATCGCGTAGCTACTGTTGTTCGTAAGGACCTGCCAGAGCTGGAAAGTGCAATCCGCAAGGCTGCCGAGAAATTAAGAGAAGTCGAGGGCAATAATCAGTTTGCCGAACTTGCCAAATTGTTGCGGGGGGATATTGAAGAGGAAAGTGCATTCCTCGCGAGTCCAGTACAGATTAAGGAACAACACCTGTACCCCATTCCGAATTACGGTTCAGCCATGTCACCATTCTATGCCGTATTATCACTATGGGTAGGTTCAACATTGTTAATTTCCCTGCTACGTGCGGAAGCAGAAAACCCGGAGGGCGCATACCGCGGATATGAACTGTATCTTGGTCGCCTAGCTACTTTCTTAACCGTTGGTTTATTGCAGGCGATATGTGTTACAGCGGGAGACATCTGGATTCTGGGAACGTATGTCGCAGATCAATGGTTGTTTATTGTATTTGCCATGCTAGTGAGTGCAGTGTTTGTCACGATCACATATACGCTTTTATCTGTATTCGGTAATATTGGCAAAGGCATCGCTATTATCTTCATGGTGTTTCAGTTCTCCAGTTCGGGTGGTACTTTCCCAATCAGCATGACTTCGCCCTTTTTTCAAGCGTTAAATCCGTTCATGCCGTTCACTTATGCTATCAGTCTGCTACGTGAAGCTGTCGGTGGTATTCTATGGTCAACAGCCATAAAGGACATCCTGTGGTTATGTCTGTTCATAGCGCTTAGTCTTATTCTTGCTCTCTTGTTAAAACGACCATTAAGCAGCTTAACGAAACGTTCTGCTGAAAATGCGAAAAAAACGAAAATCATTGCTTGATTTGTGTATTTAGCAGTTCCTAAGTTTCGCAAAAAAGGCCTCTTGAACGTAAGTTCAAGAAGCCTTTTTCTTTTTGTATTACTACACAGGATATCATCATGTGCTGTGCCACGCTGTTCTTTCAATTCTTTCCCGATCTGCTCATCGCTGTGCTGAACGTTGCTGTTCCAGCTGTTCATAAGATTGTTTAATCGTCGACAGGGTTTCGAAATGACGATAGATGTTGTTGCCAACCGTGACGAGCAAGGATGCTACGAGCAGTCCAATCAGTACTTTTTTACCCAACCCGGAGCGCAGACTGCTGATAAACATACCACCAAGCAGATAAAAAGCAAACAAATAATGTCCGGCATACAGGTACATATCATACTGATACACAGCCAGCCCGAATCCTACAACAAGGTGAAGCAGGAAAGCAAATATAATGTACGGCATTAACGTCCACACACTGCGCTCGCGTATACCACGAATGAAACCTGCTAGCGCAAGGAACAAAAGAAATATACCCGTAATTTGAACATAAAGCGGATTAGAGCGGGTAAGGTCTGTGACAAATGCGACCATACCCGGATCAAGCAAGTACACTTGGGGAGATAACATCGGATTGATGGTCAGCAATACCAACGCTTTATAATGTGCCGCCCACTGGAAAGGTGTCGCATAACTCGTGCCCCCATTTTGAATACCTAACAACCAGTTGCTTATCCAGCTTCGGCCGCCAAATGCAACATACTGAATGGCTGTTAACACCACAATCATCAGTACGGCGAGTGACATAATGCCGATATATTTTTTCCAACCTGCCTTACTACGCCATGCCTGCATATTAAAGAAGACAGCTCCGACAAACGGTACGATATTAGTCGAAGTTAATCCAAAGTTAATTGTCGCAAGTAGTGCATTCGGGACATAACGGACGTCCTGCTGTGCCCGCGAATACTGCAAGTATAGAACAGACAGAAGAATAACAAACTGCACATACGGATACGAGTCCGGGATAAAGGCCGTAAACATTAAATACGAGCTGAACCCAAACAGCAACGCGAACAACAACGGTGTATGTGTAGATTTCTTTTCATTTTGGCTAAGAAAAATAAAAACCAGAACAACTGAACCTGCATTCACAAGGGATTGTAAAATCAGAAAAAACCAATTGCCCCCCAGCAGCTTGGAAATAGCTCCGAGCGTAACCGCCAAATAAGATATTAAGGGGTGAATAACCGAAGAACTGTTATCTCCGTAATACATCGAAGGATCAAAATTAAACAGGTTAAGTGGAAATACCGCTGTATTAAACGGTGTATATTTTCCCAGCATCTCTGCGTTTTGACTGATATACATAATATAAGAACCATTCATCAAACCATAAAAAAGAGCAAAACCGGCGAACAAAACAAAAGCAGTCCAAGTCACTCTACGGTCATAAAATATGTAATCTAAAAATTTCATGCGTTCACATCCAATAGTTAATGATAAAGATTAGAAATATAAAATCCGGTCTAGAGTACCAGCAAGCATAGTCCGCCCATTATACAGATAACGCCGATCCATCTCATTGGTCCTACCGTCTCCTTAAAAGCCCACCTTGCAATAATAAGGGTCCAGACGTAGGTTAAAGCGTTCGCAGGCAATACCACGGTTAAAGGCAGAAACTTCAGTAATACAATGTTAAGCAATGCACCTGTTCCATAAAAACCAAGTCCGATCAGCACATGTAGTCGTTTACGACTCGTTGCGTAAAATTTCAACCCAGCCCCGCCCATTGCTCCGCATAGGGTCATCACGATTAACACAGCAATCATCCAACTATCGATCCACACTGGTTAACGTCACCCCGATTCCCAGGAGCACAACAGCCGCAAGCTTTTGTACCGTAATTTCTTCACCTAGCAAGAAATATCCATAGATTAAAGCAAACACATAACTGGCACACATCAGCGGATAAGCTACCGAGAGCTTTTCGCGTGCGAATGCCTTAATCATCAAAATGGCTCCCATGCCGTAACATAGAAAACCCACACCCATGTAGATCCACTCCGTCAATCCCCACTTCCAGAACAATTGCCCTGTCGCCGTCAGGAAAGCAGAAGCCAGCATCAACCATTTGCCGGTGTGACGTGAACCTATTTCCCCCACGTTAACGCCTCCATCTCAGGAACACGTTTATTTACAAAATACCGCTGACGCACAAGCTGCATGACGGGAAGATCAGATAAAGAATCGGAGTAGGAGCAGGATTGCTCATAATCAATTTCCATGTTTTTCTCGGCCAAATAAGCTTGAATCCGGCGTACCTTTTCTTCTCCCTTACAATTGGCACCTTCAATGGTGCAGGTATAACCATTCTCATGACGAACAAGTTCGGTTCCGATCACATGATCGACCCAAGGGAAATTTTTGAAATACTTCATATACGCATGCGGAGAAGCCGTTACGAGCAACACGTGATATCCAGCTTCCTTCCGATGTTGCATCTCTACACTCGCCTCCGTAAATATGGAAGTTCGGAGGTGGGTATCGAAAAAATGCTCCAGGTCTTTTTCAGACATACGTTTGATTTCTTGAAAATAGGAACGTTTAACTCGTTCAACCGTCATAATACCCGCTTTGAATAGGAAGGTATGAAATGCAATGACAGGCAGACGCCATACTTGCCAAGGATAACGTCGCACACTATAAAATACAAATTGAAACATGGAGTCACTGCGTATAATCGTTTTATCGATATCAAAGATCGCAACCTTCGTTCGTTTCACCCTGATCCCCCTCTATACTAAATCTCTCTATGATCATTCGAAAATGGCAAAAATCGTAATCACACTCACTACATACAAAATAACCGTAATCAGGATAGGCTTGTCCTCGAATAAAACCCGGTCCGGTGATCCGCCCTGATTTTTCATATGGATAAGATACAAATACCGGAACATTCCATAAATCACCAGTGGAATGGTCCACATCAGATGAATAGTGCGATCTGACGTAAAGGTGAACAGTGAATAACTGATGATGGTTGCTGTCGTGACGATCGTGTTGAACTGATCCAATAACGTTATCGAGTAATTATCCAGCACTTTACGATGTGATCCTGTGTTGCCTTCGAGCAATGTAAGTTCATTTCTCCGTTTACCAATCGCAAGGAACAGCGATAACAACATCGTGCAAATCAGAAACCAAGGGGTGAACGGTACATGAATCAATACACCACCAGCAATTGCACGAAGCACAAAACCTGCCGCAATGGTCATCATATCCAGAATAACGAGATGTTTCAGTACAAAAGAATAAGATACGTTCAGTAGGAAATACACAATGCACAATACACCGAACAACGGATTCATCACAAAAGCAGCTCCCAAGGAAAACACAAGGAGAGCCATTCCGAATACTATTGCATGTGTAGGATTAACCTGCCCTGAAGCGATTGGACGGAATTGCTTAGTCGGATGTTGCCTATCCCGTTCCCGATCTACATAGTCGTTCAGTATATACACACATCCTGCAACAAGGCTAAATAACAGAAAGCCAATCACTGTTGAAACAATGGTCTCCGTTCGGATTTCCTCAAATGAAAATAACAATGCTGCAAATAACAGCAAATTTTTTGTCCACTGTTTTGGCCTTAGCAATTTAAATAAACCAGAAACGGTTCCAGCATTACCTACAGCAGAAGACGCGGTATCTTGCCGTGATGAAAACAATAGCAATAACTCCCTTCAACAACAATTCTAACGGATTAGTCTATACAAATAACGTAAAGACTTAATCATAAGTTGCTTGGTTATTTTTGTAAAGAGGATAAAGGATATATTTTGACATAAAAAGAGACCGTTTCCGGTCTCTTTTTACTCTTTATAGTCTATATTAACGCATGTTTGAATTAAAATTCAAACTCTACGTCACTCAGACGACGTTTGATTTCAGCAATAACACGTTTCTCTTCTTCTTCGCCACTCGCAATGAATGTAACGGAGAAACGAACAAAGTTACCTGCATCATCCCAAGGCACGGATGAAATCAGCTTCTCACGAATCAGGAATTGAGAGAAGTCTTCTCCTGACTCGAAGCGACGTCCACCGACCACACCTTTTGGTGCTTCAACATAAAGGAAGAAAGAACCTTTTGGTTTCTCCGCTTGGAAGCCTAGCTCGTTGAGTGCTGCAACCAGCATATCGTGACGGCGGGAATACTTTTCTGCAATTTTCTCCGTAATTTCAGGATGATTCAATCCGTAAGCCGCTGCCTTCTGAATCGCGATGAATTGACCGGAATCGTTGTTGTCCTTCACATCACTGAATGCTTTGACAACGAGAGGATTACCGGCTACGAAGCCAATTCTCCATCCTGTCATGTTGTAAGATTTGGAGAGGGAATGCAGTTCCACACCTACATCTTTGGCACCCGGTACAGAAAGGAAGCTGAAAGGCTTTTTGCCATCATACGTCAATGCTGCATATGGAGCATCGTGCACAACAACGACATTGTATTTTTTCGCCCATTCAACGACCTCTGTAAAGAACTCCACTGTTGCACTTGCACCAGTCGGGTTATTTGGATAGTTCAGATAAAGCAATTTTGCACGTTTAGCGATATCTTCAGGAATAGCTGTCAGATCAGGCAAGAAGTTGTTCTCTTTGGTCAATTGAATATTGAATACTTCTCCACCCAAATATTTCGTGTGTGTGCCCATTACAGGATAACCAGGCACAGTCATAATCGTTACATCACCTGGATTAATGAAGCAAGAAGGTAACATTGCCAAAGCCGGTTTGGAACCGATGGAATGTACGATTTCTGTATCCGCATCAATACCATCCACGTTAAATACGTTTTTCAGGTAAGCAGCTGCGGCTGTCTTGAATTCAGGAATACCATTATCGGCATACCCGCGGTTCTCTGGTTTAGCCGCTTCTGCAGCAAGTGCAGCAACGATGCCTGCGTCAGCCATCTCGTCGGGTTCACCAACCCCAAGGTCAATCAGTTCGACATCGGGAAAGTCTTTTTTGGCCGAAGCTTTCGCACGTTTGATTTTTTCGAATTTATAGATGTTCGTGTCTTTACCATAGTTGGAGCCGCCGATACGGTCGGCAAAATTAGTTTGGATATACGTTTCCTGATATTTATCGATACTCATAATGTGTTCATCTCCTCATTTTGACGCAAATTTCTCATGTTTTAATATGAAGCATTTGAGCATTCAACACCATGGACAAAATATCCGAACATTTGTACTTTCTTCAAAGGTCAGCGGCTTCTCAGCGAAGCGAGTACATCTTCCATATCCTGCGGAATCGGTGCACTGAATTCCATGTATTCTCCTGTGGAAGGATGCACAAAACCAAGTGTTGCCGCATGCAGAGCCTGTCCATTCATTTTGATACCTTTGTTCCGCCCGTACGTCGGATCACCAACAAGAGGATGACCGATAAATTTCATATGCACCCGGATCTGATGGGTACGCCCTGTTTCGAGCTTTAACTCGAGCAAGGTATAATCGTTGATGCGCTCCGTCACTGTAAAATGAGTCACTGCATGTTTGCTGTTACGTTCGGTGACTGTGTACATTTTACGATCATTCGTGTCCCGTCCGATCGGTGCATCGATGGTACCTTGATCATGACTGAGATGCCCATGAACGAGTGCAATATAACGCCTGTTCACACTGTGCTCCTTCAACTGGGCAGCTAGTGAAGCATGCGCCCGGTCGTTTTTGGCCGCCATAATCAAGCCTGACGTATCCTTGTCAATCCGATGTACGATCCCTGGACGCAGTTCTCCGTTAATACCGGAAAGATCCTTGCAATGGTACATTAGAGCGTTCACAAGTGTTCCTGATGTATGCCCCGGTGCAGGATGTACGACCAGTCCACGTTGTTTGTTAATGACAATCAGATCACTGTCTTCATAAACCACTTCAAGCGGGATATCTTCCGCAATAATCTCCACCGCAGCAGGCTCGGGAATCTGTAATACGATCTGATCTCCTTCTGACAGCTTCGCATTGGACTTCACCAGAGCACCATTGACTGTAACTGCACCATCTGCAATCCATAGTTGCACTTGCGAGCGAGACACGTTATCTACAGCATCTGTAATATATTTATCCACACGTTCCTTCTTATGTTCAGCGCCAACGATCCATTCCATACGTTCCTCGCCATTAAATTGCTCATCGTTATTGCGTTGTTCCTCATTCAAATTACTCATGATGCTCATTCCCTTCAATCTTCGCGGCCGCTTTTTCACGACGTCCTTCCAATAATGTCTCCACAATAATCAAAGCTACCCCGATACAGATGGCCGAGTCAGCAATGTTGAAAATCGGAAACGTGTAACTCCCAAAATTAAGCTGCACAAAGTCTACAACTTCCCCCGTCAACGCACGGTCAAGGAAGTTACCGATCGCTCCTCCAAGCACTAGGCTAAGCGCTACTGGTAGCAATTTGTGCGGGGTATCTTTTACTTTTTGCAAATACCAAATCAAGGCGACAACCACAATAATGGTCACCACAATAAAGAACCAGCGTTGATCCTGCAGGATACCAAACGCTGCACCTGAATTTCGATGGGAAGTGATGACAAAAAAATTACCAATGACCGGAATTTCTTCTCTAAGCTCCATCCGGGTAGCAATCAGATACTTTGTTCCCTGATCCACTAGAAATACGATAAAAGCAAGGATATAATACACCACGTTTGTTGTCACTCCGTTCTTGTCTTTTCCAGCGATACCAAGCATTCGCCAGACTTATTTATTGTAGCACAGCTATTCAGAGATCGTCCATGACGTGGCAACCTTGCGAAACAATATTGGCTCAGGCGGATTGGAAAAACCGATAACATTTGCCTTCTGTAATCCTGCTCCAAAAGGCACATCCTAGAATGGAGAAAAAACCGGATTCCAAATGGAATAGAAAGGGGAAAGCCATGTCACATTTTACAACCGAGCAAATGCAATCATTGCGTTCCCAGCTCTTGTCGGATAAACGGGATATCGAACACCGGTTGTCAGAGAACGAACACTACGGCCTTGGAGACTCATTAAAACTACAAACAGGTGAACTGTCGCCGATTGATAATCATCCTGGTGATCTTGCCACAGAGGTATATGAACGAGAAAAAGATATCTCCTTGCTGGAGCATGATGAATTTCAACTCGAACGTATTGATTCCGCCTTGCACTCGATTGAAGAAGGTCATTACGGTACATGCGCTGTCTGCCAGCAACCGATCCCTTACGAGCGTATGGAGGCCGTTCCATATACAAAGTACTGTAAAAAGCATCAACCGGAAACTGTCGTTTCCGAAAATCGGCCTGTGGAAGAAGAGTTCCTCGCCCCATCATTTGGACGTACCAGTCTGGACGAGCGGGATGATCAGAATGGTTTTGACGGCGAAGACGCTTGGCAGATCGTGGAGAGTTGGGGCAACTCGAATTCCCCGGCAATGGCGGAAAACGGTGATATCGACAGCTATGATGTGATGGCTATTGAAGCTACGGAAGAGCTGGACGGCTTTGTTGAGGCTTACGAAAGCTTTGTCGCAACAGATATTTACGGTCACGATGTTTCGATTGTACGTAATCGTCAGTACCGACAATACCTGGAGAAGGGTGAGGGCTTAGGATTACTTGAACCCGACTCAGAGGATGATGACACGCATTGAGTGTATAGGTGAGCCATCTAAAGGCCTTATTTTTCAATACGTGTTCATATCAAGCTGCCTTTGTACGATTCGTACAATATCAGCAATATAATCTCCGACGATAGGGAGGTTTAATGCACCAAGAACCTGTAACACATAGATAATGGTGGCCGCGAAAAAAGTAAATCCGATGGCAATTCCTACACCTCTGGCTGCACCGGACAAGAGATTCAGCCCAATTAGCTTCCACGGCCGATTTAGCAATTCCGTATATTGGGCAATACGTGAACGCTCCAACTCATTGGCAAGACGGTTGGTTAACGTATGTAATTCTTCAATTTTATCATGCGGTGTGTCCACCTTAGCTATTTCCGCTGTTTCTGTTGCACTGGACTCAGCTGACTTATCCTGTTTGCTCATGTTTCGCTCCAATCCTTGCATCAATATAGATCAAACGAACGTGTTACTTTTTTAAAAAGAACTGCACAATTTAATCATTGCCCGATCTGTGGAAAAACAAACAAAAACAAATGAGCCCAGCTTCAGGAATAACTTCCTTCCTTAACTGCGGCTCATTTATTTTAACCTTATTTATCCTTGTTCATTACGCTTCAATAAAGATTCCGATGCCTTTGTTTCCGGCTTCTACTTGCTCCATGCCATCCACTTTACCAAATGTCACGTCAGTCACCAGTACATTTTCACGCAGAACATCGTCAAATGCTTCAATAGCTGCTTGAAGATCGGCATCCACATCCAGCGTCAGGCGCACTCTTTTCTCGATTGGCAGATCCAGACGTTTACGAGTATCCTGTACCGCACGAACCACTTCACGAACCCAGCCTTCTTGCTCCAGCGCCGTTGTGATCTCTGTGTTGAGGGCTACCGTCAAACCATAACCGGATGCAGAAGCAAAGCCCGATTTAGCCTGTTTCTCAACCAGCAACTCCTCATCCGTCACCTGTAGTTCCTCGCCTTCCGGAGAAACGACGTTAAATGCACCTTCCGTTACCACTTTACGGGTCTCATCCGCCGTCATGCCTTTGAACAAGTTTTGCAGGAAACCTACGTTTTTGCCGTATTTTTTACCCGCGACTTTAAGGTTCAGCTTGAGTGTGAAATCAACAAACTCGGCATCGTTATGCTCTGTACGAATTCCTTTGACGTTGATCTCTTCCTTGATGATCTCTTCATAACTTGCCAGATCAAAGCCTTTGTCAAGGGATACGATCAACTCGGACAATGGCTGACGAGTTTTGATACCAGTCTCGTTACGAACGTTACGAGCAAGCTCAACAACGCGGCGAGCTGTTTCCATATCTTGCTCCAAAGCCGCATCGATTAATGCTTCATTCGCTACAGGATAGTCATCCATATGCACACTTTCGCCCGTTGTCAGGTTGAGGTAAATATCCTCAGCCAGCATTGGAGTGAATGGCGCAACCAGCTTCGCTGTAGTCACGAGCACTTCGGTAAGGGTACGATACGCATCCAGTTTATCCTCTGTCAAACCACTTCCCCAGAAGCGATCACGGGAACGGCGGATATACCAGTTACTGAGCTCATCTACAAAGGCTTCGATCGCTTTGGAAGAGTTCAGGTAGTCGTTCACGGACAATGCTTTTTCTACCACAAGGATCAGGCTGTTCAATCTGGACAGAATCCAGCGATCTAATTTGTGAGCAGACACTTGGAATGGATGTTCCTGTGGATCGAATCCATCGATCGTTGCGTACAGCGTCAGGAATGCATGAGTGTTCACCAGCGTATCCACCATTTTGGACTTCGCTTCTCCTACGATGCCTTTGGAGAAACGTTTGCTGTTCCACGGTGCACTGTCAGACAACAACGCCCAGCGGAATGCGTCCGTACCGTACTCCTCGATAACTTCCCAAGGATCGATAACATTACCTTTGGATTTGGACATCTTTTGGCCATTTTCGTCCAGTACGTGTCCTGTTGCCATAACAGCTTTATAAGGCGCTTTGCCTGTCAAAAGTGTAGATACCGCGAGCAGGCTGTAGAACCAGCCGCGCGTTTGGTCAATCCCTTCACAGATCATATCTGCAGGATATTGCTGCTCAAACACTTCTTTATTTTCAAAAGGATAATGTTGCTGCGCAAACGGCATGGAGCCGCTGTCGAACCATACATCGATGACTTCAGGTGTACGCTTCATTTCGTATTTGCCGCAAGAGCTGAGCACCTTCACTTCATCTACATACGGCTTATGCAACTCGAGGTTTTCCGGCACATTGCCTACCGCACGCGCACGTAACTCAGCAATGCTATGAGGAGCAAACTGTTCGCCTGTCTCTTCACACACCCAGATGTTAAGCGGTGTTCCCCAGTAACGGTCACGGCTGATATTCCAGTCCACGAGATCCTCAAGGAACTTCCCAAATCGTCCTTCACGCACATGACCCGGATACCATTCCACTTCACTATTGTTTGCAATCAACTGATCCTTGATTGCTGTTGTTTGGATAAACCAGCTGTCCATAGCATAGTAGAGAAGTGGAGTATCACACCGCCAGCAGAACGGGTAGCTGTGCTCATATTTCTCTTTACTGAACAGACGGCCATGCTCAGACAAGTATCTCACAATGTCGATGTCGCAGTCCTTCACAAAACGACCTGCAAAATCAGTAACTTGTGCTACAAACTTGCCTTCCAGGTCAACCATGTTCACAAAACTGATGCCATTCTCACGGCAGACACGGTAGTCATCTTCACCATGTGCAGGAGCCATGTGAACAATACCCGTACCACTTGCGTCTGTAACAAATCCTGCCCCCAGAATGATGTTGGTTTTCTCGGCCTCTACGTAGTTAAATGGCGGGCTGTACGTTTTACCTACCAAGTCTGCACCTTTCAGTGCACCAATGATCTCATAATCGCCTTTGCTATCTTTCATAACTTTCTCCACCAAGTTCGTCGCCATGATATACACTTCATCATTTTGACGTACACGAGAGTAGTCCATTGCCGGGTTTACAGCAAGTGCAACGTGAGAAGGCAATGTCCAAGGGGTCGTCGTCCAGGCCAATACGAATTCGCCACTGTCATCCAGCTTGAATTTTGCCGTCGCACTCAAATCTTTAACGTCCTTGTATCCTTGTGCAACTTCATGCGAACTCAATGTTGTTTGGCAAGAAGGGCAGTATGGACTTACGCGGTGACCGCGGTACAACAAACCTTTCTCATGGATCGTCGCTAGGATGTTCCACACACTTTCGATGTAGTTGTTGTCAAGAGTGATGTACGGATTGTTCATATCCGTCCAGTATCCGATCCCTTCCGTCAAATCACGCCATTGCTGCTCGTATTCAAAAACACTTGCTTTACATTCGTTGATAAACTTTTCCACGCCATAATCTTCGATTTCCCACTTGTGGGAGATACCCAATTTTTTCTGAACTCCGAGCTCTACAGGTAAGCCGTGTGTATCCCATCCCGCTTTACGCACAACGCGATAACCCTTCATCGTATTGTAACGTCCAACAAAGTCTTTAATTACACGACCAAGCACGTGACCGATATGTGGTTTACCATTGGCTGTAGGTGGGCCTTCATAAAATACGAAGTTCGGCTTGCCTTCCCGGTTCTCAATGGAGCGTTTAAACGTATTCTCCGTTTTCCATTTATCTAACACACGCAGTTCTCTTGCACGTGCTTTTTCTTTGACATCAACTCGTTGCATGCTGTTCGACTTCCTTTCTGTTGTTAAGATGAATCGATTGTAAAACATTAAACATACACCATCGTAGCTCATAGATTCCGCTCACCGTTTTAGAACACAAAAAAACCTCGTCCCTGGAAAGGGACGAGGTTCATCTCGCGTTACCACCCTAATTCTGTTCATCACAAACCACATTCAGGTTACCCCGAGTATGCTCTGTCATCAACAGCGCTTAAGCCCCGCTAAACTACTGCAGGGTACCGTTATAACGTACGGCTTACGGTTCAGCTTACACACGGCAATGCATTCACCGCTTCAGCGTCACTTCTCCGGGAGGATATTCGGCTATAACTCATCCGTTGGTTTGCACCAGACACCAACTCTCTGAGGGATGAGATCATAACGTACTGAGCCCGTCATGGAATCACTATTCAATATGAATATAGTTATAGCTTCTTTACCCGCAAAAGTCAACCGGGCGGCAGACTAATAAATCTCTTTCATCTCCCGCTCACGGTCACGCACTTCCTGCTCACGGCTCTCCAGTGCTTCCCAGCCATCCTGTGTCAGCAATTCAAGCTGAGCTTCAACGAGCGTACGGAAACGCGCACGATAGATGGATGCCTGCTTCTTCAGTTCTTCCACTTCCAAAGCAATCTTACGGGACTTGCCAAGCGCTTCGTTAACGATTCGGTCTGCATTTTTCTCTGCTTCCTTCACAATTAACTGAGCTTCCTTCTTCGCGTTATTCTTCACATCGTCAGCAGCTTCCTGCGCAATGATGATCGTTTTGCTAAGAGTCTCCTCGATGGTAGCAAAATGATCCAGCTTCTCCTGAACGGACAGCAACTGATTGCTCAGCTCCTTGTTCTCGCGAATGACGCCTTCGTAATCTTTGATGACTTGATCCAGGAATTCATTGACTTCATCCTCGTCATACCCACGCAAGCGTCGGGAGAATTCCTTGTTATGTATGTCCAGCGGCGTTAATGGCATGCTGTCCACCTCCTGTAAAAATTCCTTCTCACAATAGAGAAGGTTTGCAGCATATGGGTTCCACCCAAGGGGCCGTAAGAAAGAAACCTGAACTGGTAACTTTTTACGAAATAGCAGAATCTGCTTTCACGATCTGCAGAGATCCACATCTTGTACTTTAATGTATATCGGAAACACCGGATATTTTTTTACCTTTACGTTTAACATTTCGACAAGAATTCGGATTATCCTGCAATAACATCAAGCAAATTTACCGATCTTTACCCGGCAACGTCCCTTTTTGGTCATTCCTTCCTGTTCAAGCACCTTAAAACGACCAAATCCTTGAATGGATACCACATCTCCTGCCTTAAGCGGCTTTGAGGGATCTTCCACCACTTTCCAGTTCACTTTACAGCGTCCTGCTTTAATTGGAATCAGTATTTTGCTACGGCTTAATCGGTGCACATCTGCACAGATACCATCCAGTCGCATCGAGGCAACGGTAATATCTATAGTGTCCAATTTCGTCGCAGACCATTTCATCTGATTCAATGGCAGTAGTTCTGTAAATACGTGCAACCGATGCACCTGATTCAATTGAAGCGATAAAAAAGCGCCGGTCTCTGCTGCCACTACAGTATGGCAGCCATCCTCCAGCACTTGAATATCTCCAATCTTGCCTCGTTTCATCCCGAGACCGAGCAGGGAACCCATATAGTCCCCATGCTCCAGTTCCGAGATTTTCTGATCGTCAGACGTAATGCTGAGGACCTGCATCCCCATATCTTCTTCATCCAGATAACGATAATCAGGAGCAATCAATGCACGCTTACGTTCAGCAGCTTCATATCCGCCATCGAAACGAACCTGAACGTCTTGGCTACGATTGACCAAGGATTGCAGAATAAACACCTGTCTTGGATCAAGGAAATCGGTGAGCTTCATATCATGAACCTTGCTCGCCCGTTCAACCCAATCGTTGGCTTTATCTACAAAGTCCCGTTCATCATGGCTAAAATGTTCGTACATATCACCGCTCATCTATGTCACCCTAACTTAAAATGTCAAATACTGAACTATAGAGAGTAACCCAACCAGCGCCAGTCGAAGAACAAGCAACGCGACAATCGGGGAAATATCAAGCACACCGAACAGAGGCGGAATAAACCGGCGGAAAGGACTTAAGTAAGGCTCTACAAATTTGCCTAACAATTCACCGATGAAGCTCTCCCGTGCATTGGGAAGCCATGACATCAATATGTAGACAATAACCATGTAAAAATAAATCTGGTATAGCGTACCCAATATACCTTCAATCATCTGATACAAAAAAGGCTCACCTCATTCTGTTATAATCTTGCTCGCTGTCAGCCAGTATCTCCGTAATGGTTCCCTGAATTTCAACCGTATCTGGCGTACAGAGAAAAATGTTGCCGCCAATTTTAGATATACCGCCGCCTAATGCATATACCGTACCGCTTAGAAAATCAATAACACGTAAAGCCTGATCCTGACGGATTCGTTGCAGATTCACAACAACGGTACGATGCGACCGCAGATGGTCGGCAATCTCTTGTGCTTCGTCATAAGAACGAGGCTCATAAAGGACAACTTTTACATTTTTCTGGGAATGAATGCTAACCACATTATTACCCCTTTGGTTTCTACGTTTATCAAGTGCAGAGGTTTCATTTTCCTGCTGTTCAGGTTCGTGTTCTTCCTGTGCAGCAAGACGCTCCCGCTCTACAATCTCTTCCTCTTCCTGAAGTCCCAGGAAATTCATAAATTTATTCATTACGCCCATCGTGTTCCCTCCTCTTTTCCTACGAGAATTGATCCAAGCCGCACCCAGGTTGCTCCTTCTTCAATGGCCACTTCGAAATCGTTGGACATGCCCATAGACAACTCGGTAATGGGCTCAGCTGTCAATGCTTGTCCATTCAAATCATCTCTCAGCTCACGCAAACCTCGAAATACAGGACGCGTCAACTCTGGATCTTCCTCATGAGGCGCCATTGTCATCAGACCAATGACCTTAAGGTTGTTGAACGATTGAATATCCTTCAGAAAAGAACTTGCCTGTTCAGGTTGCAGACCATACTTGCTCTCTTCACCTGAAATGTTCACCTGCATAAACGCGTTCACCTTAATTCCAAGTGAAGCAGCTTTTTTATCCAGCTCTTTGGCAAGTGACAATCGATCCAGTGAATGGATGTACGCAAACTTGCCGATGACGTCTTTCACCTTGTTCGTCTGCAAATGACCAATAAAATGCCACGTGCCTTTCTGACCAAAGGCTTCCCATTTCGCCTGTGCATCCTGCCAGCGATTTTCTCCAATATGCTCAAGACCATGATCCAGCACAGCACCCGTCGTTTGCAATGAGACATATTTCGTGACCGCAATCACATTTACATCCTCAAAAGGGCGGTTACTGCGCTTACACGCATCTTCAATCTTCTGATTCACTTGTTGTATACGCTCCTCCAATGACACAGAGGGTCACCTCTCTTCCAGCCCAATCCAGCTTGCCATTCTCCCCGTTACCCCATTTTCCTTACGATAGGAAAAAAATAGTTCGGGATGACAACTTGTACACCATGTTGTACATTCGATATGATCCGGCAATATTCCTGCTTTCATCATAATGTGTCGATTACATTCTTTCAAGTTTAACATCGTTTTTCCGTTCGCAACAGGTGTATATATGCGCTTTGAAGCAGAATGCTTGTATTCATCATTACCCTGAGGTTCATCCAGCCAAACCCGAACATGCCGCATAACAGCCTCATCCACTTCATAACAGCAATCCCCAATGGAGGGACCAATAGCCGCACGAATGTCCTCTCTCCGGCTGCCATACTCCCGCTCCATCGTTTCCACCACAGAGACGGCAATACCCGCCACAGTCCCTTTCCATCCTGCATGAGCAAGACCTACAGCCTGATTCACCGGATCATAGAAATATAAGGGAACGCAGTCAGCATAAAACGAAGTCAGCAGTACACCAGGCACATTGGTAACCAGTCCGTCCGTATCCTGCAATGCCGATTGACGATCCAGCAGTCCTCTGCCTTTGTCTTTAGCTGTAATGACAGCCACCGCTTTACCATGCACCTGTTCTCCACAAGTCCATGCCTCCAGCGGAAAAGCAAGCTTCTCCGTCAGCAGACGGCGATTACGGAGCACTGCCTCCGCATCATCTCCAACGTGATACGCACAATTAAGGGTAGCGTACGGTTCTTGACCAACGCCGCCATGTCTGGTTGTAAATCCCGCCGTTAACCGCTCAAACAACCGTTTCCAAGGTTCAATATATAATAACAGCGGATCTTGATCACCATGATACGTTTTCTCTTCTATATCCTTCATGACATTTTTGTTCAATACAAAGGGTTCCATTCTTCATCACCTCACAACTTCCAGTTTACCAAATGCGGGTGCATTCTGTCTCATTTATATCGTTCTCCGTTGACTCCGATCCAGCCGTTCCAATCGTTCGGTACGCTCCGTGCGGCCCTGTTGCTGCTCATCATATAATCTGGCTTCTCGCTCACGCTCATCATAAGCTTGTTCTTTCACCTCATCCATTTTAACCAAAATGACATCCGAGCCAATCTTTACGATATTTCTCCAAGGTATAATCAGATCTGTCCCTCCTCCAAACAACCCCATAAAACGGCTATATCCTGGAACAACAATGGCTTCGATTCGCCCCTGTTTAAGATCCAGTTCCAGGTCACTGATCTGGCCAAGACGTTTGCCATCCGTAATATTTATGACATCCTTTGTTTGAAAATCGGAGATTTTCATACCTCGTGACGTTGACTCATTTGTGTTTACTCTCATTCTACCCGCCCCCTGTTTACAGCTCATCTGTCCGTTCAGCATGCCTCTATACCAATATATGTTCTGTAGGCGAAAAATGTCCTGTTTTTCGCTTGTTTGTTACAATAGCCAACTCGGCCAAGATTACACTGGACTAGGGGGCTTCCTTTCCTTTTACGTAAAAAAGACGATCAATGGAATGGTTCTCCGACTGATCGCCTTTCTTGTCTAATGTCATCCTACGACTTTACATGTTTCTGCATCTGCTGTATAGCTGATTTCTCCAGACGTGAAACCTGAGCCTGAGATATCCCGATTTCATCTGCAACTTCCATCTGGGTTTTCCCTTCGAAAAAGCGCATCGACAAAATCATCTTTTCCCGTTGACCGAGACGGTGCATCGCTTCCCGCAATGCAATCTCCTCAATCCAGGACACATCCTTGTTTTTGTCATCACTGATCTGATCCATCACGTAGATCGGGTCTCCCCCATCGTGATAAATCGGCTCAAACAGCGATACCGGATCTTGAATGGCATCCAGTGCAAAAACAACATCTTCCTTCGGCACATTCAGTGCCTCCGAAATTTCAAATATCGTCGGTTCGCGTGAATTTTTATTCGTCAAGCTGTCACGAACCTGAAGCGCCTTATAGGCAATATCCCGTAGGGAACGGGATACCCGAATCGGATTATTGTCACGCAGATACCTGCGAATCTCACCGATAATCATCGGTACTGCATAGGTCGAAAATTTGACATTCTGGGATAAATCAAAATTATCAATGGCTTTCATCAGGCCGATACATCCAACCTGGAACAGATCATCGACAAACTCCCCCCGATTGTTAAAACGCTGAATGACACTGAGTACCAGACGCAGATTGCCATTCACCAATTTCTCTCTTGCTGAGCGATCATGGTGCTGCTGAAGGGAATGAAATAATTCCCGCATTTCAATATTGGTGAGAACAGGCAACTTTGCGGTGTCCACGCCACAAATCTCGACTTTGTTTCGGGTCATCGTGATTTACCTCCCAAGGAGAAACATTAATGTACATTATCTCCGGGGCAGGCTTTTTTATTCGTCGTTGGAACCCTTGCCAGTAATACCCATTCTTCTTTCCCCACTGGATCAGACCATTTTGTTGAACTCTTTTCGCAGCCTCTTAATGATTCTTTTTTCAAGTCTGGAGATATAGGATTGGGAGATTCCAAGCAGATCTGCCACATCTTTCTGCGTCTTTTCCTCACCATCCGTCAAGCCAAAACGAAGCTCCATAATCATTCGCTCGCGATCGGTCAGTTTTTCCAGCGCCTTATGCAGTAACTTTCGATCTACTTGTTCCTCAATATTTCGATAGATTGTATCGTTTTCTGTACCGAGTACATCGGATAATAAAAGCTCATTTCCATCCCAGTCAATGTTCAGTGGTTCATCAAAAGAAACTTCAGTACGAATTTTACTGTTACGCCGCAGATACATCAAAATTTCATTTTCGATACAGCGCGAAGCGTAAGTTGCGAGCTTTATTTTCTTTTCTGGATCAAAGGTATTTACAGCTTTGATTAGTCCAATTGCACCTATAGATACCAGATCCTCGATGTTAATACCTGTGTTCTCGAACTTACGTGCAATGTATACCACCAAACGCAGGTTACGCTCAATTAACATGGCTCGGATCGCTGAATCCCCTGAAGATAACTTCTGTAGCAAGTACTCCTCTTCTTCCCGTGTCAATGGAGGTGGAAGTGCCTCACTTCCACCAATGTAATAGATCTCTTCACTTTTCAGCCCAAACAGGAATAACAGACGATAATATTGTAGTTGGGCAACCAATTTCCATTTCACAAGCATGTAGGTTCCTCCTATACCACATTCAGCGGCTTTTCTGTGGGTTCTGCGGATTGAGCCTTAGACTGCGCAGAAGCAGCTTCTTGCACCAGTTCAGGATGAATCACGGCCTGATATTTCCCATCCGAGGACAAAATGCCCCCATCCAGTCCAATCAGAACTTTTGTCGTCACATAATCTGTTCCGTCCATTGTCACCTTAACCCGATCGGGCTTGACCGCCATCATAAATGCTGTTCCTTTATTAATCCCCCGATAAGGAACCAATCGCAGACGATCCTGCCAGCGAAAATGTTTCTGATCTAGTTCCATGATGAGATTTTCCGGTGATTCGTGTTTCAGTCTACTGTTCCATGAATCAGGCAGCATCGTTTGCCACAATGAAACCTCCATAACCATCACCGGCATCCGTGATAAAGGGTCTGTGAGCTGATTACCTGTATCCAAAAGGCCTGTACAAGACACAACAACCTCATCGATGCAAACCTCGACTTGACCAAGGTAAGTGGTCATGCGATCTGATTTACGTTTGGCTCCTTGCACAATTTTGAATAAAATGAGCACCGCGAAGAATACAATGAAAGTGAACCAGAATGCAATCTTCAGATCAAACGACATACCCCCAGATGCTGTGAACCAGATGCCATTGAACAGTTCTCCTGAATTCTGAAGCATATAATGCACACCCAGGATGCCTCCAGCCGCCACAAAATTAATAACGTAAAATGTACCCAGCGTCCTCAGAAAAGCTTGCAGTCCCTTATATCCAAACGCGATACTCAACATCACAAGAGAAAAACCAAACTTGATCAAAAACGTGAACAGGAAATCAAACTGTGGTACAAACATCATCACGACGTATAACGCCCCAACGATAGCCGATAGCAGCCATCTCCACCAGACCAGCTTCGTTTGGCGCATCCAGGCCGTCAGTCCAATGAGCGCTCCATCCATGCATAGATTTGTTAGAAAGATCAGATCGACATACACAACCACGCTCTTCACCTGCCTGCATCCAACCTATCGAAACGAAAGGCTACAACGAATCTCACATGCTTTTAGATTGAATCGCCCTGAACGCTTCAGATTGAATCAACCTAAATGCTTCAGATTGAATCGCCCTATATGCTTCGGATTGAATTAACCTAAATGCTTCATCGTCTCGATATTCATGAGCATATTCCCAAGTATACGTAGCCTCCTGTTCAAAGTCTGTCTAAATGTGGGAGCTTGTCTTCAACTATTTTTGTCGGAATGACGCAGCCGAGTTGTTCAGAATTTGTTCATTCCTGTATGTTAAACTATATAAAAAAACAGCAAAAAACCCGGCAACTGCAAAAGCAGCACCGGGTTTTCCAGGTATAATACTACCTAATTATTCGTTGTTATTGTTGCGGGAACGATTACGTAAAAATGTCGGAATGTCCAACTGATCATTACTTGGCTGATTTCCGAATGGACGAAGATTCGGTGAACGTGTCTCTGCCGGCTCTGATGCTGTAGCAGGTTTACGTACTGGCGGAGCAGAAGGTTTATCCTCAAATCCAGTGGCGATGACCGTAACCTTGATCTCCTCTTTCAGATCTTCATCAATAATCGCACCAAAGATCATATTCACTTCCGGATCGGAAGCCGACGTTACGATCTCTGCCGCTTCGTTCACTTCATACAGGGACAGATTCACGCCACCTGTGATGTTCATGATTACGCCGCGTGCGCCTTCAATGGAAGTTTCAAGCAAAGGACTCATGATGGCTTTGCGTGCCGCTTCGGCTGCACGGTTCTCTCCAGTCGCTTCACCGATCCCCATAAGCGCAGATCCACGCTCGTGCATGATCGTTTTGACATCTGCAAAGTCAAGGTTGATCAAACCAGGTACTGCGATCAGATCGGAGATACCCTGTACCGCTTGACGCAATACGTTATCTGCTTGGCGGAATGCTTCCAGCATCGGCGTCTTTTTATCTACGATCTCAAGCAAACGGTCATTCGGGATGACGATCAGTGTATCCACTTTTTCCTTAAGTGCTTCAATGCCTTGTTCTGCATGGCTGGAACGCTTGCGGCCTTCAAAAGTGAAGGGACGTGTCACCACACCTACAGTAAGGGCGCCACACTCTTTGGCAATTTCAGCGATCACAGGAGCTGCACCTGTACCTGTACCACCGCCCATACCGGCTGTAACAAAGACCATGTCTGCACCTTTCAACGTGTTCATGATCAGGTCGCGGGACTCTTCCGCTGCTTTTTTACCTACATCCGGATTGGCACCTGCACCAAGACCACGAGTTAATTTATCACCGATTTGCAATTTATGCTCGGATTTTGCCAGGTGTAATGCCTGAGCATCCGTGTTCACCGTAATAAATTCAACACCTTGTACACCATTTTCAATCATTCGGTTTACAGCGTTGCTTCCGCCGCCGCCTACCCCGATGACTTTAATCTGAGCCAAGCTCTCCATCTCAAAATCAAATTCCAACATATTATTCCATCTCCCCCTCAATGTGCATGGATGGCCCGTCCAATTTTTGATTTGAACCGAATCAATTTCATATATCGACGAACGAAAGCGTTTATTTTAGTACCAGCGCATTCAGACGGCTTCAAGAATGTATGAAATGGATCCAACCTGTTATATAAATTCACTGAACATATTCTTCAGTCGTTCGAACAGACCGGGTTTTTGCTCCGATTCCTGTGCCGTATTTGGCTTCGGACGGTTCGTCGGTTTCTTGCTATTAGTGTTGTTGTTACCGCCATTGCTGCTCGAGGGCCTGATACGCAAACTGCGAATAACATTGTGTAAAATACCAACGCCGCTTGTATATCCAGGGTCACGCACACCAATGTAATCCGGAACGGCGACACGCACCGAAGCAGCAAGTTCATGCTGTGCCACTTGCAGAACACCAGGCATAGAGACCGTACCTCCCGTTAGTATATAACCGCCAGGAAGCTCGTTGTAACCAAGGCGTTTGACCTCTGTGCCGATCATCTGGAATATCTCCTGAACCCTAGGCTCAATAATAGCCGCCAGATCTTCCTGGGAAAACTCCTTGTCCACGTTGCTGCCGATGCGCGTCACTTTGAACATCACATCTGCGGCAGCATCATCAAGCCAGGCACAGCCATATTTCAGCTTAACTTTCTCCGCTTGATCGGTCAAAGTACGCAAACCATAAGCAATATCATTGGTTACAAATTCCCCGCCGATTGGCAGTGTTGAAGTCGCAACTAGGCTATCCTCTTCAAAGATAGCAATGGTTGTTGCTCCTGCTCCGATATCCACGAGCACAGAGCCCATCGTTTTCTCATCCTTGGACAGGGCGAGTTGACCTGCTCCGAGTGACATGAGGACCAGGTCGCTCACTTTTAATCCCGCTTTTTCCACGCAGCGCAACAGATTATGTATCGCGGTTTTAGCACCCGTAATGATGGTTGCTTCAACTTCCAGGCGAACACCAATCATACCACGCGGGTCTTGTATGCCTTCCAAGCCGTCTACAACATATTGCTTGGCGACAACATCAATAATTTCCCGTTCGGGCGGAACCGCAATGACTTCGGCTGCTTTCAACACCCGCTCCATGTCTTCTTCTCCGATCTCACGATCTTCGTTCGATACTGCCACCACACCGTGACTGCTCATCAGTCCGATGTGATTGCCTGAGATTCCAACATATACTTCGGATATTTGAATACCTACCATACGTTCTGCATGATCGACTGCATTGCGAATCGACTGCACCGTCTGATCGATATCTACGATTACACCTTTGCGAATTCCTTCCGAGTCGGCAGATCCAACTCCAATAATATTAAAGGTTCCATTATTAATTTCCCCAATAATAGCGCGAATTTTGGATGTACCGATGTCCAAACTAACAATGATGTCATTGTTGCTCAAGTCTGTGGCACCTCCTGACTCCAATAGTAAAATACGTTCGGGTTTAAACACACATTAAAACATATTCAACACAGCTTAGGCTTTCCCTCTTTTTTCTACAATTTTTTTGGGTGCCAAGTTCTGGATGTGAAACATAAAACTTTGAAGAAAAAAGAAGGAGGCAACTCATGTGCCGTAAGTTCAAGTGTACCATTTTTTCTTCATCTCAGAAAGAACAAGTTTCACACATCAACCGGTGCTAAAGCCCGATCCTGTCTACACTTTTACGCAATAAACCGCCAATCAGCAACATGCATCATTGCCCTGCTCCCGGCTCAGCGTCATCCTCAGGATTATCCGGTACAAACGGGACATACGTATCCGCCTCAAGCATCGTAATTTTACCAGGTCGTTCGGTCTCGATCACCTGATTCAAATACTCCACTTTATCCGTTAACAGCGATATCGTTGTAATCACTTCAAACTGTGATTTGGTGTACATGCGAATCTGATCCGGAAAAGAGGGTGTCGGATTCGGAATAATTTCGGATATGTCCGTTGTCAGTTCATTTGGAATTTGAGCCAGCGCCTCACTCAGCTTTGCCTTGAGCGGATCATTCGGTTTCCATTGTGTCAGAATCGGCTTCTCTACAGCAACACCGATCGTTGGCGGAACATTCAGGCTTGTCCCATTAGACAATATGGCTTTAAGCGCCCCGGTTGTGTCCAGTTCATAAGCGACTGTAGGAAACTCCTGAACCTTGATATGAATCGTACCCGGAAATTGCTTGTCCACAGTAACTGTTGAGACAGCTTTAATCGTTTTAAGACGTTCTATGATTTCAGTAGCACTTGTTCCAAAAAACTGATCGCCTTCCCTCAAACCACTCTTTTCAAGTAAATCCGCAGTGGCCGTGTATACATTACCCGTAATTTCGATCGCTGATATGCGACTTACCGAAGAACGAAAGAATAATACAGCCAGCAATGCAATAAATAATAATAATAGGATAATTACAATCTTACGGCTTGTGTTTCCTTTTGGGCGATTCTCCTTGAGAACCGGAATTTGACTTTTAGGCATAATAACGCTCCACAAAGCCTCAGGCCCCCTCCTCTTCCAAGAAGGGGACGCCAAGGACGTTAATTGGCAAAATCCAACTGTTTCGAAACAGTCGACTGTCTCTCCACTGAGGCTCCAAGACTCTGGAATAACTTTTCGATCTGATCATATCCCCTGTCAATGTGATGCACTTGCTCCACAATGGTTTTACCTTGAGCCGCCAGACCTGCAATAACTAAAGCTGCACCCGCACGAAGATCTGTCGCCTCTACAGTAGCCCCATATAGTCTTGGAACTCCACGGATAAAAGCTGCATTCAGGTCAACCGAAATATCCGCTCCCATGACATTCAGTTCATCCACATGTTTAAATCTTCCTTCGAACACGGTTTCCTTCATCACGCTGAATCCATCTGCCAAACTGAGTAGCACCATGATCTGTGATTGAAGATCTGTTGGAAACGATGGATACGGGGAAGTCACAATACGATCCACTGATTTTGGGCGGGTCATACAACTCACAGTCATTATATCATTGCATACTGTGATTTGAACACCAGTGCGCTTTAACACATGTATAAGCGAAGTAAGATGTGCAGGATTGCAGTGTGTAAGCGTAACATTGCCTCGGGTTGCAGCAGCAGCAATCATAACGGTTCCAGCGACAATCCGGTCAGGTATGATTTCATAGGTGCAAGGTTGCAACTTCTCAACACCATTTATCGTGATTGTATCCGTGCCGGCACCCATAATTCGTGCCCCCATCGCATTCAGAAAATGCTGCAAATCCTGAATTTCAGGCTCTCTCGCTGCGTTGAAAATTGTCGTTGTGCCTTCTGCAAGCACAGCAGCCATCATGATGTTTTCAGTGGCTCCAACACTCGGAAAATCCAGATGAATATCCGCACCTATCAGATTAGCTCCATGACAGATAATTTGCTGATCTTGCTCTTCAATCTGTGCTCCGAGTGCTTCCAGCCCCCGGAGGTGAAGATCAATTTTACGTTCTCCGATCGCACAGCCACCCGGCTGATATACAGATACTCTCCCAAACCTCGCAAGCAATGGCCCCATCAGAAAAATGGAAGACCGCATTTGCTTCATAAGATCCTCTGGCACATCATGTGACCGGACAAGCGACGTATTGATCGTCACTGTTCCCTGCTCATGCCGACATGTGCATCCAAGTCGTTCCAGGATATACAGCATTACTTCGATGTCCAGCAAGTGTGGAACGTTGTGCAGCGTAATTTCTCCGTCTGCGAGCAAACTTGCGGCCATAATCGGTAAAGCGGCATTTTTTGCTCCATGGATGCGTATGGATCCTGATAGGGGTCTCCCACCTTCAATCACCAATTTGTCCAATGTATCACCTCCGGGGTTTACGCTCACCCACTGCGATAACATACGGTACCCGGTGGATACCGCCATGAGATGATATAGTGCTCTGAATAGACTGTATAAGGGTGATGACGTCCTCTGCTGTCGCTTGGCCTGATTGAACAATAAATTGGATATCCATTGTTCCCAGTCAATCTCAGCGAATTGAATTATCCGTGACACATCCGATCCATGAGGCTCCGCAATCCATCCCTCGGTTCGACCAGTCATTGCCAGCAATACCATGTCGGGAATTCACGGTCTTCACCCTAGTTGCACCTTTGCCGATATGATGCTGTACTGCGGTATCATGGAACGATTGTCACGATTTATACCGTATCTTATGTCAGTCCCGTCTGGTGTGTGACAATCGCCCATAAATGCGTCCAAACACCTATTATCGTTTTGCAACAAGACGCTTAATTTCGTTTACAAGCACTTTGGCCGCATCTGGTTTCCCTAATTTTCGAGAAGCCTCTGCCATCTGCTTACGTCCTGATTCGTCATTCATAATGCCTGCAATTGCTTCATACAGGCCTTTGCCTGTAAGCTCTCTCTCCAGCATTGTGAGTGAGGCCCCTCCTTTTTCAAGGGTACGCGCGTTAGCCTCCTGATGATTGTTGGTTACGTTTGGTGATGGAATCAGAATCGACGGAATACCAAGAGATGTAATCTCCGCAAGGAACGAGGCTCCTGCACGGTTCACAATCAAAGAGGTACAAGCGAGTACTTCGGGCATGTTATGTACATAAGGAAGTACATGCAGATGATTAGGCATCGTTCCCAAAGAACTACGGATCGCTTCACGGGTTTCATCAAAATAGGTCTCGCCTGTAACGTAAACAACATGTACATCATCCAGCTGTTCCAGCATCGGTGCCATTTCAATCATCGCCTGATTAATCGCTTTAGCCCCCCGGCTCCCCCCAACGACTAGCACAACACGGCTGTCCATCGGAACACCTAATGTGGCGAATCCACGATCCCGACTGGCCTGGGCTACTGTTGTTGCCCGCGGGTTTCCAGTATAGATAACCTTTTTTGCACCAGAGAATGATTTTTCAGAACCTTCAAAACTGACGGCAACTGTATCTACATAACGCATGAGAAACTTGTTCGTCAGACCTGGAATCGCATTCTGTTCATGAATCACGCTTGGAATTCCCAGCTTTGCCGCCGCATATACAACGGGACCACAGACATATCCGCCCGTACCGATGACAACGTCCGGCTTGAATTCCTTCAGCATTTTTTTAGATCTCCTTACCCCTTGAACGAATCGCATGATCGTTTTCACATTTTCAAAGGATAACTTACGCCGAAAACCGGTAATGTCAATCGATTTAAAAGGTATATCTTCCTGAGGAACCAGCTTACTTTCAAGTCCTCGTGTACCGCCAATGTATAAAAACGTCGAGTCGGCATTTTCCGCCTCACATTGTCTTGCTATGGCTACGGCCGGATAGATATGCCCACCCGTGCCACCACCACTAAGAACGACTCGCATCGTATAAGTCACCTCGCATAACGGGATAAATTCAATAATATGCCCAGTGCGGTGAGCATGAGTGTCAGTGATGAACCTCCATAACTGATCAGCGGCAGTGTAATCCCTGTGACAGGCATAAGTCCAATCACCACGCCGATATTAATAATGACCTGCACAGCAACCATACCGATAATCCCCACAGCTAGCAGGCTGCCAAAGGAATCTGGAACCGTCATCGCTACACGCATTCCTCTCCACACCAGCACCAGAAACAATAATAATACAATCATTCCACCAATGAAACCGAGTTCTTCCGCCAAAATACTAAATATAAAGTCCGTCTGCGGTTCAGGCACGTAACTGTACTTCTGTCTACTCATCCCCAGCCCGAGACCAGCCAGTCCACCTGGACCAATCGCATAGAGCGATTGAATGATCTGATAACCTGCACCAAGCGGATCTGACCATGGATCCAGAAAAGCTGTAATTCGTTGCAACCGATAAGGTGCCGCTGCAACAAGTGCCGCGAATCCTGCAACTCCACCCAGAGCAAGCAGAGCGAGATGTTTCATTCGTGCTCCGGTTGTGAAAATGATAAGCATGGATGCCCCCATCATCACGGTGCCTGTACCTAAATCGGGCTGTAACATAATTATGCCAAAAGCAAGCCCCATTAGCCCAAGCGGAGGCAACAGCCCCGTTGTAAAAGTTTTAATTTTACCAGGATCTTTGCTCAGCCAATGAGCCAAAAACAAGATCATGCCCAGTTTCATGAATTCGGAGGGCTGGATACCGAAAGAGCCAATCCCCAGCCAGCTACGTGCACCGCCGCGAACGACTCCGATTCCCGGAATTAATACGGCAATGAGCATAATAAAACAGATAATTAAAATCGGCTTGGCATACTTTCGCCATACCCTATAATCCACATTCGCTGTCACAAACATGGCTACCAGCCCAAGCACGGCGAATAAAATCTGCCTTTTCACAAAATAAAATGAGTCGCCATAGTTTCGGAACGCAAGTACTGAGCCTGCGCTGTACACCATAATGATGCCGATGGCAAGCAGAGCCAAAATACAAATCAGGAGCCAAATATCCGGCGCCGGTCGCGTCTGTTTCATCAGGAGGCCACCCCTTGCATGGAAGTAGGGGCTTTTCCACCCCCCTACTTACAAGTTATGCGCCGCCTCTTTAAAAATGCGTCCCCGTTCTTCATAGGAGGCAAACATGTCCCAGCTTGCACACGCAGGGGATAACAAAACAACATCCCCTGGTTCGGCAAGACTTGCTGCTTCCTGAACAGCAACCGTCAACGTACGGGCAGCGTCCTCCTCATTATCGACGACCTTAATATGCTTTAGTCCCGCCAGTTCTGCGACTTTAGCAATTTTAGCACGGTTTTCACCAAGAACCACCAACGCTTTGACACGCTCCTCCAATACCGGCAACAGCTCCATCATATCTGAACCGCGATCTAGTCCGCCTGCAATCAATACAACAGGTTCCTTAAAGGAATTCAGTGCCATGACCGTTGCTTTTGAATTGGTAGCTTTCGAATTGTTGTAATAAACTGAGCCATTATGCTTGAGCACATACTCCAGTCGATGTTCAACACCTCTGAAATCAGCTAGCGGAGCAGCCAGCTGTGACGGATCAGCACCCGCTGCGATTGCAATAGCTACTGCAGCAAGCGCATTGCCTACATTAAAACGTCCAGGTATGCCAATGTCCTGCACATCGATAATCACTGCTCGATTGCCTGCACCATCCGCATAGATCACCTGACGTTTCACATCATCCTCTTCTCCGTCGACATAAGGCGGATCTGCATACACGCCTGTTTCCAGGTTTTCCGTCAATGAGAACGGAATCACCCTCGCTTTGATATAAGGAATGAGTTCACGGCATACAGCATCATCCCAATTGAGAACAGCGACGTCATCTGGTTTCTGATTGGCAAACAGCTTTGCTTTGGAAGCCACGTAATCTTCCATGCCGCCATGATAATCCAGATGGGTCTCTGCCACGTTAAGAAGCGCAGCAATACGCGGACGAAACTCTACCGTGCCTTTGAGCTGGAAGCTACTTAGTTCGACGACCATCCAGTTATCAGCGGTAGCCTGCTCTGCAGCTTCACAGAGAGGGGTTCCAATGTTACCAGCAACAATGGGATTCAAGCCCGCTTGTTCCAGCATATTTCCTACCCAAGTTGTGGTCGTTGTTTTTCCGTTAGAACCGGTGATACCGATCATAGGTGCCCCGCAAAGGTGATATGCAACCTCCACCTCGGTTACCACCTCAATACCTAATTCAAGAGCTTGCTGCACAGGAGCAGCCTGATAAGGAATGCCGGGGTTTTTGACGACCAGCTTCACATCACTATGAATGAGATCATCCGGATGGCCCCCGCATACAACAGAAATTCCCAAAGCCTCCAATTCGGAAGCTTCGGGACACTGTTCCCTGTCTTTTTTATCATTTACGATAACGTTAGCCCCGGCACGATACAGCACCTTGGCAACTTGTACGCCGCTCTTCGCAAGCCCAAGCACGACGACTTGTTGTCCGCGATATGTTTCTGGATGATTCATAATTTACAACCCCTTGTTGAGATAAAGTCCAAGAGCGGCCAAAATAGCACCTACCGCCCAAAAGGTAATGACAACCCGCCATTCTGACCAGCCACTAAGCTCGAAGTGATGGTGGATCGGGCTCATTTTAAATACACGTTTACCGCGGGTTTTGAAGGATACAACTTGGATCACAACGGAAAGGACCTCAATTACGAAAATACCGCCGATAACCAGAAACAGAAGTTCTGTCTTCGTAACGATTGCAATCGCGCCGATTGCACCGCCGATTCCGAGCGAACCCGTATCGCCCATAAACACCTTGGCCGGATGTGCATTGTAAACCAGGAATCCGAGAACAGCCCCAATCATGGCAGCTGCACACACCGCCGCCGGCATCGACGTTGCCTGCATTGCCACAATAGCAAACGCGCCAAAAGCAATCGCACTGACACCGGAGAGAAGGCCATCCAGACCATCCGTAAAGTTAACCGCATTGGTAATGGCCAGCATCATAAAGACAACAAACGGATAATAAAACCATCCCGTCCAGTCAAACGAAACCGAAGTTCCCGGGATAGAAATCGCGGTGCTGTGTCCATTTTGAATAAGTAAATAACACATGAGGGCACTGAAGAACAGCTGCCCCAGCATTTTTTGTCTGGCTGTCAATCCAAGCGAACGCTTGAATACAATTTTGATATAGTCATCCAAAAAACCAATGAGACCAAATCCAAGCGTAGCGACAAGCAACACATAAAAGTCTGTGTTTTTGACCGCTGAGAATTTAAGAAACGCCAGCGTGAACGCAAGTAAAATAACAACTCCGCCCATCGTTGGTGTTCCGCTTTTTTTCAAATGGCTCTGAGGCCCGTCTTCCCTGACCTGCTGTCCGAACTTCATCCGCCGCAGAAGCGGAATAAGTAGCGGTGCGGCAATCACCGCCAAAATAAATGAAACGCCGATTGTTAACAGTAATACCTGAAAATCCATGGGTTCACCCCTCTAGTCTACTCGATTCTGTAATGGTGCCGTCTGCAGTGTTTGAACTACATCCTCCAGTTTCATGCCTCGCGAGGCTTTAAACAAAACTGCATCTTTCGGATGAAGATTCTCCAGCAGATAACGGGTCAATTCTTCTTTATTATCAAAAGCATGCACAGCTTCAGCTACCATATGCTTTTTTGCTCCCTCAGCAATATTCACGGATAATGGACCGTATACCAGCACTTTATCCAATTTATCAGGAGTAATATACATCCCGATCTCATGATGAAGCTGCTGCTCCTCCGAACCTAACTCCAGCATATCTCCCAGTACAGCCACTTTCATCCGATATCCTTTTAACCCTTCCAACACATCTATAGCAGCCTTCATGGAAGTCGGGCTTGCATTATATGCATCATTCAGGAGAGTAAGTCCGCTGACCGCCTGGGTGACCTCAATACGCATCCCTGTCAATTTTAGCTGCGACAAGCCTTTTGCCATATTTTCCTCAGTCACCCCAAAATGACGTGCTACGGCCATGGCAGCCAGACAGTTAATTACATTGTGCGTACCCAGCAAGGGAAGGTTATAAGCTTTGTCGACAGACTGCTTGGTTGTAAACACCATCCCGTGCTGTGCATTCATAAGCCCAGTTGGATAATCGTTATTATCCGTTTGTAATCCAAACCTAAACCGCTGCATGCCTTCAGGTTGCTTCGTTGCAGACTCTTCAAGCACCTGCGCGATTAAAGGCTCGTCTCCGTTGTATATGAGTAATCCGCCAGGTTTCATACCAGCAGCAATTTCAGCCTTGGCTCTGGCAATTTCAAGTCTTGAGCCAAGCTGAAGCAAATGGGATTCGCCAATATTCGTGATGATTGCTACATCCGGCTGAGCAATGACAGAAAGGTCATAGATTTCACCGCGACCGCTCATGCCCATCTCCAAAATAATGATCTCCGTATCCGGTGTCATACTCAATACCGTTAGTGGCAGACCGATATGATTGTTGAAATTCCCCTGCGTTTTATGCACCTTGAATGTGGTAGAGAGAAGCGCGTTTACAATATCCTTGGTTGTTGTTTTCCCGTTACTGCCTGTAATGCCAACAACAGATGCCTTGTTCTCACGAAGATAAGCCGATGCAAGTGCCTGTAATGCAGTCAGGGTATCGTCCACCAAAATAACGGCTCCCTGCGGCGGAGCACCATGATTTTTTTGCCACAACGCCCCCGCAGCATCTTGCTCCAGACAAGCCTGCACAAACTCATGCCCATCAAAACGTTCACCTACCAAAGGGATAAACAAACTGCCTGCCACCGGTTTACGTGAATCGGTAAATACCCCTTCGGCGATAACTTCACTATAAACTGCGGCATCACTTAGTGTGCCACCACACATGTCGGCGATTTGCGCCAATGTTCGTTTTATCAATTGGATTTGCCCCTTATCGCTTCTTTGGCTATGATCCGGTCATCGAAATCGGTCTTGGTTGTTCCGATAATTTGATAAGTCTCGTGACCCTTGCCCGCAATCAATACTACATCGGCCGGGCTTGCCATTTCAATAGCTTCATGAATGGCCTGACGCCGGTCCACGATCATTGTGTAACGCTCAGACGGAACGGACTCTTCCAGCAAACCTTGCTCAATGTCTTTTAGAATCAGATCGGGATCTTCCGTCCGCGGGTTGTCAGAAGTCACTAATACAAAGTCACTGTACTTCGCAGCAATTTTACCCATCAATGGGCGTTTTGTGCGATCCCGGTCACCGCCGCACCCAAATACGCAAATGACACGGCCCTCCGCAAACTCATTGACTGTACGCAGTACATTCTCAAGTCCATCAGGTGTATGGGCATAATCAACGATGACCGCGAATGCCTGGCCTTCATTGACAGCTTCCACCCTGCCATCCACACCCGGTACGGTCTCCAGACTACGCTTGATCTCTTCCAGTGGCACACCTTCCACCAGCGTTGCCGAGATGGCCGCCATTGCATTGTACACGTTGAACTTGCCTACCATACGCAGTTCAATGTCTGTGCTACCCGCAAAGGTATCTACATGGAAGGTCGTCCCCTGAGCTGTGATTGAAATTGCAGATGCACGAACATCCGCCTGTTCTCCCATGCCGTATGTAATAACCTCAGCAGCCGTTACAGAGATATAATAATCCGCAGCCGGATCATCCGCATTGATCACTGCATACTTCCGCTCGGAAGCATCTTCTGCATAACCGTTACCCAGGCGAGCAAAAAACAACCCCTTAGCTCCGCGATATTCCTCCATGGAATGATGGTAATCGAGATGATCCTGCGACAGGTTTGTAAATACTGCTGTACGGAAATCCGTGCCTTTCACCCGCCCTTGCTCCAATGCATGAGAAGAAACTTCCATCACACAGCATTCCGTACCAGCCTGAACCATATCATGCAAACTACGTTGCAAATCCAGAGCTTCAGGTGTTGTTCCCGACATCGGGTAAGTGCGTCCATCATAACGCATCTGGATGGTTCCGATCAGCCCGGTTTTCTGACCGTAGTCGCTCATAATTTTTTCAATCAAATAAGTCGTTGTTGTTTTGCCGTTCGTTCCCGTTACTCCGATCATTTTCATCTTGTGACTCGGTGATTCGAAAAAGAAGTCCGACAAAACAGCCATAGCAAAGCGACTGTCTCTTACAATCAATTGTGGTACAGGCAAGTCAAGCTGCCGCTCCACAACGAGAGCAGACGCTCCGGCCTGCACTGCTTTATCTGCATAATCATGTCCATCGACCGTATGTCCCGGAAGACAGATAAACAGATCCCCCGGTTTGACTTGCCGGGAATCTGTCTGAAGGTTGTGACATTCTGTATGGGGGTCGCCCACGAGACGGGCGGTAATCAACTTGGATTCAAACTGTTTTAAAAGCACATGAATAACCTCACTTTTCCAAATATACTTCTGTATCCACAGATTCCTATAGTATTAATATCGACCAGACCACCAAATAATGAAACGCGATCCCCTGAATTTTGTTGCGGTCGGAGTAGGAAACTCCGCTTAAGCCTACATTGCATCCTTACTTAAAGCTCCATTTGAGAACTTTATTCGTGCTTCGAATGATCATGCCCATCATCTTTCAGGACGTTACCCATATAGATACGTATCGTTGAGCCTTGCTCTACTCTTGCTCCTGGTTTAGGGGCCTGATTAATTACGTATTTGCCACTGCCCGACTTCGCGAGCATAAAATTCATGTTGAGATCCTCGTACAAATCTTCCACTGTAGCCCCAGTAAGATCAGGAACCGTCACAATTTTGGTTTCACCATATTTGTACTCTTTCGCGAGCTGGTCCTTACGCACAGGCACTTTCATATAATGCAGCGAATCTTCCAGAATGTTTTGTACGATTGGGGCTGCAACAACACCGCCAAACTGAATCCCCTTCGGATTGTCTACAGCGGTGTACACCACGATCTGCGGATCATCAGCCGGAGCAAATCCAATAAACGAAACGATGTGTTCACTCGACGAATAACGACCATTAATAACTTTCTGGGCTGTACCTGTTTTACCTCCAACCCGGTAACCATCGATAAAAGCTGGACGTCCTGTTCCTTTGGCCACGACACTTTCTAGTGCTTCTCGTACTTTTTTGGACGTATCCTCCGAGATGACTTGACGAACGAGTTCAGGCTGTACTTCTTCCAGTACCTCTCCGGTTTCTGGATGTACCCAGGCTTTCGTAACGTAAGGTTTATAGAGCTTCCCACCATTGATGGCAGCCGATACCGCTGCTACTTGTTGAATAGGAGTTACGGATACACCTTGCCCAAAGGCGGTCGTTGCAAGTTCAACAGGACCTACGTTTGCTAATTTGAAAAGAATACCACTTGCTTCTCCGCTAAGATCAATCCCGGTTTTGGCACCAAAACCGAAATTTTTAATGTAGGAGAACAACGATTCCTTACCAAGCTTCTGCCCCAAAGCAACAAATCCGGGGTTGCAGGAGTTCTCCACCACCTGAAGGAAAGTCTGGCTTCCATGTCCACCTTTCTTCCAACAGCGCAAGCGTGCTCCGCCGACTTCTACAAATCCGGGATCAAAAAATTGATCCTGTTGCAGATTTACCTTTTTTTCTTGCAACGCAGCAGCCAGTGTAATAATTTTGAAAGTTGAACCTGGTTCATACGTCATCCAGATGGGCAAGTTCCGGTTATAAATTTCTGAAGGATATTGCTGATAATCTGCCGGCTCGTAGCCCGGTCTGCTAGACATCCCTAGAATTTCGCCTGTTTTGGGATTCATTGCAATAGCCAAAGCGGAATTAGCCTGAAACTTAACCATCGCCTGATCCAATTCCCGTTCCATAATAGATTGAATGGATTTATCAATGGTCAGCTTGAGGTTGAGCCCGTCCTTCGGTTCCACATACTTCTCAGATGAGCCCGGCATGAGCCTTCCGGCCGCATCGGACAAGTAGGATACACTGCCATTTAAACCATTCAGCTTGTCGTCATATCTTTTTTCAACACCAGTCAGTCCCTGATTATCAATCCCTGTAAATCCGAGAATATGAGCAGCCAGATCATCATACGGATAGAAACGTTTGTTATCCTCGGCAACAACGATACCCGGGAGCTTCAAATCACGGATGCGCTGAGCTTTCTCCATCGTAATTTTGCGGCCACCGGGTTGTAGTCTTACAATCAATTCTCGTTTCTTGATGGTTGCCAGTACTTTCTCTTCTGTCATACCTAGTAGCGGTGCCAGCGCCCTGGCTGTGGTCTCCGCTTCTTTAACTTGAGCCGGGATCGCCATGATTGTTGGGGTTGTCACATTGTAGGCTAAAGATGTCCCGTTTCGATCCAGAATCTCTCCCCTTTTAGCTGTGTACGGAATATTACGACGCCAGGATTCTTCCGCTTTGGCCGATAGTTCCGGCCCTTTCCCCAACTGAACATAAGCAAGCCTGATGACCAAGGCCGAAAATAACATAACCAGAATTAACAAACTCCACAGCAACCTGCGGCGCAGATTCACACTTGTTCCCTTCACGAAAAGATCCCCCCACTCGTCCCAAAATCATGAACTGTCTCATTCATGAATATTCAGGACAACCGGGGGTTAGAACAAGCTGTCTATACAGTCTATGGCAGGGAAGCCCCTTCAGTGGCTGGTTTACCAGATGTTTCGTCTTGACCCTTTTGCTTGTCAGTCTGACTCTGATTTGAGGCACTTCCCGGCGGATCATCCCCATCCGTTTTACCCTCATCAGCTGTTTTCGTATTGTTGTCCTGGTTTTTCGCATTCGGATCAGAAGAATCTGGAGCTTCATCAGCTATACCGGTTACCGCTGCCTTCGCTGTCTGTAAGGTTAACTGCACCGTTCGTTGCTCACCCGATACCTGCTCCTTCTGTTTCACGACGTATCCCTCACCCTTGACTGTTACGCCTACCTTCATCAGTGAGAGAACCTCCAACGCATCACGAAGCGATTCACCCGTCAGATCTGGAATCTTCATTTTACTGCTCTCTTCCGTCAGTAGGTAGACTCGTTGACCTGGATTCATCGAAGCACCTGCTTGTGGATACTGGCGAATCACATTTTCACCCTGACCAAGCGTGACATAAGCAATTCCGGAGTTGAGAAGCTGGCTTCTGGCCTGTTTGGCCGTTTTACCACTCAAGTCTGGAGCCTTAGCCTGTACAACAGGAGCTTCTTTTGACTTTTTGTCTGTCGTTTTGGCTGTATCTTTCGGTATACCCATATATTGCAACGTCTGGCTTACAACCTTCTTGAACACTGGAGCCGCTGCAGTTCCTCCGCCAATGTTTGTGCCA
The DNA here is from genome assembly GCF_030803945.1 of Paenibacillus intestini. Taxonomy (NCBI): domain Bacteria; kingdom Bacillati; phylum Bacillota; class Bacilli; order Caryophanales; family Paenibacillaceae; genus Paenibacillus; species Paenibacillus intestini. The sequence goes on along the minus strand of NZ_JAURUN010000003.1, from coordinate 503,655 downwards.
TCTGGCTGGTCAATCACAATCAACATCGCAATCTTCGGATTGTTGACTGGTGCAAATCCAATAAACGAAACGACGTCTTTGTTTTTGCTATATTGACCGTTGATAACTTTTCGCGCTGTCCCTGTCTTGCCTGCAACCCGGTATCCTTCAATATAGGCATTACGTCCTGTACCGATCGTCTGATCTGCTACGACCTGCTCCAGATACCCGCCAACAAGCTTGGCCGATTCTTTAGAGATGACCTGTCTAATCACTTTCGGTTTGATTGCTTCCGTTGTGCCATCATTCGGATTAATGATCTCCTTCACGAGATGAGGCTGGAGCAACTTACCGCCGTTTGCAATGGCCGAGATGGCTGATAACTGCTGGATCGGCGTCACTTGTACGAGACCGTGACCATATGCAGCGGTAGCAATCTCTGACTTGTATACCAAGGGTTTGATTGGCGAAGCCGCTTCACTTGGCAGGTCAATGCCCGTCTTTTTACCAAAACCAAACTGATCGATATAGTGACGCAGTCGCTCTCCCCCGAGCATGTTGTACCCCAGATTAACAAAAGCGATGTTACTGGAGCGTTTGACACCTTCAAGGTAAGAGATTCTTCCGTACGTATGTCCGTTATCACTAATCGGGAAACCACCGATGTATATGCGCTTGGATTCAAACGTTGCATTCGGATCAAACAGTTTTTCCTCCACGGCTCCCGCAAGTGTCACAATTTTGAACGTAGAACCTGGTTCATAGATCGACTGCGTTGCATGGTTGATAAAATTTTTCTGATCCGGTGTGCTCGCATACGTATTCGGATTAAAGGTCGGCCAGTTGGCCATCCCCAGAATCTCCATCGTGTTTGGATCAGCCGCAATGACGGTCATACTCAGCGGGTTATATTTCGCAATTGTCTCTTTCATTGCACTTTCAATGTAAAACTGGATCGTATCATCAATCGTCAGTTTCAGGTTTTTACCGTTTTTCGGAGGCAAATAATTATCTTGTGAATCCGGAAGTTTGATGCCTTTCGCATCCTTCTGGTAATTCAGGAAACCATCTGTGCCTGTCAGCACGTCATCATACGAGACTTCCAGCCCATTGACAGCTTTGCCATCACGACTCATATAACCTAGCACATGAGAGGCCAGCGACTCTTCCGGATAAAAACGTTTGGACTCCTGCGTCATGACGATCGCATTTCTTGCCTTGTGTTGCTCCTGAAGCTCTTCGCGCAACTCATTGACCTTTTCAGCAAGTGCAGGACTAATTTTGTATCCTTCACTGCGTACTTCGCGTTGTTGAAAAAACTTCCCGTCTTTATTTTTTGCTGTAACAAGAGCTCGCATCTCACTCTCGTTTTTCTTGAGCAGTGCCGATAGCTTCTTCGTCACTTCGTCCTCAATACCTAGTTGATTAATCAAAAGCGGGTTAACCGAAACCGTGTAAGCCGGCGAATCCGTGGCAAGCACATTCCCGTTTCGATCCGTAATCGTTCCGCGAGCAGCCTTGATCGTCTGTTCCCTTTCGATAAGACCCGCCGCACGCTCTTGCCATTTGTCACCATTAACCACCTGAATGAAAAATATACGGGTTACGAGTACAAGAAAAAAGAGGGTAATGAATCCCCCTATTAACAACGTGCGCATTTTTATTCTTTTTACCATCGAAACACCTCTTTACTTGCCACTGGTTGCATTCGAGGATGATTCAGTACCTGTCGATGTATTCGTTGTTGAGCGTGGTACAAAAATAACATCCTTATCGGAAGCTTCCACGTAACCCAGTCTTTTTGCATTCTCGACAACCTGATTATTCAATGTTTCTCTCTCCACCTGTAAGTCGGCAATGGTCTTCTCAGCCTCTTTAATTTTTACAATGGTCGACTGAGCCTGCTTGTTCAGCTCATAAATATGAGCGTAACGAGACATCAGGGCACCGCCCACAATAATGACGGCTAAGAGTGTGATCAGGTATAAAAACTTTTCGCGGCCTGGCAGACCTGTGCGACGTGTCACAACTTTAGTAGTTTCCTTGTACCTTTGCTGTGTTACACGTTCTTGGGCTTTTTCTTTGACCGCTAGATTGCCACGTGTATATGCCATTTGAAGGCTCCTCCTCCTCTTTTGTTCTACAATTTCTCAGCTACACGCAGCTTGGCTGATCGCGCACGAGAGTTCTCGGTCAGTTCCGCTTCTGATGGAATCAACGGTTTTCGATTGACGAGACGTAAAGTCCCTTTACCACCGCATACACATAACGGAAAGTCAGGTGGACATGTACATTTTTCAAGATAGCTGCTGAAGATCTGTTTACATATCCGGTCCTCAAGGGAATGGAAGGTGATAACAGATACGCGCCCCCCTGGCGCTAAACAACGAACAGCCTGATGCAGTCCTTCTTCAAAAGCCCCCAGTTCATCATTCACAGCAATACGCAGCGCCTGAAAACTTCGCTTCGCAGGATGTCCACCTGTACGGCGGGCTGCTGCAGGAATACCTTCTTTGATCAATTCCACAAGTTCACCTGTCGTTTCGATCTCAGACTGACTACGTTGATTCACAATAACACGAGCAATCCGTCTGGAAAACTTCTCTTCACCATAGCGATACAGAATTCGCGCAATCTCTTCTTCCGGCCATTCATTCACAATCTCTTTGGCTGTCAGAAGTGCATCTTGGTCCATACGCATATCAAGCGGTGCATCGTGATTGTAACTGAATCCACGTTCTCCTTCGTCAAACTGTGGAGATGACACACCAAGGTCATACAGAATTCCGTCAACCTGTGGTACACCATCCTTCATAGGAACATCAAGGTCTTTGAGAACCTGCTCCAAATCTCTAAAATTGGTTTTCACCAATGTAACCTGGTTTTCATAAGCAGCGAGCTTCTCGCGTGCATTGTCCAAAGCCCAGTCATCCTGATCAAGTGCGATCAGACGTCCCCCCGGACCTAGCTTGGATGCGATCACGGAACTGTGTCCCGCCCCTCCTAAAGTGCAGTCCACGTATATACCGTCCTGCTTGATGTTTAATCCCTCGGTTGCCTCTTCTTTGAGTACGGTTATGTGGTGAAACAACCTGCACCCCTCCTTACTTTATAAGTCAAAATTGAAATCGACCAGCTTTTCGGCAATGTCGTTGAATGCTTCTTCGGATTGATTAAAATAACTTTCCCATATGCCTTTGCTCCAAATCTCCACCCGGTTCGACACACCAAGAACAACGCAATCCTTGTCCAATTTGGCATACTCTCTCAGGTTACCCGGCAGATTTACCCTGCCCTGTTTATCCAGTTCACATTCAGTTGCACCTGAGAAAAAAAACCGGGTAAACGCACGTGCGTCGGATTTCATCAGCGGCAGTGCTTTCAGTTTCTGTTCCATGACCCCCCACTCCTCCATGGGGTACACGAAAAGACACTGGTCCAAACCTCGTGTGACAACGAAAGTGGATCCGAGAGATTCGCGGAATTTAGCCGGAATAATGACCCGACCTTTATCATCAATGCTATGTTGAAACTCGCCCATAAACATTGCCGCACTCACTCCCCCACCCATTTCCCCCACTTTGCCCCACTTTCCACCACCTAAGCATAATAGATTCGGTTAAAAAAATCAAAACCCTTCTTGACTTTTCTGTTTTTTTATTTGATTTCACCGAAAAAAACGCCTTCGATCCTGTCATTCAGGACCAAAGACGTTTCCCGGTTACGGGTGATCGTATGTGCACCCGTACATGAGCCATATCGTCAATACACCATTCTACTACTTTTGAAACAGTTTATCCGTTTGTAATTATTGGATAACCCTTTAAAATTTCCAACTATCGAGGTACTTTTCTTGCTCAGCGGACAAAGAATCAATGGCAATGTTCAGGCTCTCCAGCTTGTAACTCGCCACTTGCTGGTCAATTTCGTAAGGAACGTTCACTACGTTTTTACCAAGAGATTCATAGTTTTCGCTCACATAACGCAAACCTAATGCCTGCAGTGCAAACGTAGTGTCCATGATCTCGGCCGGATGTCCGTCAGCAGCTCCCAGATTTACCAAGCGTCCCTCCGCGAGCAGATACATTTTACGACCATCTTTGAAACGGTACTCCTCAATGTTGCGACGAACGGTACGAATAGACTCAGAACGTTTGGCAAGCTCCGGTTTGTTAACCTCAACATCGAAGTGACCTGCATTACTCAGAATAGCTCCGTCTTTCATAACATCGTAATGTTCACCTGTAATGACGTCCTTGTTGCCTGTCACAGCAATAAAGAAATCACCCAACTTTGCTGCTTCCAGCATCGTCATAACCCGGAAACCATCCATATGTGCTTCCACGGCTTTGATTGGGTCGATTTCAGTTACAATGACATTGGCACCCAAACCTTTTGCACGCATAGCCACACCTTTACCACACCAGCCATACCCAGCTACGACAACATTTTTACCTGCAACCACCAGGTTCGTTGTCCGAATAATACCGTCAAAAGCGGATTGCCCAGTACCATAGCGGTTATCAAACAAATACTTGCAATATGCGTCATTTACCGCAACCATCGGGAATTTCAGTTGTCCTTCTTTCGCCAGTGCCTTCAAACGAATAATGCCTGTTGTCGTTTCTTCTGCGCCCCCGCGAATCGTAGCTGCAAGATCAGGACGTTCGGAAGCAATAATAGTTGCAAAATCCCCACCATCATCAATAATGAGATCAGGCTTCACTTCAAGAGCACGGAGTTGCAGTGCTTTGAACTCAGCTGGTTCAGGATTATATTTCGCATAAACAGTCACACCGTCTTCTACCAAAGCCGCACATACATCATCTTGAGTAGACAACGGGTTACTATGTGTGATCGTCACTTCAGCACCACCAGCCTGAATGACTTTTGCCAGATATGCGGTTTTAGCTTCCAGGTGAAGGCAAATCGCTACCTTTAGACCTTTAAAAGGCAAATCCTGTTCAAATTGACGACGAATCCGGTTTAAAACCGGCATATGCGCCTCAACCCAATCAATTTTCAAATGGCCCTCTGCAGCAAGTCCCATATCTTTGACGATACTGTTTTGTAATGAAGATGTGGTCACTTTATCTCCTCCTCAAATGTGTTTCTTCTATTATAAAAATCAATATAATCTAAATAGATACTTATAAGGATATAACCTTGTGTTCGCCCCGGAATTCAGCAGATGCTTTAATCAATTCCTCAATCCAGTCCGTTCCATAACGATTCAGGTAAAAGAGTGCATTATGTACTCGTTCCTGGGGTTTGCCCATTGGGAACAGAGCATTCTGAATACCGTTCCAATGCCTCAAACTCACTTGATGTTTATCCTCGATTGCCTTGCGAACCTGACGCTCCAGATACTGAATCTGTTCATTCATTTTGGCTAAATTCGCTTCACCAATGCGGTTCAATCCGGGATGCACTTCTGCAACCTGATCCAATAGCGGACGATAGAGCGTCATAAACTGCTCACGGATCTGCGTGAATTGTTCATCAACTTGGAAAGTTTCCTGCTGCGTTAGCCATTGTGCTTTCTTTTCTTCCAGTTGGTTCTGTACATCCTGGAAAGAAAGTCCGTATTGTTTCATATATTTGTGTTGCACTTCCTCCATAATCGTGAAGGATAGACGAGGCAATAATATCGGCATTTGTAGCCCAAAAGTACGGAACGCCTCACGTGTAAGACCCCAATATGCAATTTCTCCATGCCCTAAAATAACAGCAGCCACAGGCAACAATGAATCTTGCATCAAAGGACGGGTGAGTACGTTGTTACTAAAACGCTCAGGGTGATCTTCCAATTCTTGTAACAAACGTTCTTCTGTAAAGGAAACTAACCCCTTACGATCCTGATACAAGTTATCTTTCAGCATCAAAAGCAAACGGGTGCCTTCATGAATATAAAAGAGGTTGGCCCCATCTTCCGCCACTTCTGCTGATATCGAATAACCCGCTTGTTCTACAAGCGATGCCCCTTGTAAATAGGCTTCCCGCAACGAGTTATTCTTCCGGATCAAACGCTCAAATATGGGCTTTTCTAACTTACGCAATTCAGGATCGGCAGCATCCATGAGTACCAGTCCAGTCTTTGCAAACAAGGCCGATATCATTCGCGCAAACGCATCACTTAGATTCGTACTCGACTGATGGATTTCTGTGATCAGCTTTATTAATCCAGGCTTATGCATGGTATCAGGCAATAATTGTTCCACTTGATTCAACACCGTTTCCCACTGATCCCACTTTACTTCCACATAACTTACCGAGTCCTTACCTTTAAAATGCCCTTGCAGTTTAACTTTGTGAATCTGTCCTTGCTTATCAGGCAAATACGTATGATTTACCTCATCCCAGTCATGGTCTTCTCCCGCAATCCAGAACACTGGAATTACAGGACGTTTCAATTGCTGTTCAGCTTCACGCGCAGCGGCGACCACACTGGCTGCTTTGTATATCACAAACAATGGTCCGGTGAACAAGCCACTCTGTTGTCCACCCGTAACGACGAGTGCATCTTCTTCAACTAGGCGGGTAATCGAAGCATGAACCTTGTCATGATCATTTACTCGCTTATTATATAAACGTAAATACGCCGCCAGTTCATGACGGTCAACACGTGTATGCTCCGATTGTTTCAGCCATTCAGCACGCGCGTGGAGGCCGTTTTCCCAGCGAATGTCATATTCATAAAGGCTTCGCGCAGCATCTGTCGTACAGAGATAATCTTCTGCAAGCTTTGATCCGCTGCGGAGCGCCTCGGTGATCCCTTTCATGAGGTCTGCCTCCTATTCTGCTTCTAAAGAGCCTTCCTTGATTGTACCGAATTCAGTAGCTCTTCGTCAAAACAAAGTCACAAATATATGAAAAAAACCGCCGATTTAAATCGGCGGTTATGATGTATATAATAGCATATTCGTTTTCGAAACTATTATACGTAAGGTTCTGCAACCCAGTGTCCTTTGGAAACCTCAATCAATTGAGCATTTTCCAAATTATACGGGTCATTTTTAGGACCGCCCGAAGCATTCTGGATTGGTCCAGATTGTTCATCCGGCAATAAAATGCGACGTTTATTTGCTTCCACTTCCGGATCTGGAACAGGGATCGCAGAAAGCAATGTTTTGGTGTATGGATGAATTGGATTCGCGTACAGTTCTTCACTCTCAGCCAATTCTACTACTTTACCCATATACATAACCGCAACACGGTCACTGATATGTTTCACCATGGACAAGTCATGGGCGATAAAGAGGTACGTCAACCCAAGACGTTGCTGCAACTCCTCAAGCAATTTAACAACCTGAGCTTGAATGGATACATCCAGTGCAGAAAGCGGCTCATCACAGATGATAAATTTAGGATCAACGGCAAGAGCACGAGCAATCCCGATCCGCTGTCTTTGTCCACCGGAAAATTCATGCGGATAACGCAAAGCATGACTTGGATTAAGACCTACGAGGTCCAACAGCTCTTCTACACGTCTCTTACGTTCTTTAGAGCTTGTTGCCAGCCCGTGAATATCCAAAGACTCTCCGATAATATCCATAACGTTAAAACGCGGGTTCAGTGAAGCATATGGATCCTGGAAAATCATCTGCATGTCTTTACGCATTTCTTTCATCTTGCGTGGAGACAATTTGTAAATATCCGTACCATTGAAGTTCACACTTCCGCCAGTTGGCTCATAAAGGCGCAGAATGGTGCGTCCAGTCGTCGATTTTCCGCAACCTGACTCACCTACAACACCAAGGGTTTCTCCTTCAAAGATGTCGAAGCTCACATCATTTACAGCTTTAAGGATGTTACCTTTGCCAAGGTTAAAGTATTGTTTCAAATTTTTCACTTGAACCAAAGGTTTGTTACTTCCTTTGACAATACCTGCCGGAGTTGGCTTTTCTTTTTTCGGCTCGTCCAAACGCGGGAGAGCGTTCAACAATTTAATCGTATAAGGATGCTGTGGGTTACTGAAGATTTCAGCTGTTGTCCCTGTTTCTACAACTTCGCCTTCCTTCATGACAACCACACGGTCACACATGCCCGCTACAACGCCAAGATCATGCGTAATCAGCATAATGGATGTTCCAAGCTTTTTCTGCATGTCTTTCATGACATCCAGAATTTGAGCCTGAATGGTAACGTCGAGTGCTGTTGTAGGCTCATCCGCAATCAGCAAAGACGGACGACAGGCAAGTGCAATTGCAATCATCGCACGTTGACGCATACCACCAGAGAATTGGTGCGGATAATGATTCATGCGAATCGCTGCATTTTTGATACCTACAAGTTCAAGCATCTCAAGAGCTGCTTTGTTCGCTGCCTGCTTGGACATGTTTTGGTGTTTACGCAATACTTCTGTAATCTGTTTACCAATTTTAATAGTAGGATTCAAGGAAGTCATTGGATCCTGGAATATCATACCGATATCTTTACCACGAATGGCTTCCATTTGTTTATCTGTCTTTTTCAACAGATCCTGCCCGTGAAACGTAATATCTCCGCTCTTAACCTTCGAAGGCGGGGAAGGGATCAATTTCATGATCGTCTGGGCGGTAACACTCTTACCACTACCGGATTCACCTACGATCCCTAGCGTTTCTCCTTTGCCAATTTCGAAACTCACATTTTTAACGGCATCAAATTCACCCGAGCGCGTCGAAAACGATACACTTAAGTCTTTGACTGTTAAAATCGGCTCCATAATCCCACCTCCTCTTTCTATTTACGTAATTTCGGATCAAGTGCGTCCCGCAGTCCATCACCGAGCAAATTAAATGCAAGCATTGTAATAACCATCAAACCAGCCGGGAACCACATCCGCCATGGATAAAGCGTCCAGCCTGTAAGTGCATCATTAATCATGGATCCAAGGGAAGATCTTGGTGCAGATACACCCAGACCGAGGAAGCTCAAGAACGCCTCTGCAAAGATCGCATTTGGAATAGACAATGTCAATGTAACGATAATCGGTCCAACCGCATTTGGCAACAAGTGACGGAACAATTGACGTCCAGTACTTGCACCCATCGATCTTGCAGCAAGGATAAAGTCTCTATTTTTCAGTTGCATAATCTCACCACGTACAATCCAGGACATACTAATCCAGCCTGTAATGGTAAGCGCAATAATAATCGTTGTAAGACTTGGCTCCAAAACAACCAGCAACAAGATAACAACCAACATGTAAGGCAAAGAATACAAAATCTCGGAGAACTTATTCATAATCCCATCAACTCGTCCACCGTAGAAACCCATGATCGCACCGTAGATAACCCCGATCACAAGGTCAATTAACGCCGCAGCCAAACCTACTGTCAAGGAGACACGTGCGCCTACCCATGTTCTTACCCACACATCACGGCCCAGATCATCTGTACCAAACCAGTGATCCGCACTTGGAGCAGCGTTCGAATTAAGCAGATCATTCGAATAATAATTGTACTTCGTAAACAAAGAAGTTGGTCCAATTATAGCAAACAATACAACAAGCACCAGCACACCAAGGCTAATCATTGCGGCTTTATTGGTTGCCAGTCTGTACATCGCGTCTCTAAAAAGGGAAATACTTTCTTGCGGCTTTACCGCTGCCTGACTGTTCAGGTCAGTATTCGCCGTTCCATTATTGTTATTATTCATGCCAGACAACGTTATGCCCCCTTCCGGCTTTCCAGCTTAATTCTAGGATCAACCAATACGTAAGCGATATCCGTAAGGAAACGCGCTAACATCAGGAGAATACCATAGAAAATAGTAATTCCCATAATCATAGTGTAATCCCGATTCGTAATACTCTCGACAAATACTTTACCAATTCCACCAATGTTAAAGATCTGCTCAATTACAACAGAACCTGTAATAATGTTAGCCGTCATTGGTCCTACATACGTAACAACAGGCAAAATACCGTTCCGTACAACGTGCTTAAACATGATGGCAGGCCATTTCAAACCTTTGGCTTTCGCCGTTTTAATATAGTCTGCATGTAAAACTTCCAGCATGCTTGAACGCGTTAGACGTGCGATAAAGGCAATCGGTGATGCGGACAGCGCAGCAACAGGTAGAACGTAGTCAAGCGGCCCATCAAAGCCCATAACGTTAAACCAGCCTAGTTTAAACGCAAACACGTACTGTAATAACGATGCGAGCAAGAAACTGGGCACGGCGATTCCTATGACAGCAAGCACCATAGTCACATCATCAATCAATTTACGGTGATATACTGCTGCAAGCAGACCAAGCAACACCCCTACAATAATGGAGATGATGATTGCAAACACACCTAATTTCAACGAAGCTGTGAATGTTTCACCAATCATGTCAGAGACATCACGGTTTAGATACTTCATTGAAACTCCGAAGTCCCCTTTAACGATCCCACCCATGTACTTCAGGTATTGTTCATACATCGGTTTATTCAGGCCATACTTTTCTTCAAGAAGAACCCGAATTTCAGGTGAAACTTTTTTCTCCGATGTAAAAGGGTCACCAGGAATGGCCTTCATCAGGAAGAAAGTCATCGATGCGAGTATGAAAAGCGATAGCAGCATAAATAGCAGTTTTTTCAAAACGTACTTAACCAACCCTTGCACACCTCCACAAACAATATTTTGTATACAAATCGATTGTAGAATCAGACCACAATAAAGTCCAATCCATTTATCGGAAATTTCAAGAATTATAAGGAAAATCAGTGCACATACAAAAAAATCGGGATATATATGGAATTCCACATATATATCCCGAAGCAATCATATTAGACTTCAGAACAACTTACTTCTCTTCCAGATATGCACGTGTGAAGTCAATCGCTCCACTAAAATCAAGTTGTACACCTTTCAGGTAAGGCTTAGTCAAAGATACGTTAGTGTAGTAGTAGATAGGCATTACAGCCATTTCATCTTGAATCAGAATTTTCTCAGCATCAGCAAAAGCAGTCATACGTGCAGCTGCATCAGCTGTTTTCACAGTGTCTTTTACGTCTTTGTCATACTGTTCATTGCTGAATTTTGAGTCGTTGTTTGTGTTGCCAGTAGTCCACATTTCCAAGAAGTTGTACGGATCGTTATAATCTGCAGACCAGCCCGCACGAGCAATTTGGAAGTTTTGATTTTGACGGTTCTCAAGGAATACGCCCCACTCTTGGTTTTCTGTTTTCACGTCAACACCAAGATTCTTTTTCCACATATCAGCGATAGCCAAAGCAATTTTAGCATGACCATCACTTGTGTTGTAGATCAAAGTGATTGCTGGCAATGTAGTGTAACCTTCTTCTTTCATACCTTCGGCAAGCAATGTTTTAGCTTCATCCACATTTTCAGTGAAGTAATCATCTTTGTGCTCGTTGCGGAATTCGCCGTTTTCACCACGGATACCTGGAGGAACGAATCCGAATGCAGGAATTTGTCCACCTTGTGTTACTTTATCAACAAGCAGCTGACGCTGAATGGACATTGCAAATGCTTTACGGATTTTAACATTGTTGAATGGTGCTTCATGTACGTTGAACTGATAGTAATACGTACTTGCAATACCAGTAGCTTTGAACTCGTTTGGCAATTCAGCTTTCAAAGAAGGAATTTGGTCCGTAGGAACCTCACCGTTAGGTGCACCAGTATAGTCCAATTGTCCTGACTTGTACGCTTGCAGTTCCGAAGAACTACTACTTGTCAGAGACATATCGATTTGAGTCAATTTGATATCTGAAGCTGCATGGTAGCCTTCATTTTTCTTTACAACAATTTTTTGACCTTTAGTGTATTGATCCATTACAAATGGACCGTTAACGATCATGTTTTTGTAATCTGTGAAGAATTTGTCATTCGTGTCAGCAGATTTGTGTACTGGATAATACGTGTAAAATGCTGTAAGACCCAAGAAGTAAGGCGTTGGGTTTTCCAATGTAACTTCAAGTGTGTGCTCATCCGTAGCTTTAACACCTACTTGAGCGAAATCAGTAATTTTAGTTCCTTTGTAGTCTTTATCTTTGCTCTTGTTAAAACCTTCAGCGCCCTTGATGTAGTACAATTGGTATGCATAAGGAGAAGCTGTTTCCGGTTTCAAAGCACGTTCCCAAGAACGAACAAAGTCTTCGGCAGTAATTGCGTCACCGTTACTCCATTTAACATCTGGGTTCAGGTTGAACACATATTTCAAACCATCTTCAGAAATTGTCCAGTCTTTAGCGACACCCGCGGCTTCTTTACCATTCGCGTCGATACGTACCAGACCTTCATACAAAAATTTCAAAACCGTGTTCGTTTGACTGTCTTTGGCTTGAGCAGGGTCAAACGTAGGAGGTTCAGCCGTTAAGTTAATTTTTAGAACCTGATCTTTGGCAAGAGCCTTTTCTCCGCTTGCAGAATTGTTATCTGGTGTGGTACCTGTGCCTTCATTTTTCGATCCGCACGCTGCAAGTACGGTACCGAACGCCAAGATCAGCGTCAAAAGGACTAATAGACTTTTCCTTTTCATCTAACTTTTCCCCCTAAATTGATGTGGTTTATGTTTATAGATTATACAACCACCGGTCAAAAAAATCTACATTACTTTTTCAGAAAGTAATGTTTTTTTCAGTTTTCGACAAAATCGCCACATCTTTTCGGGATTTTGCGTTATGTAACCTCACATCTGGTTCATAATGTATCTAAATAATCCAAATAAAGTAAACAAAACATATCCAAAACTCATCATCACAAACGACATGCGCCATACGGCCCGGAACATTCTTCCCCCATCGACCTTTCCTTTTAGTCGATTTTGCGCACCTCCGATAAAACCAAGCGCTATTAGTATGAGTATTAATGTCAGATAAAAACCAAAATTCGAATCAAATGTTAAGTTGAATAACGCAGACACGGAGAAAATAAGGAAAAATGTAGTGACGTCCATAGCTGCTCGCAATGCAATCGCCTTATCTTTCTTCCATACCATCATGCCCCAATACACGAGTAAAAAAGGAAAAAAGGGCAATAAACTCAATACGATGAAAAACCCCATTAACTCACCCCTTCTGATTGTATCCCTTGAATCAAATGAAAAAGCATTTCATGTGTAGGTACCTTCAGATTGAACTCCTTTGCCATTTTTATAATTGATCCGTTAATTGATTCAACCTCTGTTATGCGTTTATGTAGTACATCTGCCAGCATGGAGGACGTATTCGAAGCAGTGTCGCGGCATACCCCCTGAATTTGATCCCATAAATCGCCTTCCAATTGTACGTTCATAGCTCCATACACGGTCATTGCCTCATCATACAACTGGTGCATAATGCTAACTCGTTCCTTCATGTGAAGCAATTCACCATTGGGGATTCTCCATATTGCCGTAAGCGGGTTGATAACCGCATTAATGAGCAGTTTTCTGTATATCAGCTTATCGATTTCATTCGACACTGTACAGTCAAATCCTGCCTGTTGCACAACCCTGGCTAAAGTAAATATTTGTTGTTCATCTATTATTCCCACGTTCATTTTCGCCAAACTCTTGCTCAAGCCCAGAAGTGTTTTTCCATAACCGGCCCGGTCCACCTCACCTTTGGTACGTTTAGCCCCTTCAGTTGTAATCGCACTACACAGCAATGCATTTGGCAAAGCAGCCTGTAGCTTCTCCAGATGACCAAGACCATTTTGATAACAAGCAATCTTGAATGGCTGCCGTATCTCTAACGTTAACGTTGCTGCCTGTTCAATAAAATCATTAATATGAGTTTGCTTCACAGTGAGCAGCATCCAGTCTCCAGGTGTCTTGTTCCAATGATTCGCCAGTTGGGATATCGGGTAAGCTTGAATCTCGTACGGCCTGATGTGAATTTCCGCATCCTTCTCGGTAATCCTAATTCCGTCTCGTTTAAGCTGATCGGCCTGCACTGATGTTCTAGTCCAAAAACGTACTCTTTCACCCGATGCTTGCAACTTCCCTCCAAATAGAAGTCCTAGCGAACCTGCTCCTACTACATCTATAATCATCTGATCCCCCTGTTCTGGTCATTTCCTGTACCTTTTGAATCAAACCGAAAAACCTTCTTCTATAATAGTACAAAATGCACACAACTAAAAACCCGTCATACCAGCCGTATGATTACGGAGGTTTGGCGGGCAAATATTACAAGGTTACTTTAATTTTGAATATCGCTACTCGATTCGTTCCAGATTTCCGTTAGCATCCATTTTGAACCTTGTCTTGAGTTCTTCTTCTTCTTCGGATAAAAAAGCAAGCCTGCGTGCACGATCCATAATCTGGATCAATGCTTTGTAATCATCGTTCACGACACGATAATCGGTTTGAACCTCATTAACTTCTTTGGAAAGTCGGTCGTTCTCACAACGTAATTCAAGCAGTTCGTCTTCCTTCTCACGCAATTCCTTCTCAAGCATTTTAAGCTGACGATTGCTCTCCTGTGCAGTTCCTTTCCACTGCCTTAGGAAACGGATGACCGCATCCATAGATAGGGTTTCATCTGACACACCTTCCGTCTTAAAGAGACCTTCCTCGGCGTCTAATGTTGCCAGTGCAGCAACCTGTGGACCAAGTATTGCCGGCTGTTTTCTTAGATAGCTCCGCTTCTGCCTTTGTGCTTTAGCATTGCTGATCGCTGATTCATACTTCTTACGCACACAGCTGTTCCAACGGAACCCACAGGCGGCCGAAGTTCTGCCTATTTTTTCTCCCACTTCTTCAAAAGCGGCTAGCTGCGTACTGCCTTCCCGAATATGACGCAATGTAACCTCTGCCAAAATCAAATCATCCTCTGTGCTCCAAGCATCCTGTCTCACTGCAGTCATGCTATAATACCCTCCTAACACCATCCTGAAATAACCGTCCCCATAACCGGTAACCCGTTATGTGAATTAGGTATAAAAGTTGCTTTACTCAATCTTATGCCTCTCATAGAGTTCATAGAATTGATTTCATACTAAAATGTATTTCCACATTCAGGTTCCCTCATACGTGATCGGTATAATTCTGAACACTTTAATCCTAAGCTGATAAAAAAAGAATTCGCTTTCATACCCAAATTTGTTTACACGTTTTTCCTTTGTCGGTATAATATTATGTAGACAATCTATGAACGTACATAAGAGAGGAGGATTTACCGTGGCACGCATGTTTCGGGTACTCGGGTTCTTCACGCTTGCGATTGGCCTGATGGCTTTTGCAGGAGACTTAGTTGAAATGGCTTTGCTTTTCTTCCTGCAGACTGCGTTTTTTGTCCTTTTGGGATACTTGAAGTTTACAGAACGTACGTATATATTGCTCTTCTGGGGTTATATGATCGTAACGTTCACAGGGTTCAGCTACTGGACTGTATTTCAAATGGGACTGCCGCTCTAATCCGCCAGCAGCATCAAAACAATCCGGCTCTTGTCGGATTGTTTTTTTGTTGTCAGATTACATATGAAGATATAATGGTATGTAACCACTAAGGATATTTTTCGTATGGATTTCATATATTGTTTGGAAGAGTTCTCATCTGCATGATTTTAAAAGGATGGAAGAAAGGAGAATGATTGTGAAGCATCGATATGGCCTAATCGCCATCTTGTTCATTATCATATTGTTTGTGCAATCCGCCTCATCATACGTTTATGGAGAGACTTCGCCCGAAGACACGCAAGCCATTCTTCAAAAAACATTATCTATTGTAGAGATTGATCATGAAATTAAACGTATTAGTGAACAGCAGACGCAATTAGCCAAGCAACATGAGACATTATCTGCCCAACTGCTACAACAGGAAAAGGAAATACATATCCAGCAAGAACGGGCCGGAGCTGTTGTAAGATCCTATTACACAGGAGAGCGCGATAGCCTGCTCATGACAGTGCTTGGAGCAAGATCATTTAAGGATTTGTTTGTTCTATATGACTACTATCAAATCATCATTGGTAAAGATCAAGCTGTTTTGGACAAGTATCAGACTCGCTATAATGAATTGCAACATACGTCTGATCGAATCCGCCAAACCTCTATGGAGCTTACCCAGATGAAAACCAATCTGGAAAACCAGCGAACAAGGGTGGCCCTGCTGCAAAAAGAAGTGGATAAGCAAATAACCGCCAGCGGTGACGCGGCAGCTATTCAAAAATTAATGAATGAATTAACGCTGTATTGGGAGAACGTGGGCATTTACGAGGTAAAACGTTATTTCAAGGCATTGGCGTCAGCCATGCAAAACTTGCCTGATTTTGTACAAAAACAAAACGGAGCGATATCCACCACAGGAACAACCTATACCATTCGTATTGCTCAGGACGAACTAAATATGTTTCTGCGTTCACAAAATGAAATTTTTAACGATTTTGCGTTCACATTTGATTCGAATAAAATTACAGCTTCGGGTAAGCGTGATCAGTTGCAATTAAGCATTGAAGGTCACTATACGGTCGAGAACGAACCGCAAAATTCAATTCGTTTTCATGTGGATAAGCTGGTGTTCAATCAGCTTGAACTGCCTGACACAACACGCAACATGTTGGAGAAAGAGTTTGATCTCGGTTTTTATCCGCAAAAAATTCTGTCCTTTGTCAAAGCTACGGATGTTTCTACAGATGAAGGGGTTTTGGAAGTGAAATTAGCAATTTCATTCTAGGGGTTAACCGTTTTTCTGATGCTGCTCACATACTGGGCAGCACTGATCTCCCCTTCGAGAACCTGTTGAACCCGTTTTTGAAAACGTTCGATCTTCGTTTTGTTTTCAATCCATTGTACCGGAGACTCTTTGCCAAACCAGGGTTGATTTAGAACCATACTGTACCGACTCCTAACCTCACCAACTTCCTTCTCACTCTCTTGTTGTCTTGCAGGCAAACGTTTGGTTTGTTTATACCACTTTTTCTGCGTTACTGCCGAAGCCATGCCTTCAATCCACCGACTTGCTGCATCGGCTTCCGTAGTTCCTGCTGTAATGACCAGACTTCTGGATTCTACCGCCCGCAAAGCCTGCAAAGAGACAGGTGAACTAAACGTTCCCCGACCTTTGGCAACCTCATCTGCATGTAAAATACGAGATAGTGTAGATACAAACATCGGAGTTTGAACCTTATAATCCGAAGCAGATAATACTGGATCTACTGACATAGTCACAATATGGGGTTGAAGCTCGCCGAGTAAGCTTACCCCCTGTTGAAATTCATTTGTCATAGAGGTAAGTTGCATGGTTAGTATCTGGTCGGGACTCATTCCTGGCGGCAAATAACTCAACCACGCACTTGCTTCGTAAATATCATCTATATTCAACGAAATCAAAGGTGCGCTCTTTGTTTGAGATTCCTTGATCAATTTGGACCATTGCTCCCTATTCTGTGGAAAGCCCTGCAATCCAGCCTCATTCAAGTATGAGGGTATTATTCCCATCACATAAGGATCTACATCAAAGGGCATTGCCCATTGATATCCATTCCACTCTGTCATTCCTCGCAACTCAGCAGCTGAATCACCAAGAGCTTTGGAAAGCGTTGTCGCATTCAAAGGAAGCAAATATCCTTTTCTGGCATAATGTTGTACTTGGTCACTATCCAATAAAATAATATCTCCGTTCTCTCCCAAAGAAAACTCCCGATCCAGCACCTCTTTATACTCCTTCGGTTCCACATTGCGGAGATTAACCTCAACATAAATAGAAGCCGCTACTTCTTTAGCCACTTTTTGAAAAGACGCAAACTCCTCTTCTGACATAGATACCAATACATCGAGAGGGGCACTTGTATCCTCATTACGGGATGAAACACCCGTGTATGTATCTTTCTCTTGATTTCGTCCCTGATTATGCTGCGAACCTCTAAAATCAAAGCTAGGTGAAAGGATTGTTAGCGAAAGCAGTAAAACTGCAAATAAAACAACCTGATGTCTACGCTTCATTCACTCTCCCCCTTGAAATAACTTGTTTTATATTTTCTCGCAACCATTATTGTAACAAATATGTAGTGCTCTTGTCCTACCCTGCCAAAAAACACTTTTCTTGTATTTTGCATATTAAGAGCATATCCAGTTCTGTATAACATTTGATTTTAATTTTTTCAGCAAAAAAAGCCGACTTTAAAAGTCGGCTTGCTTTAAAACATTTTCCGGGAAATAAATCCAGCTATCAACAATCAAATTCTTGTTATAACAAGTCTGCCGCAAGCTGTGCCAGCTTGGAACGTTCTCCTTTTTCAAGCATAATATGCCCACTGATTCCCTCTTGTTTGAAACGTTCGACAATGTAGGTCAATCCGTTGCTTGCGGAATCCAGGTAAGGATGGTCAATCTGCTCAGGGTCACCCATCAATATAATTTTACTCCCTTCCCCCACCCGAGATACGATTGTTTTTACTTCATGACGAGACAAGTTCTGAGCTTCATCAATAATGATGAATTGGCCGGGAATCGATCTTCCGCGGATATACGTCAGTGCTTCAACTTGGATACTGCCGAGACCCATCAGTATTTTATCTATATCTCCGGCCTTTTTCGTATCAAATAAAAATTCAAGATTATCATAGATCGGCTGCATCCACGGACGAAGCTTCTCTTCCTTCTCCCCTGGCAAATACCCGATGTCCTTGCCCATAGGTACTACAGGACGCGCGATCAGCAGCTTTTTGTATTTGTGATCATCCTCTACTTTCAGCAATCCTGCTGCCAAGGCGAGCAGTGTTTTACCCGTGCCAGCTTTACCCGTTATCGTCACAAGCGGAATATCGTCGTTCAGCAGAAGCTCCAGCGCCATCCGTTGTTGTGCATTTCGGGCGCTGATCCCCCAGACATTATCATTACTGAGGAACAATGGCTCCAGTTTTGTACCTTCAGTATTCACTTTAAGCAAAGCGGATTTGTTCGTACCCATCTCATCTTTCAGAATGACAAATTCATTCGGGTAGAGAGAATAGGACAATTGCAACGGTTTGATCGGCAAGAAACGATATGTGTAAAACTCATCAATGACAGACGGGTGAACTTTCAGCGCTGTATATCCAGGGTACAACTCGCTAAGCCCAGCAGTCCGATCCGATAAGTAATCCTGTGTGTTCAGTCCAAGTACGTCCGCCTTGATCCGTACCAGAACGTCTTTACTGACAAGAACAACTTGTCGCTCCACCACTTCTTTTTCATTCTCTTCAATCTGATAATTCAGCGCGACGGCCAAGATTCGATTGTCATTGGACACTTCCCCGAACATTTCCTGAACTCTCACAAAACTGCGGTGATTAAGCTCAACTTTTAGATTGCCTCCATTCGCAAGAGGTACGCCACTGTGCAAGTGACCCAGTTCCCTGAGTCCATCCAGCAGTCTGGACACGTTGCGTGCATTACGGCCGATCTCATCGGCATTTCTTTTTTTGGAGTCAATCTCCTCCAGTACAACCGCGGGAATGATTACCTCATGTTCTTCAAAGGCAAATATGGCATTGGGGTCATGCAGAAGCACGTTGGTATCCAATACAAAAATCTTTTTCATTCAATCCCCTCCAAAGCGGCGTCGTTAAAGGCATGGGCTGGAACGTGTTCTCGGGAATGACGAAGTTGCTCTTACGAGCCTTCCGTTTCCCCTCATTCCCGAGTTCATCTTGATCGTGTGATCTTCAGCAGCGGCATGGACAATCATACTCCCATACATAAATGTATTCGACTAGGGCAAAATAATTGTCAACCATTCTGAAAAACTCCAAGAAAGGATGAACATTTATGAAAATGGGGATATGCACGCTGCTTCTAATCTTTGTTCTTACCGGCTGTAATACTTCTACACGTAACGCTTCACAGGAACCGCATGAGATGCATCCTAGAAGTTACGGAGGAAACATAACAACACAGCAAGAAGATCGAATGAATCCTTCACGCTTAGATCACTTCAACGAAAATACGGGCGAGGTACATGATCTCAATGTCGCGGATGATACAGAAATGGGCCGAATGACAAATAAAAAACGAGTGAGTCACCTCAAAGCACTCGCCAAGCAAGTTGAGGGTGTACAGGATGCTAACTGCGTTATACTCGGCAACACAGCGGTTGTCGGCATTGATGTTGATGGTGATCTCGAACGGGCACGCGTTGGCACCATTAAGTATGCCGTTGCAGAAGCTTTGCGCAAAGATCCAGAAGGTGTGGATTCCATCGTAACCGCCGATGCTGATGTCACGGAGCGTATCAAAGAAATTGGTGAGCATATTCGTAAAGGCCACCCAATTTCCGGCTTTGCTTCAGAACTTGCCGATATGGTGGGCCGTATCATTCCACAGCTTCCGAAAGACGTCAAAGTTCGTCAAAACCCGGATGAACCTGCCCAGGATCAGTACATGCAACAACACACATCGGAAAAAAGACAACAAAAAGCCCAGTGATCTCTCACTAGGCTTTTTTCATGGCCGCAAAAACTTGCTCATCAAGCTTCTCTGCAGCACGTTGGTCGTATATTTTGACAAATTGAGGCACAGAGGACAGTTGAGCGCCATAAAACAACGCATTCCTCACCGCTTCAATTCGAATGTCGAAACAGCACATATTAAAGGGTACGTCTTGCAATGGATCTTGTTGCACGGAAGCACGTCCATTGACTGCATACACCATTTCTTCGCCAAAAACAGTAATTGTAACCAGCGGATTGTGTTTCATGTTATTTACCAGACGGGAACGATGATCAATTGCCAAACGAAAAGTTGATGCATTTTCAGCATAAATCCAGGAGATTGCTGTAGAAGTCGGACCTCCAGATTCCACATCTACGGTGTTAAGAAGCACAAAGGTCTCGTCTTTAAATTGCTGTAAAAGCGATTCTGTTAACTGTGTGACGGCTTCGGACATTCAACCAGCCCCCTAACCTTCTTTATGCAATTCTCATCTTGGTTGATGTTATTATATCACACCGCGAACCGAGCTTCCAATCCCCAAAACGATTGCTATTCTTTTGGAGATGACGCTGTGACTTTACCTGAAAGTGTATCTTGCAGTGCCTGTTTGGCATTGGCCAATTCTGTCTCATTGATATATACATAAGGACTTCTCCACTCTCCCGTAACCGGAGTAAAGTGTACATCTGCGGTGGAAATGTTCCAATAGGTTGCTATAAAGTTTTTCATTTGTTCGGATTCCACATCCGTGGTCATGTTTTTATCTACCGCACTGATCACTTTGCCAATCTTGGTGATTCCGCCAAGCGACTTCATCTGATCCAGCATGGCATTCATTACCTGGCTCTGACGTTTATTCCGATCAAAATCATTGGACTCCGCCGTCTTTGGCTTACAGTTGGACTTACGATAGCGAACAAAATCAAGTGCTTCTTTTCCGTCCAAGTGCTGAGCTCCTGCCTTCAGATTAATATCTGTATTGTCAGCCGTATCTCGGTAACACATGTTTTTATCCACCGTAACATCTACTCCACCGACAGCGTTTATCGCATCACGAAAAGCCTGAAAATTAAGAACAGTTGTATAGTTAATATCCACACCGAGGTACTTACCCATCATATCCTTCATCTGGTCTTCTGCCTTCTTGCCAGATGTTTTTTCTTGTGTTTTAAATCGCGGATAATAGGCGTTCAGTTTGTTCGACTTATATCCGTCCAGCTGAATACGCGTGTCACGCGGTAAAGATACCACGGTGGCAGTCTTTGTATTCGGATTAAGTGCAGCAACCATCACAACATCCGATAAAAACGTACCTGTTTCGGGACGATTATCTGTACCAAGCAGCAACATCGTAAGCGGTTTGGTTGTAGCCGACATGCCTGGAGGAACGGGTTTATCTATTCCCGTATTCGCAACTTGGTTGTATAGCCAGTACATATATCCCCCACCGACCAGAATACCGATCACAAGCAGGCTGAGGAACACCTTGAAGAATGCGCGCATACGCTTCTTCTTCGGCGCCTTACCCTTACCGCTCTTGTTGCCTGAATTACCGGATGCATTCGAAGGTTGTCTTCGTGGAGGCAGTCCGTTTGAATTTGAAGTCATGTTCTCAACACCTTTATCACATCTGTTTGGTCTACATAAAACACAACCGCTTTCCCAAGGGAAAACGGATGTGTTTTATGCATAGACAGCATTATGAGTTTCGAGCGGAAGCTTCCGCTTTTTTCTTTTGACGACCTTCAACGAAATAACGCACGCGCACTAACAGCATCAGACCTACAGCTACCAACAAACATTGAATGATGGGCAACTTATCGATCTGAAAAATAAGAAGCATGAACGTACCCATCGCCATCAAGATATACAACACAATTTCCTTACCGATTGGCAATTTCTGACGTACCCGAAAGACCTTGTTATACACGTAAGTAATCAGTACAAAGATGACGATATAGGCGATGATCGGGTGTGATGCAAACCATGCTTGCATGTTAAGGCATCTCCTTTCATGATCATGCTATACAAAATTCAATCATTGGATGGACTTTACTGCTGCACAATGAGATTCTTAGGCGCTCGTTCGACCGTTCCGAGATCGGATCGTTCTTTTGATCGCTGTTGTCCCCGAATTTCTGTGAACACTCTATCAAGTGTTGAAATTCGGGGACAAAGGCGAACGCTTCGCTTCTGCAGAATCGATTCCTCTCCCTCCACTACCGTGGCGAGAGACACGAATCGTTCCATCGTGCAATAATGTCCCTTCAAACATTGACTTTTGTATCTCTTAGAGTAGTGGGTATTACGCGTTATTTTGAGCCATTTTGCGTTGTTTTTCTGAACGCTCACGCTCGGATTTGTTCAAAAGCTTCTTACGAAGACGAATGGATTTCGGCGTGATTTCACAGTACTCATCATCGTTCAAATATTCAAGCGCTTGTTCCAACGAGAAGATAATTGGCGTTTTAATTTTAACCGTATCATCTTTACCGGAAGAACGAACGTTAGTCAGTTGTTTTTCTTTACAGATGTTAACAACGATATCATTGTCACGTGTATGCTCACCAACAATCATACCTTCGTAAATTTCTGTTCCAGGCTCAAGGAAGAGCGTACCACGATCCTCAACACCCATCATTCCGTAGAACGTAGATATACCCGTTTCTGTTGAGATCAGTACACCTTGGTGACGTCCACCCACTTGACCGGATACGACTGGAGCGTAGCTGTCAAATGCATGGTTCATTACGCCATAACCACGAGTCAATGTGAGGAAGTTCGTGCTATAACCAATCAGACCACGTGCAGGAATCAGGAACTCCAGACGGACTTGACCGCTACCATTGTTGATCATGTTAACCATCTCTGCTTTACGTGCGCCCAGGCTCTCCATGACGGAACCCATGCTTTCTTCAGGGATGTCAATCAACAAGCGCTCAACAGGCTCCATTTTCTTACCGTCAACTTCTTTGATGATAACTTCTGGTTTGGATACTTGAAGCTCATACCCTTCACGACGCATATTTTCAATCAGGATACCGAGGTGAAGTTCACCACGTCCGGAAACGATAAATGCATCCGGGCTCTCTGTTTCTTCAACACGAAGAGATACGTCAGTTTCCAATTCTTTTAACAAACGCTCGCGCAGTTTACGGGAAGTAACCCATTTACCTTCGCGGCCTGCGAATGGACTGTTGTTTACGAGGAATGTCATTTGCAGTGTTGGCTCATCAATTTTCAGAACCGGCAAAGCTTCAGGGTTGTTCGGATCAGCAATCGTTTCACCGATGTTGATATCCTTAATACCTGCGATCGCCACGATGTCACCTGCGCCAGCTTCCTCTGTCTCAACACGTTTCAGACCTTGGAAACCGAACAGTTTCTCGATACGAGCTGTTTTGCTTTTGCCATCACGCATAATAACAGTAACGGATTGGCCTTGACGGATCACACCGCGGTTTACACGACCGATAGCGATACGTCCAAGGTATTCATTGTAGTCCATCAGCGTAACGAGGAATTGCAGTGGCTCTTCAACGTTCTCTGTTGGATGAGGGATATGACTTACGATGGTATCGTAGATCGCCATCATGTTGTCATCTTGTTTGGCAGGATCGTCTTCCATGCTGGATGTTCCGTTCAATGCGGAAGCATATACAACAGGGAATTCAAGTTGTTGATCGTTGGCACCCAGTTCGATGAACAGGTCAAGTACTTCATCAATAACCTCAGCCGGACGAGCCGCTGGACGGTCAATTTTGTTTACAATTACGATTGGAGTCAAGTTGTGCTCCAGTGCTTTACGAAGTACGAACTTCGTTTGTGGCATGCAGCCCTCATAAGCGTCAACAACGAGCAATACGCCGTCAACCATTTTCATGATACGTTCTACTTCACCACCGAAGTCGGCGTGTCCAGGTGTATCTACAATGTTAATCAGGTAATCTTTATACGTTATAGCCGTGTTTTTGGCCAAAATCGTAATACCGCGTTCACGCTCCAAATCGTTGGAGTCCATTGCGCGCTCCTGTACAGTCTCGTGGTCACGGAATGTACCGGATTGCTGGAGCAACTTGTCGACGAGTGTTGTTTTCCCGTGGTCGACGTGGGCAATAATCGCAATATTGCGAATGTGTTCTCTTGAATGCATGGTTTGTATCCATATCCTTTCCAATTTCAATTCTTATCTACTAAACTTCCCGCAAAATCGCAGGTTACTCACAAAATAAGCGTCGGTGATAACCCGACGCATGTCTATATCCCTTATATTATAGTTTATCATAGGTAAAAATCAAGATATTTCGCTCGAAACTCCATTGGTTAAGACCGGAGATGTTTACCATCCCCTGCCTCGGCCTATACGCCCTCGCCCAGCAAGCAACCAGACTCCACCCAAAATAAGCAGAACAGCAAGTACATAAATGATCCCTGTCTGTAACAGCGTAAACGCCAACAATACGATGGATACCGCTCCGATAATTAGGGCAGCAGGATAGACAAATTCGGGTCTTCGCCGCTCAACTGCACCATATCCAAGCAAGCCGACAGCTATTCCAAGCAATAGGATTGGCCACAAATTTCTCATTAGCCCGGCTCCCCATATGTTCGTTATGCTGAACAGTACACCATACACCGTGAGAACTCCCGCAGGCATTAACGACCAGGACGGCGCAATTCGGGCATAAAACAATGCATAAAGAGCAATACCTGGCAGCAATAGCAACAGAGGCCAGAAATTTCGACCAATAAACCCAAAAACTCCTAATTTACCGAGCAAAATGACAAGACCAGCAACTACAATAAATAATCCGATCGCTCTTTCATTCTTCATTATAATCACCTCTTGTTTTCGTTAATTATGTAATTCCGAACTATGCTGACTCTCCCAGTACTAAACACATTTTGAATTGTAAAAACAAGCTATAACCTGATGTTAACAGTGTATCTGATGTTTCCACAAAAAACTATACTGATGTCGAAAATGAGTCGTCCTAACTCAAGCGAAATAAACATTATGCCTCCAACCTTAATCTGTATTCCCTTTAGAGACACCATATATAATATCAGATAAACTTACGATACGAAGTATCTTCCCCATGCGAAAAAACATAGATTTTTCTTGGCGGAACCCCTCAGGCATATTTAAAAACAGAAAAGGTATCCCTTATGGGATACCTCTCAAACAAAAAGCAAATTTCAACTCATGTTGACATCTAAGCATTTCGGCGAACGAATCTATGTGCCCCTCCCGCCGCTATAACCAGACAAGCTAACGCTGCTGGTAACATTGCATGAGCCTGTGCTGCCATTCCGCCCAGCCACTCCCCTAGCTTCGGGTCTCTCATCAACATTTCTCCTGCGGTAAACGCAAGTATTCCTGATCCCGCATACACCAGAATCGGAAAGCGTTTGAGCAGTCCCACAATGACACCACTACCCCATACTACAATAGGAATACTAATAGCAATCCCGATAACAATTAGAGCCAGGTCTCCATCCGCCAATGCAGCTATCGCTAATACATTATCCAGACTCATCACGAAATCAGCTACCAATATTGTCTGAATCGCTTTCCAGGTTGTGGATGCGTTACGGATATGTACCTCATCATCATTTTGAAGCAGCAGCTTCAGCGCAATCCAGAACAATAACAACCCGCCTGCCGCCTGAATAAAAGGAATCCCCAGCAACAGTACAGCTGCGAAAGTAAGTATGCAACGTAGAAGTACTGCACCAAGTGCTCCCCACCATACTGCTTTTTTACGTTGAGCTGGAGGTAAATCTTTGCTCGCCATTGCAATGACAACTGCGTTATCTCCACTCAATACCAGATTAATCATTAAAATTTGTGTTAACAACCATAGCGTATCCATCTCCTCATCCCCCCACTCTAACTTGTATGTGAAAGATGTACATGCTATTCTTAGTGTTTGAAGAATATATAAGGAGTGACATATCACATGGAGCTGTTTAGTCCAACATTCTGGCTGTCCCTGCTGAATGTTGTCTTTATTGATCTGATCCTGGCTGGCGATAATGCCATCGTCATTGGTCTTACAGCCAGAAATCTCCATCCTTCCGTGCAAAAAAAGGCCATCCTGTTCGGCACAGGCGGTGCACTTCTCATCCGAATTGCAGCTACAGTCGTTGTATTATGGTTGCTCAAAGTGCCTTGGCTCTTACTTGTAGGAGGTTTGCTTCTGGTCTGGATTGCCTATAAACTGCTGGCTGATCAGGGAGAGGAACACAATGACATTCAAGCCGATACTTCCCTATGGGCCGCTGTTCGTACAATCATCATTGCTGATGCAGCCATGGGACTAGACAACGTGATTGCCGTCGCGGGGGCTGCACAACAACATCTAGTACTTGTTATCCTCGGATTGCTGATTAGTGTGCCGATTATCGTTTGGGGTAGCACCTTATTTATCAAACTGATTAACCACTTTCCATGGATTATCTATGTTGGCGCTATGGTACTAGGTTATACTGCTGCCAATATGATTACTGAAGAAAAACGGATTATGCCTTTTTTCACGGAGCATCCGGCACTCCGCGTCTTGTTTATCGTTGCAGTGATAGGAGGCGTTGTTTTTGCGGGTTACCGTAAACGAAGCACAAGTAAGAAAGCTCGAGCTGAACGGCAACGTTCTTATTCATAGACGGGCCAAGGAAATAGAGGCAATACATTTAAGAAATAACGTCTCACAAAAAGAACAGGACTACCCCTTCTCACCTTGGTTAGTCCTGTTCTTTTTGT
This sequence comes from Paenibacillus intestini, assembly GCF_030803945.1. NCBI lineage: Bacteria > Bacillati > Bacillota > Bacilli > Caryophanales > Paenibacillaceae > Paenibacillus > Paenibacillus intestini. The sequence continues at coordinate 476,579 of NZ_JAURUN010000003.1, read as the reverse complement.
GTTCTATTTACATTTCATTTGTTATGTCTACCTCTAATTTGGCATGCCCCAAATAACCGCCACATTTAAAACCAGTCATCCTTCATTTCACTGTTCTCTGACTGCCCCGTCAATACTGAAGCTTCCCCGGCATACAAAGTTATCGTTTCTGTCTGTTCTACCGCTTGATCCAGCCATTCCGGAAGATGGCTCATCGTTGCTTCGATTTTATCCACAATCCGCAGATTCGGGTTGGTGGATGGTGATTTTGGAACAAACAATGTACAGCAATCTTCATAAGGCAGAATCGAGATATCATACGTTCCAATCTGTTTGGAAAGTGAAATAATCTCCTGCTTGTCCATCATGACCAGCGGTCTCAGCAGAGGCAGGTCCGTAGCGCGGCCGATGACATTCATGCTCGGAAGGGTTTGGCTTGCTACCTGACCCAGACTATCACCAGTAATCAGCGCCAATGCACGTTCGCGTTCTGCCAGCTTGGTGGCAATTCGTAGCATGGAACGCCGCATTAAGGTAATAATCAGATTATCTTGACCCAACTGAGTGAATGCGGTCTGAATCTCTGTAAATGGAACCAGGTGTAATTTGATCGAACCCGCGTGATCTGCAAGCGCACGGGCAAGATCAATCACTTTTTCTTTGGCCCGCTGACTGGTAAAAGGATAACTATAAAAATGCACACACTCGACTTCGAGTCCCCGGCGCATAGATGACCATGCAGCTACGGGACTATCTATCCCCCCGGATAAAAGAACCATTGCCTTGCCATTTGTTCCAAGCGGGAATCCGCCTGCGGCAGGAATGACTTCACTGAAAATATATGTGCCTTGTTCGCGGATTTCTACACGCAACTCGATATCAGGGTCACGCACATCGACCTTCAACTGCTGAAATTTGCGCAGAATCGGTGAACCGACCAAATGATTTGTTTCATGAGAAGAATGCGGGAAGGCCTTCCACACTCGGCGCGCATTTACCTTGAAGGTCGTGACTTCACCGAATTCTTCAGCTCGTTCATCCATAAACGCAACCGCAGTTTGAACAATTTCGTCAATCTCGGAAGGGGTTACTTTCACAGGACTGATGGACGCTACACCAAATACACGTTTGAGCACGGGAATAAGCTGTGTGTGGGATTCACCACCAAGATCCACGTAGACTCGGCCGTATTCTTTACGCAGACTTGCCCCTGGATAAGGCTTAAGCAGTGCCTTGACTTGAGTGATGATCGTTTTCTCAAATCGCGCACGATTTTTTCCTTTTAACATAAACTCTCCAAAACGGAGAAGTAGCATATCATAATTCAACATTTAATTTACATCCGCCTTTCGAGTGGCCGTAATTGTGCCACCATCTGATGCAGTGCCTTTTCCAGCATGGCTGCATCCTCTTCTGTATGTTCGTCACCGAAACTAATTCGCAATCCCCCAGCGGCACAGGCAACATCTCTTCCCATGGCAAGCAGCACCCGGCTTGGCTCAGCCGAACGCGAGGAGCATGCCGACTGGGTAGACACCGTACAGCCAAGTTGCTCCAGGGTATGCAAGGCTACTTCTGCTTTCATAGCAGGATAGGAAAAATGTACAATATGTGGCGCTCCGTCATGCGTACTGTTGAGCTCGAGCTCCGGGATAGCAGCAATCGTCTTCATCACCCGGTCTCGAAGTATGCGAATTTGACTCGAAAAATCAATCTGCCTTTCTGTTGCGATTCGCATTGCCTTGGCCATACCCACAATCAGAGCCGTATTCTCTGTGCCTGCTCTTAGCCCATGCTCCTGTGAGCCGCCGGATAGCAGTGGTATAAGCTCTACGCCACTTCTCACATAGAGGAGCCCGGCACCTTTCGGCCCACGGATTTTATGAGCGGACAAACTGTACAGATCCGCTTTCCATTTGGCTGGTGCAACGTGCACTTTTCCGAAACCTTGTACGCCATCTACATGAAAAAGGACCCGTGGCGCGTTTTTTTTGAGCAGATTACCAATCTCTTCTACCGGATGAATCGCACCCGTCTCATTGTTCACATGCATCAGACTAACAAGCACGGTGTCGGAACGAACAGCTTTTAGTACCTGCTCAGCAGTAACGACACCTCTTGAATCTACAGGGATAAAGGTTACATCCCATCCCCATTGCTGTAACTGCAACACACTCTCATACACAGACGCATGCTCCGTTGCCGTAGTTATAATATGTTTTCCCCGTGAACGATACCGAAGTGCAGCCCCCTTAATCGCGAGGTTATTACTCTCCGTTGCTCCGGATGTAAATACGATTTCATCTGCTTTTACACCGATTGTGGCTGCACAGCCTATCCGCGCTCGGCGTAGTAATTGATCTGCACGTTCACCGTATCCATGAATCGACGACGCATTTCCGAACTGTGTTTCCATAATTTCCGCCATCGTGCGAACCACATCGGGATATGGAGGAGTCGTTGCAGCATAATCAAAATATTTCAAAACAAGGTGCACCTTCCTTATTCGTTCGTTCATTAACCTATATTGAGCATTGTACCACGATCTCCGTACAACACAAAAAAAAGACCAACTGAAAGTAGGCAATGAAGGCCTGCCTTTTAAGCTGGATCTCTTTGTTTGGGACATGCTCAGAAGATGTCCATTTTAGATCGAATATTTGGAACGAGCCCGTTCAACTTTGGTAATATAATTTTGCGTCTCCACAGGCAACAAATGGAGCATGCTCATCAGTTCATTATCATTGGTAACGCCCAGTCTGGACAACCGACCTGGGCCAGCATTATAGGCTGCCAAAGCCATTTTCTCCTGCCCGCCAAAACGCTGAAGCTGAAGGGATAAATATTTGGTGCCTGCATCGATATTTTGACCCGGGTCGAAGGAGTCACTCACACCAAGTCCGGCTGCCGTACCATCCATTAATTGCATCAGCCCCTTCGCACCTGCCGAAGAGACAACATTCGGATTAAAACCCGATTCTGTATCGATGACCGCTTTGATTAAAGATTCAGGGACCCCGTACTTCGCACTGGCCTGTGAGATCAGTGATTCGAAATCCGTAGGCACGGATTTGCCGGAATCAGCTTGTCCTGTATTACTCAAAGCAAGCAGTGAATCCAGATTACCTGCTTGGGAGGAACCCGTAATATTCGTATCCGGACTATAGGAACTGCCAAGTTGCAACCACAACAAACCGTCATTGGATCGCTTAGAGGTCGAAGTTTGATTTTCCGTATCGCTCAGACTACGATTATCCGCATTTAACAATCCATCCATCATATTTGAAAAGTCAGTCGTCGAACCAGTTGGCACAGCTGATCCGTTCGTTTGATTATTGATATTGGACAATTGCAACTCCAATAATTGCCGCGAATTGCGTGGATCAATTTGCATGAGTTAATTCCACTCCCGTTTCATTCAAGCTAGATGACTTTATTCTACATGGTTTTACAGACAGGTTCCATCATTTTCATAAAAAATAGCTGATTAGACGTTAAAAATATGCGCAAATGTGAAAAAAACCTTCTGATTCACCATAAGGAAGTGAATACAGAAGGCTTTTCTATTGTCCTGAGATCCGAGGATAACTCTTCCATCCCATGAACGAATGTCCGCTTTTTTTAACGTGCAAAAGGAATCATAAAAAAGTAACTCAGTGTAGCGACGATACCTAGTCCGATGGACCAGGCTCCTGCTGTCTTGCGTCCATTCACATAAGCATAATAACCAAGTACAGCCGCAGCGGGACCCAATACAATGGACCACATGAACAACGACGCGATACCAAAAGCAAGACCCATATACCCTGCAACACGGCCTGTGGATTCCATTACACGATCAGCCTCATGTTTCTGCGGTACTGCATCTGAATCGACACGGTTGCTCTCCCTGGTTCGCACGGTTGCTCTCGGCGTAATCTCCGCACCGTATTCCTCACGATATGCTTTTCTTGGATAATCCACACGCTGGCGCTGTTGTTGGCTCTGCGATTCTGTGTTGTAACGATCCAAATGTTCGTCATTGAAATCATCATTCTTCACGTGAAAGCACCTCCGTTAATGGATTGGATGACTGCTTACTTGGGTCTGAATGTGTGACAGCATGTTGCTGAAGAGGTACGCGCATGATCATGATGATCGGAGTCAAAAGTCTCTCCGGCAAATTCCTCATGCAGACGACGGGTAGCGTGCTGGTCAATGTCAATCATGATGGCATCGGCCTGGCAAAAGTTGTTTTCTCCCCAGAAATGACAGTTGGAAACGCTGCATTTGACAATTGGTTTGTCATGGCTCATTTTTTATCACCTCGACATCTAATGTTCCCACGCGCCAAATCCGATATTCTTCGCCGAAATGCCAGATGATAACATGTATCAGGATACGTATTTATCTAAAGCCATTCAGTTCGAAACGAACGTTCCATCCTTACATCCAAACAAAAAAAACCGCCACAAGGGCGGTCTGTCTGTTACGAAATATTAGGCGTGGTTACGTTGGCTTTGCATACGACGCTGGGTCAGATAATCACTCTCGTAATAGGCCAAGTCGTCACGAAGTTCTTCATAAGTCTTGGAAATTTCCAAAATGACGTCGCGTACAGCCCGAATCGGCTTATCACGGAAACGGATGGCATCCTGACCTGTGTAAGCATATCTTCCGTCCTCAGAGTAGCACTCATTTTTCGGATAGAAAAAGCTGTTTACACTTTGGTGATACGTATTATAAAGAGCCTTTTCGGCAAATTCGACATCAAAGTTGGCACGACGCAGCACAACGCCAAGTTTTTCGTAAGAAACTTCAGAAAAAACGAGCAAATGACGGAGATCTGAAAGGAAACCTTTGTAGAAGGCGGTTGACTCCTCCGTCTGGTTCTGATCCAGTTCAGGCAAAGCATTTTCATTCAAAAACTTTTCGATCCGATCGATCGCCGGTTTTAACTTTTCTCTGGTTGACTCACATGTTTTTTGTACATTGGCTGCTGACATAAAGGTAGCTCCCCCTTAAATAAGTCCTTACATTTTTACATCTAGGTAGGCCAAACCATGTTTGTTTCCTGACCTTTTGAATACTCAGATATAATCCTACCATAAAAAGTTGACGAGCGGTATCCCTTAATCGTGCTTTCCATTCCTGTCATGATATATGCTTCGGAACATGCAATGACTCGAAACTCTTTTGTATAAAAATATGTGCTTCTCCTAACGATAACTACATCCGTGACAACGACGATGCGTTCAAGCACGCCGTATAAGTCATTGTCCAAAATGAACGAGGAGGTTCTGTCTTATGTCCAGACCAAGGTGGATCAACTGGGCTCTCGCAGCAGGTGCGGGCGCCTTAGCGCTGACCTTACTGCTTCCAACATCCAATCGTACCGTACCCAAGCCAAGCGCTATGCAGGAGAATCCTCAGAAGGAACATGCAAGTAAACAGCGTTTGAAAGTTCAGGATATCAAAGCCACCGATCTGCTGACCCGTGTAGATGCCAAACAGCACCTCGGGATCATACTGGATAAAACGAACACGATGACAGATGCACAGGTGACCCGTTATATGAAAGATCTTCAAGATTCACACGGGCACATGCGGTCTATTCAATTAATGAATATGGATGACTCATCGAGTAAACGATTTGATCGTGCGTTCAAAGAAGGCAGTAAACTGGAGCAACAAAAATTATCTCATGCAATGAATTTGGCAAAAAAAGCGGTACACAAGCGTCAAAGCTTCGAGTCCTCTTCGTTTCCACTTGGAAAAGAAAAATACTTTGTCATGGGACAACCCTCCAAGGATGGCAAACGAGCCATCATCGCTCTGTTTAGTCAAAGTGTATTAAATGCCGTGGAAGAGCATCAGCGTAAAAATTTGCGGATGATTCCTTATCCACGTGAAGGGAAATTCAAAATCGAATCGGTTCATCCCGACACATTAAACGAAATCACGGTAAAAACAGGGCATGACAACGCCAATGCAAGCCATTTTTACGAAAATGAAATCGTCATTCGTTTCCGGCAAGATCCGGGTGAACGAGATATGCGCATCATTCGTTCTGACGTGAAAACGCAGTCTGCTCGCAAGCTCGGTTATACGTATGTTTTTCGGTCTGAAACGATGAATTATAAACAATTGCGAGAATATTTCGGAAGTAAATGGAATCCGCTGTATATGGAACCCCACTATATGTACTTAACCAATGAAACGGCCACTGAACAACCGGATGTACCTATCCCTAACGATGTACTGTTCTCGGATTATCAGTGGAATCTGCCTGCCATTGAGACAAATCGCGGGTGGAATATTACGAAGGGCAACAAAGATGTTATCGTAGCCGTGGTAGATACAGGTGTTGATGTGAATCACCCGGATCTCAAAGGAAAATTGCTCGAGGGGTACAATGTCGTGAATCCGGGCAACAAACCGCTCGATGATGTCGGTCATGGTACCCATGTTGCCGGTATCATCGGAGCGATTGTAAACAATAACGAAGGTGTAGCTGGTATGAGCTGGTACAATAAGGTGCTTCCTGTAAAAGTACTGGACAACTCGGGATCAGGTACAACGTATGCGGTTGCTGAGGGCATCATTTGGGCAGCCGATCATGGCGCCAAAGTCATTAATATGAGTCTTGGTAACTATGCGGACGCTCAATTTCTCCATGATGCTATTAAATACGCTTTTGACCGGGATATCGTACTTATCGCTGCAACCGGCAACGATAATACCGAGCGCCCAGGATATCCTGCTGCTTATCCCGAAGTTTTTGCAGTCTCTGCTACAGACCCGGATATGAATAAAGCCTCTTACTCCAACTATGGAGACTATGTGGATGTCATGGCTCCCGGATCAAGTATTGCCAGTACGTACCCGGACAATCAGTACGCTGCTCTGTCAGGCACATCCATGGCTAGTCCGCACGTCGCAGCACTTGCAGGATTAATTCGCTCGTTGAACCCGGATCTGACCAATACGGAGGTTATGGATCTGATGCGGCAAAGTGTAATTGATCTAGGGGAACCCGGCCATGATAAGTACTACGGTTATGGTCAGATCGATGTATACAAAGCGTTGCAAGCCGCATCGGGAAGCAGTGCTCCGTTACAGTTCTGGCCTCAGCATGTCAGACAGCAGATGGATAACACGATGAAAAAATATATCCAATAATATCTTATTTAATAACCTTAACTTATGGGATAAGCGTTAATCTCCAGGTTATTCGGACATCAGAGTGGACTGTGTACGTTTTCCTGGTCGAATTATACCAAAAACAAAAGCAGCTGCGCCCCGGGGCGTATGCTGCTCTTTGGTTTGTTCTTTTTCCCGGGGCGTTAACTGCGATTAGCGTTTGCGAGAAGTCGAGCGGGCTTTGCTTGATTTTTTCACGGATTTTTTCTTATGACTGGATACATACATTGGACCTTCTTCTCTGATAACAACGGGGTACATATGATGAGGTATTGGAACACAGTGATGTTGCTTCACAACTTCAATCGGGTGGATTACAGGTACGATCTGTGGAATGTAATAATCCTGAACAACCTGAATCGGGTCACATACAATCGGTGAAACTTGCGGACAACAATGGTTCATTTCAAACCAACTCCCTTTCAAGTGATACTATAACCTATTGCAATGAACCCGATGTGGTATGGATGGATGTCCATATTCTAAAAAATTAAATGAGCGGTAGCCTGTCCGCCGTTGCCCCAACTTGTTGTGATGAGACCCTCTCAATGACAGTACACAGAATTCGAAGCCCTTGCTTCAGCGCTTCACTACTCGTCACAGTGAAACATATCCGTAAACTCGTTGTGTCACTTTCCGCAACATAACAGGCTGAACCAGGCAAAAAAGACACGCCAGCAGCGAGAGACTGCCGATGCAGTTCATGCATGTCCATATTCCCCTGCAATTCGAGCCACAAATTAAGCCCTCCCTCAGGAAGACGCCACTGCATCTCGTCCGTTGCATACTGCTCGAGCACCTCTGAGGCAACACACAAGCGCGAGTAGAGTTCTTCTCGGAGCTGATAAACGTAAGTGTCATACTGTTCCTGAATATAAGCCTGAATTGCTTTCTGAGTTAATAACGGACTCCCAAGATCGGCCGTAGACTTCGCGGCCACAAGCCGGGTAAGCACACTTCCATCGGCTATAGCACAAGCTATACGGCAACCGGGGGAGAGTACTTTGCTGAAACTTTTAATGTAAACCACATGCCCCGCTCTATCCATGGACTTAATCGAAGCCGGTGGAGGCTCACGAAAGTATAAATCTGCAAACGGATCATCTTCCAGAATGAGGCAGTGATAACTTTGTGCGATATTTAGCAATTGGGCCCGTCTTTGAGTACTCATCGTCACACCTGTCGGATTGTGATATGTAGGGATCGTATAGATTAACTTGGGCGGGTATGTATCACACAAGCGGGTAAGCAGATCGATACGCATACCTTCATTGTCCATAGGAACGGTAATGATTTTGGCTCCTCGACTCGTGAACACATCTATAGCCCCTGTATACGTTGGTGCCTCCATATATACGACATCTCCAGGACCGATAAATGTACGAGCTACCAGATCAATCCCCTGCTGTGCTCCGCTTGTAATTAACATTCTTTCGGGCGTAACTTGCAGTCCGCGAGAAGCAAAATGTGTTGCAAAAGTCTGTCTTAGTTCCCAATCCCCCTGAAATGATCCATAGGCCGCCATGCGCTCTGCATGATCTGAGGACAAGTGATAGGCGCTATTGATAATATCACGCGTAGGTAATAACTCAGGCTGAATCGCTGACATATGCAGTTCATATCGGACTTGAGGGGATGCGTCAAAATGTCTCCACAGTTGTGCTCTGGGTAAATAATCTACCAGTGTCATCTGCCAGTTCAACGAAACACCGGAGTCGCTGGTGCTCATTTTGCTATGGGCAACTGCTTCTCTGGACATTTGATCCGAAGGCTCTGTTCCCCTTACATAACAGCCTTTTCCCTGAGAGCAACGAACGAGTTGTATAGCCTCCAGTTCCGCATATGCTTTAGTTACAGTTACCAAACTAACGCCTAAATCAGCGGTCATCTTACGAACAGATGGCAACCTCGTTCCCGGTTCAATCAAACCTGAGCGGATACGATCTGCAATGGTCAGAGCAATCTGCATATATAATTTGGTACTGCTTCCCCTTTTAAGCTCAATATGCATGTCTACTCATCCCCCTAACTGTTATGATCGTTGTTTTACTGTTATAGTGCGCTACGTCTAATATAGTTTATAATATCAGTATAACAGTGAATAACAGGAGATGAGAATAATATGAGTACACCTTGGTCTAAAATGGCACAAAACACCCCGTCCTCTGTCGTTCGCGACATGTTGCAGGCTGCTCAGGCACCTGGAATGATATCACTTGCTGGTGGATTGCCAGCACAGACTTCATTTCCACTGGAAGCTATACGCCTGGCGTATGAAAAAGTATTTATGAGCGGATCAGCCGCTCTTCAATATGCTGAAACGGAAGGTTACCGTCCTCTTCGTGTCAAAATCGCCGAGCGTCTGGAATCGAAAGAACTTGCGGCCTCACCTGATCATATGCTTTTGACTACTGGATCACAGCAATCAATTGATCTCATCTGCCGAATTCTTTTAGATCCCGGTGATCGCGTGCTCGTGGAATCACCCACTTATCTAGCTGCCTTGCAAGTCATTCAATCCTATCAAGGAGTATCTTATGGAGTCGCTTGTGATGATCACGGCATGTTGCCTGAATCACTCGAGGAACAGCTTCAGTTGCATCGTCCTAAACTCGTCTACATTAACCCAACGTTCTCCAATCCGACAGGAAAAGTCTGGTCACGGGAAAGAAGACAACAAGCCGTAGATTTGTGCCGTAAATATGGTGTACTTATTCTGGAAGATGACCCTTACGGCGAAATCCGCTTTAACCCGGAACAGCTGGACGTACCCGCTCTCGCTGCACTCGATGCCGCTTCCTATGAAGGACCATCTAACGTGATTTACACCAGCACCTTTTCCAAAACAGTAGCCCCAGGTCTTCGTACAGGCTGGATTCTGGCTGCTCCCGACATTGTCAAAATCGCTGCTCGGGCCAAACAAGGCGCAGATTTGCATTCGAGTAGCATTGATCAGCGGGCACTCCATGCCTTGCTTGAGACCTTTGATTTGGATGGCCACATTCGCCACATCTCTCAGGACTATGAAGAGCGCATGAAAAAACTAACCACACTCATGGCTTCTAAATCCTGGGATGGCATTACATGGAACTCCCCACAAGGCGGAATGTTCCTATGGCTACAATTACCTGAAGGTATGCTCGCCAGCAATCTATTTACTTATGGCATTCAGGAAAAAGTGTGCATCGTGCCTGGAGATTCCTTCTATGCCGGCACGCCAGAGCTTAACCGGATGCGTATCAACTTTACTCATACTGACCCTGAACTTCTTCCTGAGGCCGTGGAGCGAATGGATCGCGCGATTCAGCGCTGGCATGCTTCCAATCAATCAGACCATGTCGTTACCATGTAACTGATCGGTAAAGCATGAAAACTGTAATCATCTGTAATTGATCACCATAACAGTTGACCGCTTATTCCATATATGGGATAGGCGGTTTTCCTTAAAGACAAAAAAATAAGGCGGCAAATTCGTTAATCCGAATCTGCTGCCTTATTTTATATAACCTGTCCCGTCGTGAACAGGAACATTTCATTTTAAAAGTTGTTGTTGCAGTTAGGAAAGCTTACCGTAAGCCGGGTTCTGTGCTCTTCGTGGTTCAAACGGGAACTACCCTCCCACCAGAAGCGACAATCATCTATCTAGGCCATGCATTGCTACACAGCTCAAGCGACCAACCTAGACACACCTCGGGCTAAGGCTGTCTCCTCCAAAGAGGCGACCGTGTCCCATTAGGTCTTGCTCCAGATGGGGTTTACCAGGAACGAAGTCACCAGCGTTCCTCGGGGTCTCTTACACCTCGGTTCCATCCTTGCCTGTGCCGGGAAACCCGGCCATCGGCGGTCCATTTCTGTGGCACTATCCTTCAACTCGCGCTGACTGGACGTTATCCAGCATCCTGCCCTGTGGAGCCCGGACTTTCCTCTCGTGGCAACAAAGGCCACCAGCGATTGTCTGTCAAGCTTTCCGAACAACATTACATAGTATACAGGCATTTGCTGTCCCACACAAGCTAAATATTAATGGAAATCAGGCTACATGCTCTCTCTTTTACAAGAAACGAAATACTTCAGTATCCACCTCGGATGCAGTGACCTGTGTCTCGTATCGCTGATCGGCTAGTCGGCCACGAAGCCAATCTGCTGTTTTAGGTTTCATGATCTTCTCCGTGTTATGACCCGGATCAATAATGCACATCCCTGCCATCAACGCGTCATGTGCCGTGTGGTAATCAATATCTCCGGTTACAATGACATCCGCACCCTTGAAACGTGCAGTGAGCACATAACGACTACCCGAGCCGCCTAGCACAGCCGCTTTCTTGATTCTTTTGTTCAAATCACCGACAACGCGCACATGAGGCACATTTAATTGGGCTTTCACGACCTCTACCAGCTCGCCAAGTGTTTTAGATTCCCGAAGAGGACCAAGACGTCCTAGGCCAAGTGTACGCCCTTTTAAATCCATTGCATAAAGGTCATATGCCACTTCTTCATAGGGATGCGCCTTTAACATCGCCTGAATGACCTTGCCCCGCAAACTTTGAGGTACAACCGTTTCAATCCGCATTTCTTCCACACGTTCCAACTGTCCCTGTGATCCGATAAAAGGCTGAGTCCCTTCACCAGGTACAAATGTGCCTGTTCCTTCGGTGCTAAAACTGCATTTATTATATTGACCGATACTACCTGCTCCAGCTTCCAAAATCGCCTGCAGTACCTGCTCATGATGCGTCCTAGGCACAAATACCGCCAGCTTGTACAACTGATCTGTGTGCACATCCTCGAGCGCTTCCTTGCTCTCAATGCCAAGCGCCTCAGCCATCCAGTCATTGATACCACCTTCAGCCACGTCGAGATTCGTATGACTGATGTAAACCGCGATGTCATGCTTGATCAGCTTTTCATACAATTTGCCCATAGGCGTATCGGTGCTGAGTGATTTTACGGGACGGAAAATAATAGCATGATGGGCAATAATCAGATTGGCTCCGATCCGAATTGCTTCATCCACAACCTCATTCGTGACATCCAACGCTACAAGCACATGGGTAATGTCCTTTTGCAGACTTCCCAGCTGCAAGCCAATACGGTCGTCGGGTACTGCCAGATGTTTAGGAGCAAGTTGCTCCATCCATTGAATTACGGTTTGACCTTTGGCAAACATGCCAATACCTCCTTCAAACTCATGATAAGCTGTTCCACCTCTGCTGCTTTGTCTCTGGAAGAATCCTGATCGGACTTGGAGATGGACTGTACCACACTCTGTAATTTAAGTATCTCACTTTCCCATTTGGCAAAAAATACGTCTGTTGCACGGTCCACCAAGTACGGCCCCATACGCAGTAGCAAATCTTCAGTTAACTCCACGTCACCCTGTAACGGGCGAGCACGATATACCTCTTCATTCGTGATTGGGCTGCTTGCTTGCGGCATTGCGGTAATAATTTCATAAATCTTGCCATCCTCTTCAAGAAGTTGCTCAGCCACGACAACCCAATGATGCTGAAGTAGCCAGCGTCGCAAAATATCCTCGCCTACATTGGGTTGCAGAATCAGAAGCTGTACACCTTCCAGTTTGGAGATTCCCCGGTCTAAAATGGAGGCGATCAGTGCGCCGCCCATGCCAGCAATGGTAATTACATCAACCTCTCCAGCAGTAATGACATCGAGACCATCTCCACGACGTACCGTGATTTGCGATTGAAGTCCGGCATCACTGACCTGTTTAGAAGCCGCATCATAAGGACCCGGATTGACTTCCCCAGCGATTGCACTCACCGCTTTTCCACTTCGGATTGCAGCGACGGGTAGTAAAGCATGGTCTGATCCAATATCCGCCAGCCGACTACCTTCAGGAATTTGGTCATGTATTTGTTGTAATCGATTCGAAAGTTTCATGGGGCACCTACACCATTCATTTAATTTATTGATTTGCATTGCGTAAAGAAAAGCGATAAAATAAAATCCAATCAAACATTTCAAGGATGAATTTCCAAAAGAAAGAAATCTAACCGTTCAAATTAAAACGAAAGGAGACCCCGCCGCCGCCAAAGCGTCTCGCAGAAAGTCTCCCACAGTTTAATTATTCGAGGAAATCCTTAAGTCGTTTGCTTCGACTCGGGTGACGCAATTTACGAAGAGCCTTGGCTTCAATCTGACGAATACGCTCACGAGTAACACCAAAAACTTTACCAACTTCTTCAAGTGTTCTCGTACGTCCATCGTCCAGACCAAAACGCAGACGAAGAACATTTTCTTCACGCTCCGTCAATGTGTCCAGAACATCTTCAAGCTGCTCTTTCAAAAGCTCATAGGCAGCAGCATCTGCTGGAGCCAATGCTTCCTGGTCCTCGATGAAATCACCCAGATGGGAATCGTCTTCTTCACCAATTGGTGTTTCCAAGGAAACCGGTTCTTGAGCAATCTTTGTAATCTCACGCACTTTTTCTACGCTTAGATCCATCTCCGCAGCGATTTCTTCAGGAGTCGGTTCGCGTCCAAGTTCCTGCAATAGTTGACGGGATACCCGAATCAGCTTATTAATGGTTTCTACCATGTGCACAGGGATACGGATCGTACGTGCTTGGTCAGCAATTGCACGTGTAATCGCCTGACGAATCCACCATGTCGCATACGTACTGAACTTGTAACCCTTTTTATGGTCAAACTTCTCTACCGCTTTAATCAGACCCATGTTACCTTCCTGAATCAGATCCAGGAACAGCATTCCGCGTCCTACATAACGTTTCGCAATACTTACAACGAGACGAAGGTTCGCTTCAGCCAGACGGCGCTTCGCTTCTTCATCCCCGTTTTCGATCCGTTTTGCGAGTTGCACCTCGTCATCAGCTGACAACAACGGTACACGTCCAATCTCCTTGAGGTACATCCGCACAGGGTCATTAATTTTGATACCAGGAGGCAAGCTTAGATCATCATCAAAGTGGAACTCATCGTCTCCCTCTCGACCATTGTTTTCGGAATCCTCGCTAGGACGAAGGGTTACCTCTTCATCATTTTCGTTAACAACATCAATACCGAGATCACTGAGTTGTTCGTAAAACTCATCCATTTGTTCTGCATCCTGCTCAAACGGAGAAAGTTTCTCAATAATTTCCTTATAGTTGAGTGAAGCTCTTTTCTTACCTGATTCAATCAATTGATCTTTAACCTGATCCAGTGTCAATTCTGTTTCTAGTTCAGTATGCTGATCATTCGCCATAACTCGACTCCCTCCTCCCTAGAAACATCCAAGTCATCCAGACGTTCACTGTCTCTCTAGGGCAATCATCTCAAGTGCAATTTGTGCCGCGCGTACAGAATCACCTGCCCGCTCTGCAGCAATCATTTCTTCCTTTTTTAAATCGTACTGTTTTTTGCGCGGATACTTCAACACTTCCCTGATGCAATCATCGAGCACTTGGACGCTCCATTCACCCGGGCCATCCATCATCGAGATTGAGCTGACCGTCTTTTCCAGACGATCATCATGCAACGAAGACATAAAACGACTTGTATCCGGCGGTTTGCCCTGTGCATAATAGGCATATAGATAAGCAGCAATTGCTGCATGATCATCCAAGTTAAAAGCTTCGCCAAGATGTTCATTTACATACTGAGCCGCTTCATCATCCTGTAACATCCAGGCAATCAGTTTGCGCTCAGCAGCATGGTATGCCGGCAACAGATTGGGTGTAGGCACCTGCCTATTTTGTTGCCTACCATTATTCCACCTTTTCGGGTTATTATCCCCATAATCCTCGTTATTTTTCATCGCTTCCCGTTCCTCGTTACATTCTTGCTTCAATGTTTCGAAAGAAACATCGACTTCAGCAGCAAGTTCACGAAGATACACTTCACGCTCTGTTGGTGAGGACAAGGGAGCAATCAATTTCACTGCTTCTTTGGAATAAGCGATTTGTCCGCCGCCTTCTAGCAGTATATGGTTTTTCTTGAGGTTTATAAGCTTAAATTTTGTTGTTGTTACGGCGCCATCAACAATCTGGTTACGGAATCGTTCACCGCCGTGCTTGCGAATAAAATCATCTGGATCAAGTCCCTCAGGAATGAGTGCCACCTTAACCTGCAATCCAGCCTCCTCCAAAATGGGGAAGTTTTTCATTGCGGCAGCCTGTCCGGCTCGGTCGCCGTCATAACAGAGGATAACCTCATCACACATGCCCTTGATCATTAAAGCCTGATTCTCCGTAAGCGCCGTTCCCATGGCTGCGACACCATTCTGAACGTCCTGATCCCACGCGGAGATCACATCACCGTAGCCTTCAAACAAAATGACCTGTCTCTGTTTCCGTATTGCATTTTTAGCTTGGTGCAGATTGTAGAGAACACGGCCTTTGTTGAACAACCTGGTTTCTGGCGAGTTCAAATATTTCGGCTGTCCATCCCCCAAGATCCGCCCTGCAAATGCAATCGGCTTGCCACTTCTACCATGGATCGGAAACATGATTCGATCTCTGAACTTGTCCACATATCCGTGACCTTCACTTCGTTCTGACAGAAGTCCGCCTCGTTCCATCTCATCGAGTGGATAAGTGCGCTTCTCCAGAAATTGTACGAGCGTGTCCCAACGATTTGGCGCATAACCAATCTGGAACTGATCAATCAATTTGTCACCAATACCTCGCGAGCGTAAATATTCCATTGCCACTTTGCCATGCTCTGTATTTTTCAACAGAAAATGATACAGCTTCGAGGTAAGCTCATAAGCTTCCAGCAGACGCGCCGTCTCCGGATTTACATGAGCAGATTCACGACCCTGCCAGTCACCCATGGAGATATGACTTTCTTCTGCCATCGTTTTGACAGCCTCGGGAAAGGATAACCCTTCGATTTCCATCCTAAATTTGATGGCATTTCCGCCCGTGCCGCAACCGTAGCAATAGAAAATCTGTTTCTCAGGTGTAACGGTGAACGAAGGCGTCTTCTCGGAATGAAAAGGGCAGAGGCCTTTCATATATTTCCCCTGCTTGGTCAGATGCACAAATCGGCTTACCGTATCGACGATATCATGCTGTTGCAATACCGATTCAATAATACTTTCGGGTATTCCGCCTTGTCCGGTACTCATCTCGGCCACCTTCATCTCTTCTAACACGTAAATATAATTCGATAAACTTACACATTCTCCTGCAAATCTTTCAAAAGTTTTGTCAGTTTATGTTGAAAAATTTCTCGATCCTGCTCTGTAAAGGGTTTTGGGCCTTTCCCATAATGCCCTCTGCGCCTAGCTTTGGCCGCAGTATGGCGGGAATCGAGCATAAAATCAATATCTCGATCGTTAAATTCTCGGCCTCTAAAAGATAAAACATAACAACGTTTGCCAAGAGCCAGCGCCGCGAGTCCATAATCCTGCGTAATAACCACATCATATGGCTTAATATGATTCGCGATGTACAGATCTGCGCTCTGATCACTACGATCCACTTGCACGGTTCGTACACCTTCCCCTCCTTGCAACAAATGATCAAAGGAAGAAACAAGTAATACAGGAACCTGAAAGAGACGTGCAGTGTTAGCGATCTCCGTCTTGACCGGGCAAGCATCTCCATCAACTACGATGTGACGTATATTCAATTCACTCAAACCTATACCACCCGGTTTCATAAAATATCTGCATATTGTAATATACGACCTCAGTCATTGAAAATCCTTCTGAGTCTAATGGAGAAAAAACAGAGGCTAAAAATACGGAGCGGTTGTCCAAATCATTGAGCAACCCGTTCCGTATATTTATACCCTCATATTTCGTTCTTTAATACTGTATTTATGTTTTGCTGAATTGTACAAAGATAATCATTGAACTGCAGTACTTATCCAACCAGTTTGGAGAAATCAGCAAACCCTTTCAAATCTTGATCTATGGCAGCAAGAAGAGCCAGTCGATTCGCACGTACCGCTTCATCTTCGGCCATGACCATAACAGAATCAAAGAACACCGTGATGGCTTTCTTCCATGCTGAAGCGATAGCCAAAGCTTCTGAAGCGTTATGTTTGGACAATGCATCGCGATAGGCTTCGTTTGTTTGATTCCAGGCATCAAATAGCTGACGCTCTCCATCTTCTACAAACAGTTCAGGATGTACCGAAGCGTTCGATGCTTTGCTAGCCAAGTTTCCTACACGGTTGAACGATTCCAGTGTTGTTTTGAATTCTTCCGCTGCCAGCACAGCTTTCATCAACGCTTCACCTTTTGGAACGATTGCACTAATATCATCGAATCCGGAAGCAATCACTGCATCAACAACGTCATAACGAACCGTTTCCGACAGCAATTTTTTCACACGCAATGCGAAGAAGTCCTGTAAATCTTTACGCACCTCTGCATCTGCACGTTTCAACAGATTCATCTGAGCGTGAACTTCAAGTGCTGCGCCGAAGACATCAGACAAGGTCAGCGGAAGTTGATGATCCAGCAAAATTTGTACAATACCTGCTGCCTGGCGTCGAAGTGCGTACGGATCCTGAGAACCTGTAGGAATAATATTAATAGAGAAACATCCTACAATTGTATCCATTTTATCTGCCGCACTAACAATCGCACCCACAAGAGATGCAGGAGATTGATCACCAGCAAAACGAGGTTGATAATGCTCGAATACAGCCTTAGCAACTTCTTCTTTTTCACCAGCTTTATGAGCGTAATCCTCACCCATCACACCTTGCAACTCAGGGAATTCGCCAACCATCAGCGTAACCAGATCGAACTTGCAGATATCTGCGGACCGGCTAACCGATTCAGCCACATCACCAGATACTTGCAATTTCGTAGCCAGGCTGTCAGCAATTTTGCGAATGCGGCGAACCTTATCTCCCACTGTGCCAAGTTCTTCTTGGAATACGATGCTTTCAAGTTTGGACAATGCGTCCTTAATCTCCAGCTTCTGATCTTCCTCATAAAAGAATTTTGCATCTGACAGACGGGCACGCAGCACCTTCTCGTTTCCTTTGGCGATAACATCAAGGGAATCAGCGCCCCCGTTACGAACCGTAACAAAGTAAGGCAACAGCTGACCTTCCTGATTCAACACAGGGAAGTAACGTTGATGCTCACGCATTGAAGTAATCAAAACTTCCTGCGGAATGTTCAAGAACGAGGAATCAAATGTACCAAACAGTACGGTTGGTGTTTCGACAAGGAATAGTACCTCTTCAAGCAAATCTTCTTTGATTGCAATATTCCAGTTTTTCTCGGCAGCCAGCGCCTCAATCTGGGATACAATCATCTGCTCACGTTCAGAAATATCTGCAATGACATGCTGAGCACGAAGCACATCTACGTACACCGAAGGCTCAGATACCACAGCTTCATTGCCCAGGAAACGATGCCCACGAGTTACGTTACCCGCTTTTACACCCGTTACTTCAAGATCAATCACTTCCGTGCCAAACAATGCAACAATCCAGCGAATAGGACGAACAAATTTGAAATCGTAGGACGCCCAGCGCATAAATTTCGGGAATGTCATTGCGTGTAATACGGATAACAAACCTTCGCCAATAACGGATGCTGTCTCTACACCTTTGCTACTTTTCGTTGCATAAATGTATTCAACACCGTTCAGTTCTTTGAAGGTAAATTGATCAGGCTCAACACCTTGACTGCGTGCAAATCCGAGTGCTGCTTTGCTCCAGTTACCGCTGTCATCCAGCGCTATTTTGCGGGAAGGCCCCTTTACCTCTTCTTCCACATCTTCCTGTTTGTCGGCTACGTTCTGAATCAGAACGGCTAGACGGCGTGGTGTCGCGTAAGCCTGCACTTCACCATAGGCAATACGGGATGAATCAAGCCATTTCACAATGCGTTCCTGAAGTTGTGCGATAGCTGCGCGCATAAAACGAGCAGGCACTTCTTCCAGACCAATCTCAAACAACAGATCCTTAGACATTCTCGGCTCCCCCTTTCTTGATCAGCGGGAAGCCCAGCTTCTCACGCTCTTCCACATATGTTGCTGCCACTTGACGAGCAAGGTTGCGGACACGGGTAATGTACCCTGTGCGTTCTGTAACACTGATCGCCCCGCGCGCATCGAGCAAGTTGAACGTATGGGAACACTTCAACACATAGTCATATGCCGGGAATACCAAGTGCTGTGCCATCGCTTTGTTCGCTTCTTCTTCATACATATTAAAAAGGGTAAATAGCATTTTTACGTCAGAGATTTCAAATGTATACTTGGAATGCTCATATTCAGGTTGACGGAATACGTCGCCATAGGCAATACCTTCGACCCATTCAAGATCAAATACATTTTCTTTTTCCTGTATGTAAGAAGCAAGACGCTCCATACCATACGTGATCTCCACTGCTACTGGATTCGTTTCGATTCCACCGACCTGCTGGAAATACGTAAATTGCGTAATCTCCATCCCGTCAAGCCACACTTCCCAACCAAGACCTGCACAACCAAGCGAAGGGTTCTCCCAGTTGTCTTCAACAAACCGGATATCATGCTTGAGCGGATCAATTCCCAAACGATTCAAACTTTCCAAGTAGATTTCCTGGATATTATCCGGAGAAGGCTTGATAATGACCTGAAACTGGTGATGCTGATACAACCGGTTAGGGTTCTCGCCATAACGTCCATCGGATGGACGGCGGGAAGGCTCAACATAAGCCACTTTCCAAGGCTCTGGTCCAAGTGAACGTAAAAAGGTCATCGGGTTCATCGTGCCTGCCCCTTTTTCCGTATCATATGGCTGAACGATAATACAGTTATGCTCGGCCCAGAATTGTTGCAGCGTCAAGATCATCTGCTGAAAATTCATAATCATGCTCCTTTTCGGGTAGTTTGTTAGCAAGCATAGGAGGTGTGCAGGCAATAATAAATAGCCCTCGCCCCACTACGCCTGATGTACAGACGTAGGGACGAGAGCTATTCCCGCGGTTCCACCCTACTTGGCCTGAGTCAAACAAATCCTTGTCTGATCCCGGCCCACTTTTCCGTGTCCATTCATGCTCCCGAGTGCCCTGTTCACAAACCGATTCAATCAGGCTCTCACCGTCCCTGACTCGCTTATCATTGATGCACAAGCAAATTATCAGCTCATACGTGTATCAATCATATTTTAAATCGAGTTTCCTACTTTCTCGTTCAATGCATGTCTCCAAAAAGAGAATTTATATTTCATAATATATAAATTTAAAGATGAAGTCAATAACTATTTTCAAGTGTGACCACAGTTCAAATCCCGTACTTTTCCATTTGATCCAGGAAAGAACGGGACTTGAGATGCAAACCTAACTGGTGATCCATGAAGGCACGCATTATTTTTTTAATTTCATTACGGGTAGAGTCACTTACCGATATATTTCCCAACCGCTGTAGATCCAGCTGTACAAACAACCGAAGCAACTTTAAAGTCTTTGGACTAACGGACATCGCTGGCGGATCAAAATGTTTACATGCCCTGCATAAGACACCACCAAGTCTGGGGCTGATAAATAACTGCTCATCCGGCCGCTCTTGGTTGCACGAGATACACTCATCCAGCTGTGGTCCGTAACCAGCTGCCTGTAATATTTTCATCTCATACAGACTTATAATGACTAACGGATCTTTATCTTCTTTCAAAGCCTGCAAACAGGCTTTTAGTTGCTTGAACCAAAACGCTCCCGTCTCTTCATCCTGAAGCACTCGATCGAGCAGTTCACATGCATAGGAAGCATAAGCCGCCTTCACCAAATCTTCCCTGAGCTCATGATTGGATTCGATAATTTCTCCAGCATTCAGTGTACCGAGACCTGTGTTGCGAAAATAAACATATTGACCATAAGTAAAGGGCTGCACCAGTGCAGCATGCCGACTTTTGGGCTTTTTGGCACCCCGAACGAGTACACCCGCTTTTCCACCACTTTCAGTGCAAAGCGTTACAATTTTATTTCCCTCACCGTAGTCCATGCTGCGGATGACAATGCCTTCCACCCTATATAACATGCCTCGTCACCTAACCATTCCTGAATCAGCTCTTTATTCTTTCGCTTCTTCATCTTCACTCACTTCCCTTGCAGTGTCTGACTCCTGTCCTGACGAGTTACACGTCTCGGTATATAACAAATAGGATTCTACATCCCCTGTCATTGAAAATACCTTCCATGAAAAATCCCGCATCGGAAATTCATCCTCTCTTCGGAAATGACGTCTGGTTATACCCGATAGGATGGAGTCCTGCAAGGAAAACTATGTGTTGCAATTAATGGATAAACATTAAGCTGATATTACATTACGTAGTAACGACTACTCTCGTCCGAAACCAAGGTCACGCAAAACGCGATCCTGATTTCTCCAGTCTTTTTTCACTTTAACCCACAGATCCATAAAAATTCTGGAGCCAAGCAGATTTTGGATATCTTGACGAGCACGCTTACCTACTTCTTTGAGCAACGCCCCTTGCTTGCCGATAATGATCCCTTTTTGTGAATCACGTTCTACAAAGATGACTGCGGATATATAAACGACACCATTATCCTGAACTTTCATATCTTCTATCGTCACGGCAATGGAGTGAGGCACTTCTTCACGTGTCATTTGCAAAATTTTCTCACGAATAAGCTCTGCGCAGACAAACTGCTCAGGGTGATCCGTCACTTGGTCTTCAGGGTAGTACTGAGGCCCTTCCGGCAAGTACTTACCGATTTGCTCCAGTAGCGTGCTCACATTGCTACCAAGCATAGCTGAGACAGGCACAATTTCTGCAAAATCATGCAGTTTGCGATATTCCTCAATCAGTGGCAGCAACGCCTCCGGTGCAATTTTGTCGATTTTATTCATGACCAAAATGACAGGTGTCCGTACACTTTTCAGTTGTTCCGCAATGTATCGATCTCCGCCCCCCATACCTTCAGATGCATCGATCAGGAATAAGGCAGCTTCAACCTCACCAAGTGTGTTCAATGCTGTTTCATTCATGTAATCCCCGAGCTTGGATTGACGTTTGTGAATACCCGGCGTGTCCAGGAATACGATTTGTTGTTCTTCGGATGTGTAAACCCCATGAATTTTGTTACGCGTGGTTTGCGGCTTGTCAGACATAATTGCAATTTTCTGGCCAATCACCTGATTCATTAAAGTAGACTTACCCACGTTAGGACGTCCAATAATTGCAACGAATCCGGATTTAAATGCTTGTTTTTTCATATGTTCCTCCTCAGGCGCCTAGGCCTGAAATTTTATTTTTTGGCAGAGTTCAGATCTGAGGGACCAAATGCCCATGGTAGCAATTCAGCAACTGTTGTTTCTAACAAGTCACCTTTTAAATTACCCAAAATGACTTTCATGTCTGGTTCACACAATTCATACATCACTTGACGACATACACCACAAGGGGCAATCGGCCCTTCGGTATCTCCCACGATAGCTATCGCTTTGAAACTGCGTGGCTTATGCCCCCCGGCAATAGCACTGAACATCGCGGTACGCTCAGCACAATTACCCGGTGTATATGCTGCATTTTCAATGTTGCAACCATGGTGCACATGTCCTTCGCTATCCAGCAAAGCTGCGCCTACCCCAAAATGGGAATATGGCGTGTACGCCTTTGTACGCGCCTTTATTGCTTCCTGCATTAACAAACCATTGTCCATTTATTTTTCTCTCCCTTAGGGTGTGTATAAAGGTGTGCTCTTTGAGTTAAGTTGATTCGAACCTTTGGGGATTACACTGGGGCACTCCGATGACAGAATAACCTTCCGATCGCTGTTATCCTCGGATTTCTTCAATCACTTTTTCAAAGTGAAAATCCGATGATAAAGGCGAGCGCTTCGCTTCTCCAGGTTTTTTCTGTCCTCTCCGTTATCGTGTAATCTCTAGGAAACCAACTTAAAAGCAGAGGCACACTTTTATTGGTGGTGTGCAGATAAAACATTCAAACCTTAAGATTACACTAACTCACTCCGATGACAGAATAACCTTTCGATGGTTGTTATCCCAACAAAACTCTCAACCAAGCAAGCACTGGTTTGAGAAAAACAATACATCCTATGATCACAGCGAACACCGCAGCCAGTAAAACTGCTCCAGCCGCGGTGTCTTTTGCCGCTTTTGCGAGCGGATGAATATCAGGCTGGGCCAAATCAACCGCGGCTTCTACGGCTGTGTTCATCAATTCAGTGACCAGCACCATAAATACAGCTGTCAACACAAACATCCAGTCCGTTCTGGAGATGTGGAAAAAAAATCCGGCTGCGCACATCAAAATAGCTACTCCTGTGTGAACTCTAACATTCCGCTGCGTACGCAAGCCGTAAGCAATTCCTTCCAGAGCGTTGAGAAATACAAGACCCCAGGAGCGCCTCTTCATTATCGTGTCAACCCGGCTTGAGCAAGAACAGCTTCCTGTTTCCCCATCATCTCTGCCTCACTTGCTTCATCCTGATGGTCATAACCAAGGAGATGCAAGAAACCATGAACAAACAGGAAACCAAGCTCACGCTCAAATGAGTGTCCATATTCTTCACTCTGCAATATCGTCCGTGGAACAGAAATGATGATGTCTCCAAGGACATCTGGCATTTCTTCCATTTCCTCGTCCTCATCAAGCTCGTAAATAATGTCGAGCTCTTCATCCACTGATTCGTTCATCGCAAAAGACAATACGTCTGTAGGACGGTCGATACCACGATAATCACGGTTCAGTTCGTGAATCTGCTCATCATCAACAAACGTGAGCGCAACTTCTCCTTCCGTGATTCCTTCAGCTCCACCTGCGAGAGTCAACAATTGCTCCAGCATCGCGATCATCGGTTCTGTAATTTCTTTATCCTGTTGTTCATTATTCCATGCGAGGTTAAGACTCATTCTTTCATAACTCCTGTCTGCTCGTAATATTGATTAACCGGCTTCAGGTGCCGTCGGTTTAGGTTTCTTGATCTCTTCCGGATACTCGATTCTGGAGTGGAAAATGCCCATAACCGTTTCCTTTAATGTTTTGGCCACGATATCCAGCTCACGCATCGTAAGGTCACAATCGTTAAACTGATGATCATCCAGGCGACCTTTGATAATTTTTTCAATCATAGACTCTACCTGCTCCACCGTAGGCTTGCGTAACGAACGAACGGCCGCTTCAACACTGTCGGCAATCCCTACAATAGCAGACTCCTTCGATTGTGCTTTCGGTCCCGGATAACGAAAATCTTCTTCCGTGAAATCCGGTTCAATCCCCGCTTCTTCCGCCTGACGCAGCGCCTTGTGGTAGAAGTAATGGAGGAATGTAGTACCATGATGTTGTTCGGCAATATCCCGTATCGGCTTCGGTAGCTTATAGTCCTTCTGCATCTCAACGCCATCCCGCGCATGCGCAACGATAATGGACTTACTGAGCTTGGGATCAATCGAATCATGCGGATTCTCCATATTGTTTTGGTTCTCAATAAAATAGATAGGCCGCTTGGTCTTCCCGATATCATGATAATACGACCCTACGCGACAGAGCAATCCATTGGCACCTATAGCCTCGGCAGCCGCTTCGGATAGATTGCCAACCATAACGCTATGGTGATACGTACCCGGTGTCTCTGTAAGCAGCTTGCGAAGTAATGGATGATTCGGATTCGAAAGCTCAACCAGTTTAAGTGCGGATAGAATGCCAAACGACGTTTCAAAAAACGGCATCAGCCCGATAACCAGAATAGCTGTCAGTACCCCGCCTGCAAATGCGTATCCAATGCCGTACAGCGTTGTTGTTCTGTTCCAGTCCCCTGTATCAATTAAAGCCAGTGTAAAGACAGCCAGAGATCCGAACAGACAGACCATGATAGCTCCTTTTAAGATGGTTGACCGCTGGCTCGCTCGGTGCGTTGCAAAAATTGCCACAAACGAAACGACAACTGCAAAGAAGCCAAGTTCAAAGTCAAAAAGCTGACCCTGGTGTGTATTCAAAATAATGCTGGACAGCATACCGATAAGAATCGAGCACACAAATGCAAGGGATGTATCCAGTAATAGCGCGATCAGCATCGCTCCAACAGCCACCGGTGCTAGAAACCCGATAAATGGACGTTCATTGGTCTGAATTAAGGCTGTCACATGCATGACAACAATCGAAATAATAAAGATGAGAACAAGCATAAGCAGTTGGGCATTATTATATTTAAAATGTGTTCCACTGCCTTGCTGAATAAACATTAAAATCGCTGCCGACAGCATACAGGAGAACAAAAGCAATCCCAGCTGTGGCCAGTAGTTGACTTCGTTTTTCAGCAAATCATTTTCATTAAGCAGCGTATACATTTCCGGGGTAATCATCTCCCCTTTAGATACAAGCGCGTCCCCTTGCTTGATAAACACCGTCGGTGTATTCTCACGAGCTTGGACCTTCGCTTCCTTGGTACCCTCTTCATCATAAAAACGGTTAGCCGTTACCACCAGCCGCGTAAGTTCCTGTACCACTTCACGCTGCGTACGTTTGCTAAGCGAGCTTGCGCTGACCATCTCCGCCACTTTCGCTCGAGCAGTTGTAGCCTCGCTAACCTGGTCTGTCATCAATCTCGCCACAATGTCTCGTGCAACAGGTTTCATTTCCTGAATATCATCTGAAGTCAGACGTGAGATTTTGATATACGTTTCTTCAGGAATACGGTAACTTTGTTCCTGTACGACGTTTCGGATCTCTTCCAGTAAAGTGTCGGAGTATGTACCTGTTTTCCGATTGTTATTAATATAGTTAGACACAAAATCTTTCTGACGTTGCGGGATCTCATCCCGATAGATATCAATCTTATCCTGGCTTGAGATCTGGTCGTCCTGATTCAAACGGTCAATGCGATCCAGTAGCGTTGTCATCAGGTTTTCGTTACGCATCTGCACGATCTGATATATCGGCTGCACACGTTCGGCCGCTTCTTCCTGTGCTTTCAGTGTAGCCTTGTTATTCGGAATCTGCATTGGCGCAACAATGTCTACCTCACTGCGAGTACCTTCCTGAATGTCGTAGCGCTCAGGCAACAGTTTGGAAGAAAGACTCACGTAAAAGAGGATCACTAAAAACAAAAAGAGAAGATAGCGCGCCCACACGCTATACTTCCATCCTGTCGCTCTATTTTGAAAAGATTTGCCTTTTGACATTTCTTTCGAGGTCACTTTAGACAATCCCTTTCTATGCTTGATTTTCTGCGGCGTGGTTGTAAGCCACAATGATTTTCTGAACGAGGGAGTGACGCACGACATCCTGTTCGGCGAAATGCACGAATCCAATTTCCTGAACTTCACCCAGGATCGTACTCGCTTCCACAAGTCCTGATTTTTTGCCACGCGGTAAATCAATCTGTGTCACATCTCCGGTGATGACCATCTTGGAACCAAACCCAAGACGGGTTAAAAACATTTTCATCTGTTCAGGCGTTGTGTTCTGGGCCTCATCCAGAATGATAAAGGAATCATCGAGCGTACGCCCACGCATATAGGCCAAGGGAGCGATTTCAATTAATCCGCGTTCTAGAGCCTTAGCCGTCTGTTCTTGTCCCATAACGTCGTATAGAGCGTCATACAGAGGTCTTAGGTACGGATCTACTTTCTCCTGCAGATCACCTGGCAGGAAACCCAGACTTTCGCCCGCTTCAACCGCAGGCCGTGTAAGCACAATGCGTTTGGCACTCCCCTCTTTAAGAGCGGCTACAGCCAGCACAACAGCCAGATACGTTTTACCGGTTCCGGCAGGACCAATCCCGAATACAATATCCCGTTTTTTAATCGTGGTTACGTAATGTTTCTGTCCAATCGTTTTTACACGAATCGGTTTACCACGGTATGTCGTCGTAATTTCACCTTTAAACAGATCCAGCAGCTGATCCGCACGCAAATCTTTAGCAAGCTCTATCGCATATTGGACATCTCTTTCAGTCAACACATACCCATTGCGAATCAATTGCAGTAATACATCAAATAGTTGTTCAAGTGATTCCACCTGTTGCACAGTACCAAAGATATTAATCTCTGCTTCGCGTGAAGCGATCTGGGCTGGAATCTCGGATTCAATCAGTTTCAGAAAAATATCTTGGGGTCCAAACAGAGATTGCCCCTCTCCCGCACTTTGGAGCGAGATTTGTATACTGCGTGTTTGCTCTGACAAATATCCTCATTCTCCTTGACTATGGACTAACGGAAGTTCTTCCGCGATGCTTTCTTCCACTTCAAATAATACTTTCATATAAACTTTACCATTCTCTTTCTTCTCATGCAAAATTTTTTCACTTAAAATTTTTGTGCCTTTACCGTTTTTGGCTAAAATATCATTTCTTGCCCCTTCCAATCCCTTCGTTTTAGCCCAATCCACACCTTGCTCTTCCTGATGGAAATTCGTTTCCATATCCTTTTCCGTCATCCATCCCATCGGCAAGGTAAATGAACGCCAGGTCAGAGGTTTGTGATACGTATCCGTGTCATATGAACTAAAAGGAGTTTTTCCGTACCCCCATAATTGAATTGCCCAATCTCCCAGCACCACGTAAAACCGCTCTTTGCTTTCTCCAGTCATCGTCTGATGTTTCTGAATCAAGGGAACCTGTATATCATATTCCCGCCAGACCATGCCCCGGACTTCGCCTTTGGCAACAATCGTTTTTGTATTTTCCTCATCACCCAGAATGCCTGAGATCAGCACTTGTCCTTTCTTTACACGCGCGTTCTTCTGTACTACGGGGCGACCCTCTTCAGCATAGATCTGAGTGACCACCGCATCTGATTTACTGATGAGATGTCTTGGATTCAGTAGAGGCTCGCGCTTAGGCTGTGCTGACTCAACGACTTGAATCGTAACCCTTGTCCCCTCTTTCGTTACGCCAATCCAGGTCACATCGGGCAATGCCAGCGCCAGCTGTCTGGAGAGCTTGTCCTGACTTTTCATTCGAAACCCCCATTGAAAGGGGTAGATGCCTTCTTTTTTAGCCGCGGCCAGCACTTCGTCTGTCGGAATCGTTACATTCCCTTTCACTTCTACATTCCAGATCATAGACGATAGCGCAAATAATGCCGCTACAAAGAACAGCATGCCCCCTACAAAAAACTTTCTGCGAAACAGACGAGCCAGAAAAAAAGGAAAACCGCTACGGTGCACAATTTTCACTCTGCAGCCTGTCCCTTTTACAATAGGACGCAGTCTGAAAAAGTGCGGAAGCAAAATGCTCATCTCCGCCTGGCGTCCATCCTGTGCACGTAGATCCCATACACTCAGTCTCTGCTCTGTTATCGTATTAATTAATGTCTCGATATCTCCGCCTGTAACTTTGATTCGCACAGCTCCACGCAATTTATACAGACTAGGCTGCTTCATCCGTTCCCCTCCACTCCATTCATATGAATATCCAGAATCGTACCTTCTATAGCTACTTCATCTGGCAAAATGTTACGTATGACCAAAGCGTTACCTCTAATCTCCAATTGACCTTGTGAAAGAGCCAGTACGATGCGATCCGGCGTGAAATGGATGACACCGCGATGATTCTCTATATACAGTTGCTTACTGCCGATCAGGGTTAACCGTGGCATATCATAAAGCACATCCTGCGGCAGATCCAGCACCTCACTGGTCCATCTGCGCAGCTTGCGGCTGATCCGGGTCATTCGAAGGTCTTCCCCCTTCCTCTACAGTTCAACTTATGCGCAAATTCAGGAAATTATGAAGAATTGGTGAGCGGTTACGTACATATTTTGCTGAAAATAAAGGCATACGAAAAAAGCCTTTTCTGGAGGCTTTATGCTCCCAGAAAAGGCTTCGTTCTATTTTAAAACGGGCGAATCGCTTATCGTCTTTATTCTCACTTACTTTTACAACTTCCCTCTCGTTCCAAAAGGTTGCTTCGAACGAGGAGAACCCAGTACCTCCGCCCAAAGCACTCCCGTACGAATCTCCTCTTGACGAAGAAGAGAGGGCACTGAATCCGTTGTATCTGCCTCTTCTATACTTGAATTCGATACAGATGGAGAAGTCGCTGAAGAAATACGATTCAGTCTGTCCTGTATCATACGTTGCTGCTCTTCCATCAATCTCATCTGCTCATCTACCGAACTCCGCATGCTATCCAGTGATTGGTCACCTCTAAACTCATCTCCTGGACTAGAGGATGTTGCTGGTTCAGAGTACGGCTGGTCATACCGTTCGTCGTAACGCTCATCATATTGCTCCTCATAACGGCGTTCATCCGGTCTGGATGACTGTTGCTGAGAGTCATTTTCTGAGCGACGATTCGCATCTTCGCCACCGCCAAATGTGGGCATCCCGTTACCAGGACGCTTCTGATTCGGTTTTGCAGACTTCCCAAGCTTTCCGAGGAATGAAAAGAGGGCAAAAGCAATAACTGCTACAACATAGAGATTGTTAAATATCCATTCAAATAGGCTCATTTACATTCACCGCCTATCTTCCGTTTTTGGAATCACCCTGATCATTGGAATTCGAACTTTCAGCAGGTTTCCCCAAAGTGTTACGCATCTGAGTATCCGCTTCAATGTTTTTCAGGTTCATATAGTCCATTACGCCAATTTTGCCACTACGAAGCGCTTCGGACATGGCGAGTGGTACTTGGGACTCGGACTCAACGACACGCGCTCTCATCTCAACAACGCGCGCTTTCATCTCTTGTTCTTGTGCTACGGCCATCGCACGACGCTCTTCCGCTTTTGCTTGCGCAATACGTTTATCTGCTTCCGCCTGCTCGGTTTGCAAGAAGGCACCAATGTTTTTACCTACGTCTACGTCCGCAATATCAATAGACAGGATTTCAAATGCAGTACCTGCATCCAATCCTTTGGACAATACAGTACGAGAGATCAAATCCGGATTTTCCAAGACATCTTTGTGAGAGTTCGAAGAACCGTTCGTACTTACAATACCTTCGCCGACACGAGCAATAATCGTTTCTTCACCAGCACCACCGACGAGGCGATCAATGTTGGCACGAACCGTAACTCG
This sequence comes from Paenibacillus intestini, assembly GCF_030803945.1. Taxonomy (NCBI): domain Bacteria; kingdom Bacillati; phylum Bacillota; class Bacilli; order Caryophanales; family Paenibacillaceae; genus Paenibacillus; species Paenibacillus intestini. The sequence goes on along the minus strand of NZ_JAURUN010000003.1, from coordinate 446,492 downwards.
TGCTCTAACTTTAACTTCGATACCGTCTTTGGCAACGGCAGATACGATTGGTGTTTCGATAACACGTGGGTTAACACTCATTTGCACGGCTTGCAATACGTCACGGCCTGCCAGGTCAATCGCAGCAGCACGTTCGAATTCGAGTGGAATGTTTGCACGTTGCGCAGCAATCAAAGCATTAACAACGCGGTCAACGTTACCACCAGCTAGGAAGTGACTTTCCAGTTGGTTAATATTTAAACCAAGACCTGCTTTTGTTGCTTTGATCAACGGGTTAACAATTCGACTTGGTGTTACACGTCTCAATCTCATCGCCACCAGCGTAATGATACCTACACGTACGCCGGATGCAATGGCCGAAATCCAGAGCATAACCGGGAAAAAGCTGAAAAAGACGCTCAGTACGATAATAGCCAGCACCGCGATGAGCAAAATCGTGATCATTGGATCCATAGATTTAATTCCTCCGTTTGCAATATGTTTTTTGTAAAAGAGAGCATCAGAAATGACGCTGATTAATCCGCTGCTGAAACATTACTCCACCACATTGCCCGCAGCTTGGCAAAAGGTTATGTACTTTGCCGAAGCGATATCATCACTCCGGCAAACGCAGAATTACACCGGCAAAGCCTGTTGTACGACAATCCGGGAACCTTCCGCTTTGATGACAATTACGGGTGTATCCACAGGAATAAATGCACCATCTGTGACCACATCGACACGTTCACCATCAAACATCGCCGTTCCTGCTGGACGAAGAGGTGTCAGACTGATGCCTTGCAAGCCGATCAGCTCTTTACGCTCTGCCGCCGAGGAGTATCCTCGATCAGCTGATAACTTATCGCTTAATATGAATCGATTCCATATTCCTCGATCCTTAAAGACTACAGCGATAATTGCGATTACGACCAGTGCAGCTCCAAAAGCAATTCCCAAGGACACGAATGCATCACTTGTGTCGTAAGCCGCCCTGACAACCCCGGCCACCAGCGCAATGGAACCCAAAATGCCCAGGATACCAAAACTCGGGATAAACATCTCCAGAATCATCATGACAAGTCCGACCGTAAATAATACCCATGTCTCAGCCCCTGCAAACCCCGCAATGTAGTTTCCAGAGAAATAAAGCACAAAACATACAATCCCAACGATTCCCGGAACGCCAAACCCAGGCACAATCAGTTCAATAATGACACCGGCAATACCAAGGAACAGCAGTATGGTCATCACAATTGGATTGGTCAAAAAGGTAGAAATATTCTCTGCAGCAGTGCGTTCCAATTTGAACACATCTCCTTGACTATACCCAAGCCATGTTGCTGCTTCTTCAGGTGTATTGCTGATATGGTCTGCATAACCCACTTTCAGCGCTTCCTCAGCAGAGAGAGCAATAATTTCACCTTTTTGTTTGGTTTTATTGATCTCCGGCATCTCTACAACCATATTGACGTCAGTCATGCCAGCTGCGATCTCGCCATCACGGCCGCTCTTCTCTGCCGCTCCTTGCATTTTGCTCTTCCAGAATGCAACCAGCTTGGGATCGTCAACATGTTTGCCTGTGCTGTCTACCATGGCGGCAGCACCAATCATGCTGCCTGGTGACATTACGATCTTATCTGCATTTAGCGCAAGAAAACTCCCTGCCGATGCAGCATCGCCCCGAACAAATGCCAACGTTTCGATAGGGCTGTCTTTAATCATCGTGCCTAGCGCATCTGCAGTATCCACACGGCCTCCAGGCGTATTGATATCAAGAATGATCAAACCAGCATTCATTTCCTCTGCTTCCTTGAACCCACGCTCCATGAATTTGCCTAATCCCTGCTCGATTGGTTTATCCACCGGAATTACGTATACGGCGCCGTTTTTCTCAGCTGCATGTGCTGACGGTATTCCAATCCAGACAGGAAGTAAAAGCGTCAGCAGCATCAAGAGCATCATTGACCCCGTAAGCTTCTTCCGGCGCTTTCCCCTCACATTAGTCCCCCCTTTTCCAATAATGTTATACTGTCCAGCTTATGGTATTTATTACGTACAATGCAACATTACGTTTCAAAAACTTAAAATTATATTTGAATACTCCAGCAAATGCAAGAAATATATATCCAAAATCATGTTTTATAACCAATATTTATAATCTTTATGTACATTCGATGAGAAGTGGATAAGAGCAATCTAAATAAAAGTGCCTCCTATTTAGAATTTTATATGACTATTTATCTGCCATCTTTTTAAAACCTCGCTCTCAAAAGAGCTATTCCGCAGTCTCACGTGTCGATGAACAGGTAATGAACTGAGATGGGATAGGAAGAGATAGAATGGAGCATGAAAAAACACCCCCTGACAAGTCAGGAGGTGTTTATTGAATTTGCTTTATTGCAGAAATTGTTGAACTGCTTGATTAACCAGTTTGCCGTCCGCTTTGCCTTTAACTTTCGGCATAAGGGCCGCCATCACTTTCCCCATCTCGGCTTTCGAAGAAGCACCGGTTTCCTGGATGGTCTGCTGTACAATAACTTTAATTTCTTCTTCGGTAAGCTGTGCAGGAAGATACTGGATAAGTATTTCAATTTCCGCTTCGGCATTTGCCGCGAGTTCTTCGCGACCTGCTTTGCCAAATTCTTGGAGGGCATCTTTGCGCTGTTTGATTTCACGACTCAGGATATCAAGCACTTCGTTGTCATCCAAATCTCTTTTCAAATCTATTTCAAGATTCTTGATCGTCGAACGAATCAACCGAATGGTGGAGAGTCTGAACTTGTCCTTACTCTTCATCGCTTGCTTCATATCTTCGTTCAATCGTTCGCTAAGATTCATGTAGTTAAAATCCTCCTAAAACTTTCTCTTACGAGCAGCCTCGGACTTTTTCTTGCGCTTTACGCTTGGCTTCTCATAATGCTTACGTTTCTTCACCTCAGCCAAGACGCCATCTTTAGCGATGGAACGTTTAAAACGGCGAAGTGCAGCATCAATAGTCTCGTTTTTGCGAACTTTAGTTTCAGACACCAGTTTTCCCTCCCTCCGACCAGACCGTCCAAGAGCAATAACACGGTTCATCATCTTTCATTATAGGCGAAAGGCAATAAAAGTGTCAACCTTAACGTGATCCCTTAATATTAGCTGAGCTACAGCAATTTATCAAGTGCAAAAACAATATTGCAACCTGAGTGCATCATATCGTGATCTTATTGGTGTGAATCAGACAAACTTGTGAGCGCCCCAAGTCTGGTTCCGCCCAGCAAATGGTAGTGCAAATGGTGCACCGTCTGCTCGCCATCTTGGCCGCAATTGTTAATCAGGCGGTATCCAGATTGTTGCACGCCGAGCCGATTGGCAGCCTCCTGTGCAGCCATATGGATTTCTCCGATCAAGAGCATATCCTCTGCGGTTACATCATTCATGGAAGCGATATGTTTCTTCGGAACAATCAACACATGGGTCGGTGCCGCAGGATGAATATCGTGAAATACGACTACATGATCGTTTTCCAGTACTTTGTTGGAGGGAATGGTGCCCTCTACAATTTTGCAAAATAAGCAATCCATCGTACAATCCCTCCTTCCTATGAGTTCAAATTATGTATACTCCTATATCATACTAAAAGTAAAATCGTACGTCCAATGCCTGGTAGATAACTTCTTTCCTCTCTGTAATCATCTGTAAAAGAAAAAGCCACACCTGAAGGCAGGGGTATCCCATTGCCGAGGTATGACCGTGATTGTATTATGATTTCTTTGATACGGATTAAAAAGGAATTTAAACCATTTTAATAGTACGGCAGTAAGGTTAACGCCGTCAGGGCAAATAAAGGCAGAACCAGCCTGTTGAAGCGTCTGCGGCCATATCCATAATAAGGGTAAGGAGCAGGGTACCCGTATCCAGGATAAAATCCACGAGCAGTTGTCGCCGGATACTGAACCATCGGCATCATATTTGGAGCTCCATTTGCATGGCCTGCCATGACTTCATTGCCAACCGGAACAGCCAAATAAATCATCTCATCATCCACGTTCTCTACAATGCCATCATAATGTGAACCATCATTCATCTGAATACATACATAACGATGGATATGATCCTTACACAGTTTCTTTGCCGTACTTTTATCCATGCCTAATCGCCTCCCAGTTCAGTTCTTCTTCACCCTTCATCCTATTCAACTCTGGGCGGATTGACACTGTGTTAAAGACGATTTGAAAAAGAATGAAAAAAGAAGCCCCTCGTGAGCGGCCTTCCGAAGAAGTCCGGCTACGCGGACATCTATACAGGAAGCTTCCTGAACAGATGTCCGTCGGGGGGCTTAAAACAAGTTTGTCGGCTTAGCTGTAGTATAACAGCAGGTTGAACCTGTATCTGTGATGAAACTCACTTGTTATCGTGAGATATCAAAAAAAGAAATATTTTTACAAATGAATTATTTATTAACTTCCTGGACTCATAAGTTTTCCATTACAACCCTGGAGCCTGTCCCCGCATCACCAGCCGGAATCACGACCAGTTTGCGTTGCAAACGCGCACGCAGTTCAGGAACGTGACTGATGATGCCCACAGCCAATCGATCGTCATGCAATTTTTCCAGTGAAGTAATGACCGTATCCAGCAGTTCCGGGTCCAATGTGCCGAACCCTTCATCCAGGAAGAAAAATTGTAGCGGATACTGCCCACGCAACTGAATCTGGGCGGATAGTGCCAGCGCCAGCGACAACGAGGTCAGGAACGTTTCTCCACCAGACAAGGTTGATACCGGACGTTTCACACCACCGTTGGCATCGTCACAGATCACAAAGCCGCCGCCCGAATCCACTTCAAGGGAATACCTCTGCTTGGTAAGGAAGCGCAGACGCTGTGAAGCCGCGTGACTTACCTGCATCAACTGCTCTTCGGCAATGTACTCCACAAATGTATTCCCCCGGAACGCGGTCTGCAACTTGCTAAGCAACTCGCCCTGGTGACTGATCTCCAGCCGTTTCGTCTCCAGCTCCGTCCAGCGAACATGACGTTGCTGTACATCCTCCAGATCCCTTTCGGCACGTGCTTTCACTTGCAAGGCAGTTTCATCCTCATATCTGGCCTGTTTCAAACGTTCTGTGCAAGCGATCCACTGTTCCTCGGTCACAACCGCACCATCCAGTTTCCGCTCCAGTTCACGTAACTGAGAAGCAAGTTCACGTTCTCGTTCACGATGATGCTGAATTTCTTTCTGTAGCCGTTCTGCTTCCTCGGCAGCCAGCGCCGCCTGAGTGACAGCGATATCTGTCTCGAACGCGGATTGCTCCAAGAGCAGCCGCCAGCGCTCCTGTGCCAGCTCCAGATGTTCTGCAGCTGATGCGGCGGCCTGCCCAGCCATTACGTCACGTTTCACCGATTCCTGCTTCTGTGCATCCGCTTGTTTGAATCGCTGTGCAGCTAGCTCAGCAGTCTTGCGCAGTCCATCCAGGCGAGCCTGTGTCTCGCGGATCAGATCTTCTACCCGTTGCTCTCCTACCCACTGGCGCAAACGCTCTTCTTTCTCTGCCAGTTGTTTGCTGCCGCCTTGCCATTCGGTCTGCCACTGGATCAGCTGCTTGTCGAGTTCCACCAGCTTCTGCTGCAATGACTGGACAAGCTGCTCTTTCTCCTCAAGGAACGTCACGCTTTTGGCCAGACGTTCCTTGATGTCTTCGGCGCGTGCATCGCGCTCCTGCATCGCTTGATAGAGGCCTGCGGCCTCCTCCTGTGCGATGTCAGGCAGTTCCGCGGCCCAGCGGCCCTGCAATGCAGCCGCCGCGGCTTCGCTCTCGGCCAGCTTGCGCTCCGCCTGGGCGAGCCCGGCACGGCCGGCCTCTTGCGCAGCTGCCGCTTCCATGCGGCGCTGCTGCGCGCCTGAAGCCGCCTGCTGCAACGCTGCGGCTTCGCTCTGCAGCGGCGCTGCTGCGGCAGCCAGCGCCTGCGCGGCCTCGCGCAGCGCAGCGGCACGCGCTGCCCAGCCCGCCGGAGATCGCCCATCCTCGGGCGATCCGGCAGGCTCGGGCTCCGCTGCCGCAGGCGCGGCCTCGGCTGCGGCCGTGGCATCGCCGGCCGCGGCGCCAAGCTGCGTCAGCAGGCTGCGACGTTCGTGCAGCTGCTGGCGCAGCCCAAAGCGCAGCTCCTGCAGCTCCGCGTGCAGGCTGCGCAGCAGTTCCAGGTCCGCATCGTCTGCGTGCGGACCATCTCCCGGCGGCGTAGCCGGGAGCGGGTGGTGTGCGGATCCGCACACCGGGCATGGCTCGCCGTCCCGCAGTTCGGCACGCAAGGCAGCGGACAGCCGGTGCATCTCCTGCTCACGCATCGAACGGCGTAGTTGCTCCTCCGCACGGGCCAGCAAGCGCTGTTCGCTGTTAATATCCTGCTCACAGGCAAGCAAGGCCTCAAGACCTGCTGACGCCTGTTCCACCAATTGCTGGCGCTGTTCGGTCAGGCGTCCCTCTTCCGCAGCCGCCGCCTCCAGTTTGGCAGCCCCTTGTTCTGCAGACTGTTGATAGGTCTGCATGTCCGCTTTATGCTGTTTCACCTGCTCGAATGCTGTATCGATCCGATGTTTCAGCTCAAGTGATGTTTGTAGCCGTCTGCGCTCATCAGACTTCACTTCATTCGGTTTGAGACTCTCCTGCAATTCCTCACGCCGTTTGCGTCCACGCATTTGCAGTTCCTGCTCTTTATCCAGCTGTTGTCTCAGCGTTGCCTGTTCGGCCTGCCCTTTCTCCATCAACTGCGCAAGCCGTGAACAATCCGCCTGCAAAACATCACGTTCCCGTTGCAGCTCTTTGGCCTGTTCCAATTGATCCAGACGCAGGAGCAGTTTGGGCTCTTCTGCTCCAAGCTGTTGCCTTGCCTCTTCTGCCTTTTCAGCTTCCTGCACAGCCAAACGTTCATGCTCCGCTGCCTGTTTTCCAGCAGTTTCTGCCTCCAACTGTCGCTGCTGGTGGGCTTCTGACGCGTCCCGAGCTGACTGAAGCGCAGGTAGCATCTTCTCGGCTGCTCCCGACCGTTTCAAACGCTCCTCATCGGCTTCAATCTGTTCCGCCTTGGCATGGAGTTGTTGCTGTTCTTGCAATCGCACTTGTTGTTCCTTACTCAGCTCACGAATCCGGCCGAATTGTTCTGCTTCCTTCACCGCCGAATCCAGCTCTTTCCGTGAGGATTCGGCGTGCTGAACCGCTGCCTTAAGCAAATGTTTTGTTTCTTCAAGCATTTCTTTACTGGCATTGCCAAGTCCCTGCTGCTCCGCAGCAAGGGATTGATGAGCCATATCATTATCTTTGACCCGCCGACTTAATTTAATGGCGAGTTGATCCCCATACTTCTCCAGATGAAAGAGACGTTGCAGCATCTGCCTCCGCTCACTGCCTTTCAGGGAAAGGAACTCGGCAAATTTCCCTTGCGGTAATACTACGGCTCTCGTAAAATCATCCATTTTCAGACCAATGACGTCTTCAACGCACCGATTGACTTCTGCCAGCTTATCAGCAAGCACTTGATCTTCCCCATCAATCGTTTCAATAAACTTGCTGACCGTATTACTAACGGACACTTCATTGTTACGCTTAAAACGCCGTTCGACCCGAAATCTACGAGTTCCCGCTGCCGAAGCAAGCTCAAATGTAAAAGCAACCGATAGCGAATCTTCAGCATGATTCATAATGCCTTGTGTACCATTGACTGCCCGTTCCACCTTGCCATACATGGCAAGGGTGATCGCATCAAGCAAAGAAGATTTTCCGCTACCGGTAGGGCCGAAAATACCAAACAAACCTGTTTCGGTCAGTACCGTAAAATCAATCTCCTGCATCTCACGATAACTTTGTAGCCCGGCGACTTTCAATAAAATCGGTCTCATCGGCCTTCGACCTCCTCACGCACGCCTGGCTCATCTTCATCGACCAGCTCCAGGAAAAGCTGTACCAGACTATCTTCTGGTAGGGCTCCACCCGTTTGGCGCTGGTAAAACTTGCGAAAAAGTTCATGCACAGGCAATTCTGAACGCTGTTCTATGAACCCTGCGGCCTCCATCTCCGGATATACTGGACGAATATGGATAATGCCCTCATGAGCTTTACGCAACTGCTGAATCTCTTTTAGAGACATTGCATCCTCCAACCAGACCTCCATATCAATGTATGCCTGTGAGTCACGCCCCTCATCCAGCCAGCGGTACACTTCTGCCAGGCCACCTCTCGCCTTCCAACGAACAAGTGGGTTGCCTGAGGTAAGCAATACTTCTTCTACTTGTGCAACTCCGCCTGGCGTAAGATCAACCATTGTAACGGATTTGCTCTGCCCTGCTTCCGAGAAGCTGTACGCCAGGGGAGAACCACTATACCGAATCACACCGTCCCCTTTGACGGCTTGCGCACGATGGAGATGTCCCAGAGCCGTGTATTGAGCCCCTATAGACAGGGAAGAAGGATCTACAGTGTACGCTCCCCCCACCTGGATAGGCCGTTCAGAGTCGCTCTCTACTCCGCCTAGTACATATATATGACTCATAGCGAGATTCACTGTATCCGGACGAAAGGAAGAAGCCAATCGTTGCATTAACATCCCTACTCTGCGGCTGTATGCTTGACGTAGTACATTTTCGTCACCATCTGTAGTTAACAGCTCATTTAATCTCGCTTCTGATGGATAGGGCAAAGCCGCAATATGTGCTGTCTCCCCGGTTCGACGAGTATGAATAGTCACAGCCTCTGACACCGGTGTGCCTACTAACGTAATTCCTTGTCTGTTCACAAGCGGAGTTACCGAGGCTACACGTTCGGGTTGATCGTGGTTGCCTGCAATGACAACAAGTGGCCTGCCGTTTTCAGTCAAACGTGCTGCCGCCTCATAAAACAGCTGTTCCGCCGACGCAGGCGGATTTACCGAATCGTACACATCTCCAGCCATCAAAATGGCATCAGCCTGCTGATCGTCGGCTAGTTTGACGAGTTCATCGACGAAATCCTCCTGTTCACGAAGACGGCTTCGTCCCTCCAGTGTTTTCCCCAGATGCCAGTCTCCCGTATGCAAGATACGCATCGTCCGCTCCACCTCTTTCCACTACATCTTCTATCATTACATCTCTCGCCCGTCGCTCATTGAACAAGAGGTATTCAAAACACAAAAACTCTCTAAACCTTTTATAATTTAACCGCATGACCGCCATCGAAAAAATAAAGCCACATGTGGTCGACTTGGCGACCCAATATATCTTCAATTGCCCGTTTATACAGCCGTAGCTGGAAACGATAGTTTTCAACCAGAGGTTCCACTCCTCCGCGATGTTCAAGCACTCGATCCGTCTTGTAATCTAGCAGAACAAGTTCACCATCAACCTCATAGAGACAGTCAATAATCCCCCTGACGAGCACCGTTTCATCCTGCAGCACAGCCTGTACTCTATCGTTTTCACTGTGTATCTCCTGCTCCTCGTTTGGCCGTAACCCACGAATCCATTCCTCAGGAGATTGATCTGCCGGGAGACCATACGTGAACGGGATTTCCCTTCGAATCCACGCCGCACGCAACATTTCCATTCCTGGTTGTGTATCAAAAAAAGCAATCAGTTCACTTCGTTCAATCGCCTCTGCTTGATAAGGAAGCAATATTTGAATCGCCAGCAGGCGCGAAATCGTCTCATCAACAATCGCTTCATCCACAACAGATCCGTCTACAGGGAGATGCTGCATGAGCGTGTGGTACACCGTTCCCCGTTCTGTTCCTGTCAGTTGCCGCTCTCCCATGAATTTGGGACGACGCAAGTGTAGTTTGAACGAAGCTTGTGTCGCTGGACTCGTCTTACTATCATTGCTTCCATTCCACTTACTATCACTGCCTCCAGTCCAAGCTTGCTCCTGCAGCTCTTCCATAACGGGGTATGAAGTATCCTCCTGCGTCGATAACAGACTCTTGATTTCGGTTACCGAGGTGCTCGCCGCCACTTGTGAAGCTGATTCATACGGATATGTCCAGGAAAGCCGCTTATCTATCTCCCGTACAAGCGCATTTTGAGCATTAACATCCAGAACCCCTTCACTGTTCGCTTTTAGATCCACTAGTTCATCCGTCTTCTGATCTGCCGTTACCGATTCAATCTCTGAAACCGGATTGGCTTGTACGCCCTCGGTATGATCGATCACTTCTGTCGATGGGTTTAATCTGACGGGTTTCGCCGCATGCAGAGCATCCAATCGTTCTCTCCGCAATTCAGTTAATTCATCTTCTTCACGCTCCAGAAGGTCGGCGTGTTGCTGGAGAGATACCCGATCCGCAGCAACCACGGATATGCTCCAGCGTGATTCATCACTCGCAAGGCAAGCCGCATAAGAATCACGATCACCTGCTAGCTCACGCAACACCGCTGCGTCCCGGTGTCTGATCAGAGCTGGCCCGATCCAATCCAGATAATTTCGTCCCGCAGCAAGCAGATAATCGGGTAGCGCAAGCTCTGGACTGTCTTTAACCTGTGACCAGGTTTGTGCCTTTTTGGCAGCGTCCTTCACGGTGCCTACCAGCACCATCTTTTCTTTTGGACGGGTTAAAGCCACATACAGCACTCGCATTTCTTCCGCCAGCAGTTCAAACTGAGCACGGCGACGAATAGCCAGATTGGCTAATGTAGGATAGGCCACCCTGTTGTCACGATCCACAAACCTCGGCCCAAAGCCAAGTTCCTTGTGCATCAGAAACGGTGCATGCAGATCTTGTTGATTAAACATTTTGGAGATACCGCCAACAAACACAATAGGGAACTCCAACCCTTTGCTTCGATGGATCGTCATAATTCGGACCGCATTATCCTGTTCCCCTGAACCGCTGGCTACGGTGCCTAAGTCCCCGCCATTTTCCCGTAGTCGTGAGACATATGTCAGGAACCGGAACAGCCCGCGGTTTGCAGTTGCTTCCTCATACTGACGCGCCCGATCATACAGAGCCTTCAGATTACTTTGACGCTGCTGCCCACCAGGAAGCCCGCCAACCCAATCCAAATATCCGGTTTCCCTATAAATGCGCCAGATCAGCTCACTTAAACTGCCTTGTCTTGCCTCGAGTCTCCACTGTTCCAACTGACGCATGAAATGAATGAGTTTCTGTTGCAACTGCGAGTGCGCGAGTTCTTTTCCTTCTTTTCCACCCGTAAAGCCTGCCTCTTGTTCACTCGCTTCCGTGTGCAGATCAACTCCCGAATCAAAATTCATCTCCACAGTAACGGCTGATTGGCGCTGAGCCTGTTCGATTTCTGACCAGCCTTCTGGCCACTGCATCTGAACCAAATCGTCCACATTCGAACCCTGTCCAGGCTGAGAACGTTGACCAGTCATATCGGAGGCACTTCTCCACTCTCCTGTAGCAGAGACAACGGCATCATAGAAGGACTGTCTTTTATCCCCCAGACGAATCTGAGCAAGCTCTTCTTCATCTAACCCAACCATGGGAGAACGAAGTACGGAGGCCAGAGGAATATCCTGTCTTGGATTGTCCACAAGCTGCAACAGAGATAACATCACTTCCACTTCCGTAGCTTGAAAATATCCCTTGCTCTGCTCTCCACCTGCAGGGATACCCTGCTGTCTGAATTCCTCAATCATCAGCGGTGCCCACATCAGCGTGGAACGCAACAAAATAACAATGTCTCCATAACGTGCCGGACGCATCGTTTGCAAAGCCTTGTCATACACACTCAGCGCAGGCTTGTCTGTCTCTCCGACCATCTCTCGAATACGCCCGGCGATGGCGCGCGCTTCCAATTGAGCCGTTTCGAGTTCGGCACTCTCCAGTTCTGCAACTGCGGTTGCATCCACACCGTCTTCCGTACCTTCCGATACATCGATTCCGCTGCCTTGGCGATCAATTAACACAAGCTCAGGTGTGTAGGCCTCACTTCCAAGTGTATCTGTTGGAAAGGAAGCCCCGTAAGCCAGCTGAGCTCGTTCATCATAAGCGATCTCAGCGACCCCTTCATTCATCAACTGTCTGAATATGACGTTGACGGAATGCACCACCTCAGCACGACTACGGAAATTGCGGGCAAGGTCGATTCGTTTCCCCGTTCCCGTTGCTATCCCTGTTCTTGTACCATTCTCTCCGTTGTTCTCCGTATCCACATGAATACTTGGAGTATAGTTACGATACTTGTTCATGAACAGGCCGGGTTCAGCCAAGCGAAAACGGTAAATGCTCTGCTTAACATCACCGACCATAAATCGGTTACCTGGATTCTCTCTGGAGATCAGCCTAACGATATCCTCTTGAACCGTGTTGGTATCCTGGTATTCATCCAGCAGTACTTCATCAAAACGTGCACGATATTCCATCGCCGCATCCGAAGGCATCGAATGTCCAGGTGTGGAATCCTCATGGCGCAAAATGTGCAGACAATAGTGCTCCAGATCGTTGAAATCCACTTGTCCGCGTTCCTGCTTCGCCTGAAGATAACGCTCGCCAAAGGTGCTAACCAGACGGGAAAGCTCCTGCATCAGCGGTGCAGCTTGTTCCAGCTCCTTCCAGAAGGAGAAGGCACTCCTTCCAAAAAGTGAACCTTTCAGATCGGCAACAGCCTTTTTGGCCGTTTCCCGCAACTCCTTCACCTGTTCCTGCAGCCCAGGATCGGTCTGATTTTTTTTACAAGGCTTCAATTTGCCAAATGCAGCTGGCTGGAACACCTCAGGCAACCTATCCCAAGGCATGACCTCAACAGCGGATAAAAGCTCTTCAACCATCGCCAAATCCTCTTTGAGTGTCTCCGCATAAGGTGCAGGACCCTCCGGTTGCAACGAAATCTGAACCCCTTGCCGCAACAAACCCGCCGCCCCGCTCAAAGCGAGAGCCGCATCCCGTAAAATGCTCTGTACCCATGCCGATTGCCCCAGTGCCTCTACACTTTCCACCTGAAAAGCTTCACCCATCTCCATCAGCCAGTGATCTGGCCAGGAATGGCTTCGCGAGAAATCGTATAAACGCTGTACTAGCCGGTGCATTGCATCATCATTTCGCTCTCCACTGAACCAGTCCACCAGTTCGCGAAACGTACTGCCCTCGTCTTCTCCGCCATACTTCTCTTCAAACAACTCCTCCAGCAATTCCTGACGAAGCATCTCAGCCTCATTTTCATTCAGAATTCGAAAAGCCGGATTTAGCGGAATCTGCTGATAATACTTGCGAATGACTTCCATACAAAAGGAGTGCAGCGTTGTAATGGATGCTCGTCCAAGCAACGACAACTGCCTGCGCAAATGCTCCTCCTCCGGTTGCTCCTCAAGCGCACGCTCCAGCGCTTCCCGAATACGCTGTTTCATCTCAGCCGCCGCCGCCTTCGTGAACGTGGCTACCAGCAAGCGGTCCACGCTGAATCCTTGGGAAGGGTCTGCGATTTTGCGAATAATCCGCTCCACCAGAACAGCCGTTTTTCCCGATCCTGCAGCCGCGGCGACCAGAATATCTTCTCCATGTTCAGCAATGGCGCTCCACTGATCATCACTCCAGAAGCTGCCTTCCGGTTTAGGCATATGCATCATAACGTTTCCCCCTCCTTGCTGTGAGACAACATATCCCAAACTTGCTGTTTGCCCGGTTTGGACAGCAGTTTATAGTCGTTCCCCTCAATATTTTCATCAAACTGACAGAGTGATTTATATGAACAGAACGTACAGGCGATCTCCTGCTGTATCCGATACGGTTCAATGGCTGTATCTCCATCTGTAATACGAGTTCCAATCTCACGAATATTGCCGCGAACAGCAGCAAGCAGCGTATCCCATTGTTCTGGCGTCGCGACAGCAGCACTGCTATAAAAGCTGCCATCTGCTTTTAATGCCACCGGAATAATGGTGGAATGTCCTTTATCAAGGGTATTATCCATTTGAGCAACAGCATCACGGTCAGCGAGCAGCAAACCCTTCATTTTAAAACGTTTCAGAAGTTCTTGTTCTGCCTGTTCCGATGTCATGCCGTTTGCGGATTGCAATAGTGGATTATGCACATGGAAATAGAGGGTGCCTCCTGGCATCGCCGTTTCCCCTAACCACTCTTCAGCAGCGCTAAGCAACACCTCCAGATAGGTGAGCATTTGCAATGATAGCCCGTAATAGACTTCATGAAGCTTGAGATCGGTCTGACTTGATTTGTAGTCAATTACTCTTAACAACAGACCGTTCTCTCCTTCAGCGACATCCACGCGGTCGATCCGGCCGACAATCTCCAGTACACACCCATTCTCCAGTTCAAAACGCAACGGCGGCAAAGGTTTCCCTGGACCAAAATCCAGCTCCAATCCAATCGGTTCAAAACTACCGCGTCTGGACTGTTCGCCCAAAATAACGGATGCCCGGCTGACGATATCTTTTAATTTGCGGAAGATATACCCATAACGCTTTGTGCTAAGCAAAATTTCTCCTTGGAGTTGCGGAGCGATCTGCTCCACCGTCTGCTCGGCTTCCTGGCGACATTGTTCGGGTGTCAGACTGCCCCAGCTCCGATTTTCCTCACGCAGGCGCATCGCCAGTTGACTCAGTGCAGCATGGAATAGTTGCCCGATATCCGGAGCTTGGAGGCGATATAATTGCCGATCCTTCAGCTTCAGTCCATGTGATGCAAAATGAGAGAATGGACAGGCTACAAACCGCTCCATCCGTGAAACACTCGTTCTCACCTCCGTACCGTACAGCCTGCGGCTGGTCGAAGTATCCAGTCGCCGCGCACGGTTACGATAAAAGACAGAACCCAGCAACCGCTCCAGCTGAGGACGACTCGCTTCCCGGTTCACATGCCAATTGTAGACGGCCCACCATATTTCAGGAATGTCTTCTCCTCTACGCCATCTGCGCAATTGTCCAATCAGCATGGAGAGGCTTTGTTCTGGATGAATCGCGTAAGAGAGGTGCACGGATTCCAGATCCGAGACGGGCGGCTGAGCAAGCAAAGGCTGCTCTTGCAATCCAAACATTTTGCGTACATGGCGCACAATCTCGGAAGGGAGTAACGACTTACCCTCATCATCTGCGACAGGATAGCTCAGCCATAACTGCTTGCTGGCAGCGGTCAGAGCGGTATAGATGAGAAAACGTTCATCCAGCATCAGTCTCGTTGCACCAGGTCCCAGACCCATACCTCTCTCTGTCAGCAACAATCTTTCCTGCTCCGTTAGTACTCCGTTGTCCTGAGGGATCGCTGGCAATTCCCCATCAACCGCCCCAAGAATAAATACATATTTCATATCACGCAGACGAGTACGATCCATCGAACCAAACAGCACCTGGTCAAGGGCCGGGGGAACAAGCCCCAGCTTGAGCTCAGTCAGTCCTGTCTCCATCATGCCCGCAAACAAAGTGATGTCCAGGCGTTCATTGCCCATCATATCGACCATCTGGTCAAGAAGATCCAACACGGCCCCCCACATTTGACGATGCTCTCTAGAACGCTCCGGGTCTCCCTGCGCCTTGGCTTCAGCAGACATCTGATCCAGCTTATGCGCAATATCTGCATCCTCTAACAGTCTGAATAATGCCTCACACTGAGCAGTAGCCGTTTTTGCTTTTTTCATTCGTTTCTCAAACGTGCCGAGTGCCGACGTAATCAAGGTTCTGCAGCTTTCCATCAGCGATAACACCGCATCTCGTCCTCGGCTTCGTTCTTCCTGTGCATTATCCTCCAGTGAGAGACTCGGCACATATTTCCACGGCTTTCCATCGTTCCACCGATATCCATGAATACCGCAAGCAAGCACGTAGTTCTCCAGCTGATCCATATCCTCACGCGTGATGGAACCATCGAGCGGAAGCAGCAGATCTGTCTTGACACAGCGAAAAACATCCTCATAACGCCAGTTACGGCGGACGATATCTAATGCAGCACGAATAAATTCGGATAATGGATGATGTAACTCACTTCGTCTTCGGTCCAGAAAGACCGGAACATCATAATCCCTGAATAACGGTTCCGCAATATCAGCATAGGTCTCCAATCCGCGAACCAATACCGCCATATCCCGATATCTTGCTCCTTCTTCTTGGGTTAGGCGACGCATCTCACGTAGTGCACCCTCCAGCTCTGCCCGGCGATTCTCCGCAGCCATCAAGCGTATACCTGAATCCTCACCCTGACTTCTCCAGCGAATACGCCGATCAAAACCGGCCTCCAGATGGGCAAGCCCTGGCCGCTCCTTGAATCTCGGCAAGACTTCATCATGGAGAACAGTTGTATCGGCAGACACACCCAAATGTTCAGCCATTCCTTTGAGACGCACATATGCACTTGCCGTTGGATAAAATAATTCAAGTTCCCCAGGGAGCACACCTTGTTCGTACGTGCGATCAAGCGTCAGGGAAATCGTTACTGACGAAGCTTGTAACATGAGCTGTCCTATTACACTCATCTCCTGCGGAGTGAATCCATGGAATCCGTCAATCCAGACCTCGGCCCCCTGCAACCATGTACTTTCTGGCAAACGACCTGTCAGTTCATTCAGTGTATCTTCATCATCTATATATAAATCCGCCAATTCCTGCTCATAATCATGGTAGATCAGATTCAAATCATGGAGCTTATCCTCCAAAATAGGTGAGGCCGATGCGATGCTCCACGTTGCAAGCCCTTCTTCGAGTGCCGAAGCATGAACTTCATAACGTTTAAACTCACTATATAAATTAGTCAATTCCCCGATAAAACCAAGCTGGCTTCCTGAAGCAGCAAACAGTCTCAGTTCTTCTTTCCTACGCTGAATGACTTTATATAAAAGCATCTTTTTGCCCTCGGCTCCGATCGGAACGCGAGCAGAACCGCCAGCCTCCTGCATGATGCGATAAGCCAGACGACGAAATCCAAGAACTTCGGCACGCATCGTACCTTTGATATCTCCCGAAGATACCAACGCCTGCTCTGTCCGGAACGAGCTTTGTTCGGGAACGAGTAAAATCAACGGTTTTCCTTGGGGCTCCTGTCTAAGCAGAGATGTGATTTCTCGGGTAATCAGTGTGCTCTTACCACTGCCTGCCCGGCCAATAACAAAGCGTACGGACATGTGTCATCCTCCAAACTGCACGTACAAGATTTTAATTTCCAGTATACCATACCTTCTCCGCTTCGGAACATACGTTTGCCATGATCCACCTAATAAGAACACAATATGGCTATTAAAAAGAGCCGCCGCCTGTTCAATACAGCCAGCAGCTCCCTATGGATTGACGTTTATTACCAAACTCGGTGACAGATACGCCTAGTATTTGTTTTCAAGTTTACAATTTCGTTAAATGAATTCATGCTCTACAGCCTTCTGTAAGGCCTCGAAAAAATCCCGGTTTCTCTGGCTATATCCAGGCTTATTCAAAATCTCAAATGTACGTTCGATCCCCTTTTGCACTAATGCCTGATCATTGGTTAGCAATCCGTAGCTTAAAATCGTTACGCAACAGTTAAAAAGATCACCCGTAGGCCAGTGATGCGGTCGTTTGGTCAAATATTCATCAACAGCAACAGCTTGATCTATGCGCGGCAGCAAATACTTGCTTTCAGCTTCTTTGAATCTGTCTGCTGTTTGCTGGGCCGCTTCTTGTATATTTTCAGAGGAAACAAGAACAGAATGTTTTTGCTGTGTATACCTTTCAACACTATTGCCGAAGCCGACCGGAGCATTTGAGATCAACGTTATTTGATGCTTTTCAAGAAAAGTACGTAAACGTTCAGTGGCAGCTTCATAACGGCAGGCCATGATTGTATATACAGCATACGGCGGTTTTGAATGACCAAGATGGCTATGTAAGCTCCAAACTACACCCGGCTTAACATTTTTTTTGAACGTATAGTCCGTCGGGCTGGAATCAGCCTCTCTATGTTCTACATACCCTTCCGGTGCAATGAATTTCCCCAATTCAGTATAAAATTGTTTTCGAATACCTTCTTTTAAATTCCTCATATCAATGTACGCCTGCTACGTCTATAATTACGCGTTTCAAATAACATACCCGTAACCATAGCGAGCAGACCTCCTCCTTTTTTCAAACTAAATCCTGCGGTTGCCAACCTAGATATAAATGAGTCGGGATGAAGACTGAACACTGTATCCTTTTCAATCAATAATATAAGCTGTTCGCCAAGAGCAAGCTTTTCTTCATCAATAAAATACCCTATAAGATGGACTTTTTAAAGTGTCTATCTCACAGGGTACATGTGTCATTCTATAAATAGAGTATTCTTAATTTTTTTTGCTTCTCACTTCAAAAATAGCGAATTTCAGGTAATGCCCTTCATCTACGCCCAAAATTTGCGGGTGATCCTTACCGGCTGCTTTCCAGTCGATTAAACGTAATACCTTACCTGCATCTTCAGCTGCATCCGCAATCGTTTCCAGGAAGAGGTCAGGACGCATGTGGTAGGAACAGCTTGCGGTTACCAAATATCCACCCTCGTTGACCAATTTCATGCCCTGCAAGTTGATATCCTTGTAGCCGCGGCATGCCCCTTTGACAGCTGATTTTGTTTTGGCAAAGGCAGGTGGATCAAGGATAACGACATCAAACGTTTTTCCAGCACTGGACAACGCTTTGGAAGTATCTACCTTTTGCTCAGATGCTCGTGCTCGCGCATTGCGCTCATCAAGTCCTTTGACTTGCTCACGCAGATATTGAAAAGCGTCGGCTACCACGAATTCGACCCGATCCGTGAATCCATTTAGCTCCACATTCGTTCGCGCACTCTCGATCGCATGCTCGGAAATATCGAGGCAGGTTACTTTTTTCGCTCCATATTTGCACGCATTCAGCGTAAAGCTGCCGGTATGAGAGAAACATTCAAGCACGGTGGCACCGTCCCAATACGGGAAAGTAACCACTTTGCCACCCTTGTTCACAGGCAACAGCTGTTCTGTTCCTTCATGCTCGACCTGTTGCACTGTGATGCCGCTTTTGTACCCCCAGCCTTTCATCAATGGTTCAATGGCAGCCCGGTTTTCACGCTGGTCGAAGAAGTAACCTGTTTTCTGTCCTTCCACGATATCCACCTTGATAAGTAGCCCATTTTCAGTCACAGTCACATGACGCGGGCATTCCCCATAGAGTGGTCCTTTGATCTGCTCCAGGCCTTCGAGTTCACGGATCGATACATCACTGCGCTCAAAGATACCTTCCGGCTGCATCACTTCAATGAGAGCCTGGACAATCGCTTCACGGCAACGGTCCATACCTAGTGTAAGGATCTGCACAACTAAAATGCTACCAAACCGGTCAACGATCAATCCAGGTAGGAAATCAGCTTCACCATAAACAAGACGGTAGGCTTCGCCATCCTGAATGAAGCGTTCCCGGTGACGCAGACAGTCATGGAAACGAGCCGCAAAAAAGGCGGTATCCATCTGTTCAAACTCCAAAGGCTGGTACGAGACTACACGAACGGTAATCTGGGAAGCCGGATTGTAATACCCTGTCGCCAAGTAGCGACCTTGATGATTCAGTACATTGACGATATCACCCGGTTCCGGGTTGCCGTCTACGGATGCAATTTCATTATTAAAAATCCAGGGATGCGCATGTTCCAGCCGCTTTTTGCGGCTTCGTTCCAGTGTTACGGATGGCAAGATTGATCCACTTCTTTCGTAAGTTAGTTGAAAAGATAGGTTTGGGCGGCAACGAGACGCTCCAGGAACGAATTGATTCTACGATCGCTGTTGTCCTCGGATTTTTCTGATTCCCTTCTCCAAAGGGAAAATCCGAGGACAAGCCTATGCTTCCGATGTAGCTTTCTTTCAGAAAGCTTTCAGGCGAGCGCTTCGCTTCTTCGAATTCAATTTCGTCCCCTCCGCTACGTTTGCCGAATCACCGTACCTTTTGAATTGGGGGCTGGCAGTTTCAATTCCTCTTGTGCTTGTCATGCTTGTCTCTGCTTCCTCATAGGATAAGTGATAAGGAATGGGACGGGAGGAATGATTCGGAATGTTCAGAGAAGTAATTCTGCCTCTGTTATATGGGCTTATAATCTTTTTTGGCGGTATGAAGCTGATGGAGACAGCGCTACAGCGCATGGCGGGACCGATGCTGGCAGGCTGGTTAAACCGAGCCACTTCTGCCCCATGGAAGGGCATGGCATTCAGTGCAGGCGCGACCGCTCTACTACAGAGCAGCACTGCCGTAACGGTACTCACCATAGGACTAGCTAATACGCGCTTAATTACCTACGGACGCACACTCGGCATTATCTTGGGAACCAATATTGGAACTTGCTTAACGACAGAGCTTGTCGGTCTGCAGATCGGACGTGCCTCACTGCCGTTGTTGCTTATATCTCTAACAGGCTGGGCTATTTTTGTTGTCCTAGGTGAACGCAACCAGATTGCTCCTGAACGTACTCGCCGTACTTTAGCGACGATCCAATTCAACTTTCTTGCAGCAGCAGGTTTTGCTCTCGTCATGACGGGCATTCAAGTCATGCAATCCATCGCCGTTCCACTTCGGAGCATGGGTGTATTCCAATGGTTTCTGGAGCGTTCGACCGATAGCCTATGGTGGGGTTTTCTTGCCGGTGCGTGCTTGACTGCGCTGATTCACAGCAGTGCCGCAGTTATCAGCATGGCGATTACACTAGCAGCGACAGGCGTGCTACCTGTAGAGATCGGCATCGCCATTGTGATCGGGTCTAACGTCGGGACCTGTATCACCGCTGTTATTGCAGCCGCGGGCGGAGCTTCCGCAGGCAAATTTGTAGCAGCCTCCCATGTTGTACTCAACATTGCGGGAGCACTGCTGTTTATGCCGCTGATCAGCCAGCTGCATGCAGCGTCAGCCTGGCTGTCAGCGGACCATGGGGCACAGATTGCGCATGCCCAGACCCTTTTTAACATCATCAGTTCATTGCTGGCTTTACCGTTCTGTTACTTGCCCATCTGGCACAAAAAAACACCTGTGCTTGCCCCGTCGGCAAAGAAACCTGTCGCTTAATAAGTCCTCACGATATCCGCATTATTGGCGACAGAACGTGTAGGTCAGTAGACCATCATTCAAACGTAATGTCATGCTGTTTTATACGTTAATGCCCAGTTTGTTCAGGCCAATGCGCAAAATGTCATCGTTATTATCGTATCCATTCTGCAACTGTTTGGACCATGCCTCTTCCGGAGCATACCAATCCACACCTTTAATCTCTTCGATCTGGGGCTGCAAGTCACCACTTTCTGCTGCCACGAGGTAATAGTGCACTTCTTTGTCCACTGGACCAAACTCGGCATGCTGGTACGTATAGGCAATGATATTAATAGGCTCCACAATGCGGCCCACCATACCCGTTTCTTCCAAAATTTCTCGGAGCGCCGTCTGTTCGATCGTTTCTCCATCTTCCATTTTGCCCTTGGCAAGTGTCGTTTTACCATAACGGTCTACGATGAGCTGGATTTGAATCTGGCCATCCTCAGCTGTTCTGTATACAACGCCGCCTGCTGAAATTTCTTTTTTGTTCATAATGTTTTCCCCCATCTGACTTCAATTTCTTTTCTTGGCAAAGAAGGACCTCATCTCCTCGGGTATTTTCCCCAAGGAAATGAAATCCTTGTACATAGCGCCTGAATTACATCGCGGCGGGTTTCACATTCTCTTCCAGTACACGAACCAGCGTACCTTGGCTTTCATTGGCACCGGCTTCAGTCAACTTCACGCGGCAAACCTTGCCTACCATATCCGGCGTTCCATCGAACACCAGTTGAATGTAGTTGTCACTGTATCCGTGCAACTTGCCACTGCCTTCGCGGCCTTTTGCTTCACCTTCAGGAATAACCTCTAGCACTTGCCCAACGAATTTCTCAGCATACTCCAGTTGCATCTGCTCTGACAGTTCAATCAGCTCATGCACACGTGCATTTTTGATTTCGTCATCCACTTGGTCCTCCATGCGTGCTGCCGGAGTACCTGTACGTTTAGAGTATGGGAATACGTGCATTTCCGAGAAACCGATTTTACGCATCAACTCGTAACCGTTACGATACATCTCATCTGTTTCGCCTGGGAAACCAACGATAACATCGGTCGTGATCGCAACATCCGGCATGGCCTCACGTATACGCAACATTTTGTTATAGAATTCTTCGGTTGTATATTTGCGGCGCATGCGTTTCAGAACAGTGTCATCTCCTGCTTGCAACGGAATATGGAAATGACGAACCAGTTTATCCGAACGTTTGATTACATCCAGCATCCGGTCATCAATCTGACTAGCTTCAATCGAGCTGATCCGGATACGCTCCAGACCTTCCACTTTGTCCAAATCCCACAGCAGGTCGGTCAGATCATAATTATCCATGTCATCTCCGTACCCGCCTGTATGAATACCTGTCAGGACAATCTCTTTATAACCCGCTTGTACGAGCTGATGTGCCTGCTGAACAATGCTGTTTGCCTCACGGCTACGCGAAAGACCACGGGACCACGGAATGATGCAGAAGGTACAGAAGTTGTTGCAACCATCCTGAATTTTGAGGAACGCACGCGTACGGTCCGCGAAATCCGGTACATCCATTTCTTCAAATACACGTGTTTTCATAATGTTACGGACCGCATTGACGGGCTGACGGGATTCCTGAATTTCATTTACATATGGCAAAATTTTATCCCGATCCTGGGTTCCGATGACCAGGTCCACGCCAGGGATATCCAGAATCTCGGCAGGAGATGTCTGTGCATAACATCCGGTTACCGCTACAATCGCATCCGGATTGCGACGGATGGCACGGCGGATAATTTGACGACTCTTTTTATCACCTGTATTCGTTACGGTACACGTATTAATCAAATAGACATCGGCTGTCTGTTCGTCGAAGTCTACCTGTTCGTAGCCCTCGTTTTTGAACAATTGCCAAATCGCCTCTGTATCATAAAAGTTAACTTTGCAGCCCAAGGTGTAAAACGCCACGGATGGCATAATTACATTCCCCCCATTTCTCCAGATTCATATAAAACACAAGTTAGTGCAGCCATACCAGCCGTCTCGGCTCGCAAAATGCGCTTGCCCAGTCCAACAGATATCGCACCTGCCTCATCGGCCTGAGCCGTTTCCTTCTCGGAAAATCCGCCCTCAGGTCCAACAACAATCAACACATTTGCCCCTGCATCAGGAGCAAGCTCTCCCACAAACGGCTTCAGAACATCTCTAAGATGTTTGCCGTCCTCTTTTTCATAACAATAACATACAAGATCGTAGTCCCCAAAAGAAGATAACAGCCCTTTCCAGGAAAGCGGCTGCTCAACGGTTGGAATGCGGTTACGATGGCTTTGTTCAGCAGCTTCCTTGGCGATTTTCCGCCAACGCTCCAGACGTTTGCCTTCTTTCTTAGCGTCGTATTGCACAATCGTACGTTCGGATAGAAAAGGCACAAAGGATACGGCGCCGATCTCCGTACATCTCTGAATGACCGTCTCCATCTTGTCCCCTTTGGGCAAGCTTTGTGCTACCGTTACATTCAACTTTGCTTCGCGATCCATAACCAGCGGTTCCAGGATAGTCGCTTTTACTTCCCCTGCCTCAATACTATCGATGGCGACCAATGCTTCTTTGGAGCTTCCGTCGCTGACAATCAGCTTGTCTCCGGGTTTGCCACGCATGACTTTGCCGATATGACGGGCATCATCGCCTGTTATCACCACTGCATGTTCACTGAACTGCTCTGCAGATACAAAATATCGCTGCATATGTTGTCCACCCATTCTTTCCTGTTATGAATGGAATTCTTCCTGCTGGAAGCAGGCAAGAATCCAATCGCCACAGATGATCATACAACTTTTATGTGCTTATGACCAGCACTACGGTTCGATTACTGACCATTTATGAGCTTATATTAAAGATATAATTCAATAACGAGACCAACTAAATCCCGGTACATGTCATTAGCAAACAAATATAGGGGTTGAATTGTGACTGCCTGTAATGGCGGAATAATTAAGATCAATAGAAAGACAATGATGGACCATTGTTCCACACCTTGCAGCTTGCGACTGATTGAAGGCGGCAACACATCTTCAAGAATACGATAACCGTCCAGTGGTGGTAACGGGATGAGATTAAACATAAACAGGAAAAAGTTCGTAACACTGAACATCGGCAAAAATGTCATCACAGCTGTGACTACCCGCTCATTTTCAATGTTCCCCAGCACGCCTGATCCAAACAATATTCCATAGATTACTGCCCCAATAATAGCCAGTAGCAGATTGCTGAGTGGACCTACTACAGAAACAATCGTTCCCATGAGTCTTGGTTTGTCAAAGTTCGCACGGTTTACAGGTACAGGACGTGCCCATCCAAAACCTGCAATCACAAGCAAAAGCACCCCAAGCAGGTCAAAGTGTGCCACCGGATTCAAGGTGACCCTTCCAAGCAACTTGGCTGTTGGATCACCGAATTTATTAGCAAAATACGCATGCGAAAATTCATGAATCGTAAATGCAATCAAAATGGTCACCAGGAAAAACGGCAATTGATCCAGCGGAAGGCGGAAAATCCGATCTAAGAAGTCCATAGACTACCTCTTTCTGGCTTCAAAGGCTAGCCAGTCCTCTTCACGCTCGATCGCACGAACTTCAAATCCTGATGCCACCAGTGCATCATGTACAACCTGCTCCTTGTTCTTCCAAATGCCCGAAACGATATAGATCCCACCAGACTCCAGTGCATTATACACATCATCAACGAATAGCAAAATAATTTCAGCCAAGATGTTGGCTACAATAATTTTGACTGGCAGCTTGACACCTAGAGCGGGGTCTTGACTTCCAAGCACAGACAATAGATCACTTTCTTTGACCGTGATCTGCTGCTGCATCTTGTTCAGCTCCACGTTTTCCATCGCACTTGTTACCGCAACCGGATCAAGATCAAGTGCCAGCACATGCTTAGCACCTAGATGTATCGCGCCGATGGCCAAGATACCGGAACCTGTACCCACATCAATCATTTCCTCGCCACCCTGAATGACCTTTTCCAGTGTACGTAAACAGAGCGTTGTCGTTGGATGCGTCCCGGTACCAAAAGCCATTCCTGGATCAAGTTCAATAATTTTTTCATCTGGGCTCTCCGGTGTATATTCCTCCCACGTTGGCTTGATCGTCAGACGCTCGGATATGCGCACCGGTTTGAAGTATTGTTTCCAAGCCGTTGCCCAGTCATTTTCATCCACCGTACGTGTTTCGTAACGAATCTCTCCGACATTAATTCCAAAGTCGGGCAATTCTTCAATTCTCGGATTTACTTCTGCCTGCAAGGCAGTCATGTCTGTACCTTCGGAGAAATAACCTTTGATGACCGCAAAACCTTCGGGAATATCATTCAAAGGAACGTCATATAACTCGCCATACGTCGTATCCCGTTTTTTATTTAAAGTACCGGACTCTTCAATCGACACCCCTCCAGCACCCGCTTCATGCAAAAAATTCGAAATCATCTCCACAGCTTCTTCTGTGGTATGTATTGTTAGTTCATGCCATAACATACGTGGTTTTGCCTCCTCATTATTCAAACATCCCAACTATTGTACTACACTTGCGAGCCGAAGCACAAAGCATACTCGTAAAAGAAAACAAAACAGGATATCCGCAGTGAAACCGCTCGAATATCCTGTCCCATTTTTCGGTGCTGTCGATCTTTCTCATGAACACAACTAATAAAAACGTCCGCCGTTCTGTGTGATCATCTCTGCAGCTTGCGGTAAAGAATCGTGAGAAACGGATACCGTCAGCAAAATGCCCTGCTTCACACTTCGCGTTGCATCTTCTGGTGTATGCTCATACACCTGTCCTCCCGATAGCATCTCGGTCTCATCACTGATTAGAGCGAGTACATTTAGCTCGCCGCTGAAGCCGCCAACAACCGCTGTTGGTGAATGCTCTTCTTCCTTATTATCAGTTGAGCCACCTGTTCCTTCATGCTCACGCAGACTCTCGATGCGTAACTGGTTCGGATGCAGCAACTCCAGAGCTCTGCGAGCAGATTCAGCTTCAGACCAACTCGTGAATACAGCTTCTAGTGTGACCGCAGAGCGATCTTCAGTCATTGATTTCCCTTCCTTGACGACGATCCGCTGCCTCACTGCGGCGCAAAGCTTCAATATCCTCGTGATCGGCCAATTCTGCGCTGAACTCCACATCCTCATTTTTCGCAGACTGCAGACGCTTCATCTTTTCCGTTTTTGTTAAAATTTCACCTGGTCGTTGTCGATTAGCCATCTTGTTCTTCCTCCTTTTCAAAATCAGATCATTCCACCGGCTTGTTCGATAATCGACATTGCTCGGTGATGCACCTCTTCATCTACAACGACAGTTAATAGGATGTCCCTGCCTGTAGGGCCGCCTTGTCCGCCATCACTCATTCCGCTTGCAGCAGGGTCTGCCGCAGCCATAATGCCTGAGCTGCCACTCATTTGCATCGCATCAGGTATCCATGATGAGTAACTGCCGGAGATACCTGGTTTATAGGAGGCTCCGCTTGGCCCAATACCCGCATAACGGCTAAAACGATTAATAGACAAGTCTTCCACTCGCAGCGCCTCCAATTTTTTGACCGCTCCCTGTGCCTGCTCAGGGCTATGAAAATAGGCCAAAATATTTTTCTCCGTCATTCGCTTCACCTGCTTCCTGTAATTCTGTCAATCTGTATCCCGCCATGCTATCTTTCCGCAACCGAGTCCAGAATATACCGAATTTCTGACATGTGGGAACACTTGGGAACACTTCGAAGCAAACTAATTTACATACAAAAAGACACCATCGATCATCAAAGATCATCGATGGTGTCCTCATAACTACTTCATATATGAATCAGTCGCCGCGAAAGGCGCGTTTTACTCGATCAAAGAACGATTGCTCATGCTCATGAGTTTGTTCTCCATCCAGTGCAGCAATTTGACGAAGCAGATCTTTCTGTTCGTCATTCAGCTTACTTGGTGTAACCACAACAACCTTCACATGCTGATCTCCTTGTCCCATACCGCGCAGGCGTGGCACGCCTTTACCTTTGAGACGGAAATACGTTCCGGTTTGTGTACCCGCCGGAATTTTCAGCTTCACTTTTTCGGTCAGTGTCGGGATTTCAATCTCGTCTCCGAGCGCGGCTTGAGCAAACGTCAACGGAATTTCACAGTAGATGTCATCGCCTTCGCGCTCAAAGAAGTCATGAGACTTCACACGAATAACAATGTACAGGTCGCCTGCAGGACCACCGCGCAGACCGCCTTCACCCTCACCTGTCATACGTAACTGTGCACCGTCATCCACACCAGCTGGAATGCGAACATTGATTTTGCGCTGTTTGCGAACTTTGCCGCTACCGCTACACGTTGTACATTTTTCTTTGATAATCTGTCCAGTACCGCTACAGTTCGAACAAGCGCGGCGATTGACCATACGACCAAATGGTGTATTCTGAACGACTTCCTGTTGTCCACTACCCTTGCAGACCGTACATGTTTCCGGCTTCGTTCCTGGTTTGGCACCTGAACCGTGACAAGTGTCACAGCCTTCTGTACGCGGAATAGTAATATCCGTTTCCTTGCCAAATACAGCTTCCTTGAACTCAATGGTCATGGTGTATTGCAGATCGTTCCCCCGTTGCGGAGCATTCGGGTCACGGCGCCCGCCACCACCGCCAAAGAACATATCAAAGATGTCGCCAAATCCGCCGCCACCAAAGTCTCCACCGCCAAAACCACCTTGGTTCGGATCGATGTGACCATACTGGTCGTACTGAGCACGCTTCTGGCTGTCACTTACGACATCATAAGCTTCTTTTACTTCTTTAAATTTGGCCTCTGCATCTGCTGCCTTGTTTACGTCAGGGTGATACTGACGGGCGAGCTTGCGGTAAGCCTTTTTGATTTCCTCGTCGCTTGCATTTTTGCTTAGCCCGAGTACCTCATAATAATCACGTTTTTCAGCCACTCTTCCACCCCCATAACATTCACCTTATCGCACATCGTGACAAAAGGAAAGTCAAAGCACGGGAGCCCCGGCTATGACTTTCCCTTTAATCCGAACGTCACCGATGTTTTAACTCGCAGGCTATCGCGAATTAATTATTTTTTATCTTCGTCTACAACTTCGTAATCAGCGTCTACGACGTTGTCACGTTTAGCAGAACCTTGTTGCTCTTCAGCACCTTGAGTCGCTTGTGCATCAGCTTGAGCTTGCTCATACAATTTAACAGACAACTGTTGAACAATCTCAGTCAGTTCTTCTGTAGCGGCTTTGATGTCTTCCAGATTGTCGGAAGCCAGTACGCCTTGCAATTTTTCTTTGGCAGCATTTGCTTTTTCTACTTCGCCTGCATCTGCCTTTTCACCAAGATCTTTAATTGTTTTGTCTACAGAGTAGATCAACTGGTCTGCACTGTTTTTCGCTTCTACAAGCTCTTTACGTTTTCTGTCTTCCTCAGCATGAAGTTCAGCATCTTTCATCATTTGCTCAACTTCAGCATCGCTCAGACCGCTGGAAGAAGTGATTGTAATTTTTTGTGTTTTGTTTGTACCTTTGTCTGTTGCAGACACGTTAACGATACCGTTAGCATCGATATCGAAGCTAACTTCGATTTGCGGTACACCGCGTGGTGCTGGAGGGATATCTCCCAACATGAAGCGACCAAGCGTTTTGTTGCCAGCTGCCATCTCTCGCTCACCTTGCAGGACGTGAATCTCAACGCTAGGTTGATTATCTGCATAAGTGGAGAACACTTGAGATTTGCTTGTAGGGATCGTCGTGTTACGCTCGATCATTTTCGTAAATACGCCACCTGCAGTTTCAATACCCAGGGACAGCGGAGTTACGTCCAGCAATACTACGTCTTTCACGTCACCTGTCAGTACGCCCGCTTGTACAGCTGCACCCAAGGCAACAACTTCGTCCGGGTTAACACCTTTGTGCGGCTCTTTACCTGTCAGTTTTTTGATCGCTTCCTGTACAGCAGGAATACGAGTGGAACCACCAACCAATACGATTTTATCGATATCGTTAGGTGTCATGCCCGCATCGCTCAATGCACGGCGAGTTGGTTCAAGCGTACGTTCAACCAGACCAGCAGAAAGCTCTTCGAATTTCGCACGGCTCAGGTTTAATTCCAAGTGCTGAGGAACGCCATCAGCAACCGTGATGAACGGCAGGGAAATCGTTGTAGTCAATACGCCGGAAAGCTCTTTTTTCGCTTTTTCCGCTGCATCTTTCAAACGTTGTACCGCTGCTTTATCTTTGCTCAGATCAATACCTTGATCTTTTTTGAATTCATTTACGAGATAGTCGATAATTACTTGGTCGAAGTCGTCACCGCCAAGTTGGTTGTCGCCACTAGTCGCTTTAACTTCGAAGAAACCATCGCCCAGTTCCAAGATGGATACGTCGAACGTACCGCCACCCAAGTCATACACGAGAATCGTTTGATCTTCGGATTTTTCCATACCGTAAGCCAAAGCTGCTGCTGTTGGCTCATTGACGATACGAAGTACTTCCAGACCTGCGATTTTACCTGCATCTTTCGTCGCTTGACGCTGACTGTCATTGAAATAAGCTGGAACGGTAATAACCGCTTGAGTTACCGTTTGGCCTAAGTATGCTTCTGCATCAGCTTTCAATTTTTGCAGGATGATTGCAGAGATCTCTTGTGGAGAATAATCTTTGCTATCGATCGTTTCTTTGTGGGATGTACCCATGTGACGCTTAATGGAAATGATCGTACGATCCGGGTTCGTGATCGCTTGACGTTTCGCTGTTTCACCAACGACACGCTCTCCATCTTTTTTGAAACCTACAACGGAAGGAGTAGTACGCGCACCCTCCGGGTTTGGAATAACTACAGCCTCGCCGCCTTCCATAACGGCTACGCATGAGTTGGTTGTTCCTAAGTCAATACCAATTACTTTGCTCATCCGAAAATTTCCTCCTCGACAATTTAAAATGAATAGGCACTTGTCAGCCTTATTGTGTTAGTCAGTTAACTACTCTATGTGTATAAAACCTGTATATTAAACTTCGCCATTTAGTACACTTAGATTAAGAACTAACCTTAACCATAGCCGGACGAAGCACTTTATCTTTCAGCATGTAGCCTTTTTGAACTTCTTCCACAACGATGCCTTCTTCATGCTCATCGCTCTCCACTTGCATAATCGCTTGGTGGAATTCAGGATTAAACGGTTGTCCAACGGTTTCCATTGGAGTCAGTCCTTCGTTCGTCAGCACGGTTTCCAATTGACGCAAGATCATTTGAAATCCTTTGGCAAAAGATTCAGTCTCCGTACCTTCCGGTACAGTAGCCATAGCGCGCTCGAAATTATCCATAACTGGAACCAGTTCGGTGACCAGCTTCATCGAAGCGTATTTGGCAAGCTCTTCTTTTTCCTTCTGGGTGCGACGACGGAAGTTATCAAAATCAGCTTGCGCACGTACAAAACGTTGCTGCGTTTCCTCAGCCTCTGCTTTCAAACGTGACAACTCATTTTGCTCCTGATCCGTTATCTCCTCAGCCTGTGCTTCTGCAGCTGCAGCCTCATTGACCGGTTCCTGCTCAGCGGCTGTTACTTCTTGCTCTTCTGTGAATGATTGCTCCTCTTTCAAGATGTTCACCTCCTTATAAGAATGAATCGATGAATCGTAATTCCCGTTGCTTATTTGAAGCGAGTCGTCAGCATCGTTGTAAGATCACGGGATAATGTATTTAGAATATGGATGACACGTGCATAATCCATGCGGGTTGGTCCCAGAATTCCAATGGAGCCAAGTGCTTCGCCGTCCAACGAATATGACGCTGTAATCAAGCTACAGTTCGCAAAGGCCTCATGATCATTCTCTGTACCAATTCGCACCTGAATCCCAGACCCGCCGGGCACTGGCATCATCAATTTCATTAATGTTGGTGTCTCATCTAACAAGTCTAGAATGTCCTTAACCTTTTCTACATCTCTGAACTCAGGTTGTGTCAACATATTGGTAGCGCCGCTGAGGAATAGACGATTGTCATGCTCATTGTCAAACGCGCTATTAAGTACCTGCATAACTTCCTCATAACGTGTAATGTGACGCTCCATCTCTTGGCCCAGCTCGGTATAAAGACGTGACTTCAGCTTGTAGATTGGTACGCCTACCAATTTGCTGTTTAACAGACGAACCACATTCTCCATCTCAGCAACCGAAATCTCGGGTGGGATCTGAACTGTCTTGTTTTCCACCTGACCGGTGTTCGTCACAATAATAGCTACAGCTTCATTTTCATTCAGCGGGAGCAACTGGAAGTGACGCAGTGAGGTGTGGAACACCTCAGGTCCAAGCAGAATCGAAGTATAATTGGTCATATGAGACAAAATGTTGGAAGCATGCTGAATAACCTGTTCCATAACATTCAGCTTCTCTGCAAAAAATGACTTTAGATCATCCAGTTCCTGTGGCTCCACCTGATTCCAGGGAACCAAATGGTCGACATAATATCGATAACCCTTATGAGAAGGTATACGTCCAGCCGAAGTATGCGGCTGTTCGAGAAAGCCCATTTCTTCAAGGTCGGCCATTTCATTACGAATCGTTGCCGGACTGTATCCAACATCTCCTCTTTTGGAGATACTTCGGGACCCTACGGGCTCAGCTGAACGGATATAGTCATCCACTATAGCGTTCAGAATCATTCGTTG
This sequence comes from Paenibacillus intestini, assembly GCF_030803945.1. Lineage (NCBI taxonomy): Bacteria > Bacillati > Bacillota > Bacilli > Caryophanales > Paenibacillaceae > Paenibacillus > Paenibacillus intestini. The sequence continues at coordinate 414,874 of NZ_JAURUN010000003.1, read as the reverse complement.
ACGCTCTGTTAACATGGTGAGTATTCCCTCCTTCTGACTGTACTGTCCCATGTCGTTAGCACTCCAGTTAGATGAGTGCTAATCGGTAATACAAAAATACCAAACTGACATGATCATTGTCAAGTCAGTTTGCGGAATGGGATCATCTATTTATAGTATAGGCCAATAACCTTCACTTATAACGTATATTATGCACCTTGATGCTGGATTTCTCGCTCCGCAGGATAATGTCTCAGACTGAAACGTGCCCCACCTAGCGGTGAGTCACTATACACCAAATCTGCATGGAGACGCGTTGCCAGTTGCTTGCTAATGGTTAGCCCCAATCCTGTCACACCATTATTTCCTGTGTAAAAACGACGGAAAATATGCTGTCCATCATGCTCATTCAAGCCTGGCCCATCATCATCGACATGAAAAATCCAGTCCGCGTGATCATCGCCAGAGAGTTCCAATGTTAATTTCACTTGCGTTTCGGTATGGCGCACAGCATTTTGCAACAAGTTTAGCAGAATCTGAAACAATTGCTCACCTGCTGTTTCCACGATGAACGAATTGGCTTCCGCTGTCAAATGTATTCCTCGCTGAAGCGCAGTTGGCATAAGCAGATACACTGCTTCTTCGGCCATGTTTTTCAGGTCAATGACTGCCACAGGCCATTCCTCATCCACAGTTTCCAGTCTGGAGAGCTGAATCAGTTTTCCAACCATGTCAATGAGGCGTTGCGACTGGGTAGCAATAATATCAAGTCCCTGATCCGTGGATACGACCTGATCCTGAATGGCATACACGTAACCTTGAATGGACATCAATGGTGTCTTAAGTTCATGGGATACATTTTGCAAAAACTCCAGCTGATGCCGGTGATGGTCATCAATTCTGTTACTCATTAATTGAAAGGTCTGAATCAATTCGCCGATTTCTGTATGGTCAGCCTGTAGGAATTGATCTCTGTCAGGCATGTTTGGCTCATACTTGTTAACAGCCTCTTTCAACCGATTGAGCGGCTGTACCGTTCGCCACACGGCGAATAATCCTATCAACAGAATGACAACAAAACTTGCGGCAATCGACAGAAGGGTTGTTCGGAACAACGGAATGTACATTGCCCTGAGTGACGATAGCGGAGAATACAAGATCACTCGAAACTGTTTATGTGACAACTCAGCCTCACTGTATAGGACCTTTTTTCCATTTAAAATCATATACCCTTCGTGTGTACCTGGGAATCCTTCCAATTTCATCCCTACACGTCCCGCACTGCTTGAGGCGACAATTTTATCCTGCCCATCAATTACAAAATAGTCCGCATAAAAGAGAATATCTTTAATAAAAAAACGAAAACTGTCATTGTCCAGATCCTCCAGATCATCTACACGAATGATCTTGACAGCCTTCTTCGTTTGTCCATTTAATTGCTCTTTGACCTGATTGAGCAAAATATCATCAAAGAGGTGTATAAAAAACAGTACCGTAAACGCCACAGTAACCAGCATACTTGCGAACAAGGCGAGCAGCATCTTGCTGCGTATTGTCTTCATCGTGTATGTACAGCTGCTTTATAGCCGAACCCCCACACGGTATCAATGGTCAGTGTAGCTTGAACCTGTGCAAGCTTTTTACGAATCCGTTTCACGAGATCATCCACTACACGCACTTCACCGTAAAAATCATAATTCCAGACCTGCTGGATCAACTGTTCGCGGCTGAATGGACGATCCAGGTGTTGGGATAGAAATAACAAAAGCTCGTATTCCCTTCCGGTTAGCCCCAATTCTTCTCCACTAACATTGACACGTCGGAATTCTTCTGAAATCTGCACGTTGCCTATACTAAAATACGACCCTTCCTTAGGCTGATGCCGCTCCGTTTCTTTTAGTTCAATCCCTTGTGATAAACGACTGCTGTGTATCAAACGAAGCATACCTTTTACCCTCGCAACCAGCTCACGAGGATTGAAAGGTTTGCTCAGAAAATCGTTACATCCCAATTCCAGCCCATTTAAACGATCGATTTCCTCTCCTCGAGCCGAGACCATAATAATGGGAATTTCAGTGAAGGTTCTCAGTTCCGTCAAGAGTGTAAGCCCATCAACCCCTGGCATCATAATGTCGAGAATCAAACAGTCCGGCTTTTTCAAGCGCACTTCCTCGACCAGCTCTCTGCCGTGTGCAAAGGAGGTCACTTCATATTGTTCCTTCTTCAAATAACCTGCAATAAGTTGCAAAATATACGGATCATCATCCACTACAAAAATATGCGGCATCGGCGTTCACCTCGGCATGAATATAACACTTCTGATATGTTTTTTATTAAATATATTACTACTAATGTAACAGAGTCTGTACTCAGATTCCAAACTTCCATGAATGGCCTAAATATAACGTTACAAACACCCGATTCAACATGAAAAAGACGGAGTTCCCCCTAAGAGAGCTCCGCCTGTGTACGCCGTATATCATAATGTCACTGATGCGTTAAATTATGGACTGGATCTGGTACAGTGAGGTCATCAGAGCACAACTTCTTATTTATGGGATGAGCTTGATTTTGCTGCCTCGTTTTTGTTTGTAACATTTGTTTTGGCTGGTGCTTTCGTAGCAGATGTTGCAGCTTTATGAGTTGTCACGGTAGCTGTTTTATGTGTTGCTGTTTTTGGAGTTGTTGTTTTCACTCCAGTTTTTGGCGAAGTTGCTTTGTGCGCTGCGATTTTGTGAGCGGCTTTTTTCGCTTTGTGTGCCGTTTGTTTTGCTTGATGCGCAGTAGCCTTTGCTGTTGCTGAAGCTTTGTGTGAAGCCTGTTTGGCGTTATGAGCCGCATCTTTGGCTTTATGTGTCGTTGTTTTTGCTTTGTGTGTCGTTGTTTTTGCTTTGTGTGTTACTGTTTTTGCTTTATGAGCAGTTTTTCTGCCCTTGTGATGCATTGCTGTTGTTTTATGAGAAGCCCTTTTTGCTTTGTGAGTCACTTTTGATTTGTGCACAGCTTTTTTCGCTTTATGCTTCGCCACTTTTGCTTTATGAGCAGCCTTTTTGGCTTTATGCGTTACTGCGCTCGCTTTGTGAGTTGTTGTTTCCTTCTTGGTTGTAGCTGTTGTTTTGGAAGGGGCCGCTTTGGCTCCTGTCGTTTTTGTCGGCGCTACAGTGGATTTGGCTGCTGGAGTGGTTGTTGATTTTGTTGTTGTAGATTTGCTCGTTGAGCTAGCCGATGCTCCAGCTTTTTGTGTTTCAGACGGTTTTACGGAATTCACAACAGGCGTTGCGGCAAAAGCACTACCTGCTCCACCAATTACACTCATCGCTGTTACCAAAGCTGCTACATGTTTTGTCCATTTTTTCATGATCGGTCACCTCATTCTTAAGATTGAGCTATCTGCAATACTCCCTGCTTCGTACGTTGAAAACCTTGTTTTTATCCGTGTTCTTCAACTGTTCCACTGTGAAGTTTTTTGCAGATCGCTTATGTAAGTTCATCTTAACAAGAGGATGTGTGAGAATAATGGAATAAGTGTGTGAAAAGTATATGAAAAAAACGAGCACCAAAAAAAGACCACAAGCCCTTTGAAACCTTAGGTTTCTTGGGTTGTGATCTTTATCTTTTTATTCATATAAACGTATAACTACGCTGACACATTCAGTTCTTTCAGAACCGCAATCTCGTCACAGCAATCCTGCTTGCTGCAATGAACGCAGTCCGTCCATACTTTCTCAGGGAAGATTTCTTTTTCCACAACAGCAAAACCATTTTTCAGAAAAAAGGAAACTTCATACGTGAGAGCCATCACCTTTGGAATCTGTTGTCTCTCCGCCTCTTCTACAAGCCGGTCAAGTAGACGGGAACCGATGCCAAGCCCTTTATACCCCTCTGAAATGCCCAGTGATCTTACTTCCACCAGGTCATTGCCCAGACGACATAATGAGCCGCAGCCTACGACAACTCCATCCACCTCAGCCACAATAAAATGCTCCAGCTGTCGATGCAGTACTTCCCGTGAACGCGGAAGCATGATCCCACGCTCTGCATATCCCTTAATCATTTCAAACAGTGGTTCAACATCTTCCGGTACAGCTTTCCTGCATATAACCGACATCCAGCTCTCCTCCTATAACGACGCTTTCCGAGGAAAGCTAGCTTCGTAGTTGTTTAAATTAACACGCCCTGTAAAACAATATGAATAAATATACAACAGAGCGTATAGAATTTCAAGCTACGAATTTAGCGATATAGAGCCGATAAACTCCGCAAAAACGTCATTGCCGAACAGAATACCTTGTTCACTCAGTTTAAAGCCGTCTGCTGTCCGCTCAAGCAATCCTGCATGCAACATTTTGCCCAGCGGTTTCGCAAATACATCCTCCATGGATTCCCCGAACTGATTATGGAATCTTGAAGATGAAGCGCCCTCCAACATACGGAGTCCTACCATTAAGTAATCCTCCATCGCTTCCGCACGGCCAATCTCGAAATGATCCAAACGAGGCAGTCCCGCACGTGATGCTTCCACATAAGGATTAATCCCTTTAATGTTCATATGGCGTTCACGGCCCACATAACCATGTGCACCTGCACCAAGTCCGTAATAATCCTCATTGCGCCAATAGGTGATATTATGACGGCTCTCGAAGCCAGGTTTGGCAAAGTTACTGATCTCATACTGTTCATAACCTGCTTCTTTCATGCGCTTCATTAATAGAAGATACATCTGCAACTCATCATCTTCATGCGGAAGAGGTAATTGATTTTTTTGGTACAGGGTATGGAAAAGTGTATTTTCTTCTACCTTCAGGCTATAGATTGAATAGTGTTTCAGATCCAGTTCCAGCGCTTTGTCGATACTTTCATTCAACATCTCCACCGTCTGGTTTGGTAATCCAAACATCAGGTCAATCGACAGGTTATCCAGTCCCGCCTTACGTGCGTTCTCTAAACTGCGATATACATCATCTGTATTATGAATCCGGCCAATGCCCGTCAGCAGATCATTTTGAAAAGCCTGTACGCCAAAGCTGACACGGTTCACGCCGCCTTCTTTCATCGCGGCCAGCTTTTCGGCATCCGTCGTTCCCGGGTTGGCTTCCATCGAAAATTCAATATCGTCTGCCCAATTCGGGAAATAGGTTTTGACCGAACGCAGGAAATAAGCCATCTCGTCCGGTTTCAACGCGGTTGGCGTTCCGCCGCCGACAAAGATCGTTTTAATTTCGCCTGGCGGATTCGCCTTGACGGTATGCTCCATCTCCCGTTCCAGCGCCTCCAAGTATTGCATCACGGGCTGATCTTTCAGAACATAAGAATTAAAGTCACAGTAAAAACATTTATTTGTACAAAATGGAATGTGAAGGTACACCGCTTGGGGCGCACCTGTTTTCTGGTTGTGTGCTGCAAGTGTCACGGTAAGTCCCCCTTGATTTGAAAAAAGGAAAGCCAGTTGGCTTCCCTTTCAGCTAAAATGTTAATTTATATAAAGTGATCTAACAATTTACACATTCCACTCCAATGACAGAATAACCTGGAGAGTAGCGGTTATCCCCAGATTTTTTTGATTCCCTTTCCCAAAAGGGAAAAATCCGGTGATAAAGGCGAACGCTCCGCTTTTTCAGGTTTTTTCTGTCCTCTCCGTTAATGTGTAAAAATAGTTCACTTTATATAGTTTGATTACCAGTAATTCGATACGCACAATCTGTGATGTACCTAAAATGCATTATTAATGCATTCTCTGATACGCAAGGTCTTGATGTACCCAGAGATTGCATTTTAGAATTTAATTTTGATACGCACAATCTGTGCTGTACCCAAAATTAAATTATTAATCATCAATTTTCAGTACCGCCATAAATGCCTCTTGTGGCACCTCAACGTTACCAACCTGCTTCATCCGCTTCTTACCTTCCTTCTGCTTCTCCAGCAGTTTCCGTTTCCGCGAGATGTCACCGCCGTAACACTTGGCAAGTACGTTTTTACGCATCGCTTTAACTGTTTCACGAGCCACAACCTTGGTGCCCACAGACGCCTGAATCGGTACTTCAAACATTTGCCGCGGAATCAGTTCGCGCAGTTTCTCACAGATGATACGGCCGCGATTGTATGCACGATCTCTGTGAACGATAAAGGACAAAGCATCGACTTGTTCGCCGTTAAGCAGGATGTCCATTTTCACCAGATTCGACTGGCGGTAACCGGACAGCTCATAGTCAAACGAAGCATAACCTTTGGTGCTTGATTTCAACTGGTCGAAGAAGTCATATACAATCTCGGACAACGGGATCTCATAGGTAATCGTAACCCGTGTTGTGTCCATATATTCCATATTGATAAATTCGCCACGTTTATTTTGGCACAATTCCATAATGGTTCCCACGTAATCATTCGGTACAATGATTGAAGCCTTCACATAAGGCTCTTCAACGTAATCAATCCGTCCTACCTCAGGGTAGTTGGATGGATTATCAATTTGAATCTGCTCGCCGTTAGTCAGCGTTACGTGGTAAATTACGCTCGGTGCTGTCGTGATCAACGGAATGTTGAACTCGCGCTCAATCCGTTCCTGAATAACGTCCATGTGCAACAATCCCAGGAATCCACAACGGAATCCAAAGCCCAGCGCGCTGGAAGTCTCCGGCTCAAAGCTGAGCGATGCGTCGTTCAACTGCAGCTTCTCCAATGCCTCACGCAGATCCACATAGTCCGATGTCTCAATCGGATACAGACCGCAATATACCATTGGATTGATTTTACGATAACCGGGCAGTGGTTCAAGTGTCGGATTTTTCGCGTCAGTAACCGTGTCCCCGACTTGAGTATCGCCGACGTGACGGATACCCGCAACGATAAATCCTACGTCACCAACGTTCAGCTCGTCCACAATGGTCATGCGCGGCTTGAACGCTCCTACTTCGATGACTTCAAACGATTTGTTTGTTGCCATCATTTTGATTTTGGAACCCGCCTTGATTTTACCGTCAATAACACGCACATACACGATAACCCCTTTGTAAGGGTCATAGTGCGAGTCAAAAATCAGCGCTTTAAGCGGTTGATCCGGATCGCCTACAGGTGCAGGCACACTCTGTACCACTTGCTCCAAAATCTCTTTGATCCCGATGCCGGCTTTGGCCGAAGCCAATACAGCGTTGCTGGTATCCAGTCCGATAACATCTTCAACTTCCTGCTTCACCCGTTCAGGGTCAGCACTTGGCAAGTCAATTTTGTTGATAACCGGCAAAATCTCCAGATTGTTATCCAGCGCAAGATATACGTTAGCCAGCGTCTGCGCTTCGATCCCTTGAGCCGCGTCAACGACAAGCAACGCCCCTTCGCATGCAGCAAGACTACGTGATACCTCGTACGTAAAGTCTACGTGTCCAGGCGTATCAATGAGATTCAGTAGATACTCTTCACCGTCGTCCGCTTTGTAATTCAGGGCAACTGCTTGCAGTTTAATGGTGATTCCGCGTTCGCGTTCCAGATCCATCTGATCCAGTACTTGCTCCTGCATTTCACGTGATGTCAGCGCACCTGTGTACTCCAAGATCCGGTCCGCAAGTGTTGATTTACCGTGATCTATATGTGCAATAATTGAAAAGTTACGAATTTTACGTTGTCTTTCCCGAATGTCAGTCATTCCTTACCCCCAGAAACAGCCTAGTGTCAATCACTTCATTATAACAGTTGCTTCAAGGTGCATCAATCCCATGATGATTTAACTTTTATAATAAAGTTACTTGAAGAGTGCCCCGGAGGTTTAGTTTTCCTTTAATCCGTCCGCTTCTATTCATCTACTCCGCCAAAAAGAGAGACCACCCACTTGATGCCGCTGTTTGACAAGTTTTGCAGCAATCCAGCCGTTTTTTCCGCCAGCACATCCACCGGGGCCTTGTGCTGGTCTGCCCCAAGCACCTGGCTCGGGGTCTGGACAGGAACAAACGGCTTTTTAACCTCGGTCTGCACAGGCTCAGTGGATACAGTTGTATTTTTCTCAGGTGCGGTTTCTGTGGTCGCCACTACGGGGACACTTTCCACAGGGTTGTTATGCTGAAAACCACTGCCTGCCAGCTGCATGCCAAGCAATACACCAAGTAACATAAGCAGACTGACAGACAGCATTTTTTTGCCGAATCTGGACATCTCGCAGATCTCCCTTCTTCTATAATTTATCCGCCCTTGGATACCGGTTTTGCACTTGCTTTATCTACGTTCTGCTCGTCCCAATATACTTCCGCGATCATATCTGCCAGAATTTTGGAGGTTCGTTTCAGCTCAGCTGCCGTATTGTCAATGCCACCAATTTCAATGAGAATGCTGTTCGGGGAAAGCGTTTGATTATATTCTCCATTGTTGCCTCCTCCGCCATTCTTCCCCCACACCCCGCGGGACACTCCAGGATACTTGGCTTCCAGCTTTTTGTGAATTTTTGCAGCAAAGGCTTCATTTTTACGCCAATTTGGATTCTCATGCCCTATAATAAAATATACCTTGGCGTAACTCTGATCACCGATGGTTGTTGTCGTTTTTTTATGCCGCTGGGAATCGCGGTGAATATCAATTAGATAGGTCAGATCGTCATTCTGAGCAAGCGCCGCTTTGACAGTCTGTCTGGAATATTTATAGGAAAAGTTCCAATTGTAATCTTTGATTTTCGTTTGATAATCTTCCTTCGCATGCTCTACTCCGATGCCCAGCTTCTCCAAGCTATCCGATAGATAGGTTCCCACTTGAAAAACATTACCTGTCGCTTTACCGGAAGATGGATTATCGCTATCCGTGCCTAGCAGTGGATTATATCCTTCACGCGGATGAGAGTGATAGATAAGGACGGATTTTCTCGTAATGGCCGGATTCCCCTTGTCTTGCCCATTCCCTTTTGCTGGTGGATCTTCATCGACTGTACCCTTTCCCGGATCATCCTCACTGGAAACGTCTGGATCATCCTTACCCGGAGGAACATGCAGTTCACTTCCTGGCTTACCTTCACCTGATGAGGCTGTTTCTGTCAGGCCTGGACCTGGCTGATAATCTTCAGGTGCTTCTGCCTTGGTATTGCCAGAGCCTGGTCTAAGCAGAACGGGCTGATTTGCACCCATGCCTGGCATTTCACGTGCAATTAAACTTTTGGGATCTTGAGGATTCACATTCGTGAGCAATTGAAACACAAAAGAAGTTAGATTTTCACCGGAAATTGCAGTGTTCTGTTCCTTCTGAGTGAGATGAGGTACTTCCATACCCAACATGTCCACAAAAAAGCGGCTTGAGACTGAACCTGCAAATCCCTTCATGGAAGAAACCGGGGAACTATTCAACCTTTTCTCCGCCATGCCTCCGAGCCCGAGTGCAACAAAAAAGAGGGCAGATATGATCATAAGCAGCAACAGTGTACGGCCCATGGCCAGCACATGCAGACATCTTTTTTTCCACTTACCAATGTTCCATGCCAATATCTTGTTCATTCCTATGTCTCCTTCCCTTGCAGAACAACTCTTATACTTCAACTCTATGAGAGTATTCAATCTGATAGAACAGGAAGTAGAAAGATAAAGTGAACAAAAAAAAGAAAGTCCGATAGATTCGGACCTTCTTCTCCGTTCCATATTAGGGGATTCGCTCTAGTGTGTGTAAGCCGCAACGTTATCAGGGTTTACTGCTTCGTGAAGAGCCGCATTAAGTCCGGTTGCAATGACATTGGCTATGCCTTCAATGAACTCATCAATTTCTTTCGGAGTTACGATCAGGTCATGTCCGAGCGGTTCAAGCACTTCTTTTACCAGACTCAAACGATCCTCTTCACCGATGTCATCGAGCATACCCATGATTTGTTTTGTCTGATCGGTTTCCTGACGAAAGTGAGAACGCATCATTTCGATGACGTTGTTCACGATGGTCGAAGCATAACATACCGTTGGCACACCGATGGCAATGCAGGGAACACCCAGAATTTCCTTCGTTAATCCGCGACGTTTGTTACCAATACCAGAACCAGGATGAATCCCGATATCAGCCACCTGAATCGTTGTATTCACTCGTTCAAGTGAGCGGGAAGCGAGCGCATCAATGGCGATAATGGCATCAGGACGGGTACGCTCAACAATGCCCTGCACAATGTCACTTGACTCGATTCCCGTTGTACCAAGCACACCCGGAGCAATAGCACTGACCTCACGATATCCAGGCGCCACCTGATCTGGTACCAATTCAAAATACTGCCGGGTAACCATCAAATTCTCTACAACCAACGGACCAAGAGAATCTGGAGTTACATTCAGGTTGCCGAGACCTACGATCAGTACCTTGGAATCCTTGCCGATGCCCGCCTTGGTCATAAACGCTTCCATTTCTCGTGTGAATTCGGCGGCTACCCGTTCCTGCAGTTCAGTATCTCCGTTGCGAAGGGAGGGCACCTCAAGTGTGACATAATGGCCTTTTACACGCCCTATGGCTTTCGCTGCTTCATCATTCAACACATCAATCCGTGTAATCGTAATGCCCTCTTTCTTATCTACATCCTCACGTAATCCGGGGATCGTCTGTTTCTGACTGCCTTGTGCCATTTCTTTGGAGTCAATGGCCAAATCGGTACGTACGGTATAATTTTGTAAATCCAGTGTCATCTGTGTCCCTGCCTCCCTTATTCCATTTGAGCATATTGTGTGGGAAAAAGGCGGGCTTTATGCAACATACCAAACAACGATGCAAAATCTGTTGCAATTTACATGCTAGCGTGATAGAATATTTTAAGTTGTGAAACGTTTGTATTCATGCGAATGCCTTACAGGAGGTGAATGTAATGCCAAACATCAAATCCGCTGTTAAACGCGTAAAAACGAGCGACAAGCGCCGCGCACTCAACGCTTCTCAGAAGTCTGCACTCCGCACAGCTGTTAAAGCTGCTGATGCTGCTCTGGTAAGCAACGAAGTTGACACTGCTAAAGCTGCGATTCAAGCTGCTTCCAAAAAGCTGGACAAGGCTGTAACTAAAGGTCTGGTTCACAAAAATGCAGCTGCACGCAAAAAGTCTCGCTTGGCGAAAAAACTGAACGCTCTTTCCGCACAAGCGTAAGAAGCGTTACTTATACGAACCAATGGAAAAATCCTGAACAGCATGGGCTTTCAGGATTTTTTAGCATCTGTTCCGCCAAGTAAAAGAACATACCATAAAAAAAACAACCTGAACATCTCTGATCATCTGTTGAAATATCAACAGATGGAGAACTCTCAGGTTGTTTTTTTGTTTTTGCCTACGGCTATGCTCCAAGTCTTAACAAAAATAACTCCAGGCCAAGAACCTTATCCACGGCTCCTGTTTTCATCTGATAATCCAGCTCACTCAAGTGACTCAAAATCTTTCGCAACCGGTCAGCATCGAATTTCCGAGCCTGTTCCCCGGCAATTTTGATAGCGTACGGATGCAAGCCAAGTTGACTGGCGATCTGCTGCTGTGAGTAACTTTGTTGCCCAAGTTCCTTGACCTGAATCATAATACGGAACTGCCGCGCAATCAGCGCTGCAATCTTGATCGGTTCTTCACGTTGCTTCAAAAGTTCATAAAAGAGTGCAAGTGCTTTTTCTAACCTCAGATTAGCCAGTTCCTCCACAAGTGCAAATACGTTCTGCTCCGTGCTACGAGCCACCAGTGACTCGATATCTGCGCGGCGAATCGTTCCTCCGTTTCCTGCAAACAAACAAAGCTTATCCACTTCGGCAGATAACCCTTGCAGTCCCGTTCCAGCATAACTGATTAGCGTATCTGCTGCCCCAGCTTCAAAGGTTACCTCTCTCTGTTTCGCGAGTTTCACAATCCATTGGATCAATTCTTCTCCACTTAGCGGTGCAAAGGCCAACACAACCGCTTGTTTCTTGGCTGCTTTTACTAGTTTCTTCCGCTCATCCAGCTTATCTCCTTGCGCCAAAAAAACGATCGTGCTGTAATCAGCGGGATTATCCATATATGTAATCAAGCGATCCACCTGATGCTCTATTTTGGATTCCTTTCCCGCGGTAAACAAACTGGTGTCCCTTACAATAATCAATTTACGCGGAACGAGAAAGGGAACCGTCTCTGCTTCTTCCACAACAACCTCGATCGGTGTTTCGGAGAGATCATAGGGAATAACCGCAAAATCCTGATGCTCCTCTTCAATAACATGCGTTTTTAACATCTCTGTGAACTGCTGTATCTGGTACTTCTCCGTTCCATACAGCACATAGATTGGCGCAGTTTCTCCGCTGCGTATTGCCTTTGTTGCGCTTTTTACATCCATCCACCGTGCCTCCTTATCCCTTTTATCCTACCAGAAAATACACAAGACAACAAAGGGACCTTCATCCATGTATGGATAAAGGCCCACTGTTCTGCATCTATATAAACGCAGGCACAGCCATTCTAGAAATAGCTGGCGTGCGGTCATACGACGTCAGTTGTTGGATCAGAGATAGGACGTTCTTTAGTTAGATCCAGTATATGCTTGTTCATTAGAAAAGGTTCTCTCTAATTGCCCTGCAGAAACCTTATAATGGAGCTATTTCGCAGGTGATACATTAGATGAGGTACTGACTTTGAAGGTATCCTTTGTAGTCGCTCCGTCTTTGTCCATTTCATAATTGAACTGCTGGCTGTCTTTGGACCAACTTCCCGACTTTAACGTACCTTCTACACTCCGTTGCTCAATCAGATTCAGAACATCCGGATCATTCGCAGATTTCGCATAAATACTTAACTGGTCACCGAGTAGCATAACAACATAAGAACCATCCGGTGATTTCCATTCTTTTGTCCCTGTCGGTGCAGCGATTCCCTGTTCAGGAGCCATTAGTCCCTGCTGACCTCCAGTAGCACCCGATTCCGTTCCAGTTCCTGCATTGTCAGTTTCACTGCCTTGAGCCGGGGTATCCTGGTTTGGAATGATCGTTTGAGCCGAAAATGTCTCGTCGAGCTCATCGTTTGATTCGGACGCACTTCTTCCATCCTTGTCATTAGGAGTGGAAGCACTACCTTCACTTGTATCCGGCTTTTTCTGCTCCGTTCCCTGACCTGAATCCATGCTCTTCTGAGTATTACCAGAGTCAGAAGAAGGACTTGAATTTACCTCTTGCTTGCCTTTGTCTTGAGATGACGGCCCTTCTGCGGAAGGTTTTACTGACTCTTGATCACCTGGAGCTTCTGGAGTTTTCAGTTCTGTTCCGTTGCTCTCGTCAGGTTGATCCGCATTCGGTTGCATTGAACCTTCCGTCACCGGATCATTTGACGAGTCAGGCGCAATCGCACTGCCTTCTGCTTGGTTCGTTATGTCTCCTTGATCGTTTTTCAGATACATCCTCTGTGCAGACTGCTCTTCACTGTTGCTATCTTGCGGTGCCCCCGAGCTCATCAGCATCGAATCTGCATTCTCAATCTGCTCTGGCTGATATCCCCAGATGGCAAATCCCAATACAACAGCCGCGGCCGCTGCACCCACAGACATCCGTCCCACCATCGAATTAAGCCATTTGGTTTTCGCTTTCTGCTCACTAGAACTTGAGCGCTTTAGACTCTCAAATGCCGCAGGGACAGGACTCATTTCTTGCACGGTACTGCTTTGTTCTTTTCGCGCTTCGTCAATCGCATCCAATTGAGGCATAATCGCATCAACCAGACTGAACTTCGGGCTTACTTGCGGCAAATCTTCCAGTTCCCTGGATAGAGCTCTGAGCATACTAAAATTTTCGGCGCACTCCGGACACTTGGCCACATGCTGTAGCATCTGCGTCGTTTCCGCCTCGCCCAGATCATGATCCAGATACCGGTGCATCCATTCCACCACCTCTTCGCATTTCATCCTGTCACACCACCTTTCTGATACTCCTGTAGTAGATTTTGTAACTGTTGTCTGGCTCTAAATAAGTAAGACTTTACCGTATTTAGCGGAAGATCGAGACAATCCGCAATTTCGTTATAGGATAAATCTTGCAAATATCTTAGAACAATGACGGTCCGATGATGCTCTGGCAACTTGTTGATCGCATCTTGAATGTCCTTGGCTACATAAGTAGACATCACTTCAAATTCTACATCCTGCTTATCCTGAAAAACCATTTCATGCTCATCTATAGACACCGATGGCTTAGTTCTTCTGAACTTGTCAATGCAGATATTCGTTACGATGCGTTGCACCCAGGTTTTGAACTGGGCTTTTTCTTCATAAGAATTAATCTTGGTGTAAATGCGGATCAACGCTTCCTGCGCAGCATCCAAGGCGTCCTGTTCATTATTTAGAATGTAATATGCGGTCCGATAGACGTGCTGTTCAATCTCCCGCAATAGGGTAATTAGAGCGTCGCGATCGCCCGATTGAGCGGCTCTGATGAGTTCCGGCTCTACCACAAAGGATCCCCCTCTCCCTGCAACCTTACTGACGTAATCATCGATAAAATTGTTGCAAAGTTAAGTATATTTTAATTTTCCATCACAAAATAACGGCATATGTATAAGGGCCGCCGAATCTTATCTTAGAATAACAGAAAATGCAAACGTAGTCATCAAACGTCTGACATCACGAATTCCAGTACTTACACGACTCAAAATAAATGCAACGGCATACATTATGGTTAAGTACTTTTAAAGGCCTAAAAATAAAAAAAGTCGAAATTTGTCCAAATTTAAGCTTTTTTTAATGCATTTTTCATGAAAATGGTGTATTGTAAATTTACATTCATAAGACGAGGTGATGAGCATGCCAGCTCTAGCGAAAATTCAACAATTAAAAGAACAAATGCCAAAGGAATATCAAAGCATTTCCCACTTTGTGGAGCACGCTTTGGAATCAATCGACACCCTGGTTGAGGAACATCGGAAATATGTAGCTGCGCAGGCGTTATACGGCGATAAAATCGTCGGATCGGAAGAACGCTTGTACAGAGAAACGGTACTGGATGTCAGAGCACAACTACTGGCGACACTCGAAAAAACCGTTGAAGACATTTTGCACAAAGGTGATAAACATTGGGATAAACATTTCAAGGACGGCGTGGAATAATTCACTATTCCCATTTATATTCAGTAATCAGAACGAATATGAAAAAAGCCCTTTCTCTTAATTCTCTTTTGAAGAGAGTTATGGATAACAGGGCTTTTTCTTGTGTTATATTGTAAGTAGTTATACAAAAAGAACTAGACTTTAAAAAAATTAATAAATGGCTATCAACTTTCCACTGAGGAATCCTAAAGCTCTGACTCCTGCAGAACTTGCATAAACCCAAACTTCAATTTTTCCTTTTGAGCTTGCTTCTTGCGTAATACTGTTTGGATCTCCCCATGCCAGACGCGCTTGTGTAGTATTCATCCCTAGAGCTACTTCACCCGCAATGATTTTCTTCCATGTAGATGAAGACCAGTTGTATTTTTTATAGGGATCGTAAGAAAAGAATTGATCTGAATCTGCCAACATCTCCGTTACACTCGATGGAAACCCGCCTGCATAAGCAATAACGCTTTTACCCTTGGTATTACGGAAAACAATGGAGTAGCTTCGTTCATCATACTTCCCTTTTTCAATTTTAATATCGGTGATAGTCAATTTACTAAAGCGTTGCCCTAGGCTTGTATCACTATTAATCCAATAGGACTTGCCAATGAACCGGCTCAGATTTCCCAACTCTTTTTTCTTAATCAAAGCAAGCGTATCCTTCGACTCCACCACAAAAGCAGCATTTCCAACGAACACTTTGGCTTGTTTCAACTCAGTATCCCAATTTACCTGTATACGTGCCACTTGTTTTAAAAGTTCCGCAGGAAATACGGTTTGCCCGTTAATGGTCTGCACCTTACCTTTCATTGTGATCGCTTTATCGTTGAAATCTGCTACTGCACTTCCCTTTGTCAGTGTGATAAGGTCATTTCCCATCTGTATCTTGAAACGAACTCCCTGAACATCGATTTTGGCTCCTAGCATTTTGAAGACAGATTGTACAGGTAAATACACATTTCCGTTTAATAATTCAGCTCCTGTCAATTTCTGTTGAGAGTTAACGGTCAGTTGTGTATCGGAAGACTTATCCCCTATTTTCAGCATCACTTTTGTAGTTCCCATGCCTGTTGCTTTCAGCTTGCCTTCTGGCAGAATCAGAGCTACTTGCGACTGTTCCAACGTAATTTCACCAGGCAGAGGCGCACGTTTTGTTTTGAACCCGTTACTATAATTCTCCTGAACAGTAAGTGTGACTGTGTCTCCGATATTAGCTTCCTTGGTTGATGCCGTAAGCGTTACTTGATTCAGAGTCGGTGCCGATAGAGAAGTTAACTTCCCACTATGATATACAGCCCACGAGCCATCCTGTAACTGTGCATATAATTCGTCCAGATCAAGTGAATACACCATTCTGGATACATTGTTTAGTCCCGGTAACTGCTCACCCTTGTAATTGTCATTTCTGTCATAATTCCAGACTGTTCCATCCTTTTTCACCGCAAGTAGTTTATACTCGTTTCCCCACCAGATCAAAGATTGGACATCATTAGCAATCGTAATTTGCTCTTCCTGATACAACATATTGACAATAACTACCGAGTTGTCATCTTTTAATACTGCTGCAAAAACATTATTTGCTGCAATTGCGGTAGCGTTAGCTACATTTCCAGCTTTTCGAATTTTACTATATTTTGAATAATATATATCACCTGATGAAGACAAAATGGTGTCGGTGATGTCACTTCCATACGAATAGGAACTTACATCTAGAGCAGAATCCAGAACTTTCTCCTGATCTCTAAACTTATACAGGCTCCCATCCTGAAGCTGAACCCATCCATTACCATATACCTTATTAACTCCTTTGAATTGTTTGGTTGTTGGCAGATGAG
Source organism: Paenibacillus intestini (assembly GCF_030803945.1). NCBI lineage: Bacteria > Bacillati > Bacillota > Bacilli > Caryophanales > Paenibacillaceae > Paenibacillus > Paenibacillus intestini. The sequence continues at coordinate 398,052 of NZ_JAURUN010000003.1, read as the reverse complement.
GATTATTCATATCCCACATAATAACTTGATCATCCGCAGTCCAACCAAAAACAACTCCATTATATGATCCTGAGATTCCGATTAAATTATGATTTTGTGTCCACACTCCAGCAATACTTCCTTTTGACCACAAGGTTCCATCATTTAGCAGATAGTTATTACGGTCAAGAACAGAATGAATAGAACGATTCGACTCAGACGAAGCAAATGCTCCAGGTATCCCCATCAGAACACTAAGAACCAGAATCCCGATCCACAATGTAAACGTTCTAACTCGTGCTTTTTTGAATAGTAGCATTCCTATACGTTCCCTTCTCTCTATGTATCTAGTAAACTAAATTTTTCATTTGACCCCTCCTAAGCCAAGCCTAATACTATTCGGCAAAAATAACCAAATATCCTTCAAGTATCCTTCAGACTTTATGATTCCACTCTTATCTCGGAGCCAGCTTACACCGCACACTTATCTCCCCATCTTTCACGCTCATCTGCACCTCACCCATCCGGTCCGTCCGATAAATCCGGGAACCTACTGCTTCCAAACGTTTCATTACGTCTGGGTTGGGATGACCATAGGTATTGTTAACCCCTGCAGAGATCAGTGCAGATTTGGCATTCCAATACTGAAGCCATGCTTCTGAGGATGATGTCTTGCTACCATGGTGGGCGACCTTGAGTACATCTATAGATAGATGTGATTGTAGTCGCGGTACGGTAACTACCGTTGAAGAACGATGATCTCTGCCATTTTCCGCTAGACTTCCCATCCATTCAGGCACAACTACATTCGTCTCGCTGTCCGCAACAGTTCTCCCCGATTTTTGAACGTCCTGCTGAAAAGAGGTCGCCAGCGAACCATCCTGAATGTCATACAGCACATCCTGTTCCGTTGCCGCTTCCATATCTCCGGTGAATAGCATAGACGTACCCGCCATCTCCAGCAAAAAAACAACCGACCCACCGTTCTGATTCTCAAGAACAGGCAGATCTCCTGTTGGATTAGGTCCACTCCGCTCTGGTGAGATAAAATATAAAGCCGTTTCTGAATCGGGCTTATAGGTCATGCCCTGATGTGTAGCGAATAGTGGGATTTGGCGTTGCACCGCTGTGTCCAGCAACTGATCGAATTTCTCCTTTCCACTCGTCGTTCCGTTAAAGATGAAGCGTTTCACTGGAATTTGCTCCAGTACGGACTGAAGGCCACCGGCATGATCCTGATCCGCATGAGTCACAATGACAGCATCAAGCTGGTGAATGCCTCTCTTTTTTAATAAAGGAACAACAACTTTAGCTCCCACCTCATACGGATCACGCCTTGTTTTCCACGAGTGTTCGCTCCCCCCAAAATTAACCGTGCCTCCGCCATCTACAAGGATATGTTTGCCTTCTGGTGTTGTTATCAATGTACTGTCTCCCTGACCAATGTCCAGAAATTGAACTACACCTGTTCCCGCAGGACGTGGCGTCTGATATGCCCACCATAATCCTGCTACAAAACCGACGGCAAGCACACCACATAACCATCGCTTCGCTTGGCTCATGCGTACTTCGCTATAGAAGGCTGCACCTCTAGATGTAAATGCACTTGCATACTCAGGCCAGGCGATACTTGCGCCAAGAGTAGAGAGTGAACCATGATCTGATGTTGCTCTTCGAGTAGGCAAGGGATCGCGCGCTGAAAGTTGCAAGCGATTGTTCGCTTTCGCTGTGTAAAGTGATTGAGTGTCAACAGACCGTGAAGAATTGAAGCCTAATGCTAGTGTAGAGCCCCTTTGTGTAGCACCTCGTGAAGACATATCAAGTGGCGCTGTATCCTCTTCTGCAACATGAATATTTTGGGATATCTCACCGCCGCTCCGCTGATGGAGCAAATAAAGCAACACATATAAAATCACATAATAGGATGCAATCCATAATAAGGAAGGTGTAGGCCAGATCATCACAAAACCTGGCAAACTGTTCATCCATTCCACACTGAGAAAGGTAAGTTGATTCAACTGAATCGCAATCCATGCCAGAAGTTTCGCAAGCGGAAGCCACACAAATGATAGAATCATCGCAACCGTACCTAAGGGAAGCACTACAGCACTAATCAAAGACACCAGCAAAAAGTTGGCTGCAAAAGACAGCAACGAGAACTGATTGAAGTACAGAATCGTCACTGGAAAAGAAATCAGTTGCGCTGTTACCGTAACCGAAGCTGTCGCTGCCAGCGATTTGGGCCATTTGCTGAACAACCTGTTAATAAGCGGCATATAAATCATCAGTCCCGCCGTCACCAGAAAAGAGAGTTGAAAACTCACATTTAATAAAAAATAAGGATTCCACCAGAGCATGAGCAAAGCCGCTGCACTGATGATCTGAATACCATCTCTGGCAAGTCCACGCTTCGCCATATACAGACCGATCATCGACATCATACCTGCCCGAATGACCGATGGAGAACAGCCCGAGAGCAGTACATATGCTGGCACGAGAACCAGCACAATCGTTAGAGCTGTCTCTCTTGTTAATCTCAGCCATGATAAAAGCATGAGCAATGAAGCCACATACACTGCAACATGTGTACCCGAGATGGCGAGGATATGAGTTAATCCGAGCTGTGAGAATTGACCGTACGTACCTGGATCAATATCCTTCGCCATTCCGATGATCAGACCTTTCATGTAACCGGCATGCGGTTCAGGAAACAACCGATCTACCGCCGAACCGAGCAGTAGTCTTGCCGAATCTGTCCACCGTAGAATGTTTATTTTCCCCAGCCCTTCAGGAGACGAAGCATGAACCGAACTGGCCCCCTTCACTTTGACCATCCAATGGATATACTGCGTCCTTAGATAGCTACGATAGTCAAATCCCCCAAAATTCCTGGCTTCACCAGGAAGAACTATCGAGCCTGACAGTTTCAGCTTATCCCCTCGCTTCCAAGATGCTGCTGTATGCTGTTCCTGCTCTTCCATTAATCGGACTTGTACAATGACTCTTTCATTCATTTTGTCCGAAGTCGCTTGTGACTTTAGTGATTGCAAGGAAGGATCTGGCGAAGAATCTTGATTCTTGACTTCCTTATCTGTCTCTTCATACAGCCTAAGAGAAGAAACCTGCATCTCAAAACCTGCCCGATCCCCATCAACCTGCACATCCGATACAAGTTCCCCTTCAACTTGAACATCTAACCCATCAATTACGTCAGTAGATCGATGTAAATATGCTGGCAATGTACTATAATTACGAAAATCATTCCACTCCCACTGTATTAAACCACCTGCAAAAGCAATAACTAAAAGAAGAATCGACCACCCACGAATATTCATGAAACGAAGTAAGAGTGGAAGACATGCCATCGCCCCGACTACTCCCCAAAATAAAGTCCATCCCGTCAATAAACACGCCATGCCACTACCGCACAACCAAAAGATTGTAAAGCGAAGCAATGGTCTTCCTTTCATTCTGTCCCTCTCCCTTCTGCTCATCTCCAAGGCAATAAATACACAAAAAACCCCCGAAGCCCATTCAGGCTAGCCGGAGGTTCTTCCCCATACGTATGAAACTAATTAATATTGAAAATAAAAGATATCCCAGGTGTCATCTGTTCTGACATGATCTGAATCATTTAACCTGTTCTATATAAGTTCTTGCTAATTGCTTACGGTCATCATAGTCTCCCGTGGAGGCTGGTAATTCTCCAGTCTACGGAACGAAATGCCTTTCTGATGCATCATATTTTTTACTTTACTCGTATCTTTGGGATATGAGCGATGAAATACAATCTCCGTAACACCACTGTTCGCCAGCATGTTGGCACATGTCCAGCAAGGCTCATCGGTTACATATACAGAGGAACCTTCGCGGTCAATCCGATCCGTGAATAAAAGCAAATTCTGCTCCGCATGGATGGTACGAATACAGCGTTGCTTTTTAACCATTTCTTCCTGTCCGTCCGTGACTACAAGTTCATATTCTTCCGATATCATGCAGCCTGCCTCAGAGCAATCCGCCACTCCCATCGGTGCTCCGTTATAGGCAGTACCCAGCAACTTTTTCCCTTGAACCAGCACAGCTCCTACGTGCCGGCGCGGACAACGGGAACGTGTCGATACCATATAAGCAATGTCCATAAAATACGTATCCCAGTCCTTGCGAAGCTCTGTTGCACTCATGCCGTTTTCTCCTCTCGCCTTGAACCTATTACTATTATGCTGAACTTTTAACGAATCTGTACATAGGGAGCCATCTTCTCCAGCATCTTCATGCCTATGCCCTTCACCTTGGTAAGATCGCTAACTTTGGCAAAAGGACCATGCGCATTGCGATAATCCACAATGGCCTGAGCTTTCTTCTGTCCAATCCCCGGAAGCTCCGTGAGTTTGTTGACAGGTGCAGTATTCACATCGATCTTACCGTGATCTGCCGTCTCACTGGTTGTTTCGTCAGCTGGTTTAGATGTTGCTTCTGCTTCAGATACAGATGAACGGCTTTCATTCACCTGGGCCTGTGGTTGAGCTGGTGCATTGCCTGACACAGCAGGAGCAACATTAGGCTCCCGAACCTTCGACTCCTGTGCTGGAGCTGCGTCGTCCAATTGCCTACCGCTCACCCCATCTTTAGGCGCAGCATCAGCTACATTCTCGGGAACCAAAGCAGCCGACTGTATCGCAGAAGAATTCTGCTCACTTGTCGGCTGATTGGAGCCGAGCTGCATCGGTTCCCAGCCGCTAGGTGGCTGTTCACTTTTGCCCGACCATAATATTAGTACACATCCAACCACTGCTGCAGCAATGGACAACGCTTTGTTCCGTCTCATCTTCCGCACACTCCCTCATATTCAAAATAGAGATCATTTCGAACACGGGCGGTGCTTCCGAACCGTTTCATGATTTCGCTTATCTAAGTTACATAATTTCATGTCATGTGAACCAGACCCTGATGCATACAATAGAGGGAAGAAACTGCGCCATTACCGTAAAGCATGAAAGGAGGCCTAAACCAATGAAGGTTGGATTTATCGGAACCGGCAGCATGGGCAGTCTGTTGATCTATGCCCTGATCCAATCCGGTGCACTCGAACCCCGTCAGATTGCAGCAAGCAATCGAACTCCATCCAAAGTACGTCAGCTTTCCCTCCGTTATCCAGGGCTGCATGAATCACAGAGCAATCGGGAAACAGTCATTCGCAGCAACATCATCTTCCTGTGCGTGAAACCGCTGGAATTCAGACATGTCATTGATGATATCCTGCCTGTTGTGAATTCCAATCACATAATTGTCTCGATCACCAGCCCCGTGCAGCTGCGCCATCTGGAATCTTCGCTTCCTTGCAAAGTCTCCAAGGTTATCCCCAGTGTTACACATCAGGTCGGCAGCGGAGCAAGCCTATTCATCCATGGTGAACGTATGACGGCAGAAGATCGCTCACTGCTCGAAGGCCTAATGAGTCATATCGGCAAACCTTATCAAGTGGATGAAGCCTGCACTCGAATCACATCTGACTTCTCCAGCTGTGGCCCTGCATTCATATCCTTCTTTTTGGAGCAATGGATTGAAAGTGCTGTGCGCTTGACAGGTATCAAACGTGCCGACGCCTGCGCCCTTGCCGGTGAGATGCTTCTAGGTACAGGCAAACTGCTCACCGAGGGAGGTTATACTCCACAAGAACTTCAAGCCCGTGTCGCCGTACCTGGCGGAATAACCGCTCAGGCACTTGCGCTGCTGAGAAACAACCTCGATGGTGTTTTTGATAGTCTGATCCATACAACACATGAAAAATACGATGAAGATTTAGTCAAACTGGATGAGGTATTCCGTGCCAGCGAGATTAACCGGCAACAATATTAACCAGTTTGCCTGGAACGGCAATGACTTTGCGAATAGTCTTGCCTTCCAGCGCCTGTTTCACAGGTGCAAGTTCCATCGTGTAGTCCTGCATTCCCTGTGCATCCAGATCCTTCGCGATCGTCGCACGAGTTACAATTTTGCCGTTCACTTGAACTACGATTTCCACTTCTGCATCCACAGTCATGGACTCATCGTATGCAGGCCAAGCTACGTAAGAGATTCCACCCTCGTGTCCAAGACGATTCCACAGTTCCTCTGCCATATGCGGCGCCAGAGGTGACAGCAATTGAACGAAGTTCTCCATCGCTTCGCGAGGCAGCGTCTCTGCTTTGTACGCGTCGTTGATGAAGATCATCAATTGGCTGATCGCCGTGTTGAAGCGCAGATGTTCCAGATCTTCCGTCACTTTTTTAATCGTTTTGTGTGCTGTGCGTTTGAACTCGTCGGTTCCACCGTCAGCTGTAATTTTCTCATTAATCGCACCAGTATCTTCGTTAATGAACAGGCGCCATACGCGTGACAGGAAACGATACATTCCCTCTACCCCGTTTGCGTTCCAAGGTTTAGTCGCTTCCAGAGGACCCATAAACATCTCATAGAGACGCAGTGTATCTGCACCGAATTCGTTAACAATCTCATCCGGGTTGATGACATTACCGCGAGATTTACTCATTTTCTCATTGTTGGTTCCCAGAATCATACCTTGGTTAACCAGCTTATGGAACGGCTCTTTCGTGTGTACGACACCCAGATCATACAGCACTTTGTGCCAGAAACGAGCATACAACAAGTGTAGTACAGCATGTTCTGCCCCACCGATGTACAGGTCAACTGGCAACCATTGCTGTTGTTTCTCCTGTGAGATCAGTTCCTTGTCATTGTGCGGATCGATAAACCGCAGGTAATACCAGCAGCTTCCCGCCCATTGTGGCATCGTGTTAGTTTCACGGCGAGCTTTCATACCCGTTTCCGGATCAACCGTATTTACCCAATCGGTCACGTTTGCCAGTGGGGATTCCCCTGTACCTGAAGGTTTGATCTGGTCAATGTCAGGCAGCAACAGTGGCAATTGATCTTCTGGCACAGTCTTCATCGTCCCGTCCTCCAGATGCAGAATCGGAATCGGCTCTCCCCAATAACGTTGACGGCTGAACAGCCAGTCGCGCAGACGGTACGTTGTTTTTCCTTGTCCTTTGCCGTTCTCTTCGAGCCAAGCGATCATTTTCGCCGCAGCTTCTTCATTGTTCAAACCGTTCAGGAAATCGGAGTTCACATGTGCGCCGTCACCTGTATACGCCTCTTTTGTAACATCTCCGCCGGCAATGACTTCAATGATATTCAGGTCAAACTGCTTCGCGAATTCCCAGTCACGTGCATCGTGGCCCGGAACAGCCATAACAGCTCCTGTACCATAGCCAGCAAGTACATAGTCAGCAATCCAGATCGGCAGCTTCGCTCCGTTAACCGGATTGATCGCATATACACCTGTGAACACACCTGTTTTGTCTTTTGCCAAGTCCGTACGTTCCAGATCACTCTTACGCGCAGCCTGCTCCTGATAAGCTTTCACTGCCTCACGCTGTTCTTCGGATGTAATCGCGTCAACCAATTCGTGCTCTGGAGCCAGAACGGCAAAACTTGCACCGAACAATGTATCTGCACGGGTTGTGAATACTTTGATTACTTCTTCACGGCCTTCGATGGCAAAAACCACTTCAGCCCCGGTCGATTTGCCGATCCAGTTACGCTGCATATCCTTGATGCTTTCCGACCAGTCCAGCTCTTCCAGATCTTCCAGCAAACGCTCTGCGTATTCCGTAATTTTCAGTACCCATTGACGCATCGGTTTACGTACAACCGGGTGTCCGCCACGTTCACTCTTACCGTCAATAACCTCTTCGTTCGCCAGAACCGTGCCCAATGCTTCACACCAGTTCACCGGCACTTCATCGACATAGGCCAACCCTTTATTGTACAGCTGAATAAAGATCCACTGTGTCCATTTGTAATACTCAGGGTCTGTTGTACTGATCTCACGATCCCAGTCATATGAGAATCCGAGAGATTTGATCTGACGACGGAAATTGTCAATGTTGCGGAATGTGATATGACGCGGGTGCTCCCCCGTATCCAGTGCGTGCTGCTCTGCTGGCAGACCAAAAGCGTCCCAGCCCATTGGGTGCAGCACATTGTATCCACGCATCCGTTTGTAACGGGATACGATATCAGTTGCAGTATATCCTTCCGGGTGACCTACGTGCAGTCCTGAACCGGACGGATATGGGAACATATCCAGTGCATAAAACTTCGGTTTGGACGGGTCCTCACCTGTTTTAAACGTTTTGTTGTCATCCCAATATTGCTGCCAACTTTTCTCCATCACTTGCGGCTGATAGCCGTGCTTCGGCTGATGATTCTCACTCATCTATAATTCCTCCTTCAGGTTATACGCGCTTTATAACAACAAAAAAAACCTCAGCATCCCGTAGCGTTTGCAGCGCTAGGGACGAGAGGTTGAATTCCCGTGGTACCACCCTAGTTAGCGGACGAACGTGCTTCGTCATCCACTCCCTTTAGACCTGTAACGGCGGTTAACCGATGCGGATTTCCAGTCCTGCACCCAAGGCATAGAACTTTGTAATCACCGCATTTCTCCAAGGCGAGTTCGCAAAATACTGTCAATCGGCTTGCACCAACCGCCGACTCTCTGTCATGTACAGCACCCACTACTGATCCTTATCATCGAAATATGTATACAATATAGGAAGCATTATATAAAAATGCAAGCTCAAAGTCAATATGACATGTCACAATCTCTTTCTCTCAAGTCAGACTTTATTGCCCTTCACATGTCAACTGGCATTCTCACATTTTTCTAAACCGTTCAATGCCTTCCTGCAAATTACGGATCGTAGATTCGATATGCTCCTTGTTATCATACTTACGGTAATCACATTCAATTCGGAGCGCAAGATCAAAATACAAATCATATAAACTTCTGCGCTTCCGCTCGTTCTCTGTCTCAACCTCACGTCCATATCCTTTGAGAAAACCCGGAGTATAGTTAAAATGACTGAAATAATGCTCCATTAGCGGATCGCCCCATAATGAGCGTTCAAAATCAATAATGGCCGTAATTTGCTTATCCTGGACCAGCACATTGCCATCCCACAGATCCCAGCTAATCAGGGAAGGTTCTGTCACTTCATCCAGTGCATCTGATTTCTCATCAATCAACCGTCTCAGCTCATTGTAATCGATGCCGATATCAACCCCTGCCTCTTCACCATCTGCAAGCATATCATGCATGAGCATCAAGAAAGCTTCTCTCCACGTCGCACGTTGTCTGTCCTTTCCGGAAAAATAACCAAACCGCTCTCCCTTAATCTCGTTAATTCGCTGGTTGTACCAGCCTAACTGCTGTTCAACCACTTCCTGATCTTCGGCAGTAAAATCTTCTTTCACCTGGTTGTATGGAACCCCGGGCATAAACTCCATAATGAAATACTGCGCGGGAGCCATGAGTAGTGAAGCATCATATGCGAGTACCAGAGGCACAGGAACATCCTTAAGCTCAGCAACAAGCTGGAGTGCTTCCACTTCAGCCGTCATTAAATCCTGTTCACAGCGCATTAGATTGGTCGTAGCCGCAGGTGCGATTTTTAGGACAACTTTTCGTCCATCGTCAAGAAAAATTTTATAAGCATGGTTTGCCCAGCCATCGATCATTTCCTCGTAATCTTGAATCGTTACAGCAAGGTGATGCTTAATGATCTGATCCAGCTGTTCTTTGGACAATCTCGTTTTATATGTACTTTCCATCTCTACAACTCTCCCTGTGATTGAAATATAGTTTGCATGTTAAGAAAACGCTTTCCTTTTTTCATTCATTATGTCTCTCTTTGCTTCAAGCGGCAATACTTTTTATCATATATGTTCAAAAAAACTGCCTCGAGCAACATACTTACACGCTGCACAAGGACAGTTTCTTATTCATATTCATATTCATATAAATTAGTTTAGCGTCGCTCATTATAATTTTCTCTTTAAACAATCATTTTACAGCCACGTAGAACAGACGCTGTGCGTGATCTCCAGCTTCTTTCCACTCAAAGTCTGCATACACCTTCACATCCCGGAAACCCGCTTTGCTTAATTCAAGCTTCATCCAGTCTGGATCATAAGCGCGTTGCGTATGAACTTCTTCGAATCGCTGATACGTATCTCTGTTGCCCTCATCCAATCTAGAAAAAATGCTCAGATGATGCTCAATCTCACACCGCTCCTGATCAAAATCACACGTCCAGATATATGAGACTGAGCGTTCATCTAACACAAACGGCTGTTCCTCATCATACCGAATCAAGGTATTTGGATGGTGTACATCAAACAAGAATGTACCTCCCGGCTTCAGCATTTCATACGTCCGCTCGAATGTTCGAGTGACATCTTCAGATTCCAGCAAATAGTTCACGCAATCGCAGAACGAAATGACCGAGTCTACAGGTTCAGGCACTCTCCACTCCCGCATATCCTGCTGTACCCAGCGTACACTGCCTTCCCTGTACAGACGGTGTCCCTGAGGTGTCGCTTCCATTTTGCTACGCGCAACAGATAACATATCTGCGGAGAGATCAATACCCGTCACTTCAAAGCCAGAGTTCACCAGCGGGATCGTAATGGACCCCGTTCCGCAGCCAAGCTCAGCCACACTTATGGGCATGCCATGTTGTTCCCAAGCTGTTCTTGCAAACCTTATCCAGTCCGGATAAGGCATATCTTCCATTAATTCATCGTAAACGTAGGCAAATTTCCGGTAAGACATGTCGGCACCGCACTTTCAATTTCATTTTCCTCATCGGATCGGATCAAAATTCAAACTAAAAAGCAGGGCTTCCGGTGTTTACCCAGTCTGGCCCTGCCTTACTTAAACCGATGCATAAAGCATCGGCTCCATGATACATGCAACATTTCAACCAAAATGAATGCTCTAACTCGAAACATCCATGCTGTATTCGGCTATGCCTCGCCTGTGTCTACTTCTCTTCCTGCTGTGATTTTGGCGCAGAATCAGACAAGTACGTCCAGTTTTCCTTTTGTACCACCAAGCCATCTTTCATCAGCTTACCGAGAGCACGTTTGAACGCGGATTTACTAATGCCAAAACGTTGCTTGATAATATCTGGCGGTGTCGCATCGGAATAAGGCATGCCGCCCATAGGGCGCTCTTTCATAAAAGCAAGCAGCTTGTCTGCGTCTTCGTTACGCCCAACTTCTTTGCGTTGTGTCATCGCCAAATTTACACGACCGTCTTCACGCACCAGCGTAACCCGACATTTCACCTTTTCACCCAAACGAAGCATATGACTGCGCTCCGAAGAATGGATCATGCCAATCGCTCCAAAACCAAGCACACCACCATCAACAAGTACAAATGTACCCATCTGAAGCGGCTTGTACACCAGAGCTTCCACCCACTCATTCAACCATGTGGTTGGCGCGTGGAAGGCAAGCGGAGCAAGTTCACGTTCTCCGGCCAATTTGGCACGCAGACGTCCTTGCTTGTCATGCTCCATGATCACGAACACCTCATCCCCAACTTGGGGACGCAGTTCTTCAAGTTCAGGCAACTCACGGATTGGAAGCAACAACTGGCGACCAAGACCCATTTCCAGGAAGCAGCCAAGGCGCGGATGCACATCAGCTACGACCAGTTTAGCCATCTCACCCAGCGTGAGGTACGGTTTTTTCATCGTAACAGCAAGGCGGTCTTCTGTATCAAAGAATACAAAAACCTCCAGCGTTTCACCAATCTTGATATCCCGAGTCAGCTCGGTGTAGTGAAGCAATACATCTTCCGATCCTGTCGTCAAAAAATAGCCAAATGGAGACACTTCACGTGAAACCGGTAGCGAGACGACTGTTCCTGCAATCAAACTCATACCGTTTCCACCACTTTGGCATCAGACCAGAGACGCTCGATATTGTAATATTCACGCTCATCGCGGTGGAATACGTGAACCACGACATCGCCAAGATCCATCAGCACCCAGCGTGCAGAGTCCATGCCTTCAATGCCTTTAATTGTCGCACCAGCTGCATGAGCCTGTTTACGAATCTCTGTAGCAATCGCCTGTACCTGTGTATCGGAGTTACCGTGGCAGATCACAAAATAATCGGCAACCAGTGAAATATTGTTCAGGTCAAGTGCTACAATGTTTGATGCCTTTTTATCGTCAGCGGCGGTAACCACCATGTTCATAAGTTCTTTCGATGATACTGTCATGAACCAACCTCCATAATCTATAATTGTGCAATCAAGTCATTACGTGAGAGCACCGTAAGCGGGTAGATAACACGGCGCTGGGAGAGCAATAGGCTGATCGTCGAATCAAAACCGGCAATCAAACCTTCCTCCAGACTGCGCTGAGCCTGCTCACGAATGTACTCTACACCCGGGAAATCACGTCCCGGCTCAATATAATCGGCAAGGCATACCACTTTGTCCAGCAGGCTCATCCCTACCCTACCAGAAGTATGCCACCGAATGGCGTTAATAATCTCTGAATCGGACACACCATAATCCCGTTCAGCTACAAAGGCACCCACTTCCGAATGCCAAAGCTGCTTATCATGATGTAAAAGTTCAATATTTAATCCGTTATCACGAATAACGGCTTCCATCTCGGCTACTGGCCAATATTTGGCCACGTCATGTAAAATCGCTGCTATATCCGCTTTTACCGGATCAGCACCATACTTTTCAGCCAAGACAACGGCTGATTCCATGACACCCTGCGTATGTTTCCAGCGCTTGGCCGGCATCTGTGCAGAGACAGCCTCGATTAACCCCTCACGGCTTAGTGCCATATAAACCGCTCCTTACAATGTATTGATGAACTGCATCGGGGATCATAAACCGCACCGAATGCCCCTTCGCCAGTCGTCTGCGTATCGCCGTAGATGAAATATCAACAAGAGGCATCTCGGCCAGCAGAACCCGTCCCTGCAATGCATCCGGTAAATCGTCCAGATGTAGCTGGAAGCCCGGACGTCCAACACCGATGAAGGTCATTTTGGACGCCAGTTCTTCAATCTCTTCCCATTTGGGAAGGTAATTCACCATATCCGCCCCAATGATAAAATAAAACTCATGCTCAGGGAAACGGCGCCACAATTCACGCATGGTGTCAATCGTATAAGATACGCCGCCAAGCTCCATTTCGATACCTAGTACCTCATACTGAGTAGCTTGCTTCACAGCCAACTCAGTCATTTCCAGGCGCTGTTGCCCCGTCGCACCTGCACTGGGTTTGTGAGGCGGGACATGAGACGGCATAAACCAGATTTCATCCAGAGCATGCGAATCCCTTGCCGCTTCTGCTGCCAGCAGATGCCCCATGTGGATCGGATCAAACGTACCGCCCATGATGCCGATCTTCACCCGCGCCACGCTCCTTATCTTGGAAGTTCGATTTGTTTATTGTCACGTGATTCTTTGTAGAGGATAATGGTGCTCCCAATCACTTGTACGAGCTCACTGCCTGTTTCACGAGCTACCTCTGCAGCAATTTCATTTTTATCGTCAAGGTTATTGTTGAGCACTTGAACTTTCATCAGTTCGCGCTTCTCAATGGCCTCTTCGATGTGACGGAACAAATGCTCATTCGTGCCCCCTTTACCAATCTGAAACACAGGGGTCAGATGATGTGCTTGTGACCGCAAAAAGCGCTTTTGTTTACCAGTTAACATGAATACTTCATACTCCTTATGTTGAGCAGGCCCTGCATGTAGCCCTAGGCTGATTCAGAGCCTGGCCGTTCAATTATTATTTTTCAAAACTATCCAGTACTGCTCGTCTCATCGTGTCAACAGGGGCGGGAATGCCAAGCCAGTGTTCAAATGCAACGGCCCCTTGATAAACAAACATTCCGAGTCCGCCATGCACGGTGCATCCGCGCAAACGGGACTCACGGAGCAGACGGGTTTCGAGCGGGTTGTATATCAGATCGCTAACAGCTGCCCCTTCGCGAATCCATGCAGGATCAACTGGAACATCATCCACATGTGGATGCATGCCCGCTGCTGTCGTATTAATAACGATATCTGCCGTGGCAAGTACAGCTCGAGCATCCTGCATCCCGTTGCCAGAGATGTTTCCCAGACCATGGCTTCGCAGATCCGTAGCAAGAGTAAGTGCTCTGTCAGCTGTGCGGTTCAGGATGCTGATCTGTTCGGGCTTTTCCAGAGCAAGCGCATAGATAACACCTCTTGCCGCGCCGCCTGCGCCAAGAACAGCGATCCTTTTCCCTTCAAGCTGAGGAACAGCCTCTTCTTTCAACGAGCGCACATATCCGATTCCGTCGGTATTGTACCCTGTCAGCTTGCCATTTTCGTTCACGATCGTATTGACTGCTCCAATTAAGCGAGCACTGTCATCGATCACATCGAGGTATTGCATCACCTGCTCCTTATGCGGAATCGTGACATTAACACCCCGATAACCCAAGGCAACAATGCCACGAATAGCAGCTTCGAGCTGATCAGGCTGCACATGCAGCGGCATGTACATTCCGTGCACACCTGCTGCTTGCAAAGCAGCATTATGCATGGCCGGAGATTTGGAATGAGCAATCGGGTCACCCATTACACCCAGCAGTACGGGAAGTGAAGAATTGAACTTATTTTCTGCTGACATCGATACGCCTCCGATCTGATCCGTTGTTGGAATTAGGTCCCGCCATCCAAACTAGATCAGGGAAGGACGAATCTGCACCCGAATGCCTTTTGGAACATGGACAGCCACTAAAGCACCCTTATCTCCGTTAACCTTGATCCAGCCCAGACCAGAGATGAATATGTCCGACTGACTGCCACGTTTAATCCGGAATTCATGTCTCGTCCATTCCGGCATCTCAGCGGCATTCTCACGGGTTGGCGGAGAAAGCAATTCTCCGAGGTGATCACGGTACAGATCATCTGCCCGTTCCAATTTTGTCCGATGAATATCCAGCGCAGTGCTGATAAAACAAGTGAACGATTGGCGATCCCCTTCAATAAAATCAAACCTGGCCATCCCACCGAAGAACAGTGTCTGACCGGAATTCAATTGATATACCGCAGGTTTAAGCGGTTTCTCAGGCATAATTGCAGCCAGATCCTTACGGGATACAATTTCACTGAAGCGCCAAGGATACACAATTCCCGGCGTATCAATAATATATTTTCCATCGTCTAGCGGAATGTTCACCATATCCAGTGTCGTTCCCGGATAACGCGAGGTCGTCAGTTCCTGTTCCAGATCGCTGTAGTCTCGGATCAAACGGTTAATCAGTGTCGATTTACCGACATTGGTTCCACCGACAACGTACACATCCCGATCTCCACGGTACGTGCCAACAAGCTCAAGCAGACGGTCAAAGCCTTGGTTTTGCTTCGCACTGCAGAGCACAACATCTACTGTCCGCAGGCCTTGTTCTTTGGCTTGCTTTTGCACCCAGTTCCGAACTTTGTTCCAGTTGGTAACTTTAGGCACCAAGTCCGTTTTGTTTACGGCAAGCAGTACCGGATTGTTTCCAACAAAGCGTTGCAAGCCAGAGATAATACTGCCGTCAAAATCAAACAAATCAACGATATGAATGACGAGTGCATCCTTATCCCCGATTTTGCTGAGCAGAGCCAGGAACTCGTCCTGATCCACCGTTACAGATGATGACTCATTATAATTTTTGATACGGAAACAGCGCTGGCAGATGACCGGTTCACGGTCAAGTGCTTTTTCTGGAAGATATCCGGGCAAATCCGGATTTTCCGTTTGCAAATTCACGCCGCATCCACTGCATCTTACGGCAATATTGCCGTTATGCGGTTCTGTCATTTCTTCTTTTCCTCCTCAAGCCATAAGCCTTTCTTACGCAAATTCGACAGGGCAATCCGTTCTACTCTCCGATTAAAGCGAGTCATAAAGCCCTCATCTCCGATGGAAATGGGCAGCACCAGAACCGTATAGAGTCCAAGTCTGTTCCCTCCATAAACGTCGGTAAGCATCTGATCTCCTACAACAATCGTTTTTTCGGGAGCAAGCTCCATCATCTTCATTGCTTTACGAAACGGTACATTCGATGGTTTGCGTGCACTATGCACAAACTGGATATCCAGCGGAGTCGCAAACAGGGACACCCGATTCAGATTGTTATTGGACACAATCATCAGCTTGAATCCCACCTCTTTTACACGCGCGAACCATTCGATCAATTCTGGTGTAGCATCAGGTGCTTTGGCTCCAACAAGCGTATTATCCAGGTCAGTTATGATTCCACGATACCCTTGAGCGTACAGTTCATCCAAATCAATATCAAAAACTGTGTCTACACGCAGCTTGGGCATTAACATTTTAAACAAAGAAGTCACCTCAGTTTCATACGACACACTATATCACAAATCTGTCTTTCCTGAAAATGAAAACACCCTTTATCACGTTAAAAAAAGGAAAAACGGGACGGGCATGTTCTATGCCCGTTCCGCTTTCAGTTCCTTCCGCAGCTTCAGAGCTGCCTGATAGACAACCTTCCAATCATCGGCGGTTACCGTTGCCGGACTGTAGCGGGTCTGTTCAAACTTCATTAATAACTCTTCAAAAGTCGTTTGGGCAGATGGTCTAAGCTGACTCCAGCGAGTTACTGACTCACGAAGCGTTTCGTCACCACTGCGCGTTAGACCTCGTCTTCTCGCATAACGAATCCAGCGTTCTGTTTCAGCCAGCACCTTCTGTTCAGGTGTCAGCGGTCTGCCGGTCCGCAGGCGAAGTAACAAGAATCGCAACGAAAGGCGGTTGCGCCAGAACATATAGGCTACCCACAGTACGATAACAGCAGCGGCAATCCAGATCACAAAGGTTGGAATCATGTTTGTAGTCTGCTCAGGCGTTGGTGCTTGTTTTTCTTCTTGAACCGGTTCTTCCTCTGGTTGATCTTCTGGCTGATCAGCCGGCTGGACTTCAGGTGATTCGGTCAGCAATGGCATATCAAATCCCGGGGTTGCTTCAACCGGAATCCATCCGTATTCGCCAAAATATACCTCTGCCCACGAATGAGCATCCGCATTCGTAACCGTGTAGGTCGTTTCAATGGGCGCACCCGGCTGACGTGGAGCCTGCATGTCCGAGTTCAGGGACATCTGTCCAGGTGCATAACCTTTTACCCATCTGGCTGGGATGCCTTCGGCCCTTGCCATCATCACAAGCGCGGTGGAAAAGTAATCACAATACCCTTCACGAATATCAAACAAGAAACCTTCAACAAAATCATTGCTCACTTTCCGGGACAGATCCGGATTGTTGGTGTAGTTGAAGTTTTGTTGTAAATAGTCTTGCAGTAATGCTACTTTTTCATACGGTGTTTTTGCAGACGCAGTAACCTCGGCTGCGAGATCCTTTACCCTTTCGGGGAATCGGGAAGGTAATTGTAAATACTTGTCCTCTGCCGGATTGCTGGTATACAGAGCATCTGCTGATTTGGTACGAAGCTCGTCTTCCACGATAATCGGCACTTCGGATACAACCGTATAGTTTTTGGGATATTGCGGTTGCTGACGCGATGTGACCACGTGCAACTCCGCCCGCTCTGTATTCCAAAGCATACGATCCGCTCTTTCTTCACCATTCACCAAGCTCACTTGTGATATGGAATACGCACCAAACAAAATGGGATATACCGTGTCATTCAACATCGTTACTTTCTGCGTGACTTTTTTCGTTTTTACTTTACCAGCCTCTTCATTTTCCAGCGTTTGACTGGCTGACACATTCTCCATAGAAGCACGTCCAGGCTCATCCCAGCCCGTACCCGTATATTCAGAACGCGTTTCCCCTCGCCAGTAGCTTCGGTCACTGGTCGTGATTGACATGACTGGGGTGTAATCAAAGTTAAATCCTCCGCCAAGCTGACTGTCCTCGCGGCTGTATCCTGACTCCGTCGCTGTAGGAATATCCAGTACTCCATTCCCGGATTGATTTGCGGATGTTCCCGTGTAATTCCGCCAAGCGGTGTACGGATCGGTCAAGGTTGGCGGAATTTCCGGCATGTTCACACTGGCAACAATAATTAATGAGAATATGATAGCAATATTCGCCAGTATTTTATAAGGATACCGAATCATTCGTTTCCAGCCCTGCGGGTACTGCAGCTGATAATTACGGAAGTGCTGACATACGAGCCACCCCATACCTGCAAACATCACCCAAGCGATCTCAACCCAGAGCGGAATTTGAGTAAATGAATCCAGGATGCCTAGAGATATGATATTAACTCCCAGGAACACCAGAATACGGCGGGTTGAGTTTACAAGGCGAAGTGCAGCCTCCAACATCACCCATGCACACAAAGAAAACCAGACATACGGAGGCATGTGCAAGATAAATTGCTCCACACGCTCTGTTAGCGTTCCATAAGGGATGTAAACCATGTAATCAATCAACGTTTTATGCAAAATATACAAGAGAACAACCGCCTTGATTATCGTTCGATACAGCATTCTAAAGGGAAGAATGACCTCCAGAATACTTACAGCCGCCAGAGTCCACAGCACCAGCGAAGTTGTCTCGGTATACCATGACTCCTGGGTGAACGATATCCATTGCAGCGCAATGAGAAAAATCCATAGCAGAGATGCCGCATGATACCAGGATCTTTTTAATCCCAAACTTTCATTTCTTATGGCATTCATACCGAACCTCCCCCCATAACCGTTGGAAGCTCCTGCAGATGAGCAACGGTGAATGATCTCGTGCCCCTGCCACGCAACATGGCGTTCCATTCCTTACTTTGGCGGGATTCATTGGAATCAATCAAAATGTGACATGGAGTCATGCCACGTGTATCTGCCCAACGAAGTAGCTCAATTATCTTTTCATCTTTTTGTGGAGAAACGACAACAAAATAAGCTCCCTGTGGGAACTGACGCGCTATTTTCTCAACTCCAGGCAACAAGGTAGCATCTTTTCCGTTATCCTGGATATCCACAAGATGATGCATCATCTTCTGCCGTTCAATCAGACTTTCACTTGGAGGCATGAAGGATGACTTATCAGCCAAGGTTAACAACCCCATGCCCATGCGCTCCCTACTGCCATAGTCTAGCAGAGAAGCTGTAGTAGAAACGGCCAGTTCGAATGCTTCACCGTGCGGATAACTTCCGGCGAGCGCATCGAGTACCAGGATGGTTTTAGGCACAGACTCATGTTCAAATTCTTTAGATTTCCAGTTGCCTGTTTTGGCTGTGGCATTCCAGTGAATGCGAGAAAGACGGTCCCCGTAAACGTAGTCACGCACACCGTTGATCTGGGTTGTTTCCCTGCGTGAACGTGTCAAGGCTGTTTGTGGTCCAGACAAGCGTGACTTGCGATCATAAAGCTGCCAATAAGGAATAAATACCGTACGAGGTAAAACACGAAATTCACCGCTGGCCTTGAATGTTCCACGATGTTCGATCAATCCAAAAATATCCTCGCTAGCACATTCCGTTTCCGAGAAAACATATTTCCCCCGCTCAAGCGGCGGAGTTTGAAAGGAAAGTTCACCCGTTCCCCGCATACTCGGGATCAGACTTTCCTTAAATGACCATGATTCCCCATTATGTCGATGTAACATCTCACGCACGACCACATAAGGAAGCGGAAGAAATCCTGGAATGGTCAAGTTCAGCTTCACGCGGACCTGATCACCGGCATGAAGCAGTTCTTCATGATCCTGTCCGGAAGAGAGCCTCCGTACGCCCTGAGCCCGTTTCACACCGCTGAATCCAGCAATCGCAAGATACAGGCAAAGTAGCGTCACCATGGACAAAAGCATAAGTGAGGTCTTTCCTCCTTGAAATAAAACGTACGCAACGCAGCACATCCACACCACGGCGATGCCCCATACGCGAGGGTGGCGTAAGCCTCGATTGACTGTAGTCAAAAGCGGTCTCATCAACTATTGCCCCATCGATACAGGCACACGAACCTGCTGTAATACAGCGTTCAGAACGGCCTCTGAGCTCATGCTGTCCAATCTGGATTCGGGACGAAGTACAATACGATGAGAGATGACATACGGAGCCATCGTTTTCACATCATCCGGTAGCACGTAGTCTCTTTCTTGCAAGAAGGCAAAAGCTTTTACGGCCATCATGAAGGAAATCGCAGCCCTTGGGCTAGCTCCTAATAAAACAGACGGGTGTGTGCGCGTGTGGCGAACAACATCCAGCAGATAGTCCATCACAGGATCTCCAATGAACACTTCTTTAATCTCTTGCTGGATAGCCGAGATCTGATCCATGTGAGTCACGGATTCAAGCCGATCTACCGGTTGGCCCGACTGATGTTGCTTCAGCAACGTCTTTTCAATATCCTTGTCGGGATAACCGAGACTGATTTTTAACATAAAGCGGTCGAGTTGTGCTTCGGGTAACGTATACGTCCCCTCAAAGTCAATCGGATTCTGTGTAGCACAGAGCATAAAAGGATGCGGGAGATCGTACGTGTCACCGTCTACGGTCACACTGCGCTCTTCCATGACCTCAAGCAATGCAGATTGCGTTTTCGTCGTTGCACGGTTAATCTCGTCTGCGAGCAAAATATTGGTCATAACCGGACCCGGTCGGAAATAAAAACGCTCATCCTTCGGATGGAAAACAGAAACTCCTGTAATATCACTTGGCAGGATATCAGGATTACATTGAATACGCCGGTATTCCCCGCGCATGGATTTCGATAGTGCTTTGATCAGCTGTGTTTTGCCCGTTCCCGGTACATCTTCAATCAGAACGTGTCCACCTGCTAGCAAAGCTGTAAGTAAAAGTTGAATTTCAAAGGACTTCCCCATAATGCAGGACTCCAGATTTGAACGAACTGCAGAGATGATTTGGATCGACTCTTTGCGCACAGGCATGTGGTCTAACCTCCTAAAAAAGCATACAGATTTCCTTTTATTGTACATGATCCAACGTCACGAGTACACTCGAAGGAACTCACAATTTGTTTCCAGTCGTCAGCTTCACCGCATTTACCGCATCGGTACGACAAAAAAAAGCCACGGATCATATAGATCCGAAGCCTTTGCTTATCACAGTATATATTTTAAATTTAACCTTTTGGACGAACAACCAGTGCCGCGAGAAAAGAAAAGATAATCGCCGACGATATCCCTGCCGCGGTGAGGTCAAAAATACCGGTAATCACGCCAATCCATCCCTCTTTTTCCAGTTCAGTTAAAGCTCCGTGCACCAAAGAATTTCCAAAACTTGTAATCGGAACCGACGCCCCTGCACCAGCGAATTTCACCAGAGGGTCGTACAAACCAAAGGCATCTGCTACCGCGCCAGCCACCACCAGTGTACTCATTGTATGCGCGGGTGTTAGCTTCGCACCATCCATCAACAGCTGTCCAATTACACAGATCAGACCACCTACGATAAAAGCCCATAGAAATTGCATATCTCTTACCCCTCCTGTTCAATTGCGACAGCATGTGCTATACAAGGAATGCTTTCACCCTGCTGGTATGAGAGTGGAGACAGGAGCGCTCCTGTTGCAACTACAAGCACACGCTTCAGATCCCCTTTATGCATCCGGTTCAGGATGTGACCATAAGTAACTGTAGCAGAACACCCGCAGCCGCTTCCTCCGGCAACGACTTGAGGCTGATTCTCCCGATCATAGATCATGAGTCCGCAATCGTTAAAAACAGTCTGCTCCATCGGAATCCCTTCTTTATGCAAAAGTTCCTTCGTTATAGGCAAACCGACGGAAGCCAGATCACCTGTAACGATGAGATCATAGTATCCTGGCTCCAGCCCGGTATCTCTAAAATGAGAAATAATCGTATCGGCGGCTGCCGGTGCCATCGCTGCACCCATATTAAAAGGATCTTTGATACCAAGATCCATAATCCGGCCAATCGTGGCTTTTGCTACATATGGGCCTTGTCCTGTGCGGGAAACAACACCACAGCCAGAACCCGTGACGGTGTACTGTGCATACGGCGGTTTCTGGGAACCATACTCCGTCGGATATCGAAACTGTTTTTCCACCGTACAGTTATGACTCACCGTTCCAGCGAGTACGTAATCGCCGGCACCGGAATCGACAATCATGGACGCAAGGGCTAACGTCTCCATTGAGGTTGAGCAGGCTCCAAATACACCAAGATAGGGTGCACCCAATTGCCTTGCCGAAAATGAACTGCTGATAATCTGGTTCATCAGATCCCCGCCGACAAAATAATGCAGTTCTTCCTTCGTAATATTGGCGTTCACCAATGCGAGCTGAGAGGCTTTTTCCAGCAATTTACGCTCTGCTTTTTCCCACGTTTTCTCACCGATCTCAAGGTTATCATAAATGTAATCAAAATCAGAAGATAACGGCCCCTTACCTTCATCTGGGCCTACAACGGTAGCTCTGCCTATAATTCGCGGCTGATGTTCATACTCCCAGGTCTGGCGGCCCAGCCTTTTCATAGATGTCCACCTCCGAAGCCCAAAAAGGCATATACAATTCCAATGATGAAAGCTGCAACGACCCCAAAAACAATGACGGAACCGGCAAGCTTGAACATATTTGCTCCAACACCGAGCACCAGACCCTCCGCACGATGCTCCAAGGCAGCAGAACACATGGAATTCGCGAATCCCGTCACCGGTACACCCGTACCCGCTCCCGCCCACTGCGCAATTTTGTCGTACACACCAAGACAGGTCAGAATCACGGAGATCAGGATCATGACCGCGACAGTAGGACTGGAAGCCTCCTTAGATGTCATGTCCAACCCAGCCATAAACGCTTCCTGGATCGCTTGTCCAATCAAACAGACGGTTCCCCCCACCAGAAAAGCTTTGATACAATTTTTGAAAATTGGGCGTGAAGGTTCATGTTTTTTGGCGACTTTTTTATATTCCTTCTCATCCATCGACAACGATGAAGTTTTCTTCTTTCCAGTTGCAGATTGTTCTGGCAAGCACAGGACCTCCTTTATGTGAATGGTTTGCAGTTATAGCTGAATGGCGATTGTGGAGCACTTCTATACATTGTTTGTTATTATCGGGAAGGTTATGTATCCGGCGAGAAACAGCAGATGTTTCCAAAATGAAAGAGATGGGGAAGTTATATAAATCACGCCGCTTAGTTGTAGTTCACAACCTGTTTGGTCTATAAATAAAGAAGAATGATGACGAGTAAAATAAAGAGTACAATGAACAGCACCTTCTCATTTCCTTCTTCAGGAGGCTTCATCTTGTATCCCGGCTCCTTCCTACGCTTAAAACGTCGTTTAACAGGACAGCCTGATTACAAAGAATATGGCTCCCTTTTATAATCATATGCATGAAGGCAACTCTAAGATTGAGACAACAGCGGACAGAAAAACGGAAAATCCAGACTAAACACGCAAAATCATGCCTTAAAAACGTAACATAAACATGGACATTCACTTGTGCAAGGTTCATACTATAATGTGACCAGTGGTTAATAACGAGTCCTTTGTACGAAAAAAAGGACACCAGGCCAGCAACCGTTTTACTGTGACCTGATATACATATCAACAGAGGAGTTGTTAACACATGAATGAAAAAACGTTGGACATGTTTCGCACATTAACGGAATTCCCTTCCGCCTCCGGCTTCGAACGTGAACTGCGCGGCTGGATGAAAGAGCAATTGTCCGCATATACCGATGAATTTGTACAGGATCGCCTGGGAAGTCTCTTTGGTGTTCTGCGCGGAGATGAATCTGGCCCTAAAGTCATGGTGGCCGGACATTTTGATGAAGTTGGCTTCATGACAACAGGCATAACGGAAACAGGTATGATCAAATTCCGTCCGCTCGGTGGATGGTGGAGTCAAGCTGTGCTTTCACAGCGTCTTCAGATTATTACTCCTGAGCGCCGGATTACAGGCGTTGTCGGCTCTACACCTACCCACTTGCTGGATGAATCCCAGCGCAGCAAGCCCGTAGACTTGAATTCAATGTATCTGGATATTGGCGCAGATGATCGTGCGGAGGCAGAATCGTGGGGGATTCATCCGGGAATGCAGATCGTACCGATTTGTGAATTCACACCGATGGCTAACCCTAAGAAAATTATGGCCAAAGCTTGGGATAACCGTTATGGTGTTGGTCTAGCGCTTGAACTGATAGAAGAACTGCATAAAGAAAAGCTACCGAATATCCTCTATTCCGGTGCAACGGTTCAGGAAGAATTGGGACTTCGCGGAGCACGTACAGCAGCCAATCTCATTCAGCCGGACATTTTCTTTGCTCTGGACTGTAGTGCGGCGAACGACATGACGGGTGACAAACAGTCCTTTGGTCATATCGGTCAGGGCGCATTGCTCCGTATCTTCGACCCAGGGATGTTCACGCATCGTGGAATGGTTGAGTATGTTAAGGACACTGCTGCTTCCAATAAGATCAAGACACAATACTTCATCTCGCCGGGCGGGACGGACGCGGGTCAGGTTCACTTGAGCGGTATTGGTGTACCTTCCACCGTAATTGGCATCTGTAGCCGATATATTCACACCTCTTCTTCCATTATTCATACGGATGATTACGATGCGGCTAAAGAATTAATTGTGAAGCTCGTGAAAGGTCTCGATCGTTCAACGATGGAAACCATTATTAATAACGCTTGATATAGGCATAATTCAACGATTTAAAGCTTTAAACTATAGGGATACCTCATTGAATCTTTTTTGGGGTATCTCTTTTTTTAATTGTCACATAAATATATGGATCGTTTGAACATGTTGAGCACGAGATACATAAGATATGATAATGGAAGGTTAGTTAACTAAAGATGAAGAACCAATACATCAAACAGCGGGGGAACTTTGTATGGCAATGGGAAGGAACGGAAAATCAAATAAAGGTTCCAGAAAAACTAATGCCGCAAATACCCTTCTGAGTGGCAATTTAAAAGGTAAAAAACTTGAATTGATTGTTGCCGCGTTATTGGTTAGCGGGAAATTAAGAGTGGATGCGGTCACGCTGTTTAGAGAAGCCACATTAGTTGTAGAATTAGTGGGCCAGTATAAAACACTCCAAAAGATTGAACCCTCTAATTCAGATAAACTAGTACAATTTTTGGATGAAACGGGCCGAGATATGACCCTGAACGATGTCATTCAGGCTTTTCAGCAGCGTATAAATTCCTAAATGCAAGCATGAAAAGAGGTGGCTGTGATGTCTGAGTTTGATGGAGTCGGTTTTGCCGAAATGCTAATTGTACTTATTCTTGTTGTTTTACTAGCCTTTGGTTCTACAGATATCGATACACTTAGCGGTACACCTACTAAAGTCTAACTTGCTTGTTCTTGATGTGTAATCAAACAACAGCGATTTCGAGACGTGTCAACATAGCGACTACTCAAGTTAAGCTCTTGATTTCAGAACGCCAGTCCATAAATAATGGGCTGGCGTTTGTGGTTGTACTACAGAAATAAAGGCGAGAATGCAAACCATGCCAAAATCAGTGTCAGGATTACACAGACATTTTCTACAACTGCTCCATGTTTGGTTCCCGTACTCATCAGATTTGCCCGAATACGCAGTTTTAATGGCGGCAATGGACGAATCCCCCGATTCGTCAAGGAATCGGCAAGCAGATGAAGAGCATAAGCGGAACCTCCAGCGACCCAAATTTCTGGGCCTTGCTGCTGCGTTGTACTGTACAGTAACCCCGTCCAAACAGCTGTTCCATACAAGGTATGGGTTAAGCCCCTGTGTGTAAGTGTCGTGCACAGCATAAGCAGGCTGCCTGCAATCAGATTCCACGGAGCAAAAGCATGACCATAAAAGACCAAGCCCAGTCCAATGGCAAACATCAATACTTTACGCAGTGATCGCGAAGGCAGGAACGACACAAGCCCAATGAATACAGCAAGTAGCAGATTCCACGGTTTGGCCGGAACGTAAAAATACACAAACACAGCCGCAGGCAAAAGAATCGTCTGCAACAGTCGAATCAAACTGCTCGGCAATGCTTTCGATACCAGCAATGAATTAGGCTCATCAATATCTGGCAACAACGATCCTATTAGTGCAACGGTTACAGCCGGAGCAGTAACCTGCATTCCAAGGAGTTGCAACACTGAAAGTGAAACGCCTGTACCGATAATCAGGTGGGATCTTCCCATCATGATGCAAAAACGTCCTTTCGAGAAAATAGGGAACGTAACCGACCCCACTATGATCATACCTCGAACCAAAAATAAGAACAATAGTTCGTATTTCTCATTTCTAAAAATATTTTTGTTTTCGTGACGGTCATCACACTTATTTTAATATGAATGTTCTATCGTAATTAGTGAAATAAATCACATTATGATTGAGTTAGTCGATGTATAATTCAAATATAAGCCATTAAAAATGTTGGTAAATGTACAGGTTTATCCAAGGGAGGGCTACACACATGAACGGAAATAAAGAAAAATTAGTCGTCATCGGTAATGGTATGGCCGGAATCAGCACGGTGGAACAAATTCTAAAATTAACTTCACGCTTTGATATTACGGTTTTTGGTACAGAACCTTATCCTAACTACAATCGTATTATGTTGTCCTACGTACTTGAAGGTAGTAAAACGCTGGATGACATTGTCCTTAATGATCTCCACTGGTACGAGGACTACGGCATTACGCTTCACACAGGAACCACGGTTGCCCGCATTGATGCCGAGACTCGTGAAGTAGTAACCGAAGATGGACACCGTGCTCCGTATGACAAAATTATCATTGCAACAGGGTCAAATTCTTTCATCCTCCCTGTACCCGGACATGACAAGCAGGGTGTCGTTGGTTTCCGCGATATCGCCGATTGCAATATCATGCTGGAAGCTGCAAAAGCATACAAAAAAGCAGCTGTCATCGGGGGCGGACTGCTAGGCCTGGAAGCTGCAAAGGGACTTGTGCAACTCGGTATGGACGTTACTGTTGTGCATCTTATGGATGATCTGATGGAACGCCAGCTCGATCCTCAGGCTTCTGCCATGTTGAAAGCTGAACTGGAACGTCAGGGAATCAAGTTCAAAATGGGCGCTCAAACTTCCGAACTACTGGGTGGTGAACGGGTTGAAGGTATTCGTTTTGCCGACGAATCTGTGCTGAATGTTGATTTTGTGGTCATGGCGGTTGGTATTAAACCGAATATAGCGGTAGCTCGGGAGAGTGGGATCGAAGTCAACCGAGGTATCATCGTGGATGACTACATGCAGACTTCACTGAAAGACGTTTACTCTGTCGGAGAATGTAATGAACATCGCGGTGTGTGTTACGGACTTGTGGCGCCACTGTTTGAACAAGGAATGATTCTTGCGAAACATATTTGCGGAGTCGAAACAGCTCCGTATGAAGGCTCGGTTGTATCCACCAAATTGAAAATTTCGGGTGTAGACGTCTTCTCTACTGGCGAATTCATTGATAGCCCGGAACATAACGTAATTTCGCAAAAAGACGACTGGAAACGAACGTACAAAAAAATCCTGCTTCGTGACAACAAAATGGTAGGTGCTGTACTCTTTGGTGACATTACGGATTCCGCTGAACTGCAGAAACTGATCAAAAACCAGACTGAAATGACAGATGAATTGTACAGTTCCCTTATGGGTACAGGTTGCGGCGGTCATAAAAAAACGACGTCTGTTGAAACGATGCCGGTGGATGAGATCGTTTGTGGATGTAACGGCGTAACCAAAGGCGCCATCGTGGATGTCATCACCAATCAGGGTCTAACTACAGTTGACGAGATTAAAGCCTGCACAGGTGCAACCCGCTCTTGCGGAGGATGCAAACCAGTGGTTGAACAGATTTTACAATACGTGCTTGGAGATAATTTCACTGCCGGTGGCAAACAGGGAATCTGCAGCTGTACAACTCTCGGACGGGATGAGATTGTAGCTGAAATCCGGGAAAAAGGCTTGCAAACGAGCAAGGAAGTCATGAATGTACTTGGTTGGAGCCAGCCTGAGGGCTGCTCGAAGTGTCGTCCGGCCATCAACTACTATCTGGGCATGATTTATCCGGACACACACGAAGATGAAAAAGAATCCCGGTTTGTTAACGAACGTATGAACGCCAATATTCAAAAAGACGGAACATACACCGTTGTACCTCGGATGTACGGCGGGGTAACGACACCAGCCGATCTGAAAAAGATCGCTGACGTTTCGGTTAAATATGATATCAAAGCGGTTAAAGTGACAGGCGGTCAGCGTCTTGATCTCATCGGCGTCAAAAAAGAAGATTTGACTAAAGTATGGGCTGAGCTGGATATGCCTTCGGGTTACGCTTACGCGAAATCGCTTCGTACGGTTAAAACATGTGTTGGCTCCCAATTCTGCCGCTTCGGCACACAGGATTCGATGGCCATGGGTGCGAGAATCGAACGTAAATTTGAACGTCTCGATCTGCCAGCCAAATTCAAATATGCCGTGAACGGCTGTCCTCGGAACTGTGCAGAAGCATGTACGAAGGATATCGGGATCGTCGGCAATGACGGCGGCTGGGAAATCTTCATCGGTGGTAACGGCGGAATCAAAGCAAGGCTCGCTGACTCGCTGTGCAAAGTCAAAACCGATGATGAACTGATCGAATTGTGCGGAGCTATCATGCAGTACTACCGCGAGACAGGTAACTATCTGGAGCGTACTTCCGAATGGGTAGAACGTATGGGTC
Source organism: Paenibacillus intestini (assembly GCF_030803945.1). NCBI lineage: Bacteria > Bacillati > Bacillota > Bacilli > Caryophanales > Paenibacillaceae > Paenibacillus > Paenibacillus intestini. The sequence continues at coordinate 369,513 of NZ_JAURUN010000003.1, read as the reverse complement.
TGGAGCACATCCGCTCGGTTGTTGTGGATAACGTTGAGGAACGTAAAGCGTTGATGGAACGGATCGAGTTTGCCCTTGCACAGGTGGAAGAACCATGGCAAAAAGCGATTCGTGATGAAGAAGGCCAAAGCAAAATGTTCCATAGCATTGAAGTTACGGCTCGCCCATAAACCAAATTAGATTATATGGGATTCAAATAGAGAAACAAATTGATACAAAAGGAGTGGTTTACGATGACAACCAAACAAACAGGCACGTATTTCCCGGCTGGAGCTATAAATGAATTTCTGCCACGCATTGGCAGAGTTGTCGAGATCGAAGATCTGCAGCTTGCGGTATTCCGTGCTTCGGATGGCACCATCTTTGCTGCTGACAACCATAACCCCCACCCTAAGGGTGGGCCGCTGGCGGAAGGCATTGTCTCTGGACACTATCTCTATGATCCGCTGTACGACTGGAAAATTGATTTGACAACAGGTCAGGTGCAAGCACCAGACAACGGTCAAGTGCAGATGTATCCGGTCAAGGTAGAGAATGACCAGGTCTGGATTGCTGTATAACCTCTGCTCTACCGTAACAATGGGGATTGCGATTGATGTTGACTAATGGGGGAAACCGTGATGTATACACCAAGTGTTGAAGGAATTATTGAAGCTGCCGTCAAAAAGAGAGATCAGATGAATGCAAGTTTGCCACGTTACATGGTCGCTGCCTTAATGGCAGGCGCATATGTGGGGCTCGGCATTATCCTGATTTTTAGTATCGGGGCTCCGCTGCTTGCCGCACACTCACCACTGCAAACGATGCTGATGGGCATGTCCTTCGGACTCGCCCTGACGCTGGTGATCTTTGCCGGGTCAGAACTGTTCACAGGGAACAACATGTTTTTTACGATGAGCACACTCGCCGGACGAACCACAGTGAATGATACGCTAAAAAACTGGGGACTTGTTTTTCTCGGCAACTTGATCGGTGCCGTCCTGCTCAGCCTGCTGATTGTAGGGAGCGGTCTGTTCAAAGCAGCCACCCCGGAGCATCTTCTGTTCGTTGTTTCTGCCAAAAAAATGAGTGCTCCAGTAACTGAGCTTTTCTTCCGCGGCATTCTCTGTAACTGGCTCGTATGTCTAGCCATCTGGATGTCTGCCCGCTCCAAAGAAGATATCGCCAAACTGGTTCTCATCTGGTGGTGTCTGTATGCCTTTATCGCAAGCGGTTATGAGCACAGTGTAGCCAACATGACCCTCCTGTCCCTGGCGTGGCTGTTGCCTAACCACCCGGATACGATCTCGCTGGCTGGTTGGTTCCACAATATGATTCCGGTCACACTTGGTAACATCATCGGCGGCGCCCTGTTTGTTGGTATGGCCTACTGGTACACTTCACCGGTACGCAAAAAAGCATAATACACCTCCTGCAGACTATGTTCCTGATAGTATTACTATCAATAGTTTCATGAATACAAGATATCCTTACTTTCACATATACTCAAAGCCATGTGAGATACTGAATCTGATTCAGCATCCCACATGGCTTTTTGATCTTCCTTTTACAAATTTACATAGGGTGTATAGATCGTTAATCTTCGGTTAACATAACCACAGTATAGTCGGTGTATCGACCACCCAAACTAGCAAAGGATGATCACATTTATGGGAATCCATACGTACTTCCGATCACTGAACGATCTTGAACGTATCATTCGTACCCCTGGCAAATTCAAATTCGAAGAACATTGTGTATCTGCTCACTCCTGGAAAGTCGTACAATACGCCAAAACACTCGCCGATATCGAAGAACAGCAAGGTGTAAGTATCGATTGGAAGAAGCTATACGAGATCACCAGTAGCCATGATTATGGCGAAATTTTCATTGGTGATATCAAAACACCGGTTAAACACTACTCGCTGGAGCTTCGTTCCATGTTGCAACAGGTGGAAGAAGGCATGGTATCCCATTTTATTAATGAGAATATCCCACCTGAGTTTCAAGATATTTTCCGCAGACAACTGCGCGAAGGTAAAGACAACTCCGTTGAAGGGCTTATCCTTGAAGTAGCTGATAAAATGGATCAAGTGTATGAAGCATTTGCAGAGCTACAACGTGGCAATACGGAAAAAGAATTCATTGTCATGTACCGCTACGCATTGATCAAGATCAAAAATATTGACCTCCACTGTGTTCGTTATTTCCTCAATCACATTCTGCCTGACATCATTGAAGAAGGTAACCGTTCCCCGTTTGATATCCGCAAAATTACGGAAGAAGCATTATCCCAATAATCAGCTCAGCCCATCGGGATTGTCTTGATCCATGGACAGAGCTTTTTTTGTTCCTCCCACTGTTGCCGATACTCGCTCGGATACAGGCCCGTTTTGTTTTTGAAAATCCTGCTAAAATAATGTGAATCCGCATACCCTACCGCTCCGCCAATGGTCTTGATATCCATATGCTCATACGCTGCAAGCAGACGTTTTGCCTCGTTTAGTCTCAGACCCGTCAAGTATTTCAATGGTGTCTCCCCTGTTACCTTTTTAAAACATTTCCCCAGATAGTCTACGCTGAAATGCATCTGTGCTGCCATATCCTGCAATGTAATCTCATGCATGTAGTTTTGTTTGAGATAGAGCTTAACTGACGCTGCAATATCTTCCGTTTTCACCTGATCCTCCAGCACGACACTTACATGTGACAGTGAATCCACAGCGCTTCCAAGCTTCAGCTCCATCGCATCCAGCAGCGCACGAAGCTGTTCTTCCGACAACGGTTTAAGTAAATAATCTTCGACTTTATAATGGATCGCCTGCCGTGCATATTCGAACTCATGATACCCGCTAAGGATAACAATTTTAACATGCGGGTAAGCAAAATAAAGATATTTTGCTAGTTCAAGCCCGTTCATCACGGGCATCTGAATGTCGGTAATGACCAGATCAGGTACACTCTGTTCGATAAGTTGCAACGCCTCCTGACCATTTCTCGCCTCCCCGATGACTTCAAACCGTGTATTCAGCTCTTTGAACTTTCGTGACACATTACGACGAATTAAAGCCTCATCCTCTACAATTATGGTTCTGTATTTCATCATTATATTCATACGTTCGACCCTACTCCTTTCGAATGGAACCTCTTATACGAATGCTGACACCGCCGGTAGATTTGTTTTCGATACACATCCTGGCTGCCGGACCATACCACAACTTCAAGCGAGCCCAGATATTTTTGAGTCCCATCCCGTTAATCTCAAGCTGAGGCATTTGATCCCATTCCTGAGATTCATCGATATAATGCACAAGTTGTGCGAGCGTTTCAGGCTCCATGCCTGGGCCATTATCTTCAACGTGAATCTGCCAGCTCTCCTGATCGATATGCAATTCACCTGTGATATGCAATTTCCATGGCAGTGTATCACTCAAACCGTATTTCATCGTATTTTCGAGCAAAGGCTGAATGATCAACATCGGAACCCGGATATCTTTCATCTCATCAGGGATCGAGAACTCGTAGTGCAAATCATCCTCAAAGCGAATTTTCATACATTCAAGATACCGTTCACAATACTCAAGTTCGTGAGATAACGGGACGCCGTTTTTACCAGAAGTAGAGATGTAACGAAGCATAGAAGCGATATGATCGCAGAACACCACGATCTGTTTATTCATGCCCTCCTCCGCCATGATGCTTATATTGGTAATGTTGTTGTATAGAAAATGCGGGTTCATCTGTGACTGCAATGCCAGCAACCTCGCCTCTGTTTCCCGGGATTTGATGGCCATCTGGTCTTGAAAAGACTGCACAAGCTGCTGATTCAACCGGATGAAGGTATCATTCAGCTCTGCCAATTCCCGGATGGACGCAGGATGGTCCAGCTTGAATAACAACTGACCAGCCTCCTGACCTGACATCAGGTCGTTTTCACCTGTTTTCTGGATAATGCGCTGCAACCGATGAAGCGGCAGAGTAACCCTTTTCGAGATCAGATACGAAAACATCAAAATAATCAACAGGGTTGCTAGCGTAGCACCTGCAAAGATCAATGCCATCCGGTTCAGATTGGCGAAAAGGGACTGCTTGGACTGCATGACAACAACAGTCCATCCGGTTTCCTGCGATGTCATATACGTCATCATCTGCCTTGACCCCGTAGGCGAATGGGTGACTTCCTGCATCGTTTCAGGCGGAGATGTACGATGTTGAATCAGTTTCATATCTTCCGAATAGCCAGCTGAAGAGGAATCAGCATCTATCGTGGCTGAAGGAAGCGGGTACAACAAGGTATCCTGCTCATCCAGCACATAAACTCGAAGTTCCTTATTACCTGCTTGCAGTTCGTGCAAATACTGGAATAGGTCTTCGGCAAGCTGCAAAATTTCAACGACACCCTGACTGACGTAATTGCCATCCTTGTAAACCCGTGTAAGCGAGATATAAGGTTGATCCGTTCTCCCTTCCCCGGTGGGCATGGGCAATGCACCACCTTGTAACAGACGAATGACACGCCAGCCACTCCGTTCCCAGGTTTCCTTATACCAGGGGCGCTGCTTCAGATCTACCGGAAGCTGTCCGTTGAATACTCCCGCCCCCAGCATCTTTCCATTCACATCGTAAATGTTAGCCTGTTTGGCCGTATTGGAGCTGCTAATAATCGCCATAATGACATCAATGAGTGTAGTCGTGTCCTTATACAGCGAGGGGTCACTTGTCATCGTTCGTTCAACCCCCTCTGCCGGAGACAAGTAATGACTGAAATGCTCCTTGACCAGATTGGAATATACGATGTTCATGGAGAAATTGTTCATTTTCACAACTTCCTGATCCAGATGACTAACAATGGACAACCCCAATTGTTTTTGCTGCTCTTCACTTCGATGACGAATATCACTGGTGAGATACACATATAACAGGCCAGCCACAATAAGGGAAAACGTAATAAATACCGCTGAATAATACGCAAACAAACTCTGTTGTAATGTTCTGAATCGATACCGCAATTCCATACCCCCGTCTTCATTATCAACATCTGCGTATCTTCGATGACTTCGAAAATGTCCACCTCGAAGAACGCTTTTGTCTATTGAGCCTACTCGTTATTCAAAGTAAAGTTATCCACATAAGAATACGCTTACATAAAGCGTTTCGGCAAGTGCATAAATGATTGAATTTTAGGGAGGTTCAAAATGAGAAAACGATTTCTTTTTTCAATGACAAGTATGTTGCTTCTCTCTGTCCTGCTGCTTGCTGGCTGCAACTCGAACAAAAACGCGGAAGGCACAGGCAAGGTCACACTGACCTTCGGCACAAGCCAATCCGGTATTCCACGAACGGGGATTATGCAGACGATGGCGAAGGAATACGAGCAGGAAACCGGGGTCAAAATTGATTTTCAGGTGGTTCCTGACGCGCAGTGGCGTGATCTGATCAAGGTAAAACTGGCTTCCGGTGAGGCTCCTGATATTTTCAATGTAGATGTAGACCCGCTGAGCATGCCAGCCAATGTCAGACCAGAAGAAAATGCAATTGATCTGACCAATGAGGAGTTTACGGGACGGATGTCAGAAGAGATCTTGCCTACCGTCAGTCATAATGACAAGGTATACGGGGTTTCTTTTGCCCCTACGAAAATCTGGTATGTGTACTATAACAAACGTATCTTTGCTGACCTAGGTATTGAGCCTCCTACGACCTATGCCGAATTCAAAGCGATTAGCCAGAAAATTAAGGATAAAGATATTATTCCATTCTATCAAGCTCCAGCAAGCGGCTGGTATCAGGTGCTGCCGTTGTTCGAGACCGGGCCGAACTATGAGCAGAAGGCCGCAGGAACCTATGAAAAGCTGAACAATAATGAGATGAAGGTCGCAGACTTGACCCAATTGAAGACCGTTATCGAGCAATTGAAAGAATTTGCTGATCTTGGCTATTTCGGCAAAGACTTCTTATCCAATACAGTAGAAGCGGGCATTGAAGCATTTGGACAGGAAAAAGCTGCAATGCTGCTGCGTGTTCCAGGCACGGAAAAGGAAGTCTCTGAAGCCTATCCGGCGATGAAAGATAATATGGGATTCTTCGTGATGCCTTGGGGAGACAATCAGACGATTGGTGTGAACCCCGGCGGTTCAGCGGCCATGTTTGGCAACAAAAACAGCAAACATCCCGAAGAAGTGTTGAAGTTTTTCCGCTGGATTACCGAGCATGAACATCTGCAACAGGTGTTTGATGGAGGCGAAGGAAATCTGACGATCTGCTGGCCCGAGATCGAACCGAAGCTGACACAGGACTACATTGATTATGAGAAAAATCATGAGAAGGGCACCGTCATGCAGGCTGCCGTAAAATATATCGATCCACAGTGGATGGATATCGGTAAAGACTTGTCAGGCATGTTTGCGGGAGCGATGACCCCTGATCAGATTCTGCAAAATATTGATAAACGCCGCGCCGAACAAGCCAAAGTGCTGAAGGATGAGAAGTGGCAGTAACAGCCGAAGGTTATTTCGGAAACAAATGCACAACTGGAATGGAGTTACTCCATTGGTCAAACGCTGGGGTGCTTCTTCCCGTTTGGCAGGAAGGATTGGTGTTACGGGTTATGAATACGAACAAAATCTACCCTTGGTATTTCTCATCCGGAGCGATTTTACTATATGTGTTGTTCATCGTTGCTCCTGCCCTGCTGGGTACCTATTATTCTTTCACCGATTGGAACAGCTACAGTTCGGAGAAAAACTTTATTGGTTTGGAGCATTTCCGCACGATTCTGGCAGGTGATCCGACCTATCTGCTTTTCATTAAAAATACAGTGCTGTTTACGGTGGTTACCTCCTTCGCCAAAACCGTTCTGGGCTTGTTCCTTGCCCTGCTGCTGGTCAGCGGTGTAAAAGCTGCCAACTGGCATCGGATGATTATCTTTTCGCCCCAAGTCCTCTCCTTCCTGATTGTAGGTCTGGTGTTCAAAAGCCTGCTTGATCCGAACAACGGGTTCGTTAATGTTACACTGCGTTCCATCGGTTTGGATGCACTCGCCCAGAACTGGCTGGGCTCTCTCACTTGGGCGATGCCATCGATTATGGCCGTCGATACGTGGAAAGGCATGGGGTATATCATGGTGCTTTTTATCGCGGGACTGCTCGCCATTCCACGGGATTATTATGAAGCTGCATCCATCGATGGTGCGGGCTTTATTCAAAAGCTGTTCCGTATTACCATACCTATGCTGCTGCCTACCATCACCATTGCCACCGTCCTCAATATTACGTATGGCCTGCGTGTCTTTGATGCGGTATACGTTCTGACAAACGGGGGCCCGGGCAATGCTACGGATGTGATCAATACGGCCGTTTATTCATCTTTTGCCAAAGGATACTGGGGGCTCGGGAGCGCGCTATCTACCATTCTCTTTGTCATCATGGCGATCATCTCTTTCTTCATCATTCGTTTGATGAATCGAAAGGTGGAATATTAATATGCGGTTTCGAAAAAAAATCATGTCTCTGACGTTAAATGTACTCGCCTGGCTATTAAGTCTGGTTGTACTGATTCCATTTGCCGTTATCCTATTGAATTCATTCAAGTCAGACGCCGAAGCCAAGGTACTGAGGCTTACGCTTCCCGAGAAATTTATGTTTGAAAATTATAAAATCGTCTATGAGCAAGGACACTTGGGAGGTTCCTTTTTTAACAGTCTGCTGCACTCGGGCGTGTCATCTCTGCTGCTGGTGTTTGTCGTGGCGTTCTCTGCGTTCACGTTATCCCGCAATCATTCGAAACTGAGCAAGTTTTTGTACTTTTTTCTGATTCTGGGCATCACACTGCCACTAAACTATATTCCGCTCATGGAAGTGATGAAATCACTCGGGATGATCAACTCCCACGCAGGCATGATTCTGCTCTATACCGCGATGGGCATTCCCATCTCCCTGTTCATCACGTATGCGTTTGTGGGCAACATTCCGAAAGAGCTGGATGAAGCTGCAATTATGGATGGTTGCAATGGAATCAAGCTGTTTCTTCGAATCATTGTACCTTTGTTAACCTCGGTGCTGGTTACCGTATTTGTTCTGAATTTTCTGAGTGTCTGGAATGAGTTCACGGCGCCGCTCTATATGCTGAACACCGTAGAGATGTGGCCAATGACGCTGGCGGTTTACAATTTTTTCGGACAATTCAGCGCCAAATGGAATCTAGTCAGCGCCGATATCGTACTCACCTCGCTGCCAGTTCTGATCGTATTCCTCATCGGGCAAAAGTATATTGTAGGAGGTCTGACTTCCGGTGCAGTGAAAGGTTAGACCGGATTGTAGCTTTTATACAAAAAAAGCCCTCGTCTGAACCAACTGTACGCCGTTTAAGGTTAAGAACGGTATACACGGATCAGACGGAGGGCTATCTTGCTTCCTACAACACTATAAATGTATTAATCATGCGCAAGACCGCCCACATCGGGAGGTGAAGCGATATCACTGCTCTGCTCCAGTGATTTGATCATTTTCAAACGTGACGTGATAATCGCAATCAGAATAACGAACAGGCCCGCAATGATAAACAGCAACGCTATGCCTCTGCCAGGTCCGGTTCCGATGATCTGACCCACGGAGGATGCCAGCGCTCCCCCCTCCACTAGCAGTGGGTTAAACACATGGTCCGCCAGAAATCCAGCCAAACTGTACGCGATAATGAAACCAAGCTGGGACAGGATACCGATAATCCCCCACACTCTGCCCTGCTTTTCATTGGCAATATTGTTCCGCACCAATACATCTGCACTCATATTAACAAATGGCAGGGAGGACAGGAACAGAAAACCCGCAAAGATAATAAAGTAAATGTTCGTCGAAACACCCAGTAAGGAGAACGCCAGACCACACATGACCAAACCTGCAACCAGCACACTCGCATATTTCTTCGTCATGGTGAAAATACCGATGCACAAGCTGCTGATCAGCATACCGATCGCACTAACGGACTGAAACGTTCCGAGTGTTTTGGCATCGGTGAATGAGAGCAACATTGGGCCAATGAGTGTCTCTAGGAACCCGAGATAGAAGGTAACCAGAGAAATGATAATAACGAGTAGCAACACACCTTTGTTGGTGACAACCTCTCTCCAGCCTTCCTGAATATCGGTCAGCCAGTTGCGATCGTCCTTTTCCTCTCGCTCCACCTTCATGCTCTTGCGAATAACGAGTACGGCCAGAATGGCAACCAGGAACGTCGCAATGTTAATGATCATAATAACTTCAATCGTTGTCACGCTAAGCAGAATACCTGCGATAATCGGTGAAAATAAAAACTTGGAAGATTCAGCAAGTTGCACTAGGCCACTGCCCTTGGAGAACTGATCCTTATCCAGCAAGTCAGTTGCTGACGCTTTATATGCCGGACTTTGCAGCGCCGAGAACACCGAGCTGAACGCCACACCCACATAGATATGCCATAACTGGATATCACCCGTGAGCATGATCGACAGAATAAAGACCAGACCAGCCGCAGAGCCAAGGTCACCAATAATCATCATCGTACGGCGGTCAAATCGGTCAGCCATCACCCCTCCGATCGGGCGAAGCAAGATGTTGGGCAAAAACGTAAATAGCGTAATCAGCGCAACGCTGGTTGCCGTATTTGTTTTTTCGAAGGCATATACCCCCAGAGAGAACGCGGTCAGTCCGATACCAATCATCGAGATCAATTGACCAAACCAGACAATCAGAAATTTACCAAATGATTTGTGAGCAGTTTGTTCCATGGTTACGACTCCTTTACTTGTTAAGCTTGATGTGGGAAATATAATTCCGTTACATAGGCAAAACTTCCATGTTCAGCACCCAGAACCCGTTCCATAATCTGACTGAAAGCTCTAACCTTCTTCTGAAATTCTTCTTCCTGCCAATGAAAAATGCCCTGATCCAGCAAAAACTGCGAGGAAACAAGTAAAAACTCAATGCTCTCCTGAGGAGCAGGGGTATGAAATACCCCCTCCTGAATGCCCTGTTCCACGACTTCTGCCAGAATGGGACTGAGACGGAGAACCGTTTCAACCAGACTTTTTTGATGCATTTCTACATTTTGCACGCTGTGCAGTTGCTCGATCACGCCAAGCTTGCGATCATCAGGCTGATTCTGGGTCATAATGATGCGGAAAATTTTATCATGCGCGCTGAGCTCGGGATCTGCCACGACACGCCTCGCCGCAGCTTCGCCGCTCATAATAAAACGCATAACGATGGCATGCATAACCTCCTCTTTGGACTGGAAGTAGTAATAGAATGTGCCTTTGGCAATATCACAAGCCTGGAGGATATCCATAATCGTTGCTTTGGTATACCCTTTGGTCACGAACAGAATTTCGGCTGCATCCAAAATTTCATTTCTGCGTTCCTCCGGATTTTTCATCAATCTCATATTCTGTCCTCCATTACCTCTCGACCGACTGTCGGTCTATTCTAGTCATGAAGCTCTAAGTTTAGAACCCCATTTCCGTCAACCATTGTCCTAACCGACTTTCTCTCGCCTTCAAATCCTGTTTGTCCCGGTCATACTTTCCGATGTTTTTGTCTGCAACCAGATTGCCGTCCATCATAAACAGTACTCGTTCCGAGCGGGCTGCAACTTTAACATCATGTGTAACGAGCAAAATCGTTGTTCCTGTGGCATTAATATCGCCAAGAATGTCCATGATCTCATGTGTTGATTTTGAATTCAGCGCTCCAGTAGGTTCATCTCCGAACAAAATATCCGGATTGTTGATCAAAGCCCGGCATATCGCAATCCGTTGCAGTTGTCCCCCTGAAGCTTGGGTAATGTTATGCTCAGCCAGTTCGTCGATTCCCATTTTTTTCATTAATGACATTGCACGGTTGTTAATCGTGTCCCGGTTGCTGTTTTTGGCCAGATAAGCAGAAAGGATGATGTTGTCGAGCAGATTTAAATTTTTGAGCAGATGAATGTTCTGGAAAATAAAACCCATTTTGGTCAAGCGTAGACTCGCCAAATCTTTCTCCGGGAAAGCCGATATTTGTTTACCGTTGAAAAACACACTGCCTGCACTGATTTGATCCATGCCACTGATGTTATAGAGCAGGGTCGATTTACCCGAACCGGATGGGCCCATAATGGAGACAAACTCTCCTTTTTTGAGTTGCAGATTAATATCTTTCAGAATGCGCTGTTCTTCATTCTCGCCAATCGCTACGGATTTATTCACATCTCTAGCTTCTAGTATTGTTGTCATCTTCGTTATGCCTCCCTATTCCACTATCATTTTCGAAATGCTAGTTTCCCGAATCGACTGAATGCTGATCCAGGCTGTAATAATGATCGTTCCTGCCAGCAGCAATGGACAGAGTACATACGCCTGCACCGGATCAATTACAAATACAATCTTTGAAGCACCAAAAGAGGACATAATGCCACTCACCAGCATTGGACCCAGTGTATTGGATAAGATTGTGCCTGCGGCTACACCTACAATGAGGATGACCAGTGACATGACGACATACTTCAATTTGATCTTGGATAACGCAAAGCCGATGCTTCGCAATACAGCAATATCGTTGTTATCTTTGGCAACCATCATCTGCAGGAACAGTGAGGTAATCAAAATAGAAATGAATACTCCGATGGCCAGTGCAAGTGTGGTCACCAGCTTTAATTGCTGAATCGTACCACCAAGCGTTTGATTCAAGTATCCTTGAAGATCCGTTACACGCGCTGGCGAGAAATCTTTCTCGTATGTTGCAATTTTGGCAGCCATCACACCGCGGTCTTTCAGATCCAAGCTGACTACATACCAGAGCACACTATCTTTGTTGTATGGCAAAAGCGCCTTTGCTGTTTTTCCGCCATTCGTCACATCCTGATAAATGCCGCTGACCGTCATCACTTGGTCTTGACCGCCCACTTGCAAGGTCAGCTGATCCCCCGTTTTAAGTTTGAGATCATTGCTGTTTGCATCCGAGAGAGCAATCTCACGATCTGTTGCTGGGGCATTTCCACTTAGATAAGACAAAGGAAATATACTGAAATCTCCGCTCTCCACGCTCAGATTATCGTAGCTACCTTCTGCATTACGAATCTTGAACTGGCTTGTTACGAGAGGTGAATATTTTTGAACATCTGCATCGTTTTCAATTTGATTCACCAAACGAGCATAACGCTGCTCTACATCATTCGTATGCCTAAGATCAATTCGAATATCACTTTGCCCTACACCCATATAAGATATGAAGCTTGGAGCCTGAAGTGTGTTCAAAAAGTTAAGCGGTACGATCATAATAAATGAGCTGACGATGAATACGAATAATAACAAACGGAACATTTTGACACGCTGCATCACGTCTTTTAACCCAAGGAAAACAGGCACGGAAGACCAGCGATTACGTGACAGGTTTAAACGGTTGCGAACGATCTGTGTATCCCCCAAACTTCCAGTGCGAAGGGCCTCCACAGCAGAGATCGAACGAAAACGACGAAGCACAGCGCGGCAGAATAGAACAACCATGGTGAAAATCAAACCTGCTGCGAGTAGAGGCACGGCGAAATGCAGTAATGTAGCCGGTGCTTTCCCCATATACAGCATAATATTAGATACAAAAAGCTGGTTCACTCCGAGGGAAGCGATGTAACCCAAGATGGAAGCCAAACCCGCCATAAACACATATTTGACCAAATAGAGCCGCTTGATATCTTTCTCTGAGATACCAATGGCTTTCATGACGCTGATCTCGCGGTAATCTTCCTCAATAGTGGCAAGCATGGTAAAACGAATACACAGCATCGCAATCAGAATCAGCACCAGACTGACCAAAATAATAACGGCTGCAATAATTCCGTCTGTCATCCCATTGAGAATCTGGAACAAACCATAGGTCACCACCGGGCCAGCGTTAGGAAGCCCTGCATTTTGATAGGCTTGGGTGAACTCACTTGTTTTGGCAGGATCATGCAGTCGGAACTCAATGAGATATTCCATCTCTCCGACCCCTTGCTTCAATTGCCCCAGATCATCCGGGCTTACGATAAAACGCTTCGAGTGCACAACAGATGGATTCATCTGTGCATCACGCACAAAATCAACAATGGTGTATGAACGCTCAAAAGCCCCATTATTGATCCGAACCTGGTCACCGATATTTAATTTATTTTGCTGTAAATAATACACAGGTACAGCAATCTCGCCATCACGAACTTGGATAATCTCACTATTCAGATTCAGTAAATAGTCGAATTGCTGATTTTGTGTAACAAAGTCAATATCCATGACGGTATTTTTCTCGGACTCTGTACCAAGATAAAGGTTGGCTCCATTGATGTTAACCATCTCGACAATCTGATGTTGCTCAACCATTGCATTTCCTTCAGCCCATGTGTTCACTTTGGCCTGATCCAGATCTCCAGAGTGCATTTGCACAAAATGAGGTGTCTTCGATTCAGAGAACAAATACTGAATGGAACTCGTCAGTTCCATGATCATTCGAGAACCGGAAGATACCAGCAAAGCAGCGAGCAGGACAAAAATAAACAGCGCAGCCGTAATTCCTTTTTTCCTCATTAAGTCGTTTCTCAGCATTCTCAGCAGCATAAACTAACATGGCTCCTCTCATCTATCTACTATGTTCAGTCGTTCTACTTCTGGAGTCATAAAGCTTGTCAGATAATGCGCCACTGTTGAAGGGTGGTGCATGATGAACATATGTGTCCCCTCTCGAATGGTCTGAAGCTTCATCGGTACATCAAAATATCGTTCCCATTTGAGCGCTGACTGAAGGGGAACGGCATTGTCCCGTTCTCCCCACAGAAACAGCACTGGCACTGAAAGCGGCTGACATTCAAGTGTCGCTGCGGATTCCAGCATGCGAAAATCTGCCCGAATTACAGGCATGAAATACTGCAAAAGTTCTTTTTCGTGGATGAGCTCTTTAGGTAGACCGTCATAGGAAAAAAGGTGATCAATCAGATGCTCATCAGACATCTGGTCATAACGGTTCAATCCACATTCAGCAGGCGTATTGCAGGCAGATAATACAAGACGCAATGTCTTTGCTACATCTGGAAGCTCCTGTTGTAACCGCTGAGCAACATAATAAGCTGTAATTCCGCCCAAGCTGTGCCCAAACAAGGTTGCGCCAGATTTAATTATAGGCAACAGTTCGTTCGTATAAAGCTCTACAAGTTGTTGCATATGTTCCAGAGGCTCTTCCGAATTCATCCCGTGACCGGGAGGTGTAAATGCCCATATTTCCGTATCCGGAAGGTGAGATACTAAAGGATAAAAACTCCGAGAGTGTCCACCCAGATAAGGAAAACAGATCACCTGCCTGTTCCCCCTGCCCTTCTGCAGTCGTTCAAGATAAGTCTCTGCCATCACTCCATCACCACCGTTAATTGCTTATTTCGCGTCTAGAACATATGCAGGAAATGTCTGGAGCGTTGTGTCAACTTTTTTGCGTTTAAAGACGATATGAATGATAATTGCCGAGGTTACGAAAAAGAAAAATTGCATGATCTGTACTTGCGGATTGAAGTAATACAGATCGATCTGACTTCCTGTAGCAACAAGCCAGAAAGCCAAAAGGTAAAATAACAGCGTACCTCTGGTAGCATTGAAGATGTAGCTCTGAAATACGATAAACGCCATAAGCTGCACCACGTAGTATATGTATGTGGTTGAGGTGCCAAAAGATGAAATCAGATAACCCGGAAGCACCCATAGTCCAAACAGGAATCCTGTAATCAGACCACTTGTTACATTGTTTTTCAACTTGCCTTGCAAGAAGGGAAGTAAGAATCCAATCCAGCCAAATAAACCGCCGATGAGCCCCGTCTCCTTGAACAAGTTCAAAATGCCAAGCCAGATCATTTCCGGTACACTATATGTCAGATCGGGGACCGGTATGCCGAATAGCAGGGAGCCAAAATGCATCGATGAAGCAAATACGATGGAAATACCGATAATTACAGGAATCCAGAACAGATCTTTTTTTCGCGGAACCAGCTTCAAGAACATGCCTTTCAGCGCGTCTTTGCCACCCATTAAATAACATGTAATCAATCCGGCAATGGAAGGAGAGTACAGAGCAACGATAGCTAACGGATGCATCAGATGCAGTTCACCAGTGATTGGTACAATAAAATCAGGAAAGAACATGAACAAGCTGGCAATACCATAACAAGTACCGAAGGACATCGCCAGAAACAGGTACATATACTTATTGGAAGGACTGGCTGCCGGGCTAGACACTGGACGAACAGATGACTGATTGGCTGTTATCATCGTGCCACCTCCTTGGCAGCAAGCTTTCTCTCAATGAGATCATGCAAACGGTTAATGGTACTGAAATTGGCCAAGTCCAGATCATCATTTCCGATCTCAATCTGGAATCTGCGCTCTACAAAATCCACTAAACGCATCGCAAAGAGTGAGTTGACAAATCTCATTTCAAAATAGTTGTCGTTGTCGCTAATTTGAGCGTCCTCATGTTCCATGGTAAGATTGTTTCCAATAAACTCTCGAATTTCCTGACGATAATCCACTGCTCTTCCCCCTTGTTATTGATGTTGTCTTTCAGGCACACAAACTTCAATATAGTCCGGAAACTCCACAACCTGCTTCAGATCATGCGAAAAGACGATCTTTCCGTCAGGATCTGCAGACAGCTGTGTAAAACCAGCAAAACGATAGCTGATATTCATCATCCGGTTTCTCCCGGTTTCTCTGAAATCAGCAAGCATCTGCTTACCCTGTTGCCTCGCTTCACGCATAATATAAGTGAGCAATACACTTCCTGCCCCCCTTGACATGACGCGGCATGACATCAGCAACATGTTCAGTCTCCATATATCCGGCTGCTTATGAATAAGCGCGAGCCCGATCTTTCCATATGTTCCGTACTTGTCTTCAAGTTCACACACCAATAGCAAGTAATCCTGTGAAGTCATCAACTGATGTAGTTCCTCATAACTGTAAGTGATCCCTGTAGCATTCAACTGATTGGTACGAACCGTGAGTTCTTCCGCTCGCTGAAGATCATCCTCTGTCGCTTCATAGATCGTAAACTTCATACCAAGTGAAGCCAGAAACTTCTCCGAAGGACCTTCATACTGTTCTTCCGCCTGCTTTCGAAGTGTATCTGCCTGATACATCTGTCTTCTGCGGGAAGAGTCTGCTGTAATAAAGCGAGGCATCAGTCTCGGATCATTCAGCATCGTCTCATAGTGATCTGCATGAAGAACCTGAACATCCGCATGTACACTTTTCACTTCCTCCAGTTCAAAAGGCTGGTCGTCCACAAACAAGATGGCATCCATTCCGATATTGATGTTCTGCTGAATACGCTGAATGGATATGGACTTCGCATCCCAATGAATCTCGGGGTATAAAAAATACTCGGCAATGCCCAATTCGGTAAGTTTGGCCCAAGCCAGCTCTGCGTCATTTTTACTGGCAATGGAGTGCAGTATTCCGCGGCGGTCTAATTGTTCAATCACCTCCTTTATGCGCGCCCTTAGCTTCACATCTCCGGATTCAAGTAAGACTCCATCCCAGATCGTGTGATCCAGATCCCATACGACACATTTGATATCCTTCAACCTCTCCATGGTCATGCCTCCCTTTCGTTAATAGGCATAGAACCCTTGCCCCGTCTTGCGTCCCCAGTGTCCAGCATCCACCATTTTCTGCAATAGCGGACAACAGCGGAATTTGGGGTCCTGATAACTGTCGTACAGCACTTTAAGCGAATGCACAACGGTATCGAGACCGATCAGATCTGCTGTTTCCAGCGGGCCCATCTGATAACTAAACCCCTTTTTCATAATGGCATCGACCTGCTCAGCTGTAGCGATACCATCCTGCACAATAAAGGCTGCTTCATTCATTAACAAATGCGAGAGTCGGTTCGATACAAAACCCGGCAGATCCTCGATGACGACCGGATTTTTGCCGAGAGACTCCAGAAACGCTACCATCTCTTGCTCTGTCTCAGGTGTTGTATGATGCCCTTTGATCACCTCCACCATCGATTTAACCGGAACCGGATTCATCAGATGTACACCTATGGCGCGTCTTGGATCAGGTAAAAAGGAGGCCAGCTTGGTTACTGAAATACAGCTTGTGTTCAACGCGTAAAGAGCATCTGGACGGGCCTTTTGACTCAAACGCGCATAAACTTCCTTTTTGGACTCTATATTTTCGGTCACATTTTCAATAATGACGTTAGCCTCTTCCACACCTTCGTCCTGTATTTGGAACGAAATTCGATCCATGATGATATCGAGCGGGACCTCACCGTATCCTTGTTTCAAGAAACAGGCTGAACGGTATTCACGACGTATGACATCAGGTGCCTGAAGGATCACGGACTCTGAATGATCCTGCAAAATGACCCGATACCCCGCTCTGGCAACATCCAGTGCTGTAGCACATCCCATAACGCCTGCGCCAATGATTGCAATGAGCTGATTATGCATACCTAACCTCACCTCCTATTGATCTGGCGGTATTAGACAAGTTCATCGTAGAGCTCTTTCATCTCCGCAATCGCCGCAGGGACACGCTCGCTGAACCAGGCCACATCTTTCATGTCCAGCATAATGTTCGGATACATGCGAGAGAGTGTCGATACAAGAATACCGTGTTCCGCGAGCTTGCCATTCAACAAAATATCAAAGGACATCAATTCAAATGTATAATCGGCCGTACTGCTAAGTTCTTCGGTGCAACAATGATAGGAAGCGCATCCCGCTGGGCCTTGAACAACAAGGGGGAGCCCCACCTTCGCTGCTTCCCTTGTGAGAATGTCATGAATCATCTCGGCGTGAAGATTCATACGATTCATGGCTTCTCCTCCATTGCGGCCCAACATTTCGAGCGTTGCTTTCACCGCGGCTGTACCTAACGGATAACCGTTAAACGTTCCCGCATGAATTACTTTTTTGTCCACCAGCAGCTTCATG
The DNA here is from genome assembly GCF_030803945.1 of Paenibacillus intestini. Taxonomy (NCBI): domain Bacteria; kingdom Bacillati; phylum Bacillota; class Bacilli; order Caryophanales; family Paenibacillaceae; genus Paenibacillus; species Paenibacillus intestini. The sequence goes on along the minus strand of NZ_JAURUN010000003.1, from coordinate 351,567 downwards.
ATATCGGCTCGGCCAACTAGAGCAGACACGGGAACACCGCCGCCAGCAATCGCTTTTCCCAGCGTAGTCAGGTCGGGCGTAACACCAAACATCTCCTGAGCCCCGCCAAGTCCCATACGAAACCCTGTAATGATCTCATCAAAAATAAGTACAACCTGATGATGATCACATAGTTGTCTCACTCTTTGCAGATAACCTGGAGCTGGCATGACTCCGCCTCCGTTAACACAAACCGGCTCCATGATTACTGCTGCAATGTCATCACCATGTTCAACAAACAATTCTTCCAAACGGGCAGCATCGTTCCAAGGTAGCAGATAGGATTGGGATTCCATGACATCCCTTGCCCTTCCCTGTGTTCCCTTCATGTCACCAGGATAGTCCGAAGGTACAGGCAAACCTGTTCTGGGCGTTTTACCGCCCATAATGTTATCTGAATTGCCATGATAATGACCTTCAAAACGAACAAAGCGATTTTTGCCTGTCCAGGCGCGGGCAAGGCGCAGTGCATTTTGCACAATTTCTGTACCCGATAACCCAAACCGAATCATCTCAGCCGAAGGTACATATTGGTGGATTAACTCCAATGCCTCAGCGTCCAGATCACAATGGCTTACCGACAGAACACGATCAATCGTATCCTTCAGGCATTCGTTATATTCCTCGTTACCGTGCCCTACAATAAGTGCACCAAAGCGGGCATAGAGATCCAGATACTCACGGCCGTTCATATCGGTTACCCTGCTTCGGGATGCATGGGCAAAGTGTAGCGGTGTCTCCTCCCAGGGAAGATGGAAATTATAGTGCACACCGCCAGGAAGGTGTTGTTTCACTCGCTGGTTATACGCCATCATATTTGTAGTAATCATCGCGCTTCTCCTCCCCGGTATGTTTGAATCCCTGCCGCATACATTGCCAGGAGCTTCGACTGATCCTGCGAATCATCCAACGAATAGGCAGTGATTGAAGTGTCGTACTCGGCAATCATATTTCTCACACTCTGGCCTGGCCCGACATCCATCCAAATGCTCGCACCCAACCGCCGAATTTGCGCTAAAGCCTGAATCCAGTGAATCGGCTGCAACAGCTGAGCTGTCAGTAACCTTGGGATATCCTCTGCTGCTTGGATGAACTCTCCATTCACTGTGGAACATATCGCAAATGCAGGCTCGGTAAAGGAAAGCTTAGATACCATTGCGTCCATCTCAGGCTGGATAAATTGCATCAGTTCGCTATGATATGGCGCATCTGCTTTCATAGGCATCATGCGGAAGGGAATGAATTCCCCTCCAGCTTGATCCACGAGATCATCCAGCAAACGCAAACCTCCCACCTCACCTGCAACAACGAATTGGTTAGGTGAGTTATACCCCGAGATAGTCACGTAATGAACCTCTCGAATATTGGCAACGATGTTTTCGAGTTCTGCTTGACTCATATCAACGACAATTCCTGCTCTGCCCTTCTGTTCCTGTATTGCACGATGCATCAATGCCCCCCGTGAAGCCGAAAAGCGGACTGCATCTGCAAACTTTAATGCACCAGCAGCCACCAAAGCAGAGATCTCACCCAGGCTGTGACCAATCGCATAATCTGGATTAATTCCAGTCCGGCGAACGAAGGAATCAAACAACGCATAACTTGCTGTAAGTACAGCGGGCTGAGCATATTCGGATTGTGTCAGTTGCTCCAGTGAGCCGGCCAGAATCAAATCTCTGAGATCAAACCCGATAACCTCACTCGCTTCGGCAAAAATCAACCGGACTTCCGTTTCTCTCTCTAAGAGATCACTGCACATCCCGATATATTGGCTACCTTGCCCTGGAAATAATGCGCAGATCGTCATAGCCCACCGCCACGCTTGTAATAGGTTTTCAGCCCATAGTGTGAGATCATCTCCTGCTGCATCTGGGAGGAGCCTTCAATAATCTCCAGGATTTTAGCCTCCTTGTACAGTCTGGATACCGGATACTCACTGCTAATTCCATTGGCTCCATGAACCTGGAGCGCATCATTTGCCACTTCTACTGCAATTTTGGATGTAAAATATTTAGCAATCGTTGTTTCCATGACAGCCTGCGGGTCCTTGGCTTCTCTAAGCTCGGCTGCCCGCAAACATAGCGCTCTTGCTGCATGGACTTTCGTTACTGCATCACCAATCATGCCGCGGATGAGCTGGAAATGACTGAGTTTTTGGTCAAATTGCTTTCGCTTGCGTGAATAGGTCACCATGGAGTCCAAAGCCTCCTGCGCTATAGCGAGTCCTGCCCAAGCGATGCTATATCTGCCCTGATCAAGCGCACCGCTTACGATGTACTCAAAGCCTTCGTGCATACGCCCAATCAGATGGCTTTTGGGCACACGAACTTCATGAAGATCAATTTCAGCGATTCCTGTCTCGCCACCAACCATTACACCCTCGATGGCTTGCGTCTGCACACCGTCAAACTGACGTTCAACCCAGAATGCTGTACTCCTCCCTTCTTGGGAGGCAACAATAATGAACACATCCGCTACGTCTCCAAAGGTAATCCACTTTTTCTTTCCATTAAGTACATAACAGTCCGCTTCTTCCCGCCAAGTTGTCTTTACGTTTTTGGCATCCGACCCGATCTCGGGCTCTGTCAGTCCAAACGCTCCGATCCATTCCCCACGGACCAACTTGGGTAGCCAGGACGACTTTTGATCTGGCGATCCGAAACGTACCAAAGTTTCGCTCACCAGTGAAGTATGTACCGTCAATAAGCTTCGAACCGCCGGAAGTGCTTTACCAAATACTTCCGTTAACAGTCCGTATGCTTTGGGACCAAGACCCATTCCCCCATACTCATGTGGAATAGATGCAGCTAAATACCCTCTTTCGGCCATAGCACGAATTAACGAGCGGGGGATAGACTGCTGCTCCTGAATTTGCCAGGCATAAGGACGAATCTCACGGGTAGCAAATAACTCGGCTTCATGGAGAATCTCTTGCTCCTGTTTCGAATCCAGTTCAATCATTCGACTGCCTCCCCTTGAAGAAGCGATTCATGAAGATATGAAGCGAATTCTGCAATCGTCTTGTATTCAAACAACGCAACAGGACTAATATCCACCTGCAGATGTTTACGTGTACGATTTATAATTTTGAGTGCCTGGACGGAAGAAACCCCTATTTTCAAGAAATTCGTTTCTTCATCAATCTCATCAGGTTCCTGTTTCAGTGCGGCAGCGATTTCCCCTTTAATAAACCCTTCAATCTCTTCTCTTGTCATATCAAGACCTCCGTTCCCTGATTCGCCCCTACCCAATGTACATGTGGCTCGAATGGATGCGCTGGTAAATGCACGATCTGGCCCGTTCCATCGGGATGCAACTGTTCCCAATCCAGTGAAGCACCACGCACGTAGAGCTGTCCCAGCAACAAGGCTAATTGTGTTTCCATAGTAAGCGTTGTCGCTCCGGACAAGTGGATATAACTCTCTTTGCCTGTACCTCCCGCAGGTTCGACCCCATCACAAGTAGCCAGCATTACAACAATATCTGCACTCGCCATCGGGCAGTTTGCATCCTGAATACTTCCGAATGTTATTTTGCTGCGATTCAGCGTGATTGTCGGCTTATCTGGAGCCTGGGTGGAATCCGCCTTATCGTTCAGCTTGAGCTGGGACAGCATTTGTTCTCCACCGTCAATGCCACGAACCTCCTGGATGGAAGGTACGATACGCATGAGGGATTCGAGTAGGTTCGCCCAATACTCCTGATCAGCCAATTCCAACTTATTTCCTCCAACAACGATGTTGACACGGGCGGCTCGGCTTCTCTTTTTGAAGCCAAATTGCAAGCTTTCCTGACTCCACTCCCCGGTCTCTTTTACTGCGACAGCGGCACGATAACGGTAATGCTTTCGATACCTGTTCCGTGTGAAGCACACGTCCGTTAGTCGGAGATCCGGATGTTCTTCCAGATACTTTTTCGTACTATGAATCAGCTTTTGCAACGCCTGCTCTGACTTGGCAGAGAAGGTTAACAATTGATCCCGTTCCGTGTCCTGTCTCCAGACTGCCGGTGCATTCCACTCCTCCAGCACAATATGGGCATTCGTGCCGCCAAGACCAAATGAACTAATACCAGCTTTACGCGTTTTTCCTTGGGGTACCGTCCAATCTTTATGCTCATTAACGATATAAAAAGGAGACTGTTCCAGGCGAAGAGCTGGATTAGGGTTATTCATATGCAGACTTGGAGGAAGTTCCTTGTGCTGCATACTAAGCAAAACTTTGGCCAGACTAGCTCCACTGGATGCTGCGAATAAATGTCCTATATTGGTTTTGACCGAGCCTAGACCGATAGAGGTGCCTTCGCCGTATCCTTTCTCCTGAAACAGACGGAGTAACGCATTCACTTCAATGGGATCTCCAATTCTTGTTCCTGATCCATGCGCCTCGATATACGAGATTTCTTTTGGATTCAGATTGGCATCGTTATATGCAGCTCGTAGCACTTCATATTGCCCCTGAGGATTAGGTGCCATAATACCTAAAGAGTACCCATCGTTATTCACCGCTGTGCCACGGATCACGCCATAGATATGTTTATTTGCGCGAACTGCCTCTGTTAGCGGCTCCAGGTATACAACTACTGCACCCTCACCAATAACCGAACCATCAGCTCCCTGATCAAACACCTTGGTATGTTGTGTAGAAGAGCATATTCCCGCATTACGTGATAACTGGTGCACATGAGGTGTTGCCAAAATGCTTGCTCCGCCTACAACTGCGCCAGAGATACGTTTGTCCTGAATCGCTGCCACTGCTTGCGTCAAGGCTACGAGAAAGGAAGAACAAGCGGTATCAATGGCCAGCGCCGGGCCCGTGAAATTGTATAAGTGTGAGATCGATGCCGCTGCGATATTGGACATATTGCCAACCATCGCATGAGAGTGCACCTCGAATCCCTTGCTACGATTCATGTAATCTACAACGAGATCAAAGTAGGAGCTGGGGTTAATACCAACATATACACCGACATCACGTTTTTCCTCCTGATCCACGATCATGCCTGCATCCTCGAGCGCCTCATAGGCAACCTCCAGCAATTTGCGGTGCTGCGGATCCATAAATGAAGCCTGTTCCGTCGGCATTTCAAAAAATTCGTGGTCAAAAGTATCCGGGTTCTTTAATTCTCCAATCCAATCTGTCCAATCCGGCCGTTTGGAGCGTACAGCTCGTTCCGGACTCACCTGATCCACACTGTCCAATCCTTGAACGAGATTGCTCCAGAACTCCTCTTGTGTATCTGCATCAGGAAGCCGAAGGGACAACCCTGTTATTGCAATCGCTCGGTGTACGTTCAACTGATTATCCGGGCGTATTTCATTTTCGAGTGACCTGTTCTCTTCGGGAAGTTCCTGAAGATATTCGACCATTTCCTGTACCGTTCTGCCAAAGACGAGTACTTCCTGTCCCAGTTCACGTCCCATGTGTGCAGACAACTTATCAAGTAATTGATAGGCAAGAATGGAGTTTCCACCTAGTGCCAGAAACGGAATATCCACCGCTACTTTCTCCACAGGCAACTGTAGAACTTCAGCCCAAGCCCCACGCACAGTCTGCTCCAAAGTTAACGGATGAACACTCTCCGCAATGGACTGTGATTGGTTTTGAAGGAGCATGGCTTCAATGGCCTCGATATCCTTGTTAAATGCACCGCCCTCATATTCGTTTCTCAGCATAAAACGCTGAACTTTGCCGCTAGTCGTTTTCGGAATAACCTTAATCGGAAGAACATGAGTAATCTCTATTCCTAGACCAGCCCTCATCCGATCTATTAAGTCCTGCCTTATTTCCAGAAACTGCGGAGTGTTCGATTTATATTTTACAAATACAAGCAGTTCTTCCGTTTGGGAAATGTTATTGAAATGTCCCACAACCGTCAGATTGCCTCTTGGAATACTGCCATTTTGATATAAAATTTCTTCCAAATCATGTGCGTAATGATTTTGACCACGGATGAATACGATATCCTTGATTCGTCCACTTACAACAAGGGAACCTTCCGCCATAAAACCGAGATCCCCCGTCTTCAGCCATCCGTCCACGAATAGCTCTCGATTGACTTCTGGCAGATTGTAATATCCGGAGGTTACGGATTCCCCGCGAATCTGGATTTCACCCACCGTGCGCTCATCGACAACTTCGCCGTACTCATCGGCTATTCGAATCTGGATTCCCGTCATGGGATAACCTTCATGCACAAACTCAATCAGATCTGCCGGGTCATGAACAGCGGCATCCACCGGAATCGCTTTTCCTTGTTGCACAAGCGCTTTACGTGATATTTGTTCGATGCGCGGCTCCTCTTTCAACCTCCAGGTACACACACCCACAGTTGCCTCAGCCATGCCGTAAGCAGGAAACATCATATCCGTGCGGTAACCACAGGAACTGAATTTTTGAGCAAATCGTTCAATAACTTTGGTCGATATGGGCTCGGCACCGTTTAGGGCCATGCGCAGCGAAGACAAATCAAGCGAAGCCAGTTTGGAATCCGGGATCTTTTGAACCATCCATTCAAAACCAAAGTTTGTGCAGCAGAACCACTTCCCTTGATGTTCCGTAATTTTGCGTAGGAACAAGTAAGGGGATCTTACAAAGGTATACGGAGACATAACCATTAAATTAGCAGCGCTTAGTACAGTCGTTAGGTGTTGCCCGAACATTCCCATGTCATGCGTATGAGGCAGCCAAGTAAACACGTTATCTCCTTCTTCAGCACCAAGGAAGGTCTTGCATGCAATACTGTTCGCAATAATATTACGATTCGTTAACTGTACTCCCTTAGGGATACCTGTACTTCCTGACGAAAACTGTAGAAATACGACCTCTTCAGGAGCAGTCAGACTTATTTCGGCAACTGTATAACTTGTCTGAAGCTTGCTAACGCTAATGCAGTTCAATCCCTCAAAAATTGGACTCTCAGTAAGCTGTTCGTATTTTGGCAAAAATGCTTCTTCTACGACTACCACAGGTTTCCCGAGGATTCCCCATATTTTCGTGAATTTCTCCAGACCAGCTGAACCCGGCTCCCAGGAGGCAGGAGGACTGACCGGGGCGACAATAATGCCGCCCAGAATACAAGCCCAAAATGTACGATAAAACTGCTGTGAATGATCAATCTCCAATATAACGACTTGTCCCTTAGTTAACCCGCTCTCAAGCAAGCCTTGAAGATACAGACGTCCTTGCTTCAGCAGCTCAGGATACGATTCAAACTGTTCTTCGCCGGATGAACTGATATAAGTGATTCCCTTATCCGGATGTTTGTCAGCGATATACATAAGAAGTTCAGCAACTGTTGCATAATGCTCCGGCACAATCAACTCCGGCCCTCGTTGTATGGATTTACTGGACATGTTGCACCTCCGCTGCCTCATTATGAACTTTCACTTTTACATTCTCGTAACTGCCGAGTTGCTCCTCAATCTGCTGTTTCAAGCGCTCCGTATCCAGACCTGTATGACACCCCAGGTGCACGTACACAGAATTTTCATCGTATCGAATGACCCATTCCATGTATGCGAGGCTCGGATTAGACCCGGAGTCATCGATCTGTTCGAACTCTGGGATGGTCTCCTCGCTGGAGATAAAGCCCTGGAAGTTGAACAAAATAAGTTTCCTTGGCTCCTGACCCGTCTGTCTGTAGGCTGTAGCCAATTGTCTTTGAATTTTGGAATACGGAGACGTCATGAACGAGTCATCTGTCAGCGCCATAAAGTTAATGCTGTGTCGTTTCGTGAAGTCCAAGCGTTCCACCAAATCTTCCTGAGCAAAATCAGCATGCACAAGAATCGGAATCAGATCGAGGAATTCACCTACGTGATCATAATACGTTTCTTGTCCATACTCTCGGCCATAATGCACAAGCGCAACAGGCAACTCTTTCGCATTCAGATAAGAAGCGATAATGCCAGCAAAGGATTTAAAATAGTTCCACCAGGACTCATTAAGATCTTGGTCTGTAATATCTGTACGCGGTATTTCAACCGTCATCGCTGAAGGCGCTGACTCGCCTGTGGTGATTAACAGTTGATTCATAACGCTACTATTGCAATGTTGCCAAGCCTGAATGGAATACCGCTCCTCGAGTTCATGCTCAGTGATGTTAACAGGCCCTCGAGACAGCATGTTTACATAATCCTCATATTTGCGTATCTCCAATGAACCTTCTGTAGCGATCATTCCAGATTGCTGATTACGGGCAATTGCCGACTCAAGTTGCTGCTTAATGATCTCGGCGCTCATGCCATCAAAGGCAAGGTGATCGAAACTCCAAATCAGTTTGTGCTTACTAGCTCCTGTTCGCAGAATACACAGACGCCATGGCAAACCATCGAGTGTATGCGACTTGTGTAATAGCGACTGAATTAGTTTGTGCTCCATTTTTTCCAGCGTAGCAAGGGCGTAGGGACGAACATCAAGATATGGAATGAGTTGTTGCAACATATCTGCTGCTTCGGACAAATCACACTGATGCCACTGTAACGTGTCTTCCTCATATATAATGCTGTGTAGCAACTGATGACGGGCAATCACGCCGAGAATCAGTCTTTTCACAGTAAATTCATTTAAATTACCCTCCAATATGGTTGTAAAACCGCTTGCTCGTGCAGTTGTAGAAGCATGTGCTCTTTGAATTGGAGATAGTGGGAAGCAACCGATAACAGGTGTTCCCGCCATGAAACTTGAAACCTGATTACAATTATTCAAGACATGTAACACCAGGCTGTCTAATTGTTTCTCATGAAGTGATATGTCTTGGGGAACTGCGATAGGGGACTGAATATGCAGGCTTTCTTCGAATAAACTAGATGGAGAATTCAGCATTTCCAGCGAATTCGCAAACGCTCTAACTGTAGGATATTGGAATAATTCGCTCACACTGATGGCAATTCCTTCTTTTGACAAAATTTGCGTGAGTGCGATACCTTTAAGCGAATGTCCACCATTTTGGAAGAAATGATCGTTTACGCCAAAGTTCGGATTACTCAGTACCTTTCTCATGGCTGCAAGGATTTTTTGCTCTATCTCCGTCAGGACAGAATCTGTCGCTGTAGGAACGGACTGCGCTTCTACCAGATCAGCTAAAGCCTTCCGATCCACCTTGCCGTTAGCATTAATAGGCAGATGATCCATTCGCCAGATCTGTGCAGGTACCATGTATTCAGGCAGCCGCTTGTGCAACTCTGCTCGAACATTATCAACCGTTCGTGAGATGTTGGATTCACATGTATAAAATGCAGTGACATATAAACTTCCAGATGCATCTGTCGCTGTCATCACAAAAGCATCCCTGATTCCCGGAAGCTGCTCCAAGCAATTGTGGATCTCCGATAACTCAATTCGGAACCCCCTGATTTTCACTTGAAAATCAGATCGTTCAATAAAGATCAAACGGCCATCATGTAGACGCTTGACGATATCTCCTGTCCGGTACATCCGTTCGCCTTTGCGGAAAGGATCAGCTATAAAATGTTTTAAAGTCAGCTCTTCCCGGTTCAAATATCCAATACCTACCGCATCCCCGCTAATATATAACTCGCCTGGCACATTGGCAGGAACAGGATTCATATCCTCGTCCAGAACATATAGAGCTGTATTGGACAATGGATAACCTATAGGCAGAGAGTCGGTATACGGCTCTGTTTGCTCCAGTAAATAATAGGAGGCAAAGAAAGTCGCTTCCGTCGGTCCGTATCCATTTAACAGTACGCCTGGTCCGACACATGCCATTGCTTTATTTGCGTGGCTCACGGATGCCGCTTCGCCCCCAAACATCACTCTGCGAACATGCTTCAGGCATGCTGCATCCCAATCCACCAGCATATTAAACAACGAGGTTGTAATGAAAAATACTGATATTTGCTGCTGACGAATCACTGCCGCCAGACGTGCCATATCGAGAATGATCTCTTTTGGAATAAGTACCAGGGTAGCCCCATTAATTAAGGAAGCAAAAATATCAAAGATCGAACCGTCAAACGCATAATTGGAAACTTGTAATACCCGGTCCTCAGGCACCACCGTCACAAAATTGCTTTTCTTCATCACTTTAATGACATTGCGGTGACTCATCACCGTTCCCTTTGGCATTCCGGTCGAACCTGACGTATAGATGATATATGCCGGATCGACTGCAACAGTCTTTATCTGCTGGACTATAGGCTCTACAGACTCTCCTGAAACAAACGATTCCAGTTCTGCGGACGGGACCATAACACGTGGAACCGCTGATTTCCATGCCGAGGCATACGATTCTTCGGTCAAAAGTATAGACGCATTGCAATCTTGTAAAATAAATTCAATGCGAGCCGGCGGTGATGCCGAATCAATTGGTACATATTTACAACCTATGGTTAGTGTAGCAAGGATACTGATCATCTGGATCGGTCCGCGGTCCAGGATCAAAGCAATACTTGAGCCTGATGCCACGTCTTGTCCGAGTATGCGAGATGCAAGCTTCTGAACCTGTGCATACACATCAGCATAACTCCACTCCTCGTTCCCCCACACCAAGGCTGTCTTCTGTGGATGTAATTGAACTTGTTCCTCAAATAGTTCGGGAATTGTTGCTTCCCGCGGATAGTCCATGTGGTTGTCGTTGACACCGAATAACAGCCATTCATCCTCTTCAGGCACAGTAAGCTTGATCTGACGAACCCGCTCTACCTCTCCTGTGACCATCTGAGTTAAGATATACCGGAACTTGTCCATCATCATTTCCATGGATCGTGCATGGAACAATTCAGAACGATATTCCAGTTCAAGCGTATACTGTTGGTGGTGTTCAACAACCGTCCAGGTCTGATCAAACTTGGCATCCACCTTGCCATCCATCCAGGACTCAACTTGTAATGTCCCTGCTTCAAGCTCATCCGTACCCATATTAATGTAATTAAGAACAATATCGAAAAGTGGATTACGGCTCCCATCACCCATCAGATCAAGCTTCTCAACCAACGCTTCATATGGATATTGCTGATGTTCATAACAGGATAACAGCTTGCTACGAACTTCGTTCAGATAAAGCTCAACAGGCTGATCCTTGTCTAATATAGTACGAATGGCGAGCATGTTTACAAACATACCCATTACGTGATTCAGTTCTGGCTTCTCTCTTCCGGCTACAGCTGTGCCAACGACCAGATCATGCTGTCCCGTGTATTTGGAGATCAACACATTTAAAGCCGCCATGAATAACATGTAGGGAGTCAATCCCTGTTTTGCACAAAAATCATTAATCTGTTCACTTAACTGTTCTCCAAACTCACTGCTAATTCGGCCACCCTGGTTAGAAAGTTCTCCACGTCTCGGGTAATCTGTAAGCAATTCGACAGACGCAGGCACATCCTTGAATTCTTCAAGCCAAAACGCCTCATCTTCGGCAGCATGCCCGTCTGATGTAGATTGATCAATCCATTCAGCATAGTCCTTGTACTGAATCGATAATGGTTCTAAAGATTCCCCACTATATAACCGGGCAAATTCTTGCATAAGAATCGCGATGGAACTCTGATCAGAGATAATATGATGCATATCTATGAACAGAATATGTTCGTCATCGGACAGGCGGGCAAGCTTTACACGAACCAGTGGTGCCTGGGTCAGATCAAATGGTTGCAGCCATTGCATCAATTGCTGCTCCGGCTCTTCTTTTTCAAGTTCCAGCAACTCCACTACACTTGAAACCTGATCCTCAATGACCTGGTATAGTTCACCTTCAAGCATTTCAAAGCGCGTACGAAACGCCTCATGCCGCTGTACGAGAGCATCCATCACCGCTGTAAATTGTGCCGTATCGAGCGCTCCCTTCAACCGGTACGAACTTGCAAGATTGTAGGCTGTGCTCTCGCCTTGCATCCATTCATGTACCACGAACATTCTTCGTTGCGCAGAAGTCGTCTTGTATCGGTCTTTGTATGCTGCTGGGAAAATGCTGTCTCCTGATCCCGAATGATCCAACCCATTGTCTTGTTGCTGATCGATCCATGCCACCATACGGGCAAGCACAGAATGATCGAAGACATCCTCTAGTCCCATAGCAACTCCGAATGTTTCCTTGACTCGGGATGCCAGAGTGATAGCTTTGAGGGAATGTCCACCAAGCTGGAAGAAATCATCCTCGGAGTTCACTGATTCACAACCAAGCAACTCTTGCCAGAACTGAGCAGTGGTGTCGTATACTTCATCCACATTCAAACGGACTCTACTCTTGCCTGTGTTCGCCTGTTCTGGTAATGAAGTCTGAGAAGCCGCAGTTTGAGGTACACCTGTAAGCAGGTACAGCGGAACATCATGCTTATGAACGATTGGATCGAACGAATAAGTAGGGAGAGATATCTTTTGCCCAGAGCTCTGTCCGTTAATATGTGCCCAATTCAGTTCGATGCCTCTGCACCAGCAATATCCCAGTGTTTTCATGAAATAGATATCGGCTTCAAGCGAGCTGGAACGATCTCCGGTAAGAGAGATAACCTGCGCATCCTTCAATATATCGTTGTCTACAAGCTCTCCGTTCTGTAGCGGACAGGCTGTAACCCAAAGTATCTTTTCCGCAGACAGTAAAGAATTCTTTGATGTGTCGATCGTACTCATTGCCTCAGACAAGGCACCTTCTTGTGTCTGCCAATCTTCACGGCTATATAAGAGACGCACCGCATGAGCCAACTCAAGCGTATTGCTAATGACCTGTCCGACCAGTTCACCGACACCTTCTCCACACATTCCATCCGGTTTAACCCCTGACTCAATCAACGTTGCAAACAGAGCGTACTGCACCACAAAGCAATACATAAATTTCAGGTCTGAATCCCGAATTGGCCTGCCTATACTTTGACGAAGTGCATACTGTTCCTTGGATTCAAAAAAGCTCAGTACTTCTTCAAAGTATTGCTTGAATCGTTCAGACACTAGACTACGATACCTGGAAGCATAAAGTTCCCGAATCACGTGTGGTTCCCATAAAACATCCCCACGGATGTAGAACATTACTTTAGGCTTATCCCCCTGGTTCACACTCGCTTGTGCTTCATGTTCCTCCACCTGATCTTGCGAAGGGACGTAGCCATCCACAACGACAAGAGCTTTACGATAGTTAAATCGACTTCTTCCCTCTTGCAATGTCCAAGCAGCACTCGGCATCTGTTCCGGCATTTTTTCGAGTGCTTGTAAAACCGAATGATACGTTCGATCCAGAGCGGATTCGCTCTTGGCCGAGAACGGGAGTAAGTGTACAGGCTGATACACACTTTGACTCTCTCGTACGGGCGGTTGCTCCAAAATCACGTGAGCATTCGTGCCGCCAATGCCGAAGGAACTTACCGCTGCGCGCAGAACCTGCTGCTGATCTTTGAAGTATTGCGGCTCCTGATTAATGTAGAAAGGACTGCGTTCCAGTTCCAGCATAGGATTGCTTCTTTCCATATAAATCTGCGGCGGAACTGTTCGGTGATGCAACGTTAGAACGGTTTTGATAAATCCGGCAACACCCGCTGCAGCGTCCAGATGACCGATGTTTGCTTTGACCGAACCGAGGGCGCAATAATTACGTTTATCCGTTCCCCAGGACTGTCTAAGTGCTTCGATCTCGATGGGATCACCGAGCTTGGTGCCTGTCCCATGTGCCTCCACATAATTGATTTCCTGTGGAGACACCCCCGAGCGGTCAAGTGCGGTTTGAATGACCTTCACCTGTCCGGTAACACTTGGCGCAGTATATCCGATTTTATCCAATCCATCATTGTTAATCGCTGAGCCTTTGATCACCGCAAAGACCTGATCCCCATCGCGCAAAGCATCATGAAGCGGCTTCAGCACAACCATGCCGCACCCGTTCCCCGAAACCGTACCTGAGGCCTGTTCGTCGAACGCTCTGCAATGCCCGTCCTTGGAATAGATCATGCCTTCATGCCAGTGATACCCTTCTTTGAGCGGATAAGAGATAGACACTCCCCCTGCGAGAGCCACGTCACATTCTCCCCGGATCAGTGATTCTGCTGCCTGATGAATCGCGACGAGCGAGGTCGAGCATGCCGTCTGCACAGCCATACTTGGCCCTCTTAGATTCAGCTTGTGAGATATACGTGTCGTAATATAATCCTTCTCATTCAGCGTCATCGCTTCAAAAGCTTGCAGCAGATCACCTGAACGACCCAGGAATTGAACCATCCATGGTAAACTCAATCCGCTTCCGGCAAATAAACCGATGGAACCTGAGTACCGGTATGGATCACAGCCCGCATGTTCAAGCGCTTCCCAGGAACACTGATGAAGCAGTCTAATCTGCGGGTCCATCATATCGGACTCCTGATACGGGTATTCGAAAAATCCGGAATCAAAAAACTCGGTATCTTGCAAAACGCCTTTGGCTCGAACATATTCAGGATGTTTATACTCTTCAGGCCGCACCCCTGCTGCTGCCAATTCTTCTTCAGTCAGTCGGGTAATGCCGTCCTTACCTGCCATCAGATTATCCCAGAACTCCTCGATATTTTTTGATCCTGGAAAACGACCGGCCATACCTATAACAGCGATATCCGATGGGGAAGTGCTTCTGTTCCTGCTGTTCACATCCGCATCTGTTTTGATGTTTATCACTCTTTCTTGCATCATTGAAGGATCAGGTTTGACCGCAGTGCTCGTGCTCGCGATGACTTCCCTGGATACATGCTCTTGCTCGTGTTCATTCTGAACAGGTACATCCACAGAAGCTGACATCTGTTCAGACATCAGATGATCAACGAGCGAAGTAATGGAAGAGTGTTCAAACAACTGCACAAGCGGAATATTTTTCCCAAGATAAGCGTTTAACCGGTTATTAATCAAGATCAGACCTAGCGAGTTACCGCCAATATCAAAAAAGTGCTCTTGTACTCCGACATGATCCCGGTTCAACATCTCTTTCCATGTTTCAACCAGCATCTGCTCCAGCTCTTTGCGAGCCTGTTCTCTTCCCACTGGAGAAGAAGAACCAGCCATTAAAGATGGAGCTGGCTTCTCATTAGCTTCGATCGCCTCAATCGCTCCAAAGTCAGTCCATTGAAGGGCATTCCGATTCAGTTTGCCATTCGGCAGAACTGGCAGCTTGTCTAGACGAATGATGCGTGAAGGCATCATATACTGTGGCAACTTCTGTTTCAGCCAAGACCTGAGCAAAGTGTCCTGCTCTTCCATATTCGATACACTTATGTCCGGCTTCAAGCTGTAGTAGAGCACCAGTTGCAACTGCTCAGGCTGGTTTCCTTCGACCTTCACGACGGCTTCTCTCAAACGTTCATAGCTCATAGCCATTTGCTCGATCTCGTTTAATTCGATCCTGTATCCTCTGATCTTCACTTGCTGATCCAAACGTCCCGCTAGTTCGACCTCCCCGTCCTGCAACACACGAGCCAAGTCACCTGTCCGGTACATACGTCCACCCAGAACCTTTGCATTGTCAATGAACTTGGCAGTCGTTTCGGTCAGATTATTCAGGTAACCTCTGGACACCCCGCGGCCTGCAATGCAGAGTTCTCCATAATTTCCGGGAGGCAGGAATTCACCCTCTTCATCCACGATATAAAGCTCCGTATTAGCAATAGGTTTGCCAATCGTAATGAGTCCAGATTGTTGCAACTCTTTGGTCGTTGACCAAATCGTCGTTTCGGTAGGGCCATACATATTAAAGACACGGGCGGACGAATATTTTTTAATATCAGTCAGAAGTCCTGCCGGAACACTTTCTCCTCCGGTAAGAACACACCGAAGATGAGGGAGTACCTTGGCAAATTCCGAATTTTCAACAAATGCTTTAATCCGGGATACCGTGCTGAGAATATGCGTTACGCCATGCTGCCTTATCTGGCGCGCGGCAAGAACGGGATCAAGCTGTTCCTGCTCATCTGCCAAATATAGAGGATGCCCTGTACACAATGGTGCCCACACTTCAAATCCGAAAATATCAAAAGATACCGTTGTTACACTAATCATTCGATCTGTTTCATATTCAAAAAGGTTTCGATGCCTGATGTCTTCCACAAAATTGACCATCGCATCGTGAGCAATCATTACCCCTTTAGGCCTTCCGGTGGATCCAGAGGTGAAGATGACACAAGACAAGTCAGAAGATAGAACGTCCACATTCGGATTAATAGTTGAACGTTCGTCAGCAAAATCAGGCTCATAAACGATGCGTTCGCCTTCAAAAGCCACGACATTGGCCTCATTAGCAGTGCACAGTAGCAACTTCATCTTGCTATCTTGCATCATGTCCAGAATACGTTGCGGTGGAAATGCTGGATCTATAGGCAGGTAAGCTGCACCCGCTTTGAGTACTGCGATCAACATAATAATGAGAGTTTCATCCCGGCCAGTTAATATGCCTACAGGTTCATCTCTACGTACCCCTCGATCAATTAGCTTCCAAGCCAACGCATTCGCTCGCTCATTAAGCTCAAGGTAGGTAAGTTCCTTGCCCGAAGAAACAATAAGTGCAGTCTGGTCTGGTATACGCTCTGCCTGTAGTTCAAACAAACGATGCAAGCTCAGGGTATGATCATAATGTAAAATGGGTCCCGCCAACCGATGAACCTCAGCTCCCGAAGCACGCTGGACTCGTTCATACAGCTTACCTAGAGGTGCATCCGGTTGTTGCACAACCTGCTCACATAGTTCAATGAATTCTTGAATCATACGCTCAACCGTTTCACCCCGGAACAGGTCTAACGCATATTCAATGTACCCTTCAATGACTTGCTGCTCCCTGTTCTCCTGACATGTTAACAACAGGTCATAAGTTGAGACTCCGGTCTCCACAGGAATAGAACTGAATTGAAGTCCATGAAGCTCAAGATCATGCAGTTCCATGTTCTGATAATCAAAACACACATCAAAGATGGCATTACGGTTCAGTTCCCGCTTAAGTCCAAGCTGCGTTACAAGCTCATTAAATGGATACTCCTGATGTGCAAAAGCATCGAGTGTATGCTGTTTCAGCTCTTGTAAAAAAGCGGTATAGGTCCGATCTGATGCTGGATAATTCCGCATGGCAATCATATTCACAAACATTCCAACTGTCTCTTTCCATTCTTCCTGTAACCTACCCGCTACGGGGGTCCCGACTACGATGTCCTGCTGACCTGTTCGACTCGCTAACAGAAGATTCCATACACTCAACATCACCATATACATGGAAACTTCCGTGGATGAAGCCAGCTTGTGCAATCGCTCCGTTAACGAGTGGCTCAACGTGAAATGAACTCGTTCACCTTTCATCTCTCGCTGTAATGGACGATCATGATCAAGTGGAAGCTGCAGTACAGGCGGTGTTGGACTCAACCGTTCCAGCCAGTATGTTTGATGCGGCTGATAAGCCTGAGAGGTAAGACGCTGCTGTTGCCAGACCGCATAATCTTTGTAATGTAACCGGACAGTGCGTTCCTCCCCAAAATACAGTGCATTGAAGTCGCGTGTAATCAACTCAACGGAAGTACCGTCCGCAATAATATGATGGATATCAAAGAACAACAGATGCTTGCGCGCTCCTGTTCTAATCAGGTTCACTCGCATGAGTGGAGCCTGATGAAGCTCAAAAGGACGAATCAGCGTCTGAATCAAAGCAGAAGTCTCTTGTTCATCGGCTAAATACTGCTCGGTAAAGCTGAAATCTAAAGGAACGGATGCATGAACCATCTGCACCACCTGATCTCCGCGTATTGCAAACGTCGTTCGAAGCGCTTCATGACATTGCACCAGCTTTTCCAGTGCAGCCTCTACTCTGGCATGATCCAAATCTCCTTCGATCAGGGTAGCCGACGGCAAATTATACGCCGTGCTATTTGGATCCAGCATGGATTGAGTGAACATACTCATCTGCGCAGATGAGATTGGATAGGCATCCATTATCGGCGCAGCCTCAATCATGTTCTGCTTCTGTACTTGCGGCTCAACCATTGCAAAGAGATGTTCCGCCAGTTGGGCTGGTGTAGCATGGTTAAACACATCCGCAACCTCTGCCTGAATCCCGATGGAAGACCGAATCGATGCGGACAAACTGACTGCTTTGAGCGAGTCTCCACCAACGGCGAAGAAATTAACATGCTCTTCCAGGTCATTTATGCCAAAAATCGTTTCATACGCCTCCAGAACAACCCGTTTCATGGCCTCCAGACTACCTGCATAACCTCCCGCAACGGAAAGGGACGTGTTGCTATATTGTTCACTCGACTGAGGTGTATGTCGACTACTGCTTGTTCCTTCCAACGTCGAACCACCAATAAGCGACTGGCCAATTGGATAATGCTGCTTATCAAAATGATAGGTTGGCAAGGAGCATTTGCGGCGCACGTTCTGTCCCTTGAGTACTTTCCAGTCCGGCTGAAGGCCCTCGCACCATAACTCGGCGATTCTGCGGTTTGTATACAGCACGTCCGGTTCTGTTTCTCTAACGTGACGCAACATATTCAATACGGATTGTGTTTCCTTGGACTGACTGTGCTGTCTCACAAATGAGCTTAATGTCCGTCCTGCCCCAACCTCAATGAATACAGCTTGTTCTTCCTTTAACATTTCAGCCAAGTTTGCTTCAAACAACACCGGCTCTAAAATATGCCTTGCCCAGTAGTCTGGACTTACGATCTCATCCGGCAATGCCCATGTTCCGCTCGTATTCGAAAGCAATGGAATCCGCGGGCTATGCAGCAAATAAGCGGACAGACTGTGTTCAAATTCCATCGCAGCATCCTTCATCATCGGTGTATGGAAGGCATGGGAGGTTTTCACACGAACGCATTTCCAGCCGAGTCTTCCGGCCTTTTCTTCCATTCGGTCAATCGCCTCTGCCGTCCCGCCAATGACACTGGAACCTGTTGTGTTGACTAGAGCCAGCCACGTACCTTCTTCCAATTGGGATTTTACCAACGGAGAGTCCTCCATGATGGCGAGCATGACACCTGGCTGTTGTTGCTGCATCAAACGTCCCCGTAGCCTTACGATCTGTACAGCATCTGCAAGATCAAATACACCTGCAACCACAGCTGCTGTCAGTTCTCCGATGCTATGTCCGATCATGCCATCTGGCCTGATGCCCAGATCAATCAAGGATTGAGCCATGGCATAACTGGTCATGAATAGCGCAAATTGGCTGTACTCCGTCTGGTTAATTCGCTCTGGATGCTGATCACCGTATACAACAGACAGAATCTCTTCTCGCTCTTCTTCAGGAAGCAGATCCACAATCTGCTGTACATGCTTCTTGAAAAGTGGTGCAATGCCTGACTGCTCTGTCGATTTGTACAATGCTGCACCCATGCCCTGATACTGACTGCCCTGCCCAGGGAACATAAAATAAACCGGACGCCGATCTTGCGGCGAATGAACCATTTTTGCCTTCTCCAGCTGACGCATGCATTGCTCGGGATCATCTTTCCAGCTTTTATCCAGAACCAGTGCCTTACGATAAGCAAAACCCGTTCGACCGGTCTGCAATGTCCACGCTGCGTCCGAAATGGATATCTCTGGATGCTGCGCGAGATGCTCCATAATTTGTTCAGCAGTGCGGCTCAGCGAGTACTCTGTTTTGGCTGAAAAAATCATTACATTGACATCATCATCCGGACTGCACTTGTCCATCTTTGGAGCCTCCTCCAACACCATGTGAGCATTCGTGCCTCCCACACCAAATGAATTAATCCCTGCACGCAGAACACCAGCTTCACCTGGTTTCCAGTCCACCCCCTGCGAGTTGACCTTGAAGGGCGTGCTTGCAAAATCAATCTTCGGATTCGGTTGTTCATAATTGGCGGTACCCGGGATATATCCTTGATCAAGACTAAGTGCAACCTTAATCAAACCAACAACGCCAGCCGCTGTATCCATATGTCCCACGTTGCCTTTTACTGAGCCAAGATAACAGAACTGCTTTTTCTCGGAGGCAAAAGCACGTGTCAACGATTCAACTTCAATCGGATCACCCAGAAGTGTGCCTGTGCCATGCGCCTCAATGTAACTAACCGTTTCGGGATCAACTCCGGCTGCCTGATACGCATCCTGAATGACCTCTGCCTGACCGCTTACACTTGGCGCAAGGAAGCTCAGCTTCTCCTGACCGTCATTATTAATGGCTGAACCTTTAATGACACCGTAAATATGATCTGTATCTCGCAATGCATCACTCAACCGCTTCAACACCACGATCCCCATCCCATTGGAGAACACCGTGCCGCTTGCAGCTGCATCAAATGGACGGCAATGGCCATCCGAGGCAAACATCATGCCATCCTCGTACACGTAGCCACCTTCATTCGGCAGCTCTACTGTAATTCCACCAGCCACAGCGACATCACATTCTCCAACGATTAAAGACTGACATGCCAGATGTGGAGTGACCAAAGACGTTGAACATCCCGTAAGAGCTGTATAAGCAGGACCTCTAAGGTTCAACTTGTAGGCCATGCGTGTAGCCAAAAAATGATTGGTGCTGAGTGTAAATGCTTCATATTTGCTGCTGTATCCCGCATCCCCGAACAGCACTTGTCGATACCACTCAAAGTCATCCGATCCACCGAGGAAAACGCCGACTTTGCCTGCTTCATCAGGTCTGCACCCAGCATCCTCAAATGCTTCCCATATTCCCTGATACATTAGTCTGAACTGAGGGGACATCATTTTAACTTCGCCAGGTGTATAGTCGAAAAAGCCAGCATCAAACTCCTCAATCCCGTTGACCCGCCCTTTGGCTTTAACATAACGAGGAGAACGCAGCAATGCCTCGTCTACACCGAGCGTCCTCAGTTCCTCATCACTGTAAAAATGAATGCTCTCCTCTTGTGCCATCAGATTACGCCAGAATTCATGAATATCCTCTGCTCCGGGTACATTCACGGACATCCCTACAATGGCAATATCATCACGCAGAATACCCGCTTTCCGTCCAAAACGTTCTTCTCGCAACATCGGTATCCGTGCTGTCTCCTGTTTCTGTCCCAATGCTGCAAACTGCCGCAGTGTAGGACGCTCAAAAAAGCGGGGCACTGGGAAATCCACATCAGTACGATGCTTTAAACGATTATGAGCCTGAATAACGGAAAATGAATTGCCACCAAGTTCAAAGAAATGATCATCTCTCCCGACTTTCTCGACACCGAGCACTTCTGCCCATACCGATGCAATCTGCCGCTCTAATTCCGTGGCTGGAGCAACGTAAGCCGTGCTTGAAGTGTGAATATGAGTGGTATCTGCAATTAGTGCATTGCGATCAATTTTCCCGCTACTATTGAGTGGGAACTCCGATTTATGTACAAAAACAGATGGAATCATATAAGCTGGCAGAGATTTGGACAAATGGTCTCTCAGATCAGCCACAGGCAATTCCTGCTCCGACAAATAATAGGCATACAGTAAACCGGACCCTGTCTCGGAGGATTTCATCACAACGACGGTTTGAATGACTCCCGGGTAAGATGAAAGAGTATTTTCGATCTCACCTGTCTCTAACCTTGCACCCTGAATTTTGACCTGAAAATCAATGCGCCCCAGGTATTCAATCGTTCCGCTTGGAAGGGAGCGAACCATATCCCCAGTGCGGTACATCATTCTGAAATACTCAGGGTCCTTCTCTTCGTCAAAGAAAGGGTTAGGAACGAATTTTTCCCTTGTCATTTCTTCCAGGTTCAAATATCCGCGTGCAAGACCTACACCGCTCAGACATAGTTCCCCCGGAATGCCCAAAGGCTGCAATTCATCCCGGCTTCCAACGACATACCATCTGGACTCGTTCAATGGGGAACCAATGGGTATGTTTCCATGCCCTTCATAGGCACTCAATGGATAATGGGAGACCCATATCGTACATTCCGTAGGACCGTATACATTATCCAGGCTTGCCCGGATATTCAGTTGGTTGAATTTTTTAATGATATCGGGTGTGACGGCCTCTCCGCCTACAAATACCCATTTCAGCGTGTCCAGTCCTGAGAGATCAGAACGAAGTTCCATCGTCTCGAGAAAAAGACGGAATAGCGTCGGCACAAAGTTGATATGAGTCACCTGATGTTCAGCTACTGTAGTCAATATCTGGTCCGGGTTCTTCTCCTCGCCTGGCGGCAGAATACTTAATGCTCCCTCACCCATAAACCAACCAAACAATTCTGTACAGGATACATCAAAGGTATACGCAGTTTTTAACATATACACATCACTCGCTTGTACTGGAAAACGACGTTCCAAATCAAGCAATGTATTGACCACACTATGATTCTCAATCATGACCCCTTTAGGTTTGCCCGTTGATCCCGACGTGTACATAATGTAGGCGAGACTGTAAGGATCTAGAGGATCTTCGAGATTGGAGCTGTCTCCCGTGTATACCATCCCATCTTCTGTGTAGATATAGTGAGCCGGAAGCGAGTCATCCTCTGCTTCTGGCCGGATGGCAATAACGGTGGATATATTCGCATCGGATAAAATGTAGGCTTTTCTGGATACCGGATAGGAAGGGTCTAGGGGAACAAAAGCACATCCAGCCTTCAGAACAGCCAGCAAGGCGATGACCAGATCGGAAGAACGTAGCATTTGTACGCCGACTGCCTCGTTTTCGGTCTTTTTCCGTGCGATGATCTGTTTTGCCAATTGATTGGCCTTTGCATTAACTTGTGCGTAGGTTTGTTTTTCTTTTCCTTCGAGTAGAGCTACTCGTTCTGGGTGCTTTGTTACTTTTGTATGAAAAACATCGATGATATGCTGCGGAGTGTAGGGAAAATATGAAGTTTGGTTAAATTGATGCAGCAATTGCTCCTGCTCTTCCTGCATCAGCAGGCTGTATTCACCAATGCTCTTCTCTGGTGCAGTTACCAGCTGTTGCATGAGGAATAAGAAGCGCTGACCCATTCGTTCAATGGAGTCTGTTCGAAACACATTCGGTTTATATTGCAGTTTCAGCTGTGTACCTTGAGGTGTGCCGTTTAATACAACCATCAGATCACCTGGGAAAGTAACCTTATCCTGTTCCACAAGCTGGCTTCCTGGCAGATCCTCCTCATATGAGTCATACACAAAGGAGATATCAAATACCGATGGTGAGCCTGGTTGCACCTGCAACATACTGTCTCTGACGATTAAATTATTAGGATATCCAATGTGTTTATACGTATCGATCCAGGCTGCAGTAACTTGCTTAAGGAGAGAACCAAATTTAGATTCAAGGTCAATCTGGAACCGCATCGGCAACATATGTACAAAACAGCCAATCGTTTCTTCCAATTCGATATCCGGACGATGGGAATACGGAGAAGCAAACGTGATATCCTCTTTGCCTGCATATTTATTCAAGAGAATACTGAATGCCCCCATGAAAAACATAAATACCGTAACCTCATGCTCCTTTGACATCTCTGTAATATCCGCCATCAACGCCTCTGGAATATCAAAACGTAGCTCATGTCCCACACCGGTCTGCGAACCGCCAGCCGGATAGTCATGCTGCAGTTCCAGGGGCTCTGCACCGTTCATTTTGGATAACCAGAACTCACGCTCACGGTTATACTTGTTCTCTTGTATTTTCGTATTCTCTGATTCGATATAAGAGATAAAGCCCTGATCCTGCTTTATGTCCAAAGGTAGATCCTGCAGGATGCAGGTGTACGCATGGAGAAGTTTATTTTTAAAAATTTCCAGAGACATACCGTCACAGATTAAATGGTGGATACATAAAGTAAGAACATGTGTGTTCTCGTCCATATGTACAAGCATGATTCGAAATAAAGGGCCTTGCTCCAATATGAAGGGAGCCTGAATACATTCTTCAATGTATGCCTCCAGTTGCTGTTCCTTGCCATCCTGATGAGCTTGACTCAGATCCCGCAAAATCAGTGAGTACTCCACATCATCGTGGATCGCCAGAACTGGTCTGTCCTGCTGTATCTCAATGTGCGTGCGGAGCACGACTTGTTCATGCATGAGCAACTCGATGGAACGTCGAAAGGCTTCAAGTTGAAGCCTTTCGATTTGTATCGAAGCGGAGATGTTATAAGAAGATGGATCATTCACTTGGCAATCAAAATAGATTCCCTTTTGTGTTTCGGAGAGTTCCACGGTTTTACGTACCATCACGACCACACCTCATTCATTAATTGAGATTCAAGCTGTGTTGTCATAAATCCAGTCTCTGTCTAGCTCATTACCCAGATGCCGCCAGCCCATATGGAAAGAACGGTGATAAACGTTTGATAGACAACATCCATTATCAAATTGCCGATACTGTCCCCATCTGCCTTACGATTCTTGATCATGACATAAGTATGTGACCACAGACCACTCAAACCATATATGTACATCGTAACCAATACACCCACCCAGAAGTTCCCTTGAAACCAGATCGCCATAATACCCATAACGCCAAGTCCGACTTGCGAGAATCCATATTTGACCTGAAACGGTCCTCCTGGCCAACCTAGCATTTTGGCTGTCTGTTCTGCTCTAGCAATGTTAACCACGTAACCAATAACACCTACAAGTCCAAATGTAACCACAAACTGATGAAGCAATAACACTCTGCTAATCTCGCTCATTTCGCCAGGGAAACCGAGCATCCAAAGATGGATCGTTCCTGAAATAAGCCCAAATAACCATAGAACCAAAAACCACATCGCTGTTTCACTCCTGCCAATTCGTTATTTTGGAATCATTTGTAACTAAATGGATTAATTTGTAGATACCCACATTATATAATCGCTTTTACATTTGTCAATTCGTACATAATTTTCTATTTTGTCGAAGGTTTTACCATTTTTCTTCTCTTATACGCAATGAATCTATCGTACTTAGTTCTATATAACTTGAAATTTTTGGGTCTTATATACCATTTTTACATATATTCAACCAATATATGTTTCTTTTTTAACACTCCAAAAGAACCACCTCTCATTTATTCCATAGTCGAAAAAATTTAATAACCATTGGTTGATTCCTATTACCCATATATTCAGACTACTTTAGTCGTCTTTATAGATATTAAAATTTGACAACACTTTATTATGTAACTATTATAGTTACATAGATAAACACTTTGTTTCACACATCCACAGCTACTCCTCGGAAGTGGTATTGCTTTAATACTCTAGAGGTACGCTGTACATACACGATTGTTCAACAATGACAATGAAGCTGCTAACGATGCAAATGTTGCAAACCACATTTTAGGAGGAAACAAAATGAAATTGTTAGTTACAGGCGCTACGGGTAAACTTGGTTCACTGGTTGTTGACGCGTTGTTGAAGACAAAAGCTGCAACAGACTTGGCTGTTAGTGTTCGTTCACCAGAAAAAGCAGAAGCATTGCGCTCGCAGGGTGTAGACGTTCGTCATGGGGATTTTGATCAACCGGAAACATTGGAGAAAGCTTTTGCCGGTGTAGACCGCCTGCTACTGATCTCCACAGACGGTGATAACGAGACACGTATCCGTCAGCACCAGACTGCTGTTCAAGCTGCCAAAAAAGCAGGTGTCGGTTATATCGCTTATACAAGTGTGGTCAACGCCGAGCATAACCCACTCTCTCTTGCTGAGGTACACCGCAAGACAGAACAAACGATTCGCGAGTCTGGCATCCCTTATACGTTCCTGCGTAACAATTGGTACCTTGAAAATGAAGCTGGCAGTGTACAAGCCGTAACACATGGTGCTCCTTGGGTACATGCCACGAATGACAGCCAGGTCGGCTGGGCTACTCGACGTGATTATGCTGAAGCTGCTGCTGCTGTACTTGCAGGCGAAGGACATGAGAACAAGGTCTATGAATTGTCTGGTAAACTGCGCACACAAGCTGAGCTTGCTGCCATTGCTGGTGAAGTGTTGGGGCAGGAAATCAACGTACAAAATGTCGACGATGCGGCTTATGCGGACATCATGAAAGGTGCAGGTTTGCCTGATTTTGTTGTATCCATGCTGGTTGAAATGCAAAGCGCGATTCGCCAAGGCGCACTGGCTGTAGAGAGCGATGCACTAGAAACATTGCTTGGGCGTCCAGCTCAACCGTTAAGTGAAGGTTTTAAAGCTATTTTGGGTAATTAAATTCGTCATGTTGCCCTCACGGTAACATACAGGATATAGAAAAAGGGTTGTTCCATACGTCACATGATGACGGGGAACAGCCCTTTTCGTATACATTATTATGGAGCTCTTCGAACAAAACTTACACATTCTTTAACCTAACTAATCGATTAACCTTGCTCAATATAACGCGCAGGAATCACATCAGCTAGCCAAATACTCTCGTTGCCATGGTAAAAAAGAATACCTTCACGTGCGGCCTGCCCTGCCTTAACGCGTAGAATAACAGGCTGATCATCTCGCCTTTGTCCAACTTGACGTGCCGTATCCATATCAGCCGATAGATGCACATACTGCCGTTGCCGTGGCTGCAAACCGTGCTCCATGATGGAGGACACAGCACGTACGGGTGTACCGTGATACAACAATTCGGGAGGCTGTGTAGCTATTTTGGATATTTTTTGCGGAGTGGAATGGCCATAAAGTGCACGAATTCGGCCGGCATTGATCTCGTGCCGCTTTTTATTGGAGACTGCAATCATATGTTTCAGGTCATCTTCTGTTACATTACGCCACCCTGGGCTTTCGTGCAAAGCGACGAGCAGTTGTGAAATCTCTACCCATCCCTCTTCATCCAGCTCAAGCTCGTATTCCCATGGCGCATGTCTCAATGCATAGGAAAGCTCTTTGCTCAGTTTCATGTAGTCCATGTCTCTCACCTTCCCACATCTATCCTTGTTGCTGAACTGCCGCCATAATCTCCTGAATGTTACGAGCAAGAGCTTCGTGATCCTCCTGCGTAAACTGGATATGTCCATTAATACCGCGATGAATAATCGTATTCATCACTGGATGAACCTCTTCCTTGGATGCAACACGAATCAGATCGTCAGCAAAATCAACTGCCTGTTGTTCACTGTATTTAAATGGTTTGATCAACATCCGAATGCTCAGCGCATGAGCCTGGGGTTCGGCCAGCCGATCACGATGAGTAATGCTGTACACCGCACCAAAACCAAAAGCGGCGAGCACTTGACGTTGCAGTTCTGTCGTTTCTGCGAGTGGTGTGCCAATCAGTTCGCAGACCTGTTCTACCATCTGCTCCAGTTCATGGGCTGCTGCGCCCAAAATAACATCATTCTTATCATCCTTGTTCATAAAATCATTCATATCCATATTCTCCGTTCTATCCTTTATTCCATATCGGGGACGGCAGATGTTTGAAAGCCTCTTGATGGATACCCGCACGATTCAGCGCTTTTCGCAAGCGAGTAGCAACTTCCATGAAATAAACTTCAGGTACCCGATCCCCTGCAAGCTGCTTCAATAGATAATCGTTTTCCAAACCTTGATACAGTGGATGCAAATCTTCGACTAATATTTTCTTCATATCTTCACTCGTAATACTAGTCGTCATGCTACATTCATTGACGAGTGTCTGCAGCGTATCTTCTGCAGCCTGCTTGTCATAGGACGGGTGAGATACGAGATACTGCAGATCATATAGATCCTTGAACCTCGGTCTCACAATCGTCTGATGCAACTTCCAAGCGACTTGAGTGGACAACGGAACCGAGTAGGGAACTACAAAAGGCTCACCTCTCAACGGTTGGTAGTTTAACTCCACAGGCTCTGCATCCAGCTTCAGATTAAATGAAATATCAAGAAAAAGCTCATCTTCGTACCGATTCCCTTCACTGGACTCACTCTGGATCGCATAGGCGATATCGGTATTCACCGTTGGAAAGTCATCATCCATTGCGTAATCAATTTCACGCCAGAATGCATTCTCCCGAAAGCTGCGAAAATGAACTCCATCATTCAGATCAAGTTCGGTCACCTGAATCATCCAATCCGTAAAAATCTGCTTGGCCTGATCCGCATGTTCAATCGTACCTTTATACAAAAAGTCGATATCCTCAGCATAGCGCAGACTTGGATTCTCCAAGTACTGTCTCGTTAACAGGCTACCTTTCAAAATAAAGGATGAATGGACTAGCGTAGCCCGTTTCAATAACGCTTCCAAAACAATAATTAATCTCTCGTCTTCATTGAAGCGATGTATGGGTATTTCATTCCCGTTTCTCGTCACAACTGTTCCTCCAATCTTATCTTAAACACATCAAGCTGGTTCAATCAGATCCAGCCCCGATCCAACTCTTCCCGACTATCATATATACACAGCTCATATTGTTGCTTGATTAGTTCAATTTGATTGCTTTGCAAAATGTTATGAATTTCCCCAACGCTACGATAAAAATGATCTGCATGCTCATACTCACGCACAGTTACAAACCTTATACTGCCATTCTTATGGAGCGAATTACGGGAGATATGGCCACCTGTACCCGCACATATACGCTTCAGCCTATTCACATCTTCGACTTGAACCTTACCATGCCACTCAAAATAAGGTCTGTACTGAGGCACCATCGGTTGTTTGAAAAACCGTTCCTCCTTAGCCGGTATCTCTACTTTTGTACGTACCACAGTGAACCCGTTATTCCTAAATGTTATTGAAATCTCTTCAATGACACGCTGTACATCCTGAAAATCCTCGCTATGGACAATGCCCGTAATCATGGGTTGATGGATGTGCTCTCCCTGATCGAGTTCGATCAGGACCGGTTTTACGTTCTCTTCTTCACAGATACGGATAAAAGTTTGCTTTTCTTGCTGGCTCAGGTCACTCAGGGTAACATGAAATTCAAACTCCATTCGTTCACAACCTTCTTTCCTCCAACGTGCTTATACTAGATTAACTCTACCTTTATTATAGTAAAACCCAAAATAGTAAAAAAACCAAATCTTCTCTGCAGATAGAGTCGATTTGGTCTACTTTAAACACCACAGCTACATACGCAACAAAGTCATACTCCACTTTCATTAAAACTCACCACGGTCAGGCCGTCTCATGTTGGTTCTTCGGCTCCGGCTCATAGACTTGAGTATGCTCATTTTCCTCATGCATCCACTCCACCATACCTGGTTTGCGAACCTTCCACACCAAGGCCTGAATGCGAAGTGATCTTCTCACCCAAAACAGAGAGGTACAACGCTTCTCCGAACGCACCATAAGTCCCCAATGAATGACCCGGGCAAGCCACGGATTGACATATTCATTGTGCTTGCGGACGGAAGGCAATTCATCTTGGAACAAACGTTGCTTCACATCCAGAGGCGGCTGACCACAAGTCCAGTAATGAAGCAAGGCAGACAAACTATAGATATCTGACATGGGTCCCTGAACTGCTTTCTCGGAATAAAATTCAAGCGGCGAATACCCTTTAGAGGTAAAAATCGCCTGTTTTGCTCCGGTCTGCATCGGCCAGCGCACAGCCGCACCAAAGTCCAGCAATTTGGGCGTGCCATCCTCCATCACCATGACATTGGAAGGTTTGACATCCCGGTGGAGAATGCCTTGTTTATGAATGTAATCAAGCGTATCCACGAGCGGCAGTAGCGTATCTGTAATAAACTCGGGTTGCAGCGCATGGTTACGCTCCTGTAAATAATCGGTCAAGATCATGCCGGCGCAATATTCTGTGACCAGATATCCCGTATCATTGGCCTCAAAATGATCCACATATGTAATGATGTGAGGATGATTAAGAGATGACAACAACTCACCCTCCTGAAGAAATACAGATAACAGTTCATGGAATTGTCCGCCGTATCCTCGGGATGCACAAAATACACTGCGCTTGTCTGACTGACGTGCAGCAATCCGATGGGGGAAAAATTCCTTTATAGCGACTTTGGCACCTGTATGCCGATTCCGCCCAACATACACAATCGCTAATTCACTACTAGTCAATACCTGTCTTACCTGATATGTATCATTCAAAATGACATTGCGTTGCAAAGCCATATTCCAGTTATTTTTTCTCATCCCAAACCTCTTTTCAAGCTTGTCGATCGGAAGACTTGCCACATAACGACGAATTCGAGCCTGGAACGCATCGGAAATAAATCCAATCAGACAGTCGAATCATCGCTAACCATCTTTATAAACCATACACCACCGTTTGAAACATTTTTCTCGCGGAAAGTGTATTTTCGTTCAAGCTTCCGTTTTCTAGATCGAAGATGCAAGCACTCTTCTATACATAGTATCGACAAAAGGGGCAGTTTCGTTAATCTGTTCGTAAAAATGCGAACTGCCCCATGTTCCTATGCTAATCGCCTCTAATAATGCTTATTTAAAAATTGCTGAATCTCCTCATTCATTTCTCTTAGTACATCCTGAGAAGGGAAGTGGCCTGTATCATATTTGATCGCCTGTACATTCGGAATAATTTTCTGAGCACGGTCAATACACTTATCTCCTGGGAAAAAGACATCCTTCTCACCCACCAGAAGTAGTGTAGGCGAGGTATAATTTTCAAGTTCTTCTCTCTCTGCGAGTTTGGGCAAATCCTGCTCCAGACTGACATATTTGAATATCTTGCCGATCAAGTTTTTATCTGCTTCCTTCATACAATGGCATGACAGGTTATCCGTAATCTTTTGCAAAGAAGCTGGCGAAGAAGTCATACGATACTTAACGAGTGGAAGTGTAATATCATGAGCGGTTTTCATTCTGGAGTTGACCGCAAGACCTGCGGGAGCTACCAGCACCGAGCATGCAATACGCTCCGGAATATAAGTAGCCAATCTCAGAATGATGCCGCCGCCAAATGAAGGACCAATGAACGCACTTTGCTCAATATTGTAATGATCCAGCAGATCGGAAACCCACAAGGCCAAGCTGTCAAAACGTGCCGAAATGCTCGTTTCCTCGCTATACCCGGGATGGCCAATCGTATCCGGCGCAATAATCCGATAGGATTGAAATAAGGAAGAGAACCAGGACAGAGTCATTGGATTCACACAATTGCCACCCTGAAGAATAAATAACGGCTTGCCATCTTCCGGCCCAGTCAGCAACACATGTGTTTTCCCAAAACGTGTCTCCACATACTCTCTTGTAAATCCTTCGCCCAGCTCACTCAAATAAATTTCGTATTCTTCCAGAATACTGCTCTTGCCTTCTTCACTTCTATAAATGGAACTCATGTCTGCCTCCTGCAATGTGTACTCATCTCACCTATTCCAGTGATCAAAATCCGGATATTCCCGGCCCAAAAAGATAAAGAGGGCCTGTTAAAATGACAGGCTCCTCCATATGTGCGACTTATCATATGCTGATGATTATAGAATGGAAATTGGAAATTGTAAATATCGTTTCTAATAGACATGCTTATCTTTTTTTAACTCGAGTAGAAGTGTCACTTTCGGCCATAATCCGCCTTGATCTCGCCCCACTGTTTCGTCTGCCATTTGAGCACTTTATTCGTGTACGTATTCGTGCGAAGCCACTGCTCTGCCCGGTCAATCATCAACCAGATTTCTTCCGTTGAGTTGTCACGTGGGAGTGTTGTCGCAACTTTTTTTTGTTTCAGCCATTTCATCGCGTTCACCGAATCGGTGTAGACCGTTTTATTACTACCTTCTTTTTTGAGATAAGCCAGCGCATGCACAATCGCCAGAAATTCTCCCAAATTGTTGGTGCCTTTCGAGATCGGGCCGACGGAAAAAAGCACCTCACCTGTGCGGGTATCCACACCTTTATATTCTACTGGCCCTGGGTTGCCTCGTGTGCCTACGTCAACAGAGATGCTATCATAGTCCACTTCCTCGGATGTCTCCATCCCAGCACTTCTGCCGCTGCTGCCTGACTTCGACTTGGAAGCGCCACCTGCACTTGAACCCCAGTTCCCTTTCCAGCCAGCACGATATGCTGCTTCGGCAGCTGCCTTGGACTCATATGATTTATATTTGGCTCCAGCATATTGATCTGTCTGTGCTTTGCACGCCGCCCAAGTATCATATACGCCGGGTTGCTTCCCTTCCCATACCACGTAATATTTCTGTTTTGCCATGCGTAACCGCTCCTTTGTTTACTGCATCAATACCCTATTGTAAACGAAGAGGTGGTTGAAATGAAAGTTCGTTATTCGCCTCAGCGCCAGAACAGAGGTATAACCAACGGATGAATTAAGTATACTCCCTCTCATTCCAGAACATTCTAATAAGCAGAGTACACACACCGGAAGAGAAAGGATGCTGTGCATGGATTGGATCTGGAAATCCGTCTTACTTGTTCTCATTGGCATGATCCTGCTGCGAATCGCAGGTCGCAAATCGATCTCACAGATGAGTGTTGCGACAACCGTTATTATGATCTCCATCGGGACCACGATTGTGCAGCCGATTGCTAACCACGAATTAGGGAAAGCGATTGGCTCCGCAGCCGTGTTTATTGCAACCTTGCTCATCGTAGAGCAGCTACAGATGAAATATAATTTTTTTGAACGTATCATGAGCGGGCGCTCCAAGGTTGTTGTGGAAGATGGTAAAGTCATCATTCCGAATCTGAAACGAATGCGTTATACGATGGATCAGCTAGAGATGCATTTAAGACAGGCAGGAATTAAAAGTGTAGAGGATTTGCAGACTGCGACGGTCGAACCCAACGGGCAACTCGGGTATGTCCTGAAACGACACGCTCGCCCAGTGACCGTTGGCGATCTGGAAGAGATTTTGCGTAATTACACCATTACAACTAAACCTGATACGGATCTACAACACAATTTCAGTAAACAAAGGCCCACAGAGACGAGTACGAATTCAACGGACATTTTCGAAGAGGTCATCAACGGAGATCACACTCACCCTGTTAGTCCCAAACTTCAATAGATACACTTTTTACTATAAACATTAGCGCTTTTCATCGCCCACCCTGGTAACCCGTTTTTCTATGACTCAAACAAGAGTTTTTTCCACTTATATGAGTCACTTGACATTAGTTTGATATCAAATTATATTACAAGTATGAAAACAAGAGATGCTGTTTCACTTATATCCAAAATTAAAGAGAAAACAAGTCGTTTTATTTTGACCGAAATGACAGCACAGGGTATTCACGATCTGGCTACTTCACATGGAGATATCATCTACGCACTTTACAACCATCGGCGCATGACCATGGCGGAGATTGCCAAGAAAATTCGCAAAGATAAATCGACAGTAACCGCACTTGTGGACAAATTGGTGAGAACCGGATACGTTGCCAAAGAACGAGATACAGGCGATTCCCGTATTGTTCATGTGGCGTTAACTGCCAAGGGCGAAGCATTACAACCGATCTTTGAGGATATTTCACAGCGATTGCTGGATACCTTCTATACGGACGTTACAGATGATGAGAAAAATGAACTGCTTCGCATTCTGATCAAAATACACGATAACTTTTAATTTTTTTTGAATTAATAGTTTGATTTCAAACTAATTATCAAGGAGGATTTATTATGATTGATTACACACAATTTTTACCTGTACATGAGGTAGAGCGAATGGGTAAACATGAACTTCACGTTGAAGTTTACAGGGGAAATCGAAATCAAGGATCAGGCACAACATCGATAAGCACGCATCCTCCGCTGTTATTGGTTCACGGGGCATACACAGGTAGCTGGATGTGGAGTAAGTATATCCCCCACTTTGTAGAGCATGGATGGACTTGTTTTGCAATGAATCTCAGAAGCCATTATAGAAGCCGGGTGATGGACATGACTCGAATTACGGTGGAGGATTATTTGGAAGACATTCGTGAGGTATTATCTCTGCTTGATGAACCTCCTATATTGGTGGGCTTCAGCATGGGCGGCATACTTAGCCAAAAGGTTGCGGAAACCGCTGACTTGGCAGGTTTAATAATCATTGACACCAGTATCAGCAAAGAAGTCCATGATGCCTTCCCTTACCCCCTGACGGATCGAATAGAAGCAGGAATAATCATGCCAGCTCCTCTACGCGAGGAGAACGAAACGATCGATGAAACAGCAGAGGATGTCGCTTTTCAACGACACTATTTGCAAATGGAATCGGCAAAAGCATTTCGAACCTTCTCCGCCCTCTGCGGGGCAAAAGGGATATCCGTTGATGGGGATCTCATTACTTGTCCCGGTCTGGTGATCAAAGCTGTGTTGTCTGAGGACGAGGAACAAAGAGGCCGATTAACCGCGAAGCAACTAGGAGCCAGTTATGCCGGGCTTTGGGATACAACACATACAGGTCTACTTGTGGGTCAGCGATATAAGGAAGCTGTAGATGTGATTCTGGAGTGGCTTGATTCCAATTATTCGGGTAAAAAAACGGGCTGAAAGAAAAGAGCAACCTCCTTGGAGATTGCTCTTCTCTATTCTCTCTTTTCTCTATTTTCTTTCCTTATTCCCTTAATTCTTAATACTTATTTACTTAGTTCCTTAGTTCCTTACTCCCCAACGGGTGTTCTGTTTCAATTAGAATGAACATTTCCCCTTACTGCTTCGCTCTTTTCTTGATCATATAAATAACTGAAACGATCAGGAACCATACGGGTGTTACAAACAACGCCACCCTTGTATCCTCTGCGAGCGCCAACACAACGATCACAAAAGCCAAGAACGCCAGAATTAACACATTGGAAAATGGATATAGCGGCAGTCTGAACCGACTTTGACGTGCCAGTTCGGGTTGAGTACGCTTATATCGCAGATGGCAAATCACCATGATTCCCCAGACAAATATAAAACATACCGTTGAGACACTGGTAATCAGTGTGAAAACCCCTTCGGGCATGATGTAGTTCAGCACAATCGCGATAAAGATCACAATGGTGGAGAAAAAAAGTGCATTGGCTGGAACCTTTCTTTTGTTTACACGTGCAAATGAATCAGGGGCATTTTGGTCTTTGGCCATAGAATATACCATACGGCTTGTACTGAAAATAGCGCTATTACATGCCGATGCGGCAGACGTCAGCACGACAAAATTAACCACTCCGGCTGCCGCCGCAATCCCTACCGCCGCAAATACCTGTACAAACGGACTTTCGGTTGGCACAATCGCACTCCACGGATAGATACTCATAATAATCAGCAAGGCTCCCACGTAGAAAAGCAACACTCGAATGGGAATCTGGTTAATAGCTCTCGGAATGACTTTCTCCGGATTTTCCGTTTCCCCTGCGGTCAGCCCCACCAGTTCCATGCCTACAAACGCAAACACGACCATCTGAAATGATATGATGAAACCATGCATCCCATTCGGAAACCAGCCCCCGTGGCTCCAGAGGTTCGTGAAGCTTGCAGCACCCTGATCTGTTGTAAAACCTGTAAAGATCATATACAAACCGACCACGATCAGTGCCAGAATAGCGATAACTTTAATCAAGGCAAACCAAAACTCCATCTCTCCAAACAGCTTGACCGTAGCCAGATTCATGCCCAGCAAAATGACCAAGGCAATCAGTCCCGGCATCCATTGAGGTACGTTCGGAAACCAAAATTGTGTGTACAGACCAACAGCAGTAATATCTGCCATCGCGATAGATATCCAGCAGAACCAATAGGTCCAGCCCGTAATAAACGCCGCCATATTTCCCAGGTAATCATGCACGAAATCCACAAAGGAGTGATACTGCAGATTGCTCAGCAATAACTCTCCAAGCGCTCTCATAATAAGGAATAATACGATACCTGTAATGATATATGCGAATAGGATCGATGGGCCGGTGAGTTGAATCGTTTTGCCCGCTCCAAGAAACAATCCTGTTCCGATCGCCCCTCCAATCGCCATCAACTGCACATGCCTGTTCTTGAGTCCTCTTGTCAACGTTTCTTCCTGCATGGTACACCACCACTCTCTTTCTGCTCATGCTCTCTGTGATGAAAAAATAATATACCATCTAATATATAATAATCTTCGCTGAATACCTATCATTACTTTTCATTATTGGATATGGGAAAAAGATCCTCCCTCCACGGGGTTTCATTGTAATTGAATATGAAATATCAATTCATGTAATCTCATTTCCTTCTTTATCCGTATATAGTTCACTATGTAGAAATACGTTAGAGCACGTAGATGCATCAAAATTTCATTTTCAATACATCTCGTGCTCAGAAGAATTGTACATCCACCATAAAAGGGCCGCCCCTCACAACGAAAGGCCGCCCTCCTGAAACATAAACACATACATGTTTAGTTCACATCTATTTTTGCTTATAGAACTCATGGTACAGCTTCATCAACGCCCGCTTCTCAATCCGCGAAACATAACTGCGTGAAATACCGAGTTCCTTGGCAATCTCTCTCTGGGTTCGCTCTTCTCCACCAGCCTCAAGGCCAAAGCGGCCAATGACGACTTCTTTCTCCCGATCATCCAAAATGTCGAGATTACGATAAATTTTGCTTTTCTCAATTTTGAGTTGCACACGATCTACCACATCATCGGCCTCAGTGCCGAGGATATCAATTAATGTGATTTCATTTCCTTCTTTATCCGTACCGATGGGATCATGCAGGGATACGTCTTTGCGTGTTTTTTTCAGGGATCTGAGATGCATTAAGATTTCGTTTTCAATACATCGCGCTGCAAATGTCGCCAGCTTTGTGCCTTTGCCTTGCTGAAAGCTTTCAATGGCTTTGATCAAACCAATCGTTCCAATGGAAATCAGGTCCTCCTGATCTTCGCCGGTATTATCAAACTTCTTGACGATATGCGCCACAAGACGCAGATTGTGTTCAATGAGCAGATTGCGCGAGTGGGCATTGCCTTCAGCCATGAGGCGCAGGTGTTTGGCTTCGTCATCCTCAGCGAGCGGCTGAGGAAACGCATTGTTTTTGACATATGAAACGAGTAACGTTAATTCTTTGATGAACAGAGCTATTGCGGTAAACAATCCGGGCACAGATGACACCTCCTGCAGTTTTACAACGATCTGGCCTGAGCACATAAGGGAACAGGGTCGATCTATTGTATGTGGGCAGAGGCCTAGAAGTGCACGTACCAATAAATCCGCATCAAAATAAACACGTTACACACTCACCGTAACAATTGAACCCACTCTCTCCAGCAACAAAAACTCTTTCTCCACACTTTCAATAAAGTATGTTCTCTCCCCAAACAAAATCACATCATGCTGTACCAGCGGAACTTCGCTTTTGAAATAGATAAAGTTATCCGTTTCCCGAAATGCCCCTTTATAATAAAACATCGTTATCCAGTCCCTCACTTTCACGAAAATACCTATGTACGCCTCATATTATACTATTTACCCTTCTGATTTGAATCTGCTTCACCGAGAAAAATACATAAAGCCTCAGGCGCTGTATAATACAAGCCTGAGGCTGATGCTCATCCCAATACTCCCTCTTAACGCTACCCTCTTCTTAGAGAATAGTGTGGATGGAACGTTCAGATGATTACTTTTGGATGGAAGCTGGTGTACTATTTAAAAATGCGTTGCGAGAACTGATACAGGCCACTATTCCAAACTTTTGGTTCATGTCCACCTACATCCTGATACCAAATGTGTGGAACGTTCATACTGCTGAGGCCATTTTTAAAATTCTGACTCACCCACAGCAGACCATCACTTCCTCCACAGGAAATCCAGAGCAATTTCAGTTTGCTGGCCGCCTGTCCAGGATTCGTGATCAACTGGTTCACAGGCTTCGTATTCGGAGCTGCCGAGAAGGCACCTACATAAGCGAACGTATCCAGATTCTTCAATCCAAAGTTGAGAGATTGTCCGCCACCCATGGACAGGCCAGCAAGTGCACGATTGTTTTTATCCTTATACACGGGATAAGTTCTCTCAATATGCGGGATGAGATCCTTGAGCAGATCTTGCTCGAACCGTTCAAAAGCGGCAACCTTATCCGGTGCGTAAATATCACCTACCGGGCGGTCATCCTTCATCGCACGGCCATTCGGCATAACCACGATCATCTGGGACAGTTTTCCTTCCGAATACAGGTTGTCCAGAATGTTCTTCGGTTTCATCGCGTTAGCCCACTCGTGCTCATCCCCGCCAATCCCGTGCAGCAGGTACAGCACGCTATACTTTTTATTAGGTGAATATCCAGGCGGCGTGTACACCATCGCTTTCCGTGCATTGCCAACTGTCGTAGAATTATAGGTAATGAGGTTCATATTCCCATGCGGAATGTTATTCCGATAGCCATCATACCCTGCTGGTGCCGGTACAACCGGCGTAGAATTTAGAGTATTGTTAATCTCATTGGTGGAAGCATTGGTGGATTCATATGCAGTGTTCTGAGCAGAAATTTCGCTAGATTCCGTGGCAGACGCCATCGTTGGAGCAAGCATAGCAACAACCATAGAAAGACTTAAAAGGATAGAAACACGTTTCTTCATTCACTTTTCTCCTCTCAATTGGGTTAATCACAAGCAACACTTCTGTCATGAAAGCCCTTACAAATAAATCCACCACCTCCCTTCCGTCACACGCACTGAGGATAGAATACGTTGAAATTTGTAGATTTGACTTGAATCCTCTCTCAAAATTACTTATATAGTATATTTAAACTTATTTATCCAATTTTTGCAACTATATTTGACACATTGTATCTATACGTAATCTTTCTTAACATCAAGCAAAGAATTCACTCTTCTCTTTTCTAACAAAACTACACTATAAAAAAATGTAAAACACTGTTGTTAAATTGAATATTTTACCTTATTATAATCTCAAACAAGGAGGTGTCTATACCAAATTACAATATTTTTTCGTTTTTTCCTGTCTACAGGCATTTAATTCACCAAGTCAGGCGGCATGATTGATTGTTCTGCAAACCAACTATTTCTTGGGAGGGAAATGATTGTGAACAAACTTCGCTCATCTATTCAAAAGACATGGGCCTCATTTTTGGTTTTCACGTTATTGCTGCCTTTACTTGTCGGTCTTTGGCCTACCAATGCCTACTCTGCTTCTAACAACGAGGGAAAACTATACATAACAGCCGACAATGAATTCTCGCTTTTTGTTAACGGTAAACAAGCAGGTAAAGGGGATGACTGGACCAAAGCCTATACGTTCCCTGTCCCCATTCAACCTGGCACCAATGTTATTGCGGTTCAAGCCAAGGACTGGGGTTCGTATGCCGGACTGCTGGCAGATCTCAGTTATGAAGATGAAAATCTGGTTACTGACTTCAACTGGAAAGTATCTGAACGATACGTTGAGGGTTGGGAACAACCAAGATTCGATGATACATCCTGGGCGCGCGCTTCAGATTTTGGACGTTACGGCAGTGATCCATGGAAACAAATCCAAGGCATGCCGGAAGAGACAAGTGCACGTTGGATCTGGGCAGGCAAAACAAATGTGGATGCCCCGATTGCGGAAGCTTATTTCCGCATTACGTTTACCATTTCGGAAGACGGCCTGGGGGTCAGCAATCCGATTACATCCTCCGGGCAGTTTGAGCAGGTGGATTATCAATTAAAACCGACACAACCTATGCCATCTTCCATCGTGCAAAAACTACCCGTCGTTAATTCCGTCTTCGAAACGGTGGAAGATAAAGGTTCAATCGAACTGAATTCCCGAGAAGCTGCTCAGATTGGAAACCTGCTTTCCCCTGGTCAGATTTTTCTGGATGAGTCTTCCGCCAGGGCAATTAAAGTGGCTAGCACCAGCAAAAGTAAAGATGGATTACTGGTGGATTACACCACACCTGGTGTAGATGAACTGTTTGATTACTATGATATTCCTGAGCAGGAAGTTTCTTTGGAAGAGCGAAATATCGTCATGCCTGATCTGGACATGGTGCTGGAAAGCAATGAGCGGCTTGGCGCTTTGTCTGTATCCGATGAGCAGATCAATGCGAATCAAGAAATAAAACATTTCAACATCGACAACACGCTCCAGCAAGACGCTAATATCTCAAATCCAGATCATCCTGACGAGCAAGCCTTCACATCTATCGATCCTATGGGTCTAAGTAACGAAACCTTGATTCAACAGGGTGACGAAACTACGATCCATCAGAGTGAAGATGCTTCCGTTGATTTGAATCAGGCAAACTCCGCAGACATCACTGAGGCAAACGCCATAGATATGAATGAGCTAATTCGCACTGCCGGGGCAGGGGATTTTGCTACTTGTAAAAAATCGGGCAACGAGTTTGTCTGTGATTTCAAAAAAGTACTTGTAAATCAACAAAATGCAAACGGCAACAAAGTTTACGTTGAAGCGGGCGGCAAACTTACATTGATCGCACCCAAGGTAACGGGAAAATACGGTTTCTGGGGAAAATACGATCTTAAATTCACAGCAGGTGAGAAAGCGAACGTCTACATTAAAGGCGACGCCAAATTCAAAAAAGAAGTTAAAGTGCCGATTATGGGCTTCAATATCGGTGCAGGTAGCCTGGGATCCGTATCCGTTGGAGTATTCCTTGTCATCGGTATTGATGGCAATGTCACATTTGAATTCCAAGTGGATCAGGGGTATACCGTCACTCTAGGTGTAAAAGGTAAAACACGGGCCTATATTCCTGTACAAATCAAGCCTTACAGCAATGTGAGCCGTTATCTTACCGTGACACATAAAATTGAAGGACAAGTTACGGCTTGGGCAGGAGCCAAAGCTGAAGTGAGTTTGAAAATTGCAGGCAAGAAAATATTAGAGGTCAGTGTGTTCGCAGGCATTGAGGCCACAGGAAAGTGGACAAGTAGCAACAGTGTTCCAAGCACCATGTCCCTTACCATCGATGCGCTCGTGAAGGGGGAAGGCGCTGTATTTAATAAATCCTTCAAACTCTTTGAGCTACGCTGGAATCTCGTAAGATTGGTAAAAAATCCTACCAATCCGGGAACCGGGCAGAACCTGGCGAGAAATGCAACCATAACCGCATCCTCCACCTATCCGGGGTACTCAACAGCCCGAATCAATGACGGCGACCGTAACACGGCACTTGGGGAAAGTTATAGCTGGGCAAATAATCGTAATTCCTCATTACCGCAATATGTCATTCTTGATCTGCCTGCATCCAGTTCCATTCAGCGGATTGATCTATATACAACCAAGGGTTATGTCCTTGCCAACTACGACCTGCAATACTGGAATGGTTCAAACTGGGTAAACCTGGTTCAAGTCACAGGCAACCAGGAGACGACACGATCACATACTTTTGCAGCAGTAAACACCTCCAAGGTACGTGTCGTTGCTAGCAGAGGGCCTTCACATCAGCCAACCTATGTTCGAATTAACGAGCTTGAAATCTATTAAATACAGTAGAAAAAACCTCAGTTTTCTTGTTTATAACAAGAGGCTGAGGTTTTCTTCATTATCATTAGGCTATAGTTTTTAATTTAATGCACCGATACGGGATGAATACCATCTGCACCTTCAGGCG
This sequence comes from Paenibacillus intestini, assembly GCF_030803945.1. Taxonomy (NCBI): domain Bacteria; kingdom Bacillati; phylum Bacillota; class Bacilli; order Caryophanales; family Paenibacillaceae; genus Paenibacillus; species Paenibacillus intestini. The sequence continues at coordinate 310,256 of NZ_JAURUN010000003.1, read as the reverse complement.
AAGATTCCTTATCCTGCTTAAACAAACTGAGTAACAATCCAAGCAAGCCAAGTGCTGCAATTACTGCGGCGTAGATTGGCACTGATATCAGTCCTGTGTGTGTAATGGCAAATCCGCCGAGATAAGCCCCGGCCGCATTCCCCAGATTAAATGCAGAGTGGCTGGATGTCGTCGCCAGCAGCGGAGCTTCACGCGTCATATTCATAATGCGAAGCTGAAGTCCCGGCATAATGCCAAAAGCTGCGACACCCCAAAAGAAGATCGTGATTACCGCCAACACGGGATTGTGTAGTGTCAGCGTTAATGCAGCGAGTAGTACAGCAAGAATACCGAAGTTCACAATCAGTGAAGGCATAAGCTTCCAGTCCGCCAGACGACCACCAACCATATTCCCGAGCGTAACACCGAAGCCAAACAGCACCAGAATCCAGGTTACACTTTGCTCTGCAAAACCACTAATATCAACCAGCATCGGTGTAATGTAAGTGAAAACTGCAAACAAACTTCCGCAGCCCATTGCTCCGATTAGAAGCACAAGCAATACCTGTGGGCGGATCAGGTTACGGAACTGCTGTCCCAGGTTAGCTGGTGTACCTTGCGGAATAACCGGGATAAAACGAATAATACCAAGCAGTGAAACAATGCCCAGAATGGTAATCGCCCCAAAAGAGGAACGCCAGCCAAGCTGTTGACCGATAAATGTACCAAACGGAACACCGATAATATTGGCGATGGTCAGTCCCGCAAGCACTACCGACACCGCACCAGCTCTCCGATCTGGTGTTACAAGCTTGGTAGCCATGATTGAACCTACGCCAAGGAACGTGCCGTGAGCAAATGCCGTCAGGATACGTGCCGAGATGAGTAGCCCATACGTAGGCGCAATGACAGACAAGGCGTTACCTATTATGAAAATGCACATCAGCAGCACCAATAGTTTTTTCTGTGGAATCTTGTGCGTGAAAACGGTTAGAATGGGAGCGCCTACAGCTACGCCGAGTGCATATCCCGTAATTAGTTGTCCCGCCTGTGGAATGCTAACGTTCAGATCCGTTGCCACATTAGGCAGCAAACCCATAATGATGAATTCAGTCATGCCAATGGCGAATGCCCCAATCGTCAAGCACAGCAGCGACAAAGGAAACGGTTTTCTTTTACCAGATGTTGTGGTCTGTGATGTACTCGTTGATTCCTCCCGTTCACCCGCAACAGGTTCTAATGAATGTTCTGTCTTACTCATGATGTTTTCTCTTCTCCTGTCCTTCATATATCATAATGTTACGCCTAGCTCGTTCTCTTCATGTTCTATGATTTTTTCTGCGCGGCATTGCCCGATGCTTTTAACCATAAAGCCTCATTTAATTGAGCAAACGTATCTCTCATTGCCAGCTTGTCCTGCCAATGGGATGGAATCCCGCTTCGCCCGTAATACGCACCCGCAATCTGTCCATAGACAGCACCGGTTGTATCTGCATCATCTCCCAGATTAACGGCAAGCAACACCCCATCCGAAAAACTGGATGACTTGTTGAACGCCCAAAGCGCTGCTTCCAGAGAACGAACCACATACCCGCTGCCTTGGATTTCGGGCGGTTCTTTACGCTCGTATGACCCCATAACCACTTCTTCGATGGCAGGTGAAAAAGAACTCCCTTTCTCCGTCCGCCAGCGCTTCATCGTCTCTGGAGATAACATCGTAGCCTTGTCTGCTCCATGGAATCCCGCCACAAGAATGGCTGCCAGCACTTCGCAAGCCTCTACACTTTCCGTCGCTGCATGTGTTGTCCGCGAACTCAGCCCTGCGTAACGAACCGCCTCTGACGGTTGAAGCGCATAAGCCATGGCAACTGGAGCAAGCCTCATGATGGAGCCATTCCCGGCAGTCATGGGGTCAGTTGATCCACTGTAAGCTTCACCGGTTCGAGCAAATCGTTCCAGCGCGCTTCGCGTAGCTCCACCAATATCAAAACAATCTCCGGTACTGCTCATATAACCGATCTTATACCAATTCGTATAGCGGCGCATCTGATCAGCGGGATCGAAATTTTCCTGACGCACCAGACTTTCCGCCAGACACAGAGCCATAGAGGTATCGTCCGTCCATTCTCCCGCTTTTAATCCAAACACTCCGCCGCCTATCATATCTGTGACAGGTTCAAAAGTACCCGGACTGCTGAATTCAACAGTTGTTCCTAGCGCATCTCCTACTGCGAGCCCAATCAAACCGCCCTCAAAACGATCTCTTTGCAGCATGTTCTCTTCCTCCTTCACATCACTTATCCAACAGGCAACTCGTGGCCTTATTGTCCCACATGCGCTGATCTGGCGTAAAGCAAATTAAACTAAAGTTGCCGATTCATTTCTTCTATTATAAACGTGTCGAAAGCTGTTGAATGGTCCAATACGATTCATTTTCAACAATTTTTTTTATTTTTTTCGTGTTGAAAAAACCGTTCATCCATTACACCGCTTACATGCAAAGGGCTTAACGGTTTGCAAGGTTTCACATTTTCTGAAAGTAAGTCACACATGTGAAAATTTTCAATGTAAACATTCATGACACACTTGACCCTATTCTTTGTCCTGTGGTACGGTTTTATTAGATTCAACGCATATTTTTTCCCAAATTAATATCCCTATCCCGCTTTTTGCGTTAACTAACATTCCGCGAGTTAATGAATGTACGGGAATTAATTTGCAGAGAATTCACGAAAGTTAGTGTTTCATTTTCCAACCCAAAAACAAATTCTGAAAACAGGAGGAACAAATTGATGATTAAGGCACTGATTTTTGACTTCGACGGAACGATTATTGACACAGAGACAGCTTGGTATATCGCATTTCGGGATGCGTACAAAGAACATGGTGTTGATCTAACACTGGAGATGTATTCCAAGTGCATTGGTACCAGTCTCAAAACCTTCAATCCGTATGAGTACCTCATCACAGATTTGAACCTTCCGATTGATCGGGATGCGTTCAGGGAATCGGTCCAATTGCAGCATGCTGCATTGATGAACAAAGAAAAGGTTCGCCCAGGTATACAGGAATATTTGGAACAAGCAAGCAAAGCCGGTATAAAGCTCGCTGTAGCTTCCAGCTCAAAACGTGAATGGGTAGAGCAACACCTGGAGCAACTGAAATTAAAAGACTATTTCGAAGTGATCCGCACGGCAGATGATGTTGCCAATGTAAAGCCTGATCCGGAACTGTACAATCAAGCACTCGAAGCCCTTGGAGTAACTGCAGACGAGGCCGTAGCCATTGAGGATTCACCTAACGGCGCGCGTGCAGCATCTTCTGCTGGTATGCATTGCGTTGTCATCTCGAATACCATCACCGGAACGTTGGCATTCGATATGCCTCACCAGCGACTATCCTGCCTGACCGACCTGCCATTTAACGATTTGATCTCGAAGCCACTCGTCACCACCGCCTAAGGTCTGCACGAATTTCGTCATCCAATCTTAAAGGGGGAGTTCACACATGAAAGCTGTACATTTTGGTGCGGGCAATATAGGCCGTGGGTTTATTGGTCATATGTTGTCCGCTTCCGACTATGACGTCTGCTTTGTCGCACGTAACCCAAAGAAAATATCATTGCTTCAGAAGAGGCAAGAGTATCCGATCACCCTTGCCAATAACGAACAGGACACAACCATTGTGAATAACGTAACCGCGATTAACGTAAACGAGCAACATCGTGTCGCGGAAGAGATTGCATCCGCTGATCTCATTACGACAGCGGTAGGTGTATCTGCCCTCGGGGATATCGCCGAACCGATTGCAAAAGGCATCTATCTGCGCATGAAAGCTAATAATTACAATCCTCTGCACATTATCGCTTGTGAAAATGCGATCGGCGGTAGCACCCGGCTGAAAAAGCGTATCTATCCTTTTCTGGATGAGCCCACCCGGGCCAAAGCCGAACGTTATATTTCATTCCCCAATGCAGCTGTGGACCGGATTGTTCCGGCTCAGAACCACGAAGACCCGCTGCAGGTCACGGTTGAACCTTTTTATGAATGGGTTGTTCACCGCCCGGCCCTGCTGGATGGGTTTAAAGAAATCGAAGGCGTTCACTATGTTGATTCACTGGAACCTTATATTGAGCGCAAAATGTTTACGGTCAACACGGGTCATTGTGTCGCCGCATACTTCGGTTATCTCGCAGGCTTGAAGACCATCCGGCAGGTCATGAGCAATACGGCCCTTCGCGCCAAGGTGCGTCATGTCATGGAAGAGACGGGAGCCATGCTGATCCGTAAACACGGTTTCAACGCGGAAACACACCAAAAATATATCGATACTATATTGGGACGGTTCGCTAACCCCAATCTCACCGACCAAGTGACCCGGGTTGCACGTTCTCCACTTCGCAAGCTTTCACCTCATGATCGGCTTGTTCGCCCAGCGATGCAGGCCAGTGAATTCGGAATCGCTATTCCTCACTTAACCTCTGCGATGGCGGCCGCAATGCTGTTTGATGACAAACGCGATGAGGAAGCCATGAAGCTGCAACATTTTATTCATGAAGATGGACTCTCTCCTTTTATCCGCGAACGCATGGACATTCCCGAAGAACATGTCCTTCACCAGCACATTATCACCTGTTATGAAGAGCTTCAAGAGCATAAGGTACCGAAGGTACTTACCTGAACTTGAGTTCAGCCTGTGGATCGACCATGTCCGTTGACCAACAGCAACATCATGAACAAGCAAACAGCCGGGAGGAACGTGTGCTTGCTCTTGTTCCTTCCGGCTCAACAAAACAGCGTATCCCCTCTTTTCAGGAGACACGCTGCCCACGGTTATCGCTTTATTCATTCATAATCGAGTTCACTGATGCATACACCATAGGCAGGAAACCTTCGGAAGGTTCACCAACCGGCGCATCAATGTGGAAAATGAATCCATTCCCGTCCAGTTCCTTGACGATGAAATATTGCGTTTTCTTCCCATTCTGAGACATCATAAACAGTCTTGCATCTTTCATCGGCCCATTACTAAGCTGTTCAGGAGTTAATTCTTTGACTTCCCCCACCTCGGACAACTCTTCCTTCGCGTCCATCTTCAAATAATCCAGATTAAAGTCCGAAGGCAACTTTTCGATCTCTACCTTGTATCTAGGATCAATCTTCATCGTTAACTCATGGTCTTTTGCATCAAAAGCCATCGGCTCAAAGATATATAGCGAATACCCTTTGGTCTGTGCCAGAGTTACTGGCCGCTTCTCCGTGATCCCTTCCACCGTCACTTCCAGTTCTGACGTTTTGGCGCGATCAGATGTAACGATATTTCCTGCCCCAGTACCCGTTTTATCGCCATCCTCAGATGCAATTTTGGTAATCCCGGTGAGTACCAGTTGTTTGGTTGATGCATCCACTGCTTTTTCTACATATTTGAAACGAACCGAATCCTCATCATCGATATCGTCCAGTAATTTCTGCATATCCTCCCCCACCTGGAAAGACATCGCTTTATCCTTTACACGAATCTCAACCGTGTGTGGGTCAGCCCAACCCGTCAGAATGCCCTCTGCTTCAATGACATCACTTTCCTCCGGCTTCTGTTCCGGCGCTGGTGACGTTTCCTTTGTATTGTTCACAGATGGTTGAAGTGCAGGTGCACTGCTCCCACAAGCCACGAGTGAGAATCCCATAAGTAGAACCACTAATGTAGTGCTGACCTTTACCCTATTCCTTTTTCGCATATGAACACCTCCGTTAGCTTAAACGCAATGCTGCTTGTCCATGTTGCTACATCCATTGAACCAACGATGCTTCACACGATCACTCCGGATAGCGGCGGGATCTTGCAATCGCTGTTTTGTGCAAAGACTGTTTGTTCCATTTATATAGCTTCGTATAATATTTACTTACACGGGAATCAGACAGCTCAATCACGCATAAACGGTATTCAAAGGCCAACTCTCCAGCCTAGCCCGCCTGATCAAGCTTAACCAATTGCGCATGCGCCGCGTTGAAAGCTTGCGTCTGCAAGTTGAATTGTTTACGTACTTCCGCAAGCTTGGCGTATTCTTCATTACGTGTGCGGATGGCACGTTTAATTTTAACAAGATTCGGCTTAGCACTTGCTCGCATAAGCCCGTACAGTTGTTCTTCAGCATTCAGGCTATGTTCATATGAAACTACAAATAGCTCATAGGTTTTGGCTCTTGCCTCATATTGATCCAGCACTTTACCTGCGTGAGCAAGCGTCTCTTCCTTCTCAATGGTAAGCTCCTTGAGAGAACCGCGTAGTGCTTCAATCTTCTCTCCTGTCTCCTGCATAACCTTCCCCGTCTGTTCAAGCAACGCTCGACGTTGCTGAATATCAGCCTCTGCTTGATCCAGCAGCGCTTCGATATTGCTGTTCTTTTTCTTTCCATTGCTCAAAATACTCTTGTATAGTTCCATATCCTCTGCTTCATACCGTGTCAGATCCTTCAGACTTTTGTCGATCTCCTGACCACTCTGCACCAAACGATTCACCTGATTGGCCGCAGGCTCCTGCGGCTCTCCACACCCGCTAAGTAAAAGCATCAGCAATAGACTGCATGCTGCTAGCGTAATTTTTTTGCTCGTAATTAACATGTGTTCTCCCTCTCTTGCCATAACGTCTACAGACGTGTATCCCCGCTAAAATTGGCAACCCAGTGTGCGCTCGGATCATACACTTCGAATTCGTAGCCCCGATCTTCCAGCAGCTTCATAATGCGCGGCAGCGCCTGCACAGTCTGTTCCCGTTCATGCATCAAAATAACTTCCTTATCCCTGTGCACACTATTGCTCACTCGGGCTACGATTTTATCCGGCTGACCGGGAAGATTCCAATCCAGGGAATCTGTCGTCCAGTCCCACATTTTGAAACCTGCCGCTGCAATGTCTCCCCTGAATGCTTCACCAATCTGCGGACTGCTACCGTAAGGAGCACGGATGAGATGCGGTGTGTATCCGATCAGTTTCTCGACCATTTTCTGTTCCTTTTTGAACTCATTCACAAAGTTCGCCGAACTTCCGCTCTTATAGAGTTTCTTATAGTTATGTGTCATGCTGTGTAAACCAGGATAACTACCTTCCTTCAGCAAACGTTTCACCGCATCCGGATGCTCATTTAACTGCCGTCCAATCATGAAAAACGTCGCTTTCGCTTCATGTTGCTTTAAAATATCCAGCAATTGATCTGTATATTGACTTGGTCCATCGTCAAATGTTATGTACACCACTTTTCGAACCTGACCCATAAATCGTGCCGGCTCCTCTTTCGCCTCCGGTGTAACCTGAATCATCCCCAGCTTGGCGGGTTGCTCAATAACAGCAATTGGCGGTGGTGCCATTACCGTTTTCATCCAATGGGTCATACCGATAAACACATATGTCAAGCCCGCAACAAACACAAGCAAGAGCATGATCGCCACGCTCAATCTGCCGTAGCGGATTTTCCTTTTTTTATGAGTTTGTTTTCGACTGACACTGCGAATCGCATTTCCATAGTCTCGCGTTGTTTCTTGTTGTACTCTCACGACCTAGCCACTTCCCAACTGTCTTTTTTTCCCGATGAATGGAATATTATATCGATTCACGTCTCTATATAGAAGATTAATAGAAAAACCGTCGCTGTGAATGACAGAATAGTTACAAGCTCGGTTACAATCTACTTATCTCTTTTCCATGTTTCTCTAACCACGGATGTGCAACTGAATTTATTCGTTGTTAAAAGTAAAACGTGTTTCATGGCCGAGATGCTGCTTCCAATTTTTTCAGCGTCCATACAACATTTATATATATCAAGATATCTGCTGCGTGGTGAAGTATCTTTACCTGCTGATGTCTTCCCTGCACTGACCTTCTCCTGTATAATGAGGTGATTTAGGTTATCTATTTACAAGAAGGAGCTACACCTATGACAAGCATGAACCGTGCCGGCAGATCCATCTATTTGTTATTTTTTGTCGGCATTATTGCCATTTCTTTCTCTTCTATTTTTGTACGCTGGTCTGACGCAGATGTTGCGGTCATTGCCATGTATCGCCTGTTTTTAACTAATGTGCTCATGCTGCCTTTCGTTTGGCCACACAGGCATGAGATGCTTCGTCTGAATGTTCGTCAGTGGGTTTTGTTACTTGCTTCCGGTGTGATGCTTGCGCTACACTTCCTGCTCTGGATGGGATCACTGAGATTAACCAGTGTCGCCAGTTCCACCGTCATCCTTGCTCTCGAGCCGATTCTGATTCTGGCCGGATCGGTGTGGCTGTTCAAAGCCAAAATCAACCGTATGATGCTCATTGGCATGGGTATCGCGCTGTTCGGGTCGATCATTATCGGTGCAGGAGATTTTCAGGTGGCAGGCACCGCGCTACAGGGAGATATCTTATCATTACTTGGCACGATGGCAGTGGCTGTGCATATGTTGCTGGGTCAGTTTTTGCGAACAGGTCTCAGTGCATTCTCGTATAATTTCTGGGTGTTTCTTGTCGCTGCCTGTACGTTCGCGGTGTACAATCTATTCATGGGGCATCCGTTCGGCGGTTACGCGGCTTCGGAGTGGGGAATCTTCCTGCTGCTTGCCATCGTGCCTACCATCTTTGGACATTATCTCTTCAACTGGTTGCTGCAATATATGAACGCTACCACCGTATCGATGGGTGTTCTCGGAGAGCCTGTATTCTCATCCTTGCTGGCCTGGGTACTGCTGGGTGAAGCACTAAGTACACTTCAAATGTCGGCAGGTGTCGTGATCCTGTTCGGGGTGTGGATCTTCATTCGGTACGGCAAAACCAAACCCCAGCCCATTCCAGCTGATGCGCCCATCGCCGCTCCAGTTCCTGTTGAACCGAAGACGGTGTAAAAAAATTCATTACATATGAAGGCGGTGTGTTGTTATGAAAAATATAGTATCCATGCGCTGGCTGCTCGCCAGAATGTACGAATCCGATGTTGCTATCGTAGATTGCCGTTTCCTGCTCGGTCAACCCGATGCCGGACGTGAAGCTTATGAAGCCGGACATATTCCGGGGGCTGTCTATCTTGATCTGGAAAAGGATCTTTCCGCTCCGGTCACTGAGCACGGCGGACGCCATCCACTCCCTAATCCCGCTGCACTCGCAAGCCGCCTTGCCAAAGCTGGCATCGGCTCCAATAGTCGCATCATTGCCTACGATGATCAAGGCGGCATGAACGCATCACGTTTATGGTGGCTGCTTCGCTACTTGGGACATGAGCAAGTCTATGTCATGGACGAAGGTTTCTCGGCTTGGCAGAATGCCAAGTTCCCGGTGACAACGGACATCCCGGTACAGATTCCATCTTCGTTTGACGTGAACCTGCAACCACAGATGCTCGCAAGCGTTACGGATGCGCAACAAGCTTCGGCAAGCGGTAGCGCCATGCTCATCGACTCCCGTGATGCCCGCCGTTATGCGGGGCTGGAGGAACCGATCGATGCGAAGGCCGGACATATTCCGGGGGCAGTGAATTATTTTTGGAAAGAAGTGCTTGGTACGGATGGTCGCTGGTCTGGTGTTGAGGCATTAGAGGAGCGGTTCGTGAAGCTGGGGAAAGATGATGCAATTATTGTATACTGCGGCTCAGGCGTATCCGCCTGTCCGAACGTCATTGCGCTGGAAGAAGCGGGATATACGAATGTGAAGCTGTATTCCGGGAGCTGGAGCGACTGGATCAGTTATGAGGAGAACGCGGTGGCGACGGGGGAAGAGTAGTTCGGAGGACAAGTCTATAGGATCTCAAAGACAAATACACCGCCATGCAGGCCGATGCCTGGGGCGGTGTACTTTCCGTTCCTGAGCGTGAGCCAGGAATACAGGAGTGGTAAAAGCATCGTTGCACGGGATGGCTAGTGATTTTCAACTTTTACGGTGGCCCACTCTCGCCCGTGAAGTAATACTTTAAACAAGATTTGGTTGCCGGATGAGGCATATAAATCATCATTCGCTGATCGGGTTCATTGGGGAATTGAAGGGTGACATGCTCAAATTCAATAACTCCAAACGTGGGGTGCAAAAGCTTCTTGTAGCCGTCAAGGGAAACTGGCACTTCATGATACTGCCACATTCTTGTAAAATCATCGCTTGTCCTCTTCAGATCTTCAATTAACTTGTCGAATGAATCATCATTCAGATACCGTGCTCTTGCCGTTCTGAACTCAGCAATCATTCTTCGTGAGACACTCTCCCAATCCTCCGATCCTTCTTTCCAAATAGAATCCGTAAATTGGCGCCACATCAAATTATAATCATGCGGGGGTGACACCCTATGAATCATAAATACAGCATCTGCCGCTTCATTCCAAGCTAAAAAATCCCACTTTTTCCCGATGACATAGGCCGGATTAGGATGCAATTCATTCAGCATGTCCTGAATGGATGGGCTCAGTTTCTCTTCCATGATCGTTGATTGAGGAGGCAGTGATTCTCCAGCAAGCAAAAAGAGATGTCTTCGCTCATTGGGTGTCAGCTGGAGTGCTGAAGCCAAGCTTTCCAGTACACCTACCGACGGACGAATATCACGACCTTGTTCAAGGCGCGTGTACCATGAGAGTCCTATATTCGCGATCCCGGCGACCTCCTCTCGCCGCAAGCCTCGTGTGCGACGACGATTGCCAGGCAAAAGGCCAACATCAAGGGGAGAAACGGAGGCGCGTAAATCTCTTAAGAAATTACCTAGCGCTAAACGGCGCTCACTGTCGTTCAAGTAAACCTCCCCCTTATCCTATCACTCACAAACCTACCATTAAGCAGGTTCTCGTGACCATTTAGTAGTCAAATTATACTGAAGGTAGTTGATGAGATCAACAATTCCAGGCAAGGAGAATGAATATGACAACCATTGCAGGACAAATGTTGGCAAACAAGGTAGTAATGATTACAGGTGCGGGGCGAGGCATTGGAGCTGAGGCAGCAAGACTGTTTGTACAGCAAGGGGCTTCTGTGATGCTCGTCGCGAGGACAGAGTCTGAGTTGCGTAAAGTCAGGGATGAAATTGTGACATCGGGTGGAGATGCTGCATATTTCACAGCCGATCTGTCCGATTCACGCAATGTTGAACAAGCTGTTAAAGCTACAATGGAACGATATGGTCGTCTTGATGCCGCTTTTAATAACGCAGGTATTGGAGTCACGGTATCATCGCTGGTGGATGAAAGAGAAGAAGACTTCGACCTGATCCAGTCCGTAAATTATAAAGCAGTCTGGATGTGCATGAAAGCCCAGATTAAAGTGATGATGGAGACTTCAGGGTCAGGCTCTATTGTTAACACCAGCAGCGTGGGTAGTCTGAAGGGAAATCCGGGCTTGGGAGCTTACGGGGCATCTAAACGAGCGGTAAACAGTCTGACTCAAACTGCTGCAGTCGAATATGGTCCAGCAGGTATCCGTGTCAATGCAATTGCTCCGGGGACCACAATGACGGATATGATTCAGCAGTGGGTTTCTATCAACCCCGATATCATTGAACAGATTCGTGCGAAGACACCTCTGAGGCGTCCTGCTGAGCCTATTGAGATTGCTAACGCAGCCGCTTGGTTACTTAGTGATTATTCATCTTTTGTTACTGGAGTCGTTTTACCTGTTGACGGTGGACTTAGTGTATAAGATTCAGTGGTCTAGGTCGGAATGTCTGAATTGATGTAGACATATCTTCGATTGCAATCGCAAGCGGGTTATGGGAAGAATAAATATTTTGATGATATTCTTAGAAAAGGCTTTCTGGACTAAACTGAGAGTTAACAAACTCCCAGTTAGTCCCTTTTTTTTGATTCACGACAACAGAAAAAAACGCGATGGACATTCGTCCACCACGATTAAATACTGAAATCAATTATTGCTTTTTACTTAACGACACGTTTGCTGTTAACGTCTTGTCGATCGTCGTCCAGTTTACATAAGCACCTAGTATTTCATTGATAACAGACACCGGAACTACGGTTTCGCCATTTAAAAGCTTTGGTACCTTACTATTGAACACCAGTTTATCGTTAATTGAATACACATCCGAACCAATTTGAGCACTTATATTTTTCGTGCCTAATTGGATTTGTGTTGTACGCGTCTTATTATCCCACACGACTGTACCGCCCAATAGCTCCAAAATGGTTCGAATCGGTACGTAAAATTCATCGTTATGAACAACCGGTTTGATGGTCGTACCCCCTACATTCATTGCAACGTCAACATATTCAAGGAAATCGCTCTTTCGAATGAGCCCATGAACCCCTTTCGTTCGGTCTACGACCTGGGATACTTCATAATCCGTTGCCGCCGATAGGTACGCATAAGCTACACTTCTATCCATATCAAGCTTATCGGATAAGAATTGAATCGATTCACGTACTGATTCTTTCATTGCTTCATCCAAATCAGCATCAAGTCCAATGGGAATCCAATAATCCTCTGTTTCAGCAAAGGGTTGCGTGAATGCTCCACGATGCGGGATCGAAGGATCACCTTTTTTTAACACCGTTAACCGAACTGTCCCCCTTAAAGAAGCTTCCAATGCAGTTAGCGCTACTTCTCCATCCCCTTGAGCAAAGTGTGGATCTCCAGTATAGAATAGCCCGCCTTTAACTTGAATCGGATAATAAATAGTTGCACCGACACCCAACTCATTAATATCCATATTCCCTCCTGTTTCAATAGGCGGGATCGAACTCACAACTTCGCTGGTATTTGGTGCAACCCCCATAACACCGAGAAACGGATTAATCGGGAAACGTACGTTTTTTCCAGATTTTGTTGGTAATAAACCATACCAATTGCCGTTGATCTCTTCAATAGGCGTAAATATAGATACATTATTATATAATTCCGGTTTTGTTGCGCTTGCCCCCTCTTGCGGGCCTGTATTTTCTGGGAATTCGTTAGGAAGGGCACCTTTACCATGACGATTAGAAATGACACCATAGGGAACTCGAGTTTGCAACGAAAGGACTTCTACTTTAAGAACATCTCCTGGCATTGCTCCCTCAACGGCTACTGGCCCAGTGATGATATGAGGTCCGTCTTTTACATAATCATGCTTAATTGGAGAAGCCGCAATTGCCTTGGCATCATCCAACACGCCATCGGGGGAGATACCGAATTTGCCGAAGTACTCCACTGGATTTCTCCCCTGATCTTCAATCAGTCCCTCATGCGATACCGTATCAAATGTTACAGCGCTTCCTGATGGCACAGTAAGAATCGGAGAGCTATCTCGATTAGGCAGTGATCCCCAGCGAACGTTTTCAATCGCAGACGTTACATAATAATCACCTTCTACCTTATCAAATGTTGTTGGTTGCAACGGCATACTAAATCCCACTGAAGGTAGAGCAAATGTAAACATACCCACAATCCCTACTGAAACACCAATTTTCCTAATCGTTCGGTTAATAAACATTACGTCCCCCCTCCTAGGTTACGCAACATTATGTAATATTATATGACACGCATAAACGATAACATATAAATCTATTTAAAACAATATTTTATTGTTAACAAAAATAACAAAAAAGGGCTATAACCCGAGATGAACTTATTTAAAGCATAAAATGATGTTAACATACCTAACATATGAAAGGCGTGTAAAACTTAAATATGTTTCCTAAACTTGATGAACATTCTTCAGATATCAGTTATGAGGGGAATGCGGTGGGTGCCCGTATTTATTCATCGGCTTTTTAGGCACTATATTGGTTGGGGTACACGTCGTGATCTTTCAAATTCATTCTATAGACTTCATTTAAATAATAAAAATCGCCCCTAATTTTGTTATCTATTAAACGTGCTAAAATAGGATTTAGACCTGCTAAACTTATTGAGGGGTACCTCCTCAATCCATCAAGAAGAGGTGAACAACGATGACGGAGTCATATCATGGAATACATTCGAATTTGCAATTTCCAAGTAGCATCTTTAATATCGACCGCAAGGATGTTCCAGCACTTCTGGAAGCTACGAACGTCAAGCACCAGGAGACCATTGCGGAAAAACTGACTGGTTCGGAGTATGCACTTCATTTACTCCTTGCTGTAGAAGCTGCTAAGCAACTAGTATCAGAATGGACTGAAGCAGTGCAGCGATGGTCACCGCCGCTTATCCTTGATCTGTCCATATGCTCAATTGACTGCGCTGTTGAACTCCTGCAAAACCCTGAGCGGCGACTGCTTCGCTTCTGGTTTTATTCCGAAGATGTACCGGAGGACTGGAGAGAGGGGCACAGTGACCGCTTTTTCGATCTTACGGTGACCATTGACGCCGAATCACTGACTGTGCAACATGCTGCAGGGCCAAGCAGATGAAACAATAGAGCCTGCATTCGGAGACACTAACACTTGTCGATACTCTACCAACAGCCTGAAGGGCATTAACACAGACTTCGGGCTTTGAAGCCAGAGTGTAGTAAGTAACAAGTATCACGGCTCTACAATACCTGATCCACTATTTCAATTTATCCACCCGTTCACTACTCTCCCAGATGGCAGGATTATTAATCACCTGACTCTCCCCACGCATAATAGAATCGTAACTATCCTTTCCAGATGTATACCAGTCCACAATAACTACCTTTCCTTTCAGATCTTGTACCAAGAATTCAGTAGACTCCGCATATTCACCTACATCCTTTATAATACGTGCATTCATTTTTAGATAATAAAAACTCTGCTCTCCTTCAATATAATCCACTTTTTCAGCTTCCATCTTGACCTCTCTCACTTGGTTATAAGTTAAATTGTTCTTGCGAAACAGATTATATTGTGATCTGATCTTCTTTTCCGTATATAGTTTGAGGTTCGGGTTATCAATATATCTACTAACGTCAAATTCCAGACCGTTCCATATAGCTTTGTAATATCCAGATAAAGCCTCTGCACAGAGTTCATAAGCCTTCTCCGTATCCAAAGTAAACAAACTTGGATTGTTGGTCGTGCCCCTCCCTATCAGAGAAGCAGAATCTCCATGTCCCCCTTTGTCCTTGCTACGATGAGACTGTTCACATGCACTAGTAAGCCACATCGTTATTAACAATAAAACAAGGTAAGTATGCTTCATCATATCCCTCCAAGGCTCAATTTTAAATCAAACAATATTTTACTAAAAATTTATATAATTAACATAATTATTTACATTTTTACCTTAGAAGAATATACTCTGATATGAATGAATATCTTAATTATTCCCATATTAGGAGGGTATGTATGATGAAACGTTGGCTATCTTTAACTCTAAGTTTTTGTCTGGTTTTTCTGATGGCAGCTCCACTTGCAGAAGGGAAAACGAATCAGGTTGGCTCTAGCGGGCTCTATCAAGTAAGTACAGGGGTTGCCTTGTATGCGAATATTCAAGGAGTGAAAACGTCTCTCCCTACCGTTGTTTTCATTAGCGGATACGGTGACGATTCATCCGTCTGGTCTGGTATCCAATCCGAGATATCCCAAAAAACGTTAACGGTTTCTTATGATCGTGCTGGGCTCGGACTTAGTGACGATACTACCAAAGATAAAACAACAAAACAACAGGTGAAAGAGTTACATAAGCTGCTTCGAAAAGCTAATATTCCAGGTCCATATGTACTGGTGGGACACAGCATTGGCGGATTAAATGTGCGAGGATTTGCTGATCGTTATACCAATGAAGTTGCAGGAGCTGTGCTGATCGATGCCTCTCACGAAAAGCAAGAGGAAGCTGTTTTGGCAACCTTGCCGCCCGAATTTATAGAGATGTACCAGTCACAGTTTACTGCGGAAGGGGATTATGCAGAAGTAACCAAGAGCTTTAAATATATCGAAAAACTGCGTTCGAAGGATGCTTTGCGAAATTCACCATTAACTGTAATATCCGCAACAGAACACGGCATGGGTCCAGAAATGGAAATCAAATGGGCTGAAATGCAACAAGATTTAGCATCCTTGTCTAATCAGGCTACTCATGTCACTGCGCCAAACTCAGGACACTATGTGTACCTTGAACAACCTGAGCTTGTGCAACAAGCAATCATCTCTATGCTAGAGCAATAACTTATGTATCGGGGTTTCAATCTTCCCTATAGAAATTCATGAAGCTCGCGAATAGCGAGCTTTTTGAATTGCCTGTAACAACTTACCTCGATCAGAGGTGCCTGAGGAAGGATAGTATCTCGCTTAGATAAAAGTAAAAAGAAAACATTATATTGCTATCCGACCGTAATCCTAATTCGGCATTTCATAGTTACACACCACGCTTGCCTCCTGTAGGACATATGTCTCTTTTTCTACGAAAACGATTAAAAAAACTTTATAATCCACTCCAAATGATCGATATACAACAAATGAACATCCGCATATCCCATGATTGCAACCTGAAATCGATCTCAGGAATGCGGCACGGGAGAACAGAATCATACATATAACAGGTTGTTAGGAAAAAGAGAAAGTTCTGTCTAATGGAAAGACAAGAGCTAACAAAGGAGACGAAGATGTGAAGGGACGAACGAGTCACAAACGAAACAAACGCAGAATCTGCGTGAACCTGCTGTTATCTATGCTATTGTTGATCAGCAGTGTGCCGCTATGGCCAAGCAAGGCAGCAAACGCTGCAGCAGAAGGGTCATATCTCTTATCCCTGAACAGACCGGTGTATAGTTCCTCATCCCTTGGCGGTAATACAGCCGATCATGCCGTGGATGGCAACAAAAATACCCGGTGGGAAAGTGTTTGGCAGCAAGACCCTCAGTGGATCTATGTTGACTTGGGTGCAGTGGCTTCCATCTCGAACATCTCGATTGAGTGGGAAAATGCTTATGCTTCCGCCTTCGACCTTGAAGTGTCCGATGACGAGGTGAACTGGACGCAAGTATACTCCACAACGAAGGGTCAAGGCGGTATGACGGAAGTTGAGGTTTCCGCAAATGCACGATACGTACGTTTGTTCAGTCATGAACGAGCACAGCAAGCCTACGGTGTATCTCTGTACGCGTTCAATGTGTATGGAACGGGCGGAGCAAATCCACCTCCGAAACCGGTTGCTACCAACCTTGCCCTTGGTAAAACGGTTATGGCTTCATCAGAAGAGATTGACGAACCTAGCCGCTCCGCCGAAGATAAGGCCAAGATGGAAAAGCGAAACTATGAAGCTCGCAATGTGACAGACGGTGACCCAGGTACACGCTGGTCTTCCATCTACAAGGATCAGGAATGGATTGTTGTTGACCTTGGCGAGCGTCATGAAATCGGAGGAATTTCGCTACAATGGGAAAATGCGTTTGGACGCGCTTATGACATTCAGGTATCCAATGACGCAAAACAATGGACTACGTTGTTTCGGGAGTTACACAGTAATGGTGGACGAGATGACATTCCTGTATATGCAGAAGCCAGATATGTAAAGTTCGCAGGACTTGGCCGAGGTACAACCAATGGGTTTTCGCTCTATGCCTTTGATGTATATGAGTATATTCAAGGTGATGAACAACCGGTCTACACCATTCCGGCTATCCCGGAGATGAGCTCAGTACAGGTTGGGGCCGGCAGTTATGCTATTAATGACATCACGATGCTACAACCGAAAAACCCAAAAAATCGCACAACTGACATCACTACTCCGATTCCATCTAATGACTGGTGGCAATCGATTCTCGTTTCGGATTTAGGAGATGGGAACAGCCTAGTTACACTCCCGTTCAAAAATCGCTACACTAAGCAGGGGCTTCATGTTTTGAATCCTGGTGCGGGATACCTTTCTGCTGACGGCAACTCGATGGATGCCGATGGTGAAGCAGACCTTATCCTGACAACAAGCAATATAAACCCAGCTAAGGTGAATACCAAGGTAGCCGGATACGGAGATTACTCCGCAAACATCATCATGAGTGATGATGACACGGCGAAGGTCAATACAACCTTTGTCAAAGGCTCCCCTTTCCTGTACAACACGTTCGAGAACCCGGACACGATCCTGCTCCGTTCACCGAACATCACACGTCTTTTTGATGATCAAAACCGTGAGATTATGCTTAAGGACGGGGAATCATGGACTGGAGATCATATCGGTATAGAAGTCACCAATCAAGACAGGGCCCCTTCGCCGCAAACCTTTACAAGAAACTACGGCCTTTATGCACCAGAGGGTACCACACTTATAAAGCTTGGCAATACACTTAAGATCAAGCTGGGATCAAACGAAAATTATTTGTCGCTGGCTACCCTGCCGTCTGCATCAGAATTAGCATACTATTATCAGCATGCCTATGCTTTTGTGACGGATACGAAGGTTGATTACAACTACAACGAGAGCACTTCCCAAGTTACAACGACCTTCAGATCCGTTACACAAACGAAGCGTGCCAACTTTTCCACCAGCACATTAATGGCTTTGTTCCCGCACCAGTGGAAAATTGCAACAACTCCACTTACGGAGCTCACTTATCCTTCCATTCGTGGGATGATGAAAGTAAGCGAAGGCAACAGCTTTACGACACAGGATCGTTTCTACGGCATTATTCCGCAATTCGTGGAGCCGGATGATCCGACATACTCACGCGCGCAATTAATCAGCTATCTGGATCAGCTTGATGCAGATACGTCTGGCAATTTAATGAGCGAAGATCCCTACTGGCAGGGGAAAAAGCTTCATCCGCTTGCGCTGGGTGTGCTCATTAGCGACCAGCTTGGGGATCACGAACGTCGGGACCACTACCTGTCCCTGTTAAGAAACATTTTGACAGACTGGTACACTTACTCACCGGATGAACGTCTGCACTCCTATTATTTTTATTACTCGGAGCAATGGGGAACGATCTTCCCTTACGGAAGCGGGTTCGGCGTCAACACCGGGCTGACGGATCATCATTTTACGTATGGCTATTACGTCTTTGCATCTGCGGTGCTGGCTATGTATGATCCAACATTTGTAGAGGATTATGGAGATATGGTTGAGTTGCTGATTCGGGATTATGCCAACCCTTCGCGTACAGATGATCAATTCCCATGGATGCGTAATTTTGATCCCTATTCAGGCCATTCCTGGGCTGGCGGTTATGCCGACAATCGCAGCGGAAACAATCAGGAAGCGGCAGGCGAAGCTCTGTTCAGCTGGGTCGGGCAATATATGTGGGGCGAGGTCACAGGGAATAAAGCCTATCGCGATACAGGCATCTGGGGCTTTGTCACCGAAGAAAAAGCGGCCGAGCAATATTGGTTCAACTACGATGGAGATAACTGGCTGGAAGGATACAAACACGCTACCGTAGGGCATGTATACGGCAGTGCTTACCTGTATGGCACGTACTTCTCCAACGACGCAGAGCATATTTACGGCATTCATTGGCTGCCGCCGGCGGAGTGGATGACCTATTATGGCCGTGATCCGAAGAATACCGCCGCACTATACAACGGTATGATCAAGGATCTGGGTGGTCATCAAGAGCGCACATGGCAACACATCATCTGGCCTTTCCAATCCATCGGGGACCCGGAGGCTGCTCTTGCAAAGTGGAATACGAAAGACATGCAGCAAAACGAAGTCTTTAACGCATACTGGTTCATGCACAGTATGGCATCCACGGGAACACGTACAATGGATATTTGGGCTGATTCTCCGGCAGTAACCGTCTACGAAAAGGACGGCGTCTACACAGCGCAAATCTGGAATCCGTCCGATACCGCCAAAACGGTTCGATTTTATAATGCCAGCGGGGCTTTGGGTTCAGCTACCGTCTATGCGAAGGCTCAAGTAAAGGTCAATCCATTAGAAAATACGGTAGTCAAGCAGCCGGATGCTTCACAAGGCGTCACTTATCTGGATCGCAGCTCATGGACAATTACCGCCTCTTCCAGTTCGGAAGCAGTGGAACGCATGATTGATGCAGATTTGGCTACTCGCTGGTCATCTGGACAAACGCAACAGCCTGGAGACTGGCTCCATATTGATCTGGGCAGCGAGCAGATGATGGATACTCTCTTTATGAACTCCGGCAATAACTGGGGTGATTATGCCCAAGGGTATGAAGTTTACGTTTCGAAAGACGATGAGAACTGGAGCAAGCCGATTGCACAGGGAACAGGAACATCGCCGAGCTTGTCCGTTGATTTGGGGATGCAGACTGTGCGTTATATCAAAATTGTATTGACTGCTCCCGCAGACAGTTGGTGGTCCATCTCGGAACTCAAGCTCGCCCGATTTGGGAAATTGGCTCAAACACCTGAGCATCCAAATCCAACTCCATCACCGTTGCCCGATCGGTCAACCTGGATCGTGACCGCTTCCTCCACACAAGGAACCGATGTCACAGCTTACATGCTGGATGGAAAAAAAGAGACATTATGGACGAACGGGCGAAAGCAAACGGAGGGACAGTGGATCACGATTGATCTTGGACAAACGAGTGCTTTTGATGCAGTCGAGTTGGACTCTGGGAACGCCAAGGATGACTATCCACGGCAATATCGCATTTTCGTTTCCGATGACGGGCAAAACTGGGGAACATCCATTGCTGGAGGCGAAGGAACGTCAGGACGTCTTTCTATCTCCTTCCCTGAGCAACAGGCCCGTTATGTGAAGATCATGCAGACGGGTGAATCCGACCAATGGTGGTCGATCTCTGAGTTGTTCGTTCAGCACTATGGAACAGGAAAACAAAAACGTCTCCTGCCAGACGCATGGTCCGTTACAGCGTCTTCCAATGAGGAGGCTGCAACGGCGATACTGGATGGCTCGGACCAAACACGCTGGACTTCGGGCCAGACACAAACAGGCGGCGAGTGGATTCAGCTGGATCTGGGTGACTCACAGATTGTGAACCGGATTGTACTGGATAGTGCTCACAGCAGTGACGATTATGCTCGTGGTTATGAAGTATTCACCTCACTGGATGGTATGGATTGGGGTAAAGCTGTGGTAGCGGGTGAAGGACAAAATGCCGTGCTCTCTATTGCTTTTGCTCCCCGTGAGGCTCGCTATATCAAAATAGTTCAGACCGGAACGGATTCCCACTGGTGGTCTGTAGCTGAAATCGCAGTTTATACCGCTGATCAGACGCCATGGACACCCGGAGACCAGGATCATTTGTTACCTACTGAACTGGATCGGACGTCTTGGACAGTTACTGCTTCTACGTCTGAAGACGTTAGCGCACTGCTGGATGATGATCTGAACTCACGCTGGACCTCTGCATCTGCACAACAACCAGACCAATGGATTCAGATTGATCTGGGAAGCATCCAGAATTTCAGCCGGTTAACTATGGACTCAGGTAGCAGCACCAATGACTATGCCCGCAGTTATAAAGTCTTCACTTCAACGGATGGCGAGCAATGGAATTTAGTTTCAGAAGCTTTGGGAACTTATCCTGTAATCTCCGTGATGTTTGCGACCCAACAGGCACGATATGTCAAAATCGCTTTGACTGCGGATACTCCCGAGTGGTGGTGGTCTATTGCTGAATTGAGACTGTACCGTTGATACGCTGAACCAATGACTAAACTTTAAAAGATTCAAATTCAGCACATCTTATAACTAAAGATGTAAAAAAGTACAGGGACCTCAAGCCATAATCGGCAGAGATCCCTGTTTCCTTTTGTGATATATGATAGAATGCCCATCGTCAGGCTAATCATTACTTTTTGATTTTACCATCATATCCAAGCTTATAAACAGTACCTTTATCAAAAGATAGGAATGCAAGACCGTCGCCTACTAAACCTATAAATCGATCATTTGAGTCTAAAGAACGTAGCTTGCTCTTCTTGCCTGTATAACGATTATAAATATACAAGTCACTCTTATTTTTGCCATTCTTGTCTACTGAAAAACTTCGATAATAAAACTTATTATTTATATATGCTACGGGATCAATATACTCTTTAGAGGCAAATGTTTTTTTTATATTTGCATTTAAATCGGAAAAATGACCTTTGTAGCTATAACCTCCATCTACGATCTCCAAAAAAAACATAACATTCCCATAAAATTCGTATAACTCCACACCTTTAGAAGATAAGCTCTTCAACCCTGTACCATCTAAATTCATACGATAAAACTTGTCATTATCCCTGTTTGTATAATAGATATGTCCGTTGTTTATTTTAAAATTATAAAAAGGAGATTTAGACAATATCGTTTGTTCGTTTGAACCATCTGTTTTCATTGAGCCGAAAGACAACGCATCTGGCGTTTCCGCAGTCCTTTCATCTTTAACAAAATAAATCGTATCTCCTACAGCAGTAAACCTTGCAAAATTATCCTCTTTGTTAAGTGAGGTTAATGCCGATCCATCTTTCTTAATTTTAGCCATCTGACGATTCCAAGGGTCTTGCTCATTTTCAATCAGAAAATAGATCCACCCTCCAACCCATTTTACATCTGAAACTCGCTTAGGGAATATAGACTCTGTTTTGCTTCTATTACCTGTGAATGTTGTAACGTTGATGCCCATCAAATCTCCGTCATCTTCATAACCTTCCCATACTAAAGTTTTAGCGGAATCCTCAGCCCCATATACAGGTACTACACCTAACAACATGATCACACTTAATAACGCTACCAACCATTTTCTTCTCATTCTTTTCTCCCTAAATTATGTATTTTTCTACATTATCTATTGTAAGTTGAATTTAAAAATAGAACAATCCTTTTACTCTACATTCTGGCATGCTCTCCGTTATGAAATAACTACAGACCCTGCATGTAAA
Organism: Paenibacillus intestini; assembly: GCF_030803945.1. Taxonomy (NCBI): domain Bacteria; kingdom Bacillati; phylum Bacillota; class Bacilli; order Caryophanales; family Paenibacillaceae; genus Paenibacillus; species Paenibacillus intestini. The sequence continues at coordinate 287,594 of NZ_JAURUN010000003.1, read as the reverse complement.
TGAAGTGAGCATAATTATAAGTAAACTCAGATGAAAGAACCTATCACCATATGGCGAAAGGTTCTTTTTGTGTGTTCTAGAATTGATAAATTGTACTGTAAAAGATTTCATTAAGTGATGGTAAGGCCACCGCTTGCATATCCCGCAATCGTTGAAGCCACATCAACTCCGGCGGTTACTGATGCAGAGAAGACCATAAGCAGACGGTCACCGGCGGCTACCGGGATACTCAACCCTGTAGTCAAACCGCTGGCGATCGTGCCTAATGACAACACGCCTGTCAGTGCTGGTGCCAAAGTTACAAGGGCTCCCGGTACAGCCGTAAACGTATTATTCGGTGTAGTTGAACGGAATAATTGTGCAGTCAGTGTTATTGTAGATCCAACCAAGCTGAGTCCAGCTGTCGTACTGAAATAAGCAGCCAGTGAGGTTATCGTCCCTGCACGCGGAGCAGAGAAAGCAAAGTTCAGCAAGGTTCCAGCAGCGCCTGTGAGATCAATGATTCCTCCATTAATCGTCACTCCAGACGCATTATTACCAAAGCCAACCAAGCTGGAGGTATTCAAAAGTCCGCCCAGCACCGTAGTCAACGAAGCTGGTAACCCAGATGCATAAGGGATAATCGCTCCAGAACCTGTTGCTCCGGTTGCGCCAGTCACTCCCGCCAGACCTGTTGCTCCGGTCGCGCCCGTCACTCCTGCCAGACCTGTTGCTCCGGTCGCGCCCGTCACTCCTGCCAGACCTGTTGCTCCGGTCGCGCCCGTCACTCCCGCCAGACCTGTTGCTCCGGTCGCGCCCGTCACTCCTGCCAGACCTGTTGCTCCGGTCGCACCAGTCACTCCCGCCAGACCTGTCGCTCCGGTCTCACCCGTCACTCCTGCCAGACCTGTTGCTCCGGTCGCGCCCGTTACTCCTGCTAGACCTGTCGCTCCGGTTGCACCCGTTACTCCTGCTAGACCTGTCGCTCCGGTTGCACCCGTTACTCCTGCTAGACCTGTCGCTCCGGTTGCACCCGTTGTTCCTGTTGCTCCCGTAGCTCCCCCGGTTGCTCCTGCTGGCCCCGTCGCTCCGGTTGCACCCGTTGCACCAGTCGGACCTGTCGCCCCGGTTACTCCCTGAGCTCCAGTCACACCCGTCGCTCCCGTAGCACCGGTTGCGCCTGTGACTCCTGTCATACTCGGAGTTTCCCCCAGCAACTCAGAAGAAACTAAACGATGTGCTGTTACCAAAGAGCCTGTGCTGCTTTTTCCCCATACGGAGACTTGAAGAGGATCATTAACCGTCGCTGTAGTAGTAAACGTGAATTCAAAGGCATCCAGATTGGCAAAATAGTTGTTCGTTATCACTTGATTTGGTGCGATGTCCAAAGATTCACTGACATACAAAACTCTCAATCCGCCACTCATATAATACCCTTGTATCTGTACAGTTGAGGATGTAACTTCACTGCGGTTATCAATTCTAACCGTTACGGATTGAGTTGGTCTAACACCACTAACAGCGTTATTTTCGATCGGCCCTGTCGATAAAAAGCTCATCGCTACATTCCCTTCTTTCGAAAAAAGTATTTTCTACAGATCTTTAACTGTTTGTTCGTGCTCCACTACCCGGTGTGCATCCACCAATTGACCGGACGCATCTTTGCCCCACACTGAAATTCCGACGTCTCCCACTCGTTCATCGCTTAATCCAAACACAAATTCAAAAGCATCTAGATTTGCAAAATAATTTCGGGTCACTGCTTCATTAGGTGCAATACTGATCACTTCACTTACATACAGCGTTCTTGTTGTACTCAGCACATAACCCTGAACGGATACACTTACCGCATCTACAGCAGCCCGGCTCACCAATCTGATCGTTACCTGTTGTGTCGGTCTAACCCCGGAAACGGCATTATTTTCGATCGGTCCAGTTGATAATATAGCCATTTTCCCATCCCACCTTTTGTGAACCTCTTACTCTAGCATTACTTGACATCATGGATCACATATTAGTCATATTCATTCACTAGATCAGCGGTGTGGACCATAGACAGGGGACAGTTCACCATTATCAAGCCATAAGTGCCATTAATACCTAAAACTTCATCCATACAGAGCTTGCAAATATGTATAATCCGTGCTTATTTCAACCCAAAAATGACCGTTCCTCATGAAATGAAGGAGCTACGGCCACCATTGGATACATCTTATTGATGTCACTCTTACAAATGAATAAACCTCCACCTAACTTTTTCTTACAAATTTTGATAGAAAATGATTGTATTGTGGCAGAAATGTGATATGATATCGTCAAATACAAAAACATTTTTAAACAAAAATGAAAAATAATTACATAAAACGAGTCACAACTCTGTTTTTTTCTTTTTAAAACCATTCTATTGAAAGCGATTACATTAAACAACAGGACAAATTATATACTTTTTCACACACAAGTTCGTACTTCCCCCACCCTATTCCTGGGTTACCGCTGTCAACTTGCTACAGTAGATAGCTATTCTCTGTACAGGTTGTATGGCTTAAGCCATAGATCACAAACATGAACGATTCAATCGATCTCTTCTTTGAAAGGAGGTGTGATAAAGAACATTTACTCATCATTCTTCTTGTTCTTCTCACTGTAGCTCCCTCATCAAACAGCTCTGTTCAACCATTCAGCGTAACACTCAATAACACTATTCCATACTAATTCAATGGAGGCGAACGTATGAAGATCCGTAAACCATTAGCTCTGCTGATGTCACTAATTTTGATTTTTTCCACTCTACCTGCCGAGTCAAGCTATGCAGCAAATAATGCTGTTGCCAAGACGCCTGTGAATGCCAATCCGCTCGTCGATCACAAATTGGGAGCTGATCCTTACGTACTCGTTCACAACAATCGGGTCTACGTATATATGACAGGGGATACCTACCTCTACAACAACGACGGATCTGTTCGCGAAAACAACTACGGCACCATCGGCAGAATCAGCGTGATCTCCTCGGCTGACATGGTGAACTGGACCGACCACGGCTACATTCCGGTAGCCGGTGCAAACAATGCCAACAATGGACAAGGCATTGCCAGATGGGCAAGCCAGTCTTGGGCACCAGCGATGGCCAAGAAAACCATCGCGGGCAAAGATAAGTTTTTCCTGTATTTCGCCAACTCGGGTGCAGGTATCGGTGTTCTGACTGCTGATTCTCCAATCGGCCCTTGGTCTGATCCACTCGGACGTGCACTTGTCACACATGGAACGCCTGGCATGTCGGGTGTAACTTGGCTCTTTGACCCGGCTGTACTTGTTGATGACGACGGCTCCGCTTATCTGTATGCAGGCGGCGGTATTCCGAACGAAAATAATGCAGCTTCCATTGCAAATCCAAAAACAGCACGTGTCATTCGTCTTGGCGCCGATATGACCAGTGTAGTTGGTAGTGCCACGACCATTGACGCACCTTATCTGTTCGAAGATTCAGGTATTCATAAGTACAACGGCAAATATTACTATTCATATTGCATCAACTTTGCTGGAAACCATCCGGCAGCCTACCCAAAAGGTGAAATCGGATATATGGTAAGTGACAGCCCGATGGGGCCTTTCACATACAAAGGACATTTCCTCAAAAATCCGGGGGCATTCTTCGGTGTAGGCGGTAACAACCACCATGCCGTGTTCCAGTTTAATAACCAATGGTATGTCGCATATCATGCACAAACCGTGAGTAAAGCCTTCCTCGGTGATGGCAAAGGATACCGTTCTACCCACATCAACAGACTGACACATAACGCAGACGGATCGATTCAGGAAGTGCAGGGGAACATGACCGGTGTGCCTCAGACAGCTAACCTTAATCCGTATAACAGAGTGGAAGCCGAGACCATTGCTTGGCAAGCTGGCATCAATACACAGCCGACTCAAGCAAGCGGTGGACCAACGGCCAACCAAAATGTGACGAATATCAATAATGGGGACTGGGTCGCTGTTAGTAATGTGGATTTTGGTTCAACAGGTGCATCGAAATTCAAGGCCAACGTAGCTTCTACCGGAAATGGTAACATTGAACTCCGCCTTGGCAGCCCGACAGGTACTCTGATCGGCACGCTTAACGTTACTTCAACAGGTGGCATGCAGAACTGGCGTGAGCTCGAAACCAATATCACCAACACAACAGGACGTCATCATCTGTATCTGGTATTTACAGGCTCAGGTAACGGAAATCTGTTCAATCTGGATTACTGGCAGTTTACTTCCGGTTCCGGTGGTAACCCCAATCCAAATCCAAACCCTAATCCAAATCCAAACGTGACTCGCGTTGAAGCGGAAAGCATGACCCTTGCCGGTCAATATGCCGGGTTGATTAGTTCTCCTTTTAACGGTGTGGCGCTCTATGCTAACAATGATTCTGCGTCTTACAATCAATTCTTTGCTAACCCTACACATCAGTTCTCTCTTCGCGGGGCTTCCAACAACAATAGTACAGCCCGTGTTGATCTGGTTATTGGCGGGGTAACCGCTGGTTCGTTCTTTTTTACTGGAACACAGCCAACGGTACAAACTTTGCCGAACATCACACATGCCACAGGGAATCAGGAAATCAAACTGGTTGTGACCACGGATAATGGTACCTGGGATGCTTACATCGATTATCTTGAAATTTCGTAATCATTCATAATGATCTGTCGATTTTGACATTCCAGGAGGGTTAGTTATGTGGAAAAAAATCGGGTTGCTCCTGCTCACACTTCCTCTGCTGTTAACATCATTGCCATTGACCCCGCAGTCTGCCTCTGCGGCAACGTTTAACAATCCGGTCATTTATGCAGATGTGCCGGACAGCGATGTCATCCGCGTGGGCAATACCTTTTATATGACCAGTACCACCATGCATATGAACCCGGGCGTTCCTGTCATGAAGTCAACCGATCTGGTCAACTGGAGCATTGTGAACTATGTATATGACACACTTGGCAACGGTGATGTACAGAACCTGAATAACGGTCAGAACGAATACGGGCGCGGATCTTGGGCCAGTAGCCTTCGCTACAACAATGGCACCTACTACGTCGCATTCGGTTCCCTTTCCACAGGAAGAACGTACATCTATCAGACTAGTAACATCGAAACTGGACCATGGACGCCTTACACGTTGAACAGTTATTACCATGATCCCTCCCTGCTCTTTGACGGAAACCGTACGTTTCTTGTCCACGGCAGTGATAACATCAGCATCGTTGAGTTAACACCTGATGCCAAAGCTGTGAAATCCGGCGGCCTGAATCAGGTGCTGATCCCGAATGCTAGTCATATCGCTGGCTCCAATATGATTGTAAAGGCAGAAGGCGCACACATTCAGAAGATTAATGGCATGTATTACGTCTTCTTGATTGCTTGGCCTGCCGGTGATGGACGAATCCAGCTCGCCTATCGTGCGAACTCATTGACAGGGCCGTATACTGGCAAAGTGGTGCTCAGAGATTCGGGCATCGCGCAAGGAGGTATCGTGGATACCGCTTCTGGTGCATGGTATGGTTTCCTGTTTCGCGACCGAGGAGCCGTTGGACGCATTCCATATCTGGTACCGGTAACCTGGTCGGATAACTGGCCCGTATTCGGGGTGAATGGCAAAGTTCCATTGACGATGAACATGCCTGTGGAAGGACAGCCAGCCGCTAAAATCTTCGGTTCAGATGAGTTTAATGCGCCTTCGGGCACATCTATTCTCTCGAAGTTCTGGCAGTGGAATCATAATCCTGACCCGTCAAAATGGTCCTTGAGCCAGCGTCCAGGTTTCATGCGGCTGACCACAGGCAAGCTCAGCAAAAATATATTGGAGGCTCGCAATACGTTGACACAACGCACGTTTGGGCCAAAAAGTACAGGCATTACCGCCTTGGAAACGGCAGGTATGAAGGATGGCGATTATGCCGGCCTAGCCGCTTTTCAGGCCAAATATGGCTTTGTAGGCGTCAAGATGACAGGCAATACCAAGTCAATCGTAATGACAAATGCCAGTTCCGGCACGATGACAGAGGTGGCAAGTGTGCCCCTGAACCAGAATAAAATTTATCTGCGGGTCATCTGTGATTTCACCAATCAGACAGATAAAGCCTATTTTGCTTATAGTCTGAATGGAACGAACTGGACAACCATTGGCAATACGCTACAGATGTCCTATACGTTGCCACACTTTATGGGTTATCGCTTTGCATTGTTTAACTACGCAACCAAATCTACCGGAGGCTACGCTGATTTTGACTTCTTCCGTGTGGAGTAAGCGTGATGAACGTACTGCTGATCTTTAGAATCAGTACTGCGAATCGAGGTACACTTGAAGTACACTTGAAGTACAACTGTGGCCTGGAATTCCGCTATGTGCGGAGCCAGGTCATTTTCATTATTTTTACGGAAACATCTCACTTGAACGCTTTAATATATTGGATATACGCTTCAGCACTGTGGTTAATCTCTTCATCACTTGCCTGGAATGAGGCACCAAAGACAGCATAATGCGGCAGTGCAGTAACGCCCACATGATTCATGCTTGCCTTGAACGGTGCAATCAGTTCTTCTACACTAAAACCTACCGGCTGTCCTTTTCCGTAATTCTCCCGCTGATCCCCGATTGTCATTGCCAGTCCCATCTGCTTTCCATGCAATCGATTGCCCTTTAATCCATAAGCCCATCCATGCGTGAATACTTCATCCAGCCATTTTTTGAGTAACGGCGGGTAACTGTACCAATAGAACGGAAACTGCAAGATAATATGATCATGTGCCTCCAGTAGCTCCTGTTCGTGAGCAATGTCGATGTTCCAGTCAGGATAAGCTTTATATAATTCGTGGATATTCACCTCATCTGGGTGCTGCTCCAGCTCCATTTTCCAGCGGCGATTCACTCTTGAAGTTGTCATATTCGGATGTGCCAGAATAACCAGTGTTTTCATTGCATGCCTTCCTCTCTCCAAAACAATTTGATTTCTTTCCTTGATATACGGATCATTATCCACCCCGTCACCCCAAAAGAAAATACACACAATGAAGTAAGATACTTACCTCAAGGTGTGTATGGACTTCTGTTTTGTAACTGTGAGAAAATAAATAGTTATCCCTGTAAATACGTATAAATACAACGAGGTGATATGAATGAAGGAATATCGTTTGGGCATTGAAGCCACACTCGAAATCATTGGCGGCAAATGGAAATCCATCATCATCTGTTTATTAATGTCCGGTGTCAAAAGAACAGGAGAATTAGAGCGCAGCATGCCCGGCATTTCTCAAAAAGTACTGATTCAACAATTACGCGAACTAGAACGCGATGGTCTTGTCACAAGACATGTTTATCAGCAAATGCCGCCCAAGGTGGAGTACAGTCTTACGGAATATGGTGTGACAGCAAATACAATTGTGGATGTGATGTGTACCTGGGGAAGAGATAATATTGCGCTCAGGCAGCAACGAGGAGAAGACATTGTTTTGTTATCTGATGAACAAACGGAGCTCTACGAATGAAGCATCTCTCATGTAACCTTCATCTCCCATATCCCTCTTATATAGTAAAATATCATTATAATTATTAATTTTGATGTAGGTTGGATTCCTCTTATACCACACTCATTTGAAGTAACGCCTTTGCCATAGCAAACAGGACGCTGGAGTAATGAATCCCATCTGTGCCATCAGGAGGTTTTTACGTATGAAAAAATATATTGTATTTGGTGCCAGTAAAGGATTGGGAGACGCATTTGTCCGCGGGGTGCCGCAGGCAGGAGATAAAGTGTGGGTTGTATCCCGCAGCAAACCAGAAAGTCTGCAACTGGAGGACGGTGTACAGCGCGTATGGATTCAGGCCGATCTCTCGGAGCTTCAGGCTGCCAAACAGATTGCAGAGCAGCTACGCAACGAAACGTTGGATGTGCTTATTTATAACGTAGGTATTTGGGAAAAGGAAGGATTTGAGGAACACTACACCTTTGATCAGGATGAGCCTTCTGATATTCAAGAGCTGATCCATGTGAATATAACGTCCACCATTGTATGCATCCAAGCTCTACTGCCTCAGCTTCGCAAGTCTGCCGCAGGCAAGATCATTCTCATCGGCTCTACAGCAGGCCTAAGCAATGCGGGGAATACTCAGGTTTCTTTTGTTGCCTCCAAATTTGCGATCCGTGGAATTACAGAAGCATTGAGAGAACATACCCGGCGGGATCACATCGCCGTAACCTGCATTAATCCGGGAGAACTGGCAGCAGAGATCCCCTATGAAGAAGGAATGGAACGCGCACTATCCGAGTATGGCGGAACGCGCATTCCGCTTCAAGACATGGTTTCGATCGTCCGGTGTATCGTCAGCCTGTCCAATGCAGCCTGTGTGAAAGAGATTAACGTTCCTGCCCTTACGGATATCAATACGTAGTAAACAGGATTGATCTATTGTATTATATTCGCGTTTCTTCACATTAAATATTGAGATAAATGTTCGATCTCTCAAGCTCTGCCAGTCTAACAAATGAAGCGGCTTTGATGGCTGTATTGATCTCTTTCAGCTCCAAGACTTCCAGTGCACGGGCTGTCCATAAACACTCGATATCTTGAAGCGATTTCATGTAAACCAGTTCAAGCTGTCTGAGCCGGGGCATCTGCGAGAAATCACAACATTGTTCCAGCTTCGGCAAGGATACATGCAAATACTCAAGTCCGTGCATCTGCTCTAGTCCCTGGATACTCATCAGTTTCCGCACCGAGCTAAGCTTGAGCATCCGAATGGTGGACTGTGCCAGTACATCAAGCTCACTCTTTAACTCACAATGATCAAGGGACACATACTGTAGTTTCCGCAATTCTGTTAAATTCTCGAGACAGTCCACCGGGCAGTTCAGGATGACGGTCTCTAGACTTTGACATTTTCTTATCGCGGTCATGCCTTTACATTTACCGTGCAGTTCAAGATACGTTAACTGTTGATAGTGCTCGATAAAACTCAGATCGATCGCTTTGGCGGGTGAATTCACTCTCAGAAATACCAGTTGCTTCAACGCTCCGAGAATTGTCAGATCCTGCACCTGTGCACAGTCCAGCTGTAAAGCGGATACATGTTTCAACTGCGCTAATCGCCCAAGAAAGCTCGATGGATACTCCGCTTTAGGATCCGCATTCGAAATATGAAGAATCAGATCATGCCTGGCTGCAAAAACGTTCATATCCAATTCGGTCAAATCCTCATACGTATCCACGCCAACACGATAATGAACCGTTGCCCTACGGCGCAAATGCTGCACCGCCTGGTTCATTTTTTCTTCATTCCATTATAAACAACCTTCCCTAAACGAACCACCCAACGATGTTCTGGCTTTTCATTAAATTTTTTTTCATTCGACAAAAATATACATAAATCTATATTATATGCCGACATATAACTCAGGAGTTGGGAACTTCTTATTAAGAATCTGGGGAGATGGAATATGTTAAAGACTTTAAAAAGGCGGGGGAAAACAGGAGCTCGTACATCCAGTATGGCGAACACACTGGCTCTTGTACTACTCATCATTATTGTTGTCGTATTCGCTGTACTCGGAACATTCATGTTCACAAGTACACGGAACATTCTGGTTCAACAGCAGGAATCCATGCTCCAGACCAAAACACAAGCGATTGTCAGTGAGTTCGATGCCCTATTCAAGGAAAAAGGCTCACTCGTTAAACAAATGTCCACTAATAAATTATTCAGGCAATACATAGAAACAACGAAATCAGCCGCAGAAGCAGCCACTTCTACTTATGCTGCAGAAACAAGGGATACACTGGCCAAGATTGTAGAGGCAGAGCCCTCCTTCAACGATGCTTGGATTGGCGGTATGGATGGTAAAGGCTTCTGGATACAAAATGACGGGGTCGTTTCAGCACCGGATTTCGATATCCAGGCACGCCCTTACTACCAACCGGTGAAAGACACCGATGGACTTTATTTTTCTGATCCGTACATTGACATTTCGGCAGGCAAAGTACTCATGGGTATTTTTTATCCAATCAAGGATGATAACAACAACATGATCGGTTTTGCCGCAGCAGATATTCTGTTTAGTAACATCCCGAGTATTATGGAGAGTTACTCTCTGGGTAGCACCGGGTATTCCATATTGTTATCCAAGAGTGGGGATATTCTGTATCATCCGGACGAGAGTAAAGTTCTGAAGGAAAATATCAAGAACACTACAGGTGATATGGGAGAAGTCGGTAAAAAAATGATCGCTGGTGAATCCGGTATACAGCTGATTAACGACAATGGGGAACGTCGTTACGTCGGGTATGCAACCAGTAAAGACACGGGATGGTCCGTAGGTCTGACGATTACGGAGAAAGAAGTTTTAGCAGAACTCAGAACATTCACCTGGATTACCCTTGGCGGTTTTGCTGCAGCTGCAATTCTTTTGGTCATTATCAGTTACATTACGCTTCGTCGTCTATTGCGCACCATCCCGCAGCTACTTAGTAAGATCAAACAGATTGAGCAAGGTGATTTAACCGTTGAACTCGATATCAAATCCAATAATGAGATTGGGCAAATTGCGACTGGCCTGAACTCCATGGTGAAGAAGATTCAAGACATGTTGAAGATTGTTGGCAATTCTGCTCAAGTGCTGAATCATTCATCCAATGACTTGCAGTCGATATCCTCCAGAACCGCTGTAACCATGAACGATACATCTACGGCGATCAATGAGATCGCGAATGCAACCAATTATCAGTCGATTGAAACGGAGAACATTTTACGTAAAACAGGCTCATTATCAAGCCAAATTGATGAAATTGCCGCTGATGCACAAGCGATGGGGTCTATGGTGCAAACCTCTGTTGATCAAAGCGGCCAAGGACTTGCGGTTGTGGAGCAACTATCCAAATGGTCTGCGGAGAACCACAGTTCCACTCAATCCATCTCTTCCATTATTCAAGAGATCGATCAGAGCCGGAATGAGATTTCCAGTTTTGTAGATACGGTAAAACAAATTGCTTCTCAGACCAATTTGCTTGCGCTTAATGCTTCTATTGAAGCTGCACGCGCCGGGGAACATGGCCGAGGATTCGCTGTCGTTGCAGAAGAAGTTCGCAAACTGGCAGAACAAACGGCTCAAGCTACAGAGGAGATTAACAAAAAAGTAAGTGTCATTGAAGAGAAAACATCCTTGTCTGTAGAACACACGATGCGAGGAATGAAAATTGCCGAAGAGAATACCAAGTCTGTAGAAGACACCAAGCAGGTGTTCTACAACATCAATAAAGATTTGGAAGAACTGAAGCTGCGTATGGCACAGATCACGAACAGCACCTCTAGTGTGCATCAGCACAAAGATGAGATTTTTCAGGCGCTGGAGATCATCTCTTCCACTACTGAAGAGAACTCTGCCTCAACGGAAGAAGTCAGCGCGAGCACACAGGAACAACTGGAAAGTATTCAACAAGTGGCGGATCTGTCCAATCAGTTGAATCAACTATCTGCTAAACTGCAGGAAGAATTGAGTCATTTTAAAGTGGAATAAGCTGTACTCCCCTCCTGCTCTTCTCTTTTGTACGCGATCCATTTATTATTAAATACATGCGTACGAAGAGCACTGGAGGCTGATGGACTAATCATGAGATTTGCAAAACGAATGGATCACTTTAGTGAAGGCATCTTCACCAAATTACTGGATATTAAGCGCCGCCGGCTGGAGAACGGGCAACCCGTCATTGATCTTAGCGTCGGAACACCCAATATCCCGCCGGCTCCGCACATTATGAAAGCACTCGGTGAAGCCGCCGCTGATCCGGCCAATTACATCTATGCTGTAAACGACCAGAAGGAACTTCTTCAGGCGGCAAGTGACTGGTACAGGCAGCGATATCAAGTCGAGTTGAACCCGGAGACAGAAATCTGCTCGCTACTCGGCTCGCAGGAAGGACTTGCGCACATCTCTCTCTCGATTGTCGATGAAAGTGATCTGGTTCTTGTACCTGATCCTTGTTATCCGGTGTTTGCAGATGGCCCCCTTCTGGCTGGGGCTGAGTTATATTATATGCCGCAAAAAGAGGAACACAACTATGTTATCCAATTGCAAGACATCCCTGAGGCAATAGCCGAACGGGCTAAGTTCATGCTTGTATCGTATCCGAACAATCCAACAACAGCGATGGCTCCAGATTCTTTTTATGAGGATTTGATCGCTTTTGCCAAGAAATACGATATTATCGTATTGCATGATAACGCGTATAGCGAGCTTGTGTTTGACCAACAAACATGCGGTAGTTTTCTGGCCTTTCCCGGTGCCATGGATGTAGGCATTGAATTCAACTCCCTGTCCAAAACGTATGGGCTAGCTGGAGCACGAATCGGTTTTTGTATGGGGAATTCGGCAGTTGTTTCCATGCTTAAAAAGCTGAAATCCAATATGGATTACGGTATGTTTATCCCGATTCAGAAGGCAGCAATAGCGGCCATTTCAGGTGACCAAAGTGATGTAGCGCGAGTAAGATCCATCTATGAAGAACGACGGGACATGCTCTGCGAAGGTTTTGCCAAATTAGGATGGCCGATCAGCAAACCCGAAGCTACAATGTTCATCTGGACACGAATCCCGGCACATTATGACACCTCAGAGCAATTTGCCACCGATCTCGTCACACGGGCAGGTGTCATTGTTACACCAGGCAGTGCCTTTGGTCCTTCAGGTGAAGGATACGTCAGACTTGCTCTCGTTCAGGATATGGATCAACTGCAACAAGCTCTTCACTACGTAGAAGCGAGCGGTATGTTGATTCCTGAAGAGTTAAGCAGGTAGATTGTAGTTTTTAGGATGTAGTGTGGCATGTAATACAGATTTGTTTTGAAACAAAAGTAAAAGCACCAAACCCTTCTGATTCGGGTTTGGTGCTTTTTTACTTCAACCTTTACTTCACTGCTTTGCGCCAGTTCGATCGGTACATCAGATACAGGAAGTAAGGTGTACCGATGATCGCAATGAGAATGCCTGACGGTATTTCCGTTGGCGCCATCACCGTTCTGCCAATCGTATCTGCGAGCACCAGCATCACGGCTCCAGCCAGCGCGGACAGAAACATCGACTGTCTCAGTTTATGTCCTGTCAGCAGCCGAACCATATGTGGTGCAATCAGGCCGATAAATCCAACTGTTCCAACACAAGCGACCGCACCAGCCGCGAGCAGTACTCCTACAGTCATTGCCAGTAAGCGAGTACGACGTACATTCATCCCAAGCCCGGAAGCGCTATTGTCGTCAAAGACAAGCAGTTCAAACTTGCGAGCAAGCCACCAGGCCACTGGCACCAAAATGAGCAGGAATATACCGATTACTTTGACCTGGTCCCATGTACGGGCATACGTGCTGCCTGTCAGCCAGATATAACCACTGCTACCGTAAACGGCACCGCGTACGATCAGAATCTGTATACCTGCGCCAGCAATGGCCGACATGGCAATGCCCAGCAATACAACGGCGGAAGGATTCAATCCTTTTTTCCAAGAAAGCGAGAATACAACCGCAGCGGCAATAGCGGCACCTGCAATGGCTGCAAGAGGCAACACATACATTGGCAGTCCAGGCCATAGAATGAACACCATCATGGCACCAAGTCCCGCACCGGAAGATACACCTACAATCGATGCATCAGCGAGTGGATTACGTACAGCCATCTGGATCAACACCCCGCTGATGGCGAGAGCCGCCCCTGCTCCTGCAGCCACCAAGGTACGAGGGATTCGAAGCTGTACAATTCCAGAGAATAACCCATCCGATTGAAATAAACTCGGTAGCAGGTCGGCTAGTGGAATACGCATTCCACCGAACATCGTACTGAGCAGCAGCAATATAATCGTAATGGCAGAAAACAGAATAGCGATAGGTGTAAAGGCAAAACGCCGTACTCGCCCACCCGTACTCATCGATGTCGTCATGCCAGCACCATTTCCTGTTTTCATGCGAGTCAGCACCAGCCAGATCAGCCAAGGTGCACCAATGATCGCCATCACAGCACCGGTTGGCAATTCCATACTGGAGTTATGTATCATCTTGGCAATGACATCTGCCCCCACCAGCAACGCTGCCCCCCAGATGAATACACCCGGAATTAAAAGCCGATTGGAGCGAACTCCACTCAGACGAACCAGATGTGGAGCAACCAGACCTACAAAGCCGATAGGCCCAATTACACTGACGATCACGGCAGCCAGAATAACGGCAATGATCAGCCCACCTGTTCGAGCAAGTCCAACTCTCTGACCCAAAGAAGAGGCGGTTGATTCATCCAACTCCAACATATCCCACTGTTTGGACAGAATAAGCGCAAGCAGCGTTACTCCCGTAACCCAAGGCCAGACATAGTTCACACCTGTCCAATCATTCTGGACTAGGGTCCCTGAACCCCATAGGAATAAGCCCTGAGTTTCCATTGAGAAAAAAATATGCAAGGCACTTGTAAATGAACCTAGCACCATGGACACGATCATACCCGATAACGCTAGTCGTACCGGCGTTGACGTACGTCCACCGCCCATAAAATAAGCTGCGAATGCTGCAAGCAGACCTCCCATGGCGGCAAAAAGAAACGGGGACTGGCTGAGTATATTTGGAAATAGAATAACCCCAAGCACTACAACAAAATACGCTCCGGCATTAATCCCGAGTGTATCCGAAGCCGCAAGCGGGTTACGAGTGATCGTCTGTAGCAATGCACCGGCAACTGCCAGTGCACCTCCTGCAAGAATACCAATTGCGGTGCGCGGCATACGCAGATCCCATACCATGTTATGTTCGAGTGTGTCTTGTCTGTTTGTAAGCGCGCCCCAAACGTCATGCAACGAAATTGCTGCCTCACCATAACACAGACTTACAAAAAAAAGCACGATAAGGGCGGTTAGACCGCCCCCATAGATGCTTATCATTCGCCAGTTCGTTGCTGGCTTCGTTCCTTGTTGAGTCAGACTCATTTGGTAATCGCCTCAACCACGCCGTCTACCAATACCTTGGAAGAAATCGGGCCGCCAAATGTCCATGTCGTACTTCCCAGTTGATAGATGCGCTTTTCCTTCACAAAGTTCAGACCTTTCCAAACGGAATTATCTTTCATCGCTGTACCAAAAACATCATCGTCTGGCTGTGTAATATAGATAAAATTGCTATCTTGCACTGTCGATAAAGATTCAATCCCAACTGTAGAGAAACCGTAGTTTTCAAGTTTATCCGGCTGCCAGTCATTCACCATGCCAATTTTGTTCAACGTACCCACTACAACCGAGTTGTCACTGAACATGCGCAGGGAAGCTGCATTTTGATACGTAAATGCCTGTGTTAGTGCAAAATGAAAGTTTTCTTTACCTGCTGCAGCCAGCTTTTCTTTGGCTTCTGCATAATGCTGATCCAAGTTGCCGAGCACTTCTTTTGCTTTATCTTCTTTGCCCAAAGCAGTTGCAATTGTATTAAAAATGGTCGTCATCTTGTCATAGTTATAACCATCACCGTTATATGGATCAAACTCCAGTGTTGGAGCAATAGCTTTCAACTGTTCATACACATTCGAATTGTTGTCTGCGTTGGCGATGATGAGATCCGGCTTGAGTGCTGCAATAGCCTCCATATTAGGCTCGCTACGTGTTCCAATATCCGTAACACTGTCATCCAGAGCAGCTTGGTCCGTTACGTACACTTTATAGTTGGCATTATCTGCATTACCGACAGGCTGAACTCCTAGAGCAACAACATCCTCCGTATATGTCCATTCCAATGTCACGACACGTTTAGCCGGCTTGTCCAATGTAAATTCCCCACGATTATCTTGGACAGTAACCGGTCCAGCAGACTCTTCAGCAGGAGCACCGCCCGAAACCGTATTTTTAGTTGGTTCTGTTGTTGTGGCATTTTTACCACATCCCGCCAGAACTAAAACAAATGCCATCATGATGAATAGTGCATGTAACCCTTTTTTCATATCTCTAATCTCCTCTATGTTTGTATGTATTTATATGATAACAATTATCATTATCACCCATGCTATTCTTTTTTGTCAACGTTGCCTCATAATTTTCACATTCTTTAATGACATCAGAAAAAGGAAAGACATGCCCTGTAGGCCAGCCTTTCCTTGTCTTTATCGTATCTTTATAACATTAGTTCGTATGTTGATCTGCCTATTCTTGGCTTGATACTTGTTCGGGTTGAACCTCAGCTTAGATTAACTGCATTGTCGTAATGCAGGTCTGATCCGTTTTGTATGTAGATAATTGTGTTTCAGCCACCTTTCCGCCGTGAACAATACGGACTGAATACGTTCTATCACGTGGTACCCACAAATCCATAAATCCATTGGCACCGGACTTCAACACTTCATCTTTCATCAAGGTGTTGCCTTCGGAATCATGTATCGTCACACGGAATGGTTCATTCGCCATCTCTCCTTGGCAACCCGTTAAACTATGAATCTCACAGGGATGTGTCTGGTCTACATAAGGAGCAATGGAGAGGAAAAATTCATCTTCTGGCAAATCGTAGGACGTTTTCTGGTTTCCTGCATCTGTCACGGTTAACGTTGTGGCACTGATTGAAGCAGACTGCGGTGTTTCTCGGCCTGTACTGATATCTTCAACCAGCTTTCGGATATCCGGTGCATCCGCCTGTTCGGTCTTCTTTTGGCCTGCCGTATTGGCGATCAAGTAGGTTCCGAGTACGATTACAAGTGTCACACTGGCAATAATCCATAACGATTTTTTCATTTGGCAACCCCTTTCTTATTGCTTTAATTATATAAGAAAAGGAGATATCCCGGACGAATTCAACAGATCACGTCACCATATATTCACATTTTTAGTTCTTTGATTGAGCCTTCTTGTAATAATTATATCATGTAATTACAGCTTGATCTCGTATTCGCAATGTTCATGACCGCTTAGGTTACACTTGGTTTCTTTTACTGTCACTCTTCGTTTCATCATCTTAGTCAGTGCCCCTTCGAGAATTGCCCCCTCCAGATCACATACCATTTTCTCATCTTCAAGTGTAGGCAGTCCTTTACAGAAACAGTCATCCACGGCAACAATGATCTTATGCTCATTTCTTTCTATTACCCGAGGAATACCAATCCGCAGTTCTTCAAACATTTGCAATAATTCCTCGACCGTATGTACAGGCAGATTCTCTCCAATTTTACGTCCAATGGTAAGTGTGGTACCTTTGCCGCCCATCGGCAAACCCTGATTTAATCCAATTAACCGAATCGTACGGAACAGTTCCAGCGGCACCATATTTCCCAGCTTTTCACGATTCATCTTTCTCATATCCTCAAATGTATATTCCAACATCGTTGCGCCCCCCCATGGATGATTTATAATTCCATAATGACAGAAAAATATTTCCCTTTCCTTGATTCCAATCAATAAAACAGGCGATTCGCCTAATCTTGCAATCCCGCATTTAACTTGCCAATATAACTTGAAACATAACAAAAAAACCTTGCCAGCCACACCAAGAACTTCTCGGGTGGCTGGCAAGGATATTGACTTTCATCCTATGAACCTCGCACTCTCTCCTATTCCTGACAGACACATAGGACTGTCTATCTGTTGGTAATAGCTTTGTTTTTCTCAAAGAACCGGGCATTATGAGAAGACACACCCGCCATATCGGATGCTGCAGGTTCCAGATACATCTTGGCACTGTTAACTGCAAGCACTGCATCGTTAAAGGCTCCTGCGATCAGTCGCACTTTGCTTCCATAAGTGATAAAATCACCGGCTCCAAACACACCTGGAATGCTGGTACGCATGCGCGCATCAACGCTCACCCCATAATCTTCACGTTCGAGTCCCCACTTTACAAGATTGCCGAAGTCGCGATCATACCCATGACTCACGATAACTTCATCCATGTCGAGCTGTTTCAATTCCCCAGTCTCCATATGTTTGAGTTCAACACGGTTTATCCGGTCACCCGCACCGTATAAATGAGATATCCCATAGGGCGTAAAGACCTGAGCATGAGCTTTCATCTGGGCGACTGGCGTTTCATGTGCAGTGAACTCATGCCGCCGGTGTACCACAACCACTTCATTCGCAATTTTGGCTATTTCATTGGCCCAATCAATGGCAGAATCGCCACCTCCCGAGATCAGAACCCGTTTGCCGATAAAACGGGAAACGTCTGTAACCGTGTAATGCAGATTGGTTAGTTCATAACGGTTCGCACCCTCAATGTCCAGCTTTTGAACCTGTGTCATTCCCCGACCTGCACATAAAAGGATGGTGCGTGTGTAATGTTGCTCTCCCGTCTTGGTTGTCAGCACGAATACACCATCTTCACGCCGATGCATCTGATCAATCTGTTGGCCGAATACAATAGTGGGGTCGAATGTTCTCGCTTGTACCTCCAAAGATTCAATCAATTTCTCACAACGTACAGGCTCGATTCCCCCCACATCCCAGATTAACTTCTCTGGATAGGTACGCATAAATCCGCCGAGTTCCTGTTTGGCTTCAATGATTTTAGTACGCATGGCTC
The DNA here is from genome assembly GCF_030803945.1 of Paenibacillus intestini. Classification (NCBI taxonomy): domain Bacteria; kingdom Bacillati; phylum Bacillota; class Bacilli; order Caryophanales; family Paenibacillaceae; genus Paenibacillus; species Paenibacillus intestini. The sequence goes on along the minus strand of NZ_JAURUN010000003.1, from coordinate 269,071 downwards.
TCATTCCGCTGTAGAATGCAGAGTACATTCCAGCAGGCCCACCGCCTACGATCGTAATATCATAAATGTCCAGTTGCTTCTCTGTATTCATTAAGGCACCAACTTTCCAACAACATAGTCCATTAATTTAACCGAACCTATCGGGCCCACACCGGATACAAATTCACTGGTTTTCAGTGGGAAAACATGATCATTCTTTACTGCCTTCAGATTCGCCCACACCTGGCTTGCTTTCAGATCTTCCATGGATTTCTTCGTGTCATAACCTACGAGGGTTCTGTCTTCCAAGAAGATATAATCCGGATTCAACTCAGGCAAAAATTCCAGAGAGAACTGACTGAACCAATCTGTAGAGTCTTTAATGGCCTCCGGGCTGTTTAAACCGAGGGTTTCATAGAAAAAGACACTGCTGCTTCCCCCTTTGGGACCCATGAAACGGTAACGATTGTGCTCCACACGCAGAACTAATACCGTCTTGTCCCCCAGAGCAGTTGCAATCTTATCTTTGGCCTGTGCAGCCTTCTCTTCAAATTCGGCCAGTACCTTAGCAGATTCCTCAGTCTTGTCGAAGATGGCCGCTAATTTGGGCATCGCCCGCTCCATTTCACTATTGGCATCCAGTGCCACAGTCGGAGCGATTTTGGATAATTCGTCGTATACGCCCTGTTCCATACCCTCGCCGGCTGTAAGAATCATATCCGGAGATAATGCAAGCAACTGCTCATAATTGTATTGATATTGTTCTACTTCTATCGTCTGAACACCGTGTTCTTTAAAATAGGCGGGTCGATATTCCGCTTCGACTTCTGGCGTGTACAATACGATCTGTGGTGTAACTCCCATCTCAATTAAATACTCGGCATAGATCGAATCAAACACAACCAGATTTTGAGGATGGGCAGGGATGGTCACCTCTCCAAACTGATCCTTCACCACTTTGGTTTCACTGTTATTCGGTTCAACTTTTGTTGTACTTGTTGTCTCCTCTTTGGTTCCGCTGGAACATGCCGCCAGCAAAATGCAGATCACCACCAGCATGATACCGAATCCTCTAAAACTTCGTAACATTATGCTTCGCTCCTTATATGTATTGATAATGATAATTATTATCAAATACTATCAAATAAGAAGTGTTGCATCCATAGCTTATCGTGCGTATTCAGATGGATTATTGTGCTCATTCTGATACGGTATCTACCAGATTGCTGATCATCTGATTTAGAATCAAATTTTGGCCCGTGATGCCATGACCGTCGACCCATAGATGAGTATCGATGTAGAATACCCGCTTGTTTTTTACCGCTTTCAGTTCATTCCATTGAGAACTCTCCACCAGTTTTCTCATATTCTCGTCCGCACTGAAATGTTGCATCATTCGTTTCTCAACAAACAGATAATCCGGATTGGCCTTTACCAACAAGTCAAGTGAGCAAGGATTGAACCAGGCTGTACCTTGTTCCAGTGCTTGCGGAATTGCTAATCCGAGCTGATTATATATCAACTGTGATATTCCGTATGAGTGCCCACCCAAATAACGGTAACCAAAAGCTTCTACCCTTAGCAGCATAACTGTCGAGGCGGATTGAATGATGGGTTGCAACTTCTGTTGTGCTACGCTAAGTTGTTGTTTCAATTGTAACTGAATTCCTTGGGCTTCTTCTTCCTTATGGAACCAAGCTGCCAATTGATAGAGCAAAGGCTCTATGTTCTGATGAAGTCCTGTCAAAAGTGGTGCAATTGTGCGCAGTTTTCTTTTAATCTCTTCTGTCATACTATTGCCCACAATAATCTCTGGTTGGACTTGCCTTACAAGTTCCAGATCCATATCATATTGCGTAACCTCAAGCAGTCTCACCCCATGCCCGATAAATTGCTCACGTTGATGTGGAGACAACAGGATCTCAGTGACCATAACGGCATATGGAATAACACCCAGATGAATCATCATCTCTGCACAGATTGGGGAAAGCACTACTATTCTACGATGCTTCAAATGTTGTCTATATTGTTTCGGTGATTCCCCTGTCAGTTGTTTGAAGCGACGACTGAAATAATGAGCATCCTCAAACCCGGACTTTTTAGCAATATCCTGTGAGGTGGCTGAAGTTAATAACAGTTCTTCCTGAGCACGATAGATCCGATAATGAGCCAGATAATCCAGGGGCGACTTACCATATTGCTCACTGAATTTGCGGGAATAGTGCCACGGCGTAATGCCTGCGATCTGCGCCAACTGTCCCCTCGTAATCACCTGATCATAATGCTCCCGCATATAATCGATGGAACGGAGTATACCATCTTCCGGTCTCAGTTCGTTATCCCGCTTTTGCTGATAGAGATTATTCAACAGTTCATATAACAAGTGCTGATTTCCAACCCATGGCACCCTCCCCTCACCCGTGTTTTCTTCACTCATATGCTGAATAATGCTAGCCAGACTTCCCCCTGGAAGTTGCACTTTCTGATAGGCTTCCCCCGAAGGTACATGCCAATCGTACTTCTCTACTTCTCTTCCTTCCTCAAATACAGCGTAAGTATCGAACTGAACATGCCATCCTGCCAGATCCATATCTCCTCCGTCAATGACCTCCAGAACCGATTTCTCTTCAAGCGCAATTAATTCTCCAAAGGAGGCGTGAACACGTTGGCCATTAATACTCCATGTCGCTTTGCCATCCAGAATAAATATCAGGCTGTGACTGGCAAAGTAATGCCGCTCCCCGGCGGATATCCATGTATTGTTTAATGCCTTGGTTGACCTCCACTGAGCGATCCATTCCATATTCTGAGGCATATCCTTATCCTTTCACGATCATACTCCTGAAAAAAGCCTACACGCATGCAGGCCCATTCCTGATCCAACTATTCTATTCGTCATGCTCCCCATACTCACATCCAACGTTTGAACTCATCCTACCTGAATCGGAATCGCTGTGCAATCCTATGCCGGAATTGTCTAACAACACCAAAAAAGCCGTGCAGGAAGCACGACTCTTTTATCCAATCTAACTCATATAGCTAGGTTTAATTAAGATAAAGCCAGCATTGCGTTCATATCTTCTTCTGCTGTCGTGATCAGTTTCAGACCAAACATGTCTACGAGCACATCCAGTACACCTTCTGAAATAAATTCAGGCGGTTTAGGCCCGATCCGGATATCCTGAATGCCAAGGCTGAACAGGCCAAGCAGAATTGCTACCGCTTTTTGCTCAAACCATGACAGCACAATGCTTACAGGAAGCTCGTTCACCGTGCAGCCAAAAGCGTCGGCCAAAGCCATTGCGATTTTCACAGTTGAACCGGAGTTGTTGCATTGACCCAAGTCGATATACCGCGGAATGCCCGTGTCTCCCACCGTACCGTAATCCACATCATTGAAGCGGAACTTACCGCAAGACGTGGTGAGAATAACTGTATCATTCGGCAGCGACGTAGCGAGTTCACGGTAATAGTTACCGCCCTTACCCGGTGCGTCACAGCCTGCAATGACAAAGAAACGACGGATATGTCCGTCTTTGACGGCCTGGATAATCTCGGGTGCAAGTCCAATCACGGTCTCATGGTGATAACCTGTCGTTAATACTTGCTCGGATTGGATGTTCGCTACTGGCAGTGACAACGCTCGCTCAATAAGAGGTGAGAAATTCTCGCCTTCAATTTTCGTTACTCCTTCGAGACCAGCTACTTCATAAGAGAAGAATCGATCGGCATATGTGCCTTTGATCGGCATAACGCAGTTGGTTGTTGCCAGAATCGCACCCGGGAATTCCTCAAACAGTCTGCGTTGATCGTACCAGGCTTTACCGATATTCCCTTTAAGATGAGCATATTTCTTTAATGCCGGATAACCATGCGCAGGCAGCATTTCGGAATGCGTGTAGATGTTGATGCCTTTGCCTTCTGTCTGACGCAGTAATTCTTCGAGGGCGTACAGATTGTGACCCGTCACGACGATACAATGACCTTCAATCTGATTTTGACTCACCGTGATTGGCTGTGGAATACCAAATCGATCGGTATGCGCACGATCCAATACATCCATGATTCGAATAGCAGCATTACCGACTTTCATCGCCATCTCTAAATGTTCCTGCTGATTAAAGTTTGAGTTCGTAAGCGTCATATATAAAGCTTCGTGTGTGATCCGATCCACCTCAGGATCGGTATAACCAAGCTGCCGTGCGTGTGTTGCGTAAGCCGCAATCCCTTTCAGTGCAAAGATCATCGTATCCTGCAAGCTGGCAATCGTTTCGTTTTTACCACATACCCCAATTACTTTACATCCACCACTCGGTGTCTGTTCACATTGATAACAAAACATATTAATTCCCTCCAAACCAAATTAACTCCTTGTTATGAAATAGCGTAACAGAGCTGGAGGCAGACAATTGTGATATTACACACAGTTTTTCAAACTAACACCCATATTATCCCTTTTAAAACTTATATCAGACTATCATCCATCCAATTACCAGTATGACGACACACTTTGAAACGAGATCGATCTGGCATCAAGGTCCGATCTAAAATCAAAACTTTCATTCCAGTGATGCTGTCTCTACGCATAAGTATCACTGGAAATATGAATAATGACATAGACAACTAATGTCGCCCAAGTTTATCGTCAAACTACATATAAAATGTTGAAAAACAACATCCCTTGGCGATTCTAGATTTTGTCCATCCGGGTAATACACATATAAATCACATGCCGAGGAGCTGGTCGATTGCAACATTACAGGCGCAGTGCAGACGAAGTATTGCAGGAGTTACAAAGTTCCGAGAGAGGTCTTTCCACATCCGAAGCAACGAAGAGATTAGAATCCGTAGGATATAACGAGTTAAAAGGAAAAGATGCAACACCGATCTGGAAACTGTTCCTTGAAAATTTTAAAGATCCGATGGTCATCGTGCTGCTCATCGCAGCTGCTGTACAAGTTGTGCTTGGGCATCTGATCGAATCCTTGATCATCTTTCTCGTCATTCTGCTTAACGCTATCATTAGCGTGGTGCAGACCAAGAAAGCGGAAAGCTCACTAGATGCCCTTCGCCAGATGTCAGCCCCCGAGGCCAAGGTCATTCGAGATGGTCAGAAGCAGACGCTTCCTGCACGGGAACTGGTTCCAGGTGATATCGTTCTATTAGATGCAGGGGATTACGTACCGGCAGACGGGCGTATTCTGGAATCCGGCAGTCTCAAAATCAACGAAGGCATGCTGACTGGTGAATCCGAAGCTGCAGAAAAACATGCGGATGTGATTCCGGAAGAGGCTGGAATTGGGGATCGGCGCAATATGGCATTCAGTGGATCGCTAGTTGTATATGGTCGCGGCACGATTGTCATTACAGGTACGGCACTAAAAACCGAAATCGGTAAAATCGCTGAATTGATTGAAAATGCGGAGGCGAAGGAAACACCACTGCAACGCAAACTGGAATCATTCAGCAAAAAACTGGGCTTTTTCATCCTGGGTCTGTCGATTCTTATTTTTGCCATTGAGGCAGGACGGGTGTGGCTGACAGAAGGCACCGAAAATATAGGACCATCGCTGATCAATGCGCTGATGTTTGCTGTAGCCGTCGCTGTGGCCGCCATACCTGAAGCTCTCTCGTCCATCGTCACCATTGTACTCTCTCTTGGTACCAGCAAGATGGCCAAGCAACATGCGATTATTCGCAGATTGCCCGCGGTGGAAGCGTTGGGATCGGCCAGCATTATTTGCACGGATAAAACCGGTACACTCACTCAGAATAAAATGACCGTTGTGGATTATTACATTCCCCATGGTACAAAAGACGAGTTTCCCGATGATCCTGCCGAATGGACGGAAGAAGAACGTCGGTTGTTACATATTGCCGTACTTTGCAATGATTCGAACATCAACCAGGAGGGCAAGGAGCTTGGTGATCCCACCGAAGTTGCACTCATTGCGTTTAGCAACAGCGTGAACAAGGATTACAACGAAATCCGGGATCAGTTTCCACGGGAAGCCGAGCTTCCGTTTGACTCGGACCGCAAGCTCATGAGCACGGTGCATACCTTTGAGGGACAGACTGCTTTGCTGACCAAAGGTGGCCCGGATGTGTTGTTCAGTCGCTGCAGTCATGTATTTATCCATGGTGAAGTACAACCGTTGACTCCTGAGATTCGTACTCAATTCGAAGAAAAAAATGAGGCCTTCTCCAAACGCGCTTTCCGGGTGCTAGCCTACGCTTACAAACGTTTCGATGACAAAAAAGAGGTCACTCCCGAAGACGAATCCGATCTGACATTAGTCGGCCTGACAGCCATGATTGATCCACCGCGTGAAGCGGTTTATGGCTCGATTGAGGAGTCGAAAAAAGCAGGCATTCGCACCATTATGATCACGGGTGACCACAAAACTACAGCGCAGGCTATTGGTATTGATATCGGACTGGCAAACAAAGATGATCTCGCGATCACCGGTGCCGAGCTGGATAAGATGACGGATGAAGAGCTGGATAGGCAGCTGGAGCATATCTCCGTCTATGCACGGGTATCCCCCGAAAATAAAATTCGGATCGTGCGTGCATGGCAGCGCAAAGGTAAAGTTGCAGCCATGACCGGAGACGGCGTCAACGATGCTCCTGCACTGAAACAGGCCGATATCGGCGTAGCCATGGGAAGTGGAACGGATGTCGCCAAAGATGCGGCGGCGATGATCCTGACTGACGATAATTTTGTATCCATTGTGAATGCGGTCAGCGTTGGACGGATGGTATTTGATAATATTAAAAAGGCTATCGCCTATTTGTTCGCCGGTAATCTTGGCGCCATTATCGCCATCCTCTTCGCACTGGTTGTCGGCTGGGTCAATCCATTCACAGCGCTACAGCTGCTGTTTATTAACCTGGTTAACGACTCCTTGCCAGCTATTGCACTCGGCACGGAGAAGGCTGAACCGGATGTGATGCGACGCGAGCCGCGTGACATTAACGAGGGCATTTTTGCAGGCGGAACGTTGCAGGCTGTTATCACCCGCGGGTTGCTCATCGGCGTTGCCGTAATTGTGTCGCAATATATCGGTCTCGGTATCTCGGAAGAGATGAGTGTTGCGATGGCGTTTACTACACTGATCCTGGCGCGCAGTCTGCAAACCTTCGCGGCACGTTCCAACACCCAGACCATCTTCCAGGTGGGCTTCCTGACCAACAAGCTCGTGCTTGGTTCGATTGTGGTCTGTCTCTGCCTCTACGGCATTACACTGATTCCGGGTGTACGCAGCATCTTTGCCATTCCTGACACCTTCGGCTGGGATGAGCTCCTGATCGCAGGTGGGCTTGCGCTCGGCGCGGTTATCCTGATGGATATCATCAAATGGATTCGCAATCGCGGCAAACAAACCACGGCGGCTTAGTTGATACACGATGTATCGTTGTACACCGTTGTAAGCTTTTATAGATTGGATAAACAAACAGCGCCCTTTTTGGAAGGGCGCCTGTTTGTTTATCCGGGTTATTTTTTCATACCATAGATAGATTGTTTGGCCAGTACCTTCTACAACCCCTGCTTGATGCCAAAGGCGATCCATCTTCCATCAATATCCTCGATCACAAATTCTTTGTTATTATAATCAGAATGATGGAAGGAACGAACAATCGTTACACCCGCATCGATCAACTCTTGTTCGAGTTCTTCCTGCTGTTTCGTAATGAAATAGGCATCGTATCCGTAGCCATACAGTTCTCTATTCGGAATCACCTTTTGTCCATTGCTTTGGGTTAAAATAATCTCGGTAGAATCACGGTACAGACAGACATGCGGCTCTGCGACATCCAAGTATTCAACGACACGAAATTTTAATTTTTCTTCATAAAATGCAGCCGTTCTCCTCATATCAAGGGTTGGGAACACACTGTGGGACTCTAATAATTCTGGCTTCATAATACTAATCTCCTTCATCCTAATTGTTCTTAAACCTGATTACGCCTGTTATGTAATCACTCGAATAAATATGACACTATTGCCATATTAACATTGGAGGTGTAAAATAGAATATTGTTTTGTCTCCATCGTATGTAATACTAATGTCAAAGTCTGTTCATATCATACAATAACTTCATACAAGACAGGAATGGTTACGTGAAAGAAAAAATTGTAATGCCACTCTGGACATGTTGTCTGTTCATCGTGGTCATGAACACAACCATGTTTAATGTTTCGTTGCCTGTCATTATCCGTGATCTTCAGATCACTTCTGACCTGGGCTCCTGGGTTATCTCCAGTTATTCTATCGGATATGCCTTGTCTACCGTAATTTACAGCCGCTTGTCTGACCGAATTCCGGTACGTAAGCTGGTCACCGTTGGGCTCTTGATTCTCGGTTGCTCGTCCGTACTTGGTCTGTTCGCACATAACTTTGCCTTGTTGCTCACGACGCGTATTCTGCAATCTGCAGGGGCCGGAGTTATGGCTGGACTCGGTCTGGTCATTGCAAGCCGATACATTCCGGTGGAACGACGTGGTGCAGCTCTGGCTCTCATCTCATCAGGTAGCGCAATGGCTTTTGGTCTTGGTCCCATTGTTGGCGGACTGATCAGCGAGTACATGGGCTGGAACGGATTGTTTGCGATTACGGTGCTGGTGCTACTGGCCCTGCCGGTATTGCTCTATTTTTTACCACGGGAGACCGTGAACAAAGAACAGCCATTTGACCTTACAGGCGCACTACTCACCATTGTTAATGCAACCACCTTGCTGGTAGCCATCACACAGCGGTCATGGATATGGCTTGTCATCGGCATAGTCTCTCTGGCTACTCATATTCTGTATATTCGCAAAGCAAGGTTGCCTTTTGTGAACCCACAGGTATTTCGGACACCGGGTTTCACCAGGCTTATTATCATTGGGTTCTGCGTACTCGTGGTTAATCTCGGAAATCTGTTCCTTATGCCGTTAGTGCTTGCGGATCTGTACCATCGCTCTGCTCTTGCCATCGGTTTGCTCATTGCCCCCGGAGCGATCATCTCGGCATTTTGTACCCGTTATGTCGGTCGCTGGATAGATCGGTATGGCAATATGCGGTTTATGCTGATCGGGCAGTGTATGCTGGCGGCAGTTCTGGTGTTGTTTATGCTTGGACTTGACCAGTCTGCCCTGATCATTACAGGCGGTTACGTGTTCTTCTCGCCAGCACTATCAGCCTCCATGGCCTCCCTGAATAACGAAGCTTCACGTGTACTGCCTAGAAACCAGATTGGTTCTGGCATGGGCTTGCTGCAGCTGATCCAGTTCTTTGGTGGTTCAGTGTCTGTCGCCGTGTGTGGTTTGCTTCTGCACGCCATACCCGGAGTAACGCTACAAGAAGCTTATCATGTAGTATACGGCTGCCTGCTGGTCGTATGTCTCATTTCGCTTGGACTGACGTTATGGCATAGTAAAGCTGCTTCAGTTTCTAATCGTGATTTAACCTCTGTACCCTCGGGTCGCTAATGAAGCGTGCTCCTGTCGTCGGAGTGTACCGCTAAAATTACAAGTTCAACTTATGTAAAAAAGGCTCGCACCTGTTTGCGAGCCTTTTGCTTATTTTGCTTTCTCTAATACAAACCCTACGCTTGCGGTGGCCGTACCTGGAGAAGGGCCACAAATGACTGAAATTGGGCAGCAAGCAGCTTCACATTTTCCTCCATCAACTGCTGTGCCTCTTCCATCGTCTCGGCTTCACTCTCCGCATCTTCACGCACCATCGCCAGTTCATGCTCCATCACCAGTACAGAAGGGGACACTTTGTTCTCCCGATAATCGAGCAAGTAGTTGTTGCCGCTGCTGACACTCCACGCAATCGGAATAATTCGCCGGGGATCAGGATTGACCTCGTCCACCAACGCAGCATTATTGACGATAAACTGATCATCCAGTGCATGAAAACGAATGTCCCAATCTTCCGTCTCTGTGCCCTGGATCAGATCAAAGGAAGCATCGCCGTGTAGCTGAATAAAGTCCAGATAGTCCTGTGGAAAAACAATACCATAATGAGACTGAATACGCGTCACACTTGCACGATCATTCTGGTCATTCATCCCTATTCGCCCTCTCTAAGCTTGATCAGTTTTTCGCTTCAAGTGCCGCTTTCCAAGCTTCAGCAATATCAACTGGCGTTTTACTGCTTTTCTTTCCGCTACCTTCCTTCGTCCAGAGCGGAGGAAAATAAGCAAACACTTGGCCTTTGTCCAGTTGCACCATATCTTCCTGCCAGCCTTTCCAGCGAAACGTTTCGTAAAATAATTGCAGATCACCCTCAGCCAGCCAAGTCATAAACTCGGAGTACGAGAGCTCCGTTGATTCCCACTCCAAGGCATCCGGTGCAAAATAATAAATCTGTCCCGAGCCATCGAACTTCCCGGTATCCAGAGCAAAAAAACCTCCAGCCACATCATAGGCCACGACCATCATGCCCGGCAATGCCTCTACAGCAGGTTCAGCACTCAAGCCATTCCAGCTGGCCAGACTGCCATATACACTCTCACCGCCTGCGCCCAGCAACGTAATCCATCCATAATCCACCACCATGCCCTCCGTCTCATAGGCGACAGCCCCCAGATAGGAACGCCTGCTCACTTGGAGCTGGTGCAGCGTATTCTTGCCCATCTCCGGCTTTGCCGGAACATAGGTATATGTATTTCCCCCCTGATCCATAAGCGCTTTAAGCTCCGGCCAGGCGTGATTTTCCCGATCGATTAATTCATCAGCAGACAGATTATTCATCATTCCACAACTCCTCTCCATTTCATGACTTTTCCAAGCATATCATGGCTTATTCTACCATTCAAATCTGATATAATTAGCTTTCAGATTGTAATTAAAGGAGGAATATCCTTGTTTCGTTTCATCCTGCTCCCTGCTCTAATCCTCACGTTGTTCACATCTTCGGGCTGCCAGGATTGAGCCTTCTCTATTCCTCAACAACCAGATGTCCGAACCGAAACGAATGATCAGACCATCTATTATATTTCACCACAGGGAAACGATAAGAATCCCGGAACCGTCCATTCTCCATGGAAGACGATTCAGTATGCAGCGGATCATGCTTCTCCCGGTAGTACGATCTATCTGCGCCAAGGCGTCTACCCCCAGAAAGTCAAAATAACCCGTAGCGGGCTTTCTTCAGGCAAACCTACGCTAATCTCCAGTTATCCTGGAGAGAAAGCAATTCTCGATGGCAAGAAATTATCTGTACGCGGCGTCGAAGGCATGGTCGAACTGGACAATGTCAGCCATGTTACGATCTCAAATCTGGAGATTCGTGGCTTCTCCACCACTCAGACGGGACAAGTCCCTGTCGGCATTTATGTACATGGAGCAGGGGAGAACGTGCAGCTTCTCGGCAACCAAATTCATGCCATAGCTAGCCGGGCAACGCCAAAAGGCGATGAACTGCAAGGCAGAGATGCACACGGAATCGCCATCTATGGCACAGAGCATCCAAAGGCCCTACGCGATATCATCATTAAAGATAACGAATTATATGACCTCGTGTTAGGTTCCAGCGAATCACTTGCGGTTAACGGCAATGTTGACACCTTCGCCATTATAAACAATACCATCCATGATACGGACAACATCGGTATTGATCTGATTGGATATGAGGGCATTTCAGAGGATGACACGTATGATCGGGCGAGAAACGGCATCGTTCGCGGCAACACCATCTACAACATCACATCAACCCGCAATCCATCTTACGGGCTTCCACTTCCGAATAAAAGTAATTCGGCCGGAGCGATCTATGTAGACGGCGGCACCCATCACATCATCGATCGCAACAAAGTATACCGGAATGATATCGGAATCGAGATAGCTTCGGAGCACGCCGGTCGTTCCACCAGCAACATCACCGTTCGTGATAACCTGATCTATGCCAATCGACTAACCGGTATTGCTATAGGAGGTTATGACGAAGAGCGGGGCGCAACGGAAAACAGCCAGATCATGTACAATACACTCGCACACAATGATACGTTAAACGCAGGCAACGGACAGCTCCTGATCCAGTCACATACCCAAAATAACACCTTCACCCGTAATATTGTTGCCGCTGGCAGCTCAGACGTGTTGATCTACAACGAGTACACAAGCAATACAGGCAATGTGTTCGACCACAACCTTTATTACGTTAACGGCGAGGCGCAGGATGCCCTTTGGGTTTGGAAAAATAAAGGCTATTCCGGTTTTACAGCGTACCAACAAGGAACAGGCAATGACACACACTCACGCTACGTCAATCCAGCGTTTGTGAACAGCTCAAAAGGAGATTATCGCCTGCGAACAGGCTCTCCAGCCAAAGCTTACGGCTATCTGGCCCCGAGATAGACGTTGTCTTACTTTTCTGACCATCGTCTATACTAATAAACAAACGGATCAAGTAAGCAAAGATTCTCTGCCTGCTGATCCGTTTTTATGATGCTTAGCCCGGCTTAACGCCGGACCAAACTAGCGGCATGGGTTACCCTATTTCGCCCGCCCGTCTTGGATGCATAGAGTGCATCATCTGCCTTTTGAAACACAGACAGCTCCGTATCTGCTGCCGAGATCGTTGCCGCGCCGATGCTCACCGTAACGCGATATTCCCCCCAATCCGCAGAAGCTACTTGTGACCGATATCGTTCTGCGATGCTGATGGCTTGTTCCTCTCCGCAATTTGCCAGAATGATCACAAACTCCTCACCACCGTAACGTGCCACCACATCGACCTCACGCGAAATGGATAGTAATAGAGTAGCCAAGTTACCCAGTACCAGATCACCGATAGGATGTCCGTAGGTGTCGTTAATGCTTTTGAAGTGGTCAATATCCATCACAAGCAGGGAGAATTCACGCTGTTCCTCATGATAAAGAGATAGATGATGAGCCATTTTTTCCTGGAAAAACCGACGGTTTTTGAGACCTGTCAGCAAGTCCGTAGACGCCATCAATTCCAATTGTTCATTGACTTTAATCAGCGCCTGCTCTTTGATTTTGTATTCTTCATGCAGACGCTCCAGCTCTTGGTTCGCCTCTTGTGTTGCCTGATATAACTCCTGCAGCTTGGTCTTGGTATTTAAAATGTCCTTTTCATGCTCAATCCGTTTACGCATAATGACGACTACACAGTCCACTATATGTTGCCCGTCCCGCATCTGACGCACCCCGTTGAGCAACACCGGGACGTCTTCCTGGTCACGATTGCGAAACGAAAAATACATCTCGTCCACATGACCATACAACTGAATATACGGATAGAAATACGTATGAAAAAACACTTTATTGGTGACGGACATCACGGATTCAATATGTTTGCCCATCAATTCATCCCGTTCACGCCCAATCATGTCCAGTAACGTTTGATTTACCGACATAATGACGCCCGAATCCGATATTGAAAAATATCCACAAGGTGCCGTATCTAATTGAATGTCCATAAAAACAGCCTTTCCTCTATACGTTATGCACTAGCCAGATAATCTTTAATTAATCGAATCGTCTCGCCGGGTTCACTCAGATGAGGGTAATGTCCTCTGGCATTCATCTGAGTGAGCCTGCTGTTCTTCAGATGGGAATGCAAATAATCTCCCACTTCTACAGGAGCGATACTATCATCTGAGCACTGCAGAATCAAGGTAGGCACCGACACCAGATCCAGTTCGATCCGGCAATCAGACAGGAATGTAACTTCGGCAAATTGCCGGGCGATGTGCGGATCACGGGAGCAAAAGCTCTTTTCCAACTCTTCCGTTAGATGCTTGCGTTCCGGGTTCTGCATCACGATAGGGGCCAGATAACTTGCCCAGCCGATAAAGTTTAATTGCATCATCTCCAGCAGTTCATCTATATCCCGCCGCTCAAATCCACCATAATAATGGGGCAGATCATTCAAATAACGCGGAGAAGGCCCCAGCATAACGATATTTTTGAAGAAATGTGGTGCCTGAATGGAGGCAAGCATACCAATCATACTGCTGACGGAATGCCCGACAAAGATGACATCCCGAAGTTCCAGCACTTCCATAATCTCAAGTACATCCTGGGCATAGCCATGAAGATCATTATATTTAAGCGCATCATAATAGTTAATTTGGGACTCCCCGGAGCCTACATAATCAAAGAGAACAACCCGGTACTGTTCAAAAAAAGCAGGCACAATATGTCGCCACATATCCTGATCACACCCAAAGCCGTGCGCAAACATAATCGTCTGACTGCCTGTACCAAGTACATTTACATTGTTGCGTACAAGGACATCAACCGTCATCTCACTCACCTCTCAGAGAGATTATAATTTTAATTTATCAGAGTATTATATCGGAAAATGTTGGAATTAGGGTTAAAAATGTTAATATTTTTACTCTGTTAAATATAAAATAGTTGTTTCAAATTGAAAAAACACCTTTACAACCTGACTATCGTCAGATAAAATCAACCATCATATCGCGCGATATTAGAACATATTTTGGAGGAATATCATGAACACCCTAACATCAGACATATCACCGCAGAAACTTTGGGGAAAATCGTTTATCTTTATCATGCTGGCCAATGCACTTTTGTTTATGGCCTTTGAAATGTTGCTCCCCACCTTACCTTTATTCGTTTCCAGCTTGGGAGGAAATGCTTCAAAGATCGGGCTTGTAACCGGCATTTTTATGTTTTCAGCCATATTAGTTCGACCTTTCACTTCCGTTTTGGCAACAAAGATGGACAAAAAGTACCTCTTGATTATTGGCATCGCCATCTGTGCATTAGCTACTGGCGCATACTACCTCTCGTCAGGTATAGGAATAATTCTTGTACTACGTGTAATCCACGGATTCGGTTTTGGTCTGGCAACGACTTATTTTGCAACAATTGCTACGGAAAACATTCCGAAAAGCCTACGTGGGGAAGGCATGGGATATTTCGGAGTTGGAGAAACCGTCGCTATATCTGTTGGTCCATTGATTGGAACAAGCCTGCTCCTTCAATACAACTACCAGAGCCTGTTCTTGGGCGGAATGTGTATCTTGTTATTGGCACTTCTGATGACCGTTTTTGTATCCAGAAACTCTCAGAGGGAGTCTGAGGACAAATCTTCCGTTCATCCTGCCACTTCCGTAAAACTTATTGAGAAAAAGGTATTATTTCCTTCATTGCTCATCCTGATGGTTGGCGTTGCGGCCGGTTCGATCATGTCTTTTGTCGCTTTGTTTGCTGCGGAGAAGGGGTTCAGCAATATTGCCTGGTTTTTCTTTATTGTGGCGATTGCCAGCTTTGTCGTCAGACTATTCTCAGGAACTATGTTTGATCGCCTAGGTCCAGGGTCCGTACTTCTTCCTTCAGCATTTTTCGCGATCGCCGGGCTCCTCGTTCTGATCATCTCACAGAACCAGATCCATTTTCTGATTGCTGGCGCACTGTACGGTTTTGGGTTTGGTGCCATTTTCCCCGCCATCCAAACATGGTGTGTCAATCTCGTGGAAGAACATGAGCATGAAAGTGCAATGGCTTCATTCTTTAATTTTTTTGACCTCGGCATCGGCGGCGGCTCTTTGGTTCTGGGTCTGGTGGCATCTGCATTCTCCTACACGGTAGTGTATACTATCTCTATCGCTGTTTTAGTGATATACATCTTGTTATATTCGGTATACGCTCTAAAGCAGAAGCAGTTCGAAGACCGATCACTGGGGGTACACATTGAGTAAAAAACGAATTAAAGAGATTGCGATTCAGCATTTTAATCGTTTTGGTTATGAAGGGACCAAGATGGCACAAATTGCCGAAGAAGCCGGTATCCGTAAACAATCACTGGCTTATCATTATTCTTCCAAAAAGGACTTGTTGCTGGAAGTATATGAGGAAGTTGTGCAAGAGGAGCAACAGTTTGTACAAGATTTCTTGGGAATTTCCACTGCAGGAGATACGCTGGAGCAGAGATTATATGCCTTTTTGCTCGAACATAAAAATCGCTTCCTTACTCAGCCCAATGTAGCCTTTATGTACATTCTGTCCTTTATGGCGCCGCTAGAAGTGAATGATTTTGTTTTGGCTCAATACCGGACATATCTCGGCACCTTAAAAAAAGAAGTAACCGCTTTGTTCGCAAGTCATGAGGGGATTCGTCTGAGCCCGGAAGAAGCAACGCTAGCTTTTGTCACTCTGATGGACGGTCTTGATATACAACTCGTGTACGAGACAAGGCAATCATATGAGCAAGCGATGGCTATTACCTGGAATGTGTTCTGGTCTGGCATCCAAAGCTAAAGCATTCCCCCTTCGTAACTATTACATGAGTCATAACAAACTGATTAGGAGGAAGGCATATCATGCAATCACTGAATGCGGCCTTAACCCGTTTCGTAGAACAACAAGACTTATATAATGAAACCTACGGACTTTTTCAAAATCACGATCTTCGCCCTCGGGTGCTTCCAGTTCAGCCAGAAGTGGACAAGCGTATTTCCCTTTCGCCGGAGCTTGAGTACCTCTATAGTCACTACGAGATGGTAGACGCTCAAGCCGAAGGAACACTGAAAATGAAAAGCGCAGCTGTCGAAATCGGCGATGCCGCTCTGCTCTTTTTCGTCGCTCCCGAGCATCTGCATCGCCAGCAGCTGGGATTTCGCTGGGTCGGTATGCAGGAACCTTACAAGGAATCCGATTCTTGGTCACCCAATCATATTGTCATTGCCAATGTGAATGATGATCCGATCATCGTTGACGTAGAAGCTTCCCATTCTCCTGTCTACGCTGCCTTTGAGGGTGGAGAACCAAAACGAGTTGCGGATTCCCTAGCCGACTTTTGTACCGCGCTTGCCATCCTGATTGAAAGCGCGTGTTCATTTTCAGGAGAAGTGAAGGACGAAGAAACTTACGAAACCAAACCTGAATATCTTGTCCAGGTGCAGCCAAAATTAAGGGAACTGCTCGGAGAAGTACATACAAAACACCTTATCGAGTATCTATCTTTATGAAGTATATGAGAATGAGGAAGAGAATTGGGATGGTTTTATAGACAATAAGGAACTAAAAAAACTCCCCTTACAGTAACAGTTTTACAATTTAGCTGTGTTCCACTTGGGGAGTCGTATATCAGGCTTTACTGTGAAGAGTGATTAAATAACCATCGGGGTCAGCAAATGTGAAGGTGCGCCCGAATGGTCCGTCGATTGGCGCGGATGTAATTCTTACACCTGCTGCGAGAAGCTTGTCGTGGATGGCTTGTGCATCAGGGGCATGCAGCCACAGAGCGACACCAAGCCCAGGCTGCGTGTCTGCACCAAGTTTTACTCCTGGCATAAGATCACGAAGAGCAAACGCGATGGGCTTTGTTTCAAAAACGACTGCATGAGGCGGTCCAGCTTGTGAACGGACCAGACCAAGATGATTTTGATAAAATGTTGCCGAGCTTTCAAGATTGGTCACCTGAAGTGAAATGAAATCGGGTCCAATGACTGACATATGAATAACGTCCTCCTTTATATTGGGTTAATCAAAGATTGCTAAGATCTTATACATAACCTCGCTTGCTTGATATGTATCTTGATTATAAAGACCCTCTCTTGCCAACAGTATGTCAGTAGCGTTTTTCATTTTTAAAAATTTTCAAGTGGTTGGGGGATGTATACATGATCTACGTTGCTTTGCTACGGGGTATTAATGTGGGCGGCAATAACAAAATCGGGATGAAACAGCTGAAAGAAACGTTTGAACAGGCTGGTATGCAAGAGGTAGTGACTTACATCAATTCTGGCAATATCATCTTTGCCGATGATCAGGTACGAAGCGATGCCCATGCTGAAATATCTGCAATTCTGGAACAGGCCATTGCTGCGGATTTTGGCTTACAGATTAAAGTTCTCGTGCGTGACATGGATGAGATCACATCTGTCATGCAGGCACTGCCTTCCGGTTGGACCAATGATGATCAGGCCAAAAGTGATGTTTTCTTTTTGTGGGAGGAAATTAACGATGTCGATATTCTGGAGAAGCTGCCTCTGAAACCCGGTGTAGGCGAGCTTATTTATGTACCTGGTGCGCTCCTGTATTCAGTTGGTCGAGAGGAAGCAACACGGAGCGGCATGAATAAACTTGCAAGCTCGAAGATTTATTCGTACATGACGGTTAGAAACGTTAATACGACGCGTAAAATTTATGCGCTTATGCAAGCCGCTGCTGAAAAATAAAACCAGCATTCCTGTTCAGGAACAGACTCCTTTCATGTACTTGCTCCACCAATCGTCTCAAGGGAATTCGTTCCTGCCTGCGGAACATGAAACATGTATTACATAAAAAGGACTTAACATCAGTTCTCTGATGTTAAGTCCTTTTGCATACCTTTTGCATTTCATTTTACGTCTTAAATCCTATCTTGCATTCCTAAGAATGACTATGCTTATGCCTTCATCAGTCAATCTGAATACGTCTGCGTGTCTGTTCATCATCTGGACGTTTCGGAATATCCAGCTTCAGCACACCATTTTCCAGCCGTGCCTTGATATTCTCTTCGTCAATATGATCCACGTAGAAACGGCGGACAAATTCCCCGGCACGACGTTCTTGACGAATCATTCGATTATCGTCGTCCTTTTGCTCAACCAGTTCATTACGTTTGGCGCGAATGACGAGTTCATTGCCTTGCACCTGAATATCAATGTCTTCTTTGGCAAAGCCAGGCAATTCGGCTTCGACCAGATATTTGCCGTTTTCCTCACGAATGTCGGTACGGAATGGTTGCATACTGCTTCCAAACGAAGAGAGGAATGAAGTGTCAACCATGTCATGGAAGGATTTCAGCATCTGTCCGAACGGGTCATCATTTCTTCTGCGAAATGGAATCAGATCAAACATGAACATCATCTCCTTAAATGTGGTTGGGTTTGTTGTTGCTTACATCTATTATTGTATTCATGATGCTACGATGGTTCAAAGCCGATAAAATGCGATTTAAGGCAATAATCTGCGATTTTGGTTAAATACATTAACATAGATCGTTGTATCATTTATTTTGACCAAATCTGACCTTTTGACTTTGTCTGACCAATTTTTGATACTTCACCGCAACTCACTGCGTATTGATCTCCTGTCCAGAAGTCGCTAATCTTTTCCTCTTGCTTGCTCCCCCAAACTGTAGTACTGCTAATAAAACGGCTAAACCTACCGCAACAAAGCCTGCCCAATTCAATGCCAGAACCGATGAACGGCTGATCACAATCCCGCCCAACCCGGAACCCAGTGCAAAGCCAAATTGGATAAATGACGTATTCAAACTTAGCGCAATGTCCGGACTACGAGGGGCTAACGTCACCAGATATAATTGCTGGGCAGGAGAGATGCTCCATGTAGCCAACATAAATATCATCAGAACCAGGATCAGCAAGATCAGATGTGCACCCGTCACAGCAAATAACAGAAGCGTCAGACCTTGCAACACCAACCCAAGAAAAATGGTGAACTTCGATCCTCTGGCATCCGCCAGTTGTCCGCCCAATTTGGAACCCATAAAACTACAGATCCCTGCCAAAAACAAGATCAGGCTAATTTCGGTCATGGTAAGGGACGAAGTCGTTTGCAAAAACGGCGTAATATACGTGAACAAAGTTGCGTAACCGCCCACATATAACAGTGACATCATCAATGCGATTATAATCGATTTGTTTTTCAGCAACGAGAGCTGCATGTTCACGGTTACCTTCTCTTGCTCGCGGATGGAAGGAACCTTTTGATAGATAATCAAAAATGGAATAACACTGAGCAGACCTATGACAATAAATAACATTCTCCATCCAAACATTTCACTGAAAAATGTACCGATCGGCACACCAAGCACAAGTGAGCTGCTTAATCCCATTAGAATAATCCCAATCGCATTACCACGCTTTTCATTCTCCACAAGCCTTGTTGCTGCCGCCATCGCAACGACCGTTGTCATGCCACCGCTCGCTCCCTGAATGATACGTATCCAGATCATCGCCTCATACGAGAGATTCAACATCATGATGCCATTGCTGGCAATAAATACCCCAAAGGTTAGGAGCAATAGTTTCCTTCGGTCAGCATTAATGGTTACGGCGATCAAAATAGGTGCAACAATAGCTGCTGCAAGAGCAAATACCGTGACAAGCAAGCCCGCTTCCGCCGTAGATACGCCAAGATCGGCGGCCATCATCTCAATAATTCCGGTGATAATGTATTCAATGGTGCCGATTAGAAACACAGCCAGTGCCAGAATATAAATCGTTCCTTTATTTTTCAACCCTTCTCACTCCATCTTCTATATGTTCATTTTCACTTAAGCCTTCTAGTTACCTGCACGTGATAGGAATCTGAATCTCGATGTACTGTGCATCCTGTTCAGGAGATAAGGGCAAATAGTATTCTCTGCCCGGCTCATTCTCTTTGATCTGGTAGTTGTTTTTCTCGATCCACCGTGCTAAATGCACACAGGCTGCCCCATCAAATGTGGAATGCGAATGAAACGCCATAGAGGCGACCATCGGTTCCGGCGGTAGATTCCTGATCTGAAACGGCTCAGTAACTGCAGGAGGCTGACCCGTTAAGAAGTAACCGACTTCGTACTCGAATTCATCCTCTTTTCCATCCACCTCTCGCCACAACACAACCTGTGGTCCCTGAATCCATTGGCGCAGGTCTTTGGTTAGCAGTGAATCCAGATGACCCAGCAGTTCCGGAATACGCTCTTCTCCCCCGTTTCCAGTAAAGAACAGGAAGGTCTGAGCAGCCTCGGCTTTAATTCGGATCTCCTGGCCTGTCTCCCATAGTCCTTCGCTTTCCATAAGCTGGATGCGTTCTTCAATGCGGACAAGCCTGGCTTGTTCCATATCAATCATTTGCTGAATCTCACTTCGCTTCAGTCTCAACATGCCCTGAATCTGTTCATGCGAGATGTCTTCCTTCACTAGCTGCGTGATCTGCGGCAGTGTAAAGCCCAATTCCTTGTAGATCAGAATCCGGTTAAGTTCGAGCAACTGATCTGCGGAATAATATCGGTAGCCTGTGTCCTCGTCTACTTTACGCGGCTTGAGGATACCGATCTGGTCGTAATAGCGCAGCGTTTTTAAAGAAAGCTTGCTGAGTTTGGCAAACGTACTGATTTTGAACAATATATCATCTCCAATCCATTAGCTTAACGTGAGTATACAGTCTCCCGTGCAGGGGAAAGTCAAGGGTAGCATGCTAGAGAACATAAAGTCAGAGTTATGTAATCAATTCTTAAGGCAATATAAAAAGAACAGGAGCATGGATCCCCTGTCCTTCCTTCTCATTTTAAGTTAATTGCTGTCATTTTTCTTAACTTAATTTTTGTGGTTTTTCACTTACTCCCAGAAGAAACGGCCTGCAAGCACTTTTTCGTTCAACAGTTTGTACGTCTCTTCAGGCAATTCTTGCTTCATCTTCGCGTTCACAGCTTCTTTGCCTTGATTATACTGGGAGGACATGCCGATCTCGGCAGTTGTGTTATTCGCATCCAGGCGCATGACCGGTGCTTTGGCATTTTTCGTCCATGGCGTCCATGCAGCAAGTTCAGACGTTCCGCCCGTACCTGGCTTGCCCGTATACAGGAACTGCTTCAGGTAAGCTGCCATCGCAGCAGACAGTTGCTCACGTCCCGGCTTGTTGGCATCACTGAAATAACCTTCAGGGAAGTAAGCCGCAATACCTGCTGCTTTTCCTGTATAGAAGTCCATATCGGCACCATGCGGAGCCCCTAACAAGGTACGCAAACGTTCAGAGATGACGCCAGGCTGGGTTCCCCATGCAAAACGATATGCATATACCGGCGGCTGACCCGCCGTACTGGTTAACTTTTCAGCAACTCGCTCCGCATTAAAGCCTGCGTACGCCTCGCTACCATATTTGATTGCAGCCGCATATTGAGCTGCTTTCGTCTGATCCGTAAACAATGTACCATCATTGATCGATGGAGCAAAGTTTGGATCACCGAAGGCAAAAGCAGAGAATTCCGTTTCCAAGCTGCCCAGCAATACAGGCACTTTCGTATATTTGCCACTGTTGATCGCATCAAAACCTTCTTTTGGAATGACCGTACCATCACGGAACAAATGCGGGAATGGCTGCATACGGATGGCCGTTGCGCCAAATACCGTCACCAGTTTATCCGCAGGCAATGCACGCAGATAAGTTTCCAGCTGTGCAGGTGTTTGCTTGCTGATCCAAGCTTTGGCTTCGCCTTCATTTGCAGCTTTACCTTCTTGCACAAGCAACTTCACGATAGCATCCTCGGATTTCTGCTGTCCTTCTTCAGGTGATGCCGTCGTCAAACCACCGCTGAACGCAATTGCTTTTTGATACAATCCCTTACTAAGCGGTGAGATAAGCGTTGCGAGAACATCACGTGCCCCGGCAGATTGACCCGCAAGTGTCACGTTTCCTGTATCGCCGCCAAAACCTGCAATATTATCCTGCACCCACGTTAATGCACGGAACGCATCCAACAAGCCATAGTTGCTGGAATCATCCAGAGCATTGCCTGTTTTCAGCGCAGCATTTTGGAAGAAACCTAGTGCTCCCAAACGGTAGTTCACCGAGATAATGATACTGTTTGTATTGCGTGCAAGCTGTTCTCCCTGGAAGTCCTTGCCTGATCCAGTCATATTGCCGCCGCCGTGCAGGAATACCATGACTGGTAGTTTTGTGCTGGTTGTATTCGGACGCCAGATGTTCAAATATAAGGAATCCTCACTACCCACTGTAGTTTTACCGGAAATTTGCAAGCTGTTTGCCGCGAACTCTTTGGCTTCTCTTGTGCCTGTCCAAGCCTTCGGTTCTTGTGGTGCTTTCCAGCGTAGTTCGCCTACCGGAGGCGCCGCATATGGAACGCCAAGCCAGCCAAGCGTGCCGTATTGATCATAGGCTTTACCATCAATGGCACCGTATTTTGTTTGTTGCAGCGTTTGAGGTTTAAACGCTCCCGCCTGTTTATGTTTGGACCAGAGTTGTTCGAGCGTACCTGTACCATTTTTGAGCTGAGCCTGCAAAGCCTGTGCCGTGGCTTCAGCCATTAAACGGTTGGTCAGTTGTGTCGTTCCTTTTCCTTGAAGGGATTGGATACCATGGCTTGCCGCAAATGCGGAAGCTTCTCCTGATGTGTAATCCGTGCCTGCTTCATAACCAAGAGCCTTGAGTAGCAAATCTGCATATTCCTCTGCTGTCAGTGGAGCATTAGGCGCAAAATGTTCCGTATCCGTGACCACACCAGCTAAATAAGGATGCTGCTTCAAGTATCCAACGACGGGTTGCAACACCTTGCCTGCCTGAGCGGCATCCGTATACGTTTCGGTTCCTTGATAGGCCAGAGCCTCTTTTTCCAGACCTGATAAACGCAAGTAAAGCACCGCGGCTTGAATACGTGTGGCATGTTTACTCAGGTAAGCAGCGTTCACGCCTTGCCCATTCCCGCGAATAAGCTCGGCTTTTACCAGTTTGTCCATAGCCGGGGACAAGGATGGAGCTGTATTCCCTGCTGCATAAGCGGGTAGACCCGATACACACATGCTCAGAATCGCTGCTACTGCAATAGAACGTTTCATTTTTTTCATTGGTTATTCTCCTCGCTGTCTAGTCGTGTATGATGGAAAAATAGTTTCGAAATATTGCACCGCTCGGTACAGTATTCCAAGGTTTGGATCATTCTATTTCTTGGTCTTGGAAGAACGGAAGAGCGGCCCTCCTTTCTGCTGACATGAACTGTTGTAACCCTTCGGTTATGACATTCAGGCGGATCATATATAAAAAAACCTGAATCAAAGGCACACAGACGTTGGATCACATCGTCTATTGCCCTCAATTCAGGTTTTGCCTGCAATACGTAACAACCCTGAGAATAATGAGGTGTGATATTGAATTATTGTCACTCTATATAAGTTAAACTAAAAATTTTACACAATCCACTCCGATGACAGAATAACCTTTCAATCGCTGTTATCCCCAGATTTTTTGGATTCCCTTTTCTAAAGGGGAAAATCCGGTGATAAGTATATGCTTCCGATGTAGCTTTCTTGCAGAAAGCTTTTAGGCGAACGCTTCGCTTTTCCAGGTTTTTTCTGCCCTCTTCGTTAACGTGTAAAAGAAATCATTCATCTTATATAGTAATACGCAATCAATCGCCTGATTTTCCAAACGAAGCGAATGAACTGGAACAGGTCTTGCCCTGAGATCGGTTACAATCCTGTTATTACCGTGATATTAGCATAGAATGAAAGCGCTAGCAATATCTTTTTAAAAAAAGTATCACTGCTTACAGTTCTCGGCTCATGCTATAAAAAAAACCATGAACAAATCCGGATGGATACATTCATGGTGTTACGTGCATGGTATTCTGTTACGATCAGGCAGTATTAGCTAACCTCTCAGTTATTGCTAGTACAGCAATTACAGCTATTGGAGCTTTTTCACTTGTTCAATCAAACTGTCCAGACCCTTATCCACCAGATACGGCCCATAGTTCCAGTAGTTCCTGGACACGTTGATAATTCGATTATGTTTGATCGCGGGAATGCTCTGATATACCGGTTCCTCGAACAGTTCCATCATCTGATCCATCTCTTCATCTTCCATCTGAGTGAAGAAGTAGTCGGCAGGCTTGTCTGCCAGTTTTTCCAAGGACAGTACTGTGCCGCCATCCGAATAGATTTTATACTGCTCAGGCATGGAGAAACCAAAATCTTCATAGATTAGCTTGCCCAACGTACCGCCCTCGCCGCCAAGCAATACCTCTTTATTGTAGATCACAAACGACATGGCTGTTGTGCCCGGTTTAATATTAATGTTCAGTTCACTGCGAATGCTCTTCAGTTTCGCTTCAAACTTCGCAATCCATTGCTCGGCTTCATCCTTACGATCCATAATATCCCCCATCGTTCTCAGGGTATTAATAACATCTGGATCACCGCCCCAGGCCACCGTAATCGTTGGTGCGATTTTGGCATACGTATCTACAATTTCCTTGCTTGTATAGTCCGGTACAATGATCACGTCTGGTTCCAGACCTGATATCATTTCAACGTTACCGTTGCCTGAGCCGATGTCCGGAACACCTGCCAGTTCTTCTGGATATTGCTCCAATGTTTCCGTGTTTGCACCTGCTGGCTTCATTCCGAGAGGTAACAGATATCCGCCATAGGTTATGATAACTGGTTTGGAAGGCTGCGCCGGAATCTCAACCTTTCTTCCTGTAGCATCTGTATACGTTCGAGTAGATTCCTGTACCGGTTCTGCACTCGTTGCAGGCTGTGACTGTTCAGTTCCCGCCCCGCATGCTGCGAGCAGCAGCGATAAACTAAATAATAAACTAACCGCCAATGTTGGCTTAAAACGAAGGTTCAACTCGTCCACGCTCCATGTGTTGTATTGATAATGATTATCGTTATTACCAATATAACTATCGATGACCCTGTCATCAATGAACGATTCAGACTTCTTATTCGTACGATTTGAACCTTTGATTCGATGACTGTGCATTTTATACTGTGCTGGCGTCTCACCTGTTATACGTTTGAAAATACGGCTAAAGTAGTACAAATCCTTGTAACCAACACTTTCAGCCACCTCCCGGATCTGTGCTTCTGTCTCGGTCAGCAAACGTTTCGCTCGCTTGATTCGAGTCTGAATGACATAGTCCATGGGACTGCATCCGTACTTGCGTTTGAATACCCTAGCCAGATAATGCGTGCTGTAATGAAAATGCGTAGCCATATTTTCCATGGAGATAGAATGAGCGTAGTGCTCCTGAATGTAAGCTTCAATCTGCTCCGCCAGCTCTAGCGATTCGACCTGCCGCTGACGTGCCATCTTCCACTGCCGAAATTGCTCGTACACAAATTGATAGAACAATCCTGTCACCTGCAACCGTTCCAGTTCATCACTAGACATCCAGAACTCCGCCATTTTTTCCACGATCGTAAGAAGCGTTAATGGATATGATGCTGCAAAATAATAAGGCTCTCCACCCTGAAACGCATTCACGCCTCGTATACTTCCATCTTCCGATGATTCAAGAGGTAACGGGGCTGATTGCGGTTTATATAGCAGTAAATAATAATCTAACGGTTGCTTCATACAACGAATCCGCAATGACGTACCTTTTTCACCATGCAGAATGAGTGTCTGATCCGATGTGAATCGGTTTATCCCGAATTGAATGTCTGCTTCGCCTTTACTTAGGATCAAAAAAGCCGGAGCCGGTAAAATGGTTGTCGATAACTCTTGTTCTGAATGCAATACGTTATGGCGGATATCGATCAGTTTCACTTGATTGTTATTCCACCACCGAATGGCTTCTGACCATTCTTTCATTTTGAACCACCTCAAAATGATCATTGGACTTTGGTTCCTGCATGTCCGATTTCATCCTTACCATACTAGAGTGCTCAACGTTTTGTCCAGTTTGTCTATTATGTAAGCTTTGACTTATAATCGTAATTTTTACAATTAATTAACCTAAAGCTAACGCTCGTTTAGCAATTGCCCTATACACTGGGTTCTGGGACTAACTATACATATTTATTAGGAGGATGTTCATGTTAAATCGCTTCAATACCCGTGCAGCCAAAATGATGCTCGCGGTCACCACCATTGTTACAGCTACGCTGGGAGGCAGTAGTGCAGCTTGGGCTGCGAAAGACGGTACTTCAACAACTTCTGCATCACCTATCAAAAATGTAATCATTCTTATTCCTGACGGTATGGCTAATGATGCTACTGCACTGGCTCGTTGGTATAAAGGTTCATCCCTGACCATTGATTCCATGGCAAGCGGCATGGTTCGTACACACTCTGCGGATGCGCCGATTGCGGACTCGGCTCCTGCAGGAACAGCCTTTGCAACAGGACATAAATCTCATACCGGTTTTGTCGGTGTTTTGCCGGACAAGGCTACCATGCCTGGACAAAAACCGATTGCAAAAGGCGACGAAAGGAAACCTGTTGCTTCCGTATTAGAAGCTTCCAAACTTGCGGGTAAAGCAACGGGTATTGTAGCTACCTCCGAAATTATGCATGCAACACCGGCAGACTTCTCTGCCCATTATCCTGACCGTAAAAACTACGATGCACTCAGCAAACAACAAGTCTTCAATGGCATCGATGTTGTACTGGGCGGCGGCAGTAAGTATCTGGAACCAGCTGGACGCAAAGACGGTAACAATCTCGTTGCCTCCATTAAAGCACTCGGCTACGATTATGTAACTACACCTGCGGCGATGAAAGCATCAACTTCCAACAAATTGTGGGGTATGTTCTCTCCTGCAGGCATGTCATACAACATGGATCGTGATCCAGCCAAGCAACCAAGTCTTGCTCAGATGACATCCAAAGCGATTGAAGTTCTCTCCAAAAACGAGGACGGTTTCTTCCTGATGGTCGAAGGCAGTAAAGTAGACTGGGCTGCTCATGCCAATGATCCGATTGGGATTATCAGTGACGTGCTCGCTTTTGATGATGCTGTAAAAGTAGCAATGGACTTCGCCAAAGCCGATGGGCAAACTGCTGTTGTAGCCGTATCTGACCATCAAAATGGTGGACTTACGATTGGTAATGCATCTACAACAGGCACGTATGACAAAGAGCCGTTGTCCACTTTTATCGGACCTTTGAAAAAGGCTAAATTGACAGGTGAAGGTGTAGAAGCGAAACTGGATGCGAAACGCACCAACATCAAAGCAGTCATGAAACAATACTACGGCATTTCCGATCTGACTTCCGATGAGGTTGCTGCAATTAAAGCCGCCGAGCCAGGTAGCCTGAACTATGTCGTAGGCCCAATGATCAGCAAACGTGCCGGTATCGGCTGGACAACTGGCGGACACACGGGCGGAGACGTTGTACTGTACACGTATGCTCCAAATAATGATCGTCCATTTGGTGTCATAGATAATACAGATGTAGCCAAATACATGGCACGTGTCCTCAATCTGGATCTGGAGAGTGTAAGCAAGCAACTGTTCGTACCTGCCAAACAGGCGTTTACAGCCAAAGGGGCCACATACAAACTGGATCTGACGGATGTTAAAAATCCGAAGATTCTCGTAACAAAAGACAACACCAAACTGGAGTTGCAAATCTACAAAAACATTGCACTCGTGAATGGCAAAAAGACAGCTCTTGAAGGTGTGATCGTGTATAACGGTGTAGAAGCTTTTGTACCGCAGGGCGCTGTAGATCTGATCCAATAAAAGCGGCATAGCGAATAAACAAACCCCCGAACACTGACGAGACGAACTTGTCAGGCTTGGGGGGTTGTTCTGATGATTGGATGATAGATAGAATGACTGAATGTGCGACTCTTCTTGCTTACTTATTCATAGTCAGTCAAACGATTTATTTTGAAAACGTCAGAATGCCATACTGGGAAGTGTTCTTCCAGCTGTCATTGGTGAGATCATTCCATTTTGCCGTACTTTTGTTATTGTTTCCTTGATTATCATTAATTTGAAGTTCAAATCCCATGACTTGGCCTTCCTTCGGCAGGAGGGACTGTAATCTGATCTTAGCCTCCACCTGATACCCCTTGGACGTTTTCTTCACAGCACTTTGGAGCCTTCCCGGAGAGGCACTGCCAGCAAACGTACCTACATTATCTGCACTGATCCGGAACTGGGCATCATCGTATTGATAGAACGGTGTACGCTGATGATTTTCATCCAGGAAAATCTCAACCGAATCCTGATCCCATGGATCATTAGCGTTGGTTATAATTTGTGGATCAGTGACATCAATGAACAGATATAAATCCTGACCAGACCACATCGCACGGGCCTCAGCGGATGCTCCTCCGCTCTGATTCAGTGGTGTAATATGGAATGGCGTAACCTTATTCCATTTTGCATCCTTCTCACCATCTATCGTTACTGTTCCTTGCAAGGCTTTCGCAGACTTAGGCATACTCGCAAACTGAATAACGCCATATTTGCTGGTGTCTTGATCCTGGGATAGTGTGCGGTCATTCCAGTACAGAACCTGCTGTCCTCCTGAACTGTTGTTTCCACCATCCGTCACCCGTACATCCAGGCCAACTTCACGTGCAAGTGCCCCTTGTGCATTAGTCAATGGTATGGATAATTCAACCTGATAACCGTCCGCCGCTTCACGAACGCGATACGTATTTGGCTTAGCTCCTGTCACTTTGCCTTCACGGCTTATGGTGATATGTCGATCATCTGCCTCATACACAGGAGTTTTGCCATTGTTCAGATCAACGAACAGCTCCACTTTATCTTTGGCATGTTTGGTCGTATCCTTTACGTCAACCAGAACATACATATTATTTTTATCCCACAACGTACGGAACGCCGCTGAACCCGAATTGCCTTTCAAAGCTGTGGAAACAGCCTTGTTCCAGAGTGGATCTTGTTTGGCTGCCTTCGTATTTGGTGTACCAGACAACGTAACCGCCCGGTTCGTCAAAATAGGCAGGCTTGATTCATCTGCCAACCCCCAATAGGCCGGTTTGGATTGCAAAGCACTATCGAATAAAAAGGCTTGATTGTTATACGATTTTTCATCCTGTAATCCCCATAAGGTCACCGATGAGATGACGTCACTATGTTTTTGATACAGGTCAAACAGCTCTTTATATCGGTAAGCCTGCTTCACTGCAACATCCTGAGGTAATGTCTCACCATAAGGAATTCCGCTATCGACATCCAGTTCTGTGATTTGGATATCCAGTCCAAGACCAGCAAACAGATTGATTGTTTTCTCAATCTCGTCAATCGGCGGAGATTCAAGATTATAGTGGGATTGCAGACCCACGCCATCAATCAGCCCTTTTTCTTTCAACTTTTTCACCAGTTGATACATATGCTCTCTTTTTTCAGGAATTTCGGTGAAATACTCGTTGTAGTATAATTTCGCATCCGGGTCGGCGGCACGTGCAAACTCAAACGTTTTCTCAACATAATCCGGGCCAATCAGCTCATAGAACGGGCTTTTGCGCATTCCGTTTGCATCCCCGTTACTATCTGCAATCGCTTCATTCACAACGTCCCAGGCGTAAATTTTGCCTTTATATCGTTTCATGACCGTATCTACGTAGTTCTGAACCCGACTGAGTAGCAGATCCCTGCTCGCAGGGTTGCCCTGGTCATCCTTGAACATCCACTCTGCGGCATCAATATGCCAGAGCAAGGCATGTCCACGTAAACCCATTTGATTTTTCTGTGCAAAGTCCACATATTCATCCGAGGCTTGGAAGTCATACACGCCTTTGGAAGGGGACACAAACTTCGGTTTCATCTCATACGTTGCGGTCAAACTGTTAAAGTGTTTGGTTAACAATTGACCGTAAGCTCCTTCAAGTTGCCAGCGATATACCGCGGCTCCAATCGGAAATTCAGTCTGGTACAGATCTTGCAAGGAAGGAATATCGGTCTCAATAGCGAGTGGTGCGGCTTCCTCAATTGTGAAATCATCCACATAAAATGACAATGTATCTACCGTGTCGTCGGAAACATAAGGTGTTTCAATAAAGAAATTCAACTCCTCGGGATTATCGCTGTATTGGTACGTGGCCGTAACCTTATGCCATTGCTGCCAGTCGTCTTTGGGAATCGTGACCTTGTCCAGCATGTTCCAGCTCTCTGCCCCATTCTTCTTGTAGGCCGTTAGCTGAATCGTCTGATCTGAAGCTGGTTTCTCCGTAAACCTGACATAGAATGAAATGTTATAAGTAGAATTCGGCTTCAACAGACCTTTCATTTTCAGCATTGGCCCATGAAAGGAGCGCTGACGGTTCGAGACAAGCATACTCCGAGTACCTTGATGCGCTGCCTGCTCTGAAACGGTCAAACTTTCGCTGCCAACACGCTGAAGCCAGCCTTGAAGTGTCCCATCCTCAAAATCGGTTTGAAGCACCTTGAGGTTCTGCCCAGAAACCGCCGCAGCCCCAGAACTTGCTCCCTGTTCAATCTGTTGTTCTTGCGCAAAAGCAGCCTGCTGAAAAGGAACCGTCGTCATCACCAGCATCGTTGCCAGCAGGGTTGAACTCATTTTTTTAAACACCTTCGTCTTCATTTCATTCCTCCTCTCAATATTAACTTGTATTATACACTTTGAAATAACGCTTACATATATATTTTTGTAAATTTTTTCAATAAATTCAGATGAACTGCCTTTCTTCTTGTATAATAAACAAGAACCGACACTACGCAACTCCGAAGGAGAGACCCAACATGTTAATCAAACTCAACTGGATTACACTACGTGTGCGTAATCTGGAAGCATCGATTCAATTCTACCACAATTTACTTGGACTTATCGTTCAGCGCAGATTTGAAAGCCGTGGGCGTCAGATTGCCATGCTTGGTCTGGGTAAGACGAGTGAGACCTCACTAGAGTTAATTGAAGGTAGTGAGCAGGTATTGAAGCCGGATGCTGGCATCTCAATCGGTTACGAAGTAACGTCACTGGATGAAACCATGAAGCATCTTGAAAACATGCAAATCCCTATTCTGCGCGGACCTGTAGAGCCGAACCCACGTCTACGTTTTATCTACATTGTAGACCCGGATGGGTTCGAGGTACAGCTGGCCGAGCATCTGAAATAGGGCATACATCCACTTTACAGCTTCATGCGACGCATCAGTGGCACACCTATGCTGTTCAACAATCGGTCTAGTAATGCCCAGCACCATCGTCTGCGGAATGAGAGATGCCGGTCGTATACTGCGGAATATTCAAAATCCGCTATCGCGCCGCGATTACGTTTAAACTGCGCTGCACCAGCACTCTCATGTAGTAACACTCTGTTGTTTTGGGCTTGTCCAATGAGACAAGCAGACAACATGCGGTACAAACCGACAGATTGGGGAATGGTGGTATCATAGCCGAACAGTGGCGTGGTCATCACACCGTTGCGGGAAAAATAACCCATCACTGCATCCAAGCGCCCTTCCTTACGCAAGCCTTGTAGACTCAATGTTCCGTTCGCTCTGGCTCCAGCAATAAAACGCTCGTTGAACTGCGGGTTGTCATAGGAGTACTTTTCCAAATAAAGCATCCGGTACAGTTCGCGGGATATCTGATTCCGCAATATCTGCACCAGAAACCAATTCATAGCCATGTTTGTTCAGCAATGCCTGATCCCTTTTAAGCAACCAGCGCGACTTGGCGTTGCCGAAATTCGGATCATATGCCTGATACAGATAAATCTGCCTGCTCGGTATAGAGCGGCATCCCGCTTCCTGAAGCCCTGTTATCAGATTCGAGTGCAGTTCGGAACTCAAAGAGCGAAAGATCACCGTATGCCCTGGATAATGCTCTTTTACCGTCTCAAGTAAATTCGTGGCCTGCTCAGCTGTCATTGCAGGATACAGATTAGTAGATAACAGCCAGTTGTTCACATGTACAACCTTGTTGATCCGGGATTTTTTCATGCCCCAGCCTATTAAACTGAGTAGCATGGAGAGTCCTTTTTCCAGCATCGGCTTCTGTAACATGGTCAGCTCCTGTTTGGCGTACCGCACATAGTGAGTATACGGGGAACAAACATAAGCATTATCATATTCCTCATCATTCACGGTCACAGGCAGCACAAGATTATCTATCCGGGCAAGGAGCAACGTGGTGTTTACGTTAGTCATGTATTCTGTAGTTCCTTGCATCATCATCGGTTCTAAATACGCCCGTGCGTACCTCGCATCCTTCGTATCGGGCCAATCCATGGTGTGAAGCGAAAGTCGATCGTATAATCGAACGCGAGTCTCCTCATTAGCTTTACTCATGAACGTTCTCCGATTTGGTCACAAATGTAGCAATCCGTTCTCCCGGTTCCAGATTCGGCCGATCATAGTAATAAACCATGCCGAACTGATAGGTCATCTGCTTCGCCACGATATAAAATCGTTGCTCTTCAAATTCATTTTCCAGGCAGAAGACTGTACCATTCCTTTCAAAACCATACATCACCGAATTTATCTGAACGATCTCTTCTTCCGTGGCCAGTCGAAACCTTTCCACGATAAATATCGTCGCCGGACACAGAATGAACTCTACCTCATGAAAGGTGATCTCCACATTGTGATAATACGAAAAGTCAAAACTGCCTGCCAGCATCAACTGCTGGCTCTGATGCTGCATAGGCTCCGTAATGTAAAAATGCTCGATGTTACCTTCCTTCAGTTCCTGTTGCAACTGCTCTAGCTTTTTGTTCTGCTCATGGAAAGAGTCATGCCCCATTTTTGAATCAACCCTTTCTAGTCAAAAATGCCGCGAGGTGGCGATATGTAGACCCATCTACTCTTCTGTTCACTTCTTCCAGATCCATCTCCAGCCAGTAATCTGCCTCCATCAATTCAGCCATATCAAACTTTGTGATCTCGGCACATTTGGGATGCTCAGCTGCTACAACCATCGGTCCGGGACTATCATCCCAATTAAAGCCATTCACCACTGCATGTATCAATACTTCTGAGTCCAGCATCCGAATTTTCTCACAGGCTGCATCGGAAGACTCCTCGTAAACAATGTCATCCACAATCTGTTGTTCTTCAGCCGTCAAAATCAAACGTATGGCTCCAGGTGTATCTAGCAGCATCTCTGCCATGTTTGGATTGCGCCCTCTTGCCAGGTTCCAGGCTGTAGCTAGAATGCCGTTGGGAGAATCCAGTCTCGCCCCATGTTCAAGCAATAAACGAATCGCTTCAGGCTGGTTGAACCTTACGGCTTTTTTCAAAGCGGTATCCCCGAGTTTGTCCTCCAATTCCAGTTCAGGATTGGCTTGCAGCAGACAGCGAATGCCCTCAAGAGGCGCACGATTAGTCAAGAAGAGCATAAGGGGTGTTCGTCCGCGTTCATCCCGTTCATTGACATCCAATGAGGATGAAGCTATAACTTCACAAAGATGCTCTATATCTTTGATTTTACTAATATCTGTCCAATTCAAAATGATCTCTCCTCACTACTTTTCTATTTCTACACCTACTCTATCTAAAAATATAGATCGCTACAAGAGACCTTTGAACGCCAAAAAAGCCCGCAAAGCGAGTAATTACGCATGGACGGGCCTATTGGCATAAACCTAATATGATCGGTTAACAATCTCTTGCAAGACGAAAGTCAGACTTAGGCTGATATCGTAGGGATTGGAACAACCTTTGCCGCAATGGATGAATCTATCTCGGATTTGTTATCTGGTCTCGAAGCATGATGATTGGACACGAGATCACCTAGATTAACAATAAGCTTCTCCAGTTCGGTAAAGCTTGCCACCATATTTTGTGTCAGATTACGTTGCTCTTCCATACTCGCCAGAATCTCTTCCGTTGCAGCACTGGATTGTTGCGTTACACTGGAAATTTCGGATACTTCATTAACCACCCGAGTCGAGGATTCCTTCATCGTTGCTGAACTTGTTTCAATTTCTGTGGCCTGAGTCAACACATTTTGTGAATTGTTGTTAATGGACTGGAATACCCGCTCCGTTGTCAGAACACTTTCTGCTCCAACTTGCAACAACTGACGAACCCCTTCAAACCGGCTTGTCAATGCTTGTGTCTGTGTTCTCAGACTGGTGAGGATCGAGGTAATCTCACTCGCCGATTGGCCTGAGCTCTCAGCGAGCTTGCGGACTTCCTCTGAAACGACGGCAAATCCGCGTCCATGCTCACCTGCCCGTGCTGCTTCAATAGCTGCATTCAGCGCAAGCAGATTGGTTTGAGTGGCGATATCCGAGATACTGTTCAGCATTAACGTCATCGATTCACTCTGATCATTGAATTTCTTCATATCATCAGCTGTCGTGTTTATTGTCTCGTACAATTCATGCATCTGTTCGTTCAGGTGACCCATCTGAGCACTACCCGTCTGTGTACTTGAGGCCATACTTGCGGACAGCTCTTTCATCTGTTGGGAATATGACGCTACGTCCTTAATATGACGGTCAGACTGAGATAACGATTCGGAGATTTCGGCAATACTGGTCGCCTGAAACTCGACACCTCTTGCAACTTCGCTGAATCCGACCGTCACTTCGTTGGTGATGGCACCGGTCTCATCCACTTTTTGTTTCAATTGCTCCGTATAGCGGGACAACCCTGCAACAGCTTCTTTCACCCGTTGCAACATGATTTCCACGCGGGTGCGTGACTCTTCCACCTGCGCTCCCCGTGCTTCACTGTCCATGAACAATCGTTTGTTTACCCTTGACACGGTGATCATAATAATTCCGGTTACGATATACATACTGAAATTAATCAAATCGGCAAAGAGTTGCTCGATACTTGCAGATGACACAAGAACCAACTGAACCGTGAAAAAGGCAAGCATCACCGAAAAAGCAGTGTTATAGTGCTTGCTATTCGGATACAGCAGGAGCGGTGAAACAATTAGAATGCCTTGCACGGCATTCATCGCGTCACGACTTACGTAAATTCCACTGGCGATCACCGCTACGGTCACAAACCATGGAATGATATGTATACCTTTTTTCATGAAATTGCATACAGTAACTGCTAGAGTAACTACAACGGAGAGTAGCGTGGATAGCCATAGATCGGGAACAATAATCGTAATCCCCGCGCTGATGGCCGTTATGGCCCACATCATGTAACTTACTAGTTTGTTTCTCTGCCAAGTGATCTCATCAATACGATTCATGCTTACCCCGTCCTTTATGTAAGTTAAAAAAATTAACACATGTAGGCCACTATAAGTTTATTCTCAGTCCATAGTCCTGCTTATACGTAGTTCCGTAACTCCTGCGCCTTTAGCATA
This sequence comes from Paenibacillus intestini, assembly GCF_030803945.1. NCBI lineage: Bacteria > Bacillati > Bacillota > Bacilli > Caryophanales > Paenibacillaceae > Paenibacillus > Paenibacillus intestini. The sequence goes on along the minus strand of NZ_JAURUN010000003.1, from coordinate 233,352 downwards.
GTACATATTAACTTCATAAACGTGCAGTCAGCGCCACTTTATGTATATCGGCAATTTATGTCTAAAATTAATATGTCTTAATAAATATATGTTAACAAAATAAAATTCCCTGAATGTGCACCAAAAAAAAGAGCCTGCTCATGCGTAGGTACGCATAAAAGCAGACTCTTTACTCCATCTTTATCTTTTATAGTGATCTCATATGCCTTCCGGCTGTTACTTGCCAAATACCAATGTTGTATTTGATGATCCGGCATATTTCGTAACAAACTCACGTGCATAGGCCGCGCTTTCAACCTGATAGCTGTAGTTATTGCTTGGTCTCCAGTTGGTTTTTGGAGAAACCGGGCTGTTCAGAGCAGGTGTGCTACCTTTATCCGTAAATTCTCCTTTACCTTTGTCGTCCAGAATGCCGCCTTTTTCAGCTCCTGCACCAAAGTAGTTGTTTTCGGAATAAATACGGGCTTTTTCTCCGATCGTGATCGCTTGATTGAAGTTATTGGCGTAATTGTTTTTGATGTGGAAGAAACCATAACGCATAAGTCCAGGGCCACGTACATACAAGTTTTCGAAATAGTTATTGGACATGGTCACATGTGGCACACCATTATAACTACTATTACCGTCATTCGGGTGTCCTAGAATAATGCCGTATTTGTGATTCGCAAATTTGGAGTTACTGATCGTGATATAGTCTGCGCGGTCACCGATATACAGAAGCTTATCCAGGTCACTGCCGCCAGAACTGTAGTTATGACCCGAGAAGGTAACATGGTCGATCCAATAGTTGGAGCCGGAAGTGATGTACATCTGGATATCATCGTTGGCATTGATGTTCGCAGAGTGATTAAACGTCAGATTTTGAAAGATCACATTGCTTGATCCCGAAGTGGATCTGAAGTGAATGTTCGTTAATGTATGTCTGTCAAAAGAACCTACCAATGTTTTATTGGAACCAAATTCAACTTTTTGCAAGCTGGATGAAGAAATATTCTGTTCCACAACGACAATCTTAGCTGTAGAGCCTGCCATGTGTGTTCTCAGATCATTCAGATTACTGACATACACGACCTGACCGTTCCTGCCTCCTGTTGTCGCCGCCTTGGATACACCGTTCTCATTCTTCGCATTACCTGCAAAACCAGTTAAACCATTTGTGCCCGTGTTGGGAAAGTTAGCCGCACCATATGTAGCAGGGGCTGTTGAAACCGTTAACAACAATAAAGTGACTGCGAGTAAAAGTAATGAAAACTTCTTCAAAATATCACCATCCTTTGTAATTTGTCCCTTAAACAACTCGATTATAGCTTGTAACCTGCATTGTGACAATACCATCATTGCAAAAAGACAATTATTTTATCTTTTTTGCAACAGCAGGTCAGATATCGTGAAAAAACAGAAAGATGAGACCATGTCACGCCTGACTCATGAACACATCCCATCTATCCTGAAGCATCTATTTAATTTTGATTTCGAATTGATCTTTTGCGACATCTTGTAAATTGTCATAGACCTTTCCTGGCTTTCCTTGCACCTTCAATATAATCGATTGAGGTTCATCAAGAAAATTACTGGCGAACGAATACGTCATGGCAGTATCGGTTCCACCGCCTCCATTCCTAGATAAGATTGTCCTCTCCCCTTTTTTGGAGATTGTTACAATCTCAATCGGCTGAATGATATCGCTAATGAATGACTCCTTCTCATCATTAAGCTTTTGTTTGGGATCATATTCAAAATGTACCCGTGTAACCAGCGGCGAAATTTCCACGTTCGAGATCAATACGTCGTACTCCCCAAACTTGAACGTTTTATTGACAGGAATAATCTCCGTTTTAGGAATAGAAAATTTAGGGTCTAATGCAACCATAACGTTCATTTTTTTAGAAAATTCGTACTTACGTTCCTGCGAATTCTCCCTCTGCTTCTCCCGTTCTATTCCATTTCCCTCGCCCTTGTCATCATCAAGGTGATCAGGAACGACAGAGGAAAGCTGAAATTCAAAATTTAATTTTTCCGGAAGCGCCGTGCTGCGACTTCGGTCAAATGTGGTACGACCTCGGAGGACATTATTCTGATCTGAGAAATGAATGCTGCTAATGCTGCCGTTATCAATCACATGTCCTGTCGAGGCATCCGTCAATTTCGTGTTCGCCATGGAATATACACCACTCGGAGTATCCGTCCTTGCTGAGTATAAGAGGATAACTCGATTCTCATCCGCCATCAACGCATCCAGCGTAAACGTGTATTTTCCCATCGTCACCGTCTGATCAACACGTTGAACATAATTATGGTTAAGAGCTGAGGTAAGGGTAGCACTCTCCTGATCTGTGCGCAGCAATCCACGAAAAGGCTCCAATCCCCCCCAATGAACTTCAGGTTCGGAAGAGGTCAACCGTTGTTGACCGAGGTCTCCAAGTGATGCGAACATAATACCCGCCACAGCAAGTGATACAGCGCATAACACTGCGATCCATTGTCCTCGTCTTCTTTTACTCGATCTACTCGTTCTGGCTTCCGCCAAGCCGCGTTGTATGGCAGCAGCCGTATTCGCCGAATCTAATTCTCTACGCTCTTTGTTAACCTCATATGCATCTGCCAGCAATGCTTTTTCCTCCGGGCTAGTGGTCATGCCAATCCCTCCTATTCTTCATCAGCTTCCGTAATTGTTCAAGACCCTTATGCTGCCATGTCTTAATCGTGCCTTCCGGTTTGCCAAGAATTGAAGCAATATCTGTAAGTGTCATATCGTTGTAGTACTTGAGCAACAATACATGCCGATACTTCGGTTGTAATTTCAGCAAAAGAGACTGCATGGCTATACGATTATCTTGGGCACTAATCATCCACGAAGCCGGGATATTATTCTCCATGCTCTCATCCGGCTGAGGTATAGTTCGCTTGCGGCGACGCTGTTCATCAATACAGACATAAATTAAAATTCGAATGATCCATGATTTAAATGCCTTCTCGTTTTTTAGCGTACGACGTTTAATCCAGGCTCTGCAGGTCATCTCTTGTATAGCTTCCAGTGAATCCTGCCGATTCCTTAAATAGCTATAGGCAATGGATAATAACGTATCCTGATGCTCCGTAACGGAATTAATAAACGCTGATTCATCGTGCACATGTATCCAGTTCATCTGCTTCATCCCTGTCTCGCTATCCATCCTGTTCCCCTCCTTCTCTCTCTCTGTGGTATAAGACGGACGAACCGACCAAACCGTTTTCATTATTTTCCATACGAAAAAAAGCTCCCCATCCATAGATAGGAGCTGCTATTCCTGCACTCGTAATCGAATTACATCTACTTACAGATTACCCGTAACTTCAATCCCGTCAGCTGAAGCCAGCACGTTCCGAATCCAGGTTGTCAACGAATCCAGGAACACCCGCAGTTCCGGTTCAACAACTTCCACCTGCTCCAACTCAGCTAAAATGCCCGGCCATACCTCTTTCACCATCGGATTATCCCAACAGGGATCAAACGCCTGCAGCTCTTCTCCACTTTGCGGGTCCGTTAAAGGGAAAACACGATGGATTGCCGGACGAATATGCTTGAAATCCTCATCATAGATGAACAGCATATCCTCCTGTCTTATCTCATGCATCTCTTCGTTCAGGTATAGGGGAGACAAGGTAAACCCGATATTCCTCTCCGGGCCTTCATACTGATAAAGAAGTACCGGAACTTTACTTTTGGCTTGTCTTTGCACAACATTCACTCCTTTCCCGGAACACCACTTCAGGCACTCACAATTCGAACCATTCAAATACTTCTGCATACTGATTCGTCACACCCTCCATCTGCTCCTTCCAGGTTCGTCCTTCCTCCCCCCATATATGGAACAGGCAGTAGATGTATTTTTCACCCTCCGCTACTTCATCCAAATTGTTCGCTTCCTCCAGCCATACTTCCAAAGCTTTGGGCCAGGATGCATCGTCACGCAAAAGAACAAAACCATCCATATGTTGTTCTACGCTGTACATCCTGTTATGTGTCAGCGAAGCCGCCAGTCGCGTCAAGATCTCAGTCAACCTGCCGTGCTCCTGCTCCTTCGTTCTGATCCCATACTCCCAACCCATAACGTGATTCCTCCCTCAAACATCGTTTACCGGGCTTCACTTCGCTGCACTGCGTATCCAGATTGTTGTAGTTCATCCATTGCAACGAACACATCACGCTTTGGATTCAATTCTCGGATCAGGTCAGCACTAATCGGTGCATCGTTATATATTTCAGTCACCGAAGTCAGAGACATCCCCTGTATATCGTAGTAATCTTCTGCCCAATCGATGTATGATTCCGGTGTTTCCTCGATATAACCGAGCAGAAATGCTACCCCACCCTCAGCATCCGATTCGTCCTCCTGAGCCATAGCAAGTCCAATCCAACTGCCTACTTTCCACTCAGGACTGTGCCCTTCCTGCCAAATACAGAAGGTCACATCCTCTCGAGCCAGCGTTTCCTCGTGTTGATCTAACAGACGTATGAAATCCTCTGGTACCTCATCGTACATTCCCGGATAGATTTCACCATCCTCACGGTTATGCGGACTAAGCGGAGATTCATGATCAAACCCTTTGAGTAACGTGCCCGTATTCGTAAACATAGCATGCAGATGGTCCCCTGCCCCGTTATCTACACTTCCCCATGCTGTATCTGGCTGAAGAATGTTATGGTGATAACGATGTACGCGGAGCCATTCCTCCTCTGACAGAATGATATCAAGTGCCGCAAGCGCTCTTATCCGCTGGTGCAAAAGAGAAGCATTCATGATCGGTGTCCCGCTCCAATGATGCATATCCATCTCTCCTAAAAATGACTTATATAAGTATGTAGTGTAATTAAATTAATCCATGCAAGACCATGCTATAGTCGGATCAAATCCTGTAGCTTGTTCTTCCCTTGGTCACTAGGTTGGATCGTAACCGATATCTGATTTTCCTTTTTAAACACAGTACACGCATAATTTCCAGAGTTTAGCTGTAAGAAAACCCCTTGGGATAATTCATCCGGTTCCAGTTCACCGCCACTGACATCATCTGCTGCCCCTAAGTAAACTGTGCCCGAAGGAACCTGAAAATAATATATCTGTCTCGGCTCCGCTTCACTCCCGGTTTCCAAAATCGTTTCTTGCACATTCCAGTGCACTTCATACGTTCCGTCCTCACCCAGATTCAGGAACAGACAATGACCTGCGTTGACCTCCTCCAGTTCATCATCCGGGATCGACCACCAGTCAGGTGTATCCTGGAGACGATGCTCTAATGACGCCAGATCATAACAACATAATGTGGCTGTATCCGTATCCATCTGAAATGTTCCTTGCATGTTCATCCTCTCCTTCATTTTTTTATTATAACAAGCCAGCCCCACACATAAAATCGAACTCCCGAACCATCTCTGTAACGTTACTCTTCATTTCTGGTTAACAACTGACGATATATCCATAACGGAATTTTTTTGAACTTGATGGAGGAATCTATGCCAATTAATAATAGGAAAGAACCTTTTCGTTATACTCTGAAAGAACCTATGCACTTCGAAATCTATATCCTGAGCATTAATGGCATGGACGGTCCTTCCAAGCCTATTCAGGCCGAATTACGTGATATCAGTCGTTCGGGCTGTCAGCTTGCTTTTCCACTGTCCCTCCCTGTAGAAGATAACGATATTCGCATCGGCATCAACTTGAAGCTGTTTGAAGACTTATTATATATTGAGGGCACACTTCGCTGGGGGATGGAATATAACATGGTATGGCGTTACGGTGTGCAACTTGAAATCGCAGTTGAAGATCAGGATCGCCTGTCCCGGGAAATGCGCATGCTCGCAGGACAAGGTAAAATTATCGTCAAATAACCATCTAACTATGTTTCCTTTAAAATAAAACTGATTCAGATTGCACAGGCCTCTCTACAATGTACATAGAGAAATCTGCATAATTAAAATGAAAAAAGCAGTTGCTTCTCTGGATATATTCCAGGAAGCAACTGCTTTTGTTATATTGAATTATGCTTTTGCCGTGAACAACAGTTCTTGTTCCTTAACGGTTGTACGACCAGCAGACTCAATAGAAGCATATTGATGCATATTGGTTATGATTACCGGTGTAATCGTTGTATAACCCGCTTTTTCAATCTCTTCCCGGTCGAATTCCATCAAGACATCACCCACAGAAACCTTGGTGCCTGCCTGAACTTTAGGAGAGAAGAACTGGCCTTTCAACTTCACCGTATCAATCCCGATGTGAATCAGCATTTCCGCACCTGTATCACTTACGAGACCAATGGCATGTCCGCTCTTCGATAATGAGAATACCGTTCCGTTGATTGGAGAAACAACGCGGCCTTCTGTCGGTTGAATTGCAAAACCTTTACCCATAATTTCTTCAGAAAACGCAGGGTCAGGAACTTCACTAAGCGGTTTCACTTCACCCGTGATCGGGCTAAATACTTGCTCATCTTGTGCTTGTGTTTCTTCCGTTACTGCTGGAGTAGTCGTTGTTGTTGACGTTACAGTTTCTGTAGAAGCTGAAGTTGCAGCTGCTTGCGGAGCATTATTTTCCTGGAATCCCAAGATGTACGTAATTAATGCTGCAGAAGCAATCGCAATGAAACCACCCAGTATACCATAAATCAATGTGCTGATGGACGGACTGATAAATGCTGCAAGTCCCGGCAAACCTACAAGGCCTGTTAGTACAAATGCTTTAACCTTAACAATACCCATAAAGCCACCACCGATTGCCCCACCGATGAGTGCCGCAATAAACGGTTTTTTGTATCTCATATTAACACCATACATCGCTGGTTCAGTAATCCCCATAAATGCTGTCAGACTTGTGGAATAAGCCAGTGATTTCGTTTGTCCATTTTTGGAACGAAGCCCTACACCAAGGGCTCCACCCGCTTGAGCCCAGTTTGCTGCTAACATCAAAGGAATAATAAAGTCATAACCGAATTGTGTCATAGAACCTACAATGATTGGCAACAAGGCGTAGTGCATACCTGTGATGATTAACAGCGACATTGTACCACCAATCAGAATACTTGCAAGGATGGACGCATTATCGAACAACCAAGCAATACCGCCAGACATACCATTACCGATAATGGAACCCAGTGGTCCAATCGCAATCAATGTAAGTGGAACCATGATCAGCAAGGTCACCGTTGGTACGACGATGAGTTTTACTGATGAATGGGTAATGCGGTCAACCGCTTTTTCCACGTAAGCAGCAATCCAGATCGCAATAACAATCGGAATAACCGTTGAGGAATAGGTTGCTGCGACGACTTTAATCCCCGCGAACGATGAGTTTCCCTCTGCCAGTAAAGCTGTAATGGTTGGATGCATAATCCCGGCTGCAAGCGCTGCACCGATATACATATTGCTTCCCAATTTCTTAGCAGCACTGATGGCAAGAATGATTGGCAGGAAGTAGAATGCACCATCACCGATCGCAGATAAGATAACATAAGTCGAACTCTTATCAGACAGCCAGCCAAACGCAACAAGGATTGCCACGATCCCTTTGATCATACCTGCGCCGGTAATCGCCGGGAGGATTGGAGTAAATACGCCTGAGATGAAGTCAAACAGGGCACTTATTGGATTTCTCTTTTGTTTCGGGCCTGTAGAAGCCGTAGAAGATCCGGCGTTTGCACCTTTGGACATGTTGCCTACCAGCGCGTTGTATACCTTCGGTACATCGTTACCGATGATAACCTGGAACTGTCCGCCATTCTCCATAACACCCATAACTCCAGGTGTATTTTTTAATGTTTCTTTGTCCGCTTTTTTGTTGTCATTCAAGTTAAATCTGAGTCTTGTCATACAGTGGGTCACTTGATCTACGTTTTCTTCGCCACCAACAAGCTTCAGAATATCTTTGGACAATTGTTGTTTATCCATTGTGTTTTGCTCCTTTTATGTGTATTGAAGGTTTAAAAAAAACCTAAACACCGAATCATGACAAAGCAGAATAGCTTATCATGTTTCAACGTTTAGGTTTTGCCTTTTTTGCAGTAACAATCCCAAATTATTCGATTGTTTGTTCATTTCGGACAATACGTTCGATATGGATCGTGAGATACAACACTTCTTCCTTCGACAAGACCCGATTATAGATTTTACGTGTATAATCGTTAATCTTGACTGCACAAGCATGTGCTTCCGGATATTGTTTACTCACCAGATCATGAAGCGGATTATCCTCTTCCTTGTCTTCAATCGCTGTACCTTGCAGTACCCGTTGAGCGAAAAACTTCAAATGGGTCAGGAATCGGTAATAACTTAGTGAATCTTCGTCGAGTTCGATCACGAAACTGCGCCGAACGATGTTGAGAATATCCTTCACGATATTCGTAATGCTGATCGTTTCTCTCATCTCACCATTCATCTGGGCGTTAACCAGATGCATCGCGATGAATGCACATTCGTCCTCGGGAAGAAGAACACCTAGCGTTTCTTCAATAATCTGCAATGCCTTGAGACCGATCGCATATTCCTTCCGGTACATACGCTTGATTTCCCAAAATAATGCATTGCGGATCTGCAATCCTTGACGATGTCGGTCAATAGCAAAATGAATATGATCCGTCAGTGAAATGTAGATGCTTTCATGAAGCTTCTCACCCAGTACCGTCTCAGCGTAACGAATAATCTCATCCGAGCATTCCACATATTCAACCGGAATATCAGACAGAAGCGTCTTCAATTTCTGAGATACTTCTTTACTTTCGAGCGAAAATATTTTTTCGACAAGACTCTCGTCGATGAATTCACCAGTATGCTTTTTGAAGGCAATTCCACGCCCCATAACGACCAGTTCGTTACCTCCCGGATCAATTACAGTGACTACATTGTTGTTGAGCACCTTCTCAATTTTCATTTCTTCACATCACCTTGCACCGTCAAAGTAGTAAAAGGCAAAACCAAAACAGGTCATGAAGTATGCCTGCCTCTGGTTTTGCCTGATTGAACAGTAACAATCCAGTATTCTTTAGCCTTGGGCCTATCTTACCATATTAAATCGCATGTGACAACGTTTTTCTGAAAGCGGTTAATGTGCGTTAATGCGACATAAAAGGCACTCTTACAACAATGACTTTGGAATTATGCTTTTGCATTATTATCGACAAGACTTGCGCCATTTGTACTAATAACTTCTTTGTACCAGTGGAACGATTTTTTCTTATAACGGTCCAGTGTACCAGAACCATCATTATTACGGTCTACATAAATGAAACCATAACGTTTCTTCATCTCTGCTGTAGATGCACTTACCAAGTCAATGCAGCCCCATGACGTGTATCCCATGACTTCGACACCATCTTCAAGCGCTTCACCAACTTGCACCAGATGATCATTCAAGTATTGAATGCGGTAGTCATCATGGACTGTTTTATTGCCGTGTTCATCTGTAATGAGCTCATCGACAGCACCCAGACCGTTTTCGACAATAAACAATGGTTTCTGATAACGGTCCCAGTATTTATTGAGGGTTACACGCAAGCCCTGAGGATCAATCTGCCAGCCCCATTCGCTTGCTTTCAAGTAAGGGTTCTGAACTCCTGCAAACAGGTTTCCTTTGCCCTCTTTACGTTTCTCCGGATCACCGGTCTCACAGATACTTACATAATAGCTGAAGGAGATGAAATCTACGGTGTGCTTGAGAATTTCCTCATCCCCATCTTCGAACTTAATGTTGATGTTATTCGCTTTGAAATAGCGATTAATGTATTTTGGATAATACCCACGTGCATGGATATCGGCGAAAATATCATTACGTTGCTCCGCGTGCATCGCTGCAACAACGTCGTCTGGATTCGGTGTGAGCGGATATGTCGGCATGCTCAGCACCATGCACCCGATTTTCGCTTCTGGCATAATCTCATGGCCCAGTTTGACAGCAAGCGCACTGGCTACCAATTCATGATGGATCGCTTGATACAGATCCTGCTTGGACAATTCGGATTTCGGTGTATAGATACCACCACTCATGAATGGTTCTTCCAGAATGGAGTTGATCTCATTAAACGTCAACCAATATTTCACTTTGCCTTTAAAACGATTAAACAGCACAGTGACATAACGTTCGTAAAACTCAATCATTTTACGATTAACCCATCCATCATAGGTTTTAGACAAATGTAGTGGCGTCTCGTAGTGAGAGATCGTTACGAGCGGTTCAATGCCGTATTTGTGACACTCATCGAACAGGTCATCATAGAATTGCAGACCTTTCTCGTTCGGCTCAAGTTCGTCCCCTTTTGGAAAAATGCGAGACCACGCAATGGATGTACGGAACACCTTAAAGCCCATCTCAGCAAACAGTTTGACATCCTCTTTGTAGCGGTTATAGAAATCAATCCCGATCAATTTCAAGTTATCTTCAGTAGGGCCTTCTGTTCTTGGTGTTGTAATTCCATGTGGCATAACGTCCTGTACAGACAGACCTTTGCCATCGGCATTATAAGCTCCCTCAAGCTGGTTGGCCGCTACCGCGCCGCCCCACAGAAAATCCTTCGGAAATGGTGTAGTCATTTTGCTTCATCCTCTCAACAATTGAATATCTAGAATGTATTTTATTTCCGTTCCAAACTTTATTTTGTGCCCACTTGCTCAAGTCGCTGCATGATTTGCTCAAGCTGTGCACCTGTTACGATTTGCTTCATATCAAACTTGCCTTTGCTCACACCCGCCATTACACCAGCACGAGCACTATTCTGAATCGCCGCATATGCCCAATGCTTACTGTCGACATCGCCAAACATCAGCTCCACTGAATCTGTAGCAGGCTTCCAATCCTTATTAGTCAGGATCTGGTCTACAATAACTGCCATCTGCGCTCGTGTTACTTCGCTCTCTGGAGCAAACATTTGATTGCCGATGCCTTTCATCAGTCCCGCCTTGGTCACCTTTGCAATGGCTTGAGCAGCCCAGTCGGGAGCGCTGTCCACATAAGGATATTCCTCAGTTCCTTCCGAAAGTTGAAGAGCATCAGCCAGAACCATTGCAATCTGCGCGCGTGTTACAGGTTCAGAGGGTTGTACAGCATGCTCTGATGAGGAACCTGTCTGCTCTCCAGCTGTGCCTTTATGAAGTTTGAACAGACTCGCGATAACCTCTTTATTGTTGAAAGCAGGTACCCATGACCAATGTTTCAAACCTCCATAGAATCTATGACTATCCATGTATGCATCATCGTATAAAGTTAAATGCACCTGTTTAGCACCCATCTCCGTCAATGCCTGATAAGCAAGTGAACTAGTACGACTATCTGTTGTTGGATCATTTTGAGCGTGCATAATCCATATCGGCACATCCACAATGCCCTTCAGTTCTTGCTTGAATGCATCAACGGAACCCGTATAGTCCGCAATGGTATCTTTGGCAGCAACGATAATTGCTCCAGCAAACAAGTCAGGATACTGCATCAGGAAGCGGAATGCACCTCCACCACCACTGGATACACCAGACAGATAGATCCGGTCAGGGTCTACTTCACCTTCGGCAACAAGCTTTTGAATCAACTCAACCTGAGCTTCAAAATATGCCTTCATTATTGGTAGTTGCTCTGCATTGTTGTAAATTTTGAAGCTGTAATTCTCAGGATATTGCACCGCCAGTACAGAAGTATCATACCCTGATTCTGTCCAGACTACTGCACCGCGATTCGCGGTTAAATGATTGCGTCCGTCCATTCCAACTTCACCACCGCCGTGAAGCCATACCATAAGCGGCTTCGCTTCCTTGGAAGGACTGCGTTTCAGGTTATAAGATAGCGTTACACCATTGCTAGCTGTGAATTGTGCTTTTTCAAACTCATCCACGGTACGTGTTTTCACCTGAGTAACCATTTTTTTATCAAAAGAAAGCTCTGGATACGTTTTGCTGGTTACGGCAAACTCGGATTTCAGACCTCCAGGATATTTGAAAGGTTTCACGGTCATGTGGATCGTATGATCCTTCATGGATAACGTAATGCCATCATCTTCATAGTTGTCTTGCACAATTTCTCCTGCAGCATTTAACGGATAACCGTCATAATTCCCTGTAATATCAAAGTCCGATGCCTTCAGATTTTTGTATTTTTCCACGTCTGAAACCGTAATGTCGAAAGATTCGACCATCTCACCCGGATCACCAACAAACGTATTCGCCTGAATTTGCGTCACTTGTGCGCTTGCTGCACCTGTTGTCCCAGGCCAGATCACACTTAGACTCAGCGTTAGTGCTAACATACAGGAAACGTGTTTGATGCCTTTGTTCCACTTCTTCAAAAGAACCCCTCCAGCTCATGTGATGTTTGATTGCAAAGTAAAAAGCGGACAAGCGCCAACCAAAAGGGTTGTATGAAGCGAAAGCTCATATCACACTTTTAAGTCAGGTTTTGCCCGCCCCTGTGCGGTAACAATCCTAAGAATGTCATCGCTGAATATCAGATCTTTGTTTCAGGTGTTTACAGTTGCTCACCATTGCTGGCAATCACATTTTTGTACCAATCAAATGAATCTTTTTTGGAGCGTGCAAGTGTTCCGTTACCTTCATCATCGAGATCCACGTAGATAAAGCCATAACGTTTGGACATCTCGGATGTCGACATACTCACGAGGTCAATCGGGCCCCATGCCGTAAAACCAATCAACTCAACGCCATCTTTGATGGCCTCTTTCATCTGTTCGATGTGCTTTTTGAGGTAGTCGACGCGGTACGAGTCATGGATAGATCCATCCTCTTCCACTTTGTCATACGCACCCAGACCATTCTCTACAATAAAGAGTGGTTTTTGATAACGATCCCAGAAGTTGTTCAACGTTACGCGCAGACCGATCGGGTCGATCTCCCAGCCCCAGTCAGATGCTTCCAGATAAGGGTTTTTCACGCCACCTGTCAGGTTACCTGCCGTCTCAGCCGCATCCGCAGAAGCCGACTTGGTCACAGACATGTAATAACTGAAGGAGATGAAATCTACCGTGTTGTTCAGCAAAATCTCATCATCGCCTGCTTCTTTTTGAATGACAATGTTATTCTCATCAAAATAACGCGCCATGTAGTTCGGGTATTTACCACGAGCGTGCATGTCCGTAAAGAAGAGGTTAAGCTGATTCTCATGCTGAGCCAGTTGAACATCTACCGGATTACAAGTCGCTGGATAAGTTTCCATACGTGCAAGCATACAGCCCACTTGGGAGCCAGGGATGATCTCATGTGCAAGCTTCGTCACCATAGCACTTGCTACAAATTGATGATGCAATGCTTGATACGTTGTTTGCAGCTTATTGTCCACTTTATCAATTAGAATACCGCCGCCAGTGTACGGACTGAACACCATCACATTGATCTCGTTAAATGTCAGCCAGTATTTCACTTTGTTTTTATAACGGTTGAATACCGTTTCAGCGTAACGAACATAATGTCCGATCACTTCACGGCTTGCCCAGCCATTGTATTTTTGCGTCAAACCAAGCGGAGTCTCATAGTGAGACAGTGTTACGAGCGGTTCAATGCCGTATTTATGCAATTCATCAAATACTTCATCATAGAATTTCAAACCTGCTTCATTTGGCTCTTGGTCATAACCGTTCGGGAAAATACGTGCCCAGTGAATGGACAAACGGAATACTTTGAAGCCCATTTCAGCGAACAGTGCAATATCTTCTCTAAAATGATGGTAGAAATCAATACCGAAACGTTTCGGGAAACGTTCTTCAATTTTGCCAGCGAGAATCTCTTCGATTCGGGAAGAGGAAATTTCCATGGCATGTCCACCCGTACGCTTTTCTTTTGGCACATGAGCGATCATGTCCGCTGTGGAGAGACCTTTTCCGTCCTTATCGAATGCGCCTTCCAATTGGTTCGCAGCTGTAGCGCCGCCCCACAAGAAGTTTTCAGGGAATCCTTTTTTTGCCGTGGTCATCATAACAACCTCTTTTCGAAATAATTTTTGGTTTTCCATACGTAAGAGCAACTCCAAAACAGAGCAGAAAACAAGAAAAACCTAAACTCAGGGTAAAATAGCACCAAAAAAAGGGGCTTTCATTTCACCATCAGTTTAGGTTTTGCCTGTCTGCACAGTTACAATCCATCAAAAGATGTTATAACGTATTCTGTTGTTTTGCTCTTGTGATGTAAGCGTAACATATTTATTTTGTAAAATCAAATTCACCAAAACTATGCGGCCTTCGGCCACATTAAGATCATCTAACAACGTATTTATAATAATTATTATCTTATTTCTAACATCATTTTTAAAACTATTTCTAACGTGGCATTCGCAAAATTGCTGCCCGTAGGGCATTGGTTCCTTCCTCCGTTTCCAGATAACTTGCAGGACTTTGGTCCCCCAGAGCTGGAACCTTTTTATCTATCCATTTCAATGCGGAATCTTTCATTTCACATAAAAGTACCCGGCCTATATCTTCTGGAATACCTCTTAATCGTGCCTCTTCTTTCCATTCATCGGGCAATTGAGCGTACCATTCATCAAATAGTTCAACAAAGGTATCCCAGTGCTCCTGTTTAAATGCAGACAAATACATATCTTGCATACTCATGTAACATTTCTCCTTCTCATTAAGATATGTAACTCCCTGGTCCTATCTCAGAGAATTCATCCTTAAGCCGCTTGTAGTCGCTGTTATAACTAGTAGACTTAATTTTAAATGATTTTCAGGGAGAGAACAATCAAGGAGGAACACATCATGACCGAAGAAGAAAACACATCGGGCTGGGACGCCATCGACCACGCTATACAGCAATTGTACGGAGAACAGGAACCTAAACATTATGGCACAGCCATTCCATATATGCTTGGCGGACCCGACCCACTGGACGGAATAAGTGCCTATGCGGTAGATACACCGATGCCTCATTGGCATTTTGTAACTTATGGTTTCTCGGAGCTCTACGGCAAAGAGGGCGATGATGCATCGAGAAGTGGATATGGTTTTGAACTTACTTTTCGCCTTACACGCTGTGAAAATGAAGCAGAGCCGCCGGCCTGGGCACTCAATCTACTCCAAAATATGGGGCGATATGTCTTCAACAGCGGTAACCTGTTTCAGCCCGGAGATTATCTGGATGCCAACGGCCCGATCTGCCTGAACTCCGATACACTCTTGACTGCACTTGCATTCATAGAAGATCCAGATTTACCTGAACTGAATACACCGAATGGTTCGGTTCAATTTATCCAAATGGTCGGTATGACCTGCCGTGAACTGGAGATGATTCAGAGCTGGAATACCCGCGGTTTCCTGGCTGCCTGTGAAAGCTATATGCCTAAATATGTAACGGATCTGATGAGGAATTCCTACGCAGATATCCCTTCGGTTATCCAAGCTACGGAGCGTGGCATTGAGGAAGACGGATCAAGCACCGCCTTTTTGTTCATCCAACAATTGAGCTGGGAGTCTCCGCGCAAAAAACTGTTACAGAAAAACATCCCTGCCAAGCTTCAGCTAGGTGCCCAACAGACAACTCTTCTGGGTAGCATCCTGGGGAGCCGAATCGCCAAAAAAGCAACGTTGTCCCTGATTGGGCCGGATATCAATATTGTCTTTGAAGCTGGGGATCTTCCCTCTCTGATGGAAACGGAGCGAGAGGTCAGACTGACTGTGAATCAGCAAGCACTGAACGAGATTGTAGAGCAACTTCGCCCACAAGCCAGCTCCTTTCAGATCCCTTCACTGGACAAGCTCCTTATTGAGATTGTGCCCACGCAGATTAAAGATCAGGAAGGAAATGTGATCAAAACGATCGGCTAATCAACGCAATTGCATCAAGGAGGAATGACATGTCTGCTCATACATCGGTCTCAAGGCCATTGGAATACGGTACGGGAGTTCATACTGGAACTCCTGCTTCCTTTCACTATTTAGCTCAAAGCGGAATAGATCGACTATGCAAAATCAATCATTTTCTAATTCATGCGTTCCGCCGCAGTATTTTGGATATCAAAGAGAATTTGACAGGTACCTATCTGTTCCTGCTAACAGATGTTAACGGCGTGCTGCTGTCCATGGATTACAGCTCTAATTTGGAACCCCACGTAAAGCAATCTCCTATTCGACCGGGACTGAGTTTTTCAGCCCAGAGCTGTGGCGTTAATGCCATCTCCAGAACGATGGAGGATAATGCGCCCGTATTTTTGCTACCAGAGCAGCATGAAAGTCCATTTTTTCAAAGCTGGCACTGTTATGCCGTTCCTCTATACATGGGGTCACAGCATTTCGGTTATCTCGATGTGTCTACAATAAACGCGGATATGCAGCGTGAACTCATGGCCATAGCCAAGTTGATCCCGGCAAATATGCAGAACCGTTACCAGAGCCAAAGCATGGCACATCATGAGAAACAGCTCCAAGTCGAATTCACAGAGCGGCAACTAACGATTCTAGAGATGATATCCCGCGGATGGACTGTGAAGGCGATTGCATTGCAACTTAAGATCAAGGAATGTACGGTCAATTATCATAAAAAAGTCATTTTTAACAAGTTAGGCGTTCAATCCAGCACAGAAGCTGTTTCAATGGCGAGTAATTGTCTTATTTATAGGAGACCCCTATAGTTTCCTATAGGTGGCAATAGAGAACACATGTGCTACAATTTTAGTAAGCACAACAAAGAGAGAATAACTCACACATCTCAGGAGGGTATTATGTCTATTACGAAAAAAACATCTTTATTCGCTATGCTCATCATGATGATGATCGTAGTCGCTGCTTGCGGAGACAAAGCAGATAACAATGCGAAATCAAACGATCCTGCCGCAACCAAAACAACTACAGGCGCAGATGCCGGCACAGCCAAAACCGACGATACCGACAAATCAGGAGCGTCCAGCGAAGATAACAAAGAATCTGACAACTCATCCAAAGTAGAACTGGGGACAACGCAAAAGGGTTCTTACACTAATGACTATTTTGGCGTATCCCTGAAATTCCCTGAAGCATGGGAGTATCAGGATGCCGAGGGCATGAACCAACTGACGAGTGCTTCCTCTGAAGCCATTGCCGGTGACGATGAAAAGAAGAAAAAACAGATGGAACTATCTCAAACCAAGACATTGAACCTGCTTATGGCATCCCAATATCCGCTCGATGGCGGCCAGATCGGCCCTTCTGCAATGGCCATTGCCGAGAAAGTTAGCTTGTTGCAAGGCATTCGTACAGGGGAAGACTACCTGAAAGCTACCAAGAAGTTCATGGAAGACAGCAACTTCCCTTATGAGTACCAAGACTTCACCAAAGAAACCATCGGTGGCAAAGAAATGGATCTGATGCAGATCACGACGAATGCAGCAGACGGAAGCAAAATCACTCAGGAATACTACAGCACAATTATTGAAGGTTATGCCTTCAACTTTATCTTCACATATCTCGACGAAGACAGCAAAGCCGAGATCGATAACATTAAGAAGTCGGTTCAATTCAAATAAAACCAAAACCCCGGTTGTGATCTGAACAGATCATGCCGGGGTTCTTTGTTCTTTTTACATAACTAAATAAACCGTTTAACTCGACAAAGCGACCCAATGTCCTTCTTTCACTTCGACCCAGCGCGAATGCTCCAGATTATATCGGTCTCCCGTACCACTGGTTTCCTTCTCCTGATCTACCAAAGCGATACGTGGCTTATTCCTCTCCACCGCCGGATCAGGAACCGGAATTGCCGATAGTAAGGCCTTCGTATACGGGTGCTGCGGATTGGCATATAGTTCTTCACTCTCGGCCAGCTCCACAATTTTCCCGTTATACATCACAGCGACACGATCACTGATATGTTTGACCATCGACAGATCATGCGCGATGAACAAATACGTTAGACCCAAGCGCTGTTGCAGCTCTTCAAGCAACTGCACAATCTGCGCCTGAATAGAGACATCGAGTGCCGACAACGGCTCATCACAAACGATAAATTCAGGCTCTACCGCCAGCGCCCTTGCAATGCCAATTCGCTGACGTTGTCCTCCTGAGAACTCATGGGGATATCGCTGTGCATGTGACGGTTCAAGCCCCACCATCTCCAGCAGTTCTTCCACTCGCTTCTGTCGCTGTGCAGCATTACCTGCAAGCTGATGAATATCCAGTGCCTCGCCAATGATGTCCATAATTCTCATTTTGGGATTTAGAGAAGCATACGGATCTTGGAAAATGATCTGCATATGTCGTCGCATCGTTTTCATCTCACCAGTCGAGAGTCGCTGCAACGGAATGCCTTTGAACAGCACATCACCCCCCGTTGGCTCATGCAGACGCAGAATCGCTCGTCCCGTGGTAGATTTCCCGCTACCTGACTCACCCACAACGCCGAGTGTCTCCCCCTGACGGATATGAAAACTGATATCATTCACCGCTTTTAACGTATTGCCCTTGCCGAGGTTAAAATACTGTTTGAGAGATTTGACTTCCAGTAATGGCTGATCGTCCTTCAGGTCTTTGGGTACCTGAGAGAGCAATTTCGGTTTCTTCTTCTCATCCAGTCGAGGTAACGCGTTCAACAGACGGACGGTATACGGATGTTTTGGACTCTCGAAAATTTCCTCTGTAGTACCCGTCTCCACGATCTCTCCCTCTTTCATTACAACCACCCGGTCACACATGCCGGCAACCACACCCAGGTCATGTGTAATAAGAATAATCGACGTACCCATCTGCTCCTGCATATCCTTCATCAAGTTCAATATCTGTGCCTGAATCGTTACATCCAAAGCCGTAGTCGGCTCATCGGCGATTAATAGTTCAGGACGGCAAGCAAGGGCGATACCAATCATCACCCGCTGACGCATGCCACCGGAAAATTCATGTGGATACTGATTATAACGGATAGCGCTTTGTTTGATACCTACTCGTTCCATCATGGCGATGGCTTGTTTTTTCGCTTCCCTTTTCGATAACTTCTGATGTTTGATCAAACTTTCCGAGATTTGTTGGCCAATCTTGATCGTTGGATTAAGCGAGCTCATGGGATCTTGGAAGATCATCCCGATATCCCGGCCGCGAATGTGTTCCATCTCTTTTTGTGATTTCCCGGCGAGATCCACACCTTTAAATAGAAGCTCACCCGATTTCATCTGTGAAGGGGGAGAAGCAAGCAATCTCATAATGGAGCGTGCGGTTACGCTCTTACCACTGCCTGATTCTCCAACAATGCCCAGCGTTTCCCCTTTCCGCAGTTCAAAGCTAACCTGCTTGACCGCCTGAAACTCACTATCACCCGTGTAAAAAGAGACGGACAAATCATTTACTCTCAGCAAAGGTTCCACGACGTGCACCATTCCTTTCATATCTGCTCTATCTCCTCATATGTAATCAATTCCATACCTTGACAATTAAACATACCCTACATAATATATACTATATTGATCGGAATAATGCAATTTATACTTCAGTGAAAGGAGGGTTACCGTTTGACAGCTGAAGCGGAAAGTCATCACACCTCCCGTCTGGTGAATCATCTACGTTTCATTTATGGTAAAATGCTGCTTCATCCCGTCTATCGCTATGTATTGATCGTTCTCGGATTACCGATCAACCTGATCGTTTATATGGTCTGGCGTTCCAAGCGTAAACAAGATGACTGGTCAGCTGTAAAACAACAGGCTGAACAGGAGATGCATACCTCATCCTACCGTGACACCAAACGATTGGAACTGGAAGAACAACTGAGGCGCAAGCATCGCTTCTTCAAGCAAGAGGTCAGCGAGGCAGCATTCAGACAAGAGGCTGAGAGCTGGCTTGAGGAAACTTTTCAGAAGGAACTGCTGGAACGAACGTCCCACAAGTTAGAACAAAAGGGAAAACATCGTCTCGGAATTCAGGATACATTCGGTATCTTACTAGCGAAACCTTGGTTTCTAGCCTTATCGATCATCCCGGGCTGTCTAATGTATCTGACTCTTCTGGTATATGGTAATGCTTATCTAAAGTACATATTTGAAAGACTACTCATGACCATCTTTGTCATTCTGGGTGTAGCAACGCTAGTATTTACGATTCTGTACTTGTCTCCGTTCAACCCGGCGGCCAACATTCTCGGCGTAACCGCAACACAAGAACAGATTGCAGCCTTTAATCATGTGTACGGCCTGGATCAGCCTTATCTGACACAGCTTTGGAACAATATCAAGGGTGTTGCCATGTTTGATCTTGGCAAGTCGTTTGCAGGAAACGAGATCGTGACGGATACAATCGCTCGAAAGTTTCCCATTACGCTAACCCTTGCCGTGATTTCCCTGCTGTTAGCTATTGTCATTGCTTTACCTATTGGCATTATCTCGGCGCTCAAGCCTAACTCCTGGTTTGACTACACATTTATGTTCATCGCTCTCATTGGACTGTCTATTCCGAACTTCTGGCAAGGTCTGATCTTCATTCTGAATTTCTCGATCAAAATGCAGTGGCTTCCCGCTACCTTTAATCCTCAGAACTGGCTGTCCATGATTATGCCGGTCATCGTGCTGGGGACAGGACTTACGGCTGCGGTTGCACGGATGACCCGTTCATCCACACTGGAGGTCATTCACGAGGATTATGTCATGACTGCCCGGGCCAAGGGGCTAAGTGAGCGACAAGTGATGCTGAAGCACGCGGTGCGTAACGCGCTGATTCCTATCATTACTGTCGTGGGTCTTCAATTCGGAGCTATGCTTGGCGGGGCCGCTGTAACAGAGAAGGTATTTAATATCAGCGGACTGGGAAGTTACATCGTGGATAAGCAATTCATACCCGATATTCCGAGTATTATGGGCGGAGTAATCTACACAGCTATCACGATTTCCATTGTGAATGTTGTGGTTGATCTGTTTTACGCATTTATCGATCCAAGGGTTCGCTCCAAAATGAAACAATATTAAAGCAGGTGTACTATGACAAAATCAAGCTCCCTTACACAGGAAATGCGTTTCCGGCTCAAGTCTTCGCAAGAATACAGTCAAGCCAGCTTCGCATGGATCACTTCGGTTCTGCTGACTCTGTTATTGTTGTTGAACAGTTATGACTGGAGCGGGCAGGCGTTCAAGCCATTTATAGCTGGAGTGGCCGGCATTTATCTGTTCTTCACCCTCATTCAGAGTCTGCTTCTTATTCGGATCAGACAGGATTTAATACAGCGCGGGGTTATACGTGTTCTGACACGCAGACTCGCATGGGTACAGTTGCTGGCTGCTTTGACAGGTAATATTTTCATTGTAACGGCTGCTTTCCACCTGATTCGAAAACGAAAAAGTATTGAATATACATTTGCTGTATACGCACTGTTAACCCAGTTATTTGTGTTCGGTGTATCGGCTCTGAATCTGTTCAAGCCTTATGTTGCGGATACCTTTTTGCCTTCGATGGCGGCGCTGTTATGTATTCTCGTCATTGATTTGATCGTATTGATCATTGTATCAAGGTATGATGCGACCTCTCCTCTGCCTCGCTGGATGATGGTTGTAGGTGCAGTGATGATCGTTAGCGTGATTACGGGCAACGTTTTCGCGTTGCTGCTGGGGATCTCGATCCTTCGCCGGCTCCGCAGACAAGGGAAACATGGAACGAATTTCTGGAATGACCTGTGGGAGCGTCTTGCTCCCAATATGACCGCGATGTCCGGACTCTTTTTCATCATCTTCCTGTTCTCGATCTCCATCTGCAGTTTCTTCACCTTCGACTACAGCATGGCGGTAGAAAATAACTATTCGGCCCTGCTTCAGTCACCTTCTCTGGCCTATCCGCTAGGAACGGATGATTTCGGTCGATGTCTATTTTCCCGAATCGTGTTTGGTGCACGGATTTCCTTGATCGTCGGTTTGATGTCAACCCTGATTCCGGTTGTGATTGGCGGTGTGCTGGGTGCCTTCTCGGGTTTCTACGGAAGACATACGGATAACATCATCATGCGACTGCTGGATATTCTGTACGCCATTCCGGGGATCTTGCTCGCCATCGCGATTATCGCAGCTTTCGGTGCTAACACGGTAAATCTGATCATCGCATTAAGCCTGGGCTCCATTCCAACGTATGCTCGAACAATGCGGGCCAGTGTACTCTATGTATCGACCTTTGAGTTTGTTGAAGCGGCGCGTGCCTTGGGATATACCAATCGTACAATTATTTTCAAACACATCATTCCCAACTCGCTCGCACCAATGATTATCAAATCCACGCTGACGATTGGTGGAGCTGTCATTGCAACCAGCAGTTTGAGTTATCTCGGGCTGGGTGTAGAACCACATATTCCGGAATGGGGCAACATTCTGAAGCTGGGAAGCACCTATCTGGAGACTCATTCGTATCTAGCGATTTATCCGGGACTGGCGATTATTTTGCTTGTTCTTTCGTTTAACTTTCTCGGTGACGGACTGCGGGATGCGCTTGATCCCAAGCTTGAGAAGGCGTGACGATGGATTTATTAAGTTGAACTAAAGGTTTACACGGAGCACTCCGATGACAGAATAACCTTCCAATCGCTGTTATCCCCAGATTTTTTGATTCCCTTTTTTAAAGGGAAAAATCCGGTGATAAAGGCGAGCACTCCGTTTTTCCAGGTTTTTTCTGTCCTCTCCGTTTTTGTGTAAATGAAATAGTTCAAAAAAAAATCGATACATCACATCTATTAACAAAATGGAGGTATTCTCATGAAAAAACGTACACTTGTCGCCTTGCTGCTGATTCTCGTGCTGGTGATCTCCGGGTGCAATGTGAAAACCAAAACCGAATCGCAGGAGCAGAACCAACCTTCCGATACAACAGAGACCGCACCAAAAGCGGTTGACATTGAATTGCTCGCCATGAGCTCTTCCGAGAATGATGTCAACATCATCCGTGATCAGCTGACCAAAAACGGCTTCAATGTAAAGCTGAATCTGCAACCGGATTACGGAAGTTTTAAGTCCCAGCAGGACGCAGGCAACTATGATATCGCGTTGTCCAGCTGGACAACGGTAACGGGCAATCCGGACTATGCGGTTCGCTCTCTTTTCAAAACAGGCGGGGATTACAGTATTCTGGCGGATCAAGAAATCGATAAACTAATCGATCAGGCCGCTACGCAGACACCTGATGAGTACAAAGAAACGTATAAAAAGTTGGAAGACCGTTTGGTTACAGATCAGGCGTACATCGCTCCGCTGTATATTTCTCTGAAAAGTCAGGCGGTGAACAAGGACATTCTGAATGTCGATACCGTTCGTCTGTCCAAATCCCGTGCCATGGCGTGGGAACCGATTGAGTTCAAGGACAGCTCCAAAAACAGTAAAGATCCGTTGATTCTGACACAAGCAGCATCTGTACTGACTTCCCTCGATCCAATCAAAGGAAACGACGGTTCCATCAACCAACTCAATACCAATATGTACGTGCGTTTGGTGAATCTGACGGATGACGATCAACTGACAGCGGATGGATCGCTCTCACGTAATTTCACGATTGCAGATGGCAATTCCGAATACTATTTCGTACTTCGTGACGATATCAATTTTGCTAAAATCGAAAACAAAAAGGCTGTCGATACCGGAGAACGTGTAGGCGCAGATGACGTTATCTTCTCCCTCGACCGTGCCAAAAATAAAGATTCCATTCCGGATCACCGCACGTACAGTCTGCATGAACATATCAAACAAGCGGAACTCGTTACAGACCTGAGCGCACTGGAGTCAGTGAAACAGTCCGGGGGTAGCGGAACCGTGCTGGAAGCTCTGAATCAAGGACTCGACAGCGATATCAAGGAACTGGTTAGCGACAAAAAACAGGCTAATAACGGTGCAGGCAAATACCAAGTGGTTAAAGTGACTACAACTGAACCGTTCCCGCAAGTGCTGAACTATCTGGCGCACCAATCGGCTGGTATCGTATCCAAGAAACAAGTCGAAAGCATCAATACGTATGATGTCGCGTCCTTCGATGTGAACAAGGATATTCCTTATGGCGATCAGAACACCGTGACCGAGGGTGCCAACTATAACAACACACTTTATACAAGCGGTCCTTATATCCTCTCTTATAAAAATGACTACGAAGGCGTGTTCCTGAAAAACCCGGGATACCGCAAAGGTTCCGACTTCGCAGGCAAGATTGATCAGGTAAACGTACGCTTCATTGCCGATGCTGACAGTGCTCTCTCTGCGCTTCGTAGCAGTGAAATCCACCTGTATTACGGTGTACCTGAGACGAAATACGACATTATCCAGAATGACAGCAAATTGCACTTGCAAAGCATTCCAAGTAATGCCGTATCCTATCTGCTGTTTAACACAGCCAATCGTGAAGTGGCCAAGAGCAGTGATCTGAGAAAGGCGGTACTCTATTCCATTAATCAGGATGAGATTCTGCAATTCTACAAAAACAACAAGCTGAAAGCTTACTCCACCGTAAGCCCACTTGTACAAACCGGGAATGAACTTAAGGCTGATCCAGCCAAAGTGAAAGAATTCCTGAGCAAGTATAACGCGTCAAAATAAACCACCTGAACACAAAAGGCTGTCACCAGGATCATGCAGATCCATCGGTGACAGCCTTTTTCCTATCCATCATTCCGGCACTTGGCAATCTGCCAAAATGTCTGGATAATGCCTCATGCTATCCGCTTCTGTAATGCTGCGGATCACTCTACACGGCACACCAGCTGCAAGCGAATGCGGTGGAATGTCACGTGTAACCACGCTCCCTGCCCCAATGACACATCCGTCTCCAATCGTGACGCCTCCGCATACTGTCACATTCGCGGACAACCACACATCATTACCGATGGTAACCGGTTTGGCATAACAGAGTGATTTCAGCTCACCATGTTGATTCAGCATCTGCCTCCGTTCACTCGCAATCAAAGGGTGAACAGGCGTAACGATAGTAACATTGGGACCAAAGCTGGTGTAATCTCCAATCGTAACTTGTGCATCATCCTGTATGGTCAGATTGTAATTCGCAAAAAAGTGATGGCCGATCCGGGTATGCACCCCATAGTGAAAGAAAATCGGGCCCTGCATAAATCCGCCTTCCCCTATTTCCCCCAGCAACTGTTGTAAGATTTGCTGTCTTTCCTCCGTTTGTTCTTCAAAGGTTTGGCTATAACGCTGACTGAGATGATGAGCTTTCCTTTTGATGTCCTTCAGTTCCGGATCAGCCGGACTGAATAACATGCCCTTCATAATTCTCTCTTCTTCACGCATCGCGATTCCCCCTCATCTATAGATTATTCCTGCAAATCCATGATCGCCTGAATCGTTCGCAATACACCATTTTCATCATTGGATTTCGTAATGAATTGCGCGGCACGTTTGGTATTCTCGCATGCATTGCTCACAGCAAAGCTGTATTTGGCAATAGCCATCAGTTCCACATCATTTTCGCCATCACCGAAGGACATCGTTTCACGTGAAGTTACGCCCAGCATCTCCTGCAATGTTTTGACCGTTTCACCTTTGTGTGTGTGCAGTGCCGTAATATCAAGCCACCTTGGCTCAGAATCAACAATATAGATTTGTCCTTCCATGGTCTGTTCTACATGTTTTCGCAGTGCTGTACAACGTCCCTGGGTATCGAATACCGTAATTTTAATAAAAGAAGTGCTGATACCTGCAAAAGAGTCCGTTTTGATGACCTGCTCATACGAGCCTTTCACAACGTCATACATCTCATCCGATATGGAAGAATGCACATAAGCGGCATCACTTGCACAAACGATGATGGTCATTTGGGGATCAAATGATTGAATTTCCTGAATAGCTTGCAATGCTAGTGCAGGCTCCATGCTAAACTCCCGAACCACCTGCCCATCCTTCTTGATTCTGGCCGCACTGTCTCCAAGTATCCAAACTCCCTTGCCGTGCTCACCAAATAATTTTTCAACACGCTCGCACTGCTTTCCGGTACATGCTACAAAAGTAATGCCTTTACGTTTCATCCCCTCATGAACTTCGTTGAATAACTCCATATCAAATGATCCTTTACTGTTTAGAAAAGTTCCGTCCAAATCGGTTACAACCAGTTTAATCATGATGTGTCCCTCCAGTTGATTGATAGGTGATGTTTATAAACAATATTTATAAAGTGTGCAGAAAGTTCTCTTTGCCGTAATAGAATCGTATCCCGTGTAACTGGTTCCATGTCAACAAGAAATTTCCGAAGAAAGTCGTGTACTCATGTCAGCAAAAAAATCCACAGAACTCGTCCTGCGGATCATAACACTTCAGATAATATGGAGGATTTCAAAGCTTGAAGAACCACACCTCTCAACCCTGCATCAAAGTCATCCTGAAACGAGTTCTGGTATACAATCTCAGGCAGTGTCGGCATCATATGCTCCTTTACATATTGTCTCCACGCCGCGTCGAGCACCTCTGTCTCCACTCGCTCCTGATAGATGACAATCTGATGAGGGGCAACAACCGCATTAACCGTTTGTAGAATCCGGCACACATGACCCGTATAGTCTTCGTTGCTCATTTCCTGTTTCCAGTCGGGTGAGTACGGAAGATACTTGATCTCACCGAACATCCCGTTTTTGCCACGGATGATTTGTCCGTTCAGCACCATGCCCATACCAGGCGGGTAACGATTTGGAAAATAAATGCCCGCTACATCCTGCCCCTTAGTATGCATATGTTGTGTGTAGTAGCCGCTAACCGCTGCATTGACATCATTCTCGACAATAACAGGTAACTGGAATTCACGCTCAATCTCCCGAATCAGATGGGAATGAATAAGCTCGTCATGGCTACTTACCGTGATATCCCCGTCGACAGCCTGACCCGGGATACCTATTCCGATCATATGGATGGAAGGATGTGCCGCAATAAAACGTGCTATAAGTTGCAACACATGCTGTTTATCAAAAACAGGTAGCATGTTCTCTTCCTTCAGCACAATCTCATTCTCGAGATTGATTACCGTGGCCGAGATTAACCCCTGACCTTTCATTTCTTTCATGGATAAAACCAGCGCACGTCTATAATTGTAATTGTATCGGTATGCTTGGGCAGGGCGACCACCGTTCGAGGGAACGATTTGATCTTGAATCAGCTCTCCGCCATCACATAACTCCTGAATTAGAGCGTTAATGGTAACTACACTAAGATTCGTTAATGAAGCAAGCTGCGGTTTCGTTGCGGTTTCCTGTTGCTGCATGACTTCACGCACATTATTCATATTGATGTGTTTCATCATTGTAGCGTTTGCCTTTTTCATAACCCTCTCGTTTCCACTCTGGTTCAAAAGACCAAAGCAATCGTATTCATGTTATCGTACTCCATATCATAACATTATACATTGCTTTGCACATAATGCTCATTCAAACAGGTCATCTATAGATCGTACAGGTTGTACGTCCATCGACTGTTTGGACAAAGCCATGTTCGCGTAAACACCTGCCCAGATGACAACAGCCATAATTAAATAAGCCATCTTTCTCTCCTCCTTAATTCTTGTGTAATTGTTGTGGTCTCACGACTAATCGATTGACAATTTCTGCACAAACCAGCATAAGAACAAGTAGTACAAGCACAACAATCGGAAAAGAAGCCGTTCCTGCTTTCGATGCCAGCAATCCAAAAAGCGGCGGAAGCAATGTGGTGCCTGTATAAGCAACTGCCATCTGATAACCCATCAGTCTCGCTGCACTTCCTTTACCGAAACGGGTGGGGGTTTCATGCAAAAGTCCAGGATAGATTGGAGCCAATCCGAGGCCGATCAGTACCAAACCGCCAGCAGCAAACCCGGAAGGCAAGGGCAACAATAGGACAATTCCACCGATAATGGTGGTCCATTGACCGTAGCGGATGAGCAGCAGGTTAGATACCTTTAAGGTAATAAAGCCTGTAATGAGCCTTCCGAATGTGATCCCCGCATAATAGAGCGAAACCCATCCTGCAGCCACTTCTGCCGAAACATTTCTTGTACCGACAAGATAACTAGCCCCCCAGAGTCCAACAGTCATTTCAACCCCACAATAGAACAGAAAAGCCAAAAGTGTAGGTTTAACCCCTTTTATATTCAGGAGCTTTGTCGTTAAGGTCTCGTCCGCTTCATCCACCGCTTTGCTGTCCAGCAGATTCGGAGTCTGGCGGGTCGCCGCCACTCGTTTCCACAATGGCAAAGTAAGTAGGAGCACAATGACCAGACTAAATTGAATAACGGCAACGGCTGCGTACCCACCTCTCCAGGAGTGCTGACCTGCAATAGAAGCAGCCATGATGAACGGTCCCGTTGTTGCACCTACACCCCAGAAGCAATGCAGCCAGTTCATATGGTGAGCCCCGTAATGTTCTGCCACATAATGATTCAACGCCGCATCTACCGCACCCGCACCCAGTCCCAGCGGAATAGCCAGCATAATAAACCAGACCAGGGAGGGAGCCATGGAAAATCCAAGCAGAGAAACGGCAGTGAGCAAACAACTAAGTAATGTAATGTTGCCTGTACCCAGCTTGCGGATCATCCAACCGCTTGCGAGACTGGAGACGATCGTTCCAGCTGCAACAATCATGGATACAAGACCTGCTGCTCCAACCGAGGAGCCAATCTCTGGCCATATGACCGGCCACGCCGAACCGAGTAAAGAATCCGGGAGCCCCAAACTGATAAATGCCAAATAGATGATCAATAAAAACCAGGTTGCCAACTGCATTGCTCCTCTCAAGATGCGAATACTTTTCAGAACTTAATAAATATACTTTATAAAGTGTATATTGTAAGTATGCAGACATCACATCTCCTTGTCAATATGAAAAATAAACCTCATTATTTAGACTAAGCACCGCCTTGTCATCTGATTATATGCTGTATCTTCGTTGTATGTCAGGCAGTAAAGTAACCATCTGAATACCCAGTCCCCAGGCAAAATAGAACAAATGAATGAGGGAAACGGTTTGAATAATGTACACTTGCACGATGATCCAGATGAGCAGAGCATAACTCGTATACAAGGAAAACGTCCACGCCCAGTAGCGTTTAGGGTAAAGATTTAACTTTTCCACTAATGTCCAATGAATTCGTCTCAGGAGAGCCATGCAAATAACGATAGGGAATAAACCAAGGACCAGTAACAAGATCATTCCAGGAATTAAAAAATCGGAAAAAGGAGAGCGTTCCAGTAGAGAAACAGGCATATTCAACATTTTCCCCGACGGATCTAAGATCAGCATGAACCCCCCAATCACTGCTTCAAGCCCCAGCAAGCCATGCATCGCTGCAAGAAGATATGATTTATCTGAGTTGTTTGAGTTTCCTGAATTTCCTGAGTTTTCTGATCGATCTGTCATTGCGAACCGCTCCCTTCGTATTCTCTATTTGCACAGGCCATTGAAATAAATGGACTTACTGTGCCATCTTCTCACAAATAGACGAATAAACCTGTGCTTATTTTCACGGGTAGGGTTAATGCAATTCATTATATGGTAAAACTTGATAAAAGAACGTATGTTCGGTATAATGTTTTTATACACTGAATGAGCGAGGCATAATACGATGGACGACAAATTTATCAAGGAATTACGTAAGATCAGCCGCGACGACAGACGCCGCTCCGAGTTCATGATTCAGGGCATGAAGGAAACATTACAGGAACGCAAAGAGGAAGGTTTGGTCAAGCGATGGATGCGCCGGCGAAAGACGAAGAAAAACATCTCTCAGCGATTTAGCTCTGATACCTCTTCAAGTCATAAATAGATAGAATTCAAACTTAAAAAAGGAGGCTTGTTAAGCCTCCCTTGATTCACTACATATATTTCAATTGTTATAGCAACTTGCACTTACGTTTTGGTCTGTAGAACTTTAAGGCAGAATAGCAAACGAGCGCACCGGGAATCCTGATGCTTTCTCCGCTTTCGGAACGATATTGAAGATGACGGCTCCTTTAGCGGGAACCTGATCCAGATTTGTTAACAATTCTACCTGATATGTGTCCTGTGCGAGCACATAATACTCCGCTAACAAGGCACCATTCTTCTGATAATCTACCGCGGCATCTGTATCAAACGTTTCGTGACCGATCGCTTGAATATTGCGTTCTTCGAACAGGAACGTCAGGGCCGCAACAGACCATCCGGGTGCATGGCTGTTCCCATCGGTATCCTTGTTGTCAAAGTCTTCATGATTCGGCCAGCGTTTACTCCAATCGGTTCGCAGAGCTACGAAACTGCCTGCTTCAATCTTGCCATGCTCCCGCTCGAATTCGAGGATATGCTCCACTTCCAAGGTGAAATCGGGATTGTTCTTCACTTCAACAGACTGATCGATTACAACGAGCGGTAACACTAGTTCTTTAAGTCCTAGTTCATCCAAGTAACGTGTATCACGAACAAAATGAATCGGTGCATCCAGATGGGTGCCGTACTGGCCCGGGAACTTGAAGCTTTGAGCGAAGAAACCTTGATCGTGGTTAAATAGGGTATCAAACTCCGCAGCATCAAAGGCAGAAAAATGCGGCGATGCCGGACCGAAGGTATGGGTCAGATCCACCCATTTCTTTTCTTTCAACAGCTGGATGGCTTGAATAAGTTCGTTGGTCATCCGTTTCACCTCATATACAGAATGGAATAAATTTCCCCCTATTATATATCAACGTTGCACATTGGTGAAGAAGCTGAGTTAATTTGTTAGTAGGTACATGCCTTGCCTATCCTAGGAAGCGAATTCTTTACATATTACCAAGGAACCCAACACTGGAATAATCTTTTGATAGTTTTTAATAGACATTGTTTCACCTCCAAAAATTAACATAGAGTTCAGCACTTATTCCGATAAAGAGATAGCGGCGGTGTCAATAAATGCCACATACATATTGCACGTTAGCATCCATTTTTCAGGTTGTTTCTCTGAAGACCTCGGAATAGCCGGTTCATTTCTGCTGTAAAAGTGACCTTCCATACTCTTCCCTCCAATACAAAAAGGCCGCTCACATGAGCGACCTTCTTATTTACGTTATTATATCGATTTAAAATAACTTGCTATAACTTCGTATTTAATTCACATTTTAAAGATGGTTTACCCACTATTATCGCAAACAACATCCACTTCACTGTTAGGAGGAGTTCTTGCATTTTTTGAGCATACGAAGCCAAGAACTTGTTAACACATATCAAACCCCTTTTTTATTTGGTAAATGTTATTTATTTTGGAAATTGGTTGTAAAAAATGATTCTCATTTCTCTTTATAGAGTAGGAATGATCTCTTTAAAAAGAACGGGGGGATTATATTGAAAACGGATAATGACTTGAATCGTCGTTTTATCACGTATATGGCCAATCTTATATACTACAACTCTATTAATTATGACAAAAAGAGACGAATGAAAGACAGCCGATTCCAGCTAACTTTAGATACCGATGAGAAGATAGATTCTGCCTTACTTGCAGTTTTTGACTCAGAATCTGTGCCACCAAATTTAAAAGATCACATTGCGGATCACTCGCTTTATCAAGCTTATGAATCCCTCTCAGCACAACAACAACAGATTTTATCTTTTGCTTACGTACTAGGACTAAATGACAAGGAAATAGCCAGAATATTGGGAGTATCCCAGCAAAATGTCTCGAAACACCGCTTAAAAGCTCTAACTAAATTGCGCAACTTAATAACGGAAGGGATGAATTATGATGGAGGGTGACATTGCTGCTATTATTGCTAATTTAGGCTTCCCGATTACAATTACTCTGTTTCTACTTATTCGATTTGAAAAAAAAATATCTGATCTAAGCGATGCTATTAATGGCTTAAAGAATGAAATACAAAAAAATGTAAAGAGGTGATTTTATGTTGGCCGAACTTTTAGTACAAGCACAGCAGCACCATGATCAGGAGGCGACATTACATATTCTAGAATCTTTCACACCAAAGATTAAAGCCTCCTTACGACAAGTACCTAGCGATCATCGAGAGGATCTAAAACAGGAACTCTATGTCAAAATGATTGAGGTCATACAAACTTTTAATATTAGATAAAATTTGGAGAGTGGTTGTAAAAAAAGAAACTCATTTCTCTTTATATAGATGTGAAGGCCAATACGGCATTGCAGAAAACTTGGGAATGGTGTTCTGGCTATGATTCCTCCCTATTGTTCTTCTACCAAACTAATTCAAGGAGTGATTATTATGGCTAATCAATCTTTAGGTAGTGGCGGAGCTGACCTTATCAAATCGCATGAGGGTTTTTCCTTGAAATTCTATGGAGATCCATATGGGTATCCAACAGTTGGATGGGGACATTTGATAACAAAGACTAAAACATATACTAAAAATACAACGGGTAATCCAAATGATTCTCTTCTAACCCAAGCACAAGCGAATGCTCTATCAACTTCTTTGGGGCTAAATTACACTTCTCCAATTTCTCAGTCTCAGGCAAATACATTTTTCACCAATGATACCGCAAGTGCTGTAGCAGCAGTAAATAATTTGACACTTCCTACAGGCATGTATTTTTCACAATCCCAATTTGATGCGCTCGTTTCGCTTGTTTTTAATGGAGGCGCTGGGGTGTTAAACACCAATGATGTAAAAAAACTGCTTGAATATAACCAAGTATATCCATCATTTTATGGCCCGCTTTCAAACGATGAGATTGATCAATGTTCAAAATTGGTCAGCAAAGCATTTTCATATGATCGAAATTTACAAAGACGAAGAAATGAGGAAGCAACTTTATTTTGTAAAGGTCAGTGGTATACTCACAAATATCCTGTATATACACTATAGTTTAACCGTTTTACGATATAAACAAGAATGTCAGCCTTTAAAGCTGACATTCTTTATTTCTCCGAAATTTTTTTAAGCTCAAAAATAGTTGCCTCTGATAACAAGATAAGCCTCTCATTATTAACAACAAAAAAACTTAAACTTACAGGTATACTCATTTTTGTAGAGGGGTTACTTACATCTATTGCTTTTACTACATCATTTTCATTTAAGTCTGGAATATCTATTTTATATGATCTATAAAAGGAATCTTTATTATTGCATGTCGCTGTAATCTCATATACTGGGTTTCTTAGTTCAGTTTGATACTGACTGTAGTTTTTAATTCCTTTTGATGAAAATAAGTCTTTTTTGACAAGGATTTCATCCCCAATAAATTTTTGACCTGTTGGATATTCAGAGGCTTCATTATATGAATTTGCAAATCCTAAAAGCTTCTCAACTTTCCAAGTTCCATAGAAATAAATTTCAGTTTCACTATCCAAACTTGTACGCTCTACAGAACAGTAATCACTATTTTGCTGCGTTGTTACTTGTTTACTGGGAAACTCGCCCGAACCTTGCGTATCGGTTGCAGGCTTAACTGGTCCACCACATCCTGAGAGCAAGATGAAACTCAACACCATCAATACACCGAGTACTTTTTTCAATCCTAAAATCTCCTTTCGTCTACCTAGCAGAAATTATATCAGAGCAAATGAACCTAAAAATGACATAAAATTAACATTATTTACGATTAAAGTTAATTTTATGTTTTATGACAGCAATGATTAAAATGCTCAAACAGTACGGATCGTTCATGATGCAGTAGCAATGAAACTTCGCCATTCACACTGTTTCTCAAATTTAGTTTCTTTATCTCGGCATAAGTAAACCTATTTCCCCTTCATCATTTCGTCCTCTTCCATAATCAATTGTTACAAAATCCAATGTACGATTGAATTTCAAACTATTAGCTGGTTCCTCTTCACTGAAAAATATTTGCTCCCCATGTTGCATTGATTCTGTGTAGAAAATATGGTTTGAAAAATACATATAACCAAACAAAAAAGACAAAAAGCCGCTCTCCTGTTTGGAGAACGGCGATTGAACTATAGGCTGAAGAACGTTAATTCCTCTGATATTTAAACCAACGTCCATCTTCGGCTCACTCGAACATCTCACCCATTCCAGACTAATCCGCAGTAATGACCAGTTTGCCCCGTGTATGGTGAGATTCACTTTTTTCGTGAGCATCACGTAAACCCTGCTCAGTGAGCGGATAGGTTTCATCAATAATCGACTTCAGTTTCCCGGAAGCCGCAAGTTCGGCCAACTGTTCCAGTTGATCTCCCTTCGGCTCCATCATGAACACGTTACCCGTCACGCCAGCTTCCTTCGCCAGTTGTTCATCCGGCTGTTGTACAAGAGATACGAGACGTCCTCCAGATTTTAACACCTTGAAGCTGTCTCGCTGGATGTCACCGCCCATCGTATCCAGGACAACATCGTAGTCTGAGAGGATCTGTGAGAAATCCTGTTCTTTATAATTAATGAAATGATCCACACCCAACGAGCGGAGCAGTTCTTCGTTTGCTGCACTCGCCGTGGAAGCCACTTCAGCGCCCAACGATTTGGCAATTTGAATGGCATATGTGCCTACTCCACCAGCACCGGCATGTATGAGCACCTTTTGTCCTTTGCCCAAACGACCATGATCAACAAGTGCCTGCCAAGCTGTCATCGCGGCAAGTGGAATCGCTGCTGCTTCCTCAAAGCTGAGTTGCTCAGGAATGCGGGCCACGATATCTGCATCTACAGCAACATATTCCGCATAGGTTCCGAATTGACGTGGGCGGGCGAATACCCGATCACCTTCTCTGAACCGCGTGACATTCGAACCTACTTCAGCCACAGTCCCTGCCACGTCACCGCCCAAAATCATCGGCAGCTGATCCGCTGCTTCTTTCATATAACCTTGTCTGATTTTGAAATCCACCGGATTGACCGACGTGGCATGCGTTCGGATAAGCACCTGATTGACTCCACAGGATGGCTTGGCTACTTCTTGTTCCTTCAATTGTTCCGCTCCACCAAATTCCTCAATAACAATTGCTTTCATTAAAAATCCCAGCCTTTCCGTTAGATTATCATTATGCTATCTCTCCCTTCATTACCCCTTCCCATTGGTCACTTGACCTATTCATTCAAAATTCATAACAATCCGGGATTCCTATACAGTTCAACAATCGTGATATAATGTCGATTATCGATTATGTTAAACCTTAGTCCATTACTTAATCTAAAAGTTGAAGAAGCGAGGTAACCATATGGAGGTTGAAGTGAATACATTACATGCGTTTTCGGACAAAGCTCTTGGTGGAAACCCCGCAGGGGTTGTTTTACAAGCAGCGCATTTGTCTGAATCCCAGATGCAGGAGGTTGCCAGACAAGTCGGATTTTCCGAGACTGCGTTTGTTATGCCATCGGATCAGGCTGATTTCAAAGTGCGTTTCTTCACTCCAAGTGACGAAGTTGATCTCTGCGGGCATGCCACGATTGCTTTATTTTATCTAATGAAGACACAGCATCTCGTTGATGTTGGTACATATACACTGGAGACACTAGCCGGAATTCTTAAAGTCGTTATTGAAGTCAATGGAGAAGTCTATCTGTCTCAGACGTTGCCGGAGTTTGGGGAGATTGTCGATCGACAGCAGATTGCCGATTCGTTACGTATTTCTACGGAAGAATTGCATTCTGAACTGCCTGTACAGATTGTGTCTACCGGACTACCAGATATCATGATAGCCGTTAAAGATATTGATGTTCTAACCAAAATTGATCCTGACTTCCAGCGTATCACAGAAATAAGCAGGGCTCATCATGCCATCGGTTATCACGTGTTTACACTCGAATCAAATGTTATGGACGTTCTGACAGTATGTCGTAATTTTGCACCACTGTATGATATACCGGAAGAGAGCGCAACGGGCACATCCAATGGCGCCATGGTCTGTTATTTGTATCTTTACAACCAGCTTACAGCTCCTCTTCATCACACGTACACAATTAGACAGGGGTACACTATGAACTGTCCCTCCGAGATCCGAGCCAGATTAACTTTGGACAGCTTCAATAAAATTACTCAGATCCAGGTTGGCGGTAGCGCAATTCATATCAAAAACATTATCATTCACCTCCCTTAAAGGGAGGTGTTATCCGTAATAAGGATAGTGAACTATGTATTTCATGCAATATCATATCCTTCATTTATTGAATCTGTTGTAGAAATCGTAGAACCGCTTCTTCCAATTGCCTCAGACCCGGTTGCTCTACCGGAAAATGACCTGCTCCCTCCAAAATGACACACTCCTTCTCCACGGTCAGACGATCAAAAAAGGGTTGACTGAAGTGTAAGGGAGTCATCGGGTCTATCTCAGGATGAACCAGCAAAACCGGGCACTGACTGAATTGATCCGGGCTCACTTCTGGTGTTTTATTCAGGAAAGTTCTTAATAATTCCAAAGGAACAGACGTAGCCGCCGCCTGTGGATCATTCATAATGAGACGGGTCAGGTCCTTGTTGTTCGTAATCAGATCCATTCGAGAAACCCGTTTAACCGAGATTCGTGCAGCATCTAATACACCAGGGAAAAGATCCATCATACGTTTACCTACACGACTGACGAACTGATTCGGAGCAATCTGATCCCGCATATGTGGATCACTCGTATCTACAAATGTTGTTGCGATTAATCCCTTCACATGTTTGTTCCTTACACTGGCATGATAAGCCAACATGCCTCCAATGCTGCTGCCCAACACAACGAAAGGCTTTCCGTCTTTCTTGTATTCCATCTCCATAAGGGCATCTAGCAGTGTAATCCATAACTCATAGTTCATCCGCGTGCCGTGCATTGCGTAGCTTAGACCGTACGGCGGCAGATCAGGTGATATCACCTCGTATCCATGTTGCTGTAGCATTCGTGCATAGGGGGCGAGTAACCTGCCATTCCCCCCGGCACCATGAATGAACAGTATTTTGATAGGTGATTCTGGCACGGGTAAACGGTCAATATGAAGATGGATTCCATGGCTTTCCCACCACTCCTCCTCCGGGTAGTTGTTTTCATCCAATCTTACTTCTTCAGGAAAAAATGACTGATACTGCTTCCAATATAAATGTGTTGTTCTATAAGAAGGCAAGCTTTTTCGCATATGT
Organism: Paenibacillus intestini; assembly: GCF_030803945.1. Taxonomy (NCBI): domain Bacteria; kingdom Bacillati; phylum Bacillota; class Bacilli; order Caryophanales; family Paenibacillaceae; genus Paenibacillus; species Paenibacillus intestini. The sequence goes on along the minus strand of NZ_JAURUN010000003.1, from coordinate 196,459 downwards.
ACACTCCTTTTTCTACATCAAAAAAGCCGTACGATGTACGACTTAAAGACTCATCCATGATCATACTTATTTTGATGCCACATTTCATTTAATCCGGGAACTGCACGTTACCCGGTACGATATATGCGCCGCCTGATCCATCGTTTGGCAGAGCGGGAATGGAATCATACACCACTTTACCACGAATATCGGTGATCCGAATACTTAATTCTTCCTTACCTAATCCCGTGCCAAGGAAATGGTTATAATCCTGTTTTTCGAGATTAAGCCATGAACCGTCCTTCTGCTTCACTTCAAACTTCAGCACAGGATATTTATGATGACGAACTTGAATGGCTGCCCACCACTGACTGCTACCTTCCTTGATGCGATAAGATACGTTCCCTTCAATCGGCGCTTTGACTACCTTCCAGCTGATATTGATCTTCCCTGCTTTGGGATCTCCAATCTGATTGAACGCATTCGGTGAGAGATCCAGAGCACCACTGGCTCCTTCCGGATATAAATCGGTTACATATACCACGGTTTTCCCTTTAGGCCCCTGTACTTCCAGATAGGCTCCAGCTAAAGCAGCTTTGACACCATTATAATTAAGCTGGTATGGATTGAGCGCGGTAATCTTCATGTCTGCTGGAATCGGATCCAGCAATACAGCACCGCCCGAGTATCCCGAGCCCGTGTATGTTGCATACCCTTGATATGTATCATTCCAAGCAGCAGATGCAGGTAAAGCAAACAAAACAAGACCGAGCAGTATACCTGTGGCAGACCTTCTGAAACGCTGGAATCTACTTTTCTTGCTCATTGTGTTATTCCCTCCCTATCATTTTGACTGTGATTCTAAAATATAACTCTTCATTGTCACAGACAACGAATAACATTATTTTACATAATTTTTAAAATATTTAAATATATTTTCGAAAAATCACATCTAAAGTCCTGCTTTATATCGCATAAAAAAGCGCCGCACTTGGGAGAACATTCATTCTCCAGCAACGTGCGACGCGCTTCTCTAACCCTTATCCAGTTTCCTTGCGTTTCTCCCGATTTCGGAATCGTTCATACCTCGCATAGAGGCGAGGAGATTCTTTCGTCAGAATAGGCCCAAGGACAGCCAGAATCAACACGTATAACACAGCGAAGGATTGAATGGATGCCATCAGACCTCCAGCCTTGCCGATGTTCGCCATGATGATCGAGAACTCGCCCCGAGATACCAGGGTAAAGCCCACATTTAACGAGGCCTTGTTCGATACTCCAGCCATTTTTCCTGCAATCATACCTGCACCGAAGTTACTCAGAATCGTCAGAACGACGGCAATCAGTGTCATCCCTACAGCTCCACCGAGGGAGGATGGCTCAATGGTCAGGCCAAAGCTGAAGAAAAACAGGGCACCAAAAAAGTCTTTGAACGGCATAATCTGCTGCTCAATTCGGCTAACATGTCTGGATTCCCCAAGCACAAGGCCGATCATCAACGCACCGATAGCCTCAGCCACATGTAAGGTTTCCGAGAATCCTGCTACGAGGAAGAGCAATGTCATAATCGTAAGCAGGAATAACTCCGAGGACTTAATGTTCAATGCTTTATCGATATATTTAATACTCTTCCTGCCAATAATCAGGAATAGTACAATAAACAGCAAAGCCGATAGAGATACCAGCAGGACACTTCCGAATGAAGTAGCTCCGCTAAGCACAAGTCCAGTCAGAATGGAAATATGAATGGCAATAAACAAGTCATCAAACATAATCATGCCCATAATAATTTCTGTCTCTGGATTCGCGGTACGTTTCAAATCCACGAGCACTTTGGCAACGATAGCCGTCGATGAACTCGTCATGATCCCGCATACGACCATCGTTTCCTGTAATGGCAGATTCATGAACCAGCCCAGTAGCAAACCTGAGACAAAATTGAGAGCCACATAGAATATGCCACCGGTGAGGATGGCTTTCCCTGATTTTAATAACCGTGAGACCGAAAATTCCAATCCCAGATAAAACAATAAAAATAAAATACCCAGCCTGCCCATAAATTCAATAAAAGACGAGCTTTCGATAAATCGTAAATCCACAATGCCAAACTGTGGTGCATGCGGTCCAACGGCCATACCGACCAGAATGTAAAATGGAATAACCGAAAATCGTAGTCGTGCAGATATTAATCCCGTAAGTGTAATCAGCGCAATGGCAACCCCCACTTCAAATATGAGCATATCCATACGCTACATCCGCCCATCGGTCAACCATTGTTTGAGCTGCTTAAGCTGGTCACGTTCACCAGCAACAACAATTGTCGCCCCACTGGTGAACACATACTCTGGCCCAGGGTTGAATTGTTTCTGTTTCTCTTTGTCAACCGCCGCCAGGATCGCCACACCGGTAACCTGACGGATGTTCATCTCTCCAATCGTCTTCCCGATGCACGCCGCATGTGGCTCGATGCGTAGCCACTCAATCAGCAACCCTTCCAGCATAACTTCCCGTTCGTTCTGGAACTGAGGTTTATACGTCATGCCACCGACTATAGCAGCTACGGCTCTTGCCTCATCATCGTCAAGGGTTACAAGAGAGACCATATCTCCGAGATCTTCCGCTTGATCTCCAGATTCCATATGGAACAAATCACGTCGCTCATCATTATGAACCACGATGACAAGATGCTCCCCGCTGCGAGTATGCAGCCAGTATTTACGTCCAATGCCTGGCAGATCCGTTTCTTTAAAGTGCATGATTTGCACCTCCCTGAGTCAAGCCTTGCAGCGGATTTGGTTTCGCCTCATCAGCCTGCTCAAGCTCCTGCACCAGCTCTGAGCTTTGTTCAAAAGCCCATTGAATGTCTGCTATACGTATTTTCATGTCACCCGAAGGGGTAGAGATGGCTCTCATTTCGCCTTTGTTCCCCAGAAGCAGTTGACGTCCCACAGGAGAAAGGAATGAAATCTGTCCTTCGTCCGGGTCTGCTTCCTCTGGCATAACAATCGTTAACTTATCCGATGTATGAAAATCAACATATTCCAGTTCAATCTGACTACCAATCAGCACAACGGAACTTAACAGCTCATCCGGACCAGCAAGTAATCGCTCTACTCGGTCTGTATAGGCTGTTAATTGTTTATCCAGCAGTATACGCTCAGGATTACGCACGTCAAAATAAGCGTCAAGAAAAGTTCTTTTCTCTTCGCCCAAGGTCAACAGCTGACTCACCAGCATTTCTCTGCAATTGTCAAGTGGAGTCCTACGGTTCATAGTAGATCTCACCTCCTATACATGCCTTGTTCTCCACGTTGATTCGCTTGTTGTTACCCATCATCATCCTGTTGTCCTCCTTCTTATAATAAAAGAGCCCGAATTACGAGCTCTTCTTACCATCTTACCAAAATGAAATTATTAATCCAATCAATTCCGCTAACTTGGGTTTTAATTCTATACTTTGGGTATATTATCCAACATTTCACGATATTCTTTACATTTAATGATAGATCTATAGAACATTTTAATTGCCTCATAAAAAACATTTTATGGATTTTTGTCTCGTATTTTTATTTCCTTTCCTGTATATTTAACTACAAACTTTTATTCAAATTGTACAAATAGGTATCTACAGACTTTAACACGATAAAGGAGTGCATTGAAAAAGTGTCCACGATTACTAAAGAAAGTTCAACGTCATCTCAAGTTACTACTGCCGCAGCATATGTTCATTCCGTCTATGAATCAGTTATCGCAAGAAACCCGAACGAGAATGAATTCCATCAGGCTGTTAAGGAAATCCTGGATTCACTGATCCCCGTCATCGAAGCACATCCCAAATACAGAAACCACAGTCTGCTAGAGCAACTTGTTGAGCCGGAACGGGTTATCACGTTCCGTGTGCCTTGGGTCGATGATCAAGGTAAAGTTCAGGTGAATCGCGGTTTCCGTGTACAATTCAACAGCGCGATTGGCCCCTACAAAGGCGGACTTCGTTTCCACCCATCGGTATACTCGGGCATCATCAAATTTTTGGGCTTTGAGCAAATTTTCAAAAATGCACTGACTGGCCTGCCAATCGGCGGCGGTAAAGGCGGTTCTGACTTTGATCCAAAAGGAAAATCGGATCAGGAAATCATGCGTTTCACGCAAAGTTTCATGACAGAGCTGTACAAATACATCGGTCCGGACGCTGACGTACCTGCGGGTGATATTGGTGTAGGCGCTCGGGAGATCGGTTACATGTTTGGTCAGTACAAACGAATTCGTGGCGGACATGAAGCAGGTGTACTGACAGGCAAAGGTCTGTTGTACGGTGGAAGTCTCGCACGTAAAGAAGCAACGGGTTATGGCTGCGTATACTTCGTTAATGAAATGCTTGCATCCAAAGGGCTTAGCTTCAAGGACAGCACCGTTGTTGTCTCCGGTTCCGGCAATGTATCCATCTATGCTATCGAGAAGGCGCAGGAGCTTGGTGCTCGCGTTGTAGCATGCAGCGACTCCGGCGGTTACATACATGATCCGCAAGGCATTAACCTGGATACGGTAAAACGTCTGAAAGAGGTTGAGCGTCTGCGGATCAGCGAATACGTCAAAGAACACCCGCATGCGACGTATACCGAAGGCTTCGAGGGCATCTGGTCTATCCCTTGTGATATCGCTCTGCCGTGTGCAACACAGAACGAAATCGACGAGCAAGCGGCAAACCTTCTGGTTCAAGGCGGTGTCAAAGCCATTGGTGAAGGAGCGAATATGCCGTCCACTCTGGCTGCCATTGATGTATTCCTTGGTGCTAACGTGCTGTTTGGCCCTGCAAAAGCTGCGAACGCCGGCGGTGTAGCCGTGTCCGCTCTTGAAATGTCACAGAACAGCATGCGGTTGTCCTGGACATTTGAAGAAGTCGATGCCAAACTGCATGACATTATGAAAAATATTTATAAAAGCTGCGTAGAAGCAGCTGAAGAATACGGCTGCGAAGGCAACTTGCTTGCTGGAGCAAACATTGCTGGTTTCCTCAAAGTAGCCGATTCGATGATTGCCCAAGGCGTCGTGTAATTTTTTTCACCGCATTTTTAAATGATTCATACAAAAAGAAGCCTTACCTTCTCATGCAATGGTCGCCTAGCGGCCTAGTAGAGAAGAGGCTTCTTTTTTTATCGTGCAATATACTCAACTATTGGAGATCCCGATCCCTTGATAATCTCTAGACATGAACACATCTACTTCATCTTCATGATCCACCGTAAACCCAAATCGTTCGTATAAACGCTTCGCCGGACTTCCTTGCAACACGTTTAACGTCACACGTCTGCCCTTGACTGATTCCTGTTCGAGCAACATGTTAAGCACCTTTGTGCCTAGTTTCCTGCCCTGATAGTCTGGATCAATGTAGAAGTGCTCTAGCAAAAACTCTCCATCTCCCGGTTTTAATGACACACATCCAATTAAAGTATCTTCCAGCTCCAACACTTGTGTATGTTCCGGCTGGAACGCATTGCGGAAGCGCTCCCTCACCCGAATCTCATCATAGCGCCCTAAACGCGTCAAATCATCATAGAGCACCAGTGCCCGTAAATTAGCCAGCTGCTCCTGATCTTCCTGGGTAGCTTGACGTATCTTGAATTCATCCATGTTCTGCTACCTCCATTCGTGGTAAGTCCATATTTTCTCTTGCTCTAATACTGTTTTCTAAGATGAGCACAAAACTATTCTATATACTGAAGGCTCTGAGCATCAAATAATCTTAATGAGTTCGCTTTAAAAAATCATGAGCCAGTACTCCATCAATTTTTATGCCCAATCAATCCAGCATAATAACTATTCGAAAGTTTTTGCAAGCATGAATACGCCTGGGAATTATATTATATTATCTTACTGAATAATAATGTAGAAATAGATTTGCCAAGAAGAAATCGTAAATTGTTGAATTCGCTTATCAATTGAATAATAGCGATAAGACAATTTTTCTAGGAGTGGGATCGAATTCAAATTCAGAAGAGGATAATCATAATCAGGGGTCGGTTACATAAGCGAATTCCTATTATTTATTCTTTAGCTAGTTGGGAGCTTCTTAGAGAAGAAAACAAATTCTGCAATATTGAAGAAAACAAAGAATTTTGCAGGAACCATTGACCAATGGTAGAATAATCCATATGATTACCTATAAAGAGTAAAAGTTATAAATAATGGTTTTTTTATAGATGGAGGTGGAATCTTCCTTGAAAATCGAAAAGCAACAAACTATCCGTTCTCTGTTGTTAAACTACATAGATAATAATCAGTTACTTATATATCATTTTGCTGAGAATTCTGGTATAAATTCTGGAACTCTTAGTCGCTTCATCAACGGTTCTCAGCCAGTTCCGATTAATGCACTTGATAAAATGACATTAACGATGGGTTTAAAAGATGGTACTTTCTATGATTTATATGCTGATGAGCTGCTACTCGACCCATCAACAGATTGGAGAAGAATACGGCCATTTCTGATTAGGTGCTCGCAATTAAACAAGTTATCTTGCATTGAAAAAGTTGTTGATTTTATGCTGGAGAAGTCTTACTATATTTCTTCTTTATTTGATTTTGCCGAATCTCTTTATGAAGAAGGTAATATCTCTGCTTCACTCATCATTTATAGAAGAGTCTCTGAAGAAGAACGGTACCAACATGCAGAACGATTGGCCATATGCCAGTATAGGATTTTCAAGGCATCTTTAGGTGATGATCAGCAATTCAACTACGAACTTGCTCTTGTATTTGAACCGTTTGTTACAAGGTTGAGTGAAATAGAGCAACTTGATGCCCTGAAAGATTTAGCTAACTTGTATGTATCCTTACAGAAGTGGAAGAAGGCAAAGCAACTGAGCTCTGAAATGGGCAGGATAGCTAGAGTCCTATACGATCTAAAACATAAACGGAAAGGGAATGAACTCAATCGAACAGAACCAAGAAAAGCTTTATTCGGATATATTCTATATGCCCATGTAATATTAGGGACAGTTGCTGAAGAGGATGAGAACTACGAGGAAGCATTCTTCCATTTAGATAAATTTGAGGACCACAGTTGGATCGTTGAAACTGATGAAGAGGCTGAACAAACGAAAAAACAATTTTTAATTTGGGCAAGTGCTAACCGAATGCTTTACAGAGTGATGACAGGGGAAACTTGCCTTATCGATGATTATATCAATTCCTTAGCAAATAATGATAATGAACTACTTATAGGACTATTCAAGGTTGTTAAGGCAGCACTAAAATATTCTTATAACATAGACCACATCATAGATCGTTATCAAGACGTGATTCAAAATCAGATCAATTCTCAAAAAAAGGTAGGATCATACACTTCCCAAGTTATTAACGATGGATTCGTTATCCTCCTGGCTGATTTAGCCGAATATTATAAAAATTCTAATAGACCTAGTTTTGGTATACTCTATGTGTTAGATAGTTTGGCAATCTCTGCTAAGATAAATAATGATCGTTACTTGATCAGATGCTTTTGTTTGTTCGAAGGAATGAGGCAATTAGCCACAGATGATGATCTAGATAGATTCAAAGCAATTTTGAGGGAGGTAGAATGAGGTACATGAAGAAGTTGACTGTCATTTCTTTTGTTGTAGCTTTAGCCATTTTAGTATGTACACCATTTAATCAGGTATCGGCCGATAACAATGATCCTAAACCACCAACAGATGTAACCACTGTTAAAGCGAATGGACATGGTGCTGGCGGCTGGTAAAAAAAAATTATAATCTTCAGAACCTCCTGATTGGAGGTTTTTTATTTTGAGTTTTTGTATATCTACTAAATTAGTAAATTTAAATAGAAGTGGTTAGGATTAGTATAGAGGTGATTGATTTGTCAAGTAACTCTATCAAAGAGCAATTGGAACACGAACGATCCGTTTTGTATGAACTAGTTAGTTCTTACGGGATAGGCCATCCATTGGTGATCAAACAATCTGAATTATTAGATGAATTAATAAATAAACACAGTAAGACACAAATTCCTACATATACAAAAGTGAAGATGAATAAGTAGCATGGTATCAAGCACCACGAAATTTTATAGTGTAGTTGTTCAATGTTGCATACAACTTTCTGATCGATAAGTCTACTAAGTTTCTTACCCTGCATAGATCTTATTATTCAATTGAAGTGACTTCCTTCCAATGGTAAAGTGAACATGACATGATCTATCGGTACATTTGAATTTAAAATCAACTTTTTCTTGATGATAAGGAAGTGTGTATGTTGTCTAACCATTCTTTAAACCACATTGAACATCCTCATCTGCAAGCAGACTGCGAGCAGTGTTACGGATTATGTTGCGTGGCCTTGCCTTATGGCAAATCCTCTGACTTTGCTTTTGACAAGTCCAGCGGTACACCTTGTCCCAATCTGCGGGAGGACTACCGATGTGGTATCCACACCCAGCTCCGACAGAAGGGCTTCAAAGGTTGCACCGTGTATGACTGTTTTGGTGCAGGTCAGAAGCTATCACAAGTGACGTATGCGGACAGAAGCTGGCGTACCCATCCCGAAACGGCTCGTGAAATGTATGATTGTCTGCCTGTACTACGTCAAATTCATGAGCTGATCAGTTATATGAGAGAGGTTATGATGCGGCCCGATACGTCTTCGCTGCATGCCTCACTGGAAAAAGCCTATCCTGATGTAGCGCGTCTGAGTGATCTCGAACCGGCAGCTCTGCTACAGTTGGACATCACGAGCCATCGAGCAAATGTGAATACCCTGCTGATTCAGGCTAGTGAGATCGTACGTAGCAGTGCTCCAGCAACAACAAAAGCAAAAGGAAAACCCAAAGGCAAGAAACGCAGTGGAATGGATTTTCTGGGGGCTAACTTGCAAGGAGCAGACCTAAGAGGTACAAGCTTCCGGGGCGCGCTTATGATTGCGGCGAACCTGCGTAACGCCGATGTACGAAACGCCGATTGGATTGGTGCAGACTTGCGGGATACAGATCTTGGGGGAGCCGATCTACGCGGCGGAATTTTCCTGACACAGTCTCAGCTGAACGCTGCTATGGGAAGTGCGGATACCTTGCTACCTGACCATTTGAGTAAACCCTCCCATTGGCGCTAAAAACGCGCACAATGAAAAATAGCTAGTCCTTCCACGGAAGGACTAGCTATTTTTCTAAGACTATTTACCAAACTAACTAAGATTACAGCAGATCACGACGGAGATCCGCAGCGGATTTTGGAGAAAGGTGACCCAGCGGGATATCAAATACCGTCTTCGCGCCTTTGTGTCCTTCCTTGCTCAAACGCTGCGCCGCACGTGCATATGCCACAAGTACACTTGCGGTGAACTCTGGATTGCTGTCGAGCTTCAGACCAAATTCGATAATTTGTTTTTGTCCGTTACCTGTAATTCCACTGCGAATAACGAAGCCACCATGTGGCATACCTGCATGGTCGGATTTCAATTCTTCTTCACTGATGAAGGTAACTGTCGTATCGTAGTCCGAGAAATAGTTAGGCATATTCACAATCGTTTCACGAATCTCATCCTGGTTCGCACCCTCTTCTGCTACCACATAACACTGACGCAGATGTTTCTCACGTGTGGACAATTCTGGTGTTTCACCTGAACGAATGCGGTCAATCACTTCTTCTACAGGAACCGTATACTGCACACCCGCTTTCACGCCAGGTACACGACGAATGGCATCGGAGTGACCCTGACTAACCCCTTTGCCCCAGAATGTATACTCTTTCCCTTCCGGCAGAATAGATTGTGCGAGAAGACGATTCATCGAGAACAAACCTGGGTCCCAGCCTGTTGAGATCACGCTTACATGTCCACCTAGCTCAGCCGCCGCATTTACAGCTTCAAAGAACTCAGGAATCTTTGCGTGGGTATCAAAGCTATCTACCGTATTAAATAGCTTAGCGATTACAGGTGTCTGCTCTGGCAAATCCGTCGCAGAACCACCGCACAAGATCATGACATCGATTTTGCCTATGTACTGCTCAGCCGCAGAGATATGCTCAAAGCGAACTTCTGTACCTTCAGCCACCATTTGCTCTGGATTACGACGTGTAAATACAGCAACCAGCTCTAGATCATCATTCTGGGTAATTGCTTTCTCGACACCTTTACCCAAGTTACCGTAACCTACGATACCAACTTTAATCATGTTTAATCCTCTCCCTGTCTGAATCTTTTGTCTATAAGTCTATCTAAGGATATAACATAACATGTAACTTGTCAGGTTTCCAGATGTAAATCAAAAATACCTTGCAGAGGGACAGCTTTAACGCTGTACCACCACAAGGTGCGGGTAAATAAACAAGTTCATGAATAAAGATTCTATTTTGATTTTACGACTCAGACCAGGTTAACGTGAGTTCAACGACACCTTCCTGACTCGCCAGTGCTCCACCGATCATAGACCATTCCTGCTTCGTATCCGGATCAGTCCCTTGAATAACAATATTTTTCTCATCAATCAGCTGTCCGGAGTCTGTCAGTTTCTTCTCTGTAAAATAATCCTTGTACAGCTTCGATACCGTCTTCATGTCCTGTTCCGTAGTAAAAATCATCATTGCCGATTTCTTCCCTTCAGTCTCTCCGGAAGTCGCTGTTGTAATCTTAGCATCGTCTGGTAGTGGAAAATCTTTAGGCAAGTATTCCGGCATGCCTTCCGCCGCACTACTTTCACCTTTAATTGCGGAGGATTCCGAAGTGGCCGGTGTGGATGCGGCTTCTGTGCCTGTACCTGTTGCTGCTTCGCTTGTATTTTCTGTGACAGCTGGCTCAGCGGTTCCAGATGTTGCTTCACTATTTACCTTCTCAGATTCACCTTTGGGCTCGTCAGCAGCACTGCTACACGCACTTAAAGCCACCATCATAGCCAGCGCAGCGCAGGCCAGCAAAACTTTTTTCTTTTTCACCATTAAAAATCACTCCTTCTGGTTGTTTTATGTTGTCATTCTCCAAATCACATTCTTACATCTGAAGTATGCTTCTGTATGCTGATTGCCCATCCCTCCTTCGTTTAGTCGAACTCCATTGTCTGCTGAATAATGTGTACGCATCTACGGTATGTCAATCCAGATGACTGACAACGATAACACCGTCAAAGATATCAGACAGCTTATTGCAAGGATCGATAGGAATCGGGTGATGACTTTGAACTTTTTCATACAACCCTCCTCCTTCTGTATCATTGAACAATTCAATTTATAATATATGTATGATTCAATCGTACCCAAGAAATGGCGGGATTGAAACAATCCGGAGTCCAGTCCTTTCCCCAACCAAAGTCCAGTTCCTCTCCCCTACCTCTGAGGCGCAGGATAACGTAAAAAAACCGCCTGCATCCCTTTATCGGGATACAAACGGTTGTCAGGTTCTGTTTGCTAAGTGTGTGTTCTCACAGTTTCAGCTTAACGCCTACCGGGCAATGATCACTGCCCATAACATGACAGTCGATATAGGCTTCGGCTACACTTGGTGCAAGCTGATTGGACACAAGAAAATAATCAATGCGCCAGCCCACGTTCCGCTCTCTGACCTTAGGCATATACGACCACCAGCTGTACACATCGGTTTGATCTGGATGCAGATGACGGAAACTGTCCACATATCCTGATGCAAGCAGGTCGGTCATCCTGCCGCGCTCCTCATCCGTAAATCCCGAGTTACCCATGTTTGGCTTCGGGTTCTTCAAGTCAATCTCTTGATGAGCCACGTTCAGATCCCCACAGATGATTACAGGTTTCGTCTGCTCCAGTTGCAGGACATAGGACCGGAAGCGGTCTTCCCACTCCAGACGGTAAGGCAGCCGGGTCAGATCACGTTTGGCATTGGGAGTATAGACATTAATCAGATAAAAGGCATCATACTCCAGCGTAATCATCCGGCCTTCCGGCTCGCAGTCCTCTTCCATACCGTAATACACAGACAATGGCTTGATGCGGCTGAATACAGCCGTGCCGGAGTATCCTTTTTTGATCGCATAATTCCAGTACTGATAGACGTCTTCGCCCAAATCCATCTCAATCTGTCCAGCCTGTAATTTCGTCTCCTGAAGGCAGAAAATATCGGCCTCGCTTTGTTGATAATAATCCATAAATCCTTTATTCACACACGCTCGAAGTCCATTCACATTCCAGGACACCAGCTTCATATTCTCATCCCCTCACATCTCTCCAATATAACATGAGCCTGATTCACGGGACAAGACATCACATTATGGTGACAAGGACTGAGATGGGAGTTGAGTATGTGATGGACATGGAAATGGAAGACAGGGGCTAGTTGTCACTCTGTAGCTTCGAGAAAACAGCGAGATCAACGTATCTGCCCTTCTCAAACTCATGCTGCCGCAACAGACCTTCCTGCTGGAACCCCAGCTTATGCAGTAGACGAATGGACGCCTCATTTCCCGGGTCCACCTTCGCTTCAATTTTGTTCAATTGCATCTGGTTGAATCCAAATTCCAGCACAGCTCGAGCAACCTCAGTCATCACCCCTTTGCCCCAGCACGATGAAAGCAGATCATAACCAATCTCTGCGCGATGATGTTGCTCTTCGTACCCCAGATATCCGCACGTTCCAATGACTTGATGAGACTGCTTATCTTCGATCATCCAGCGTAAACCCGTCTGTTGATTGAAAATCTTCTTATACCAGCTCATCTCATCTAATGCATCCTGTTCGGATTCGAATGGCGTGAAGGGCATATATTCGACGACAGTCTCATCTGAGTACAGTGCCAGCAGATCTCCACTGTCACGATCTGTTGCTGCTCGGAGCATAAATCGCTCTGTCTCTATTTGCGGAAACGTGTCAAATGTAAATAATGTATTCATACGTAATCTCCTTTACATGCGAAATCTCTTCCATTTATGTATGTTATAGTCCCTGTGTTATTTTACTACGTCAACTAGATCTAACCAAGTCATATAATAGAATGATCACAAATTTTAGGGAGTATATATGCACAAAGCACAAAGGCTTGTTCAGTTAATTATGTTAGTGAATGAACGCAGAACGTTTACCGTACAAGAACTAGCTGATGAATGCGGAGTATCACGTCGAACCATGATTCGAGATTTGGCGGAATTAAGCGGACTGGGCATCCCCCTTTATTCCGAAGTGGGTCCTCATGGTGGTTATCGTGTTTTACGAGAAAAGGTGCTCCCACCCATCAGTTTTTCCGAGCATGAAGCTATGGCTTTGTTTTTTGCCGCTCAATCGTTACAGAACTATAAATCTCTACCTTTTAACAATGAAGTACAAAGTGCGTTACGCAAGTTTTTCCATTATTTATCCAGTGACCTCAAACTAAGCTACACCCCTTGGGTGGTCGGTTTCTTTCTTGGCTTGGGAACAGATGCCCATGTGACGCATCCCCCGCAGGTCCGTGATCAAATTCGCTCCAAGTTACAAGCCATGGCTGCACAGTATGGGGATTAGGGTTACATTATAGAAAAAAAGAGCAGCTTGCACGTGGTCATAGCCCGGTTAAGTAGACATCAAAAGGCAGATGTATCCACTATAACTATAACTTCATTTCACCTGATCTATTTTGGTAGCTACCCCTCGACTAGGGTAACTATCCTCATACTGACCTGTTGTCCAAACCCGCACTACGTCACCAACCTGAGCACTATAATCTACTCCTGTCGTTCCCAATATGTATTGTTGTTCCGTACTTTTAGTAGGTGATACGGTTATCGTTGATTCATTTTTATCCAGAACCATAGCTTCGAAATTGGGTTCCTCATGTACTTTTTGTTGGACAGATTCATTTGAAATCCCTGCATCACCGGTAGCCATGACTCCACGATCACCTTCAGTCTCGCATCCGATGAGAATAAGGGTCGTTACTAACATAGTTGTTACTAACATAACTGGCATCTTACTTAATATGAATTTATGCTTCATTTGTACCCACCCCCAGTAAAAATGGTATATCCTTTGTAACGTAAGGGAGATTCATTTTGTTGCAATCCCGAATTGCTAAGCCAGTAGATCCTCTCAAATGAAAAACAGCCTGCTATAAGCAAGCTGTTCCTCGTGCATCATGCCACTACCGAAGAGATTGTACTCTAGTTCACCTTAATCAGACTCCATTGTTGATTCGCTCCGCCGTTATCCTCCCATTGAATCGTAGAAGCACCCGCACTCATCGATCCTTGATTAATATCGACAGTAAGGCCGCTGTTACGATTCGCCAAAACAACATATCCGCCTACATCAATCGGCAACCACTGCTGGTTATAACCTCCGTTAGCCTGCCACTGAATTAGCGATGCTCCGCCCTGTGTGGAACCGGAATTGACATCAAGCAACAATCCGCTGCCAACGTTCCGGATGGTGTAATATCCGTTGCCTGCCGGCTCCAGCTTCCATTGCTGATTGGCTGCTCCGTTATCATTCCATTGAATAATGGTCGCGCCTCCGGCTGAGGAAGCACCATTCACATCCAGTACAAGGCCGCTGTTACGGTTAACAAGCTTGTAAATAGCCCCTGCTTCATACCCTGTGCTGCCACTGTAGGCTGCGCCAGAGATCACATAAGTAGTTACCGAATTCGCTTTAGACGTCGTTGTAAACTTTTTGTTTTGGACCGGTATGTTCGTCAATTGTTGTAATTTCTCCGTTGCCGAAGTTCGGTACACTTGTACGGACGAACCTACACTTGAGAAGCGACTTAAATCATAGGTTACCGAAGTATCGGTAGATTCCGAGTTTGTTGTAACGAGTACCACTTTGCCGGACGCCGCATCATACGCCGCAAGCGTATTCGCATCACTCATGCCAATGATCTTGTAACCTGGACGAATAAATTTGCTGTAATTCCCCATAACATAGTATTTCTGATTAACCGTATAGCTGGTCGTTTGTGTATTGTTCAGCACGTTTTTGAAAAATCCCCAGCCTTCCGCACTATCTACGGCCTGCCAGTACACCCAAGCCGTAGCCCCCATGTTACGCATATCCTTCAGAATGATACGTGACATGGTAAGGCCACTTGCATCCCCATCTCCGTATTCGGATGTCCATAAGTGTTTGCCCGCAGATGCTGCCGTATTACGCATTGCTGTCCGGTTGCTACCATTATACGTATGTGTGTTAATCTGGCTGATCGCTGATTGAACGGCAGTGCTGTAGCTTTTATAGGAGGTGTTGGTATCATCCAGATTGTTTTCTTCCGGTGCACTCAGCTTGGTGGTTAGTCCTTTGGCAATCAAAGATGCCTGAACCTGACTTAGAATCGCATTCTGCTCAGCAAGGCCGAAGTGCATGCCCTCCTGATCATTCCCTTGTTTCCACCAATTCGAGATTGGTTCATTCAGTGGGGTCACCGTATCAAATGTAATGCCCCAATGATCCCGGAAATGCTTCACAACCTCCGTCAAATAATCAGCAAAATCATCATAATAATCCGGCTTGAGGTTATTACCGCCATCCGGCGCACCCGAGACACCGCCACTGATCGTCATCCAGTAAGGTGCCGAGTTAGCAAAAGCTTCAATGATGTTGACTCCCTGTGCCTTGGCAGCTTGCAACATGTAACGCTGATTTGCATCGGCAGTCCAATCGTACACACCTGGAGAAGGTTGAAAACCAGGAACCGCTTTACGGTATTCAAGGACATTGGATGAAGGGTCATCCCCGCCTCCGATGTTATATCTCAGAATGTTCATGCCAATTCCTGTCGCTGGATTAAACATTTTCTCCACATATTCATCCTGATTTGAATATTCACCAACGACCTTGCCCCACCAAGCCAGCGATGTTCCCCAACCTTCCACCGTCTGATATTGTTTCGATGGATCAGCCACAGCCGTATAAGCTCCAGCAGCCGATACTTCGGACCCTGAACCCAAGCTTCCAACCAGCAGTGTTCCACTTAATAGCACCGCACTCATTCGTTTCAACCACTTCATCTACATCACCCCTTAAACATTTTAGTTAAGCCATTGGGGAAAAACATTCGGGTACCATCCTGACTATTAAAATCGAAATCGTCTGCTAATTCTTGACACTTGCCAATAGCTATGGAGTGATCTCCCGGAAAGTTGCATCGGATTTATCCAGAGCCGTGACAACAGGTTGCAAACGTAACACTTGATCGTAATGTCTCAGATACAGATTCGAATTGTTAAATAAGGTATACGAAGTCCAGTTCGCATTCGCCAGCCCGTTAACCCGTTTGAACGTCGCATCATTGCGGAACGCAGCACTGCCGTCATTTTTCACCAGCACGGCATTGCCATTATTATTGCGCAGGAAATAACCAGGATAATTCATCGCTTCAAACGAGATGCCCATCGCATTCGCCAAACCAGGAACGATCCGAAACTGAGCATCCTCTGCTGGACTCACGCTGGCATCAATCCGAGCTTGATAGTTATAGTGACGAATGAAACTGCCTGGTACGTTAAACGATTCAAGCTTGCGAATATCACCCGGCTGACCGGATTCTTTCAGTACGGTCATATGGCGTACCATGCCGGACAGACCCGCGATTTCCTGTTTGCCACTCCAACTCTGAAAGTTGTCCGCCGAGTCGCTGTAATAATATTTGTGATCTGCATACCCATCAAAATAAATTCGCCAAGAACCATTATCGAGTTGGATCAACGCCGGTCCTTCTACCCAGGAACCCCAGCCCGCCCAATTACCTGTGCCTTTAAACGTGTATGGCCCTTTCAGCGAGTTGGACGTGGCATATTCAATGTATTTAGTCGTTTCGTTCTTCGTAAACGCGTGATAGGTCGAGCCTGTCTTTACTACAAAAGTGTCAATATAATTGGAAGCAAGACCTGTAAGCACCGCAGGTGCAGACCACGTTGTGGATGCCAGATTGCTTCCTGATGCGGTGATGACATGTGGCTTGAAGTTCTCATAGTTGCCAGGAGAGAGAGACGATGATGTTCACACTACCATTCGTGTCTTTGAACCATTCCGGTGCCCAGGTATGGGCAATCGGGGTTGTAGTAGACAAAGTAATATTGCGGACAAACGTCCAATTCATCTTGTCCGGGCTGGACGCGATACCAACCGTATTGCCTGACCAGTTGGTGGTGTACACCACATAATACAAACCATCGGTGTGTTTCATGATGCTGGGATCGCGAATTAAGTCCGCCGCAGGTGGGGTATATGCTGGACCTTTCAGCAAACCGTAGTGTTTCGCGTTATATGACTCATAGATATACATGTTGGACTCGCTTGTGTTCGTAAAAGCCGTCATCGTATACACACTGGTTGTTGCTTTCACCGTAATCGGGAATGTGATCGTGAATATCATCAACAATCCTAACGTGAGTAAGAGTACAGCTCTATGTTTGCCCCATCGCTGTGCCCTGCGTTTCCTTTTGGTTAACATGAAGCCAGCTCCTTATCCTGCATAAGAATCATATTGGAATACCTTCTGACTGAACGAAGCGTGTGCTTGAACATACTTCCTTTTGCCAAGAAGCTGTTACGGTATCTGCTCCCGTCCCATTTACATGAAACATCACCCCCTTTACAGGAATACACGCTTTATGTATACGCTTACAAAATATAATCTTTGTCTCCCTCTCTTGAACATAGAGATGAAGCACTGCTACTTTTCTTTCTTTATGAATTCGCTTAAATCCCCTCATTCTCATATAAATCAGTTTGAACCAAGAGTCGCTATCTATACCAAATTCTCCTATGATTTAGATTTATATATAAGAATGAGGGGCAATTTCCTACAGTCTAAGGCTATTGCTAACACCTAGGGCTATCGTTATCCAATATTATTTATACTTGCTCTATTGCATACATCTTAGATGCATGGCTCTTAAAAGATTTCTAATTTCTAGTTCTATTCTTACTTATATTCTTACTTCTATTTTCAATTCTATTTTAAATTCTGTATTTCCCTTCTATTTTACATGCTATTTTTAGTTGCTATTTCTATTGTCCCACTGTACTCCACGGATATCGTGACATCTCATCCAGCAGCAATCTTACCCGTTCGGGTGTTCTGCCTTCCTCGTCAAAAATGAGCAGTTCATTCTCTTCCCTCAGCCACGCAACAGGAATTTTGTAATCCTCCTGCGGCCCAATCTGCCAGTATCGGCCCAAATGGTGTCCGTTGACATGAATCGTTCCTTTGCTCATGCCTGTCAAGCGAAGCATCAAGTTTACTTTGTGATGCCCGGCTGTGACAGGTTTGGCAAAACGCCAGCGATACCATACCGGCTGACCGTATGAAGCGCCCGGTGTAGTCACTCCTGGTGTATCCTCTGAGAGATCACATGACTCCCATGACGCAGGAAGTAACGCATCCGTACCAGCCATTCGCCAATCCTGAAGCTCACCCTCATGAAGATAAGTAATCAGCTCAAGTCGATTGAGTGGTGACCGACTATATGGCATCTCAAGCGTATTTACAACTCCAGACTTTACGTAGCCGGATATGTCCAGCGTCTGGAACGCAAACCAGTCCTGATAAGCAGGCATCGGAATTTCAATGCCGTTAATACGCAAACCTTTGCTCGGAGCACCCACAAGTACAGCCCGATCCATACCATCCAGCGTAAAACTTCGACGAAGCACCGTTCCTCCCCGAATGGAGTTCACTTCATCCAAATGTATAGTTCCTATTTCTGTTCCTGTCTCTGGCTCCATCTGCCAATCGCGGCGAATATCCTGTACTTGCCCGCCAAGGTACACCGCTCCTGCTACACCCTTGTGTTCCCCAAGATAAGGAGAAAAGTTCAGTCGGCCCATATGCTGTACAAGCAATTGCAACGTATTCTCCCCCTGAGTTACCTGAATGGGAACAGCCGCCGCACCAACCTGGCGCACTAGCGCTTGCTCAGCACCGTTTACGATAATTCTCGCGGTATCTTGTATGTTAGGCAGCACGAGATTCATCATTCCATCCACCGTACTATCAAAATCGCATTCATACAACAGATAGCCAAAGTCCTGACCGTACTCGGAAAAATCGATAGGATGCCCGCTCGCAGAGCGTTGCTTTGCCGTTAATGTAACACGGGAGATCTCAGGAGATTTGCGCAACACCGGAGCCGGCGGCGCAGGAGGAATCACCCAAGCAGGCTGATCTTCAACTGCAATAGATGCCGATTCAGGCTGTGTCTCCACTTCTTGAGTAAAAAACTCACGTCCAGTCCGTGTCTGTTCGCCATCTTGCCAGTCGCCCAGCAACATCATTGTACGCTCGGGATCAGAGATCATGCCTTTCACTTGCCCGGACGCCGTGACATCCACATCGTCAAAACCGATGGCATAACGCAAGCTTTTGCCATCAGCAGATTCCATTCGCCATGTGCGATTCATCGCGTCACGATCCAGAATGATGAACCGAATGGCGATGCCACTCGCTTCAAAACGCATTATTCCCGGCTCCTGAAAATGGAATAGGTCAAAACGATATGCATTTCTCCCCGCATCCTGTTCAATCAGTACTTGCATCGTGCTTTCTTTCAGGATCAATCCTCCTGCCATCGCGTCCTGTTTTGCACCCAGTTCCAATTCAACCACCGAGCGTTGTCCACGGTCAGCTGTGATGAACAACGTCAGTTCTCCATTAATCATCTCATTACCGGTTATTAAAGCTCCTGCGGTAAGGTACACCTGTTCAGCAATTTGCACACGATCCAGCAATGGAACAATCTGTCCCGGATGAATCGATATCGGCAACGTACGGCCTTCCTCAAGCGTAACGCTCACTGTCTCACGTTCATCCTTGTGACTCTCCACGAACCAGATTTTTTCTTCCTCCGCCTGCCTCCCTCGTACGGAAATGCCGCCCGGATGCCGAACCTGAATCTTTTCAGCTACGATCTCCTCAGATTCCATCAGCAGTGATCCAAACGCACGCACAAAATAAGACAGGTTTTTCGTCACTGCATATTTCGGCGTCACGCGTCCATATTCACTCAGCGGAGCATCGTAATCATACGATGTGATCATGAATATATCGCTGTCACCCAGCGTTCTTCCACCATATCCACCGAAATTAGTGCCCCCGTAGAACATGTAATAACTGATCCCCGTATATCCGGCTCGCAGAATTTCCATGATTCTTCGGTCCAGCAGAGAAGGCGTCTTCTGGATTGCCGAAGGTCCTCCCCAATTTTCAAACCAGCCGGTCCAGAATTCAGTAACAATCTTTGGTGTATCTGGCTGTTTCGAACGTAAATTCGCATAATGTCCATCCGCACCAGACCAGAAGTTCGCTCCCTCAATCGTTCCTTCCGCTCCGCCAACACATGTAATCAGCGGGACGTCTATCCCTCGTTCCAGTATCCCATCCCTAAGTGTGGTCATATGTGTGCTTGCCGCATCATCATCCATCAGATAACCGTACTCGTTTTCGACCTGGACGAGGATTACCGTACCTCCGGCAGACAATTGACGCTTACGAATAACAGGGATGATCTGATCAAAGTAGAGCTGCACATAATGAAGGTACGTTTCATTATTTTCACGGAATTTTACATTCTCTTTCGTTCCCAACCAGTACGGAAATCCACCAAAATCCCATTCCGCGCAAATAAACGGACCCGGTCGTGCAATAACCCACATACCTAGCTCTGCACACAGATCAAGAAATGCACCGCAGTCGTTATCGCCTTCGAAGGACCATTGTCCCTCTTCCGGTTCGTGCACGTTCCATGCGAAATAGGTATCAATGCAGTTCATTCCTGCCAGCTTGGCCTTCATTAAGACATCACGCCATTCTTCCTTAGGCATACGGAAATAATGAATGGTCGCACTGTTCAGGAAGATACGTTCACCGTTTAGATAAAAGCTGCGCGCATCATATGTCAGCTCCGTATGAACATCATTCTTGCTGCTGAGCTTGTTATTCTCTTGTTCTTGAAACAAAAGTGATGTTGGTTCTGTCAACGCGATCCCCTCCTTCTCATTTTTATAGATAAAGAACGCTCTCTATTGAACTGCGAATTTACACGGATCACTCCGATGTTAGAATAACTTGCAGATCGGTGCGTTCTCCGCTATTACTCTGCAGATGGCAAAACACCTTCAAGCACGACAGTAGTGATGGAGTTATCTGCGGTTGGCACTTCAATGCCGTTAGTGTACACCGGGATATCCTCCAGCTTCTGCATATTGAGCTCCGGTGATGTCTGGTACACCTGGGCGGAGCCTGTTTTGGCAACATCCCAGCCGGTCAGGTCAAATGCTTTGTTTTCCGCTGACAACTCATTCCGAATCACCAGTACAAGCCGCTGTGCCTTGGCATCATAAGCTGCAAGTGTTCTGCCTTCATCCGTCGGAATAATAACCGCGCCTGGACGAATGTACTTCGTGAACTGGGCCATACCATAATATTGTTTGGTCATCTCATATTGTTCATCTCCGTTAAAATTCGCATGAATGAAACCCCAGTTGTTATTCGCTCCTTCGTCTTCAACAGCCTGCCAGTATACCCAGGCGGAAGGCTGCATGATTTTGAGATCAAACATGATACGGTCTGCCAGCTCCTGTACCGAGGTCATGTCCTCATGGTTATGCGGCTCGGTACCGCCGGTGCCATATTCAGACATCCACAGCTTTTTGCCGAGTTTATCAGCCAGAGCACGCAGTTCTTCCATTTTGCTGCCGTTATACGAATGGGTATTCATCTGCTTCACCGCATCGATCGTATCCTGGTCATACAGGCTGAAATTAAATACGGTCTCATCGATGCTATTATCGTCCGCAGCACTGATTACCGTGCCATCCAGTCCTTTGCTTTGGAGAGAAGCGGCCGTTTTCTTAATAATCTCGGCCTGTTTCTCAGTACTGAAATGACTGCCCTCCTGCTGATTCCCCTTTTTCCACCAGTTAGCCGAAGGTTCATTCAGCGGATCAAGGGTGCGAAATGTAATGCCCCACGTATCCCGATAATGCTTCACCACTTCCGTCAAATAGTCGGCGAACGCATCATACTGATCTTCACGCAGATTATTACCGCCATCCTCGGCACCAGTGACCGAGCCACTAATCGTCATCCAATACGGTGGTGAGTTGGAGAAGGCCTCCGTGATGTTGACTCCGCGTTTGATCGCACCCTGCATTACGGAACGCTGACCCGCATCCGCTTCCCAATCCCACTTGCCCGGCTCAGGCTGAAAACCTGGAACGTCACCACCTGGACGAAGCGCGTTCATTTCCGGGTTCTCTTCACCGCCTATATTGTAACGAACGATGTTAAGTCCCAAGCCCTTGGCCGGATCAAATATCAGATCCATAACCTCATCCACCTTCGCCTGATCCTTCCAGCCACCGAGATCATTCGCCCACCAAGCCAGCGACGTACCCCAGCCTTCAAAATGATCATACGACTGCTCCAGCTTGAGACGCACCGGATCTTCCTGGAATACAAGTGCCTTGGGAGTTGAATTCATATAATGATTGATAGCCATTCCTCCTACCGCTACCAAGGCCAGCAAAGCTGTACCTGCGAATACCAAACCTCGTCTGCCCCTGAAACGCTGTTCATGATGTGCCATCGTGACTCCTTCTTTCGTGATCCATAGATCTTCTAAGTTGATGTAGTTCATTTTGTGAAGTTGCTCGTGTTGTGTACATTTTGAAACCCATTTCATGAAATCGGTTTCATTAAGTTGAAAATTAAAACCCGTTCCACAGGATGAAAAGGGTCTCATTTACGCCCTCATTATATTTCACGCTTCAAATAAATGTCAACGCTTTCTTTTTTGGAGAAGCAGACCTACTACCGGGCGGCAGGTCCTGTACTTTGGCGGATAATCAGCCTAGGTTCCAATACATTCTGTTTCTTCGGTTTGCCTTGATTGATCAGATCATGTAACATATCCACGGCCTGTTTGCCCAATTGATACGTATTCTGGGATATCGTTGTCAGTTCAGGGATTACGGCACTCGCTAGCGGTGTATCATCAAAACCGATGATCGAAATATCTTTCGGGATCGACAAACCATACTCAATGGTCGATTTAATTGCACCAATCGCATTATTGTCGTTGACACAAATCACTGCCGTTGGCGGATTGTCCTGCTTCAGAAGTTTGGACATCTCCCGCTTGCCGTCGTCAATCGAGAAACCGCCTAACAGCTGGCGTTCTTTCGGTATTTCAATCCCATGTTCACGTAGTTTCTTCTGTACCGCTTTCACCTTGACCATCGTGGTAGATAGCTCCTTCATTCCCCCGACAAAAGCAATCTCCCGATGCCCCAGCTCAAGTAGATGCTCTGCAGCCATAGCCGCACCGGCTCCCTCGTCTGTGTATACCCGGTGAAGTCCGCTCTTGGCAATGTTACCATTGACCAGCACAATAGGCATATGCCTGCTCATATCCATCAATTCCTGTGCCATGTTATCAGGGCAGACCTGTAAATTGATACGTCCACCGAGAAAGATAATGCCATCCACCCGTTTCTCACGCAAAATAGAGAGATATTCAGACTCACGATTAGAGTCCCCTGCTGTGTTACATAAGAAGAACGTATACCCGAGTCCACGTGCTTCATTCTCTGCCCCCCAGAACACTTCAGGGAAAAAGGGGTTGGTGATATCCGGCAAAATGATGGCGATGGTGCCCGTCTCTTTCTTGATCAGGCTGCGTGCCTGAGCGTTCGGTTGAAACTGATGTTTCTCGATAATCGACATTATCTTCTCTCGCGTGCTGGCACGAACCGGAGCCGTATCATTCAACACCCGGGAGACGGTCGATACAGATACGTTTGCTTCTTTCGCAATATCATATATGGTGATCGATGTCATAGGGGGGAAACCTTCCTTTTTTCTCTATTTACCTGCTTATCATACCAGATAAGATATCACGAATGAAATGCATTTCATTCTACAAGATGCCTAGCGTGTGAAAATAAACAGCTTGCTGTCGGCATTCACTACTTGTGTGCCGTTGCTCAGTTGAACCAAAGGCATATCCCAATGGGTATGCCCGCTGAACACCAGCGTCTCCGGCCCGGCCTCCAAGGCCTGCCGGATGAGCGGTTCACCCCTAAGCCCAAGCTCGGCGATGCCCGGGCTTTGGTGCAAAAGCAAGCAATCCGGTTGCTGCTTCAGCAACTTGAGCACGGATTGCAGGTACGGCTCTGCCGGCAGCCGGTTCGGCTTGTCAGGCCTGCCGATGATGCCGCCAAGGCCCGCGATGCGTAGCTGACGCGCCTTGGCGGCGTGGGGCGCAAGGCCATCCGGTGGGTGGCCAGCGCTAATGATTGCAGCTGGTCCATCCATGCAATGGATGCCCTCGCTGTGGTGTAACCGATGAGCGTCTGCATCATCGGTTATATCGTGGTTGCCGTGGACGCCGGCAACCCAGCCGAAGGCTGCCCTGAAGGCAAGCCAGACGGGAACCGGATTGCCAGTCGCTCCCCTTTTCCCGCGCAGGGCATACATATCTCCACATAACAGCACACCCGTCTTCTGCGGATCG
Organism: Paenibacillus intestini; assembly: GCF_030803945.1. Classification (NCBI taxonomy): domain Bacteria; kingdom Bacillati; phylum Bacillota; class Bacilli; order Caryophanales; family Paenibacillaceae; genus Paenibacillus; species Paenibacillus intestini. The sequence continues at coordinate 172,038 of NZ_JAURUN010000003.1, read as the reverse complement.
AGCTCAGGCCACTCCACCTCCATCAGCAGACGAATATAGGCAGGCAACATCTCACCCAAAAGCTTATCCGTAGCCCCCGTGTCAGAGGCGGCATCAGATTCCTTCTCCATCACAGGTTCAATTCCCTGCAAATCCGAAGTGACAATCAGTGCATCGATACCTTTAGGCAAGCCATCTAATGTACCGTGATAGATCGGAAGCTGAGCCTGAATGACCTCGCCGCCAGGAATCGCATTCAAATACGCATAATGTTCAATGGGATCATGATTCAGTTGCTGTATTTTCAACTTACCTCTCCCCCTTTCCTTATATATTATTTTACATTCTAATCGGCAATTATGGTCCATATATTAAATTGTAAGCGAATTCATTGGGAAACAAAGGAGTGTGACGACGCCATGATCATTCAAGTGAGTCCGCAGGCAGAAGAAAGACTGGTTGAACAACTGGGCGACCAGCCGGGCTTTTTCAAGTTATTTTATGATACTGATGGTTGCAGTTCTGATGGAATTGCGGTACTTCTGATCTTAAATGAACGAGACAGTGATGACGTGCCTATTGAGGCAGGTTCGCTTCCGTTTGTGATTAATAAAAAGCAAAAAATTCACTTTGAAGCCTGTTTACGTCTGCAATCCGAAAATAACTTCCCTTCCTTCCGTCTCAGCAGTGATTCAATGATTTACGGAAGTAACGTAAAGGTGCATGATCTGCGGGATGTAGCTAACGTAACGTCTGAATCTACGGATTGGTCTATTAAATAATCACTTTGCATGGATGAAGATTAGAAACAGAACCTCCCTCTCCCACAATGTTGCGGAAAGAGAGGTTTTGTTGGTATATCTACTTTATTAACCAAATTCCAGAGCAAGCAATTTCTTTATATTATTATGTTGATTGATAACCAAACCCTTCTACGACTTGTAACGTTTATTTTACAAGCGCCCTAAACACAGTAACACTCAAGAAAAGAGGACTACCGATGAGAAACTTCCATATCCTGTACCAAGCTATTCCCGTACTCATAATCTCACTCATATTTATTTCAGGATGCAGTAGCGGTGAAAGTAGCACTAAAGCCCCTCCACCAACAATTAAGCCTGGCGAAGCACAGAATCGCGAATACCTTTCCATTACGAACACCGAATACGTCAATGGGACAGATTCCGCGGATGGAATGAAAATGAATGTGTATACATACGACTTAGAGTCCAAAGCTCTCAATAAAATGACTGACTTGCCATATAACTCACAATATCCCTTGACCGTAGTTTCGTTGGCAGAAGACACCACGTATTATTCGGGTGAGGGCAAAAATAAAGGGGATGAGCTATTCGCTTATGATATGAGAACACAGCAAGTGCAGCAATTAAGTTCTAATTTATTTGCGATAAATGCAATAATCCCGGGTGTCACTGAGAATACACTAATGATGGCTGCTGTGCAAAAAGGAGAACGCCCTGTAAAGGTCATGTTTCTGGATAAAGCAACACAAAAAATCTCGATATTAAATGAGCAAGATTCAGATACGACCACATGGGACATCGCATATGATCCAGAAACAGAAAAAGCATACGCCATCCAATACTCTGAGGAAGAACAATATGAGCAGATGGAGAAATCAAATCAGACCCAAAAACCGATGGTTCCACCAAGTCATACCATTATCGAAATTGATCCCGTAACGAGTCAAACTCGTGCAATCATCAAACTCAAAGATGAACAGATTCTCACTTTATCCGCAAGAGGAAACCAGCTTCTCATCGCAACGGCAAAACACATTAATAAAATGCCCATCGGATATAGTCTTGTGGATCTGAAGACAGGACAAAGGAAGGAACTTCATCTTCCGATCAAGGCCAGCAGTGAATTATTTCTGGACAAAGACGGTAACGGATTTTATTTTCTTGGGGAAAAAGGGAATGGCGATACCGAGAGAGGTATTTACTATTATGATATGAAAACGGATGAGATAGAGACTGTTTTTCTGCAAAAAGAAGGGTTCATTAATAACTTCACGCTGGTATCAGAGCCAGGCAAAAAATAAAGATACTCCCTTTAACAATAATAAATATTTTTACCGTGCGAGCATCAACACATAAAAAACCTCCCCATCCACTATTTGGAATAGGAGGTTTAATGTATTTAATGAAATCTTTGAAGTTGTATCATTGGGTATACTTCATTCAATCCTTGCTAGCTCGTCTTGAATCGTGCTGATTCCTCGGCCAGCTGTTTGGTCAAAGCATCGATGGTCTGCACCAGCTCCGCCAAATGCTCGGTCATTCCGGACTGCTCCTCCATGGTGGCGGTGACTTCTTCAATGGATGCGGACACTTCCTCGCCCGAAGCAGACAAGTTCTGCGCAGCGCCAAGGACTTCGTCTTTATCCCGTTCAATCGATTCAATCTCGGAGGCAATCGCCTGCACCTGATTCATCATATTTTGCATATTTCGCGTTGCAAAATTAAAGGTTTCCTTGGTTTGCATCACGCTGCTCTTATGCTGCTCTGCAATCGCTTCGATGGCCTGTACACTCTGGTTATTCTGCTCCACATGTTCAATCGTTTGCATAACGATGCGATGAATATCTTCGGATTGCGCGGTTGTCTGTTCTGCCAGCTTGCGTATTTCGGAGGCTACTACGGCAAATCCACGGCCCTGCTCTCCTGCCCGTGCCGCTTCAATGGACGCATTCAGCGCAAGCAGTTTGGTCTGATTCGCAATTTCGGCAATGGTGCTTGTGATCTGCTGAATACCGGATGAACTCTCTGCGAGTTGAACGGTTATCTTGGAGATGTTATGCACCTCTGCTTCATTCCGATCATTAACGGCGATAAGGGCGTCGATCACGTCATGATTATCTCGGAATGCATCTGTAATTTCATCCGCTTTAGCCATGACAGACTGGGACATCTCGTTTACATTTACAATTTTGCTACCCACGTTCATGAATTGATCCACGATCGCCTCTGTATCGTTAGCCTGCGACTCCATTGCACGGGATATTTCAAGTGCAGTGGCTGTGGTATCGGTAATCGATGTAGATGTCTGCTGTGCAGACTGATCCAGTTCCGCCGTACTTTTATTCAAAACACCAATAGAAGCGTTCATACTGGCAATCAGTTGTCTGTTTCCTTCAGCCATCGTGTTAAAGCTATCCGCGAGTTCGCCGAACTCCCCACTGTATTTCTCCTTCGCCTGTACCGTCAAGTCTCCCCCGGCAAGCTGTTTAAACAGTGCGGTAATGGATGTAACCGGCTTTGTCATCACCCGTGAGAGTAGAATCCCCACAATGATTGAGAAGGCTATGGAACTGAATAGAACAATATACATTTTATTCGCCATGCTTGTTAGAGGTTGATTGACGTCTACGTAGGAATCCTCAACTATAATCGTCCAATCCGATTGTGGAATTTTGGAATAAAACACCACTTTCTCGTCCGTGCTTACCTCGCCCTGTTGTAATTTATCACTTGGAGCCAAATCCACAAGAGACTTGTATTCCGCGCTTTCTAACGGTTTCCCTGCCATATCTGCATCTGCCGAGTGATACATCACCTTACCCACCCGATCCAGAACAATCACTTTACCTTCATCATTAATCTTGACGTTCTGCAATTGGTTCACAAAAAATGACGTAGATATCGTGGCAATAAGTACTCCGTTTACTTGCTTGTTTTCATCATACATTGGAGATGCAAAAACCGTGCCAAGTGTACCCAGCGTTTTGGAAATGATGCCTTCACTGATTACCTGACGGTCTTGAATTGCTTCCTTAAAATAAGCCCGATCTGCCCGATCTCCGCCCACGGCCTTAGGGTCGTTCGCTGCGACTACCGTGCCATTCTTATCAATCAGCATGAGCACAACAGCGCCCTCAATACCTTCTAAACTTTGAGCTAATATATCATTGGATTCACTAATTAAGCTCTGATTTTCCTCGAAAAAGGTACTGGCTTCCTGCTCTTGATTCGCACTCCGAATCGCCAGCAATTGTTCAAAATCCTTATGTTTCGTCATTAGAAATGCGGCTTGCTTGGATAACTGCAGGGAGGTGAACAGCCCTGCTCCAATTCGATCCGAATTGGCATGAATCTCATCTTTACTCTTTTTCTGTGTAATTCCTTCAGCTACCTTATAACACAGCACAGCCGTTACGGTCAGTACGATACACACGAGAAGACTGATCATTAATGGTAATTTGACCCGAAAAGACATATTCCTTAGTCGCTGTCCTGCTTTTGCAAAAAACATAAATACTTCCACCATCCATCCTCTTTTTGTATGAACCCATATAATATTTGATATTTTAATATCGGCATGGACCTAATAATCTGACAGTGTATGGAGCATTTGCACAAAAAAAATTTTAATGATCTAAATTTATTACTAATTGGAATGAATGGTGACGACTCAATGAGTAGCGATCTCTCATATTGAAAAGAAAAACAAGCTCCTGCCAGCAGAATGGCAAGAGCTTGTTTGGGGGTTCCTATGGCTTCGTAATACGCTCACTAATACGTGGAAACAAGCTAAACGCGTTCTCGTAAAACACTTTCTCATGATGCTGTTCTGGCACAAGTCTGCGAACAAATTCAGCATACAAATCAATAGGTGCAAGCGGCCAGTCGGTGCCGAAAAGCATTTTCTCATAATGATCCGAGTAGACCAAAGCCCTGCGGAAATGATCCATAAACAGCGGTTCGTTCATAAAGCGTTCGAAGTGAGGACGATCCCCCACCACAAGCCCAGATAAATCTGCGTACACGTTAGGGTTCTTAGCAACCACCTCAGCAGCATCCATGACCCAGGGATCACCGAGATGACAAATCATGAAGTTTACACCGCGCTGTTGCAAGGCAAGCTCGTCCACCGTTAGCGGATGCGAATATTTGAGCAGCCCGTTCATAGAGTAGGTGTCTCCAGTATGGATGACCACAGGCAGATTGTATTTTGCAGCCAGCTCATAGACCGGGGTATAGATTTTGTCATACACATAGTGGTGATAATATCCGGCGTACAGCTTGATTCCCGCAACTTCGGGCGATTGCAATCTGGCTTCGATCCGGTCCAGCTCGTCTTGAGCTTGTTTGCCGTCCAGTCGGTTAGGGTTAATGCCTACACATTCCATCAGAAACGATGGAACCTGTTCTTCCAGATCCAGCCCCATCGGGTTAGGGGAACTGGAATCCGGGAAAGCCCCCTTCGTTTGCTCGCTCACCCCCATGCCAATGCCAAGAATAACATCATTGCGATCAAATTCTGCCTTGAGACCCGCCGCGCTGTAGTCTACTTTGGACAGATCAATCGCAGTACGGTGAAAGCTGTCGATATCGGATAGATGAATGTGAATATCAATGATGGGCATCGGTGGCCTCCTCTTCGCTTGTTGATGTTACAAAGTTCAGTTTTAACAAATCATGCACATCTGCCGTATTGAGCGAGATCGGCCCCAGAACAAGATAGGTCGGCTCTGTCCAGACGGTTTCGCCATCTTGTATCGTAAGCTCATGTGCTACGTTATGTCCTGTTACCAGGTTGTTCGCAAACGCCCAGGCATTCTGGTTCGGGTAACGATTCACCGCGTGTAGCATGTTTTGACGTGAAAGGGAGCCTATTCGGAATATGTGCTTCAAAGGAAGCCCAATGTCTACTTTGCCGAGCGGAAAACGATCTTGACCCGGTTGCTCGATCCAGCCTTCTGTATATACTTCCGAAGGTTTGAAGAAACGACCTTCTGTAAGAGCATAATTTGCTCGTGTCAGACCAGACTTGTTGGTCACCGCAAGTAAGGTGCAAAGTACGGGAACGCCAGGCAGCATCAGATAATGCTGATGAACGGTCATTCCCCGGTTCGCTTCATGTTTCTCGATACGAGTGGTCACCTTCAAGCCTTTCCACACGTTACCGAATTGATCCTTCTGCTCCGACCACGATAGACTCGTTTGCTCCAATTGACGGCTAAAGCCGTTCATGCCTGGAATATCAACAGCCATCCCGCCATACCACGGATTCCACCACGAACGAGCGGCAGGTTCAGGATATGAACTGTCTAGCCATTCCTCGCCTTGAACTTTCAGAGAGTGTACAATCCCCCCGAATGCCGGATCAGCCGTAATAGATAACACACCATTGTTGACGGTATATAACGTCTCTGAACCATCTACTCCCTTTTCAATCCGTTGTAGCACTTCAGACCGTGTCTGCGGGAACCAAAGAGAGATTCGTTCCTGAATCCGATCTTCTCCACGATACACGCCCCGTACTTTCCATATATTCAGTTGCTCATATGGGTTGGTACTGTCGGGGGTGTCAGACCCTTGCAGGTCAAGGCGGTCCGCTGTCGTTACCTTCGGCGCTCCCACTACCGTTTCCTCAGGCGAAAACTCCAGCTTATCCGAGTTCAACTGCTCCGTCGCATCGAACTCGATCGTACGAGCTTTAATCTCGGGTTCCTTACCTTGCTGTACGTACAGCTCCAGCGTACCAGCAAGCTGAACAAGCTTACGCTCAACCAATTCAGCCTGTAGTACGTCCGCAGCAAATGGATTGCCATCATTCAACATCACATCCAGATGACTGTCCAGCATCGGAATAACTCCATTAGGTTGTTTACGGGCGAATGCGCGGAAATCCGTCCACTTGGCAAACGTGTTAAGCGCAAATACCGTTTCCTTCGTGGCTACCGAGGCCCCGGCCTCCAAACGTCCCAGCTCATGCTGTAATGCCAGCGTATATTCGGGTTTGATCAGCTTCAGCGAAGGGTCCCAATAGATGCCGCACGCTCCGTACTCTTCCTTGCAAAATAGCCAGTTCTCCGTAATCTGTCCCGTATCCCAATGGTTTGGATCCCCGGCATAATCATCCCCCATATCTACAAAACGACCCTGATAGGGCAGAATGAGCCGATTGCCGAAGAAACCGAAGTGATCCATCAGGAACAGTTCTTCTTCCCATGCTGTATCACGTGTATTCACAACCTCATGGGAGAACGTAGCGATTCCGTTAGCGGACAGTTTGGCAACCGTCTTCAGCAGTAATCCCGGGAAATTTTCCAATTCATAGGCCGCTTCCATAACCTGATGATTCCCTTCAGCAACAATCCGTACTTCTTTGGCTTCTTTCAGGGACAACTCCTCCGAGTACGGTTTCCCCAGCTTCGGATAATTCCACCAGAAGGAGTGACGCGACCCAGGATATTCGATCCACATGACATTATCATGTTTGTTCATATGGAGAGAGAACGCACCGTTCACTGCAATCCACTGGCCATTCGCCTCACCGCCATACCTGCCTTCAATGCCCTTCATCAGCACTGAGAGTTTTCTTCTAAAAGAAATCTCCAATCCCCCCGCCGGAACAGCGGTAATCTCTACATCCTGTGCATAGATGCCATATGAATGCAGTGTAAACGGAACGGACACGGAGCGTTTGCCCTTCGCAGGTACTGTGAATCGCAGTGTGCGCTCTGTCCAGTCTAGAAATGCTTCTTCTGGCAGTTCCATAACAAATTCTGTTTCCGCATCCACATTGTTTTCCACGTTCAGGATTAACTCTGCCGGAATACCCGGATATAGTTCCTTCACGGGGAGAACTGGTGTAATCTTCGCAGGGAATTTAGGTTGAAGGCCAATACGGAACTGAGCTTTCCTGCCGCCAATAAGCCAAGTACTGCTAATGACCGGATGCGTTTTATTCTTGTTTTGTTCTTCGGTCACCGGATCGAGGTAAAACTCCCCCTCTACCGTGATGGTTTCGTCTGGTTGCAACGTTCGCACAACATCCATAGCAAAACGGATATTTTTGTCGTCCTGTCCTTTGATCTCGAACTCAAGATCGAGGTTGGATTTATTTTGGATATGATAACGCACGGGATAACTCGAACCAAACACCAGATCATGATGATCTACTTCGGTGTGAATGCTGTAATCCGGCGTTTCGAGAGCGGCCAAGCCGCGGCCTGTTTTTTCAAAAGATGCCCGCAGGGAGAGGTCCTCTTTTTGCCACGTATAATCCAAAAAATCGAATCCACGCTCCTGCCGTCCATCCGGCTCGATCACCAGTTCACGGGTGCTGTCAGCGTACCAGTCTAATGTTTCAAAGTAAGGTGCTAGCGCCTCGGTCTGCAATACGGTCGGGATAAAGTTCATGAGATGTACGCTATCATCTTTTTTCTCCCAAAAGAAACCACATTTCTTGTACATTGGCACCGCCTTCGTATTGCCCGGCCATGTGAACAGATCCAGACGCGGCCATCCGGCCTCAACCGTTTTCTCCACTGCCTTTAAGATCAGATTGCGACCAATCTTGTACCCATGGTAGTCCGGGCGTACGTTAAGCAGCGGTACATATAGTGCATTCTCGTCAAAACGGTAATGGGCAAAGCTGCAAAAACCGACGACCTCTACATCATGAACCGCCAGAAAAACATGCAGATTGGAGGAGTTCTCCATCTCCTGACGAATCGTTTCCTCTGTCCGCTGCCTTGTGCCGCCTCCCCAGCTCTCATTACTTTGGTTCCACATATCTGCCAAACTAGCCGCATAAGAAGCGTTGTATTCAACAATACGAATCTGATCGATGATCATTTGTGATTGTACACTCATGTTCGGTTCTCCTTCTCTATATGTATAGGATGGTCTTCGTGAACACTATACTAGCCTTCGTCTGATCGCTTCAGAACTAATTCAGGCTCTGTGTGGCAAATCTAGCGATAGTCTTATCATACTATATTTGGAAACATTTTCAGAGTGTCTTCATCACCTAGATTCATATTGGCTCTAGAACGATTATAAGTAAATAAGAAACCTTAAACCGTGAACGTTCGTATCTATATAGGGGCTGTCTTAGACTTATGTATAGGCTAACATATACGGTGGTGATAAGGATAAATTGCCTTAACTGTGAGTTTTGACAAGCGCTGTTCGCCCTTGGTACTCTGAAGAGAGCAGTGTCTACTTATATCAAAAATAGATAGATTCATGGAGGGAAAGCATGACGGAGTGGATCACGCAATTCATACTGTTCTTTAAAGATTTGTCCTATGCAGGTCTTGTTATTGCCCTATCGTTTGAATTTGTCCCCGCTGAACTTGTTCTGCCCATGGCGGGATATTGGGTATATCTCGGGGATATGAAGCTATGGTTGGCTATTCTGGCAGGAACCGTTGGCGGCACATTTGGCCCATTAACGTTATATGCACTCGGACGCTACGGTGGCAGACCGATGGTGGAGAAATACGGAAAATACTTCCTCATTCGCCCCCACCATGTCGATGCTTCCGATAAATTTTTTGAAAAATACGGCAGCGGGGTCGCTTTCTATGGCCGCTTCGTACCCGGCATTCGAACGGTCATCTCCATCCCTTGCGGTATGGCAAAGATGAACGTTTTCAAATTCAGCATCTTTACCTTTCTCGCCATGCTTCCGATCACATCCATCTACGTGTACCTCGGTTACAAACTGGGAGCACAATGGGAAAACGTCGGTGAAGTGGTTAAACCGTATGTCATCCCGGCAGGCATGATCTTCCTGATTGGTTTTGGACTGTACATGCTGTTGAAACGTTGGAAAAAAAGACCGGCTTAGACAAGGCAGAGGCTTGTTGAATTAAGGGAAGTGTGATTGGTAGGTGAGGTGGATTTGGTACTCATCATTTTTGGAGATAGATAATTTCAAAGCCCAGCGATTGTAAGAATCGTTGGGGCTTTTGTTATGTTTTTCTTTATTATTGAAAAAAGAAAACAGACCCTCTCTATATAAAGCACTTAAATTTTATTAGACTTTAGTATTTAAGATATCTTTAGAAATAAAATTGCGTCTTGGTCACGAAATAGTCAATCTCCTACTAGTGTAAAATAATTCCTTGTTTGTATTGAATTCTTCGTATAGACTAAAAAAGAATTAGTGGCCACTGATTCCAAATTTTTAGGCAAGTATTCTTATCTATTGCAGTAACAAGGAGGAGTCCCTACTTGGAATTTTTTTATCAATTCTTAAAGGGACGATAGAAAATGCACTCTTTATGAGTGAATAAACGATTGATAATGAAGTATTTAAAATGATGTTAATCTATAAGAGAAATGAAAAGCCCACACAAAATGTGGAAAACGAAAATTGTGTTCTGCCTAGTTTGAGTGCGTGCCTTCTTTGATGGAGGTAACGTATGAAAAAGCGTAGCGAGAGAAGGCAACACAAGCAAGGCAGTCTGGCGCAGTATGTTATAGGAGTTCTTACTGGTGTAACTGTAGGTGTTATACTGATCCTTATCCAAAAACTGTTCCAGTTGTAGAAAAAAGAGAGGGGATTTCCCCTCTCTTCTTTTGTATTCACCAGACCATTAAGATTTAAAGAATGCGAGTATAAAAGTACCCTTTTCTTCTTTTGCTAAATCAGTTCTTGCTTTCTTTTCAAATACACATACAGCACCACGCCAGATACCGCACAAATGACCGCACATAAACCAATGAATCCATACCCAGCCTGAAGTCCGCGCAGCAGACCCAGCTGAGTTGTGGCACCGTACATGTTTTTCACACCTTCAATGACCCAGCCAATCACATAGTTCCCGATGACACTGCCAACCCCCATGAGTGTAACCGTGAATGTAATCGCCGTATCACTGCCGTTCGGATATCTGCGGGCGATAAAGGCCATTACTGTGGGATAGATCATCGCAATGCCTGCGCCCGAGATCGCGAAAAAGATAGCAAGACTCTCCCCACCAGCAAGCGCCACAAACGTACATACCGCCGAGAAAGCCGAGAACAAGATCAACGAAAGTACGAACCCGATGCGATCCGTCAACGGCCCTAGCAGCAAACGCCCCAGCGAGAACGTAAGGAAAAATGCCGACAATAGACCAGAGGCTTTGACCGTGTCCCACGTGTAGGCTTTCTCCAAGAAGTTAACAAGCCAACCTCCGACCGCCAGTTCCGATACCACGCCAAAAGAAAGAATAAGCACCATCAGCCACAGCGCCGGATCACGTGTTAGCGTCTTGAGCGAGGTTCGATCTTCGTGGGCAAGATCATCCCCCGGAAATTTACTGCGTAGTGCCGCAATGATCGGCAGCAGGCACAGCGACAGCATAACCAGATACATGCCGCGCCAGTCCAGCAGGTGCCCAAATACCGTCAGCGACATCACGCCTGTCGCCAGCAATGGCGCCACGGTTGAACTGAGTCCATAGAAGAAATGGGACAGGTTCATCATCGTGCCTGTATTTTTCACAAAAATCCGCGCCCCGAGAATCGCCAGCGCAATCTCCAGCATCCCGTTACCGATGTACATGAAGAAATACGATGACGCAAATAGTGGATACGTATGGGATACATAGATGAACACACCCGACAGAATCATCGAGGCAAATGAAATGATGCTGACCGCCTTGATGCCCCATTTGCGAACCAATATAGCTGTGAACGAGCAGGCGATCAAATATCCCAGTGCGTTCAGGGACAACAACGTGCCGAGCTGTTTCTCATCCAGATTGAAGTCGAACTGAATACGCGGAATGGCTGGGCCTTTAATATTTTCCGATATGCCAAATACGATAAATCCAAGAAAGATCGTAGCCAGCTGCATGGCGTACAGCTTGTTAAACTTTCGTTTGTTGCCTTGTGTACTTGCTTGCTGATTCAAAATAAGTTCCTCCATTGTGTCCAGAAAAATGGTTACACGCTCTACCTCCGATTGCAGTGCCATCTTCCGCCCGCTGTTATCCCTGTGTTTTTTTGAATTTCTTTCTAAAGGTGAAAATACAGTGATAAAGGCGTTCTCCAGATTGGCTCTGCCCTCTCCGCTCTCGTGTAAAAAATTTTGCTTAACTTCACTTCATAATAAGTCGTTCCTACCACTGCTTCTCAACTACCTGAATGCGGTAGGTCAGGCTTTCGAGTGTTACAGCTACCAGCCCAGTAACATACTCGCGCCGGGTGTCGCGGCGAATCATTAGCTCAGGCATATGCTCCTGTGGAATATGGTGATCCCGGCAGCCTTGGATCAGGCCATCCCGCATCGCTGGGTCCATCGTATCGCCCGTCACCACAATGGCCGCCGGGTTGATGATGGCAATAATGGAGACCAGCGTCTGTACGACGAGTTCCTGCAATCCGTCTGTCGTTTTCAACATGCGCAGCTGTTCTTCCCGTGACACGCCAAATGGCAAAAAGGACACCTCTCCCCCAAATTGCGTATTCCCGGTGATTGGCCGACCATCGATAATAAAACCTGCTCCCGGAAAATGATTTTCAGGGAACGTCACCACCGCAAAGTTCTTCTCTTGCTCAAATTGCTGTTCATTGTACAGTCCGTACACCGTCAGATTCATATCGTTGCCAATGACCACTTCGATGTCTTCGTATTGCTCTTTGAGTCTTAAACCGAGCGGCTGATTAGCCAACTCTGGTACGTCACAGATACCGATCACACCATTGTGCGCCACCCCTGGTATCCCGATTCCGATGGACTGCACATTGTGATGCTGCTCGATCAGCCCAGCAATGAGTTCCTCCACCACCGTGACATTAATCTCATCTAAAACAAGTGTCTGTTCGTCCGCCATCTCTCCGTTCAGGTTGGCATATGTATGTGTGATCGAGTGGATGCCGCCTTCCGTACGAATAATCAGACACAGCACATTTGCGTAGTCCGCATTAAACTGATATCGACTCGCCGGTCTGCCCCCGCTGGACTCATCCGGGCCGAGATCAATGATCTCCCCTGTCTGGAGTAATTCATTTAGTATCGTTCCGCAAGTCGCCACGCTGAGTTTGGTCAGGTTTGCAATGGAAGCCTTCGTGCCTACACCCATCGACCGGAGTGTATTTTTTACAATTTCAACGTTAATCCGTTTGACCTGTTGGGTGTTGTGGGAAGTGGGTAACATTATTTGTTGTGTGCCTCCTTTCGTTTGTATGTATATGGGTGATTGCATATTCGAGAAAGTATTGGATGGAAGTTTTTAAAAGTGTTTTAATAATTGAAGTTTAGGGGGATTGGTGTGGAAAGTCAATGCTTATTTGGAAGTGGTTTGGGGCGGGTGAAAAGATAAAAAGGACAGGGCAAGATCATCTTGGGAATGATCCTGTACTGTCCTTTCGTTCAATCGATTATGTAGACTGGCTCATGTGATGGGCCAAGATGCTCTTCTCCAGCCTGACATCAAATAACTTGCGGTTCAGATCCTGTTCCATCGAATGAAGATGATACGCCGCCTGTTTTACCGTATCCATGTTCAGCACCCCTTAAAAAGGTCATCGACATGGTCACCTATACGAATGCCAACATTCTCGGGATTGATGATATAACGGGTACGTTGGATATCGGCAAACAGGCCGACTTGATTGTACTGGATCAAAATCCACTAGAACAGATCGAAGCTTTATCCAACATGTCGATGGTTATGGTCAAAGGTAATATGATTCAGAATCCATCCGTTAATCGCATCAAAGAGGTAGATGATGTTCTTAATGCTGTGTGGTGAGATCAGCGTGATGAAATAGGCCCAAGGCAGGAGAATAATTTAGAAGTCAGTATGCTTTTTAGCCCCATTCTGAAAGGTCATCAACATATGCTTATATCTCTAGCTGTTCCTATTTAGGCATCCGAATGAGATACTACTGATAACAATCGAACACTTACTGAAGAGTATAAATATGGAGAAATATCCATTCATGGAGTACAATTAGTTACTGAGAAAGATCAAAAGGACAATACCGGAAAAACCTTAAAGCCAAGGTACCATCCTTAGTTGATACTGCGATAATTCAGAAGAAAAGAAATGCTTGGGACGGAGCGGCCAAAGCACATGGCTACACTAGCTAGCTACGAACCCTATTTAATAAAAAACAAAGGTGGCATAAGCTGCCTTTCGTTATTTGGAGGGAACATGATAAAATTTCTAATTAGTTGCTAATCTTCTTATTATTAATCGGCTGTTCTCCAAATGATTCTTCTTCCATTCATTTAGAAAACTCTGCTCCAACAGAGAGCTATTTTTCTCAATCCAAAGAGGTTAATATTTATTTTCCTGATGCCATAGATTCTATAGATATACATAAAATAAAATTACTTTCTGATGGAGCTGTTGATCCCTGTCGGTGATTACTATTACGAAGGTCAGATTACTGACGACACGATTCCAGCGATAAGGAAGTATTTATTCGTAATAAACACTATAAACAAACCAATGGAACGCTAATATATACTATTGATTTCACTAATGTTGAAGGAGCAACCGTTGAATCTTCAGTGCCTGAGTCTATAAAGCTCTAATTGAACAAAAAAACAATTTCAAAAACATCAGATAGCATAAGAGTTCCACATTGAGATCCCTAAAGACTATTTCATTCAACAGAAGATCACCAATTTAAATCTCGAATTAAAAGCAGACCAACGTTATGAATCTGCTAGGAAAACGATATTTAAGTCATTTATTCCTCAACACTAAGACACAACTTATCTGCATCAGAACTTGCCCAACCCGTTATTCTCTCATTATGACGTCTTACTAAATAAAACATAATTCTCCTTATCAGTTCAGCTTCAAATACCAAAGACCACTTATGAAAATCAACTAACAAATCTATTAAGTTTGAGTCCTGCGTTATGTTATATTTAATAGCTGTATTCCTGGCGAGAATATTTTTCGCTTTACTTTCTTCTAACATTAACCTCAATTCTTCGATGTTTCCGATGAATGAAGATTCACTCAGCGAATTCACAAACTCCATAAGAACCACCTTATGATTCAACATCGTGTGATATCGGCGAACATCTAACTTTGATTTACTAACACGTATATTTTCTAAATCCTCTATAAAAAACCGATGTATGTCTATCCCATAAACAAACATATCGCCGGTTGTTGGCCAATGCCAGTTATATTTGAAGCCATTATGAACATATTGTTCTTCTTCATCATAGGTGATGATACCGTACGAAGATGAATCCTTACCCTCAATATAGTCTCTTAATTTGTTATATATTTCCTCAATATTCATCTCTACCTTCTGATCTCGCTTGATCCCTACTTGTAAGACCCTCTTCAGATCTATGCTCTCTGAGCTTCTTCGTGCCAATTCCATTTCAGCAAACTTAACTTTGACACTAACGTATTTACCTGAAATGAAATTATCAGATACATAGAAAATTTGTTCGGATATATCATAACCATAAACAATCGTTTCATGATTCTTATTCCGTTTATGGTAAGCATCCGAAGCTTCAATGTAATAATGATCTAAATGAATGATAACGTAAAACCCCTTGTCGAGGCATCGTATTATTGACTGACCCACATTAATGAGGACATCATCTGTTATATCATACTCATCCAAGAAGGTGTGATTGCGATATTCCGCATAATACTTGTTATTATTAGAAGAGACTATATTACATCTATAATAATCAAAATAATCCCCGTCACAAAAATCAAGATAATCATTATCAATGCAATAAGCAAGCCTTAAAAATCTATGATATATCCACGGTTTAAGATCACTATGCTGTTCTACAATAGAGACAATATTAGCATGGTAGCTATATGTATCTATTATTGGTTTTTGTTTAACCGGTAAATAAATGTTCATCCTCCTCCTTTTGTTTTATTTCAAGATTATTAATGAGCTTGGTGATTAACTCGTTCTCTCGCTCCAAGGAGCTCACTAACTCCTCAATTAATTGTATTTTTATTTGATATTCCTGTGTAATCATATATTTTAAAGCCAAATTTCTTAGAACAAACGCTCTCTTTTCCATGAGTACAAACTCATTTTTAAAAAAAGAACCGTCTTCTGGTTTCAGATATTTCTCACTTTCTAAATATGTTATGCGATCCACCATAACTTTTTTGTGTTCCCAAAACAAATGAAATGCTCGTTTATCTACCTTAGTCTTCTCTTTCAAGTCAGAAATGAGTTGCATCCATGCATTCATTCCGAATATACTCTCTTCTTTAAAGGCCATGTCTTGAGTTGGGGTAGAGGACAAGTAATTTAATAGCTGCTCTTTCACATGACCAATTTTGAAAGTGAAATCTCCATCTCGTTTTTGTAGGAATGTAATGCCTTTATAAAAATCATTATCGGACAGTATACTGTTATATCCAACCTCTATTTCATTAAAATCGCTCTCTGTAAGTACGTATTTTCCTTCCCTAAGATTATCAGCTACATAAAATATTTCCTTATTGGAGTCATATCCATAGATTAATATTTCATGCCAGATGTCCTTCTTTTTCTGATAGACTGTTGACTTAGAAATAAAATACCGATCAACATACAAATATACATAACAGTCTAAGTTGATTGAATCAATGATACACTCCTTAAGAGACTTCCATTTCATCTCCATCATCGATTGAGGTATTCTGTACCTGGCATAGAATGGACAATTATCAAAAATTAAATGATGATTATCAAAAAAATATGATTTCCACTCAGGTACGTATCTTATTTGTATGAAATTGTTGTAAACCCAAGGCCAGATCTCCTCATCATGTGATGCAATAGAAAAAGTAGTTCCGTATAAGTTATATGTATTTAGATAAGGGGAAGGATTCATACGTAACATTTTCATAAGATCATCACCTCCAGAACGAATTAGAATTTTCTTGACATTCGAAATCCATTATTAACTAGTTCAAAACCAATTTGAGGATAGAAGGACAACGCTTGTTCTGAAGATAAAAGTACAACTGACACGCCATCCCCTAGTACTTTCTGTAGATGTAGTACAAGATCCTTACCTATATTTTTCCTTTGAAAATCCTTAATAACGGCTAAATCCGAAAGGTAACAACAGTAACTATAATCCGTAATTGCCCGGGCTAACCCTACAATCCGATCACCTTCCCAACAACTTATGATGATATCTGCTTGATCAATCATCTTTTTCATGCGCTCCAAATCTTCATAGGGACGCTTTATACCTGATAATTTGAAAACTTCTGCCATTTGTTCTGGCTTTACCTCTTCATTCACCTTAAATTCTAAAACCATTGTCATAATCCCCTTTCAAATTTCATTCCTCATCTTAAATTTATAATCCGAAGTATAGAATGGATACTTTATAATGACACCCTCTAAATGTACCTGCCGATTAACAATCCATACGTTTGTACCTAAAGCAGTATAATCAACTGAAATAATAGCAAGCGCAATATACTTCTGAAGAATTTCAGAATACATTCCTGAAGTTACCCTGCCTACTTCTACATCACCGACGAATATTGGATTGTTGTAGCGAGGAGTTTTTTCATCTAAGATTTGTATTCCTACTAGCTTTTTTTTCACTCCTTGAGAATATAAGTACTCCAACATCTCTTTACCAATAAAATCACTCTTGTTTAGCTTAACAGCGAAGCCTAGTCTCACCTCGTAAGGATTTAAACTAATGTCTATTTCCTTGCCGTACAGAGGTAGTCCCGATTCTATTCGCAGATGATCAAAGGCTAGCATACCGAACGGAAGCACACCAATGTCTTTTCCTGCAAGCATGATAGATTCCCATAGATCAACAGCTTCGTCTTTAGGAATATAAATCTCGAAACCATCCTCGCCGGTAAAACCTGTCCGAGATATTAATCCTAATGCATTTCCGATCTTAACATCAGTCATAAAGTGTAAGAATGGAATAGCTCCAAGATCATCATCCATCAGAGTCTGTAAAATCGTTTGTGCTTCTGGCCCCTGAATGGTTACAATTGCTGTATTAAAGGTTCTATTTTCGATCTCAACATTTGGATAATGCTGTGCATTATTAATGAGCCATTGAAAATCTTTGTTGATATTCATCGCGTTTACCACCAACATATAATGCTCCTCGTCTATCATATAAAGAAGCAAGTCATCGATTATACCTCCTTGTTCGTTACACATTAAGGTAAATTGAACTTGATTGGCTTTTAATACCGACACATCATTTGTCAAAACGTACTGTAGAAAAACATAGGCGTCTTTTCCTGTTATATGGATATTACCCATATGGGAAATATCACATATTCCAGCCTTACTACGTACAGCTTGATACTCTAATGGTATTCCATCATATTGTGCAGGTAATAATCTTTCTCCCCATTTTAAGAGTTTGGCATTATATTTTGCGTAGACTGGAAAAAGAGGAGTTTCGGGACCTACATGGGTTGATTCCAAGGAAGATTCCCTCCTTTATAATTACGAAAAGCTCCATTGGCAACCATCGTGTTTAACAATTCACGAATCAAGTTTTTCTTATATAATAAGAACTCTACATACCTTTCCGCCTGATCATCATATGAAACGAACCAATCAAGAGGGATGTTATTGATCCATTCATTTATCATTCTTTGATCAATCTGCTCTATTAAACTAATCGTTTGCATTATAGGAAGTGCGCCTTCATCGTCAAAATAAATATGTTGATCAATAGCTCTAAACAAAGTGCCTAGTCCACTCATAGGTAACCGGTATCCCGATGCACCAATGAGTTTTCTAAAGTACATATCTAGATATAGCTCTTTATTACTGATCTGATTCATCATATTTTTTTTAGAATCTACCCATACGTGACCCCAGAAAGTAAATCCGTGATCAATAATGAAAAATTCCCTATTGTCTTCTTTTACCGAAACAATAAGATTCCCCACATTTCCAAACCGATCAAAGTTACAGACGAATAAATCCATAACAATCATTTTCCCGAAATCGTCTTTGTTTGAAATTCGAGAATAAAAATCAAACCAGCTTTGCTTTAATAACATCTTATGTTCATCCAAGGATAGATCCAATGAATCCATATAGTTTGTCTCGACATTATTAATTCGTGTAGAAGCAAAATATAACCCTTCTGAAAACCCATTTAATCTTAAGACTGAAAATTTCCCAATAGCCTCTCTATCTATCTCTACTATTGCATATGCCGGTATATTCAACTTTAAGTAAGCAGCAATTTCAGAAACGAGAGCCTCTTGCAAGAACATACAATCCAAATAAGTCTGTTTCTTAGTTTTAGGATCAATGATCCAAGGCTTTTTAAGAAAATAAACTTCACCGTCATTCCCAACGACGGTGATCGGTTTACTCAATCCCTTTGTCACCTGTTCTGTCAAAATTTCAGTTATATAGATAGGTTTCTTCATACATTATCTTGCGCTGACACATGTAGATTTTCTACAAATTCACATATACTTTTGACCGTTGGAAACATACCGATATCTAAGTAAGTCTCTTCGATTCTAATATTGTATTCGTGTTCAATCTCTACAAGAAGTCTAATAAAGCCGAGAGAGTCCATTCCAATATCGTTCTCCAATTCATGGTCAGGCATGACTGAATTATGATTGGTTATTGTCGAAATTTTTTCGATTATTCTATTGCTAATTGATTCCATAGCCTATATCAATCCCTTCATTATTAGATTGTGAACTGTGTTTCCCATCATAAATCTGTTTGATAATATTTTCGATTTGAGGCTCCTCGACCGTAAAATCCTCAACCTCATAGGTTTTAATTAAACTTGAAATGATTTGAGTCGGATTTGTTACATTCCTGTTAAATTGAATCCAAACCTTACTGCCTTCTATTTTAGAGATGGATGCGTTCTCAACATATACCGGTTTTTCTGTTTTAATATCAACAATAAGTGTTCGATATTTACCAAATTGACTTTTCATGTTACCTAGGTCGCCATTATAGATAATCTTACCTTTATCAATGATTATCGTCCTATGGCACAATGCTTCTATATCACCTACATCATGTGTAGTTAGGATAACAGTGACCTTGTTCTCTTTGTTAATGGTCTGAATAAACTCTCTGATCCGTTCTTTAGCGATAACATCGAGGCCTATGGTAGGTTCATCAAGAAACAAAATTTGAGGATCATGGAGTAGAGAGGCAGCAAAATCCGCTCTCATTTTCTGCCCCAAACTTAAATTTCTAACTGGCGTGTTCAAAAAGGAACCGACATCAAGAACGTCATGAAACAAATCAAGTTTTTGTTTAAAGCGCTTTTCGGGCACTTTATACATATGCCTGAGCAAGTTAAAAGAATCAATAACAGGAAGTTCCCACCATAACTGCGAACGTTGTCCAAATACTACCCCAATCTGTTTGGAATGCTCTTTTCTATTCTTATGAGGTACAATGCCATTGACTAGGATTTCTCCTGCGGATGGCACCAGTATTCCTGTAAGCATTTTAATCGTAGTCGACTTTCCTGCACCATTTGGTCCCAAGTAACCCACGATTTCTCCTTCTCCTACATTGAAAGAAATATTATCAACCACTCTTTTTGTTTCATAGCTCTTCCTTGAAAGTATTTTCCATATGGGTTCTTTCTGTTTTCGCTGAACTTGATAATGTTTAGACAAATGGTTTACCTCTATCTTCATCAAGTATCCTCCTCATATAATTTAACTTCCGGTGCTATTGTACTTTTTCACACCGATTTGAGTGAGAAGAATTGCACCGATCATCATTAAAGTTCCAACTATTGGCGTCAATAAATAACCCATACTTAACTCATCTTGTTTCCCCAATACAAATACAGCTGGATAATAATTAATGAGAGCCCAGGGTAGTACAAAGGTTAATACATTTCGTATAAATGGACCAAAAATAGTTAAGGGATAGTTTATGAATGTTTTTAGATTGTAGAACAAGATGACAGATAAAGAATAAGATTTTTTAACCCAGAAACTTAATGTTCCAAATATCATAAGGGCCGCTCCTTGGATCAAAACGCCGCCTATTAAACAGAACACAAAAACGATAATTTTATAAGCTGTCCAGTGGATATCTAAAGCCAACATCGAATTGATTAGAAAAACGCTAGATACTAACAACTGACCTATTCCCATCCATGCAAAACCATCAAAAATCAAGCTAATGATAGGATTAATAGGTCTAACTAAAATGCGATCAAACCGCCCCTCTAAAAGATAATTTTCCAGTCCAGATACATAATGATATAAAACAGTTATCGCAATAGCATACGTAAACAAATTCAAGGCTGTAAGAAAAACAAGTTCATTGTAATTCCAACCATCGATCACACTGAATTTGTGTGTAAGAATCCAAATGGACATATACGTTAGAAAATAAGTATAGAGATTCGCAAATAATCCAAAAAAGAAATTGGTTTTGTACTGATACTCCGCTTTTATGGTCGACTTCATAAACATGAAATAAAGCTGCATTAAATGAATTGCACTCAACCTCCCTGGATGACCAGCTTCTTAACGCCTAAAGACCATAAGTACCATGCTACTAAGGTTAAAACTATAATCCAGGTACATTCTAATGTAATGTTTCG
The DNA here is from genome assembly GCF_030803945.1 of Paenibacillus intestini. Classification (NCBI taxonomy): domain Bacteria; kingdom Bacillati; phylum Bacillota; class Bacilli; order Caryophanales; family Paenibacillaceae; genus Paenibacillus; species Paenibacillus intestini. The sequence continues at coordinate 150,741 of NZ_JAURUN010000003.1, read as the reverse complement.
TATAATCTCGTACTCACTGATCTTGTTAATTAATAAGCTTTGCGGAAATTGATAAAGTAGTTGAAAAGGTAATATTTCTGAAATAGTCTTTAACATTTCTGGAAAATACCACAACGGGATGATAGCACCACTAAATACGAGAATGGTATCTTTCAATATTCTTACAAACCAGTTTGCACTAATGAATATAAAATAGAGTAGCCCGATAATATAATGAAAGAGCCAAAACATAAGAAAATTCATTGGAATCACGATAGCTAATAACAAAACATTCATCGTCGTAAGGTGAACCACAGGATTGTAAAAGTAAGCTACAAAGCATATTAATGAGATACCTCTAATGATCATTTCAATCAGAGTGCTGCCAATAGTATTCGCAAACATATAAGCACTAAAAGAATAAGGCTTGATTAACGCTAAGGATATCGATCCATCTCTAACCTTACTGCCTACCTCATGAGCAACATTACTGTTGTATATAATACCTAACAGCACTCCTACTGTTTGATAAGTAATCATCTCCTCAAACGTCACTACGTTATTATTACTTGTAGAGAGAAGCATCTTCCATAGTAAAATTTGAACTAATAGTGTGAAGATGCTAGTTAATATTGAGATAGAAGTATGAAATTTATGAACAACCGCATTTTTGATTGTTATTTTAATTACTTCTAAATAGGTACGCATTTAATTAATTTGCTCCTTATAGCGTTCTTGGTACCATTGCTTGTTGAAAGCCTGTATACGTATTGAGGTCTTTTTGTTAATGAGGTAATCTAATAACGCCTGATTTAAAGCTCTGATGTGACCTGTGAAACCAATCGCAGCGGCTAGCGTCTCTTCTCTAAAAGGTTCTCCTGATTGTCTCATGAATCGAAGATCACACAGACCATAGAAAACCCTGTCTTTACAAACTATTTCCTTAGGTGAACGAATTGAATATAATACGTTTGCTAATACGTGGCCGGCATGATGCAAGTTAGACCACTCCGCTGTATCAGGCATTCTTGGAGGCAGGTAATAATCTCGTTTGAGAGGTATACTATCGTGAGGAAAATGTCCGGGCATATAATGCCAACTGTTGTAATCCATTCTTTGCGCTATCGCATTAACAATCGTAAAAAGTAGATTTTTAGGATGCCCTTTGAACATGTCTTTCATCTTCTTGGAAGGTACTACACAGCAATAAAACTCTGTCACTGGCCATTCACTCACCTCAACGGCGGAAATCCTCTCCTCTGTAATATCTTTAATTTTACTAATATCACGAATACCTCTGGACATGCCTATGTCTGCATTCACATATTCTGTTGCCAAAGCAACTATTTCATTCAGTAACTCCTCGTAATCGAATAGTTCTGTACTCTCAATTTTGATATCTTGTAACCATGCATAGAATAAATCGTAGGAATTGTTGAATTGATTAAAATATTCTTTGTTATCCGTACGACTTATTAATAAAGTTTTTATCAATTGAAATGTTTTAAGTTCATCATTATTTAGCTCTGCTTTACTGTAGAGAAATTCCCTTTTATTAAAATTTAAACCGTTGATTTCACGATAGGTTTGAAAATTATTTTGCATGGATTGCTTCAATTGTTTTAGCCTTAATGCCTTATTAAAAAGACCGTCTAATTCGACTCCTTCACCCTGTAACTTATCTATACCAAACGATTGATAGTATCCTAAGCGCTCATCAAAATAACGACCTAGATTGGTAAGGTTCAATTGCAAACCATTAAATTCTTCACTTCGAAATCCAGCTTCATGGAGAAGATTCATCGCATACAGAAAAACTTTTTCATTCTCACCAAGCTTTGTTTCATCCACCGATCCATCGGAAGAAAACAGATGCTCACTTCCTGAGTTACGATCTCCCAGTAAATTGTTATATTTTCCGAATAAAGAAAATGTTTGTTGATCAACATAGATTGTGATCGGGTCAATATGTGTAATCATTTTCTTGACATTAGAAAACAACATATGTTGCTCAGCTTGTGATAGCAATTCCCAGTAATTATTCATTTCTTCACGAAGTCTAGTTTCCTCAATGCAAGAAGACTGATACACTTCATTAATTATATGCTCTTCAGCAGTAGTCAATTTAAACACTCCAAATATATCGTCAGTCTCTTCTTTCTCTACATATTTCCCTAAAATAATACGTCCATATGGTTTCATTCCGACAGCATAGTAATCTTCGGTTAGTTCCGTAATGCTGTCTTTAGGTTCAATTACAATGTGTTCAGCTTCCTGATAAATGGATTGTTGAAAAATGCTCAGACTTAACCAACCTAAATCATGAGGAAATCTTTTGTTAAAGGTTATAATCCCATCTATAACTTTTCTTAGATTTGTTACGTTTTGAGAATCTTGTTTTATCTCCATTATTAGCTCAGTAAATTTTTTAACCACTGGCACCTTTGGTTGAACATTTGTAATAGACACTTAGCATATCCCCTCCCTATAATCCTGAATATTTACAAAATTACTCTTTACCTCATGCAAACGGTCTAAGATGAAATTGTGTATTATTCTATAAATGAGTTCGCTCTGCTCTATTAAAATAAAATGGTTTCCTCTTTTCACTTTAATAAATACGGCTTGTGATGAGATGCTAGCCAAAAGTTCAGATGATTTTGATGAAGCCATTTGGTCAAAGTCTCCACTAATAAACAACATAGGGATCTTTGCTCCTTGAATGAGTTCTCGAACATCCTTCGACCAGAATTCAGAGAGTTGTCTAAAGTATGGAATAATTTCTTCTTTCTTCTGAAAAGGGCCACCAATAAGCGGCTTTATCTCTGTTCTTGCTGAAGTGAAAACCTCAGTAAATTGGCTATCGTGTATATCATCACAATCACCAGCATCTATTTTTCTTTCAATCATTGTTTTTTTGTTCAGGGAGGATAATATGGATCTTTGAAAGATAGCTTCACTTCCGGGCTGCTTGTCTAGTAATTTGCTTATTTCTTGGAGATTCTTCTCATAATTTGTATCAAAATCCTCTAATTGAGATACTCCTTTGAAGGACCCTGAGATAAACATAAGAGCTTTAACTCTGTGCTCATGCTTGGCATAATATTGTAGAGCAACCTTTGGAGCAGTACACCATCCTAAAAAATAACATTGCTCAATTTCCTCAGCAGACAGAATCATGTCAATATCATCAATATGATTTTCAAACGAAGTATATTGAGAACATCCGCCTTCTTTCCAGTAAGTGCCTCTCGGTTCCCAAATGATTACTTTGTAATCTTTAATAAGTTCGTATAATAGGAAACACCAATAATGAATACTTTGTCCGAAAGCATTCATGATTAGAATCACTTCGTTTCCATTCCCTCCAAAATAGTAATTAACATCAGTCCCATTTAAAGTTTTTAATTTTCTGGTCGTAAAAGTATGAAGAATCTCTTCTGCATTCTTCATGTCGAGAGTTTCTTTTTCTAAAATCATAGCAAAGTGCTTCTCTATGACCTCTTCTAACTCTTGATCATTACATTTCATTGATACCATTGAATTTTGTTCTAATATTTCTTTGAAATACAAATCAACTTCATTTAAAATCACTTCTTCAGAGACAAGTTCTAACGTAATGCCAAAGTGTCTCTTAACTCCCACAGATAACGGTTGTATCAGGTAATCTGAAACAAAAAATTCACCTGTCCATTTCACACTAAAATAGTTGAAATAATGCTCAACTTTGCTTTCTATATCATGCTTGAATTGTTGTATTCTATTTAGAAAGAGTAACAACGAATCCGTATATGCATTTAACATCATGTTAGCTTTCATTGAACAACTTCGAGAAGTGGTAACATGTGATATCCATACGTTCACGTAAGTAAAAACGATGGGCTTCATGACGCTGAACACCAGAGTCAAGATGAATTTGGGAGCAATCGTTCTCCTTGGCAAAATTCTCAAGCCAGTGTAGTAATGTTTTTCCAAATCCATGAGAGCGCCCATCAGTTACTGTAATAAGATCATCTACATACATAAATTTCTTCCAAGCCAAAGATTCATTGATCCGAAAACCAGCGACTGATTTCACTTCTGAATGATAGAGAACCGCTGCAAGCTGATACCCTCCCTGCTGCATTCGTTTGATTTGCTTATAGTACTCACTTTCGATTAGATGAGGCCTAAGTAATTTTATAACGTCAAAAGTAGATTGAATTTCTTCAGTAGTTTGCATCAGTTTTACTTCTTGCATGTAGATCTATCCCTTCGTGTTTATTTTTGAATTAATTCAAAGATGTCGCCTACCGTTACAATATCTGCGATATTTTCGACATTGAAAATGTTACGGTTTAATCTTTCTTCTGCTTCCAGTATGAAACGTATAAATTGAAGCGAGTCAATTCCTAAATCGTTTTCGATTGTCATATCTCTCGTAATGGAATTTGCAGGCCGTGAGGGTTCTGCAAGTGAAGAAACGAGCTCCTTAATGACAGTAATTTCTTGGGAATGATTATTTTGCTCCATGCTGGGCCTCCGAAAATAAAATTTGGTGTAAATTGTTAAACATGATATTTTCTAAATCTTGTTTGGATAAAATATGCTGTCGCTCTAAATCTTTAACCGCCTCAACCCATTTTTTCTGTCTGCCGAAAAAACGATGAATAGGCCAGTCTGTACCAAACAATACTCTCTTGGATAATCCTTTAGATATATTCCACTTCATAATTTTGCTGAATTGACCATGATTAAGTTCACCTTGGAATCCAGATATATCGAGATAAATATTAGGCCTATATTGAGCGAGTAGAGCCGCCTCCTGATACTGTGTCACTCCCGCATGTCCCATAATAAAGTTCACCTTTGGAAAACGATGGGCAGCACTGTCTAATTCGATAGGCTGAGAGAACCTAAAAGGGAGTGCTGCTGAAGTTGGTCCTATATGAACTAACACAGGTAAACCCATAGAAGAACAAATCTCATAATATGGGTCTAATAATGAATCACTTGGAGAATACCCACATGGTGGATATAACTTCAATCCTTTGAATCCCCATTTCGTTACCGCTTTTTCGAATAAATCAATTCCCTCTTTCCCTCTCCGAGGATCTACACCTGAAAACCCTATGAATTTGTCAGTTTTACTCATGATTTCAACATGACATTTATGAATCTCTTCAATATCATCTTGATACTTTTTATAAGTAATACCAAAATCAATAACAAGTAGTATTGATTTTGTTATCCCTGCTTCATCCATTTCCATGCTTAATCTTTCACATTCTGAATCATCCATAAGTCCATCAAACAACAAGTCCAGCTTCCTAGATTGTGAATCAGATAATGAATACGGCAGTGTTCTTTTGATCGTGTCAGACCATCCTCTAAAAAACTCAACAGGAAAATACTTAAATGATGCAATATGACTGTGACAATCTAATATCATAATATAGCTTTACTCCTTATCTCATCTTGTAGTTGTGCTATCCTTACTTTGTTTGTAGCTGTCCGAGGAATTTCTTCTACAAAGAATATTAGATCTGGACATTTCAATTTCCCCAAATGTTCAACTATATATTTTTTTAGATCATGTTCATCCAATGTATCCTCGTTTTCTCTTACAATAAAACATGCTATCTTATCTATTAAGGTATCCTCCACTCTAATGGAAGCGTTATCTTTTATTCCGGATACTGTAGATATAAATTTATCTACATCTTCCAGGTATATTTTTTCTCCTCCTTTAATCACCATATTTTTTTTCCTTCCGGTTATATAAAAGTAATTTTCATCATCGTAATAGCCAAGATCTCCTGTTTTAAACCAGCCTGGATAGTTGACTGAATAGCACTCACGATCATCTTTGAAGTATCCCTCTGTTATTACACTAGGTCCTTGAACGATTATTTCTCCGATTTCATTAGCCGGTAATTCATGATCATGTTCTGAGATTACTTTTATCGCAATATTCGCTGCTTTTCCAGCCGATCCATAGCGTATATCATGCATCGGTGTAATAAGACAGAAACATGTCGTTTCGGTCAGTCCATAAGCTGGAATAATTTCAAATTGAAAAGCCTCAAAAAACCTTTCGGATGTGCTCTTCGATAGTGGAGCAGCACCAGCAATACAAAACTTCATAGACGTTTGTTTCAGATTACATTTTAATTTGATGAGAAGTTCAAAAATAAGAGGTACAGCACTGAAGGAATTAACGTCATAGGTTTTTATTGCTTTAGTAATGTTTGAGACAGCGGAAGCGTCGAAAACATCCATAATAACGGACGAACCACCCGCAAAGAGCATAGTTGAAACATCACTTATAAAACCAAATGTATGAAACAGAGGTAACAAACATAAGGTTGTATGTTCCTTGTTATAGTTGAAAGATTCTATTGCTGTCATTGTGTTATGGTAAATATTAGAGAGATTTAGAAAAACCCCCTTAGGTTTCCCCGTAGTTCCCGAGGTGTAAATTAAGAGGCCACCATGTTCATCTCCGTTTGAATTTAAAATTCGATTTAAATAGTTGGAAGAGCTGTATTCCTCATTCTCATATTCTTTTATATATATCGAAGCAAGAGATCTATGTTCACTTCCGTCATTAACAATCAAACGCGGATTAGCATGCTCAGTAAGATAAGAAATTTCTGTTTGCGAAAGCTTAGGGTTCAAAGGCATGACTACAGCCCCATAGAGCATAACTCCGTATGTCCATACAATGTGGTCTACACTATTGTTTGCAATTAGGGCCACTACTTCACCTTCAGCAATCTCATACGCCTCCAACACACCCATTACCTTGCATACTTTTTGACCAAATGACTCATACGTCACTTCTAATGCTTGAGTATAATCAACAAATAAGGTTTTGTTACGAAATGTAAGAATAGAATCAAGTACTTTTTTATTGATAGACAGCACCATAAATCTCCCTCCTCGGTTGTTAGGTGACTATCCATCATCACCAATAGCACTAACCGGGCATAGTTCTAAAGCTTCGATGCAGAGTGAATACTCTTCTTCATTGGATGGCTGCTTATAAACAATAGAATGTTCGTTACTGTTTTTCATACTAAAACATTCTGGAGCCACCGTAACACAAGTCACACAAGCAATACATGTACTATCAACATAAAAATCACCTGATTCGTTACCAGGTAATCTACTAGTACTATCAGCCACAGTTATTCTCTCCTTATCATTTTTACATTCATCTAACAAATCCAAATAAGGTTAACGCGTTCAAGAGACAACACTTTAACGCCTTAAAGTACCCACATCATACCATATATTTACAAGAAAAAATACCCCTTTGATTCTAAATTAAGTAAAAAATTCTATATAAAAGCGAATAGACCCAAAATGAAATCTATGGGTCATCCCTGGACAGTGTTAGCTTTGAAGCATCAGTCGTTCAACCCTTTTCCCTCCATTATAGGCTGCATACATTTTTCAATGCGGGATGTCTTGGTTTTGGATTGTTTTGGCTGTGAAAAGTGATACAGATAGGCCCGCTGGCGTCCAGGAGTTAGCGCTTTAAATGCTTCCTGGAATGCAGGATTGGCATCAAATTGGTGCTGGAGTTCGTCCGGAACCGCATATTCCTCTGTTTTCTTTTTCTCTACTTGCAATCCGGCTTGCTCAACTTCAATTGCCTCCTGAATATACGATTTCAGCATGTCTTCCTGCTCTACAATCTGCTGCAAATTAGTAAAACGAATCTGACGACCCGCTTGCACATTTTCTGTTTGCTGAACCAAGAGGCCATGGGTGTCCTTGAGCAGAGCTCCTTTAATAAAGAGGATCGCACAGTACTCCTTAAAGCCATGAATCAGCACCACATTCTTCCCGTTCAACGTGTAGCATGGATGCATCCATTTGTAATCTTCGGTCAGGTCGAACTCCTGAATAATCTCCCTTAACTTCACGGATTCTTCTTTCCACGTTTTGATTTTGCTTAAATATTCATCTACTTTGGGATTGGTATTTGGGACTACCACAGGTATCTTCCTCTCGTCTGCTTAATCACGACTAATTAGTCCTCGTACACTTAAATCAACAAGCACATACCATAAAAATGTAACAAGAAGCTCACTTTCCTCTGAAGCATACTCATGGCAATGATCAATAATTACAATCCACTTAGCCCCAGCAGTCCGTAAATCAAACTCATTATCATAAGATAACATGTTTATTAATGAACCCACGGTGAATAGGGGAAATACATCTTTCTCTGCTACTCTTCTTCCTCCATTATAAATAACAGTCCAACTGTCATAATGTTCCTCGATCTCTTCTACAACATACATCTCATCATTGTAAGGAGTAATAATAAAAAAAGGGTCTCCTACCCTTATACTATATCTAACAGACCGTAACACACTTCTTACCTCATGAGACTCATAGTCAAAAACATCATCAACCGTTAATATATCCCGATCATACTGCATAAACTGACAACTCCTTTGAAGTATTACTACTTCATTCTACAACGCTTAACTATCCCCTTCTTAAGATGTCACATCCTGCCATTGAGCTCTTTATTGTGATTTGGATTCAATCCAGCTTGATCTATAGCGCACAAAAAGAGCTCATAAAACAATTTATGAGCCACTTCTTTTCATACTGTTTAGAAAAATTGCAAATGTATAAAGCCTTCTCCGTTAAAGTGTACATAGATGGTTAGACTTATATAATTGACTATTCGATTTACATTACCAGATTCATTTTCAAGCGGTCCAGCTGTAAAAAATGATGTTTGTAGTGCATTTCGATCAAGTGGAACCACTCTTGTGCGTTTAACGCTCCAAGACGGGGGTGAGGCACTTTAGAGCCTGTGGCCGATTCTTCTAGCGCAAGAACAGAAGCTGTACTTCGCATCCGATCCACAACCTGCTGAAGCCCCTGGGCCAGTTGTTCCTTACTTTCGGGTTGCAATGGTGTATATTGCGAAGAAGCAGGTACTTTAACCCGAACAGGAGGGAATTGTTCTGCCTCGAATACCTGACTGCCCAGTTCTGTTTTCACCTCATCTGAATGTACGGTGTGCTCATTATTAGCCAAACAATGGTCAATGTTACGCAGCTGCATGAACAGCGCCGATTGAATCAAATGCATGTACATTTGCCCGATCGACCATTCTTCTTCATTCTCTTTTTGTAGTAACTCATCCATATTCAAAAGATTTAATTCTGCTACATACCTCTCTACTGTAGTCTCGAAAGAATTTAATATTTCATTTGTGCTTTTCATCCTGCAAACAACTCCTCTTCATCTTGAATAATTCCAGTATAAAAAAGCACTACTGACAAGGGTATGTCAGTAGTGCTTCAAGATATTTGTCGCCATCTCCCGCATACGTACACGCAGGGACTCCGGCTCCATCACTTGGATATCTCCACCTAAACCAAGTAAATGATGCAGAATTTCCTCAGGATAGCGGACACGAAAGTGGAAATGAATGCCGTCCTCGTGTTCCTCCACATGATCGATATAAAAATGAAGGGTCTCCATCATTTTGTCAGCAACTTCTGATTTTGCTCGAACAAGCACATGTTCGTTACGATCATCCGGCGGCTGATACCGATTCAGATCAAAATCTGGCGGCATACGAAATTTTTCTTCCAGAACAGAAAGCTCCGACATGCGGGACAAACGAAAATGACGAACATCCTGCCGCAGATCACACCTACCGATCAACACCCAATTTTCCCGCACCAAGGTAAGCCCATATGGGGACACGACACGCTGATTCGAGCGTTTCCCGTCCGAGCCCGGCATTTTTTTCAGATACATCAAGCTGATTTTACGTTGCTCCAGAATCGCGTTACGTATATCGTTAAGGTAAGTTCTCACCATGCCCGTTGTATCAGGTCCCATCGGATGAAGCACACGCATCGTTTCCTGTACACGTGTGGACTGTTTGCGAACAGCTTCTGGTAAAATCGCTTCAATCTTACGCTGTGCAGACTTGGCCTGAATAACATAGGCGATATCCCATCTCTGTTCGATAAACTTCGCTCCCATGAGCAGTGACACGGCTTCCTCCGCAGTAAAACTAACCGGGGGCAGGAAGTATCCCTCCATCAGAGAATACCCATGACCCGGAGCACCTGCAATGGGCACGCCAGCCTCGCTTAATGCTTGGATATCGCGATATATTGTACGAACACTGGTCTCAAACTGAGCGGCCAGATCCTCTGCCCTTATCAGTTTTGTTCGTTGTAGTTCCAACGTAATAGCGAGCTGTCGCTCTGTTTTGTTCATGTTTCATTCAGTCCCCTACTGTTTCGTCATCCTTGTTTATTTATTCTATCATAATCATACTGGAGGTCTGCAAATGAAGATAAAACGCTGGATTGCGAGTGGAATTTTCATGCTTTTCATCAGCATACTACTCCTGAGCGAATTCATGATGTTATCTTCCCAGAAGGTGGGCTTGATCAATACAACCTACAGATTCATCTCAGGTGCACCTCATATCAGCACGCAGGGGCAGACCTTGTCTTATCAAGGAAACTTGCACGCGGAAGACTTTCTGGACAGCATAGAACCATATTCAACAAGTGATGACGGAACAACTTTATACAAAGCGTTTGGCACCCCCGTCCCGCCTCCATGGATTTATGTTAAATATGAGAATAATACCGTTTTTCGTTACAAGTACCCTCGTCTCCCCTGGAAAATGTAAACGACAAAAGAGCCTTTCAGACCATTTCTGAAAGGCTCTCGTCTACTGCATAAGTTGCACCATCTCAACCAAATCGGCCGCTGATATAATCCTGTGTACGCGCGTCGACGGGTTCGGAGAACATGCTCTTCGTAGGCGAATACTCTACAACTTCGCCGTTCAGGAAAAACACGGTCTGCTGGGAGACACGCGCGGCTTGCTGCATGTTGTGGGTGACCATCACGATGGTGTAACGTTCCTTCAGCTCATGTGTCAATTCCTCAATCTTGAAGGTGGAGACCGGATCAAGAGAGGCTGTCGCTTCATCCATAAGCAGAATATCCGGTTCGACCGCTAAAGCACGCGCAATGCATAGGCGCTGCTGTTGTCCTCCTGACAAACTAAGCGCTGAGCGCTTCAGGTTGTCTTTGACTTCGTCCCAGAGAGCGGCGGAACGCAGACTGCGTTCGACGATCTCATCGAGCTTTTTTTTGCCATGAATCCCGTGCTGTCTCGGTCCGAACGCAATATTGTCATAGATCGATTTCGGAAAAGGATTCGGTGACTGGAAGACCATACCGATCTTCTTGCGCAGTGTCTCCACATGCACGTCACCACTGTAAATATCCGTTCCACCAACAGCCACCGTTCCCTCAATTCGTGTGCCAGGTATCCGGTCATTCATACGATTCAGGGTGCGTAGCAAGGTAGATTTGCCACAGCCGGATGGACCGATAAATGCCGTAATGGCGCGCTCTGGAATTTCAATAGATACTTCTTTCAGCGCCTGAAAGGTACCGTAAAATAAGTTCAGCTTATTCGTTTCAATAATCGATTGCACCATGTGCCCTCCTGGCGATGAATTGGAATATACTATTTTTATAGCAGACATAACAGGTTTGCCCGCGTAGACTTGGGCACTACGTTACATTTGATTTTTACGAGAATTAAACCACAGCGGCACACGGAATAAAATATTGATAAGCAGCACGACAAAAATCAGTACGGCTGTGGATTTCTGGGCAATCTGCTCCGCATCCGGCACAATGGCTTCGGACTGGATATACCACAGATGCACCGCCAGCGTTCCGCCTGGTGATAACAGATTGAAATCCCATATCTCGCCGGACGTGGATACACCCGCGGTCAGAATAATAACGGCACTTTCGCCAAAAGCACGGCCTGCGGTCAGACAGATACCTGTCATGATTCCGTTCAGCGCAACAGGAAGAACCACTTGCCGAATCGTCTGCAGATGCGTTGCACCCAGTGCAAACGAACCGTTACGAAGTTCGGTCGGGACAGCACGAACCGCTTCCTCTGTCACCCGGGTCAACACAGGCAAGTTCAGGAAGGCAAGGCTGACCGCAGCTCCAAGAATTGTCAGACCGATCTCGAAATACTCGACAAATAGTGCAATCCCAAACAAACCAAATATAATCGATGGCACGGACGACAGCCCTTCCACGCATATACGCACAACCTCGATCAGTTTGTTGTTTGGTGCAAATTCAGCAAGATAAATACCTGCTGCAAGCCCGATCGGAATCGAGATGAGAAGAGACAGAATCAGCACATAGAAAGAGTTGAACAGCGCAGGGCCAATGCCTCCGCCTTCTTCAATCTCACTCGGTACACCGTACAGGAAATCCCAGCTGAGCATCGGCAACCCTTTTTGCAACAACAGAAACAACAATCCCACAATAAATAAAATAACGATGATACCTACGCCCCACACTGTCCCCGTAAACAGCCGATCCATCCATGCCGAGGACGATCGCCGTTTGCCGAAGGAATACGCAGTAGCCGGATTAACCTCTCTTTTCACACTCACAGGTGGCGTCCCCCTCTCTTCTGCAGCATTCTCACGGCAACGATCATCAGGATGGAAATCGCCAGCAAAATAAAGCCCATCATATACAAGCCATGATTCCAGATCGAATCGAATTCTACACTGGAGATTTGCATCACAATGTTACTGGTCAGCACGGCAGTTGGCGTAAACAGACTGGTCGGCAGCTGCGCCGTGTTACCAATAACCATAACCACTGCCATCGTCTCACCAATGGCACGTGTCATACCCAGAATGACCGCATACATAATACCGCCTCTTGCCGCCGGAAGCACGACCCGGGTAATCGTTTGAAACCGATTCGTACCGAGTGCATACGCCGCATCCCGGTATTTGTTCGGCACGGCGGAGATCGCATCATCACTAATCCGGCTAATCGTCGGCAGTACCATGATGGTCAGTACAATAGATGCTGCTAGCAGACCATCTGCCAGATCACGTCCGCTCAAGTCCCGAAGCCATGGAATTAGAACCGTCAAACCAAGATAACCGTACACGACGGACGGGATACCCACCAGCAGATCCAGCACCGGACGCAGCAGGCGACGAAGCCATTTTGGTGTCATTTCCGCCAGAAATACAGCAATGATGACGGAGAGAGGAATCGCCATCAGCATCGTCAGCCCAGTGAGAGCAAACGTGCCCAGAATAAATGTCAGTGCACCGTAGTGCTCATTTTCCGGGTCCCAGTTCGTGGAGAAAAAGAATTCTTTCAGCGAGACGTCTGCAAAAGTAAGGACACCTGTGCGAAGCATAAGCACCAGAATACAGAACAGAACGAGGCAGACAAAGGCTGCACTGCTAATGCAGAGGATGCGAAACATGCGGTTAGACCACCGGAGCCGGGCTTTACGGTCAAAACGTCGTCTCTTCTCGGGCGCTTTGCCAAGGCTTGAACCCAGCTCATTCGGAGCCGGGCTGTTCGCCGGTGGATTCATTTCCATCATAGAGGACTCTTCCTTTCACATAGAGAAGCCAGCTTGGCGACCACGCGCGGAAGCTGGCTATCCCTTTCTTATGAAATGCAGGTGCAGGATGTTGAAGTCTGATTCAGATCAGACTGAACGTTTTACTTAACGGCTGCGAGCGGAATGAATTTCAGCTTTTTCAGGGAACCGTTTTGGAATTTGTTGCTTTGGATGTACTCGATGAATGCCTTCGTTGCACCCGTTGGTTGACCTTTCGTCATGTAGTATCCGATACCCCATACTTTGTATGTTTTGTTCAGCACGTTTTTCTCTGTTGGTGCTACGCCATTGATGGATACAGCTTTCATTTTGCTTGTTACGTACGGCAGGTCGATATAACCAATTGCGTTAGGTGTCGTTTCGATCGTCGTTTTCATGTCACCGCTCGAACCTACTTCTTTGTAGTTGTCCCCTTTGCTCATGAAGTCTTTACCATCGAGTGCTTTTTGTTGGAAGTTAACACGTGTACCTGATCCGAACTTACGGTTAACCACAACGATTTTACCGTCTGAACCGCCAACTTCTTTCCAGTTGGTTACTTTGCCGGAGAAGATGTCTTGCAATTGTTTTGTAGTCAGATTCGTTACACCCACGTTTGTATTTACTACCGCAGTAAACACAGTTACAGCTACCGGATGAGCGACCTGTCCGTCGAATTTTTTGAAGCCAGGAACATCCTTGGATGCATCCCAGTCTACCGCACCGATATCTGCAATGCCTTTGCGAACAGATTGTGGGCCAGTTACGGAACCCGCAGCGGATGCGGAGATTTTAACTTTTGGATTGTCTTTCTTGAATTCACTTGCAGCTTGAAGCGTCAATGGAAGGAGTGCAGAAGATCCATTGATGACAATTTTGCCTTTCTCCGTGCTTTTGGCAGCCGATGCTGTCATTGCACCACCAAGTCCACCAACCAGGGATACAGCCATCAGCATGGCCGTGAAAGGTTTGATCCATTTTTTCATTGTAAAAAGCTCCTCTCGAATTTTGCGTTAAATTTTAATTTTCAGTGCATTTCATATTGGGATATCATTTTTTTCGTTCAACTTCATTCATTTAGGAGTGTCTGTTTTTACTACAGTTTCTTACTTCGTTACAGCTTTCCAGCTGCCGTCCGTTTGCACCAGTACTCGTCCGTTCTCAACAACTGCGAGCTGCGAACCCTTCACAACGATGGATGATACGTCAGAGGATACCGTGTAGAGCTTGGATTGTTGACCGGTCACCGTATCGATCGACAGAATCACGCTGTTCTTTTCATCCTGCGCAGCAAGTACGTATAAGGTACCGCCTGACAAAACTGCTTGTTCTACATCATGTTCGCTATACACCGTAACTGGTTTCTGGGATGCATCTACGGACATGAGGGAGGCATTACCATCCTCAGACGGTACACTCACGTAGTAGGCTTTCTGACCATCTGCGGAATAGATAAATACTTTATCATCCGTTGAAGTGGTTAACTTCACCGCAGCTGGTTTTTCAGAAGCGTTGTTATACGAAAATAATTGCTGTTGATTCGCCGAGAAATCAATATCCACATTGTCTGCATCTACATTCGTCGAATCTGCGGTTACTTTGCCCAGAGTAGTTACGGTATAGACGAATCGTTTGCCGCTCAGTGACACATTCAGGTTTTCTTTGTAATCGACTTTATCTTCCACCAGTTTCTTGATGGTACCGTCCGCCAGATTCAAGTTCGCGATCACCGATCCTTTATCTCCTTGCAGGAAATAGATCGAACTCTCGTCCGCAGCCCAGACCAGTTCCGGCTTGATGCTTGTATCATTCGTAATGAGCTTGGAAGCCTTCGTTTTCAGATCGATAACGTATACGGCTCCTTCTGCATTCGTATAGGCAGCTTGATTACCGCTTGGGGATACAACGAGATCAGAACCACCTTCAGTCGTTAATAACAGCTCATATTTTCCAGTGGCTGTATTCACGAGGTAGTCACTTCTGCCCTGATCCTCGTTCTTGGAGACAATTAGCTCATTTGCTCCTGCAAAACGTGGGTTCTCTGTACCTTCAATCAGAGCAATCGTACTGACTTCAAGCTGACCGTTCTTCAATCCAACGGTTCCACCTACGCCAGATACCAACGGACGAAGAGCAACGTAACTCACTCCTCCAATGATCGTAACCGGCTGGTTCAGATTCACCTTAGCTCCGTCCACGACAAGCTGCTTGGACTTGTTCTGCAAGCTGACTGTGTGACCATTCAATTGAATCACCGTCGCTCCGTTTGCAATTTCAGCTTGTGCACCGATCGCTTGGATTACATCACGAACGGCTACAAGTGTTTCTCCATTTTTCACAATGGAACGTACAATGACACTGTTACCGTTTATGGTAAACGTGGAGTTTTTCACCTGAGCTGCACTCGTACTAGCTACAGATTTTGTTGCAGGAGCAGCCGATACTGCGTGAGCCACAGAGGTTGTTAATACTGTGGCTACCATGGACACTACTAACGTCTTCTTCATTGACATTGGCTTTTGTCACCCTTCTTTTCTCCATATAATCTTGCCTGATATTGCTGTGCCCTGCTTGGTGTGTTTGCATGTATCGTCTATATGAGAGCTAGTTCGCCTCATCCCCCCAAACTATCCACGTTCATAGTAAAAATGACCTATCACGTTTGTAATTATAGGAGGGATTTGTAAACAGGAAATCTTGGAATCGTTAACGCATTGTCAATGTTTTCATATAAACACATTCATATTGTAAAATTTTCATTACAATTCGGCTCGCCCCGTGATTGCAACAACAAATAACCCATACGAATTGCATGGGTCAAAGGTTATCGCATTTTTTAAAGGGAAGCAAACGCCCGATCAAAGCCTGCCTTTGACTTGGCAAACCGTGTCTCCACATCCAGTTCAGATGCAGGTGCCAGCACTTCCTGAGCCACAACATCGTTATAACCGATGGCCTGCAGATTTTTCAGAAAACCTGTTAGATTAATGGTACCTTCTCCCGGATAAAGCCGTTCTCCGTCCTTCAATTCCTCAATAGGCAGGTCATAAGCATCATTGATGTGTACGTGAACCACCTGCTCCTGCTTTAGCTTCAGTAGCTCATTCATCTCCATCCCATTCGTGTGCCAGTGATACGAATCGACGAGCAGACCCACATTAGGTGCATGTATCGTATCGATCCAGTCCAACGTATCCCCTACACGCCAAAGAAACGGATTCTTCCATTGCGTACGCAAGTGATGACATCCTACAAACTCCAGTCCGAGCCGGATACCATAAGCATCCAGAATATCAGCACAAAGTCTTAGTCGTTTGGTCGCTGCAGCCATAAATGTCGCTGCAGGCTGATCGGTAGAGGGGAGAATGTAGGTACAGCATTTGTCTACGTTCAGTGCGGCAGATGCTTCGGCCATCGCGACGAGATTCGGCAGCCCCTCTCGGAATTGTTCATCGTCTGAGCGCCATTCTACTGGAAAATCCGCTGAGCCAATGATAACCTGATTGCTTTCCAGCAGATGCTGGGCTTGTCCTATGCCATACGTCTGTAAGAATGAGAGCGGATTCAAATCAACTGCCCCAAAACCATACCTGGCAGCATACGTGATATATTGTTCATCGGATTCCAGCTTGCCAAGTCCTGCCTTGGTCAATCCCTTAATCATAATTTTGCCTCCTGTCTGTCCTTTCAGATGCTTATTCCATTGTATACGAAATGCCTACTCGCCAACAGAACAAACGCAACCCTTCACCACACATTGCGTATTAAAAAGAACATTCGTTTACAGGAAAGGATTGGATATTCATCTGTGAATTCTCTATTAAAAAAACATGGGCCTACCCTCATTATGCTAGCTTGTCTTGCTGTTTTATCCATCATTGTCGGGATCAGTTCGAAATCTTATTTTACACAGCCTGTATTCTATATCGATCAACATAAATATGGTTCAGACCATGAGGACGGCACAACAATCACCTATCGAAGCCAAGATGCAGTCCCCATTCAGGTACAAGTCGAACAGCACAAACGTATCGTAACGATTGGCGAGCAGAATTTCACTGTAACTCAAACCGCTTCCAAGCCTATTGCAACGTATAATGTATTTTACCCTCAAGGGAACAAATATGAAGTCGAGCAACAACACGGCACTTTATTGAGTTATGATGAAAAAGGTCATATGGCTCCTCCGCAAAGTGACGTTCTAAACGGGGAACGCATAATTGCAGAGGGCGAGGAACAATATACACCGGTTATGCTCGTAACGGCCGCCTTCCCAGAGTACCACAAGAAACCAGGTATGCCTGCTTTTCTATTCCTCGCCATTGCCGTATTCATTTACGGATGGTGCACGTTTTATTACGAATCATTTCAGCGGGCTCTCTTCTGGATTTCCTTCCAATGGGTATGGGTGAATAATCCCGAGCCAAGTGATTTTTATTATGTTATGTGCAAAATAGGAGGCGTCCTGTGCATGCTCCTTGCCATCTGGACCGCATTTCAGGCATTTTAAAAACTTATAAGTTATAAGTCACACAAGCTGATGCAGGAATATATTCTTGCATCAGCCTCCTCTCTGCAAAAAAACATTGCCCCATCAGAAGTTTCTGATGAGACAATGCCTGCGAATGGATTCTACTAGTATAGCGCGATGCTGTATTACATTTTTTGCAAAATACCTTTAACCAAGCCAATGAACGTTGTTTTCACTTTGGCTGCGACCTCAATCACTTCATCATGGCTGAGAGGTTGATCCAGAATACCACATGCCATGTTTGTCAGACAGGAGATTCCTAATACCTTCATGCCGCCATGAATGGCAACAATTGCTTCTGGTACAGTAGACATTCCTACAGCGTCCGCACCCATCGTGCGAATCATGCGAATCTCAGCAGGTGTTTCATAAGCTGGACCACTCCACCACGCATATACCCCTTGTTGCAGGCTTACATTTTGCTCTTCAGCAATCTGTAGAGCGACACTACGCAATTCACGGTTGTATACTTGAGACACATCCGGGAAGCGCACGCCCAGATCAGCATTGTTTGGTCCAATCAGGGGATTGTTGCCAACCAGATTAATATGATCCGTAATCAGCATGAGCTGGCCTGGTTCGAAACCGGTGTTGACCGCACCACAAGCGTTGGTGACGATCAGTTGTTCAACGCCCAGTGCCTTCATAATGCGAACCGGGAATGTTACTTCATCTAAGGTAAAACCTTCATAGTAGTGAAGGCGGCCTTTCATGGCTACAACGGTCTTCCCCATTAATTCTCCAATCACCAATTCATTAGCGTGTCCAATGGCTTCGGATTGAGCAAAATATGGAATCTCTGTATAAGGAATCACTGTTGCATTCTCAATCTCGTCCGCAAGTGCTCCCAGTCCTGAACCCAGAATCATACCTACAACTGGCTTGGAGTTGATCCGGTTTAATATGTAATCGCGTGCTTCCTGAATGTGTGCTGATTGATGCATAATAACGTCCTCCTGATAATCTGAATTGATATTACATATACCCTATTTATAAGCGTTACTTATCAAGTGTAATGAACAACGGCTCGGATGTAAATGGGTGTCCTCATTCTGTCCTCAATACACAATTCCGACAAGCTTTGTTAGGCTTTAACTCCAGACTGCAACGCGCCGAAGTAAGGCTCCAACATCGTTTCGAAATTTGCGTCTTGTTCTTCAATCTGCTCAACATACGTCCACAATAAACGTTCTTCTGTGTCGATGTTTATTACCTCAAACTCCATCTGCCGAGAGGCCCATATCGTGACCTGCCCCATAGCTCTCTCCGATTCATGAACATATCCAATGAAAGGATCGGGAGTACACTCCTTCTCATTTTCAGGATTTCCTTTTCTCTCTTCCGTAGAGATCTGGAGCACCTGCAGTTGTTCCTGTTTACGTTGCATCCAGCATCGGAATGAATCCAGCGAAAACGGTCGTGACAGCAATCCAGCACCTCCTCTCCAAAATTGTACACCAAATAGCCAATCCTCTGCCGGGACCGGCTCCATGGTACCATATGCTAATTCAGCGTATGACTCCCTCTACGTTTATACCAGTCTATCCACATCATTAAGATAAACATCCAGAACGCAAATATCAGCGGTTTAACGACCCTTCCCTCTCCGAAAATAAAATAGGCCATCGCGAAATTTCCGATAAACGTTAACGCATTATTAGGGATACTTTCCATCTTATTCAACTCCATCTTGAATTCGATTTATAACTCTTCAAGATATATCGTTTCGGCTCGATCTTCATTCCATTGTACCGCTGACTCACAAGACTACTCTATATTATTGAAAATTATAACATATACAGCAAATGATTAGATGTCATTTTCTTTTCATTTTGCTTATACATGCGTATACCAAAAAAAGCCGGCCTCACTCGGCCGACTTCTTTAGATCCTACTATAATTCGCTTCCTAACGATGATAACTCATCATTGCTGCTTCTTACTATTCCTTCACACTACCCAGTTGCAATCCGTGTACAAAGTACTTTTGCAAGAACGGATACACGACCAGGATTGGCAATGCTGCAACAATAGTGATCGCTGCCCGGATTGATATCGGCGTAACCATGTTACGCGCTTGCCCCATATCTGCCCCGCTGGATACCGCAGCACTGCTGTTGGTGTTCATAGAAGAGGACAGCAGTTTCATCAACTCGTACTGCAACGTGCTCAGGTTTTGCTTGGATGAAGCGTACAGGAACGTATCAAACCAAGAGTTCCATTGCCCTACCGCAATGAACAACGCGACCGTTGCAAGTACTGGCTGACACAGCGGTAAAATGATCGACATAAATGTTCTGAAATCGCCGGCACCATCAATCTTGGCTGACTCAATCAATCCTTCAGGCAACGTCTGGATATACGTCCGAATAACGATCATATTAAACGCACTGATCAGACCCGGAATGATGTATACCAGGAAGTTGTTAAGCAAGTGCAAATCTTTGATCAGGAAGTATGTTGGAATGAGACCTGCACTGAAATACATGGTCAATACAACGATAATCGTGATCGGTTTGCGCAGAATATAGTCTTTGCGGCTCAGCGTATATGCCAGCATGGAAGTGAGGAACAAGCTGAGAACAGTACCTAGTACAGTTCTGGCAACCGAGACCCCAAAAGCCGCGAATATGGTTCCACCCGCAAATACAGCTTTGTAGTTTTGGGTAGTCCACTCCCTCGGCAACAGATAGATTCCGCCCCGAATCGTATCGTTACCCGCATTAAAAGAAATAGCCAGTGTGTTCAAAAATGGATATAAGGTTACTACTGCAATAAAAATCATCAGCAAGCCGTTAAATGTGTGGAAGACAATCGGCTCAACTCGAGATTTGTTTATTCCCATCGATGTGTCCTCCTCATATTAATCGGTCTTCGCCGAATCGTTTGGATATTGAGTTGGCCGCAAATATCAGGGTGATACTGACGACCGTTTTGAATATACCAGCTGCGGTAGCAAGTGAATAGTTACCGATCTGTAGCCCGTATTTCAAGACAAAGATATCAATGGTCTGAGACCAGTCAACAACTACACCATTTCCAAGCAAGTACTGGACTTCGAATCCGGCTTCCAGAATCCATCCCATGTTCATAATCAACAAGATAATGACGATGGACTTGATGCCAGGCAACGTAACATACAACATTTTTTTATACCGGTTAGCTCCATCAATCTCAGCTGCTTCATAGAGTGAAGGGTCAATGGAAGTGATCGCAGCCAGATAGATGATTGCATTCCAGCCGACTTCTTTCCACACGTGTGATGCACCGACAATACCCCAGAAATACTCTGGAACGCTGAGCCACATAATCGGTTCTTTAATGAAACCGAGCTTCATCAGCACCACGTTCACAATCCCGCCATCAACCGATAACGAGCTGGCTACAATGCCCGTAACGATGATCCATGACAGGAAGTGAGGCAGATACGAGATCGTTTGAATCGTGCGCTTGTACAGCTTGTGTTTGATTTCATTCAGCAAAATCGCAAAAACAATGGCTGTTACAAAGCCAAGAATCATGTTAATTAAACTCATCGCGATCGTATTGCGAAGCACGTTCAGAAACGCGTCGTCCGTAAGCAGAAACTTGAAGTGCTTAAGTCCGACCCACTCCTGTTGCGAGAATTTCTTCGCTGGACTGTAATTCTGGAACGCCATAACCCAGCCCCAGATCGGATAATACGAGAAAACCAAAATATAAGCGACGATGGGCAGAGACATAAACATCAGTTGTTTTTGACTGCGCAGGCGCTTCATCAGAGGCGTCTTGGTCACAACGGTTGGAGCAGATTTTTCCTGTATGGCTCCCGGCGTATTCGCCATCTTTCACTCCTCCTATCAACGTACAGCGGATTTGGGGATGAATTGCTCAGAAGGCACAAGGCATGATTTACATCCATGCACCTGACACCTTCCGAGCTAATCCAACAACCGCTTTTATTTATTTCACGGTCCAGTTCTGAATCCGCCATTGTAATTGCTCATTGATTCGGTCTTCATACGCTTTCACGTTGATTTTCTTGTAAGCGTCCACATACTCGCTCCAGATCGAATCAAATTGATCTGAATTAGACATGATCGCTCTAGGCAAGTACTTCAGCGATGTATCGGTCATTTGTTTGTTGGCTACCGAAGCATCTGAACCTTCTTTCAAGTCCACTTGCCACGCTGGATAATACACTGGGTTTTCAGGTGCAGGAGAGAAGAAATCACTCCATGTTTTGAAACCGTATGCATCCAGCAATTCTTTATCCTCTTTCTTCAAGCCATCATAGAATTCTTCAGGCTGATTGGTTGCACCAATCGCGTTGCCATCCGAGAAAGTACCTTCCATTTTCGGTGCTGCACCGTAGAAACCTTCTGCTTTGTTAGCCAGTTTCCATGCCGGGTCTTCCTGCTGAAGACGTTGTTCAGGTGTACGATAGAATCTGCCTTTATCGTTAACCATGTAGTCTACGCCCTCTTCACCCCAAGACAGCAACTTTTGGTACTTTTCATCCATCAACTTATCCAGGAATTTCAGGATTGCAACAGGATCTTTAGCATCTTTACTGATACCAAAACCGTTGTTCAAGTTGATAACCGGACGATCCAGGTAGTGATCCTTAATGCTTGTGTCATATACAAGTGGGAAGCCAACATACGTTTCACCAATTTTGTTCTGAGCTACGAGCGGATCTTCACCTTGCTGGAAGTTCCAGTGCTGGTCAAACATACCGACAACGCGTCCAGATGAGATTTTAGCCAGATACTGGTCATAGTTCTGAACGAAAGCTTCTTTATCAAGCAGTCCTTCATTATAGAGACTGTTCAGCTCTTTATAATATCTTTTCGAAATATCTTTATCCGCGAATACGCTTGCAACACCTTTATCATCAACCACAACCCCGCCATCATTCGGATGACCTGTCAAGTGCTCTGGCGGATTGAGCAGTGGGAAGGTTCTCCAGTCGGAAGCCAAAGTTGTGAAACCAATCGTTGGCTGTCCATCCGCTGTTGTTGGATGTTTTGCAGTGTAATCACGAATCAGTTTCATATACTCATCAAGCGTTTTCGGTGTTGGATATCCAGCTTCTTTCAGTACCTGCTTTTGAATCCAGAACGCAGGACCGGAATAGTAGTTACTGATGAACTCACCTGTATATACGCCATAGTTTGGCAACCAGTAGATATGTCCATCACTGGAATCTTTCATCCGTTCCCAGTCTTTTGCGTAATGCTTTTTGAGATTTGGAGCATGTTGCTCGATCAGATCCTCCAGTGGAATAACCGCGCCGGCCGCAACCAGTTTGGTATCTGCTGTAATCAGATCCGGGTATTCTCCACCCGCAACCATAACACCTAGCTTCTGTTGCAAGTCACCGACCAGAAACTCCATGTTTAGTTTGACACCCAGCTCATCTTCAATCTTTTTGTAGATGCGGTTATCCGCTGCCGGTGCCTGATTTGGTGTACCAATAAATGCCGAGATGTTTAATACTTCCTTACCATCGGGTGTCGTCGTTTTGGCCTCTTCTCCACTGCATCCTGCCAGTGCCAGAGTTAGTGCCAGAACAAGAGAAACGGAACCCCAAAGTTTCTTTTTCTTCAATCCCCCCATGTATTGCGCCTCCTTGGAAGTGGTTTGCCTTACTGATTTCATTATGAGGAAATGTATGCGGTTTCAAAATAAACAGATTTAAGCATCTCCCCCCCTTAATTGCAGGAGGTCTTGAACCGGATCATACCTCCTTATATTTGCTCTACTTAGCATGCTTAAGGCGATACTCAGCCGGTTTCAGCCCTGTTCTCCGCTCGAACTGTTTCAGGAAATGCTGGTAACTCTTATAACCAACCTGCTCTGCAATCGCACATGAAGCATCGTCTGAATCTCTGAGCAGTCTCATCGCTTCCTCTATCCTAAGATCGTGTACCATGTCCAGAACACCCTTGCCATATTTGCGCATAAAAGATTGACCCAGATGCACAGGATGCATGAAGAATCGCTCGGCAAGCTCCTTAATGGTAAAGGTCTCTCTGAAATGCGCTTGCAAGTATTCAGCTACCATCGCCTGTGTTCCGCCAAGCTGCTTTTGACGTAGAGATGATGCCACAGCTTGACACTTCAAGCAAAACTTTTCCATCATACTCGCTGATTTTCCGATGTTCCAGTGATACCGGTCATCGGAATGAAAGGCTGTATCCAGCAACAGATCCTTCGTTTCTCCTCCAAGCTCCTTGCATAGAGAAAAACCTCGGAATAAAATCTGGGTCATGAATATGTGCACAAATTCAGGGGCAGTCTTGTTCATTACAAATTGATGGAATGCTTCTCTAATCGACAGACTTAATTGTTCTGGCGAACCGTTCTCCAGATGCTCCATAATGAGATCCACTTCACGGAGAGATTCGGGATTAAATCTTAGACGTTGTTCCTGAAGATCTTCGGCGAATAGCAGATTCCCTTGGTGCAGAAACAAAAAACGCTCCGTCTCGACAGCCATACTTCTGGAAAGAGATAAGGCTTCCGGTTGCTGCACAGGCAAACCTACGGCAAACTGAACTCCGTCTGGAACAACTTCATTTAAGTCAGACAACAACCTTTCCGCAAAATCCCGATGATCTTTTCCTTGCCATGTTTCTAACTCTGAAGACACTTCACCCCAGACAATACCGCAGGCATCCTGTTCATTTTCCACCACATAACAGCACGGTTCACGGCTTACAGTCTCATGAATCATCGAGCGAATCTGACCAGAATCAGCACGCTGAAATCTCACTTTCACATACGTCCACTTCTGAGCTTGCTCATACAAATGAGCGATATCGTGAGCCATCTGTTCTGCATCCTCAACTTCCTGCCCGGTAACCAGTGTAGCCAAAACATGCCGTGTTTCCTGTACTTTGGCCTGTTCACGAACAACTTCACGCTCTTGCTTCTCCTTCAACTCCTGCGCCAGTCGCTCCAGCATATCGTCCGCTTCCATCGTATCCACAGGTTTGGTTAAGTAATTGCTGACGCCAAGACGAATAGCCTGCCTCGCGTAATTAAAATCGCTGTAGCCACTTGTAATGACAAACATTGTGGAATCGTGCCCCAGACGGCGTGCCTCTTCAATCAATTCCAGTCCGTTCATCGCTGGCATATGAATATCCGTGACAACCAGATCAGGTTTACTCGTACGGATCGCTTCGACTGCCTCTTCTCCATTGGTGCACACACCGTTAATTTCAAAACCGAATTTTCGCCAATCAATTAATAACTGCAGGCCTTCAATCGCAAAAGGCTCATCATCCACCAATAGTACTTTATACATCTTGCTGTCCCCCTTTGTTCATCAGTCACAGTCTATCTGTCGGAATATGAAATCCGGCTTCTGTACCGCTGCCCTTCTCACTGCGAATTGTGAACGTTGCATCTCCTTCATAAAATAATTCCAGGCGGCGATAGACATTACGAATGCCCACATGTGAACCGTCCTTCGCCTGATCCGAGCGTACGTCCTGTATTAATTGCCGCAGTTTATCCTGCTCCATGCCGATCCCGTTATCGATAACACGAATAACCAGTCCGGATTCACCTAGCTTTGCGGTAATATGAATTAATCGCCCATTTTTGCGTGCTTGCAATCCATGTTTGCACGCATTCTCCACCAGCGGCTGAATACTCATACGCGGAATACGTTTGCCCGCAGCCTTTGGATCAATATCCAGAGTATAATCAAACAACTCTCCGAATCTGAACTTCTCAATTTGAAGATAAAGTGTTGTGAATTGTAACTCCTCTTCGAGTGGGATCAGGTTGTCTGATCTGCTGAGCAACTGTCTCATGAGTAAAGATAAGCTTTTAATAATCTCAGATACTTCGGTATAGCCGTTTTTAGTGCTCACGACGAGCAGGGCGTTCAGTGTATTAAACAGAAAATGTGGATTCATCTGGCTCTGGAGCATAGATAACTCCGTTCGGACTTGATCCAGTTCCAGATCCTTGTGCCTGATCTCCAGTTTGTATACGTCGTTAATCAGGGAATGGATTTTGCTAATCATCATATTAAACGTGCGAATTAACCCGCCAATCTCGTCCCGACCTTCCTGGATCTCAATCAGATCAAAACGTTCATTCCGCACTTTCTCCATATGCCGTGACAATTTACGGACACGGTAGTGGTACGAACGCAGAATAAAGTAAATGAGTACCGAGGGTACGATGACACTGATGACCGCGAGCCACAAAATAGAATTACGAGCTTCATCCAGTAATTGATCCACATGCCTCGTATCGGCAACTCCGATCAGCTTCCAGCCGTCCAGATAAGCCAGATTGCCAAGTGACTTCTCCATGATATATTCGGAATTCACATCTAAAGACCATTGTTCATCTGTCGGGAAGCGTGCACTGGATACGACCGGACGACTATTGCCATCCACAAGCCGGAGCTGTAGACTGTTCGTCTCACGATTAAGGATGCTGTAAATGCGATTCACTTCCAGATCAATTTTGGAGTATTTCGCATAGTTAGCGTATGAAGTAAAGGTCTTCATTTTCCCAATGACACTAATTCGTTTCCCCCGGCTGAAGCCGGTCTGTTCCTCATGATCGATGACTAAAATATCCCCGCTCGCTTGATTTAACTGTTCCATGCCTGGCAATGATGTTTCCTCGTCCTTCATGACGATGTAGTGACTCCCGGTCTGAATGGTATCGTTATCCGTATAAATTCGAACTTGCAGAATGTTGGCCGACATATACCGTGTCAATTTGTCACGCAGGAAAACATGATACTCGTTGTAATAATCCACAGGTGACGCGTAGGTACGATCCAGAGCTTCATATAAGGAATCATCGGCGGCAATCATACGGCTTAGCGCCACGCTCTCATCAATCATACCAACCAATTCTCCTGCGGCTCTATCAATCGATTTGCGCAGATTTTCCTGTTCCCGTACTTTGATATCTGCAGATGTTCGTTGATAGAAAAACAGATTAATCGCAATAATCGGTAGCAGAATACTGACCACATAGATCAGCAGAAATTTATATCGAAGGGGGATGTCGTTTACCGTATGAAAAGTCCTCTTCTTCTTATGCACATAATCACCCTTGGTTGTTGTTTTTATATAGAGATGGAAGCTCACCTGTAAGCGCTTTAAATTTTTCTGTGAAATACTCCGCATCATGATAGCCCAATTCAAATGCAATATCTGAGATTTTCATATTAGTTCGGCGGAGCATCCTGCGTGCCTCTTCAATACGAAGACGATGAACATATTCACTGAAGCTGACTCCCATCTCACGCTTGAACTGCTGACCTAGATAAGCCGAGTTGACATGAATGTGATTAGCGAGCTGCTGCAGTTTGATTTTGGTACGATAATGCTCCTTCAGATACTGGACAGCCTCTGCCACCAGACCACTGGAACCCGGATCAGCCTGAGCCATTGAAGCAAACGTTTCCGTAATCCGAATAAACAATTTCTTCAAGTCCCCCATGAACCAACTCTCTGTATGATGCCAGGTTCGCACTTGGAGAAGGGTCTGATCTGCTCCGATCATGCTATATCTGCGTAGTAGTTCTCCATGGATGTATCTGACTGCGCTTTGAGCCCAGATCATCGCGGCCCGAGATTCTTGTATCTCCTGTAGCATATCATCAACAGAGCGAGCAACGCCTGTTACATCTCCTGCCTCGATTAAAGCGATAAACTGCCGCGCCCGCGATGCCATTTTCTCCAGATCCGCCTCATCCAGCATGCCGCCCTCATCCGTAGTTGAGTCCAGTATCTCCATGGCGTGATATTGCTCTTCCGCAAGCTTGATCTCTATTTCCTGCCGCTGGGTATCCAGCGGTACGATCAGGTTCCGTAATAACTCGTGAATTTCTTCTGGCACCAAAGGTTTGAGCACATATTCATTCACCCGATATCGTATCGCCTGCTGTGCATAACCAAACTCGGAATACCCTGTTACGATCACGATTTGGGAATCATATTTTAACTCTTCACGCATGGTTCGGATCAGCCCCAGTCCATCAAGCACGGGCATCTGGATATCGGTTACCACCAAATCCGGATTTACATGATTGATCAGTTCCAGTGCTTCTTCTCCATCGGTCGCAGTTCCACACAACTCATATCCGCAGCCTTGCCAATCGATCATCGTTTTCCAGCCTTCCAGCATAAACGGCTCATCATCTGCTACAATGACCTTGTACATTGGATTCACCTGCCATTTCCCCTTTTTTTCTCCAGTATGGCATCGTACCGTCCATGTGACAATGCTATTATTCGAATATATCTGCTCTATATATAAGATACTTCAAAAAAGCCTTACAGGCTTAACCCTTTTTATGGGGTCCGCATGTAAGGCTGTAATTCCGAAACACTCAGCAGAGCGCTGTATGCTTAGCTTAAACGTATATCTAAATTGAGCCTGAAATTTTGCCTTAGCTTTCTTCTTACTTTTGCCCGAGAATGCGCCAAAATGAATCCTTCGGTTGCTGCTTGGTATCGAACACAAATGGCCAGTTTTTGCGGCCACGTACCGGGAAATTATCCAACCACGTATAATGATCAGCCGCACCCCAGAATGTTACAGAAGTAATATTGGATTGATACTCCCGGAACAGCTTGAAAATCTCCTCATACCGTTTCTCCTGAAGCTCCATCATCTCAGACGTTGGCTCTGTCAGATCAGTTCGCGTATCATCATGTTGAAACACAGATACATCCAATTCAGTGACGTGAAGCTGCACATCCAGTGAAGCATAACGTTCAATGGCTTCACGGATCTCTTCTATGGACGGTCCATGAATATTCCAGTGACCCTGCATTCCTATACCATGAACCGGAACCCCTTGATCCAGCAGTGATTTTACTAGATTGTATATTTTCTCCCGTTTGACCGGATTAGTCTCGTTGTAATCGTTGTAAAACAGCAATGCATCAGGATCAGCTTCATGAGCCATATGGAATGCCTGTGCCAGGTAATCTTCTCCCAGCAATCGCAACCATTTTGTATCTCGCATGATCACGTCAGTCTTGTCTTCGATCGCCTCGTTTACCACATCCCATGCGTAGATCTGTCCTTTGTAACGGCCAACAACGGTATCGATATGCTGCTTCAAGCGGGACAACATCAGTTCCCTCGAAGCCGGTCCGCCGGAAGCATCCTCAAACACCCATGCCGGCGTCTGGTTGTGCCATACCAACGTGTGACCACGTACACCTATCGCACGGCCCACTGCAAAATCAACGATCTCATCTGCTGCCTCAAACGTATATTCATGTTCTCGCGGATGAACTTCTTCAAACTTCATCTGATTCTCCGCAGTAACACTATTGTAGTGCTTCGCAATAAATTCCCCTTCGGATTGTAGCATTCTTGTATGTACTGCTGCACCTATTTTGAACGCATCGGCATAAGCAGTATGTAGGGACGGAATTTCGGTAGACATCCTGGTTCCTCCTCGCAGATTTGTTTCTTCATCATAACGGATAATGAATGCGCTTTCCCTGAACAAAATAAACCTTCTCCCCCCTGAAATTCTACCAATTTCAGCACAAAAAGAAGAAATGCAGGCAATATACGTTATAACTTGTCTATCTGTAGCAAAGTCACTTGCTTCACTGTACATGCCGGGCTGACTTGCTCTTCGGAGAGTACATTAAGCTTGATCAGGCTTTTCAGCTTATGGCTGTCCACCTTGGACAGCAGCCTCCAAATCTCCGGGTCGGGCAGGGATGCATATAGCTTCTGATCGTCATATTCCTTGCGGTGCTGGAGCACCGTTTTCACCTTATATCCGCCTACTTCGGTCTCATATACGCCTTGCTGAGCACAGTATGCCACAATCTCATCTCTCAATACAGATAACTGTTGTTCGATCTCTTTCTGCTGCTGTTTCAGTTCAAAGTAAGTCTGTACCTTCTGTTCCATTACTCATCACGCTCCTCTACTACCATAGGTATGCAGAAAATGCGAGTTTAGGACAGGCTTGTAGGTCACCTTAAAAAGATATTTCGAATACCAAATCGTAATTTTAGGACTTTAAGAAAAAATTCTATAGAGAGGATATTTCATTTACAACAAGTCTGCTTGGAGGTAAGGGTTATGAGTAGCTACATCAAACACTCGCCGCATGACTTCTGCATTTCTCGGAACATCGCCTTCGCGCGAGAGTAACACCCAGCGTAACCAGGCCAATGCTTCAAAACCCTCCTCCTCATCCAGCGTATCGCCGGCAACCGCTCGTAATTCGGCCTGATAAAACATTCCCAACTCTCTTCCGTTATAGATGGTGATTAGAAAAACAGACCATGCCGCATCATATCTCGGGTCTCCGTACTGTCCGTTGGTCCAGTCTATAACGGTGTATTTTCCATCCATCTCTACGATATTTCCTAGGTTGTAGTCACCATGAATGAAGTGATCCTGTCTGATCTTTACACGTTTCATCAAGTCATGAACAATGTGATGGATATCTCGGTGCTTAGCCAGCTGAGGAAAAAAATATTCGACGAAATTGTAATGAGGAATGTAATCTTGTTTTGCTTCTTTCCTTTGTGGCTCTTTAACACGGACTGGATGCTGGTGGATATCATTCAAAATCTGAGCAAGCCGTCTTAATATCCCTTGATCTAGCCGGGTAACCGGCACACCATCGTAACTTGTGAGCAGCACTTGATTCTGATGTTCATCTGTTCCCCAGCCATATGGTTTGGAAACCTGAATCCCGCTTTGTGTGAGACTATGCAACAACTGATATTGTTTTCTAATATCCGGGCGTGAGTCCTTATTCCAGATTTTCAGTACATACAGCTGATCATGAAGTTCAACACGCATAACATCCGCTTCCAATCCAGGCTTAAGCGGGATCATCCGATGCTCCTGACCTATTTCCTGCCGAATCGCTTCATCCAGTTGAACCCAGCGAATACTGCTAAGTTGTATCACTTGTACTCACCTCACGGCCCTTTACCATGGTTAGGTTCAATCAATCCTTTGCCTATAACATTAGCAGATACGGGCTCTCGGCCAAGTTCTCTTGCCCATACAGATAACTGCCCTATATGATGAATTTCATGTGCAATTACATGACGCATAACTTCGCCCCAAGCATCGATATGCACGTGTCCGTCGGTTCGGCGGTCGATGTAAGTTCTCTTTTCCATGCTCGGCTCCCACAATAAAACAAATGCTTCTACATCTTGATGTAGCTTGCGGTCCAGCTCACGAACAGCTTCGAGCGTCTGGTAGTTTGCAAAATCCTCCGCAGTATCCGGTTTTCCTTGTAGCAGTTGAAGCCAGCTCCACTCGACATCAATGATATGAAAAAAAGTCTTCAGGATACTTCCC
This sequence comes from Paenibacillus intestini, assembly GCF_030803945.1. NCBI lineage: Bacteria > Bacillati > Bacillota > Bacilli > Caryophanales > Paenibacillaceae > Paenibacillus > Paenibacillus intestini. The sequence goes on along the minus strand of NZ_JAURUN010000003.1, from coordinate 119,441 downwards.
ACACCACCTGTACGCGGTCGAAGCAATTCTTCTGGCGGCAGGTCTGCACACCACACATACCACTGTTCACGGACGATCCAGTTGTATCGAAAAAAGGTTTCCATACCTTAGCCTCCTATGTTGCTGTACTTAGGTCATTATAGCTTCTTGATCAATTCAATAGATTATTATTCACTCCACTGATTTCTTAGTTAATCTTTTTTTGATATAGACAATCACATGTATTCCAGCATAAATAAACAGAACATTCACGAAATAAACCAGTAAATTAATATGCATATTGGATATAAACCAGATTGATCCGTTTGAATTCGAGACATGATAATCCGTCAAAAAACGAAGCGGGAATCCATACTCGGTTCTTAAAGGTTCGTTATCATTATTCAACGTTCCCGGAATAAAAAAGACAGCCAATACAGCGAGCCAAGCCGACAAATTGAATATTTTTTTATGTATCTTCATTACGTCTCCCCCTGTTCCTCCTTAGCCAGATTTCCTCCGTAATAGGTTCCCTCCAGCTCTTGATCCAGGTAACTCTCCAACGCCTGATGGTGCAGTGCGTACCTCGAAATTTTGCTAAAACGGCCAATCTTCGTAACATAAATCTGTTTGCCGTTGTATTGTATCATGACCTGATTGTTATGCTTCAATCTCAGAGCGATGCCCATATGAATGCTGCCCTCAATGCGATCTATAGCAGTCTTCGCTGAGGCTGGAGCTTCATTCAACCAATCAACAACTCTGCTTGTTTCTGCTTCATTTAAAACAGCCTCATCAAAACGGATCTGTACTCCGCTGCCACCCTTGGTATATATCGCTTTGCTCGTATCTGCATGGACAATCTCCGCGCTAGATAAAGGGGTTTCAATATCCACAAACCGGTTGTTCATATACACGAAGTACAGGGCTAGCGCTGCTACCACAGTGCCCATAACCAACCAAAATCGTTTGATATTTCGTGTGTTATTCATTCTTCATCACCTCGTAATGTGTGCCATGTCCACCACATGAGCAAACATGCTCAGCACCGAATTATGATGTTCAATAATCTTCTGTTCCACGTTTCCACGGGCTCCCACTATTCTTACAATAAAAACAACCTGAATTGAACTTTAGTTACAACCTATTTTATCATTTATTCAATGGCAGCCTCTCTTCATCGATCAGATGTATGAGTATGGAACCATTTCCGCAACTGATTTATATGCGCCTGATGATAACGATTGTGGTCAGCCATGTGCCAAAGTCCCCAGCGAACAGAAGCTTGCTTTTCATTCCTATGCCCGAAAGTAACTACGATATCCATATCCGCATCCGTAAGAATTGTGCACGTTTCCTGTAGCATATTCATGATCAACTGATGTTGAGAAATAAGGGTGTCTCTGGATATCCCCGCTATGAAAGGAAGTTTGTTGTTTTCATCAATCATGGGACCGTATTGCTCCAACATATCGTAAGGTAACGTTTGTCCTTTGATACGATACACCCAGTTCAGGTCAACGAACGTGATATGTCTCAGTAACTGAGCTGTACTGTTATATAGGTTGCCAGGTCCTCTGTAATCGACCTCATCCTGTGACATGGAATCCGTGATGGATTTCAGACGATCACTGTTCTCTTTAACCACGGCGAAAAGCATCCCCGTGACAGAAGACATATTTTCCTCCCCTTTTAAATCATGAATCATACCCTCACCTCTTCAACAAGATAAGGCGATCTCACCAGATCGCCCCTGTCGTTAATAATTTTCTTTTTCGATACGCTTGAAGATGCTACCTGTTGTCATAAGGAACTCCTGGGAGAATTTCCGTGAATATCGGTTAAAATGGCAACCTTCATTCCGCTTCCTCCTCAGGAACATACATCGTCTGAATCTCCTGCACACCTTGAACAAAACCCAGATTCAGATATACAGACTCGGCATCATTGCCTTCCATCACATACAGTCGCAAAAATGGATAGTGCCCCTTGAGCATCGTTAATGCTCTTTGTAACATTTGGGTAGCAATTCCTCTGCCTCTGTACGAGGGGATTACGCCTATACTGTATACCGCAGCCTGATTGTCCTGTAGACATAAGCGGCAGTTGGCGACCAGTTGACCTGATGCTTGATCGTATACCAATGTAGATGCCTGAGTCAGGATTTCATTGGTATAATTAGGATCTTCGTCAGGTGTAAAATCTTCAAGAGAGCTCTGCTTTCTGCGCGTTGCTTCTAGACTTCCACCGAAACTTTCCAGATCACACTGGGCAATTTCCTCTTCGTTTACATATTTGAAGCCACCTGATTCTTTTCCAATAATCTCTGGGCTCTTAACAGTCACCCTGCTGTCCCAATCCACCTCGAAATGATCCGTAGGCCGCTGCATCCAGCGGCATCTGAATTCGGCCGGCCAGAATCCCGCTCTCGCAAACCAGTCCACTTGTCCCGGAAGAATCTCAAATGTCAGAATACGTTTGCTGCGATCCGACCACTGCATTAATTTCTGTTTGAGCAGCTTGACGATCTCAAAGCCTTGCTGGAATGGCGGGATGAGAAACAAATGATACATCTTGTTAGGCTCCATTCGCACACCACCTATTTTGCTTTCCCCACGATAGATCCAGTACGCACTGCATCTTGAGGAACTGAATTCTTCTTCCCTAAAAAACCCGACGTATCCCATATCATAATAAATGGTGCAAAATAACCCCCACTCCGTAACATCCGCAAGCCGAATTGAGTATTCATCTGATAAATCATATTGAAGCGTGTCAGCAGACCACTCTGTCAAAGTCATATGTCATTCCTCCTTAACCGGGTATCCGATTTCCGCAATGTCCTCTTCCAACTCATCTAACTCGATCTCCGGGTTTAATGCCTGCAACAGTCGTTCGTCCAACGGTTTCATGGCAAAAACATGCTGGATCGGCTCTAAATTAAGTTCAATCTCATAGTATTCCTGAGCCCAGGCATGGTAGTGCTCCGCACCGCCCACAAGAACTTGTAGAAGAACATAAGCTTCATCCGCGAGCTGTTGACTCGAAGTCCACTCGTTATGTACCTTTTCATGCCAGACGCAGAAGGTGATCTGATCCATCATAAAAGCAGGCTCGTCCAGAAACGTCTTTTTGAAATCTGCCGGCACACCCTCCAATACATCACCAAGTTGATCTTTATGTAGGGAAGCATAAGCTTTGTCGTAACCTTTGATGATTAAACGGTTGCTCGAATCAAATAACGCGAAATAGTGATCTCCCTGCCCATCTCTCATCGAAGCCATCTGTTCGTTCGCATCCCACTGCGCATTGTACGAATAATACCTGTACTCCCATTCTGGCATTAGAATTGCATCCAGCATCGCTACTGCCTTGAAGATTCGCTGACATTCAGAAATGCTGGGCAATTGATGGATAAAATCAGAAGTATTGCTCATTTTCTTACCTCCCGAGTAATCGAACCACTTATCAATGAAATAATGACATATGCAAATGCCTGGATCACAAACATCAGCGTAACAAACGCCACCGGAAGACCGCTTGCTGAACTAAAATCATTCATCAAATCGATAACAACCTGCCCGGGTCTGGACACGATATCCCATGAATTCCAGCGATTAAATCTCCCGATATATACGCCCAGACCACTTAGAAGTAAAATGAATCCGACAATAATCCAGCAAACGAACCTGTGTACGAACAATTGCAGCACATGTTCTATTTGCCTTATAGAACATGTGCTGAGCATCAACCCTACAATAGCTACACCAAACGTAAGGGCCAGACTGAACCAGAAATCCATCTCGAACCAAAAAGCACTCTCAGGCTGAGCAATAAAATACCGGAATGCATGCAACATTTCTGTAAACAGATAGGCCGCATTAGGCAAAAAGAACAGCCAGATCATTCCGAGCAAACCTGTCAACATCATACCCATCCATCCGGGTCTCACAGCCTTACGTCGAAAGATAAGAGCAATCATCGTTGAAATGAGAAACGGAACCCATGCCAGAAACATATCCCAGTCTAGGAAGGCATACATATTCGATCCTGACTTTGCACACAGATACACCGCAATGCCAAGACAGCATAACGTCATAAGCAGCAATGTGAACGCTAAGGCAATAAATCTATTGTTCAAAATTCGATCATGTTTATCTATCATCTTGTTGGACTAGTCCTTCTTCTGGAAATAAATTTATAGATACTTTTTAAAGGCTTTGCTGGACTCGCCATCGTATCCTAGCTTTTGATAAAATTGATGGGCCCCTTGCCTAGAAGCTCCGCTAGCGAGGAGGATCTTGGATGCATCCATCTGCAAACATACCTGTTCCACATGTTCCATTAGTTCTGTTCCGTATCCCTTGCCCTGCACCTCGCTAGACATAATGACCCTTTCAACCAAACCAAACGGCCGATTTCCTGCCAGAGCGTCTAAGCAGATATGTAAATGTGCCGTACCTACCACCTGCTCCCGGACTTCGTACACAAAAAGGAAGCTGTGTTCGTGACGCCTGATCTCTTCAATTCGTTCAGCCAGCACCTCAGTATGCGCGTGGTTAGGCAACAGCTCCCTGTACAATTTGTCAATAGTTGCTGCATCCCTGCCTTCGGCTTCTCTGATCATTTTTTACCACCTCTACTCTCTAACTTGATAACCTAAAATAATATCGCCGTTATCCTCCAATTCACCTGTTTCCTGGAACCCACAACGCTTGTACAGTGCATTAGCCGCAACATTATGCGGGATATGAGATACCCTGATTTGCCGACAATCCCTTCGCTCCTGCAACATGTGAATAACTTCCTGGATGGCACGTTTCCCATAACCCTGCCCCTGATGTTTCCAATCAATCATAAAACGAAGAATCCAATAATGCCCATCTGTATAGATCTCGTTATCAAATAAAATAAACCCGACCATCTCATTCCCTGCATAGATCCCGTAAGGTCTTGAAGTTACTTCCTTGGTCGCATGAATTAAGGAATCCGCATTGCTCGCTACCAGTGTGAGCTGATCTTCCTTCGGTTGCAGAAGGATGCACTCACTTTCATTTCCCCGTGTAATCGGTTGCAAAGTGATTTGTTCCTCCATCATGTTATCACGCATATCTCATTCTCCTTCAACTATGACTGCTTCAATAGTAAAATCATAATCTATCATAACCCAGAATGTGGGTTATGCGTATAATTTCTTCCTCTATATGGGCTATATATGTTGAACTAAAATAGTTCCACACGACTCATGCCTATTCATGCAAAAAAAGCTACGGCATCCGTAGCTTAATCTTTAACCTTTACACTGTTCATTACATCTTAAGGTGATGCCTGTTACGCTAGCGATCCACTCACCAAGTGTCCTTGATACCACACAGCCAGCCTTCTAGATCGCCTTGCCACCGCTTCGGCTGCACAACTCGCCTGCACCAGAACAAAGCTTGCTACATCGCCTGCCTTTGGCCATACGCTCTCTCCTGCTGCATTCAGCGAAGTCACTCCGCCCGTAATCGTAGCTATTGACTGGGACAACGATAACTCGTCGCTATATCCATACAGCTCGGCGAAGCGTCCAGCCTTTTCAAGCATATCTCCACTACCAAAAGGAGACCAGTGATCCGTCAGACTGTCTGTCGCCAGTCTCACGTTTACACCCACACGTTGCAACATCGGAAGTGGCATCATTATTCTGCCAATCGGCACGGTTGAAGCCACACTCATTCCCAGCGATGCCATGCGGCTCGCCATCTCTTCGGCTTCCTGTTTCTCCGCTCCTGCAAACCAGAACGCGTGGCTAACCGTCACCTGACCCTGAAGCCCTGCTTCTTCAGTCAGCCTTACAAGTTCCAGTAACGTTTGCTTGCCAGCTTCACCACCATCATGCAGATGCATATCGATCCCTGCCTGATGTTTGACTGCCAGTTCCACCATGGTATGCAGCGATTTTTCGATGTTCTCATCTACGGTATACGGATCAAGTCCGCCTACATGTGTTGCACCCTCTGTCATGGCTTGTCCCATGAGTTCGACCGAGCTGGATCGTAACAGCCCATGCTGAGGGAACGCGACAATCTCTGAAGATATTTTACCCGTGTAACTCTCCAGGGCTTGCTTGGTTGCTTCCAAACGTTTTAATCCACTGACTGGCTCAATATTGCAGTGCGCGCGAACGTGTGTAGAACCGTAACCCTGTATTAGTGCAAGGATGCTTTCCGCCTGCCGTTTTGCATCGGGTAACAATTTGGGTAGTAATACCTTCTCCTCTTCAATACGATCAAAGATGCTGGAGCTGCGTCTGACCGCTTTCCATGGCCCGTCATAATAGGTTTTGTCCAGATGAATATGTGCTTCTTCAAACGAAGGCAACAATAACAAACCTTTGCCATCCACTCGCGGCAATTCTTCTGTCAATTGCGCCTTTGCGTCCACAATGGCAGCAATAACTCCGTTCTCAATCCGCAGATGAGCAAGACCCGTTTGTGTGCCCGTCATCTCTGCTCCTTCACGAATATATCCTTGTTCCAATCTTACATTGGTCAGCCAGAATGCCTGTTGCTGTTGCATTGTCTTTCCCTCATTTCTCTTTTCTCTTTAATTAAAAATTAAACCGTGCATGTCCGCCATCTGTCACGCCCTCAATTTGTTCAATATCGAGTAATCTGCGCTTCATCTCGAGACCACCACGAAAACCCGTCAGCTTGCGATTGGCACCAATAATCCGGTGGCATGGCAGTAACACTGGAATGGGGTTCGCCCCGTTCGCCGCACCTACAGCCCGCACAGCCGAAGGTCGTCCGATCACGGCAGCGATATCGCCATAGGTACGTGTCTCACCGTATGGCACACGCCCGAGCGCTTTCCATACCTGTTGCTGAAATTCGGTACCGATCAGGTCCAGCGGGATGTCCTCTGTGTAAGCTGTCTTTTCCCCTGCAAAATAGGACTCCAGCCAGTCCATCATGCCCGTCTGTCTTAATGCCTGCTCATTCTCTTCAAGTTTAACACCCGGGGCAATTTTACTAATCCAGCCGTGCCAGTCTTCCAGCGTTTCGTTCGGCATAACGATCCGGCACAGTCCCTTTTCGGTCGCAAGCAGACTCCAGGGACGACCGTCCAGCAACATCGTGGCATACATCATCTTTTGTCTCATTTCATATTCGACCTTTCTTTATATATATCTGAGTCAGGAGCTTGTCTGTTTGGGGGCACTTGTCTGTTTGTTCACCTTGCGTTTCATGCTGCGGATCACTTGTTTGTCCTCCGGTGTCACGCGGTACGATTCCGTAATCTTCTGGAGTGCTTTGTTGTACGTAAAATCGTCAAGCGTATTGTTTTGCAAATACGGCATGGTCACCTCAGGTTGCTTCACATACGCGATCGAGATCGCCCAGGCCACCGCCATTTTCACATAATAGGCCTCATGTTTAATCTGATCAAGTAACGGCAACACCTGATGAATATAAGGCGGCTCCAGATAAAAGTTCAACAGCATGACCACGCCAAACCGGATTTCATATTCCTGATCCGACTTGATATAAGGCTGAATGAAGTTCCACATCGCATCCATATGCTCTTTCGTGTATTTCAGTCCGGCACAGAAGCTGTCACATACCGACCAGTTATCCATTTTGGGTACAAAAGCCGCAATACGTTTTAACAATTCGTCCAGATCTGCTTGAACGTGACCAATCACCATCGCTTGCAGCATCACTTCTTCAAAATACTCATCCTGCGCCGTATCCAGGTACGTACGCCAGTCTGCAACGGCAATCTGTTTGGCTATTTTGCGGATTGTCGGCAAGCGCACACCCATCACGTTTGAAATATTCGGTATAAGGGAAGCTGCGAATTTCTGATATTCCGGCTCAGCCAGGCTGAGCAGTTGTGTTCGAATATCGGTTTCCAAGGGCACTGGACCTCCTCGTTGATTACTGTAAAACAAGTATATCCTGACTGCTTTCTTTTGTAAGCCCATCTCGAATGTTTGAGCAATATTTCAATATTGTTTAACAACGAATGCATTCCGTTTAAAAATATGAAGCGCACCATTCAGGAAAGGAGTGTCATTATGAACGGTTCTCAAACCAATAAAGAGCTCTCCGTTGAGGAGATCACCCAGCAACTGACACAGCATGTACAATCCCAGAATCTGCCAGAATTCTATAAACTGGTGAAGGAACTGCGTCCCTATGATCTTTCACTCATCTATAAAAAATTCCCTGAAGACGAAAAGAATCGTTTTCTTCTTCTATTTAAACCGGATACACTTGCCGATCTGGCCGAAAACTTAAAGCTGCACGAGCAGGCTGAACTGTTTGAACGACTCGGACCAGAGCGTACGCTGGAAGTCATGCAGCAGATGGACAAAAGTGATCTCATTCGCTTCATGCACGACCTGCCCGCAAAACGCAGGGAAGAATTGTTATCCAGCATGAATCTGGATCACTCCGCCATCATTCGCTCTGTACTCAGCTATCCACCAGAAACTGCCGGACGGATCATGACCGACCGCTATCGTACGTTGTCCACCCACGACACAGCGAAGGAAGCACTGAAGCAATCACAAGGTACGCTGCACCTCTCCCCGTCCAGTTACCTTTATGTCATTGACGATGAAGGGAAGCTAGCTGGTGTCGTTAGTTACCGCTCGCTTGCTCTGGCCGATGACAAAACCAAAGTGGAACAACTGATGACCAGACGTGTCATTCACGCCACCGTAGATATGGATCAGGAAGAGGCTGCCCAGTTGCTCCAACGTTACGAATTCATCGCCGTTCCGGTCGTCGATGAGAATAATAGGCTGTGCGGTATCATCCAGATGGATGACGTCATTGACATCATTATGGATGAGGCCAGCGAAGACCTCGCCAAAATGGGCGGTGGCGGTAAAGATATTGATTTTGATACCAAACCGCTCGTTGCGGTCAAACGAAGGTTGCCTTGGCTTATTTTGCTGTTATTGATCGGCTTGATCTCGGGAAGCATTGTGGATTTTTTTGAAGATACACTGAATCAGGTTGTGGCTCTTGCGTTTTTCATGCCTATGATTGCGGGTATGACGGGAAATACAGGGACGCAATCCCTTGCTGTCGTCGTACGCGGACTTATTGGACGCAAGCTGGACAAGTCAACGGTACTCGCTCTGATTGGACGAGAGATTAAAGTCGGTACGATGATCGGTCTTGTCTGCGGTCTGCTCATTACGGTCATTGCTTATTTCTGGCAAGGGGACTGGTTGCTCGGGATGATTATCGGTGTATCCCTGTTTCTCACGCTAATCATCGGTACACTGACAGGCACATGCATCCCGCTCCTGCTCAGCCGTTTCAAGGTTGATCCCGCAGTGGCATCCGGCCCGTTAATTACAACGCTAAATGATATCTTGTCCCTGTTTATCTACTTTGGTATTGCTACACGTTTTATAGGCGCACTGATGTAGCTTCTTGTGCAGTATAACGGACGGCATATGGTGGACGACTTATGGTTCTTATGCACCAAAAGGACCCTGATCATTAGATCAGGGTCCTTTCTTTAGCTCCCACTACTCTTAAGCAGCTCGTTTATTTTTATTATAGATATCAAATGCCACTGCCAGCAGCAACACCAATCCTTTGATTCCTTGCTGCCAGTCAATACCCAGGCCGATCAGGGACATCCCGTTGTTCAGCACACCCATAACCAGACCACCGATGATCGCACCGAATACGGTACCGATTCCGCCCGAAGCTGACGCTCCGCCGATGAAGCAGGCTGCAATGGCATCCAGCTCAAAGTTCGTACCCGCTCTTGGCGTAGCCGCATTCAGACGTGCGGCGAAGATCAGACCGGATACAGCCGCAAGCGTCCCCATGTTTACGAACACCCAGAACGTTACTTTTTTCGTTTTAACGCCAGACAGTCCTGCAGCCTTCTCATTGCCGCCGAGTGCGTACACATGACGTCCCATCACGGTACGATTCATGACAAAGGAATACACCACGATCAGAACAAACAGAAGCACCAGAATGTTCGGGATACCCGCATAACTTGCCAGTACAAACGTGAACAGGTTGGTTACTGCTGCTACCACAATCAGCTTGAGCAGGAACAGCCCTTGCGATACTACTTCAAATCCATACTTGCGCTGGGAAGCACGTTCCCGCAGTTCATTCACAATGTACCAAATCGTAAGCGCAATCCCCACAATAATGGACACCAGACCCATGCCTGAGAATTGTACATCCGGCAGGAAACCGGAGCTGATCTTTTGAAATCCTGCAGGGAAAGGGGATATCGACTGCCCTTCCAGTACAATCATCGTCAGACCACGGAAGAGCAACATGCCGGCAAGCGTAACAATGAAGGCGGGAATCCGCACATACGCAATCCAGAAGCCCTGCCATGCACCAATGAGTGCACCGACCAGCAGGGAAGCAATGACTGCGAGCCAAGCTGGCAACTGCCAATTCACCATCATAATGGCGGCTACAGCACCGACAAAGGCCGCAATGGAACCGACGGACAAGTCGATATGCCCTGTGATAATGACCAGCACCATACCAATGGCCAAGACTAGAATGTAGCTGTTTTGCAAAATCAGGTTCGTAATATTAATTGGTTTGAGCAACAGCCCACTAGTTAACACCTCAAATAGAAGCATAATGACAACAAGGGCAATGATCATGCCATATTGACGTATATTATTTTTGAACAGTTTAGTTACCGTTTCCATGCTTACCGCCTCCAGACTTGGTCATATATCTCATCAGTGTTTCCTGCGATGCCTGCTCCCTGCTGACTTCACCCGTAATTCGTCCGGCATTCATCACATAGATCCGGTCACACAGACCCAGCACTTCCGGCAGCTCCGATGAAATCACCAGCACACCCTTACCTTCGGCAGCAAGCCGGTGGATAATCGTATAAATTTCGAACTTGGCACCCACGTCGATCCCGCGTGTCGGCTCATCCAGAATGAGAATATCCGGCCCGGCAAAAATCCACTTGCTCAGTACCACCTTCTGCTGGTTACCTCCGCTCAGATTCCCGGTTTTCTGCAGGATATTAGGAGCCTTGATGTTCATGCTTTTCTTCATCTCTTCCGCAACCAGCACTTCCTCCTGCTCGTTCACAACGGCATTACGGGTCAGTTTACCAAGTCCGGTGAGGGAAATATTGCGTTTGATATCATCCATCAAAATAAGGCCATATTCCTTACGATCCTCCGTCACATAAGCAAAACCATTCTGAATCGCCTCGGTCACACTGTTATTCTGAATCGGCTTGCCATCCTTGATCAGCTGCCCCGAGATGTTACGGCCATATGATTTGCCGAAAATACTCATTGCAAGCTCCGTACGTCCTGCGCCCATCAGTCCCGCGATCCCTACGATCTCGCCACGTCTGATGTTCATGTTGATCTGATCCAGCACCTTGCGCTCGGCCTGATGCTCGTGGTACACCGTCCAGTCTTTTACTTCCAGCACCACGTCACCAATGGTGGCATGACGTTCAGGGTAGCGGCTCGTCAGGTCCCGTCCAACCATGCCGCTGATGATGCGATCCTCGGTGACGTTATCCTTTTTCATATCGAGCGTTTCAATCGTCTTGCCATCCCTCAGGATCGTCACCGCATCCGAGACCTTGGACACCTCGTTCAGCTTGTGAGAGATGAGGATACAGGCGATGCCCTGCTTTTTGAATTCCAGCATCAGTTGTAGCAGATTTTCACTGTCATCTTCATTCAACGCTGCGGTAGGCTCATCCAGAATAAGCAGACGCACTTTTTTGGAGAGCGCTTTCGCAATTTCAACCAGTTGTTGCTTACCTACCCCGATGCTGGATACCAGCGTGTTCGGGTTTTCATTCAAACCTACTTTGCCAAGTAGTTCACGTGTCCCGATAAAGGTTTCCTTCCAATTCACGATGCCTTTGCTTGCACGCTCATTGCCCAGATATATATTTTCCGCAATGGAGAGATACGGGATCAGCGCAAGCTCCTGATGAATAATGACAATGCCCAGATCCTCGCTCTGTTTGATATCTTTGAACTCACAAGTCTTACCTCGGAATAAAATGTCCCCTTCATAGCTTCCATGCGGGTATACTCCGCTCAGCACCTTCATCAGCGTAGACTTGCCTGCGCCATTCTCTCCGCATATGGAATGAATTTCGCCTTCCCGGATCTTCAGGTTGACGTTCTCCAGCGCTTTGACTCCCGGAAACGTTTTGGTAATGTTCTTCATTTCAAGAATAATGTCCGTCATGGCATGTGCTCCTTTCCTTGGATGATGCGTTATAACAAGCCGATCTTTTGCTCCACGCTTTACGCTAGCCCGATCACTTGCATCGTATCTTACGGCAGCCTTCTCTCTTCCTGGATATACCTTTAAGGCAATCCTATTTCTTCTTTCGTGTAATACTTGCTGCCTACAATATCTTTTTCCACATTGGTACGATCTACAGAGATCGGGTCGAGCAGATACGCAGGTACAATCATTAATCCATTGTTATATGACTTTGTGTCATTCACCTCTGCTTGTTTTCCTTGCAAAATGCTGTTAGCCATCTCCACCGTTTTCTCGGCGAGCTTACGTGTATCCTTGAAGACCGTTTGGGTCTGCTCTCCGGCCACAATGGACTTGATGGATGCCAGTTCCGCATCCTGCCCCGTAATAACTGGAAGTGGTTTGTTCGGCTTGCCGTAGCCAATGCCCTTCAGGGATGAGATAATCCCGATACTGATTCCGTCATACGGAGATAACACCGCATCCAGATTATCGCCTGAATAGTAAGCACTCAGCAGGTTATCCATCCTTGATTGGGCCAAAGCCCCGTCCCAGCGCAGTGTGGCAATTTGCGCCATCGTCATCTGTTTGCTTCGGACGACCAGTTTGCCAGAGTCAATATACGGTTTGAGCACCGACATCGCACCGTCGAAGAAAAAGTATGCATTGTTATCATCCGGTGATCCACCAAACAACTCAATGTTAAACGGCCCCTTGCCATCCTTAAGCCCCAGCTTCTGTTCAATATAGGAGGCTTGTAGCACCCCGACTTTAAAGTTGTCAAATGTAGCATAGTAAGTCAGATATGGCGTGTTACGAATAAGCCGGTCATACGAGATGACCTGAATGCCTTCATCATGCGCCTTCTTGATGACATCGGTTAGCGTGTTGCCATCAACAGAAGCGATGACCATGACATCAACACCTTTGGTAATCATGTTCTCAATCTGAGAGATTTGATTCTCTACCACGTCTTCGGCGTACTGAAGATCTGTTTTGTAACCTTGCTCCTGAAACAGACGAACCATATTCTCTCCGTCTCCCACCCAGCGTTCCGATGATTTGGTAGGCATGGATATGCCGACATATCCTTTCTCCTTGCTTCCCACATCACTTTCAGCCAGATTACAGGCTGAGAGCATGACGGACATTACCAGAAGCCAGATGAGTATTGCTCCTTTTTTCATATGAAGTTCCCCTTTCCTCACGTCATCGCGTTCGGTATGATTCGTAAGATAACGCTTACAACACACGGAGTATCTTGCAGTTGCTTATTGTTCCTCTCTGCATCCCATGGTAGCATTTCGCAGCGAGCAAGGTCTTTGCAGGTTTTGAACCTTTTTTATAAAAATTTAACTTTTGATGGAAAAGGGCAAACGAAAAACCCACCACAGGTGGTTAACCTTTAAAGGTGGGTTTGTTTTTAGCCTATTGATATCCATACTTCCGATGAAGCTTCGAAATCTACACAGAGCCTGCGCTGGAACTGTCTGTTCCGCCATTTTTACGATATTGGGCAGGCGAGATACCCATCGTTTTTTTGAACGCTGTGCTGAAATAATGCTGTGTATCATACCCTACCCGTTCAGCGATGGTATGGATCGGGAGCGACGTGGAGTCCAGTAGCTGTGCGGCTTTACGAATACGAGTATGAGTGACCAGAGTAACGAACGAGTCGTTCAACTCTTTTTTCAACACACGACTGAGATATACCGCCGACACCTGCAAACGGGATGCGAGTGATTCCAGCGTCAACTCCCGTTCTGCGTACTCCTCCTGAATCAGCTGCCTTGCCCTGCGAACGAGCGGAGAGAGCTTCACTTCTTCATATACCTGTTCACGGCAATGCCGATACGTACCCGGCACCTCTTCCAGCGTCCCCCTATGAGGTTCAACATGGGCATGAACAGCGATGTTCAGGCAAGCACTAATCTGCTGCTCCAGCAGGAGTGCAATCTCCTCAGGGGTCTCCTGCCACAGGCAGATCCCGATAACACTACTAGCATCACGAAAGAGCACGTGCGGATGATCTCCGAGCAGTTCTGCTATGATATTTTCCATGGCATACAGAAACAGCTGACGATCATTCTCCCTCAGTATGGTCTGACGCGCCTCGGCAGCAGGCCAACGCACCACTCCAACTTGTACAGGAGATACAGAAGGCAGATGTAGAAAAGCAAGTTGCTCCATCAGACTATTACCATCTACCTGTCCTTTCATCCACTCCTGACAAAATCGCTGACGAAGCAGCGGGATATTTCGTTCAATCTGCTCTGCCGCCTGTCTGACATAGGCTGTCCGCTGATGTTCCTCATCCAGCCGCTGACGCAACCGCTCCAGTGCAGCTCTCAATTGGTCTGCTTGTACAGGCTTCAGGATGTAATCCTCCACCCCGAGACGAACCGCTTCCTGCGCATAAGCGAATTCATCGTGCCCCGATATGATCAGGTACCGAACCCCGGGGCACTGTTCCTGTAAAGCACGAATCAGTTCAATTCCATTCAGGAACGGCATATTCATATCGACTAGCACGACATGTACATTCAACTTAACTGCCCGTTCGAGTGCTTCTTCACCGTCCTCGGCTTCACCGACAACCTCCATGCCAAGCGTAGCCCAATCCATAGCTTCGCGGATTCCTTCTCGAATAATCGGTTCATCGTCGGCAATCAGCACACGATACAGGTTATCCATTGCATTGGCATTGACGGGTGTCACTGTATAATCCACAGCCTTCTTCACTCCTTCTTTTGTCGATCTTGGTTATCTCGGGGCTCAACCCGGGAAGGTATTGTTACAGGCATTTCCCGCATCAGTGGATGAATAATCGTAACGCGGGTTCCCTCACCCTGCCTGCTGTCCAGCAAAATCCCATAGTCACTGCCAAATGATAATCTTAATCGTGCCTGTACATTCAGCATCCCGTAACTTTTACCCGTCCACTCCGGTAAAGTCGATTCCAGACTCTCCATCGGCATATCCAGCAGCTGCAGCATCTCCGCCAGTCGTTCTTCGCTCATTCCGGCTCCGTCGTCCTTAATTGTCAGATGTAGCCGCCCCTGCTCCACATTCCCTTCTATGACAATGTGGCCTGGGCCTCGTCTGCCCTTGATCCCATGGTATATCGCATTTTCTACCAAAGGCTGGAGTAACAGCTTCAGCACATACAAGTTGTGCAATTCTTCCGGGACATGGATGGTGTATCCAAGACGATCCCGATATCTGGTCTGCTGAATCTGCAGATAACTGCTGATATGTTCCAGCTCGGAGTGTAGGGGAATATAATCCTGTCCCTTGCTGAGTCCGATTCGGAACAAACGGGACAGTGCCCCAACCATATTAGACACACCGTCAGCGCCTTCTTTTCGAGCCATCCAGTGAATCGTATCCAGCGTATTATATAAAAAATGAGGCTTGATATGCTCCTGCAAACTGCGCATCTCGGCATCCCGTTTCTGCCGTTCCCTCAGTTCATTCAGCGTAATCAGCTGACGAATCTGGCTCAGCATTCGGTTAAAACTATTTCCCAGCATACCGATCTCATCGGCACGATCACTCCACCGGCCTGCGTTGAGATTGCCCGTTTCGGCTCTGCGCATATAAGACATCAACCGGAAGATCGGCTGCGCAATGGAGCGGGAAAACCACAAGGATGCACTCAAACCAAACAAACACACGACAAAGACAAAACTAACCACATAGAACTGAATCTGTCGCACCTCGGAGATCGACTCTTTGGTTGGAAACACCCCCACCGTTCTCCAGCCCGTAAAGGTAGATGACTGATACATGAATAATAACGCTTCGCCATCCACATCTTTCGTAAACGTTCCGCCCTCTCCCGAAGCAAACCAGCTCGCCGGAATATGTTCAATGAGCGGATGTTCGGGTCTGTATACACTTTGTCCTTCGGCATCGGTGACCATGACATAACCGGATTTGCCAAGGGTTACATTACGAGCCGCCTGTGAAACGGACCTCAGCTTGAGGTCAATTAGTACAGCCCCCTTCACGAGCCCGGTCGTTTCATCCGTGACAGAGCGGGCGACCGATACAATCTCATCATCCTTATACCGGACATGGGTGGTCATGTTGCGCTCCCGCGGCTGACCCAGTACCGTGAAAATCCCTGGTTGCATTGCAGCCTTCCGATACCACTCTTCCTCGGTCAGACGTTGCTCCGTTCGAGGATACATCTCATTGCTTATATAATCACCGTTGCCGTTCACAAGCACGATGCCCGCAATTTCCGGGTACAATGTGGTGAATCCTTGCAACGTCTGTTTGATGCCATACAAACGGTTCTGTTCAGATTCCGTATACGCTTGGCTGGCTTGTCTTTCGACGCGTTCACGTTCATGTTCACGTGTGTTCCCGTCTCCGCCGATCTTCTCGTCCATGAAAGCATTGACATCTGGTTCGAATGCAATCAGGTAGGTCATATTTTGCAAATTCTCCATCTTGGTATTCAACGCTTCATTGACCTTGCCAATCAGCTGCATCGTATGTCCCTCTACCTGTCGCTCCACGACTCGTTCTACCGTCCAATTCACGAGCAGACCCAAACCGACGGACGGCACGATGGCAAAAAGCAGAAATAGCAGCATCAATTGGTATCGTAATGGCATGTTACGCAGACGCAGGCGGCGTACACCGTTCACAAGCTCAGAGCGCCATGTTCTCTGTTTATTTGGCATAATAATCATCCACATTTGAACGTGTCACGACCGAGATCCCTGTATCTACCGTTACAGGCAGCGGTGCATTTTCCCCTGAAGGCGAAGGCGCAGGCACGGTCAAGTGATGGTGCAGATGGAACAGATATTGGAGTGACCAGTACCCCATGTTCCAGGTCCCTTGTGCAATCGTAGCCGATATCGTACCATTTTGGATCAGATCAAGTGTCGCTTTATTTGTGTCAAACGAGATGATGCGTAGCTTCTGGCCATTGCCTGGATCTGTATTTTGCACCGCTTCCCCGGCTCCGGCGCCTCCCGTTGCCTCGGTGACAAATATACCCGCCAGCTTCGGATGTGCCTTCATCATCCGGATCGTTTCATCCCGGGATTTCAACGTATCTCCATGTCCATCCGCAATTTCGACGACCTGCATATTGGGGTATCGCTGCTGAATCGTTTCGCGGAATCCGTTGGTGCGTTCCTCATGATTCTGCTGTCCCGGCAACGTTAATACAGCGACTTCTCCTTCACGACCGAGTAGCTCGGCCATTTTATCCGCTGCCGTTACGCCTGCCTTGTAATTATCCGTCCCCAAAAAAGAATACGCCTGACTCCCCGGTGCATCGGCATCGAACAGGATTACAGGAATATCCGCTTCCACAGCTTTATTGATCGCTGGAATTAACGATTTTGGATCAATTGCGGATATAGCAATGCCTGCAGGTTTGCGCGCAATGGCCTGCTCAATCACCGTGATCTGCTCTTTGGCATCATACCGTGTAGCCCCGCGATATTCGACGGTCACGCCCAGCGCATCCGCGGCATCCTCAAAACCTTTCAGCGGGCTCTTCCAATATTCCAGCCCGGACTGAAACGTAATCATCATGTACGTCTCACCCAGATCACCGCGAAGTCCGCGGTTTTCCCACGAGCTGTTCACCTGACTGGTATATTCAAATCTCAATACATACAATGCAAACGCCGCAATCAGCACAATATAGATCAGCAGCATTTTTTTCATTTTTGTTCACTTCCTCAAGTGGTCTATGTCTACCTGTACACCCTCACTCCGTTATCGATTGTAAACGCAATCATTCAAAAAGGGAACCTCTCTCTATAAGTTGACTAAAGATTTACACAGTGCACTCCGTTAACGTGTAAATAAAATACGCACAACTTTTATAGAGAGCGCAATGATTAGGAGAAACACGCCTCATGATCTCAAGCTCCGCTGCGCAATAATGTACTATAGCTCTGGTCTGCTCCGCCGTATGATTACGACAATAATCGTTTAATTTAATCTATCATCGAAGAAGGAGCTTAACATGAATATACTAACCTTTTTAATCTACTGCATCGTTGTCACTTTCACACCTGGTCCCAGCAATATTGTCATTCTCTCCTCCACACAAAAAGTAGGCGCACGCCGCACCATGCCTTATGTCTGGGGAGCTACCTTAGCTTTCGGTCTGTTGCTGACCGCGTCTGCTTTGTTAAATCAGCTTCTCGCTGACATCTTGCCAGGCATCTTGCAAGTCATGCAGATCATCGGCGGTATTTACATGTTATACCTCGCTTATCAGGTCTATCGAATGGGCTCTACTGAAGCCGCTCCCCAGGCTATATTAGGCTTTTGGAACGGTGTAATGATGCAATTCGTAAATCCCAAGGTGGTGCTGTTTACCTTCACTGTCATTCCAGCTTATGTACTTCCTTACGTCGCTACAGAATCATGGTCTGCTTTCTTCTATGTTATGCTGATTACATGTATTGGTTTTCTGGCTTACTCCAGCTGGGTGGTGTTCGGCACGATCTTTCGATCCTTGCTGAATCGTTACCAGCGAACATGTAGTATGCTTATGGCTCTTTTTTTGATATACTCAGCCATTATTGTGTCAGGTCTAATCTAACGACTTACTTCATCTGAGGAGGTGTGCGGTATGGAACAGTTTAGCTACAAAAGAACAGAAGACGTGCTGGCTCTATCCGCCAGCTTCACCGATTTTACTTATAAAAAGCATTGCCATGAGGAATATGCCGTAGGTGTAACGCTGCGCGGTATTCAGCAATATCATCTGGAAGGTCACTATCAGGCCTCACATCCGAACGGCGTCATGTTGTTTAACCGCGAGCAATTACATGATGGAAGTTCCTATGATAAAGAGGGTATTGATTATGTGATGCTTTACCTGAAGGCTGAATTAGTTGAAGAAATTATGGGTAAAAAAGAACTTCGCTTCTCCACTCCCATCGTCTATGATCCAAAGCTTGCCCGAAGCATTCTCATGCTGAACGATGCCGTGCAGCACAGACAGGACGAAGCCGAGTGTAGCACCCGGTTGTTTGAACTCGTGCATATGCTCGCTCAGGAGGAACAGCCTGCAAGGCTCTGGAAACCTCAGGACAGTCTTGTTCGCAAAGCAAAAGAGATTATGTTTTGCAGCACCGCAGACGTGCTGAAACTGGAAGATCTATCAGCTGAATTCGGCCTGTCCAAGTTTCAATTTATCCGTGAATTCAAAGCCCATACTGGCTTTTCACCCTATCAATTTTTCCTGAACTGCAAGGTCGAACATGCCCGTCAATCGCTTGAGAAACATAGAGACATCTATACCGCCGTGGCCGACTGCGGCTTTGTCGATCTGACCCATCTGAACAGACATTTCAAACGGGTCTTCGGTGTGACTGCGCATGATTATATGGTACAGCTCCAGCGTTAGTATGGAGTTGCATCATCCCGAATAGGATGGTCATCACCCACCGAAATCAAAAACACAGCTGAAAAATCAACATCCCCTTACGGAGAGTATATAGGTCCATAAGGGGATGTTTGGTCAGGTAAATTCCACTGCACGCTGCGTTCACTGCAGCTCTTGTCCTTCATATGGCCGCTCTCATACAAACCTTCTATATATCACATACAACTCTTCTATGATAACAATACAGATGCTTCAACTATAAATATTATGCTCTCCGCTGTTTCTTTCTCCACAGCGAGCCACCTACCAGCGCAAGTATGACAACTGCACCCCCAGCATATAGCGAAATCATCCACGGATTGCTATATCCACTGCTGCTGTCCGTGAAATCATCAGAGCTTACAGGAGTGCCTTTGTCCAACATATTAATTGCTTCTCCAGCCTGTTCAATCTGAAGATTACCGCTACATAGGCTGCTGTATAATTTGCCATCCTTATCATCCTGATTAGCAAAAATAAGATAAGATTGATCTTTTGCCAATGTTATTCCACAGGCACCTTCGCCCATATTATTAATCAATATGGTTGTCTTTTTTGCATCTACGCCTTTCCAGGTCGTGTCTACATCCAGCGTATATTTCTTATATTCCCTACTACTGATTATGGAGTCGCCTCCGATCTCGACTACTTTCCCCGTAAATACAGCGCTATACGTTTCCAACTTCTCCTTAACACTGGATTCGACACAACTGCACGCGTATGCCCGCTCCCCTGGCCAAACCATCACATTTGCTACAAAAAACAACAGAACTAAAACGGCCGCTCCCACTCTCCTCATCCTTACATTCTCCCCCTTTGAGTTATCCTGAAGCCTCTCTTATCTTACTAACGTCTCCATTTTCGTTTTTGTTTGATTTATTGTAGAATGTTAACACTATGTTAAAAGGTTATGTATATACTGCTGACTGCATCGGTTGAATGGAAAGGCTGTACTGTTATCGAAGTCTTCGTCTAAACCATCTCCCTCGTTCAACAGGTGAAGCTATACATAAAAGACATTTTACATCATGGAGGAATTAACATTTGAAGCACAATTTGACGAAAAAATTTTCCATTCCGCTGCTCGTTGCAGCGTTATGCCTGTCCGCTTTTATCAGCATTGCGCTGTCCATTAGCGATAACCAGATTCATCGCTTTGATGCTGTACTCATCGACTTGATCCAAGGCATGGAGTCGCCTGGCATGACCCGATTTATGCAATTTTTCACCTGGATCGGCAGCGAACTTCAGGTCGTTGTCATTACGGTCATTGTTATGCTGATCCTCTATGTTTTCCTACGCCACAAACGCGAACTGCTCTTTCTTGCCATCGTGCTTGCAGGCTCTACGCTATTGAATGCCGTGATCAAGCTGCTGTTTCAACGAGCTCGCCCAACTATTAACCGCATTATCGAAGTAAGCGGTTACAGCTTCCCCAGCGGACATTCCATGGCGGCGTTCAGCCTTTATGGTGGACTTGCTTTTCTGATCTGGAAGCATATCCCGACCTTTACCGGGCGTGTATGTATGATTGCAGCTAGTGCTGCCTTTATCCTGATGATCGGCATTAGCCGGATTTATCTGGGCGTACATTATCCTAGTGACGTCGTTGGCGGTTACTTTCTGAGCGGGTGCTGGTTATTCACCTGTATCTGGTTCTACAGACGTCATTTGCAGCGGCTGTCCGAATTACAAGCCAGAAGCTTCGCCTAGTCGCATGTTACATGCATCATCGCTAAAAACCCCAACGACCGAAAGATCGTTGGGGTTTTGTTATCTTTTGATTACAGCTGTTGAATTACAATTTCTCTCCATTAGAAGCAATCACATCTTTGTACCAGTAGAAGCTTTTCTTCGGTGTGCGGCTCAAGTCACCTTTGCCATCATTATCTTTGTTGACATGAATGAAACCATAACGTTTCTTCATCTCACCAGTCGATGCACTTACAAGGTCAATACAGCCCCACATTGTATAAGCAATAAGGTCAACGCCGTCTGCAACCGCTTCTTTCATCTGCTCAATATGACCTTTCAGATAATCAATCCGGTAGTCATCCTGAATGGAGCCGTCTTCTTCAATTACATCAACCGCACCCAGACCATTTTCCACAACCATTAATGGTACCTGATAACGATCATAGAGGTGGTTCAGCGTATAGCGTAGTCCTTTCGGATCGATCTGCCAGCCCCAGTCGGAAGCTTCGAGATAAGGGTTTTTGATACCACCCAGTAGATTTCCTTCCGCTCGATCCAGCGATGCATCCGCACTTTCCACGAGAGACATGTAATAACTGAAGGAGTAGAAATCTACACAGCCTTCACGCAGCGTCTGCTCATCTTCCGGTTGCATTTGAATTTCAATGCCTTCTTCTGCGAAGAAACGTTTTGCGAATCCTGGGTATGCTCCCCGAACCTGTACATCGCCACAGATCATGTTGGACAGTTGATCTTTCTTCTGTGCAAGCAAAATATCATCCGGGTTGCACGTGTTCGGATACGTTGTCATGAAAGCAACCATACAGCCGATTTTGAAATCCGGGTTGATCTCGTGTCCCAGCTTCACCGCTTTGGCACTGGCCACGAATTGATGATGCAGCGCCTGGAACCGAGTCTGTGGCTGATCTACGCCGTCCGTCAATGTTTCTTTACCTTCAAACAACAATCCACCTGCCATATATGCACCAAGCGGCATTGTCAGACAGTTAATTTCATTAAAGGTCAGCCAATATTTTACCTGATCCTTATAACGATTGAAGAGGGTTGTACAATAACGGATGTAAAACTCGATCACTTCACGAGAAGCCCAGCCGTTATATTTTTGTGTCAGGCCAAACGGTGTCTCGTAGTGGGAGATCGTCACCAATGGCTCGATATTGTGTTTTTTCAACTCGGCAAAGACGTTATCATAGAACTTCAAACCCTCTTCGTTTGGCTCCAGATCGTCACCGTTCGGGTAGATGCGAGACCAGTTGATCGACATGCGGAACATTTTGAAACCCATCTCGGCCATCATCGCAATGTCTTCTTTATAATGTCCATAAAAATCAACCGCTTCATGGCTCGGATAATAGGTGCCCTCTTCAAGAACAGGTGTAATTCGGCGCGGCGTGGTATGCGTTCCGCCTGTCATCATATCCGATGTGCTTGGCCCTTTGCCATCCTTATTCCATCCGCCTTCAAACTGATTGGCAGCCGTTGCGCCGCCCCAAAAGAATCCATCTTTCATTTTCATGATGCGTTTCCTCCTCTAAATGTTGACGGCTACTAGAGCACGTCTGTGATCTTCAATCCACTGAAATACGCTGAGAACTATAACGTTATAGTACAAGTGTAGCACCCATACCCTGACAAGGGTTGTCATGATATAATTTGGTCATGGAACATAACCGATTATTCCGAATGTTGTTGCTGTTGCTGGAAAAAAAGAAAACAACCGCCCCGGAGCTTGCACGCCTGTTCGAAATCTCGGTTCGCACCGTTTACCGGGACATTGACCGTCTGAGTGCCGCAGGCATCCCCGTCTATACAACAACGGGCAAGCACGGCGGCATTCATCTGATGGATAACTATGTCATGGACAAGTCGTTGCTGAGCGAGGATGAACAGAATGAAATTTTGCTCGGCTTGTACAGCGTCAGCGCCATTCCTCATCTGAACAGCGCCCGGATGCTGGGCAGGTTAACAACCCTTTTTGATCATAAACTGGACTGGATTGAATTTGAGTATTCTCCGTGGGGCAGTATTCCCGAGCAAGAGATGCACCTGTTTAATCAGGTGAAACAGGCGATATTCGCAAGTCAGTTGCTCGCATTTCACTATATCGATTCCAATGGAGAAGCGAGTGAGGAGACGGCGTTGCCGGTGAAGCTTATTTTTAAAAACAATACATGGTACTTCAAGGGTCTAAAGCAACCCCAGCCTATGACATCCAATTCGCCCGACACCTTCGTCACGTACAAAATCAAACGGATCACGAAACTTCGCTTTGTGCCCGGCGCATATGAGCATACTCGGCCATCGACAGGGGAGGGAGATCGAGTTAAAGAAGAACCTTATCACGGAGAAAACCAAGACATCAAGATACAGTCTAACCAACCGTCTGAGAAACAGACTCCGATCGAACTTCTGTTTGAACAAACGATCGCTTATCGTGTTTACGATCTGCTGGATCCCGCCATTATTCAGCAAGAAGCGAATGGGAAACTAAGGGTTTCTATTCCAATTGATGAGGGTGAACAGCTTTATTCATTCTTACTGTCCTTTGGCTCAAAAATAAAGGTGATTGCTCCTTTGACGGTGCGCAAAGAGTTACTTCGCAGACATCAAGAGGCCGTCGCACTTTTACTGGAAGATGATGGGCACAAAACCGAGTATGATGATACAATATAGTATGTATCTATACCATTTCATTTTAAATTAGGATTGACAGGAATTTAGCGATGTTGGGAGGACATACATGAATCAGCAGATCAGACACAATAACGTAGAACGCTTTAAAGGATTTGGCACACTGTATGATCGAAACAGACCCGCTGCTCCCCGCGAAGTCGTCGATATTTTGACTCATTATCTGGGCAAAAGGCCACGCTTCGTGGCTGATGTTGGTTGTGGTACAGGTTTATCCACCTGGATCTGGCTGGATTATGCCGAGCGAGTAATCGGCGTGGAACCTAGCGAGGATATGCGTTCCGTTGGCATTGCGAAATGGGAAGCTGCAGGCAAACCGGATCAGCTTCGCTTTGCGGCGGGAATGTCCCATGACCTCGGCCTGCCGGATGATAGTGTAGATATTTTGACCTGCTCCCAGTCGTTTCACTGGATGGAGCCGGAATCCACCTTACGCGAGTTCGCACGGGTACTGCGTCCAGGCGGTATTTTTGCTGCCTACGACTGTGACTGGCCGCCTGTATTGGACTGGCAACTTGAAGCAGCATACCAGCAACTGGTGAGTACAGCGGATGAACTCGCCTCACGTCTATCGAGTACAGAGCAACAAGCATATAAATGGAGCAAAGAAGGCCATTTACAGCAGATCCAGCAATCCGGGCTGTTCCGTTACAGCCGGGAAATTATGTTCCATCATCAGGAGCCATTCACAGCTGAGCGTTATGCCAACCTGGCTCTTAGCCAAGGCGGACTCCAGACAGCTTTGAAGCTGGGCGCCACAGAATTGAATGACATGGCGGACGATTTCAGACGCCGGGCAGAGCTTGTTTTTGACGGAAAATCAAAAGAAGTGCTGTTCTCCTATCGCATGCGAATCGGTATCGTTTAAAATAAAAGCATACGAGGATATAAGAATAAGAATATAAAAATATAAGATTATGAATCTTGAAGGGTTGTGACCACTTTGATTAACAAAGAGGTGCTGGAACAAGATCGACTTTTCATCAAAAGCTGGCTGGACGCATATTTCGATTCTCCTCACCGCGATATTCTAATGTCTCATCCGGCCAAAATAGAAGAAGGGGACTATGGCGTTCCTTCGGATATGCATGATGGCGAGGTGGATGAAGAGGAATGGGTTCGCTGGAGAATGCTGGATTCGGAGATTACAGTAGATCAGATTAACGAATTAGTTGCTAATTATGTTAAGCCTGGTTCGGGTACGTATAGCCCATCTTTCTCTCTGCCGCCGCTCTATACGGCCTATCTGAGTAGCCGATATGTTCTGAATGTGTATCTTCGCTATGAAGGATTTACGATCGAATTACCGAATCTACCTTCTGACTACCCCCTGCGGGAATTACGAAACCTCTGGTCATCATCGGAATTACTGGTTAAGGCGGGATATATTCCATTTGCCTCCTATGAAGATCATGCGGGGCCTGTCTGCTGGGATTCGAGTAAACCAAATGATGACAATGATTATGCTGTCGTGTGGTTCGATCACGATATATTAACAGAAGAGGGACAGCCCAGCCGGGAGCAGCTTGAACACTACGCACAGCCTCTTTTTCACTCTTTCCGGGAAATGCTGATGCGCTCTTCTTCAAGCACTCGTTCTTAATTTAATTGTAGAGATATAAATAAAGAGCGCCGTTCCCGTTCATCGTCCGCTTTGACTTGGGGAGGGCGCTCGAATATATAACTCTAATTTCCTGAAATGAACCGCGAGAATGCTACAGTTCCATTTTGTACAGCTTTTTTTAAAGTGATGCTAAGGATAAGCAGATCAAGATGAGAATATTAAGACGAGAAAAGATGATTTAACTGTTGTTCCTGCACTTGAAGAGCAAGGGCCACTTTGGAAGGGTCCTGCGGCGAATAAAATACGTTAATGATATGTCCCTGCTGAACCTGTGACATGGCAGAAGGCAGGATTTCTTTTTGCGTAATCACCTCAAAGGTTTCACCATTTGGCTTCGTAATACTAAGTTTAAGCTGTAACTTGATGTTGCCATTCTGTCCACTTCCCATAGGGGTAACGTCGAGAATTTTAGCCAACCCCTTCTCTCCTGTACGTGCGATATCTACCATTTCCGGTGCTATACCTTGTTGCATCATCTTTTCATTCAACAGTTGCTGCATATGCTCTTGCGACACGGTTCCATGCTGATCCAGCCCGACTTTGCGCTCATCTTTCTCGGAAACGACAAGCGGAATGATAGCTCCCGGCTGAAACTGAGACAGCGAAGTCAGAGGAATAATGGTTCTTAAATCTGTATCATATGTTTCCCGGCCTTGACGAGACACCTTCAGCATCATTTTCACTTCCGGCTGCTCATTAATATAGGTACCCGTCTGCTGAATGCTTTGGATCACACCCACTGCCGGCAATCCTGATTTGATCTTGCGCTGACCCAAACTTGTACCGAATATAGACGAAATGACCAGTAAACCAATTCCTCCAAAAAGCATCGGTTTAAACCACCACGCCTGCATGACCATAAACGGATCATCCCACAGCCACTGAGCTATGAACGGGGAAAATCCTGTCCCAAATACCATCAGTAAGCCAATTACTCTAAAAAAACGACTCATCTCTATCACCCTATCTATCTAATTTATGCTGTATAAATCTTTTTACTTTTTACTATTTGATATCTTTTGTTATATCTTCGGTGTGTATGTTTCCTTTGCGTTGTTATCTGTAACACGTAAACTAATAATTCAAATTTTTTCCTATATTCGGAATAGTCGCATTAATATCTATCGCTATGAATCCACCTAAACCGAAAGAAGTCCCATATAGATCAGTTCAGAAGGATTCGCCGGATGCTGTCCCAAACCGACACGATCACCCACACGCGGAATCTGCAGCTTGGATACAAGTGTTTCCATTGTGCGTTGATACGTGTGACCACCCGTTTCAGTAACTTCAAGTACAAGCACCACAATGGGATCAAAATTAATTAATTTTCCCGTATCCGTTACACTGATCACGGTTCCAGTTGCTGTCAGAGGCAACGATCCGCTTGCAGCGAGTTGTGCCTGCTTAGCCGAGTCCAAACTCTGGTTGATGGCATCCCGATGTTCCTTTGGTACAAATCCTTTCATCATCATGCCCGTAAGCCCTTTGTTCATTACGCGATCCGCTTTGGCAACCGCATCTTCCTGTTTGTTTTTACGTGTAAACCATCCCATCATATCGAACACCTCATTTGTTTTTTATTGGGTATGATTAATTATAAACACAACACAGCCTGTATGAATACCGATCTGGACACATACAAAAGAATTGAAGAAATGTCCTGCTGGAGACGACTTTCCATCAATTAATTTGTAGCTATGCTTGCTTTTTCACAATAAAAACGTTGTTCTAACCGAATCAATGAGGAGTAAGCCATTTATTTTTGTGAATTTGTCCGCTACTTGGCTCTGATTACAGTTACTCAGAGTGGTCAAATCCCTGCTTTTTTTTATAAATCTCCCCCTGTGACGCCGATCTACCAACCAATCCAGCTAAATAACCGCTACCCTTCGGGCGTAAGCACAATCAACTTATCATCACCTTCACGCGGTGTGCCGCGGCCATCGCGATTGTTGGTTAGCACGTACAGCTTACTATCTTCACCAGCGGTGACATTACGTATACGGCCCCATTCATCTTCGAAAAAAGGGACCACCTGCTCGACCTTCGTACCGTCTTCGGACAATACAACCCGCAGTAGCTGCTCCCCTCTCAGATTCGCAGCCACTAATGAACCCGCCCACGGGCCTTCCGCAATGAAGGCTACACCCGAAGGCGCCCAGGTATCATTCCCGCTATGCGCCAGCGGAGCCTGATAAGTTCCGTTATCATCGTCGTCGCCCTCTACTTCGGGCCAGCCATAGTTCTCCCCGGCAACAATCCGGTTAATCTCGTCATGATTGCGCTGACCGTGTTCGGTCGCATAGAGATATTCGTTATCCGGATTCCATGCCAGCCCTTGGGCGTTACGATGTCCCATACTGTATACAGGGGAATTCGGCCAAGGGTTATCTGACGGGATCGACCCATCGAGACCGATGCGCAGTATTTTTCCACCAAGGCTATCCCGGTTCTGTGCCAGTTCCGGTTCATAACGCTCGCCTGTAGTGATATACAGCAGCTGATCCGGTCCGATTTTGATTCGTCCGCCGTTGTGATTGACCCCGCCTGGAATGCCCGTCAATAGCTCTTTGTCGATTACCGCTTTTCCATCCGTCACCTTCAGGCGCAGCACGCGATTGGCAATATCCTGTCCCTCCAAGTACGAGTGATACACATACAGATAACCGTTACTCTCAAAGTCCGGATCTGCCTCCAGCCCGAGCAATCCACCTTCGCCTTCTTCGTTAAAGGGTGCCTCGAATTCAATCAGCGGCTCTGACTCCAGTTTTCCATTCGTAATAACTCGGATCACGCCCGGGCGCTCGGTCACAAACATTCGTCCATCTGCAACCGTCACCACTTCCCAAGGTGCATTCAATCCCTCGACCAGAACGGAAGCCTGATAGGGAACGACTGTATTCCCTTGCTCATCCCGCTCTTCAGTACCTGTTTCAGCGTTGCCTCCGGTTGCCGTCTGTCCTTGACCCGTTCCTTCTCCTTGAGATAGCCGTTGCGAATCTGACGTCGGGGTGCCGGGAGCACAGGATGCTGTTAACAAAGCCATGCTAAGCAATGAGGCATAAAGCGGCACAGTTAATCGATTGTTCATGACGAATTAAACTCCCCTTTCAACTTCATTGGATTGAGTAAAAAAGTGGATCAGCTTCTCTCCCTCATTTTCGTATGTTGCCTGAAGTCCTGACGAGTCTTATGTGTGAGTCTTTGATTCATGGTCTGCTGCCCGATTTGTCTGTGTCTCTCTGTCTTCTGAATGTATTGCAAGCCTATGTTGTACCTGTATTATCTCTCGCGTTGTGTTTCTGTATCGTTTGTCTGTCTTACAAGGTCTATATGTCTAGTATATATGCGTCTTTTCTTTCAGCCAACGTTCCACCTGTAAAGCGGTTTCGCCCTGTATTACCCTTGCCACTCTTCGCCTAAACGGTAAAAACAGGCATTCCTCGGCTTAAAAGTCGCCGCTAGTTTAGAATTTTTTCAACATCTTCTATAATAGAAGAAACAGACGCTATAGTGTTAAGAAAACACGGTGTATTTAAAAGAGCGTACATATGAAAGGTGGATATATCTAATATGAACCAAACTCCTTTATCCAGACTGGAAGCCGATCTGTCCAAGCAAGGACTCGATGCCATGCTCATCACAGATCCAAAACATATTTATTATCTGACGGGATATGCGAGCAATCCGCATGAACGTTTTATGGGCCTGATGCTGGCACGCGGTGAAGATCCGTTACTGATTGTGCCTGCACTGGACGCGGATGCCGCTGCGGCAGCTTCTACTGTATCCAACATTGCTACACATTCGGACACGGATAATCCCTACTCGCTGTTTGACCGATATCAAGGACGGCTGGGCCGGGTAGGTTTGGAAAAAGAATACGTTACCGTCTCTCGTTATGAGCAACTAAACTCCGCTCTCGGCGGTGCAAGTTTTGAAGATGTTGGTTCGTTGCTACGCGCACTGCGTGTGAACAAAACACCGGAAGAAGTCGCTCGTATTCGCCATGCCATCTACTTAATTGAAGAAACGCTACGACAAGGTCTTACCCATGTACGTGCAGGTGTTACGGAGATCGAGCTGGTCGCTGAGATGGAATACCAGATGAAAAAACTCGGTGCCGACGGTCCCTCCTTCGATACAATGGTGCTGACTGGACCAAAAACTGGCCTGCCGCATGGTACGCCTGGGGATCGCAAACTGCAGCACGGGGATTTGCTTATGTTTGACATGGGTGTGTACGCTGGTGGATATGCGTCAGACATTACGCGTACCTTTGCCTTCGGAGACATTTCACCTGAACTTCGCACCATCTATAATACCGTACTTGCCGCCAACGAAGCCGCGATACAGGTTGTTAAACCAGGCATTACCTGCGCATCCGTTGACCGCGCTGCTCGTCAGGTGACGATTGATGCAGGATACGGCGAGCGTTTTATGCACCGTGTCGGACATGGACTCGGCATTGATGTGCATGAGTATCCATCCCTGCATGGAGAGAACATGGATCTGCTTCAGGCAGGAACCGTGTTTACCATTGAACCGGGTATTTACACCGCAGCAGGCGGTGTGCGTATTGAGGACGATGTTCTTGTCACCGATACAGGTGTAGAGGTACTTACTACGTATCCCAAAGAACTGCAAATCCTGACAAACTAAGCTGCAAGTAGCAAGTATGCAGTCGCAAAACATGAGACAACTGCAACTTCAATTAGCACAAAAAATCCCGCAACCCATGACAACTTGGCTTGCGGGATTTTGATTCTTGCGATGGGGATCAGCGTCTATTAGAGTTCACATCCATCGCGATCTGAATCGATCAGAGGGTTGCTATGTCAGGCGTAAATTTTGTATTCCATGCTCAATCAGCTTCCATCTTCGTTAGTCCATTTCATGGGTTATATCCTGCCAATCCTCCAGTTCAGGCAACTCCTGTTTCCCCCAGTAATCCAAAAACCACTGAATCACCTTGGTTGTATCTGCCGTGGTGTAACTGTAATGCCGAAATCCGCTCTCACCTTCCTGCAAACGGGTCTCTACCACCATTTGCCCCGGTTCCTCAAGCGAAGCAGCCTGCAAATACATACTTCCCTCTACCCGTTCTGACGGTTGCAGAACGACAAAATCATGCAATTCCAGATCCGTAATCAAGTCCACAAATACCGAGGCATTAAGGCTATCATTCTCATAGGTTGTGCCATTGCTCTCCAGTTTGTAGCGCAGTGTGGAATACATGCTCAATCCCCCTTGTCTTATGTAATCGTAGACGTATATTATCAGGAAACAAATTCTGTTGTATAAATTATCCCCCTGCAGAGTCCATATTGCAACTGTGGCTCCGCAGAGGGATTTGAAGTGGCGATCCTATTTTAAGCTTCATCTTCAAATTTAAAGTTACGTGCGGCATACAGAAACGGCGTTCCAACCGCAGTCAGCACAAACTTGATCAGGTAGGTCGTCAGGAAAATTTCCAGCCACACATCCCATGGATAGATAAACACAAAGGCAACCGTGCAGAATACAAGCGTATCTACAAAGGAACTGATAATCGAGCTACCGTTCGTTCGAATCCAGAGCTGATTACGTCCCGGTGCGATTTTACGTAGCCAACTGAACAAACGCACATCCAGAAACTGACTGATGAAATACGCAGACAGACTGCCGAGCGCCAGACGTGGCAACAGACCAAACAATGTTTCCATCGAATCCTGAGCAAAATCCGTCGGTGCCGCATTAAATAACAACACCATCTGCATCAGAACGGTTGTCATGATCAATGTGAAAAATCCAAACCATACCGCCTTCCGTGCCTCATCCGCCCCGTACTTTTCATTGAGAAGATCACTGGTCAGATACATGCTAACATACATCGTGTTACCCAGCGTTAAGACGATTCCCATAATGTCTATCGTTTTAGTCACCTGAATGTTGGCAATGACCGTTGCTACACCGATCCAGGCATACAGACCTTTTTTGCCGAACAGACGATAACATAGAAGAAAAAATCCATACGTCACGAGAACGAATACCGCTCCCCACACCAAATTAAACATGAATACATACACTGCCTTCCTAGTTTTGATTACGCGGGATGGTTACGAACCGCGGTTTGGCGCAGCGCCAAAACATGAATAACTCTATCACATTTCCTCAACATTGAACAGCACTAAATCCCTCCAGCGTTGCATAACACCGTTAACCCAACACATATATCCTCACACGCTCTAACCCGCCATCACCCCGATCCCCCTTCTCTGTTGAAAAAAAGACTCCCACCACTCGCGCCGCATCTGCACGTTCCGGTGTAATCCCACACGCAAAAGCCGCCCTCCGGAATGTCTCCAAAGGACGGCCTTGCATCCACTCTAATACAGCTCGCTCTGCGCACGCTGCCTCACCAAGTGCACAAGCCGTGCGCGGCAAGCTTCGCGCAGCTTACGCGTGAGCAGCAGAATCCAGCTCACGGCTTTGATCGTTGAACGTGTCCCGATCGTTTTCTTTCAAAATTTTGCTTGTCAGCAGTCCGGATGTCATGGACCCGTTCACGTTGAGCGCTGTACGACCCATGTCGATCAACGGCTCAACGGAAATCAACAGTCCTACCAGAGCCACAGGCAAATTCAATGTGGACAAGACGATCAGGGAGGCGAAGGTTGCCCCGCCGCCAACGCCTGCCACACCAAACGAACTGATCATAACTACGAGGATCAACGTCACGATGAAGTCCCAGCTCAGAGGGTCGATTCCGACCGTCGGAGCAATCATAACCGCCAGCATGGCCGGATATACACCGGCGCAGCCGTTTTGCCCAATCGTAGCACCAAAGCTTGCGGACAAGTTGGCAATCCCGTCGGATACGCCGAGTTTCTTCGTCTGTGTCTCCACGTTCAGCGGAATCGCTGCCGCACTTGAACGAGAAGTAAAAGCAAATACCAGCGTTGGCAGTACTTTTTTCACATACGTAACCGGGTTAAATCCGGACAGGGAGATGATGATCAGGTGGATGACAAACATAATCGCCAGCGCCACGTAAGACGCAATGACAAACTTGATCAACTTCAAAATTTCCTCTGCATTGGTGGTCGCCGTTACTTTCGTAATGAGCGCCAAAATACCGTAAGGCGTAAGCCTCAGTACCAGCGTGACAATCCGCATTACAACAGCGTAGACGGCATTCACCATGCCACGGAACGTTTCCGCCTGTTGCGGTTTCTTGCGATCCAGTCCCAATACAGCTACACCGATAAAGGCTGAGAAAATAACGACAGCCAGTGTAGACGTACGGCGTTCACCCGTCATATCCGCAAATGGATTGGAAGGAATGAACTCCAGCACCTGCTGTGGAATCGTCTGATCCTTCACATCAGCCAAACGTTCCTCCACCTTCTGGATTTGAGCCGTTTCCCGATCTCCCCCTTGAATCTCAATGGAAGTCAGGTTGAATCCCAGACTTGTTGCAATGCTGACTCCTGCAGCAATCGCTGTTGTGATTAGTAAAATAGCGATGATGGAGAAACTCATCTTACCCAGGTTTTGCTTGCCCTTCAGATTCATGATCGCCGAGATAATCGACACCATGATGAGTGGAATAACTACCATTTGTAACAAACGAACATATCCTGAACCGACCAGATTAAACCAATCGACTGACTTCGTAATCACATCCGAACCCGATGTGTAGATCAATTGCAGAATAACACCATACACAACACCCATACCTAGACCC
Organism: Paenibacillus intestini; assembly: GCF_030803945.1. Taxonomy (NCBI): domain Bacteria; kingdom Bacillati; phylum Bacillota; class Bacilli; order Caryophanales; family Paenibacillaceae; genus Paenibacillus; species Paenibacillus intestini. Next base: position 86,019 of record NZ_JAURUN010000003.1, on the reverse strand, counting down.
GCAAATACACGTTTCGTAAACGAGATGTGTTTCTTCTGCATCCAGTAGAGAACACCCAGCAGCGCCAGCATGACCACTACATTCACAATTAATAGAAATGTATTCATTACCTTTGTTCCTCCTCAGACATGTATCATCGGTGTTGAACCGATTCTCTAATTTATATTTGGCCTTCAAATGTGACAATGAACAATATAACATATATCAAACTATTCTGGTAGGTATTAATTGATATTATGTAATATCCATGTTAATCATTCTGGATCGATGAAAATAATTATGCAGTTTTATGAAAATTCTGCTATTCAACCCGCGGTTAATTTTGTAAAATGGGTATATCCGCTTATTCGAGAGTTTCGTAAATACAAAAAATAGGTCTTTCTTCGTTAGTAAAAAAGGCCATAGAGAACGGAATAAGGGACAATGTTATTGAAGATGACGTGAAAGGGTGATTCTATGTTTCGCAAACGCACCGTTGCTGGCAAGATCAGGGGCACGTTATTCCTAGTGTTACTCGTTGCCTCCCTGTTGTTTAGTATCAGTTTTTATGCCGTATCCATGAATATTATTCAAAGTTACGTGCTACCTCAGTTCGACAAAGTTCTGAATACGTCCATTCAGGATATTTACAAAAATACATCTTCATCCAAACTTCTGCAGATCCAAAGTGGCGGTGCAGGCGCTGAAGGAGCGGCCATGACGGTCGGATCCTACCTGGCTGATCAATCCAAAGAACATAGCCTGGATGCGGCTTATGTCATTGCCGTGCAGGATGGCAAAGCCACCGTTGTTGTCGCTAGCATCAACTCCAAGTTCAAGACCGGAGATGCTATTGATGTAGAACCTTCCATGGCACAAGCAAGCGAGAAGAAACAAGTGGTCATCAGCCCGGTCTTCTCTGATTCTTATGGTGTACATAAAGCAGCATTTATGCCGATTGCGGGAAGCAATATGCTCATGGCCGTCAGCATGGATGCCAAGTTTGTTCAGGATAAAATTGCTCAAATTTTCTGGCTATGCCTTGGTATTACCGCGTTGGTATTTGTCCTTGGCTGGCTCATCTCTACTAGTATGATCAAAAGAGTCACCAAACCCATCATTAAACTTGTAGAACATAGTAAACGAATCTCTCAAGGTGATCTTACCGCTGAGCTACAGATTAAAGGCAAAGACGAGATCGCCCAACTGGCCTTCAGCTTCCAGACGATGACACATAATCTCAAAGAAATGATTAGCCGTGCCCTAACTACCTCTAATGAGGTCGTTGTCGGTTCCAATGACTTGCTTGAGCGTGTAGAGTCCATGTCCGGTATGGTACAGAACTCCAGCCATGCTGCCGAAGAAGCTGGAAAAGGTAGTGTCAGTATCGCTTCCAGTGCATCCGAGAACGCAAGAGCGATGGAAGAGATCACCCAAGGAATTATGCATATCGCATCTTCTGCCGCCGAAGTATCCGAACAAATCAATGAAGCTGCAACAGAGGCGCTTAACGGCAATCAACTGGCACAAAATGCAGTGAATCAGATGGAACTTGTCGGACAAACCGCCAGCGAATCGCTGCGTTATATCGAAACGATGAACGAACGTTCCGTTGCCATCGGAACCATTGTCAATTCTATTTTTGAAATTACGAAACAGATTAACATGCTGTCCCTTAACGCATCCATTGAAGCGGCCCGTGCGGGTGAACACGGACGAGGATTCGCCGTTGTTGCTGGAGAAGTCCGCAAGCTGGCGGAACAATCCAAGACAGCGACCGAAGAAATCGCCGATTATCTCGGTACGATTCGTGAAGATGCCGAACGATCCGTAAGTGCGATGAACCGGGTAACGCAAGAGATTGGTTCTGGAACTGCTGTTGTACAGCAAGCAGGTTCAGCCTTCCAGCAACTCAATGAATTGATCCAGAACGTCAATCTCACCATTCAAACCGTCTCCTCCTCCACACAGCAAGTTTCTGCAGGTGCAGAAGAAGTTAGCGCTTCGGTGGAAGAAACAGCACAGATTACATCCAAGTCTCGTGAGAGCATGGAACAGATTGCAACTACCGCAGAAATGCAACTCAGCGAGATGGACTCTCATTCGAGCACGGTGCGCCATCTGCATGAACAAGCTGTCGAGCTGCAAACAGCGATGAAGAAGTTTAAAATCGACTAATGATTGATTAAGCTTCAATCGAATCATCCATCAACAATCATCAATAATGATCACATATCTATAACCCTGCATTTGCTATATTAAACATTGTAAATAATCTAATAAAAAACACCCCCATACCAGATGCAATCGTTCAATGACTGAACAGGTCGCGGGTCATGGGGGTGTTTTTTGCTATTCATCCATATTTCTCACTCGGATCATTACAGATAAGTCCTGAACAAAGTGCACATGTTAATTATTCAGGCTGTGTCACGCCCATAATCTCATACACTCGTTGCATATCCAGTGATGAGCGCAAAGATGTGGCTACTCGATCAAACTCCATTTCTTTGCGCTCCTGAGCACTGTATGTTTCCTCCAGCGGTGCAAGTCCCTTTGCTGTACGCAGTCCGTTCAACCAGGAACGCCGGAATTGATCACTTTCAAACAAACCGTGCAGATACGTTCCCCACACTTTCCCATCTGATGTGCCCCATCCTTCCAAAAATGCTTGTCCGCCAGCATGAGCGATCTCAAACAAAGCGGTTACCTGTTCAGGTTCGTGACATTCCGTTACACCCATATGGATTTCGTATCCCTTAACAGATATGGCCGAAGGCTCAACTTGTTTTCCACCATGTAGCCGAATGGGATGTTCAGGCTGTACGTTACCCATAGCTCTGACCGTCTGTTTGTGCTGAAGAAATGTTGTTGATAAAGGCAGTTTGCCAAGTCCCACCGCTTCCTGAGCTTGGTTTGCCTCGACAGCATACGGATCAACCAAGTGTTGCCCCAGCATTTGATATCCACCGCATATACCCACAACTTGAACATGTTCAAGCTCTGAGTGAGAATGGATCGCCTGTTCCAATCCCGATTCTCGTACATAAATCAGGTCTCCGATCGTATCTTTTGTGCCTGGCAAAACAATGGCGTCTGGGCTACCCAATTCCTCCGGTGAAGTCACATAACGTACATTCACGTCCGGTTCACGGGATAATGCATCGAAGTCCGTGAAGTTGGAGATGCGCGGATAACGAATGACAGCGATATCCAGTTCTGTCTCTTCTTTTTTGCCATGTCGAAGAGAGTCCAGCACCACCGAATCTTCTGCCTCGATCTGAATATCTCTTATATAGGGCAGCACACCCAGCACAGGTATTCCAGTCCGTTCTTCAAGCCAGTCTAACCCCGGTTGCAACAGAGAGAGATCCCCTCTGAACTTATTGATGATAAATCCTTTTACACGGGCTTTCTCATGTGACTCCAGCAGTTCGAGCGTACCCACGATCGAAGCAAACACGCCGCCACGATCAATGTCAGAGATCAGAATAACCGGCGCATCGGCCCAGCCAGCCAGGTTCATATTCACAATATCCCGATCTTTGAGGTTAATCTCTGCCGGACTGCCTGCTCCCTCCATTAAAACGATGTCATATGTATCGCGCAACCGATTTAATGCATCCATTACGGTCTGCTTCGCTTCAGGTAAGAAATGCTGACGATAATCCGATGCGCTCATCTGGGCAAAAGGAACACCATGCACCACGATCTGTGAATGCATATCCCGCACAGGTTTGATTAGAATCGGATTCATATCGGTCGTAGCTTCAATGCCACAGGCTTCAGCCTGTGCCCCCTGCGCCCGACCAATCTCCTTGCCGTCTTCTGTAACATAAGAGTTCAGCGCCATATTCTGTGATTTGAACGGAGCAGGGCTGAAGCCATCTTGCTTGAAAATCCGGCACAGTGCCGTTGTAATGACACTCTTACCTACATCAGAAGCCGTGCCTTGCAGCATGAGTACAGCCGCTGGTTGTTTTACCTGATCTTCCACGGTCCCTCACCCCTGTCTTTCGCGCGATTAACTTGCTACATAACGATAATGCTCAAACCAAACGAAAATTCTCCAATGGAATTTTGGGCAGCCCACCTCTACACCTCAACCTCTACAGCCAAAACAGTCCTTGAAGCACGCTTAATACCGTCAATAAAGCCGCTTCCAACAGTTCGTTCATGGCACCATATGTATCTCCAGTAAGCCCTCCAAGCCGGGCACTGATCCGGGTAGCAACAAATCGCCCTATATAATAACACGCCACAGGCAGTACGATAACTGACGTTACAGGATACAACCACCAAGGGAGTGACCCAAACCCGCTGACCATGGCATCGGCAATAGCAATATCCGGTTTAAACAGCCATACGACAGCAATTGTAATAACGCCTAAGACCAGCGTAAGTCCAATCGCAGCGCTACGTGCTCGCTGGACTTCATTCCGCTCCCCGAGCCCTTTGAATAGAACGGCAAGCCCATCATCCCCACGAGCATTAGGCCAGGCTGACATGGCATAGACCATAAACCATCGGCTCCAGATCATAGGCAAAATCAGCAACGCACCGTACAACCAGTTCCCACGGGCAATCATATCGGCAATCAGCGCCGCCTTCATCATAAGGAGCAGCACACAGGCAATAACCCCCATCGCGCCCACTCGGCTGTCTTTCATAATCTCCAGCATTCGCTCACGGCTGCGGTAACTGAGCAGGCCATCTGCTGTATCCATCCATCCGTCGAGATGCAATCCTCCGGTAAGCCAGACCCATACGGTCAAGGTCAGAACCGCTGCCGGAAAAGCCGGAAGCAGGGCACCGCTCAGTGCGGCGACCAGCCACAGGCAGAGACCAATTGCAGCACCGACCAGTGGATAATACACCACACTTTCGCGTAGCAATGGCGGAACAAAATCGAGCTGCATTTTCACAGGAAAACGAGACAGAAATTGAAAGGCCGCTGCAGCCGCATGTTTCCGCTGCGGAACGGCTGAACCCGCTGAGCCATGCTTCATAAGCGATACTCCTTACTTTTCAATTCGATTGGAATGCCTACCGTCACGAGAAACACCTCACGACAGATTGCTGCAATGCGCTGATTAAGAACACCTGCCAGATCACGATACACACGACCAAGCTTGTATTCGGGTACAATTCCATCCCCTACTTCATTGGTAACCAGCACAAGTAATCCGGGATAGGTTTGGACCGCTTCTACCAGTGCATCCAGATGACCTTGCAACACATGACCTTCGTCATGTTCATGGGCCAATAACACATTCGTCAGCCAAAGTGTCAAGCAATCCACCAGAATCGTTGGTGCGGACGTTCCCGTATGCCCTTCCCCCATCTGCTGAATTAGAGCAGGCAAAGCCAAGGGTTCCTCCATCGTACGCCAGAGGTAACCGGAATCTTCACGTTGCTTCTGGTGCATTGCTATGCGTTCACGCATCTCGTCATCATACGCCTGAGCAGTTGCTACATACCAGGCTTCGGAGGAACGCTGCATGCATAGACGTTCGGCAAACGAACTCTTACCACTGCGAGCACCGCCAGTAACCAATACACTCATCGGGAGCCATCTCCCTGAATAGGTGAGACCGTTAAAATGGAGGAACCAGTCGAATGCTCTTTCTCACTGGAATCAGAGTCGGAAGCCTGATTCGTTCCGTCTGACACACCCGCACTTGCAAAGGTCGCCATTTCATTCAAAATCAGACATGCTGCATCAATGAGATGCAGACTGAGTACTCCACCTGTGCCTTCTCCAAGGCGCATATCCAGATCCAGCATCGGCTTCAAATCAAGTTCACGTAGCAGAGCCGCATGTCCATTCTCATGGGAGGTATGGGAAGCGATCATATAAGCCGTACTCAGGGGAGCCAGCTTTCTTGCGATTAGTGCCGCCGCAGTCGAGATGAAACCATCTATAACAACTGGACAACGATGGGCCGCTGCTGCGAGAATAACGCCCGCGAGTCCTGCAATCTCCAATCCACCCACCTTGCATAGCACATCCAGCGCATCCTCAGGGTCAGGTGTATTAACACTCAAAGCCTGACTTATAACAGCAGCCTTGCGTAGCATACCTGCATCATCCAAGCCAGTCCCTCTCCCAACAGCTGATGCTGGTGCAATACCAGTGAGCGCACTCATCACTGCGGCGCTTGCCGTTGTGTTGCCAATCCCCATTTCTCCGGTGACAAACAACCCTGTCCCTTTTGCTACTTCCGCGGTAACGACATCCACACCTACTAAAATAGCCTGAATCGCCTCATCCCGAGTCATCGCGGCTCCTTGAGCCATGTTGGCCGTGCCTTTACGAATGTTGCGGGAGAGCAGGTTAGCGTGATCAAGGTCAGCATTTACACCGACATCGACACAGATCACCTCCGCTCTGGCATGACGAGCAAGGACATTGACTGCAGCGCCTCCAGCCAGAAAATTCATGACCATCTGCGGTGTAACCTCGGCTGGAAAAGCACTGATCCCTTCAGCTACGACCCCGTGATCCGCAGCCATAACGATCACAGCCCTGCGATCAAAACGCGGACGTGCCTGCCCTGTCATCCCTGCCAATCGAATCACAAGGTCTTCCAATTTGCCGAGACTACCAGGTGGCTTTGTGAGTATATCCACATGAGCAGACGTTTCGGCAGCAATGGTTGGGTCAGGAGCAACAATCTTATTTAATACTTGCTCCAGCTTCTGTTCTTCTGTCTTCATTCAACCAGCACTTCCTTCATCAAAATAGAGGCTCTCTCGTCCTCATTTAATCCATGTCCCGCCGCAACAACAGTTGGGGAACAGCATGATCCGGATGGGATACCATCGCAGGTTTAACGCGAAAAATCTCTTGAATCTGCTCTCCCGTCATTAAACTATGAGGTGTTCCCTCTCCCACTACCTTCCCCTCACGCAAAGCCAAAATACGATTGCAGAACAACGCAGCCAGATTGAGATCATGCAACACCGCTACAATCGTGATACTGCTCTTCTTCTGCCATGCCGCTAACAACTCCATAAACTGCAATTGATATTTGATATCGAGAAACGTCGTTGGTTCGTCCAGCAATAATAATCGCGGCTCCTGTGCCATGACCTTGGCTAGGGCCACTCGCTGCCGTTGTCCGCCGCTTAGGGAATCCAGCGGCCGATCCGCAAGTTCCATTAGTCCCAGCTCTTCGAGCACTCTGTCCACCACACGTGCTCCATCCGCCGTTTCCCGGCCTAACCAATTTTGGTACGGATACCGTCCCATTTCGACGACATCCCGAACCGGATAGGAGATTGCGGGTAAGCCATCCTGCTGCAAAACCGCGATCATCCGTGACAGTTCCTTACGGCCGTAAGATCCGATATCACCACCAGCGATGCTGATCTGGCCTTCACTTAACGATTCCGTTCCTGCTATAAGCTGGAGTAATGTTGATTTCCCGCTTCCGTTTGGGCCAACGACACCCCACCAATCTCCTTCTGCGATCTGCCAATCGGTAGGATGCAGGGCATGATGTTCACCGTATGTTTTGCCCGCCCGGACAACAGATACTAGAGAAGCGGCAGCATAATTTTTGTCGGTCGTCACGGCATCATCCCCTTCTGCAGCTTTTTGTTCCGATGCAGCAAATAGGCAAAAAACGGAGCGCCGACAAAAGCAGTCACGACGCCTAGCGGTATTTCAGTCGGTGCCAGCAAGGAGCGAGCTATGGTGTCTGCCCATACCATAAAAATCGCACCGCCAATCGCAGACAAAGGTACCAGCAAGCGATAGTCCGGCCCCACCAGCAAGCGCAAAATATGCGGAATTACCAAGCCAACAAATCCGATGACTCCCGAAACCGAAACAGCTCCTGCCGTTAGCAATGTGCCTACAGCCAGCACAGATAACTTGAGCCTGTCCACACCAACACCAATATGCGCTGCCTGACGTTCACCCAGTGCCAAGACATTCAGCGAACGTGCCCGGCTCCATAGAAAGATCAGTCCAAGCAGAAAATACGGGAAAAGGATGGTCGTATACGACCACCCGCGCAGTGCCAGACTTCCCATCGTCCAGTATATAATTTCATTGATTGTCTGCTTCGACATGGTCGATAGGAAGGAAACGACCGCCCCCAAGAAACTTTGCATGACCACACCTGCCAGAATGAGGCTATGCGTTGGTATTTTACGTCCTTCACGAGCCAGCGACAGCACGAACCATAACGTGACTACCCCGGTCAAAAAAGCAACCAGCGGCAGTGTCCAAATACCAATGATAGCGTACTGCAAACCAAAGAATATCAGGAACGCCGCCCCCACCGAAGCACCAGAGGAAACCCCCAGTGTGAATGGATCAGCCAGAGGATTGCGTAATACACCTTGAAACCCCGCCCCTGCAATTGCTAGTGAAGCACCTACGAGCATCGCAAGCAAGACACGCGGGAAACGCACCTTCCATATGATTTGTTCGGCGGCCTTGTTCCAATCAGGTGTAATCCAGTCGCCCACCCATGGCAATTTGTGAACGAGAATACCAGCGATGTCCCGGATGGGCAACGCCACTGAACCGATGCCCGTGCAGATGAGCACGGTAAGCACCAGCAGCGCCATGCCCATCGTTCCGAACAGGATCAGCTTTCTGCTCATTTGAACAGGTCAGGATAGATCGCTTTGGCAACATCTTTCAACCCTTGAGTTACGCGCGGTCCTGGACGGCTCAGCAAGTTAGCATCCAGCCCAATCACAGCATTGTTTTTCACCGCCGTAATTTGATCCCAGCCGCTACGTGCCTTGATGATCTGATCCAGCGTCTTGTTGTCCTCAACTACGTCATTGGCGTACAGGATAACATCCGGGTTCGAGGCGATAACATTTTCTTCGTTAATCTGATACCAGCTCTCTTTGTCAGCAGCAACATTGATGCCCCCGGCTACGTTGATCAGTTCGTCCATAAACTCACCTTTACCTACCGTCCAGCCTGGGGAGAACTCGATGTATACTTTTTTCTTCTCTTCCGGTTTCACGGCTTTTACCGCTTCGGTTACATCTGTTACTTCCTGCTTCATCTGTGTGATGAGCTTCTGTGCCTGCTCCTGATGATCGGTAATTTTACCGAAGGTTTCGATATTATTCATTACATCGTCGATGGATTTAGGATCCGTTTTGAAAATGGTAATGCCCAGATCACGCAGCTTTTTCACTGCATCCTCGCTCAATGAAATGCCTCCGAATACGATATCCGCATCTGCTGCAATAACAGATTCTTCATTCGGCTTGTTAATGCCGCCCATTTTTGCTTTTGTTTTCGCCGCTTCCGGGTAATCGTCATAGTCGGATACGCCAATAATCTCATTATCCAGTCCGAGGGCAAACAGCGACTCCGTTTCAGCTGGAGATACAGAGACGATTTTGGTTGGTGCTTTTTCAAAAGTGAAAGACTCACCCGTTGCGTCCGTAACCGTAAGTGGATATTGGGTTTTCAAATCCGTTTGCGTTTGTTCCTGCGACTGCTCCTGTGCAGGCTGCTGTGAGCTGCCCGCACCTTCTTTTGTTGCGGTATTACCGCATCCAGCCAGCGCCAGTGCCAGCATTGCTGCGCTCAACAGTGATGTGAGTGCTTTCCAGTTCTTAATCATTGATTTAAACTCCCCTTCTCTATCTGTACTATTGTTGTTGCTTATTACCTTACTCTTATTGCTCTACCCCATCTTGGTGTTTAGATGAAACGAAAATGCAGACGTGTACACGTTTAACGGAGAGTGCAGAACCAATTTGGAGAAACGAAGTGTTCGCATTTATCACCGGATTTTTCCCTTTGAAAAGGAATCAAAAAATCTGGGGATAACAGCGATCGGAAAATGGTACTGCAATCGGAGTGGCCTCGTGTAACATAGTACTTTTCAACACATCGTGTACAACAAGAAAAATCCCTTATCCTTAAAACAAGGATCAGGGATGACGTCTCGCATACGGCAATCTGTACATGTAACAGCGGCTAGCTGTCCATGCGCACAGAATGGCCCGAAACGTTGTCCTTTCCTCGAAGGAACACCGGCTTGTACGTCCAGGGCTGGTAATCTGACTTACAGGATGGCTCCTGTTTCACAGTGGCGGGACCGTGCCGGATTTGCACCAGCTTCCCCATTTTACCCTTGTGCGCATGATAACTTGTCCTTGTTCTTCATGAACAACGGCTTGGCACGCGGGACCCTTGGTCGCTAAAGATGGTTAATTCAGATCAAACATTGTCGCAGTGCTCTTCGCACGAATCACGTCAGTTCAGGCGTCTCAGCCCATCATACCCAATATGTCCGTCCGAGTCACACTTCTGTTGTGATTATAGGGTATATTGCAGCACCTTACAACCCGATGTACGGAAAATCCATTCGTCTGCCAAGCCAGTGATCCCCTTTCTTTTCAAGATCAACCTGAATAGCCTGTCCAGGGATGACATGTGTATCCCAAAACCCGACGCCATGGATGAGCCGGGACATCATATAACGGATGACACCGCCATGTGACACAATAAGTGTCTTGTGTGAATTTTCGTGTGAATGCTCCGACCAGATCTGTTCGTACAGAAAAGAATCCACTCGTTCCGCAAAAGTCTGCCACGCTTCTCCTTCAGGCGGAGTTACCTTGTGTGGATCATCAATCCAGTCCCGGTACAAGAGATTATCCTTCAATTGCTCATAATTCAGGCCTTCCCATTGTCCGAAATCATTCTCGCGCAGGCGCGAATCAAACTTCGCCTGTTCAATCAGCTGCGGTGCAATGTGTGCCAGCGTCTGGCGACAACGAAGCAGGTCACTGCAATACACCGTATTCCATGTAAGCTCGCGACACTGCTCGCGTAGCTGAACCAGCTCTTCTTGTGCATCAGGCAACAGCCCCATGTCGGTATGCCCCAGATACTTTTTTTCCACATTCCACTGGGTTGTTCCATGACGGATCAATACGATGCTACGCTTGTACGGAGACTGTTTTGATCCAAGCTGTTCTAATTCTTTAATTACCACAATAGCGCACCTCCTGCTAACCACACACCCAAGGATGCTATGAAACAAAGGCCCACAAAAGCTCCCGCCGACCAAAACATCAGCCGCGTCGTTCGCACGATATCTTCCGACTCCATCGGCCGCGTAGCCTCGCCCATATAAGCTCGAAATGAAGCAACGCCGTGATACACGTTATGCCCGCCCAGCCGAATGCCTAGTGCTCCAGCGACTGCCGACTCGGGAAAACCGCTATTCGGGCTGGGGTGTAGTCTCGCATCCCGGGCAACCATACGCGCTGCGCCTTTGGCATCCAGTTTCAGCACCCATGCGCCTACAATTAACAGCAAAGCGGTCATGCGAGCGGGAATCCAGTTAGCCCAATCATCCAGCCGTGCGGAGGCCCACCCAAGATGCAGATATTTCTCATTTTTATATCCAACCATGGAATCCAGCGTATTGACGGCACGGTAGGCCATAGCCAGCGGAGCACCACCAATGAGTGCATAGAATAGCGGCGATACAATGGCATCCACAATGTTTTCTGCAACGGTCTCCACCGTTCCCCGAACTACCTCCGGCTCGTCCAGATGTGCCGTATCACGTCCCACAATCATACCGAGTGAACGCCTGGCTCCAGGCCAATCCTGCTCTTTCAGATGGCGGTACACTTCCATGCCTGCATCACGCAACCCTTTGGAAGCAATCGTTGTTGCGATCAGAACAATTTCGGCTGCAGCCGCAAAGATCGGATGAATCAGACCTAATAGAAACAAAAGCCCCCATGTGACAGCAAAAGAACCTCCCGCAATCAAGATCGGGAACCAGATCCCCGCTTTTTTCAGTCCTTTATTTGTATGTACACGTGCCCTAATAATACGCTCCAATGCCGAGATGCCTTTCCCCATTCCAATAACGGGATGCGGAATCCAGCGCGGGTCTCCGATGCATCGGTCTAATATGTATGCAAGAATGATGATCCACGCTCCAGACATGCCAATCCAGAACGATGATGTCCATAGATGCTCCAATTCAAATGTCATTACTGTGTCCGTTCCTTTCTTTCCATTGCAATCCGGCCTGTAGGCTTTCTGTCACCGTGTCATATACGAGTCTGCCGATAACCGCTCCCAATGCAGTAGCCGTGCCCGCATATGAGTGAAGCGGCTGGCTATCATCTGCAGAAATCTGACGTACAGCAAACACAATGGCATCGGTTGTTGTACCTGTGGCAGGAAGTCCGTTCTCCGAATCGGCAATACCTGCATCGGCAAGGGCAGCGGCCTTGGCCTCCACGGCCGTCTGAACCGCATTAACCATCGCTCCAGGGGTCATCTGTCCGTTGAACCACAGCATGATATTAATCGTACCAGGGATATATGGAATTCTGTTTTGTTTTTTCCCATGGACATCAAACACGGTTCTATCGGAACCTGCTCGTGCTGCATTGGATACGCCGGCAGTTATACAGCACAATAGACCAAATGCCGAACTCGAATACTCCTGAATGGAGGTATGCTCCAATCTGACCGCAGTTAACAATCCGGCACACTGATCGGCTTGCTCTTGCCATTCATACAGCGCCTCTGCGATATCACGGGGTGGATCATCACATCGGTAATGTTTGTCCACATAGATGTTAAAGACACGGTTTAATTCAAGCATCCCGCCGCCATATACAGCGCTGGAAAGTGCGAGAGCAGGTTGTGGACTCTGAGCTTTAACATGCCGTTCATCGGCAGCGATGTGCAGACCCGGCCAGGAAGAGGACACGTAGATATTCTCGTCTCTATTTCCATCTGTAAAATAGTTATAAAACGGGAGTGTCACAACCGCTTCCCTCCCTTTATTTTTTCAAAATGTTGCGTATGCCCCTGCTGAATCCCCTGATCGACAGATGCCATATCCACGTCCTGATCCCCGCTTTGTTCAAGCACACTTCCGAGCACGTCAAGCAACCTATCGTTGGCTTCAGCACCTTTGACCGCAAAACGTACATGTCCTGCCTCAAGCCCCGGATACATGGCACAGCTACGAATCAGAATACCCCGCCGCCCCAAAGCTTCCTGCATAGAAGCTGCCGTCCAAGGCTCTGGCACACGCACCAAAATGAAATTGGCTTCACCAGACGTTACGCTACACCCATACGACTCCAGTACCTGGATTAAACGTGTCCGTTCAATCGTAATCTGCGATATCGTGTCCAGCTCGAACCGTTCCCCGCTGCGCAGACAGGCTTCCCCTGCAATAAGAGCCAGTCCGTTGACACTCCAGGTGACTTGTTTCTCCGTCATCGCCTGTATGTACTTCGAATGACCTATAGCATATCCGAGACGCAAGCCCGGAATCGCATAAAACTTCGTCATCGAACGGATGATGATCACATGCGGATATTGATTCAGATCAGGAGCAAGTGACTGTCGCAGAGCCGGTGGAATAAAATCGATAAACGCTTCATCAATAACGAGCACGGTACCCGTCTTTTCGGCTTTCCGTGCTAACCTATGCAGTGTCTCCACCGGATATTGTACACCGTTTGGGTTGTTTGGCTGTCCAAGAAAGAGCAGGTCTACCTTTTCCATCAACTGTTCGATATGTTCAGCTGGCGCTTTCCAATTCAGCTCTTCAAGGCCTTCTGTATGCAAAGTCTCCGCACCGAATTGCCGTGCCAAAGCGCGATATTCCGAGAAACCCGGTTCCACTGTTCCAACCTTGCGCGGAGCAAGTGCCAGCAGGATCAATGCCATACTTTCAGCCGCACCATTCCCTACGGAAATTTGCTCTTGTGTTACTCCCAAACGTTCACCCAGAAGCGCTTTGAATCCCCGATGGCCCGGGTCAGGGTAACGAAGCACCGAATGCAGACCTTGCTGTAATGCTTCCAAAACCTCTTTGGGAGGGCCTAAAGGGTTGATATTAGCGCTATAATCCAGAAAATCCGCTGCATTGCCTCCAAACCTCGAAGCTGCGGTCTCCACATCTCCACCATGTCCGAACACTTCGATATAACTGGTCATTCTTCCGTCATCCTCTCTGTATCTTCTTTTTATTATGAATGGCGTACGTGGGATGGGTCAATCCTGTATTCCTTCTCCATTCATCTGGTTGTCATGAGTCGGGCCCAAATCCGCCTTTATCTACTTGTTTTCTTTGTGTCCCAACGACAATTCGTTTACAATAGAAGAGGAATTTCAGAAACTTCAGTTTTCTGATTCTTTTGTACGAGTATCACTACATAAGGGGCTACGCGCCTCTCACATACATTAATGGAGGAATGACCATGCTGTTTGTAGATAACCAGGGCATTACAGATCCTTCTGTAAACCTCGCGATTGAGGAGTACATTTTGAAACATCTGCCGATGGAGGATGACAGCTACCTGCTGTTTTACATCAACCGTCCGTCAATCATCATTGGCAAACACCAAAATACGATTGAAGAGATTAATATCGAATACGTTCAGGATAACGGTGTGCAGGTGGTACGTCGTCTTTCCGGGGGCGGGGCGGTGTATCACGATCTGGGCAACCTTAACTTCAGTTTCATTACCGCGGATGACGGTCAGTCCTTCCATAACTTCCGCAAATTCACCCAGCCTGTAGTTGAAGCGCTGCACGAACTTGGCGTCAATGCCGAGTTGACTGGGCGCAATGATCTGCAAGTCGGCGAAAAGAAAATTTCGGGCAACGCCCAATTCGCTACCCGCGGACGCATGTTCAGTCACGGCACGCTGATGTTTGATCTGAATCTGGAGCACGTTCAGGCATCTCTGAACGTCAATCCCGAGAAATTCAAATCCAAGAGCACCAAGTCGGTACGCAGCCGCGTTGCCAACATTCGTGATCTGATTGACACCAATCTGACGATTGAAGAGTTCCGTGATGAGTTGCTTCGTCACATTTTCCGCATGGAGCCGCAGGACGTTCCTCAGTACAAGCTGACCGAGAAGGACTGGGATAAGATTAAAGAAATTTCAGCGGAGCGTTATAACAATTGGGACTGGAACTATGGTCTGTCACCGGAAAGCAATGTGAAGCATACCCGCAAATTCCCGGTGGGCATCATCGATCTGCGCATGAACATCAAGGATGGGCGTATCGAAGATATTAAAATCTTCGGCGATTTCTTCGGTGTTGGCGATGTAGCGGATATCGAGGACATGTTACGCGGCAAGCGTTATGACGAGACTGAAGTGCGTTCAGCCCTGGAAGGTCTCGATGTGAAACATTACTTCGGCAACCTGGAGCTGGAAGACTTTATCGGTCTTGTTTTCCTGGAAGAGTAAATAAAGAAGGAAATACGACATTTAGATGGGTACAGGTTGTTTGAACGAATTTTCGATGACACCTCTAACGGAAAAGGCAGAACTATTCGTTTACAAAATAACGGAGAAGACAGAAAAAACCTGGAGAAGTGAAGCGTTCGCCTTTATCACCGGATTTTCTCCCTTCTAAAAGGGATTCAAAAAATCTGGGGATAACAGCGATCGGAAGGTTATTCTGTCTTCGGAGTGTTCGTGTAAATCATCGGTGGTTCTGCGTTTGGAGTGACTCGTGTAATCTATTTATTTCGTTCAATGAAATAGACACAGCTAAAAAAGGAGAGAAACATCATATGACTTACAAACTCATTGCTATCGACATCGATGACACTCTGATCAACGACAACAAAGAAGTTACACCCGCTACGCAAACGGCTTTGGAACAAGCGGTAGCACACGGAGTAGTAGTAACCCTCGCAACTGGACGCGCTTACGCTTCCGCACAGGCACTTGCACGCCAAACCAAGCTGAACGTGCCGATTATTACGTATCAGGGGGCTTTGGTGAAAAACCTGCTTGATGAAAAAGTGCTCTATGAGCGCTATGTGCCGCAAGAAGCTTCCCGCAAATTGTTCGACTACTGCCTGGAGAAAAACTTGCATCTGCAAACGTACATCGACGACAAGCTGTATGCTCGTGAAGAAAACCAAAAACTGCTTGATTATGCCAAACTAAACGGCACGCAATATTACATCGAGTCTGACTTCATCAAAGTCATTGAACAACCAACACCAAAACTGCTCATTATTGATGAGCCGGATTATTTGGACCAAGTCGCTGTAGAGCTTCGTGAACTGCTGGGATCTGAAGTGCACATCACCAAATCCAAGCCGTATTTCCTCGAAATTATGCATAAAGAAGGTACTAAAGGTCATGCTCTGACGTTCCTGGCTGACCATTTCGGTCACGAGCTTAGTGAGTGCATCGCCATCGGCGACTCCTGGAACGATCACGAGATGCTGGAAGTTGCCGGTCTTGGTGTAGCGATGGGCAATGCCATCCCTGCCCTGAAAGAATTAGCGGACTATATTACGGCGAGCAATAACGAAGACGGTGTTAAAGAGGTTATCGAGAAGTTTGTACTGAACGCGGAATAAACCAAAGTAGTTGTACAAAAACAAGAAAGCCCGGATATCACAATGATTTGTGGTTCCGGGCTTTCTTGTTATTTTTTATTTTTGGCAAGCAATACTGCGGTTAAAAAAGAAATCTGTAACGACACAGTAATTGCAACCGAAACCATGATATTCGTTGAATCGGATATATGAACGAAAAATAAAACAAGAATGAATACCAAGATAGAAAGAGCCACACTGGCTACGAAGTTCAGGAAGATTTTTCTCATAACTATACACGACTCCTCAAAGTAAGTACTCTTACTATCATACTATAGAGGAGATTCATCCGGTATTCTAGGAGCCTTGCACAATCACCTTCGTACGTCTCCCTTTCTTCAACCAGCCGCTCACCTTCTCATTCATGGTTAACAGCCCCGAGATAACCAAAACGACACCGACCCACGTCACCCAGCTGACATGCTCTCCGTACACGATCGCACCGAGCCCAACGGCAATTGGAGGCGATATGTATAACCAGGTTGCCGGGAACAGCGGATTAGTGCGTGACATAATCCAATAGAACAGACTGTGCCCGACCATTGAACCGATGACCGTCAGATAGATTACGGACGACACGGCCGGTAGCACATCCAGTGCCGACATATTCCAGGATTCCGTCAGTGCAGAGAGGATAAATAACAGCACACCGCCATACATCATCTGCACCGCATTAATGGCAACAGGATTCATCTCACTGAATTGATGAATGACTTTTTTGGAATATAACGTACCTGCGGAATAACAGACTTCCCCCACCAGTACCGCGATGCATCCCCATAAAAATAAAGAACCTGCACCAAGCGATACGCCTGGCAAAACGACTAGTACGACACCTGTAAACCCGATCAGGCAGCCAATCACCATGCGGGCAGAGGTTTTCTGCCGCAATAATGCCGTTTGCATGAGCATAATCATCAGCGGTCCTGTTGCCGATAGAATAGCTCCTACACCGGAACTGACATGTTGCTCCGCCCAATATAACGTAGCAAAGGTCGCAAATGTCAGACCTGCACCTGTAATCAGCATTTCTTTGCGGAATAACAGGGACAAGTTCACTTTCCCCTTCATCCA
The DNA here is from genome assembly GCF_030803945.1 of Paenibacillus intestini. Lineage (NCBI taxonomy): Bacteria > Bacillati > Bacillota > Bacilli > Caryophanales > Paenibacillaceae > Paenibacillus > Paenibacillus intestini. The sequence goes on along the minus strand of NZ_JAURUN010000003.1, from coordinate 68,560 downwards.
CATCCATGTAAACATTAAAGCTCCCGCAATCACAAACCGCAGTCCAGCAGATAGAAAAGGCGGCATGCCTGCCTCCACACCAATTTTAATCGCCAGAAAAGTTGTTCCAAAAACGAGACACATTACGGTAAATGCAATCCCTACCATGTTAACCACTCCTTTATCTGTTCTCCATCATAGCTCATGGTCTATAGAACAGAATGAACAAAATAGAACAGTTACCTCCCTTTTGCTGTTACAATGGAGATCAAAAGGAGCGTGGGTCGGGTGAGCAGAACGGTAATGATGGCAGACAACAGCATGAAACGGTACGAGCAAGTTATCCACTATCTCATGGTACGGATTGAGGCTGGGGAGTGGGTTGAACAGGAAAAACTGCCTTCGGTACGAAGCTTGTCCGAACTGCTCGGCGTACACCGGCTAACGGTTTTCAAAGCGTATCAGGAGTTAAAACAACGTGGGATCGTCTATGTTAGAGACAAATCTGGTTATTACGTCAGTCCAGCCAAACCACTATCCGATACAGATCAGGGAGATGATCCCTCCGTGTCGGCCTGGCTCCATTGGGACACACTTGACCGAGTCCAATCACTGGAAGCGGAATATCAGTTTTCCAAATCATTAATCGATCCTGCACTACTACCCAACCGATATTGGGGCGAATTGATGCGCGATCTGTTAGATCAATATCCTCGTCTACTCGGTACGTACTCAACGATCCAAGGCGATCTAGAGCTTCGTACCAGTCTGGCCAGCCATTTGACGGCAAAAGAACGCTTCTACCTGTCCTCTGACGAAGTACTGATTACATCCGGTGCTCAACAGGCGATTGATGTCATCTCCCGTGCACTGGTCAAGCCTGGAGATCGGGTACTGATTGAGCGACCAACTTACGGCCCTGCCATGGAAATTTTCCGCAAACAGGGTGCACGGCTTGTTTTTACCGATATCCATCCCGAAGGGTATGATCTGGAGCAGATTGAGCATCTGATGAAAACAGAGAAGCCACGCCTCTTTTATATGACACCGACGTTCCAAAACCCAACAGGCATCAGCATATCTGTAGAGCAACGCAAACAGTTACCTGAACTGGCTGAACAATATGGCTGTTTCCTGGTGGAGGATGACAGCACATACGATATTTATTTTAAAGAAAAACCGCCTGCGCCAATCTTCACTTATGATACTTCTGGACATACACTGTACATCCGTAGCTACAGCAAATATGTTGTTCCGGGTCTGCGAATCGCAGCCATTATGTGCCGTTCACATCTCATGGCAGGACTCCAGGCGATCAAAGCCCTGACAGATAACGGATCACCACTTCTGAATCAGAAGCTGTTTCTTCGTTATTTCCAGTCGGATCGTATGCATCAGCATCTGTCCAAACTTCGAACTGCGCTTCAACTTCGAATGGAAGTGATGGAGCAGTGTCTGCTGGAGACAGACTGGACATGGACACGCCCCGAGGGCGGTCTGAACATCTGGGCCGAGCTTCCCGAGGGGATCGACACAGGTAGGTTGTTACACCAAAGCATGGAGCACTCCATTGCTTTTGTGCCTGGCACCGTGTTTGATCCCTCACACGCATCAGGTAGCCGCAAACTCCGTCTCTCCTTCTCCTACGCCCGTGAACAGCAGATTCGGGAAGGCATGGACAGACTGATCACTTTAGCGGCGAGAAGTTAAAAAGAAACTTCGTTTTGAATCGATGAAGAGAACTAGTAAGAGCAACAAAGACTCGAAGGAGTACCGGAATTCAGGCTGGATAAGGAAGTTTGGAGAGTGGATTGAACCTCGCCAAGTCTTAGAAGTGTGCAGAATTCTGAATGTACCCACTAACAGTGGGTCAACGAAAGCTCAGAGAGTCAACGAAAATGGGGAAAGGTGTCCAAGGCTTAGGTCAGACCACTTTTTGTCTATAATCAAAACGGCTGTTTCCTCTGTGGGCACATCGATGTCCACTTCATGCCAACGCTAACGATCACCAGAAACCTTATTTAGGCGTTTTTCACAACCTAAAAAATGTAACGATCACCAGTGACCTTATTTCAATGGAAACATGTGATTTTTACCCATTTTCCATCGAAATAACTAAAATAGCATCTCCTGAGATCGTTACATTCTTAAATCACCTGAAATGGAGCAAATAGGCTCATCTGTGATCGTTAGCGCCCGCTTCGAGTCCCTAAAGTCAATCCGCTCACAGATCTTTTCTCTCAAATAACCGGATCGTGACGACATACGAAACAAAAAACAAGGTCACTATGGCTATGGCAATCCCCACGATAATGGGTGTTGTGATCAGCCCATCTTTACCCGCAACATCAAGAATAAACGCAGTCGGTTGAGCAAGAACAATTAAACAAACGAAGAAAACCGTATTAATAATGCCTGCTCCCTTTTTGCTGAGTGCATAGAAAAGTGGCATATAAATAGATACCAGTATAAATACCAACCCCATAGAAATAAGGATATCCAACAGGGAATAATGAGGTTTGTTGAGTTCAGGATAATTCAGGTTAACAATCGTGTGAATGCCGTAGGATACAAGCACTCCAAACAGGGAATAGAGAATGGAAGACAGATACTTTGCTTGCACGATCTGTTTGCGACTGACTGGAAGTGTAACTAAAAAGTTATGATTATGGTTTTTGATATCAATCATCGTAGCTAGCATAATCGAGCCAAAAGCCGTATAAATCCCTACGAGATACATGGACATTTCCATCTTCGGAATAAACGCCCAACTGAAAATCACCACATACAGAGCAATAATCCACAAAGAACTTCTCAGTGCAATAAAGTCTTTACGAAGCAGATTAAGCATGTTGACGCCCCCCTTTTGCCGTGAAATAAATCAAGTCTTCCAACGCCGGCCTATGCAAAAGAGCCTCACTGCCGAACATGCGCTGTGCCTCCACTTTGTTGTCCGATAACGCTTCAAAACCAATCGTTGTTTCACGTATGCCAACGAATTGACGCCGGGTATCCGCATCCAGTAGATCCATATCGCCTTTCACAATGGTGTAGCGCTCAAGTACGTCGTCTTTGGCCTCATTAAAAATCAGCTTGCCTTGATTAACAAAAGCGATATAGTCCGCGATCCGCTCCAGATCCGTCGTAATATGTGTCGAGAAAATGATGGATTTGGCCTCGTCCTGTATCATGCCGGCCAGTAGATCAAGCAGCTCTCTCCGAAAAACCGGGTCAAGACCGGATGTTGGTTCATCCATGACAAGCAGATCGGCATCATGAGACAAGGCAACCGCAAGCGAGAATTTGATCTTCATGCCTTTGGATAAATTCTGGATTTTCTTTTTTGGAGACAATTCGAATTGTTCCAAATAACTCTTGAATACGGCATGGTCCCAGCGACTGTAAAAAGGAGCGATTAACCTTGACATCTCCCTGATGGTCAAATGTTCATAATAAAAGCATTCATCGGACACAATACCGAGCCGCTGCTTGACAGCCACATCACCGCTCGGATTCTCACTGCCCAGCGTTCGCAATGTCCCCTGATCAGGATGGATGAGTCCGGTAATCATTCGGATTAATGTACTTTTTCCAGCTCCGTTTGGGCCAATGAGCCCTGTGATAAATCCCTGTTTCACATCTGTGGATATGTTATCCACCTTAAATAACGGATACCCTTTCGTAACATTCCGCAATTCTATCGCATTCATCTTGCCTATTCCTCCTCTAACAGCAAAGTAAGATGATGAATCAAATCCTGTGCGCTCATGCCCAGTTCCTTGCTCTCCTGAATAACCTCAAGCATCTTCGCTTCTAATTGCTTCATACGTCTCTCGCGGATAAAATCCTGATTTGCACCGGATACAAAACTTCCCTTGCCAACCACGGAATCAATCAGTTGCTCTTTTTCCAGTTCTTCATACACACGTTTCGTCGTAATGACGCTGACTTGCAAATCCTTCGCAAGTTGACGGATGGAAGGAAGATGGTCTCCTGCTGCCAGTTCTCCGTTCAGAATGCTCTGCCGAATCTGGGATAAAATCTGGATATAGATGGGATCGCTCGATGCATTGGATATCCGTATATTCATGTTCGTTCCTTCACCTCATTGCCATTGTTTCATATAAATAACCAGGCATAGTGTATATATATAATATACACACTATACCTGGTTAAGGTCAACCTATTTTTATCCATTTTTCTTCTCTCCATCAGAAAATACAAAAAAAAGAACGACAGTCCGCTGTCGTCCAAATCTTTACATTCGTTGTTTCGATTATATTTGTTTTCTGTTCCACTCGCTTCTTCAGTTTCATTTACGGTGACACTTACGCACCTGTAACAACCTTATCCACCAGACCATATTCCACCGCTTCGGCTGCGGTGAGGAAATAATCGCGGTCAGAGTCTTTTTCAATGCGCTCCAGTGGCTGGCCTGTATGGTCTGCAAGCAACTGATTCAGACGCTGGCGGTGCTGGATAATACGGTTAGCATGTATCAGCATATCTGATGCCTGTCCGCGTGTGCCGCCATGCGGCTGATGAATCATAATTTCACTGTTCGGTAACGCCATTCGTTTCCCCTTAGTGCCTCCCACCAGCAAAATCGTACCAAAACTCGCCGCCATACCGGTGCAGATCGTCGAAATATCTGGCTTCACAAACTGCATCGTATCATAAATGGAGAAACCTGCTGTCACCGATCCCCCCGGACTGTTAATGTACATCTGAATATCTTTATCCGGGTCCTCGGCACTCAAAAACAATAATTGGGCCACAATGGCATTGGCCATCTGATCTTCAATCTCTCCTGACACCATAATGATGCGGTCCTTCAGCAAACGTGAATAAATATCATAACTCCGCTCACCGCGAGCGGTCTGTTCAACAACGTAAGGTACTACGTTCATATGTGTCGCCTCCTTATATTAGGCAGCCATGATGACCGTATACGCACTTCCATAAGACATTGGATTCGTGCTCGAAGTGACATAACCGTACATCACTGGCTGCATCGCTCGAGACGGCAGAACCTGTTGCAGAATCGTACCCGCCACAGCTATCGGATCATGCATACGGTTCAGGCACAGATCAATTAGACGTGCAGTATCTCCTTGACGGAAAGCCATCAGATAATTGCGGAGCTGCTCTTGCTCCAGATCTGCGGACTCTTTCATCGTCCCCTGTTCCAATGCAGCATCCATCCCTGCTTCCTCCAATGTATGCCTAACCTTGGTTAAAGCTGTACGGGCACGGCTTAATGCCGCTTTTACAGCACCTTCGGTTGTATGCAGCATCTCAGCGGTTTCTGCCGCCTTATATCCCATGATTTCACGTAATATATAGATTGCTCGTTGCCACGGTGGCAAGGTGTGAACTAACAGCTGCACCGCAGACTCCAGCTCTTCAAATGATTCTTCTTCCGTACATTCGGACATCACAGATTTCATCTCCGCGAGAATAGATCGAAGCTTCTCCTGCTTACGAATTCCATCAATCCATGTATTGCGTGCAATCCGAATCAGATAAGCCTCCCAATTAAACGACGCGTTTGATCTTTCGGAAGCTTGCACCACCTCTGACGATAATCCCTTAAGACAGGTTTCCTGTACGAGATCCTCTGTCTCTGTCACTGATTTGGTCAATGACAAGCAATATGCATAGAGTGAAGCCATCAAATCAGGCAATATATCGTGCAACATGGGGTGCGAAATACGTTTCCCATCAGCATCCTTTGTACAATCCATATCATATCTCTGATTCGTTGTAGTAATCTGATTTATTGGACTAGCTTGATTCATTTGATTGGTAATTCCGCCATCTCCAACATGATCCGTCTTGTAATTACGCGTGTTACTCCATTCATGCTCAAGTCTGTTGACTTCGCAATCTGCGGACTTCACAAAGGCCATCTCGGGGGCCCCCCTTTGCTGGTTCCTGATTAAGTGTTTCATTATGTAAACGAAGAACCTCCTGAAAAGGATACGCTCTTCTAAATTTATTTTTTACAACAAAATCTATTCCTCAACCTCAAATTCTCCAATTTCAATGCCGAATCCTGATTTCACATCGAATCTTAGCCCAGCGTCACCGTCATGCCTGTTCGTGCTATGGTAATGCCCTGATCCAGTTTATAGTCCTGCCTTACATCTACATCATGGGACATATGTGTAAAATAGGTGTGTCCCGGCTTCAACTCTAGCAAAAGCTCCTGCGCCTCCTGCATATCATACACCGAACGCGTCGAAAACTCCGCCAGCTCATGCACAAAACTTGTGCCCAATACCAGTAGGTCCAGTCCGCGCAACAGTTCCTGCTCCTCTTCCTTCAAATCTATAGCGTCCGAGCAGTACGCCCACGCATAACCCTCACGCTCCAGCCGATATGCATAGGAAAAACCGTTATGTCCATGACACACTTTCCAGGAACGAACCTTCCATCCACCGAGTTCAATCCCGTTATCCGTTTCCATAAAATCCATGTGACGAGCGAGCCACGGAAATTGTCCCTGTATCGTAACAATTACCTCACGCGGGGCATACAGTTTGCCCTTCATGCCTAGCCAGCGGCACGCATCCGCCCATTCCGGCAGGCCGCCAATATGATCAAAATGCGCATGTGTAATCAGCAACGTATGCACCATGCGCATTCCCTGATCTTCCATCTGGGAACGCCAGTCCGGCCCGCAGTCGATCATAAACATCCCGTCTTCAGGCTGATCTTCCACGTGACTACCATCATGAATCATGACCGATGAACGTTTTCGTCGATTTTCTCCTGTCTGCCTCGCCTCTGCACATACCTCACAACTACAATACACCCTTGGGACACCCATGGCGTCGCCTGTGCCCAGAAATGTGAGCTGATTCATTCCGCATTCCCCTCTCGCTCCCTGAAGCCGATTCAGCTCAGATGTGATGTCTCTTCCTTCGTTATCAACAAAGTTGTGCCACAAATATTTTATGTAAATTGTAATCCCCTACCTCCGCTTTTGCAAAAAAAAGACTCCCCCACTCGCAGCTCATCACAGCTGTCCGGGAAAGTCTGTCGTCTGACCGGGCTGGAGAAACCCAGCCTCAGACATGATGATTCCGTATGCGTCCGCTCACACCAGCGCACGCAGTTTCAACGTCAGTTCACGGCCAGCAGGAACCTCTAAGGCATCCGTGATGACCCAGTTCCATGCCAGACGTTGCTCTAGCACCTCAGCCTGTTCTGCAGTCAACTGCAAACCGGTAATGATCCCCTCACCGACCGTGAAATCCTTGTCTACTTGCAGATTAAATGCTTTTTCCAGCCAGATGCCAAGTCCTCCACGCGTATTAAACGTAATTCGATACCCGTTCCGTACAGCCTCTTCCAAATTCTCACCATGCTCGTCCGCATAGGAGAAAAACGTATCGTACCGATAATGCTCTTCGGATACGCTATCAAATGCCGCTACATCCTTGGCTTGAATCGCTTTTAATATATCCGCGTCTGACATGCCCTTGCCGCGGGCCTGCTCCAGCCGAATCGCTGTGCTTTGGGACAATTTGATCTCTGTACTCATTACGGTCACACCTCTCTGCAATTACGATTATGCCAACATGTGTATTAGTATACTTCCTATTATAACCTTTTCGTAGTAAAAAACCTCCATCTCGGCATGCCGTAAAATGAAGGTTCACATTAGCTGCTACAGTCCCGCCAGTACCTGATACCATACGCCGCGCTTGGAATAGAGCGTCTTACGAACCTCATCCCATCCACCCAGATAGTTGATATCAAACAGTCCCGCTGGTGTCGGGAACGATTCTTTCGTCTCGGCAAATACATCCGGGTCTACCGAGCGGAAGCCGTGTTTCGCAAAAATACGCTGCGCTTCAGGTGTCCGCAAGTATGCGATAAAGGCTTCCGCCAGCTCCCGATTGCCATGTTTGTCAGCGTATTTATCCACCACCACTGCAGGATTTTCGATGAGTATCGTATCTTTCGGCACCACGATATCATAATCTACACCCTTTGCGATTCGAGCGAGCAATTCATTTTCGTATGTTACGATGACGTCCCCTACACCGTATTCAAATGCCGCCATCGAGGAACGGCCACTCTTATCCAGGGATTCAACGTTCTGGTGCACCTCTTCCAGAAATGCTTTGGCTGCGGCAGGGTCTTTCTTGCCCTCTTTCTCCTCCGAAAGCTTCAATCCTGCACCATAGATTGCATTAATATCCCACTGTGCACCACCGGATGTTTTCGGGTTAGGATACAGCACCTTTACGCCAGGCTTGGTTAAATCCTGGAAATCTTTAATCCCCAGTGGATTGCCTGCTCGTGTACCTAAAACAACAATCGAACGGGTAATCATGCCCTCATTCGGCGTTTGTTTCCAATCCGTAGTGACCAGCTTGGCCTTCACCAGTTTATCGATGTCACTTTCCATCGCCAGCAAGGCTACATCCGCTTCGAACCCGCCGACGATCGCTCTAGCTTGAGTTCCTGAGGCTTCATAAGACTCTTGAAAATTAATGCTCTGTCCCGTTTTGGCTTTCCATTCTGACTGGAACTTGGGCAACAGTTCACCTACCGCATCCTTCGCTACGCTATATGCACCAATAACCAGTGTGTTCGAAGAATCCCCACTCGAAACCCCGGCTGGCTGCCCTGGCTCCTGCTTGCTACATCCGGCAGTCACACAGACGAGCACAAGCATCAGGATCACGTATAGAGGTATAAATTTCTTATTGTTTTGGCTCGTCTGCATGGCCGCTCCTTCTTTCATTTCTGCTTTATTCTTAACATAACAGGCTCTAGATCATGACAGGCATCGGATCTTCTTTAAGTCGGTTCTCAACAACCCAGCTCTCCGAGTCGTTGAACAAATAGGCGCGGTGCACAAGCACACGAATCGTTTGCCCGATCTCCAGTGTCGTTTTCTCCAATGAGCGATAGGTGATGAGCTTATGTCCCTCCACCTCAACTTCAACCATCCATTCACTACCGCGGAAGTGAAGATGTTTCACAATGCCTTTTTCCGTTGCAGACAACATCGTGAACTCGTTTTTAAGTCCAATCTCGATATACTCCGGTCTGATCAGTGCGCGCGTATTGCCACCATGCACAGCATGTTCGAAACCTTTCAGCTGAGAGGCATCCTCCACCACGGTAGACTCCCCAATAAAAGTCGCTACGAATGGGGTCTGCGGGTTTTTATAAATATCCCAAGGAGTACCCTTTTGTTCCAAACGTCCTTGGCTGATAATCATAATCTCGTCTGCGACTTCAATCGCTTCATCCTGGTCGTGAGTAACAAAGATGGACGTGATGCCTACCCGCTCGATCAACTCACGCAGCCATGAACGAAGCTCTTGACGGATCTTTGCATCAATGGCCGCAAACGGTTCATCCAACAGCAACAGCTGCGGCTCTGGCGCAAGCGCTCTGGCAAAAGCTACACGCTGACGTTGTCCACCCGACAACTGGTGCGGATAACGCTGTTCGAAACCTTTCAGCCCAGTCAGCTCAACGAGTTCCATCACACGATCACGAATCTGGGCTTTGGGTGTCTTTTTCACCTTAAGGCCAAACGCAATATTATCAAAAACACTCATATGTTTGAACAACGCATAGTTCTGAAATACAAATCCAATGCCTCGCTCTTGAGGCGGCAGATGATTCACGACTTTTCCGTGGAAGCGGATCTCCCCCGAGCCTGGGCTTTCAAGCCCTGCGAGCATACGCAGAATCGACGTTTTCCCGCCTCCGCTGGGTCCAAGCAGACCGATCAGATGGCCTTTGGCAATATCGAACGAGACATCTTTCACCGCATGAAAATCACCAAAGTGTTTGTTCAGATCACGAACTTCTACATGCATCTCAATGCACTTCCTTTCGCTTCTTGGCCCATTCCATCAGGAGCAGCAGTCCTACGGAGAAGGTTACCAGCACCAGTGCCACACCGTTTGCGGCAGACACATTGAAATTCTCTACATCCTGATAGACCAGCGTTGTTGCTGTCTGCGTTTTATTCATAATGTTACCGGATACGACCAATACGGCACCGAATTCACCCAGTGAGCGTGCAACCGTCAGAACCAAACCATAGACCACCGCCCAGCGAATGGAAGGCCATGTAACACTCCAGAACGTTCTCCAGCCATAAGCACCAAGTGTGGAAGCTGCTTCTTCCTGCTGGGAACCAAGCTCCTGCAATACAGGCATGACCTCTCTTACCATCAGCGGAAACGTAACGAACAACGTGGCAATCACCATGCCGGGAAAAGCGTACACCACATTAAATCCGATGCCCTCAAAAAATCCCCCCATGATGCTGTTTGGTCCAAGCAGCAAAACAATCATCAAACCGCCAATAACCGGCGATACCGCATAAGGTAAATCGACAATGCTGTTAAGCAGTCCTTTCACCCGATCACTCAGCCATCCTGCGCGGACCAGATAAATCGCCATCATGATGCCAAACAATGTATTTAACAGGGTAACCACCAGAACGACCAACCCTGTCATCATCAGTGCGTGAAGCGCCTCAGGACGCATAATACCTTTAACAAAGCCGCCTGCACCATCCTCAAATGCGCCAATCAGAATTCGTCCGAGAGGAATGATCAACAGCAATGTGAACACTACAAACGTAAGTCCGATTAAGAGTCTTCTCATCTTCTTCTCCCCCGCATCTGTACGAGATTGATCAGCCAGAGGATTAGGAAGGAGAGTGTTAATAGCAATACGGATACCGCAGCTGCCCCTGTCGGGTTATCACTTTCAATCTCTCCATAGATGAAGACGGAAGCGGTTAGTGTTCTGCCTGGAATATTACCGGCAACCAGTACAACCGCGCCAAATTCAGCGAGCGCTCTGGAAAAAGCCAACATTCCGCCGCTAATCATGCCGGGAGCCATAGATGGAAGAATGACCTGCATGAATGTACGAGCCTTGGAAGCACCCATCGTGTACGAAGCCTCTTCCTCGGAAGGATCGATCTCTTCCAGCAAAGGCTGCACTGCCCGGATGACAAAAGGAAAGGTAACAAAGGTCATCGCAATCACAATCGCAGGCTGATGAAAAACAATTTCAAACCCCATTGATTCAGCCAGTTTCCCGACAGCACTGATCGGGCCGAGCAACAGCATAATCATTAGACCGCCTACAGCTGTTGGCAATGCAAAAGGCAAATCGACCAGACTGTTAAGAAAGGATCTGCCAACGAATCGATATCTGGTTAACACCCAGGCAATCATGGTTCCTAAGACCACATTAATTATAGCGGCGACCACGGCCAGACGTACCGTTAACAGCACCGCCTTCCATGCTATCGGGTCCATGATACTCTCAGCAAAATTGCTCCATCCTTCGGAGAAGGAATTGGCGTATACACCGATGATTGGAAGTACAATGAGCACGATGAAATATAACAATACGGTACTGCGAAAACCCCAAGTCCATCCCTTGTGACGAAGAACGGTGTTCATTACTGTGTTCCCTCCCAGCCTCCGGCTTTAACTCCGGTCGGCAGTCTACCTGACTTCATACGACATTTTCCTAAGTTGGATAAGTTTACTTTATTATTATTCCCATTAGTCTACTTGGTTTTTGCTTATCTGATACTTTACCAGTTTGCAGTGCTGATCGTCAATGCTTTTATTCGAACTATTTGATGCTCTGAATACACAAATTTCCCCATTTTTAATAAACGATTTCAGTACATTACATTGGCGAAATTCCGTTCAATGTAATCAAACATTTGTGTAGTTCCCATTCTTCTATGAATCCTTATATGAATCATTAAGATCTACTTGTAGAATCAATGAGGTTTGTTGATCTTCAGGTGGTTAAGTTACTACCTAGGGAGTTAAAATTGAGAAGAGCCATTACAACGACAAGGAGGAAAGACATGTTATACACAAAAAATATATCAACATTTGCAAGAGATGAAATGAAGGATATCACACGGGAAGTCAAACAAGTTGTGCAAAGCAGCGGCGTGCAGAATGGCACCGTGCTCATTTATTGTCCACATACAACAGCTGGCATTGCTATTAATGAAAATGCGGACCCCGATGTTAAACATGATGTCTTGTTACGTCTCGATGAGGTGTACCCATGGGAGCACCCTCAGTATCGTCACGCTGAGGGCAATACGGCCTCACATCTCAAATCAATAACTACGGGTCCATCACAGACTGTCATCCTTCATGAAGGCAGACTGCTTCTCGGACGCTGGCAAGGAATCTATTTTTGCGAATTTGATGGACCGCGTAACCGGGAGTATTTTATCAAAATTATGGAAGGTTAAGTTCCATCTCCAAAAAAGACAAACACAAACAGGCGCTCCACCCTGTACCGGGGTTAGGAACGCCTGTCTTCATCTTCAGCGTATGAAAATAATATCTTTCGCATGATAACGTAATAAAGAGTTAATGTTATGATCAATCACCGCCTTGAAGTGTAGGGGCAGGCATAAGCGGCAAATTATTGCACGCCAGGCTGCTGACCCAAGTTACGGCACAATACTTTCACATGAGACAACGCAGAGGATTCGATCTCCGCAAACGTTAAACGGTCTTGAATATGATACGATATGAATCCGTGCATCGCCAGAAACAAAGTACGCGGCACATGCTGAATATCTTCTTCGGCGCAGCCCTCTTCCTTCATATACTGCCTGATAATCGACGCAAACAGTTCGAAACAACGTCCCTGCTCCGTACGACAATAGGACAACAACTCCTCGTCCCGAATCATAAACATAATCTCGTATTGATATGGATTTTCCAGACCAAATCGAATAAACTCCATCAAAATATGCTCCACTTTTTTCACGCCGCCTGCAACCGGCCTGACCATGGCTTGCAACAGTAGATGTCCCAGATGGTTGAAATCCTCTACCACGATCGCATAGAACAATTCTGCTTTTTCCTTAAAATGATAATACAGCGACCCATGACTATAGCCAAGATGCTGGCCGATGCTTCGCATCGAAATGGCGCGGTATCCTTTGGTAATAAAAAGATGCCTCGCCGCCTCCAGTATCCGCTCCCTCGACAACTCCTGTTCGACTGCTCTTCTAGCCATATATTTTATTCCCCTTCAATAAAATAAAGCCGCTGTCCCTCCGTGATCCGGGATTGCCCTTGCGTCAAATCCGTGATCCAGGCGATAAATGCCTCGGTTTCACTATCCGGCGGAAGACACGTTAACGTAACTTTATCGGTGAAAGCCGTTTCACCTGTACGCACTTCCCGGCCCCTTAACTCATTTTCCACTTTCCCAAGCCACGTATAATCCAATTCGACAAATACTTCTCGATGCAGCACTTTGGTAATGGCTTCTCCTGCTTCAATCGCTGCCACAGCTCCATCTGTATACGCACGAATAAGTCCACCAGCGCCAAGCATGATTCCCCCGAAGTATCGTGTGACCACAATTGCTACATTCTTTAATTGCTGATTCTTGATCACCTCAAGAATAGGTTTACCCGCTGTACCACTCGGCTCCCCGTCATCGGACTGCTTCTGAATCTCATCCCGCTCGCCAATCATGTACGCCGAGCAGTTATGTGTCGCATTCCAATGCTTTTTCTTGATATCATCAATAAAAGCAATAGCTTCCTCCTCAGTTGAGACCGGCATAATATGACCGATAAACCGTGATTTCTTGATCACAATTTCCAGTTGTCCCGATCCTCGAACCGTTCGATAACGTTCAATCATTTCCAATCCAACTTTCTGTAAATCATCCATTTTACAAGAAAGCAGTTCCCCGCATATTGCGGATGAACTGCCTTGGTTAATGACACCCGGGAAACGATACCCTGCAAAAGCTCGCATTCCCGGATGGACTTAACAATCTTTATTTAACTATATGAGCGGAGCCATGAATTATTCAGAAAGTCTCGCTTCGAGCGCTGCTTTCTCTTCTTCAAAGCCTGGTTTGCCCAGCAATGCGAACATATTTTTCTTGTATGCTTCCACGCCCGGTTGGTCAAATGGATTCACACCCAGCAAATATCCGCTGATGCCACATGCTTTTTCAAAGAAGTATACCAGATATCCGAAGGAATATGGAGTCATATCTGGAATGTTCACAATCAGATTTGGAACTTGGCCATCTGTATGTGCGAGCAACGTTCCTTGGAATGCTTTTTTGTTGACGAAATCCATCGTTTTTCCTTCAAGGAAGTTCAAACCGTCCAGATCGTCCGCATCAGCTTCAATGGAAATGTGCTCGGATACTTCTGCGACTTGAATAACGGTTTCGAAGATGTTCCGGCTACCTTCCTGAATGAATTGACCCATAGAGTGCAAGTCTGTGGAGAAATCTACGGATGCAGGATAGATCCCCTTGTAGTCTTTACCTTCGCTTTCACCAAAGAGCTGTTTCCACCACTCGGATACGAAGTGCAAGGACGGCTCGTAGTTTACCAGAATCTCTGTTCCTTTGCCTTTACGATACAATGCGTTACGAACAGCGGCATATTGATACGCTTCGTTCTCCGCTACATTCGGATTGCTGTACTCTTTGGAAGCATCAGCTGCACCTTGCATCATTTCTTCGATGTTGATCCCTGCTGTTGCGATTGGCAACAAACCTACTGCCGTGAGTACGGAATAACGTCCACCTACATCATCCGGGATGATGAAAGATTCATAACCTTCTTCATTCGCCAGCTTTTTGAGTGCTCCGCGCTCTTTATCTGTTGTTGCGTAGATACGTTTGCGAGCTTCCTCTTTCCCGTATTTTTTCTCCAGAGCTGCACGGAAGATACGGAATGCAATCGCTGGTTCAGTTGTTGTACCCGATTTAGAGATAACGTTCACGGAGAAGTCTTTACCTTCTACCAGATCCAGCAAGTGTGTCACATACGTAGAGCTGATGTTGTTACCTGCAAAATAAATCTCAGGAGTTTTGCGTTTGTCTTTCGGCAAGTTGTTGTAGAAGGAATGTGTCAGCATTTCGATCGCTGCGCGTGCTCCCAGGTATGATCCACCGATACCGATCACGATCAGCACTTCGGAATCGCTTTGGATTTTAGCAGCCGCTTTTTGGATGCGGGCAAATTCTTCTTTGTCATATGCTGTCGGAAGGTCGATCCAACCGAGATAGTCGGAACCTGTTCCTGTACCATTATGAAGTTGCTCGTGAGCCAAGCGGATCGGTTCAGCGAAATAGTCTACTTCGTGCTGGTTTACAAATTGCAAAGCTGTACTATAGTCAAATGTCACTTTTTTTGCCATGATCTCAAAAACCTCCTGATATCGGTATAATATTTCCGTTTTCCATGTTAAACAACTTGTCCTAAGGATACTTCAAATCCAACTTGCTGACAAGCTTATGCACGAACTTGGCTGTTAACATTCAAGAAGCAAAAAGGGCAAATCGAATCCGCAACAATGCGGTTCGAGTTCCCCTTCTTGTGTTATTCCGCCGGGTACGAGCAGACGTAGTCGGTAACGCTGCTTATCTCCAGTTTGAATTTGGATTCAGCAGGCACGTGGAATGTAGCTTGGCCTTGAATCTCTTGCCACTCTTCTTCACCAGGAAGCAATACTCTCAGATCGCCGGACAGAATCTCCATAATTTCGCGGGAATCTGTGCCGAACTCATAGTTACCTGGAAGCATGATACCTAGCGTCACTTTGCTGCCATCCCCCAAAATAACCGTTCTACTGGTTACCTGGCCATCATAATATATGTTGGCCTTTTTCACTACACTGACTTGATCGAATTGTGACATGCGTACCCGCTCCCCTGAAGTTAATGAAAACAAAAGGCAACACAGATCAGGGCAGCCATGCCGCCCTTGACTCTGCGGAAATAACAACTGTCATGAGCCAGAAGCGCCGGAAGACGTTCGGCCCATGACAGACTGTTGAAGTATAAAGTTTTAATTACAGCAATGCTTTTACGCGGCTAACTACGTTATCCACAGTAAAACCATACTCCTGGATTACACGGTCGCCAGGCGCGGAAGCACCGAATGTGCTGATTCCGAGAATGTCACCTTGATCTCCAACATATTTTTCCCAGCCCATTGGATAAGCCATTTCGATCGCCAGACGAGCTTTAACATCCGGAAGAAGAACGGACTCTTTGTAAGCTTTGTCTTGTTTCTCGAACAGATCCCAGCTAGGCATGCTGATTACGCGAACTTGAATCCCTTGCTCAGCAAGTGCAGCTTGAGCTTTAACAGCGAGCTGTACTTCAGAACCTGTCGCGATGATTTGTGCTACCGCTTTACCGTCTTTAGCATCGGACACCACATAAGCACCACGTTTAACGTTCTCACGTGCACCTTCTACAGTACCTTCGAGGATCGGCAAGTTTTGACGAGTCAGTACCAAGGCAACCGGGTTGCTCTTGTTCTCCAGCGCGTAAGCCCAAGCTGCAGAAGTTTCGTTACCGTCAGCTGGACGAATTACCGTCAGGTTCGGGATGATACGCAGGGAAGCCAATTGCTCGATCGGCTCGTGCGTAGGACCATCTTCACCAACAGCGATACTGTCGTGAGTCAGAACATACGTTACTGGCAGGCTCATCAGTGCAGCCAGACGAACAGCCGGACGCAGGTAGTCGGTAAATACGAAGAACGTACCGCCGAATACTTTCACGCCGCTGTGCAATGCCATACCGTTCATCGCACCAGCCATACCGAATTCACGGATACCGAAGTAGATGTTACGGCCTGAATAGTCTTCCGGAGTGAAGTTTGCCAGGTTGTTCAAGTGCGTCATTGTGGAGCTTTCCAAGTCAGCAGAACCACCTGTCAAATGAGGCACATTGTGTGCAAGACCGTTCAGAGCGTTACCGGAAGCTACACGCGTAGACAATGCTTTGTCTGTTGCCGCATATTTCGGCAGATCACGATCCCAGCCTTCTGGAAGATCACCGTTAATTGCTGTTTCGAACTGAGCAGCCAGTTCAGGGTATGCTTTTTTGTACTCCGCAAATTTCGCGTCCCATGCTTTGTTTGCAGCGATACCGTTCTCTTTTACTTGAGCAAAGTGATCGCGAACTTCAGCTGGTACGTGGAAGTTTTCTTCATATACCCATTTATAATATTCTTTAGTCAGTTTAGCTTCTTCTGCACCCAGTGGAGATCCGTGAGTACCGCCGTGGCCGCCTTTACCTTGTTTGTTCGGGCTACCGTAACCGATAACGGTTTTCACTTCGATCAATGTAGGACGTGCTGTGTCTGCTTGACCTTCTTTGATTGCTTTTTCAATTGCGGGCAGATCGTTACCGTCTTCAACACGCAGCACTTGCCAGCCATACGCATCAAAACGTTTAGCGATGCTTTCGGAAGAAGACAGATCAAGTTTGCCATCCAGCGTAATGTCGTTGGAATCGAACAACATGATCAGTTTACCAAGGCCCAGACGTCCAGCCAGGGAAGCAGATTCATGAGATACGCCTTCCATCAGGTCGCCATCACCGCAGATTGCATATGTGTAGTGATCAACAACGTTAAATTGATCTTTGTTATAAGTTGCGCCCAGTTGAGCTTCAGCCATAGCCATACCAACTGCCATTGCAATACCTTGACCCAGTGGTCCGGTAGTTGCATCAACACCAGCTGTATGTCCAAATTCCGGGTGACCCGGAGTTTTGCTTCCCCATTGACGGAATTGTTTCAATTCTTCCATAGGAAGATCGTAGCCGCTCAGGTGCAGCAAGCTGTACAGCAACATGGAGCCATGTCCTGCGGACAGCACAAAGCGGTCCCGGTTAATCCAAGTCGGGTGGTCCGGGTTATGAGTCATCGTTTTTGCAAAAAGCTGGTACCCCATCGGAGCGGAGCCCATCGGCATACCCGGGTGTCCGGAATTTGCCTTCTCAATTGCATCAATCGCCAAAGTACGTACGGTTGTAATCGACAGATTGTCGATTGTGGTGTTCTCGTCCTTTTGAATCGCTTCGTTCTTGTCAGTCATGGTTTGTCCTCCTCATGTCTTTAGATAAGTCGGGTGCGCAAGCGAGTCCCTCTCATCATACAAGCAAACCGCATAAACAATAAGTGAATCCGCTTGAATGTTTCATTTTGA
The DNA here is from genome assembly GCF_030803945.1 of Paenibacillus intestini. Lineage (NCBI taxonomy): Bacteria > Bacillati > Bacillota > Bacilli > Caryophanales > Paenibacillaceae > Paenibacillus > Paenibacillus intestini. The sequence goes on along the minus strand of NZ_JAURUN010000003.1, from coordinate 50,540 downwards.
CTTATTCACTTTTGTATTGTATCACTTGCCGTGAAGCTTTTCCATAACCTTCTTTTAGAAAGTTACGGAAAATTCGGCTGATTCTCGCTAAACCTTGTTAATCCATCGGATGAAGTATAACCTTTAAGCCGAAAACCATACACTTTTTAGAGATTAACGTGAAATTTGCATCTTCTAGTCTGTATCTCTCGATTCGAGAGCGAGGTGAACGGTTTATTTTTCAGATAGTAGGTATGCTTCATTCCAAGGAGGGCTTGTAATGTCAGATGCAGTGCGACACCCGTCTCGTTCGTTAAAATCATCATTACCCTTGTTTTCCGGGATCATAACCGGAATCGTCAGCGGCGTTTTTCTAGGAGTGGTTCTCAAAGTGGTCCAAACATTAACTGACGAAAAGGTATACACCTTGCTACTTAACATTGATTTTGTACCAGGGCTTCCTCCGCGCCTGCCGGAATGGATCGAATTTTCCCTGCACCTTGCTGTATCTGTTATCATTGGGATTTTCTATATCTGGTGGATCAGACGTTCAGGCCGTCCATTCAGTAGAGGAATACTTATTGGAGCCGCCTCTTCCCTGCTCTATCTCCCTTTGTCTCCGTTATCCCCACGTGTACCCGATCTGAATGATGCTGGTGCCATTTTCTATTGGGTCGTTGGCCATCTTCTCTTTGGTACTTTGTTAGGTCTATGCGGAAAATACATACACGCCAAAAAGCGGCACCCGGTCCATCATTGAACTGGGGCCGCTCGGCTTATAGTGCAGCACTCTCTGAGTGACTGAGTCTACTTCTCTTGTGAGGTTACGGATCAACCTTGCACAGTATTAAAGCGTAAACTTAGACTTAAAATACGACTGTTTTATTTTCGTGTACAAGAACACGGTCCTCCACATGCCATTTCACAGCCCGCGCAAGCACAACACGCTCAATGGTACGTCCAATGCGTTTCAATTCGGTCACATTGTCCCCATGGCTTACACGCTGAACGTCCTGTTCAATAATTGGGCCGCCATCCAGCTCCTCCGTTACATAATGCGCCGTTGCGCCAATGATTTTAACACCACGGTTATAGGCTTGAGCGTATGGCTTACCTCCAACAAAGGCTGGCAAGAACGAATGATGAATGTTGATAATACGGTTACGGTAATGTTCAATAAACGTTGGAGAGATAATCTGCATATAGCGGGCGAGAATAATCACATCCACATCGTTGCCGATCACTTCCAGTTGACGTTGCTCCGCTTCTTTTTTCGTATCGGCTGTAACCGGAATATGGTGATACGGAATGCCGAAAGACTCTACATAGTTTTTCATATCCAAATGGTTGCTGACCACAAGCGCAATATCCGCATCAAGATCGCCAGCCTGCCATTGCCAGAGCAGCTCTACCAAACAGTGATCCTCTTTGGATACAAAAATAGCCAACCTTTTTTTGCGGCTAACCGCTGAAAGAGACCATTCCATCTCGAAACGTGTTGCCACATCGGCAAAATCCGCTTCCAGCTTCGCCAAGTTGCTCTCCAGTTGCGGTAGATCGAACTCGATCCGCATAAAAAACATACCGCCTGACGGGTCCATCGTATACTGGTCAGACTGTACAATGTTGGCACCATGTTGATGCAAAAAGTGTGATACCGCTGCTACAATTCCCGGACCATCCGGACAGGAAATAAGCATACGCGCTCGATTGGCGCGGTTTTGATCATCAGGTCGTATTTGTTTTGCGTGAATCTCCATCGGGTTAATCTTCCTCCTTCAATTAGACAAGACATACATGAACTATATCAGGCAAGACTTGCAGGGATTACCCTGCAAGCCAAGCAATCAAGCGGTGATTGATTTGTTCTTCATTCAAATGCGGGAACAATGCCGCCTCTGTCACCATGTCATACAAGCGTTCCAGCGGTTCACGCGGATCAGCTTTTTTGGCTTTGGCATCATTTTTGAGCAGTGTCCACACATCAAGTACATACGCACGGGAATCCAGTTCCTTACCCTTGAAGAAGTGCTGCATTTGCTCGACTTCACTCAGGAACTCCTGACCGAAACGGCCTTCCACGTCTCCGCGCAGCAATGCAATTTCAATTTCATACATCGGTCGCTGGGTTTTGGCATCTTTACCAATCCACGGCGTTTCCAGAATGAATGGACGATTATTCAGCTTCTCATGGTTTACAATACGGTTGATTGCTTCAAAACCAATCCAGCCCGATCCAATCGGTGTATGACGGTCTTTGCGTGCACCGGCAGGGTTTTTACTATCGTTAATGTGCATTACAGCAATGCGGTCAAGTCCAACCGTTCGATCAAATTGATCCAGTACACCATCCAGATCATTGACAATGTCATAACCCGCATCATGAATGTGGCACGTATCCATACACACCGTCAGACGTTCGTTATGTTTCACTTTCTCAATAATCTGTGCAAGTTCCTCGAAGCTCCGGCCCATCTCGGTCCCTTTGCCAGCCATCGTCTCCAGTGCAATATTCACATCGGTTTCCTGAATACCATCGAGCACTTCATTTAATCCTTGTGCAATACGTTCGATACCGTAATGAGCATCCTTATCCGTAAATGCACCAGGGTGCAATACGATGTTTTTCACGCCAATGGCGTGAGTACGGCGGATTTCCTCCTGAAGGAAGTCCACAGCCAGTCCATATGTGCTGTCCTTGTAAGAGCCCAGGTTAATGATATAAGGAGCATGCACAACAATGTCCTCAAATCCGCCTTCCTGCATGGCAAGTTTGCCTTCCTCAATAAACATCGATTCAATAGGCTTGCGGCGTGTGTTCTGCGGTGCACCCGTATATATCATAAACGAACTGGAACCGTACGAGGACGCTTCCTTCGTTGCACTCAATAATCCCTTGTCCGAAAAGGACACGTGGGAGCCGATTTTCAGCATCAATAGATCCCCCTTATTCCGAATTATCCACTATCATAACGCGATTATCGAAATAAATCTAGAAATGCGATATAATTCGAATGAGAGGCTATTTTTGACAGCAAATTACGGAACATGGACGCCTTTTCATCAGGGCGTGAAAATCAATAAACCGAGGTGATTTGGCAATGATTTTTAATACCTACACCCAGCTTTTAACGAGTAGTTCGCCCAGCAACTGGTTTATGAATACGATTGCGTTCTGGACGCTTTTGCTGCTTGGAAGCATGTGCATCGGTGGATTTTTCATGATGCGCAAGTTCCTTAAAGTGCTGCCGAAAGCTGACGGAAAGTCCAAGCTGGATTGGCAGAATCACTGGGTGGAGACAAGCCGCCACCTATGGACAGATGAAGCCAAAGCTTTTCTGGATCAGCTTGTTGAGCCTGTACCTGGCCCTTTTCGCGACATTGCCAAACATTCCATTGCTGCCGAGATTGGTAAAATTGCCGTGGAAGATCATGCAACCGAAGTGTCCAGAGACCATTGCATTAAAGGTTATATCATTGCGACACCAAAACGGGACAATAAATTTCTGGTTAAATTTCTGGAGAAAAATAAAATCGACTATACTCCCTATCGCCATTTAATGAAATAATCATTTGATGAATTATAGCGTATGAACCGATTGGAAAATAAAGCAGGTCAGCATCGTTAGATGTGGTACCAATTTGGTTAAATTAAACACATGTTAGCTCCGCTCGGTAAGCCCTTTTCACTCATTTAACTTACCTTGCGGGGCTTTTTGACCCATAAGAGAGGATGTTCAATATGAAAATTGCCATTTGTGGAGGAACCGGATTTGTCGGAGGCGCACTTGTAGATTACTGGTTACAGGCCGGACATCATGTGAAAGTAATCACTCGCAAGCTTCCTGACATGCATAATCCGAGTAAAGACCTTACATATATATCTTGGGATCAGCTCGAAGAAACGCCGCAGGAACTTGAAGGTATTGATGCTCTGGTGAATCTAGCGGGTGAGACATTGAACCAGCGTTGGACAACGAAGGCCAAGCTGGAAATTGTGGAATCCAGAGTTAGAACGGTTGCCCGGGTTGCTAAACTAGTGGAATCGCTACGACAAAAGCCGGAAGTTGTTGTCCAGGCTTCTGCCATGGCAATCTACGGCACCTCTCCCGATGAAACCTTTGATGAGAGCAGCCCGCAAAGGTCGATGAATTTTCCTTCCCGCGTCTCGGAACAATGGGAAGTTGCCGCCGATGCCATCCGGGATGTAAGACTGGTCAAAATCCGTGTCAGTCTCGTTTTGGGTCATAAAAAAGGGGCATTCCCATTGATGAAACTGCCCTATATGCTCGGATTTGGCGGCAAGATCGGCAGCGGAAAACAGTGGACCAGTTGGATTCACATCATGGATATCGTTCGATTGATCGACTTTACTATTCATAACAAAGAAATTTCGGGTCCAGTTAATGCTTCTTCGCCCAACCCGGTAACCAATGATGAATTCGGCCGTACGGTAGGCAAAGTCTATCATCGTCCTCACTGGTTCCCTGTCCCTGGCTTCCTGATCAAAACACTGGTTGGTGAACTATCCGTCGTCCTGCTTCAAGGACAACGGGTCATTCCACAAAAATCCTTGGATCACGGTTTTAAGTTTACCTTCCCCACATTGACTCAGGCTCTTGAGGACCTGAAGCATCGCGGGTTATCCGATTAAAACAAATTACATTTGGATCGTACAGTTCATCCTGACACTCGATAAACGTAGACCGATTCGGCCAGGATGAACGTATCCCCATCCGTCAGTGGATATTCTTTGTAAGGAGCCAGCAGACTTCCTTGAAGCATCGTTCCATTGACGGAACCTAGATCCTTGAGAGCATAACCAGACTTGCTCCGACTCAATTCCACATGTGCACGGGATACACCTGTCGAGTTATCTACATATTGAACCATATCCGCTGCTCTTCCAATGACAAAAGATGCCCCCTTCACATCAACACGTTTGCTCCCTCCACCTTTATTTAGAGTTAATTCAAGGTAATATGATGGTAGACTAGAGCTTCTGTCTTCATTGGGTAATCCGTCCAGTGGCTGCAGATTAACTGTTGCCTCAGCGGCTGAGCCCGTGAGATGGGATTCAGAAGTGCTCCCCCATTCCCTTTCCCGTTTCTCAGTATATGGTGGATTGAGCATTTCTTCTTCAGACTTTAGGTTCATAGGGGATATGCTCATGCTGCGAAGGCGGGAAGAGGTATGATCTTCAGCAACCTCAGGCAAAGATTCAATGGATTTCCCCTTATCTTCTTCGGGCTTATCCATGGCATTCCAGCGCCAGCTCTCCTGAAACATCTCTTCTTCAACTTTAGCCCCCTTATCCTTTTTCTTGCCTAGCACTGATAAAGAGAAAGGGATATGAACGCCGGATTTACCAACGGAATCACCCGTTCTCTTCCACATCCAACTCGCCACTGCACTGAGGCCAACACTTAGCGCTGTAGACAAAATCATTGCATTCTGACTCGGCTGTTGCATGTAGATAAATCTCCATACTAATGCCATGGAAACTATACAACCTAGCCAGATATATGTCGTATGCGAAGATCTAGTGACCGAATTTTGCTCTTCCATCTCCACATTTTTCTGATCTACGGAAACAAATGATGAAGAGGACTCAGGCTGAGTTGAGGTCTGATTCTGATGAAAGTAGTTTGTATTTCTCGACGAAGGTTGGCCAGCTGTTGGCCTGTATAACAAAGAATTCGAATAGGGGTCTACTTTTTTAATGTCTACATCCGGTTTGATGATTTGCTGGCGCTCACGTTGATGACGATCTGATTGTTCTGTATCAGGTGTATTGTAATTAAGTCTGGCGACGCTTTTCTTTTCAGGCAGCTGACTGGATATCAGTCGTGCTGGTTTACCAGTACACAATTCTAATAAAAGTTCACGTAATTGCCGAATGTCCCACCGCTCATCATCACATAACTGTAATACTCGTTGTATGCCCTCTCCTTCTAATTCCTGAACATGAGCCATAAGCTTGATTACCAAGTCACGGAATATCTGCGGGGGTTGCTTCTCCTGCCGGGCATGGGCATTCATCATGGGTACGTAAACTAAACCAAGCTCCCCTTGCTCCATTGCCCCCTGAATAAATATATAGTCTTCGTGAATACACAAATTTTGTGGTTCCAACATGTAGTGCCTGCACTCCACAAGAGCTTCTGCCAACTGAAATAAAAGATTATACAATACTGGCAAGCTGATTTGACTCGATTTTAACATCTGGGACAACATCTTATATCCGGAGATGTCATACTGTAACGTTACATTCTGATCAATCTCCCGAGTGAATAAAGGTAGCATACGAGGAATTCGATTCGAGGTTAACATACCGATCTGTACCCTGCTGAGTTCCTCCATTCGTAGCCCGTCCGCTTTTTCCAAAACCATAAATGTCCCGCCGTTACGTACGAAATCCCTCGTTAAGCCATACATACCGCTCCTCACTTTCCATTGTTTTAATATGTTAACAAAAGTCATTACACGGATGCTCCAATAACAGAGGAGCCTTTCAATCGCTGTTATTCCAGAGCAGAGCAACTACCCAAACATATAAATCCATGAGCTGACGAAACCGGGAAGTACAGCGAGCATAAACGGGAACTTCAGCGTTTTTTCGTGACTTACGAGTTTAAGAGAGCCTAGTTTAAAGAAACCGAATATATTAAACATCATTGTACGTATTCTCTGCGACGCATCTTTGCGAAATAAAAGGATAACTAAGCCGATTAATCCAGCGTACAGAATGGAATATATGATCACGTGTATGCCAAATGTAAACCCCGTCCAGGCTCCTATGCCCCCAAATAACTTCACATCTCCTGCACCGACTGCACCGATGACGTACATTAAAAACAACATACCGAAACCAACAGCAAATCCAGCTAAAGAGAACCACATACCTCCCCAGCCTCCCCAGGCAAGATGAGCAAGCACTCCCATTGCCGTTACTGGTAGAGTCAACCGATTCGGAATTTTCATAGACCGTATATCGGTTACAAACGCCACCAGAAGATATATACCACAGATCACATAAAACCATCCCACCTATATCATCGCTCCTTACTTTCTGGATGCTACCGTAAATGAAGTTTCCGTCTGCATGCCCTCCGCAGTCTCTACAACAAAACTCCAAGTCCCTTCCGTTGTTCGAGTGCCCACAAACCATGTCCATTCTATGATTCCGTTCTCGTCAGCCGTAGCCCAGCCAATATGCTTCGCAGAACTCTCACCAGACTTGTAAAAAATCGTGAGATTAGCCGTTGCGCCTGGCTTGACCTGAACCTTTATCGTTGCATGGTTCCCTATGAATGCTGGATCTGGCTTTGATAAAACAGTTGCTGACCCCGTGCTATTTTCTCCCCCGCTTCCGTTACCACTTCCTTCTCCTGTGTCACCAATCCATATCCGCTCTGATGCAGCAACCTGAATTCGTAAAGGCTTGCCGAGAAAAGGAACCTTCACAGGCAACTCATAACTCAGCTCTATTCTGAAATACGGATTCGTCTTATTCTTCAAGTTAGGAACGGATACTCCGTTAACATGAATACGTTCCATATCCAGCAGTGTAGTTTCAACAAATGGTTGCAACAACGGCTTCACAACCGGATCAAGTATGGCTTCCATTACCGACGTTTTGATTCTTTGCAGCGGCTCTTCACCACGTTTCGCTGCATCTCGCACCCAGTCACTTAAGGGTGAAGGCAAGGAAGAAGCGTAACCGTCTGCCCATTCCGTCAGGGACAGCTGTGGCCATTTCCAGCCCTCCTCCAGGCTCTCACCTCCAGCAGAATCTGAAGGCGCGAAGGCAAGCGATACTGGATAAACCTTAGTTGATAACTGTTTTACCGTTTCCCCCGCTGTACTCTGCAATGCGGTGGAGATCAGTGTCATCTGAACAATGAAGATAAGAAATAGGATAAAGAATAGAAAAATGGGTAGAACCAGCGAAGCCTCCAGCACCATAGTGCCCTGTTCTTTCTTCGCTTCAAGCACCTGTTTTCTCAGTGACTTCAAGCGTTCCAATCTGCTTATCCGCGTGATCCGATGTTGCATCTGCACACATTTCCTTTCATCCTGAACCTGAACCCTTTTTTCCATTATGCCTCCATCAACATGTTTTCACGTGTTCAATAGGAATAATCCGCCTTCCGTTCAATGAAAAAGCGTCCATCTTGTACTTGATCCTCACTGCCCATAACAGCGCCTATACTTCGCATAATTCCAGGCAAAAACCATAGCTTGATGCTGCTGCGCATCTGACCGGAAGCATAAGTTTGTTTCTCATCCGGGTTAGCTCCCGTATTCAATCGGATCAAGGCTAACATTCGGGACATTTTGCGATCATTATTGCTATGCATAAGCAGGAACAATCTAAGGTGATCCCTGTATGTCAGCTTCACCTTGATATATTTGGATAATTCAACATTGCCGTCCTTCGCCAGCTTCACCATATCTTCTATTGCATGCGTGATTCCATACAGGATCGCGGCAGACAGCACAAGAAGCGGATTCCCAAGCTTACTATTCTCACTTAGTCCTTCAGCTGTACGAATCGCCAGACGCATTCCGAAGACCTCCGCATATGCAGATGCGATGTTACCTGAAGGGTTATGAAAACCGTATAGGATATACTCCAGCTCCTGATTCTCCAGTTTGAACACGTCATTAACATCTCCACTACCTTCCGTCCAGGAGAACAATTGACCAAAATCCATGGAATTAAAGTAAGCAAGCGCATATTCATTCTGAAACAACTCATCGCCAAGTTGTCCGAGTAGTCCTGACATCCCTCCAAACAGGTGATCCATTCCCTTCATGGCATTTCCACCGGAATCATACGGATCACTCGCAATCTCTGTCTTTTCCGCTCGCTCAGAGTTTTTTTGATTGAACGCTATGTTGGCCTCATAAAATTGTTCCAACTGTTTGAATGTCTGCACGGAACCGGAACTTCCGTTTTCTATCCGGCTGAATATCCGTTTGATTTCCTTCAACTTCCCTTTGGACTGCTTGTCATTCTCTTTACGCTGGGCATCCGATCCACGGCCGTTTTCAAGTTCCTGTTGGCTCTGTGTGATAAGATTGGAAGGGCCTGTTCTCCCAAAAGAATTCATATAACGTTCCGTAGTCTGACTTGCCTGCCTGACCGCAGGTTTAATTGGAACACTACTCATACCCGTCACACTCCGAAGCTGGGTATTGAGTTCCATGCTATCTTTTCGCACGCCAGAGAAGTCTTCATTTTGAGAAATCACACGAGATTTTATCCGATCAAATAGAGCATCTTCCCTGACAAGCTCGGAAGCGAGCGAACGAGTACTTTTGGCTTCATTGCCGGAACCCGCAGATGTCGGACTCGTTCCAGGAAGGGTAGAGCTACCCACGTTGTCATAACCGGCATTCTCGGAACGATTTTCTCCTTCCGCAATCACTCGTTTCATTTCTTCATTAATTTCACGTGCCTCTTCGATCTTGTCCTGTGCTTCCAATAGTTTGGTCTTATGCGCCTCTAGCGCTGGTTGCATCAACATGCTGATTCCTGTAACAATCTGATTTACACCTGTCCGGTAACGCCCCAATTCCAATATGTACAGCTGTTCATTGAAAGGCAGTCCCTCGTCTGCTTGTTTCTTGCTTAAGTAATCGGCATAACGTGCAGCCGCTTCTGCCGCTGTCTCTGGCGCTGTCTCAAGCATTTCTTCATAGATGGCCTGGGCTGGCGGTTTCATGATCAAGTCTGGAAGTTTCATTACCTTATCGGCAGATTCAATCTGATTCCCGACCGCTTCATCCAGCAATTTCTCACGTTTGTCATAGAGCTTTTGTAATTTCTTCAACAGATCTACGGTATGTGCTGCTTCCTTCATCTCCTCTGACATCGGTTTGAATCGATTAATCACTTCAATAGCAAAATCAACCGGCGCTCTATACTTCATGTCTTCCTGGATTTGACGATTAAAAATATCATACCTGCCCAGTTCACGTTCCATACCGAGTGAAGTGGTGTCCCATTGAATATCCAGAATCGGGAAACCATCCTTTACGGAAGAAGGTTTCACACTATCATTCAACACTTTGGCCATAATGGCATCTCCGCTACTGTCGCCATATGCAAACAAACCATACTCCCGAAGCGATGTATCATAAGCTGACATAACGGATCTCATTGCGGCATGTGCCATCCGCTCCGTCTGTACTTTGAAGGCAGCAATTCTCGCATAATCAATAAAAATTGCCACAAACATATACACTCCAGCCAGAATCAAAATCAGAAATAACGTTACAGCTCCAGCTTCACCATCTTTTTTTCTAAACAGTGCCTCCCTCCCCCTTTGCTCATTTTTCGTTTTTACCAAAATGCTGTATAACTTGCCCTGCCTCCACAGCTGAAGTCGCTTCCTTTCCACCTTTTCCTTTAAACTTGGCACCGTAATAACGGATCAAATCCACCGTTCGGATGAATTCAACCGGTTCTACAACAGCAGAGGAGCCCTTCGTGAGTACAAGATTGCCGGAATCAAACAACAATGAGGGCAGAGGCAACGATATAACCTGCTCTAGCTCAGTTGTTACCTTCCGCTGGATCAATGCATTTTGATATGTCATTGTGCCCTTCATGGCTGAAGGCATATGGCTAGATGCTTGTGCTAGTTTTTTTTCCGAAAGATTGCCACCTTCTGATTCAGGTATAGAAACGCTAACCTCATTACCCGCTCCCGCCCAACCAAACAATACTCCTAACAGCCGATCATCGCTTAACCGCCAGTACAAGTGATCATATTCCCCGGAAGCATATTCGCCTGTCAGCGCCTGTTTGTGACTATTATCCCAACTGTAGGCAGCTCGTTCAGAAGCCGCATAAGCATGCTGGTTTAAAAACGTTTTTTGGTACATGTACATCGTGAAGAACAGCAGCAACACCAGGATAAATAATATGATCGGGAAGACCAGGGAAGCTTCGACAGTGAAGCTCCCTTCTTCCTTTCTAAAACGTCTACTCAAAAAACTCATCACTTTTGCTACTGACATTAACCAGCAGTCTTGTTACCAACTTTTTAATCTGGTCTTTGAAGATCAACGCTATAATGATAATTACACCAATAATCAGAATCAGTTCCAGCGTACCCAGACCCTCTTCTTCTTTCCAAAATGCCGCTACCTTGTTCTTCATCCCAATTTCCCTCCTACATGTTCATCATCATAAAAGCTGGCGCACCGATCATGATCACGATTGTAAAAAAGATCAGCACCATCGGAAACACTAATTTCGAAGAGGCCTGCTCTCCCTTGGCCCGGCTAACCGCCTTGCGTTTCTCCCACAATACATGTGACAGATCCCGCAGTGCCAATACAAAGTCACCTCCTCCACGCCGGAAATTCAGTAAAACTGTCGTTGTAAAAATCGTTACTTCCTGCACACCACATCGGCGGCTGAACTGCTCTAAAGATTGCTGAAACGAGTATCCGTTATTCCAGTCCCCTGCCGCTCTCCGCAATTCGTTGTACAAGGGATGATTCCGTTCGCCCTGGCTATTCACACTATGGTTGATTGCACGTTGTACTGTTTCCCCTGCCCCAACCAAGAGCACAATTCGATTAAGCAGTTCAGGGAGCTCTATAAGGATATCTTGGTCTCTTCGCTTCACCTTGGTGTAAAGATCCTTATACATCGCAAACGGTAAAGCAATTGCAAGAACGACTCCACCAGCTAATGCTCCCGTGCCTACCTCCCTCACGAGGGATAGTAAACATCCTGACAGCAACACTAGCCATGAGTACGTCAACATTTCAGCACAATAGAGTAGCGTTTTCTCACCGCTATGTTGTATGCCATGCATCTTCTGGATCGCGTGCTGCATCCGAAACATAAGTACAGGTAATCTGCGGCCGATCTCGAACTTGTCGAGCATAAACAGAAACGGAGCATGCATTTTTTTCAAACGTAATCCTTCCATATGCAGCTTTCGTAAATGCTTGTAAGTTTTCCCACGGGTTCGATCAAGCACAATCCAGCCCGCACTAAGTACTCCTCCAATCATGAGGGGAAACAGCATCTTTTCATCTCCTCACACTTTGATATCCATAATGCGATGAATCCATAGATAACAGCAGACCAGCACAGCAAGCGCACCTGTAGAAATGAGATATCCGAGCCCGCTGTATAGTGGTTCCATAAAATCTTTGGCGGTCAGGTTGAGAAATAACAAAAAAATGAAGGGTGCCGCAAACATCACTTTGGATTCAAATCTTTTCTGTGCCACAGCAACCATGATGTCCTGTTGAATATCCAGCTTTTCTCCAATCACTGCGGAGGTACGACGAACCACTTCCACCAGATCACCTCCCGTTCGTTTACAAGTAATAAACACGTCTGCGAAATTCGTAATATCTTCAATCTGTGCCCTTTCCGAAAAATCCTGCAACGCCTCTTCAATCGGCTGACCGTATTCCATGCGTGTCCGCAATATAGTGAACTCTCGAATCAAATCGGTATCAGCTTCAGGGTTCAACATCCGCAGGTCTTCAACGGATTCCTTAAAACCGTTTTCCACTGACTTCCCGGCCGCCAGGGCCGAGGATAGTGCATACAGAGCTTGCTTGAAATGCAGACTAAGTGTCATCCTTCTGCGTTCCAGTAGCACCTTTGTCCAAAACCTGGGCACCCATATACAACCAGCAGCCAGTATCGTGCCTGCCAACCAGTGATGATAAAACAACAAGCCAACACCGAAAAATAAACATCCGCTGACCAGCATACAGACCAAGCGTTGTCTTGAGCTAAGTGTATATACGGTATAATTCGTTAATGCTTGCTTGCCCTGCACCGCCCTCTGCACCCTCTTTCTCTCACAACATGGTTTGGAACTTCCCAAAATCGTTAACAACAAGATAGGTCACATCAAAAACATTAAATCATAGTTGTTATAAGACGTTTTTCTTTTCCACTCACCTTGTATCCCATCCTATAGCTCGCTTTATTTTCATAGCTTACTACTTGTTTTCTGGTCCGGCCTGCTCAGCTAATTGTTCTATGTATCCTTCAAGCCACTCTCCAAGTCCGGCCATATGAATCTTATCCACCTTGGTCAGGTTGCCCACCCGGATGAGTCCACCAATGATACGCCCTTCCCGTTCCTCCTGCTCCTGAAATCGAAACAACGGGGTCAGAAGCACTTCACCATGACGTAAACCTATCACTTCACTGATTTCCGTCACACGACGTGAACGGTCTCGAAGCCGGGAAAGATGTACAAAAATATCGATGGCCGAGCTAATCTGCTGTCTTACAACAGTAATGGGAAGTTCCGCTCCACTAAGGACCATCGTTTCAAGTCTACTGATCATGTCCGAGATCGTATTTGCGTGACCAGTAGACAAGCTCCCATCGTGGCCCGTGTTCATCGCCTGTAGCATATCCAGCGCTTCCGCTCCCCGTACTTCCCCAATGACAATCCGGTTTGGACGCATCCGTAGGGAGGACTTGATCAAATCCCTGATGGATATCAGACCTTTTCCTTCTGTATTGGCATTTCTGGTCTCCAGAGAGACGAGATTGGGCACAGTCACGATCTGTAACTCCGCTGAATCCTCAATCGTAATAACCCGCTCATCAGCAGGGATGAACTGGGATAACGCGTTCAGAAAAGTCGTTTTCCCCGAACCTGTACCTCCCCCGATAAAAATGTTGTATTTGCTCCGCACTAACTGCTGTAATAACTCGGCTGCTTCCTCATGCAAGGCCCCCTTCTCAATCAGATCAGACATCTTCATCGGCTCACTGGGAAACTTCCGGATCGTCATCGTTGGCCCCTTTAGCGCAATAGGCGGAAGCACAATGTTGACCCGTGAACCGTCCTTCAGGCGGGCATCCACAATGGGGGAAGATTCATTGACGATGCGGTTCACACCAGACACGATTATTTGAATAATATCCTCCAACCGCTCTCTGGACTCGAATTGCAGTGGAATCTGTCTGACCTCCCCTTCTTGTTCCACAAATATCTCCCGATGACTGTTGATCATAATCTCCGTAATGTCCGGGTGATCCACCAGAGGTTGTAGAATATCCAATCCGCGAAAAGAATCGTACAATCGTTGCACCAACTCATGGCGCTCACCTGAAGTCAAATCTTCCAGGCCCGAATCACCGAGAACTTTTCTCTCAATCCCATGCCACAACTCCTCATCCCCGGCAGAAGAAGTCATATCGAGCGAAGCTCGGACCTCTCTGCGAAGCATTTGAAATTGTTCTTCACGGTCTGTGATGTTCCATAAATGATCTGTCATAACTCCCCAGGCTCCTCCTGTATAAAAATGCATCCTGTCTTGCGGCTAGCCACCTCCTTCAGCCTGAATCAGCAATTCACACAATCTCTTTACTTCACGCTGGAAGATCGGTGAACTCAGCATGACCTCTTCCTGATTCATCTGTTTCCAAGAAGGAATATAAGGCAACACTGCATCCACATACAGATCAGGTCTTGGCAATGGATTGATCACTTGCTCCCGATATTTGTTGATGACAAAATACGTACGCTCCAGCATACTTCCTAACAGTTCTGTTCGGTTACGCTCGTTATGCTGAAGCCATTGTCCCCATCGATGCATCGCGGCGATATCATCTTCTACTAACCAGACGAAGGTATCTGCCGTTTTCAGGATGCCATCACTACGTTCATCCCAGCCTGAGTCTCCGTCCAGAATCAACACTTCATATTGCCCGGAATCGGTCAGATACCGGATGAGATCCACTGTATCCGCTTTAGACATCTGTAACATTTCCTTACGGTTGGCTAACGGCCAGAACACATCCGCCTTTAATGCCTCATGCCCAACAACATACTCAACTATTGTTTTCATTTGTCCTGTTACCGAGATATCCGAATAAGTAGCAGACGCTATATCTGTATGTGCATCCGTACTTTTCCTTCCCCCCGCACTTCTATCTTGTGTAGGACCTTGATTCAGGCTACGCCGCTGCGTCTGTAACTGACCACCCGCTACCTCCCTTTTACAGGCTTTCAGATCATATAGTAGTCGTGATAAACCTGTCTCTGCTTCCACATGATGCTGACTGCCCTGCCGTAACCCTCTCTCCAGGAAAGGAAATGAGCTGTCCAGAGTCTCCAGATTGAGATACAACACAGAATACCCAGCGAGTCCAAGTTGCTTCGCCATATGCAGAGCTACGGCTGTTTTGCCACTCCCACCCGATGCCGATAATACACCGATGGTTAATGTTTCTTGACCCGAATGTCGACTCCGCTTACTACGTGGTTGCCTGCAAGCCCTCCTGACGGCTTCAAGCAACGCAGGCAACGGCTGATACTTCATGAGTCGCTTCGCCTCGTGCCCTTCGTCAGCTCCTTCGCTAAGCATAAGCCATGGGATACCTGAGACATCCCCACCATTCATCAACCAAGGGTTTAAAAACTCAGGTTCAGCGATGATCAGATCAGGTAGCTCTTGTTCATCCAGTTCATCCATATGATTCCTGAATGCTTCCCACTGTGAAAAAGCGATGAATCGCATCGTGGAGCTTGACGAACTACGCTGTACATAGTCAAGCCAAGCTTGGATATAATCTTTATCCCTCGATACCAGCATTGCCTTAAGGACAATCAATTACGTTTCCCTCCCATCAAAAAAAAGCACAAAAAACACCGCCCATTTCCCGCATGAAATTGCAGGATATGGACGGTGCTTCCGTCACGTGCTATGAATGTATGCACACTATAACATACAATTTCTGGACGAGCAAGGGATTTATTCTAACCATCTCACTTAAGAACCATAAGGCGCTCCAAATTCAATGATATTTCGATCCGGATCAAGGATAAAAATCTGAGCGAATCCAGCCACACTATCTGGTCTAGCTTCATATTCAATACCTTGCTCTTCCAGCCAAGCTAGCGTCTCCGAATAACTGACCACCCAAAGTGCAAAATGTCCGTCGGTTGTATCAATCCCCGCTTCCCGCAGCGTATGACCTTCCGGATGTTGCAACAGATGAAGTTGCTGACTGCCGATCGCATACCACGCACCCGTGGAACGAAACGGAGGACGCTCAATCTCCTGCATTCCGAGCAAACCCGAATAGAATTTTTTTGCGGTTTCCAAATTACGAACAGCCAGACTTACGTGATGAATATGTGCATATTTGATCATCTCGGTATCCCCTTCCCATTAAAACAATGATGAATTAACCTTACGCAACCACATGTTTACAATCACGGCTGATCCTTTTACAAATGACCAAATTTAAAAAATAAATCATACAAGTCCATATTATAACACTCTAAAGAACTTCCAAAATCAAAAAAACACCCCTGATCCTTATCCGGTCTACCCACAGGTATTCCGAAGTAAGAATCAAAGGTGTTTCAGGCTTTACTTATTTTGCGCTGTCCAAAGCCTCTTGCGGGATTTTGATTTCTGCAACTTTGTCATGGTTGGAGAACGAAGTGTCCATTTTCATGTCCATCGTCATTTTCTGATTGTTTTGCTCCATCTCCATCACCATCTCTACATCGATCTTCTCCATAAGAGACGTCTCTTTGTTAATCAAATATTTCATCTTCATGCTCTTAATGTTCATTTGATCAAGCATAGCCTGCATTTGAGCATCTGAACCGTTTTGTTCCATAACGGATTTAGCCAATTCCTTGACATTGTCACCCGATACATCTGCGTTCAGGACATAGTTGTCGCCCTCTTCAGTGATCTTAACGTCTTCTTTTACTTTTTTGAATTGGTCCAGCTCTTTTTCCGGGTTCATGCTAGCTTTCAATTGTTCGATGAGCGCCTTCGTTTGCTCTTCTGGGATCGCTACCCACTGGTCCCCCACTTGGGAGTAAATTTTGTCTGAAGTAATATACTGTTTTACGTTTTGCTTTTGTCCAGACATATCCAGTTCCATCTCTTGATAGATCATCATTGGATCTTTAATGATATCCATTTTCAAAGACGTTTTTACTTGCTGATCTTGAGATTGCTCACCAGCATCCACTTTAATTTTTTGATCAATGTTAGCTTCTGTAGTGAAGCTTTTCAGCGCTTTCGTTGCTTCACCTGTTTTGGCAAGCAATTCATCCAGTGTTGGAACAGCCGCATTCTGCTCCGCTGTATTGTTGCTTTCAGTCGTTGTTTCATTACCTGCTGGCGGCGTTGCAGATTTATCTGTGTCGTTTCCGCATGCTGCCAAGCTTACTGCCAATAATGCCCCAATAATCATTGTCGTCCACTTCTTCAAGTTGTTATCCTCCCAATAATGTAAAAAATAATGTAACCCACAGTAATTACCCAGTAATTGCCGATATTAATCACCTTACATGAAACTTCTTTCTTATGGAAGCTTATCCTTGAAAACTGATACTTTTATACTTATAAAAATCGATCTTTAGTCTCGGGTGTAGGCAACATACATGCATCGTCCTTCCCAAACCAGCGGTACCGATTGCGCGCAACCCAGTTGTATACTGCATTACGAATGAATTTGGGCACAATAACAAACACATAGAGTAGCGGATAAGGAAACTTGAGACCTTTGGCCAACCTTAACGCTGCTGTGGAGCGTGTATAGTATTTTCCATTTTCAATCAATACAAACGTATCCATGCTGTCAGTTCTCAGACCACCCTTCTCCAGCAATCCTTTCGCCACATCCGACTGAAGTGAAGCAAAATGATATTTCGCCTTCGGATCACGCTTGATAATCCATTTGGTTAACCCCTGGCAGAAGTGACAAACGCCGTCTACAAGAACAATCGGGTGTCCCTGATGCTTATCCTCTTGGTCTACTGTCATATGATCGTGGCCTCCTATATGGTGCTGTTAGATTACTTACCCATTTTGAGCCAACTTTCCTCGCCTAACCTAAATTTGATCCACCAATCTCTCTGGCAAAATAGAAAAAAAGCGCAGGCTCAGTGCCTACGCTCATAACTGTCCGACAATTACTCAGCCAGTGCTTTTTCCATCCACTCGTCGTTAATCATTTGTTGATGCAGGTCACCTGACCATTGATCCATACATTTGCAGATGAAGTCTTTACGACATACAGGACAAGGTGTTTTCTGCAGACGGCTGATCGCAGTCATTTTCCAATCCGGAGATTTGGAGTAGAATACACGGCACTGTGTACCATCCACCAGTTTCATCGTAAATTCGTACAATCCGTCTTTTTCGTTTTTGCTGGCTACTTGCAGTTGTGCAATGCTTGGTCTATAAGACATGGATATCACCCGTGAATTCAAATTTGGTTCATGCTAATGACACTGACACTTTCAGTACTAAATCATATTAAAGAAATTTCAGGTCGATGTCAACTCACGCATGTCTATCCGCCGAACAGAATATCCAGAATCGTGCCAACTTGTCCCTGTTTCTTGCCTTTCAACACGTCCGGGTTAAACACTTCCACATATCCACAGGCCGTACAGCCTACAAACAAATAATGGTTATGCTGAATATCAAACACCTTACTGAGCCCCGCTCCTGACATAGAGACTTCTTTAATGTTGCATTCCGTACCCCGGCATTTGGTGCATACAAATTTCCTCTCAATCATCTCTTCAATACTCATCGCCGTTCCCCCTTAATGGAATATGTGGCATGAAGTGACTGTACGTTTATGTAAAAGAGTACGACTTAATACGGAGAAATCCTCCTCCGCTTTCAGATTAGGTGAATTCTCAGGTGATATATGTTGGAAAACAAAACCCTGCTGAGCTACCAGCAGGGCTTGTGTGCTTGAAGATCAGATATCACTGGATACCTTGCTCTTTGTTTTACCTGTGCCTTTCAAAGAGAAAAAGCCAGGGATTCTCCTATCTATTAGACAACGTTGAGTACAACGTCGATGTTGCCGCGGGTTGCTTTTGAATACGGACAGAAGTCATGCGCCTTGCGGGCAAGATCCTCAGCCTGACTGTGATCCACTCCCGGCATACTCACATCCAGACGAACCGCTAGCTTGAATCCGTCATCTGTTGGATCTTTGCCGATCGATACGTTGCTGGTTACAACGACATTCTCCAATTTCACACCTGCTTTGCGTGCCACGTTAGCCAGAGCGCTCTCGTAACATGCACCGTATCCAGCTGCAAAAAGTTGCTCGGGATTTGTACCTTCTCCACCAGCACCGCCAAGTTCTTTCGGCATTTTCAGATCATGTTGCAGTACACCGTCCGAAGAAGCCACCGAACCTGTTCGTCCACCTTTTACTGTCGCTGTTGCTGTATATAAAGCTTCCATCAGAATCTCTCCTTCGTTAATAAAGTTTTGACTGCCTACAATTCATTTTAAACTTCTGGCTCGATTTGAAACGTCTGATTGTGTACTTTATCAGCTTTTACATTTGGCTACATTTCATGCGTACGTGATAAAAGTCGTATCTTTTTACGAAATGGGTACGATATAAAGAGGCTCTTCGAAAAATTCTCCTTTTTTTTGTCCGACTACACAAAAGTTGCACTAGACAAAAATTATTGAGGGTGTACAATGTAAACATGAACATAAAATTTTAGATATATGAGCACTCGTATTTATCCCGTTTATTTGCCACAGCATTTGTGCTAGAGCACATCCTAAAAATGAATTTATTCCGGCTACAGGCCGGCCACATCTTATTGTAAAGTCAGGTGATCCATGTATGAGTCAAAAAAATCCGTTCAATTCTCCATCCAGCGAATATGCGTCTGCTTCCGCAGCTACGATGGCCCCCTCGCTAGGTGAGGCACACAGTTCCATGAAAGTACCCAAAAATGCGGCATGGTGGAAAAAGTTCCTCGCCTTTGTCGGCCCAGGGTATCTTGTCGCTGTTGGTTATATGGACCCCGGCAACTGGGCTACGGATATCGCAGGCGGCTCGCAATTCGGTTATACGTTATTGTCCGTCATCCTTTTTTCCAACATGATGGCCGTGGTGCTTCAATCCCTCGCAGGCAAGCTAGGTATTGTCACTGGGCGTGATCTCGCCCAAGCCTGTCGTGAACGCTTCAGCGCTCCCGTTGTCATGATGTTATGGATTCTATGTGAACTGGCTATCGCGGCTACGGATCTCGCCGAAGTCATCGGCTCAGCAATCGCTCTTAAACTTTTGTTTAACATTCCCATGTTGTACGGTGTGATTATTACCGCAGTGGATGTATTACTCATTCTCGTACTACAAAACAAAGGATTCCGTGCACTGGAAACACTCGTCATCGTGCTGATGGCAACCATTGCTCTTTGTTTCGGCATCGACCTATTTTTGGCGAAACCGGATATGGGCGGTGTTCTTCACGGATTCGTTCCTAGCACCGAAATTTTGCAAAACCCGGCCATGCTCTACATCGCCATTGGCATCATCGGGGCTACCGTTATGCCGCACAATCTGTATCTGCATTCATCCATTGTGCAGACCCGCCAGATTGAGCAGACGACTCAGGGTAAAAGAGAAGCTATCCGCTACACCACACTGGATTCAACCATTGCTTTGACGTTAGCTCTGTTCATTAACGCAGCCATCCTGATCGTATCTGCAGCTGTATTCCACAGCGCGGGCATGACACAGGTAGCAGAGATATCCGATGCATATCATCTGCTAACCCCACTGCTTGGTACAACGATCGCCAGTGTCTTGTTCGGCGTAGCTTTGCTCGCATCCGGTCAGAACTCAACCCTTACAGGCACGCTTGCAGGACAGATCGTCATGGAGGGCTTCCTGAATATCCGTATCCCGGCGTGGTTGCGTAGACTTGTTACTCGACTGATTGCCATCATCCCTGCTGTTATCGTCACTGCTATTGCCGGTGAGCACGGCACTGAAGAGTTGCTGATCTTGAGTCAGGTCATCCTGTCCCTGCAACTGCCATTCGCCGTCATCCCACTTGTGATGTTCACAAGTGACAAAAAAAGCATGGGGCCTTTTGCAAACAAACTGTGGCTCAAAATTGTCTCTTGGGCTATTGCCGCTATCATCGTTGTGCTGAATGTGTATTTGATTATTCAGACCATCATGCTGTTCTAGTTTATATATGAAAAGGCCGATTCGCTGTTGGTATTGATCCCAACGCAAATCGGCCTTCTTTGTATCATTATTGTGATACGCTCTAATACCCTCATACCTTTAATCTACCCCACACGATCTAACCTGAGACTCATATAGATTTGCCTGCATCCTCATCGGGTATGAGTAGCGGCAGCAGTTCATCTAGGGACTCCACCGTCCAATCTGCACGCTCGTCATCCGAAAGCTCTGGCTGGAACCTTCCGTATCCTTGCAAAATGCGAATGGTGCGTAAGCCTAAACTACGTGCTGGCATAATATCATTATCAATTCGATCTCCAATCATAACCGCTTCTTCCGGCGCGCATCCAGCTTGCTTCAGAGCAACCGCATACAACTCCGGATCAGGCTTGGACACCCCTTCTTCTGCCGAACAGGCCAGGACATGGACATATTTACGAAGTCCGTAGCTTTCCAGCCTCGCTTCAGTCCCAGGACTCTGATTCGCAATGATGCCAATGCGATAGTGATGCGAAAGCTGTTCAAGCACCTTGGTTGCAGAAGGAAACGGTTGCTCCAATTCTTTATGGAATTTCAGCTTGTCCTGAATCTGAATGCGGTGATCTTCATCATGAATATATGTACGTATGGCCACTTTCATGGGCCACTGTTCATAATTACGGTAACAGGTAGCAAACAGTTCTCTTACCGCCTCAATCTTTACTGGATAGCCGTAATCATTCGCTTCCCGAACGAATTGCCCAATAATATCATCTACAGGCTCCCATTCGTCCACCAGCGTATCCCCCACATCAAAAAACAACCACTTCAATCCGGCAATATCCGGCACGCTGATTCCTCCTCGTTAGCTGCAGGTTATCCCTCGCTTCTATACTACCGTACTGTTTCCATAAAAAAAGAAGACCCACGACAAGCATGAGTCTCCTCAAATTCCGTTAGTCTATACCTGCAATTATAACAGGCGTCTTACCTTGGATCAATGTCAATCACAAGCTGCTCACTTCAGCCTCCGGTTTATTGCAGCTATTAAGAAGGAACCCGACTTCTCCATTCAGTGAATACACAATTTTATCGGCGCCCATTCCACGATAAATCCCTTTAGGATGGCTCTGCTCCGTGATCACACACAAGGACTTCGATGTCCAAGAGCGACAAATTTGAAGATAGCGGCATGTCAAGTTCAGACTGTTCTCAAAAATAAATACATTGCCTACACTGCCTTGCGGCAAAAACCATTTCTCAGCAGCTGCTGTATTCATACGGATGACGTGTTCCACGCCAAGACGGCGAAGTTTGCGCTCCTCATCAGCACTGTTCGTCAGAACGGCAAATGGCATTTTTTTATACATCAGCAATTTCACAAATTTACGTCCAGCTTCATTCGGAGCGGTTACCAAAATCATCTCTTTATCCATTCTTCGTTCCTCCCTTGGCGTGAAAAGACAACAAAAAAAGAAGCGTGGGGACCAAGGCCTCCGAAACGCTTCTTAAATAATCCATGACGAAAGCGCCATGAACCAGCGTGCGGTTTGTTGCCTCTCCCTTTAACGCTTACGAGGTTAGCTGACGGATTCGGGCGCGAGAGTCGCCCTATTTCCGGATTTCACCGAAAAATTCACCCCATGAATGTCCGCTGCTGTCATACAGCCCATTCTGTTGGTTCCCCCGTTTTCCATACACAATGAATGGAAACTCAGCGATTAAAACATCGTTCGTAAATCTTGAGTATAAGACCGATCGATATTATCGTTTGTTTCGTTTTTCAGGTACAATTTAATTAAAATTCAAATTACGCTATGAATCATACACCCGTACCATGATCATGTAAAGTGCATACAGATCACCGAATCGCCAGATTTCCGGCAATAACCTTTGATAATAACGCTTACAATGAGGTCATACGCTATCCTTCTCTTCCAAGCTACCTAATTCTCAACCGCACAAAAATTGATTCATGTATTTCTCATCCATTTTGGAGTCCAGCAAGCGAATGGTTATAACAACGCTAAATCCAAATAAGTTTTGCATTATTTAATTGTTTAAAATATAATAAGTATATTAAGAATAACAGGATGGAGGCGTACCCCATGTCAGTCTATGATTACAAAGTAAACACCCTTCGCGGACAAGAGATTGAGATGTCCCAATATCGCGGCAAAGTGTTGTTAATTGTGAATACCGCAAGCCAGTGCGGTCTCACCCCTCAATTCAAGGGCTTGCAAGAGCTTCAGGATAAATTCCAGGATGCTCCGTTTGAAGTGCTTGGATTCCCAAGCAACCAATTCGCGCAGGAAAAAGGATCTTCCGACGATATTGCTGAATTCTGTCAGATGAATTATGGCGTAAGCTTCCCTATGTTTGAAAAAATTGACGTCAATGGTTCAAGCGCTCATCCGCTCTTCCAACACATTACGAAAGAAGCACCAGGCTTGCTCGGTTCCAAAGCCATCAAATGGAACTTCACCAAATTCCTTGTCGATCAGGACGGTAAAGTTGTGAAACGATATGCTCCGCAGACTACACCGGACAAAATCGAAGAGGATATTCAGAAGCTAATTAACAAATAAATATAGACTTTTGAACAAACATATAAACGAAAAAAGCCACCTATAAAGCAAAGAGCCAGAAACTGCTCAAGCTTTTGGGCGGCTTTTTTGCGTCCTCTCTTTTAACACATGTCCTCATCCTAAATAATTCGTCCTTGTTGCTATATGAAAACAAAAAAAGAAGCTCTCCATCACGGAAAGCTTCTCTCGTAAATCTTCATATGATGCGGTCGAGAGGACTCGAACCTCCACGGGCATACGCCCACTACCCCCTCAAGATAGCGTGTCTGCCATTCCACCACGACCGCATGTCGTAAATTATCGGCAACAGAATTGATTATACCGGATTCTTAAACAAAAGTAAAGTCTTTATTAATCACTTTATGAATTACTTTATGAATGACATTTTACTACAACCGGCTTTACTCTAAATTGATAACAGTTCTTCACCCCTTCCTATTCCACACCTCTTGCAAAATTCAGTCATATTTCCTCGAAAATTACATATCATTAATCTGATTCGGCAAAATGGCCAAAGTGATTTTAGACATGGATATATGACACAGATAGAATTTTTAATGTTATATTATATAACACTAATTATGAATTTTATTTAATTAAGTTTTTTATTTTCTCATAAATCATTGACAAAACACGGATATTTATGTGAATATATATATCATATAATTCGGATTTACACATTAAACTTAAGAAAAGATCATCATTTGTAATTAAACATAACACAATAAAGCGCAGGAGGCGAATGATCGTGAACCGTGGGAATAAGCTACTCGATTATGCGAAACTGCTTGATCCCTCTGTCCAGGTGGGAGGATTCACCCATTTCTTCGGCATGGACACCCACATCAAGGAAGGCACTATTCGGACAGCTGAGGAACTTGAATCATTTATGCGTTGCCAGTTACACCCCAGTCTCGTTCGTCTAGAAGGTATGGCTATCAAGGGGATTTACACCGCAACAGATCATAAGGATACTTGGCGAATTGCCCTGATCGACAAACTTGTGCATGTACAGCGAACCCCTCCTGAACTTAGAGAGCAAGCAACAATCATAGGCAAACGTTTAATCAAACTGTCTCGCGCCTTGCATCCTTGGATCGACCTTAGCCCGCTTGAACAAATCTTCGTAAAATACAATTCAGTTGGTTGCCTCCCCACCGTTCACGCCTGGATCAACCACCACCTCGATATCCCCGTCGAAGAGGCGGTTCTCGGCTACTTACATTCAGCCATGAATGCATGCGTATCCGAAGCTTGCAAAGTTATCCCCCTAAATGAAAATGCCACTCGGGAACTGCTGGCTCGCCTGACCGCAGACCTTGAGAATGAATGGACTACCGTGAGCGCCTCCTCACCGGATGCACCCATGCATCCTACGTCCATGTCTATGAAGTCGTTATTCCCCAGCTTCCACATGCTTGGAGCAGGCCTGCACGCTTACAGAGCATAATTCCGCACTCCTCCTCGAAACCTCTTTTTCAGAGCACACCAAAAACACGCCGCAACTCCCCTTGCTGGCGTGTTTTTTTATTTTGTTCAATCAACAAAATGCGAACTTACGTCATTTTAATTCAAAAAATACACTTATTTCCGTATTTTTTAATTGTTAGATGACGAATTTACGTATATAATGTAACTAACAGCACGTATTCCTATCTATTTTACACGAAGAATGACCTGCTGAATACTATAAAATCCACTCAGGGGTGAACCCTATTGAACAAGAAGAAACCAGTCACTCCGTTCGGATGGGCTATCAAACGACGGCTAACCGAACTTCAGGTCGATCAAAAAACCTTTTGCGAACAACATGATATTCCGCCCTACCGTCTATCCAACCTTATTCATGGCACACGCAAAGCAACCCGATTCAGACATCAGGTCGCTGACATTTTGAACATACCAGAGGAACTGAGATAAGAACACTTTCATCATCATAAGGAGGACTTCTCTCATGGGAACCATTACATCCGACCTGGAAAGCCTATCGTTCCAGGCGACCAATCATCAGTTGATCATTATTGATCATCAATGGATGATACGAAGCTGTAACCGGGCCTGGCAGCACGGACTTCATAAACTTTTCATACGTGCAGCCAGCCGCCACAATCATTACCTTCACCTGATGGAAGCATGGGCAGCACAACAGAAAAACCACTATCCAACCAAGTTCGCGAGGTACCTGAGGCATAACGTTGTTCCTTTTAACCAAACCCATACATACGATATCTCTGTTATTACACCACACAACGAAGAGAAATGGTTTCGCGTAGAACTTACTCCCTTACAGAACGGACCTACGACGGATACCAACCTCGCTTTGGTGGCTCACACAGATATTACAGAACAGAAGAAGACAGAACTTCAGCTGCGACAAGCCTTGACTGAAGCTCGTACCCTCCATGGACTACTGCCTATTTGTGCCGTTTGCAAACATATCAAGAATGAATCAGACGAATGGAACAGCGTTGAGCGCTATCTGGAAAAACATACTTCCGCCGAGTTTACACACGACATCTGTCCAGATTGTATCCGCCAGTTGTACCCCAAATACTCCAGTATTCTTGATCAGCATCACTAAACCGATATTTCTACAGAAAAAAAACCTCCCTACTGTCCCGGAAATCATTCCCTTGGGCACAGTGGAGGTTTTTTATCAACCAGAGGCACTTACGTCCCTTCCTGCTCTGACTTATTTTCGCCTTCCGCTTCAGGTTGGTAGCTATAGTTTCCAGAATCTTTACTCTCTTTGAATTTGCGATAACGAGTGAACTCGATATATTCACTAATAAAAGACTGTTCCACAGTCGATAATTCACTCTCTTGGCAATTCAATTGCCGCAACACGTTAAAAAAATAATCTTCCCGCTTTTCCCGCACAATGGCTTCCTTCGATAAACGCCCAATCATCAACCAGTCCAGACTCACATCAAAAAATGAAGCAATTTCAATGAGTTTATTTGTACTCGGGATTGATTTACCACGTTTCCAGTCACCCAAATTGCCTGTGCTTATCTTCAGCTGTTCACAGAAGGCCTTCTTTGTCATCCCTCTTTCGGCAATCAGGTGCTCAATTCGCTCATAGATTGACTGCATGCAAGAACCGCCTTCCAACCGTAATATCAACTTAAATGCCATATGATTGAATTATAGCACAATATTTCTGAATGCTCAGCCTTAATCCATAACAATTTAAGACAAATACACATCCCGACACTAGCACACACAACAATCTTTTTTTTCAAAATCTTCAATCCCTAATTATCTTTCATTAAGTTGATGGCTTAACTTCAACTCGCTTGACCTTGAGTGCAAAAATTTGAAAAAGATTGCATTTTCTAATATCGTACTATTTTATTTATTCCTACAATCAACTCAATTCATCATATCATCAAGAAAAAGACCCACCATGAGTAATAATGAGAGCCTTCCAAGATTTATATTTGTATCTAAGCACGTTGCATCAGTGGATGAGGAAGTATCGGGAACTAAAAAAAGAACCTTTCACTGAACATATGGTGTCAAGGAATTCGAAGCATAGCTAAAAGAGATAAGCCGGTTGCTTCAACATAATCAATCTTAATTTTTGACATGACTCTTATTTAACATTGTTTAAAATTTTTTCATTTATTAATAGTTCCAGTTCAAGAATATCTTCAAGTTGTCCATCTAGATTAATATCGGTCCCAATTTCATAAATTTTGTAAAGACTAATACAAAGTTTTTCCCACATACCAATTAACTTATTGATCTCTCTTCTGATTTCATCATCTGTGAAACTCTGCAAAAGATATTTTCTAGAAACAATAGGACCATTCAAAGACTTGATACTATTAAGAGTTTCAGTATAAGATAATGATTTATAAATTGGTTCCAATGTCTTTAATTTTTCAAGACCTTTTTTTAAATTCAGTAGCTCTTTTTTACAATTTTTGAGTAACTCAAGTGCATTCAATTTAATTATTTCTGGGATCCGATCTTTAATTCCAACATCCTCGACTACTACTTCTATATCAAAGAAACTCACTTCATTATTACTATTAGGTACATTTTTCAAAGCAATATCTAAGTCATTTCTTTTTATTGAAACACACTCAAATTTATTATCACTTACAAGAAAAGTATCATTTGAAATATCATATTGATGGATAAAAATAAAGTGACTTCCAATATTATTCTTATAATTAAGGTGATCGTAAGTCAAAAAATAGCAATTAGCTACAGCTGATACATAATTTCTAACTTTCAAAGCCTCTATTAAATTGGCTACTTCAAACTTTTCTGTAGTGTAATTTAAATGAAAAAATTTGATTCCAGTTCTATCTTCAAATATTTCATTATTAACCTTATTCCCTGTGACACTGATATGCGGGAAATACCCATTATTCATTTCTTCGATTTTTAAACCATATCCACCTAACAAGTAGAAAATATCAATTTCATTTAAATCAATTCCTTTTTCCTTTGCCAACCTAGCTATTATGTAATAATAACAATGATTTTTAGTCATGTTTCCCTCCTGACACATATAATATTACTAAATTATCAAGAAAGCACAAAAGTAAAACTTATTCATCAATAACAACTAATAAATCTTTACTAATTAAATCTTTTATAAGCTCCATGACCTCGTTCGGATCATATTCCACATTTTTAGTCAAAGTTTGGACATCACTTGATTCATTTATTAGCGGTTTGATTACTGAGTACACTGCATCGTTAATATAAAATGAAAAACTTGTCACTAAATTTACAATTAATTTTCCATCTTTAAATTCTTTAATCGTATATTCCGGATTTAATTTAACTCTCAATTGTCTCTCTCCTTTTTGAAATTCTAAGATATATAATGCAAATTCTCGAACCAAAAGAGCTAGGGTTACAGGAAAGTAGGTTCGAGAAGATGCTACATCAACTGAAAAATCTTGACGTACAGGATTCTACTAAGCCTCTTTTTCCATTATTTACAGCTTATTGCTACCATGTACCGATTAAAACGAAGAATCAATGCGTCGCTTGCAACTTATCCTTAACTGGAGATAAAAAACTTTTCAACTTCTGAAATCCATCTCCTATAACAAGCTCGGAAGTATAAAGGTCTCATTATTATTTTTAAGGCACACACTAGTGTTTCTTTTAAAAATATTATTGAATAACGAAATTTTTAATTATTAATTTTTTGAGTGACTATTTGGTGTAACGCCAACAGGAACTACTACAAATGTATTCATACCATAACCCCTCCCTATACGTTATTCACTAGTGTGCACTTTAAAAATAATAAGATTGCTTATTAATGATAAATCGTTTTTTACGGTGCCTTGTGGTTTTGTTGATTTACGCGCCTCGTAAACTTCCCGCACGCGTAGTCAAAGCCCATAACTGAATATCGAACAGTAAGAATATAAATATGTAAGCTTCTTTGACAACCTCTGATATGCTCTGCATCATCTTTTTCAATTTGTTCCTTTAATTTATATACCTATCAACTTCTCTAAATATTTACTTAGTATTCAAATAAAATACTAAATTAAGTATTATAAGTAGAATTTACCACATAATCTCCAAAATAACAATCCAAGATGTCAAATTTGCTCTATCCATTAATTTTTTTGAAAATAAATTCACTTACATTAAAAACATTAAAAAGGATTTCGTCATCTACCAGATCCTCATCATCAAATTCGAATCCAAATATACTTTCTATTAGAACAACTAATTTCATTGTATTTCTTGAATCCAGTCCTATGTTCTCCAAACCCTCGCTTAATTCAATCTCACGGTCAAGGCTTAGTAATTTTTTTATCTCTTCAGTAACAACTAGCTGAATATCGTATAATTGCATATTTCTACCTCCAATATAATATCTGGCTTTTTAGCTTATTTCAGTTTTAAAAAAATTCAATTTCAATAAAGATAGCTTTATATATAACATTTTCTAAAGGGAAATCTAATATTCCATTCAGGAATTGCTCGCTACTAAAGTTGTAAATTTAATGGTTTATTTGAGAGTTACATAAAAAATAAACTTAAACCATACTATTTCTTTCTTCAGAAAGCTTCATAGGGTACTTTATTATCTCCGAAATCATTTCCGGATTAAAATACTCAACCAATTGCATTCCTTCAATTGGATATGAATCAAATCTTACCTTGTACTCTTTAAAAGGAATTTTCTTTTGAGATTCAAATTGAAGTTTAAAAGGCTCATTCTGCAGATTGATGACTTCGGAAGGTTGTCTGTATCCAGAACGAATAATTTTTCTGGTCGAACTTGAACCTGTCCTCTTAAGTAAATGTCCGATTCCCTCTTTCTTCAACATGATAGAGTTGAATAAGTCGAGAGGCATGAAGTCTGAATAGAGGATTACAATATTCTGCGAAATCGTCATCTTATACTTATGCGAAAATAGAAATGACTCGCGAAGGATTATGTTATCTGTTTCTAGTTTCTGTTGTTTCGTAACTTTGACCTCCAGCCGATCCTCTGTAATTAACTCTAACAATTCCGTGGTTAGGTCTACAGATGAAACCAACATTCTAAAGATAATGTCTTCGTATAACACACTTTTCTTCATGAAGTTGTTGTCTCCTAAATTAAAGTCATTATTTTCTCATTAGTAGTATAAGGACATGTATCAAAATTTCTGACTACTTGTCATTTCATTTAAAAATAGTGTGTTACTATAAGAGTAGTACCTGTATGTTGCAGTAGTTTTCGTTTTTTTCAAATTCACCTATGCTCATGAATTAGTCTACACTGGGATGAATTCATAACTTAAATCATTTCGACTGTTTCTCTTTCTTTGGCCACCATGGAGTAAAATCCTCCCCTTTGGTTGATCAATTGTTGATAATTTCCTTTCTCCACTACTTCCCCATCTTTTAACAAGTAAATACAGTCAAAATCCATGATTGAATCCAGGCGATGCGTAGACAAGATGATTGTGCATTCTCGCTGTAAGTGTTTGATCGATTTAAAAATTTCCATCTCTGTCATTGAATCTACAGCCGATGTTGGCTCATCCAGCAAAATGATTGGGGGTTTACGCAAAAATAAACGTGCCAGCGCAATGCGTTGTCTCTCGCCCCCTGAAAAGTGACCTCCATTGGGGTCCAATTCAGTATGTATTCCATTCGGAAGATCAGAAATAAGCGTTCCGAGGTTTGCCATTCGTGAAGCTTCGACTACTTCTTCTTCCGTCGCTTCTAACTTTGCAAGTTTAATGTTTTCAAATAATGTTCCTTTGAAAAGGTACGCTTCTTGAAATGCCATCCCTATCGTAAGATTGATTTCTTCGCGGCTCAAATCTCCTATCAAACGGTTATTTAAATGAATCGAGCCCGTTTCATACGAAATCAAGCCCATTAGTGTTTTTAATAAAGTCGTTTTACCTGAACCGCTTGGTCCGACGAGAGCTATCATTTGACCAGTAGAAACATGAAAATCAATATTTTTAAGAATCGGTTTAGCTTCGCCAGGAACGTTCAAATCATTAACACTCAGAATTGGTTCTTTAGTACCCAAGTTCCTTTCCTTCATCTCTAGAATATACTTATTATTCTGATACGTTTCGACGGGCATTCCCAAAAACTCTTCAATACGCGAGATCGCTACTTCGCTTTTCATAACAGAACTATAAAGTGAAGCTGCAGCTAGTACTGGGGTTAGAACATTACTGAGATATCCAACAGAGGCTACCATACCTCCTAGTGTCATCGTTCCATGAAGGATCTGTCCGCTTGAATAATAGTATACTGTCAGTATGATAAAACTGACAGAAAGAGAGCCTACTTGAGAGGACAACATTCCGTATATCGTCTCAAGCGTACTTGACTTAATCAAATGCGAATAGACTTTTTTGTTTTTATTTTTTTCCCATTTTTCCAGTCCAAACACGCGAATTTCCCTAGAGCCTTCAATATGTTCAATAATCATGGCTCCCACTTCTTCGTTGTGAGAGCGAATCTGCTGAGAGTATCGAATCAACGGCTTACGAAAAAGCATGGGCAAAATAATAATAAATGGAACGCTTAATAGTGCAACTACGCCTAAAACCCAGTTGATAGAAAACAAAAAAATAAGAGCAAAGAGAAGAGTGACATACTGACTCACCACTTCTACTAAAATATTCGTTAGAAATTGCGCAACAACTGCAGGGTCCATCCCAACCAAAGCAGTATACTTACCAACCCCGTTCTTTTCAATGATATCTACAGGTATTTTACGAATATGCTGGATGATTTTTTCGCGGATGTCCAATGTATACCTTATATCCAAGTTCCGAAAAATCCCCGAGCTTACTATGTTCATGATAAAACCAAATGTAATAAGCGCTGCGCAAATAATAATAATAGGAATTAATTTACCCTCTTCCCCGCCTATTAGCACGTGATCAATCAAGTACGCAAGCAACATCGGTTGAACAGCTATAGATAGCAAACCCATAAATTTACACATATATGCCACGATTAAGAAAATTTTTCGATGTTCGACCAGACTACTAATACGTTGAAATAAACCATATCTAATCATTGCACTTTCCTCCGGCGAAATGATGGATAAACCGCTTAGCAATAGGCATCCATTCTTCATGTTTGATACCGTTTTGTTCAGTGAAAAAACTAAAATATCGATTATTAACGAAACTAGTCTCCTGAATCACGGTTTCCGAATAAAACTCTTTGAGATTAATGAGGTTAGCGGTTTGCAACTCCTCAAACTCTGTTCTTCTCGTATCAGAAATTAGGTGAGTGTCAGCATTTCTAATTTCGCTTATAATACGCGGTATCACTTTCTTATAATCGTAATAAAATGCGGCCTGTAATGCCCCCTTAGAAAGTTGCAACCGGAAAGAATCATTACATAAAATTCTCGAGCAGCATAACAATGCATTATCCATATCTATCTCCGGGAGATCACGGTCCCAGAAGCAGTCGACAAATAAACCGTCAATTTCATCATTAACCACCTCCATGAAACCATCCCATTTCGTGCAGACTACCGGAAGGCCATGAGTTTTCGCTTCAATTAAATTAAACCCGAATGTTTCACCTGGATCAGTTGACAGATTAAGAAGCAAACTAGCACTGCTCAACAATTGCGATTTTTCCTCCCCCTCAACAGGGCCAACCCATTGAACAATATCGAAGGAATTTGTACCATGCATCACCTTTTCTATTTGCAATCGATAAAGATCAATTTCCTCTTTGTTCCTTCCCGTGAATTCCCCTGCTACGATCAATCTAACTTCAGGGAAAGTTTTTCTTAATTCAGCAGTTAATTTTATAGCATTATGAATATTCTTAACCGGTTCTATTCTTCCTATCATGAGAATATTAAATGGCTTGTTTGCCAATGAACGTTGAACAGGATTGTGGCAATCGATAAAAAGCGGTATACATACAGTTTGTTTGTACACTGAAGACAGGTTTACTAGAGCCGTCTTGCAGGATTGCGTCGCAGCAATTACGATATCTTGTTTTCTAATAAGCGGAGCCAGTGCTATCCAATGCTTTAGCCATTTTTCCGATCCAACGGAGTGAGCAATGATAAGAAATCGAATATCAAGATTCATATGATTTCTGGCTAACAGTAAATAGGGAGTCAATTGAGGAAGGTTAGCAAAAATGATTTTCGTATCAAGATCAGCACACAGTTTTTGAAGCCTTAAAGAAGCGGTCTTGATCTCTTTCTTTTCTAACCATCTTTCAGGTGAACCATTAAAAAGTTTTAGAAACTTAATAGGAGGAATGCCTATCAGCCGAGTATGTTCCCCGATTAACCTTGTCAATTGAGAATCAATGACTCGTTCGTTGACGCGTTTAGGCCGTCCATCGATATAGGCCATCCTTATAAAATCTGTCTGTTCCAAAGACATTTTTGATTCGCTCCCCACTATCAAAACTCCAGTTAGTTAGTTCCCATGTAAGATCTTATTTCATCACATACGTATTCGATATCCGCTTTTGATAATGCTATACTCATTGGAAGAGAGAGGATCTGTTGCGCATACTCCTCACTCACCGGAAACGCCCCTCTTCCGTAACCGAGATGCTGGAAAGCCGGTGTCTGATGCACAGCTGTTGGATATTGAATGGCCGTTAATATTCCTTTCTTTTGCAAATGTTTTTTTAGGGCATCCCGTCTGTCCTCTTCCACTCTGATAACGTATAGATGAAAGACATGACTTTCATTTCCACGATGTTTAGGCACAATAACACCTTCAACATTTGATAAATTTTCACTATATATTCCTGCATTCTCACGTCTTCGCTCCGACCATTCGTTTAGATATTTTAGCTTTAGGTCAAGAACAAGCGCTTGCAACGGATCTAACCTGGAATTAAAGCCTGGAAACTCATGTATATACTTTAGTTCTCCTCCATGATTCCGGAGTTTACGAAATCCAGATAATAGTTCTGGGTGATTGGAGGAGATTGCACCACCGTCACCAATAGCTCCCAGATTCTTGTCAGGATAGAAGCTAAAACAACCGATACTCCCGATACTTCCAGCATACTTTCCATTTAAATGAGCCCCTGCAGCCTGTGCGCAATCCTCAACGATAAAAATCCCTTTATCCGCTGCCCACTGAACAAATTCGTCGATATCCACCATTTGTCCATATAGATGTACGGGTATGATCGCTTTCGTTCTTGAAGTTACGTTAGCTTTCACCTGATCCAAATCGATTAAATAAGAATCTCGCTCACAATCAACTAAAACTGGAGTTGCACCTGTATGATGAATGGCTTCAACCGTAGCAATAAACGTATTTGTTGCGGTAATTACCTCGTCCCCTTTACCGATCCCTAGTGCTTTTAAAGCAAGAAACAATGCGTCAGTTCCATTGCCAACACCCGCAACGCCTTTAACATCCAGAAAACTCGCGAAATGTTTTTCAAACTCTTTTACAGGAGCTCCGCCAACAAAAACACCATGTGCGCACAGTTCGTTAAAACGTTGTTCCCATTCTTGTCTAATCAACTGGAATTCATATTGAGGTGCAGAGAACAATACTCCCATTAAAAAGCCCCCTATTCGGTTTCCTTTAGCTTAAGTTGTGTATTATGATAGACAAACTTTAGAAAATCCAATTCTTTCTCCTCAAGGAGCTTAGTATAATTAATGATTTTATCTACATATTCCGGTTTAGGTTGACGACCAATTTTAAGTATATTAAGATTCAAAGAGTTCCATAATTTGGAAATATCCTCAATCGACTTATCCCCGTGTTCAATAACATCTTGAGTAAAACCTGCAAGACTTCTAAAACTTCCCCATACTAATCCACGTAATTTAAGAATTGACGTGATAGAAATAGAATTTTTACTTGACCACTCATTTCGTACTTCCTGAGTCCATTCCACACTTTCCTCAATTATCTCGCGGAATTTCCTTAGCGCTCTGGCACCGCCAGGAACATATTCCAAACAGTAGGAATTGTAGTTTCGTTCCGCAGAAAAATTAAGTCTTTGCTCGGAAGATAATGTCGACTCCTTATTTAGATGAATCGTATTCATACCAGCACAACTTGGAAATGCGCTTGCATGGATAAGTTCATCCATTGAGATTTTCCCAACGTATTTGATTACGGGATCTACAATATGGAAAGTTTGTGTTCCAGGTTCATATTTATAAACTAGCAAGCAATGTCCAAAAAATTGATTTTCAAAACCAAGCATTGATTCAGGAAAAAAACCAAGTTTTGAAGCTTCTACTTTGTAAATTACAATGTTTCCTCTTTCCACTTCCCTAATCAGAAGCTCATAGGGACCCACTACAAAATCTGATTTCATACCATAAATTGCTTCCAAATTGTAAAATGAAAAATTCCTGCTCGAAAGCAACATTGTAAGTTCACAGTTTAGATTCCAATAGTCTGCGATAAAATATCTGTAATCTCTGCCTGTCATGTTCAAACTGGTTACAACGGCGGAAGATAAGCACTCTAAAGCTCCCAAATTAATCACTTCAGGATTCATAACTTGCTTTAAACTCGCCATTTACTCACTTCTCCCATTAAAACCTCATTCTTCCGAATTTGATCAATCCAATGCATGGTTTTAATTGCTTCATCTAAAGTTACAATGCATTTACCTTTGCCTTCAATTTCCAATAGAAATGAAGTGTAAATTACCTCCGAAGCAAATCTAGAAAGTCTAGGAATTTCCCTCATCTCAGAGGTTGCTCCCCTTACATTCACAAAAGCCTTATCTTTATATACGACTACACTTCCTCTTTCGCCAACAATTGTCCAGGATGGCTTATCTACATTAGATAATGAATGGATTTCTATTGTTGCCAACAGGCCATTTTCGAAAGCAATCGTTGAATTCACATAATCGTCCGCATCCCCTTGATGCCATCCCATCTTATAAGACGAGCCAGTAAACGAAACCACCGAACCTAGATTTAATTGTTGTAGCTGATCAATTAAATGGACTCCCCAGTCCAGCAGAACCCCGCCGCCCTTAATATCCATTATTCTCCATTTTGGATTGTAAGATTGAATTCCAAATTCAACCCCCGCTCCATCCATATGATGGGAGCGTTCCAAAAACAAAACTTTCCCAATTTCACTAGATTTCAGAATCGATTGAACGAATTGAAAGTCCGGATCAAATCTGCGATTATGAAATAAAGTAACAACTCTATTCATTTCAATAGCTTTTTTTTGAATTTCAATGGCCTCCTGCGCGTTCATTGCAACAGGCTTTTCAATAATTAAATGTTTTCCGTATTGTAAGGCTTTTAACGCAATAGAATAGTGATATTGGGTCGGAGCGGCAATTAACACTACATCAATAAGAGCATCCGATAAAAAAAGGTCCAAGTTCGAATACGTCTGTAGCCCTCTGGCTTCAGCATGTTTCCTTCTCTCTTCCGTCACATCGTATATTGCCGTAAGTTCAAGACCTTCGACTTTTCGTATAAGTGAGTTGTGCATCAACTCTACAATGCGGCCATACCCAGCTATACCAATCCTCAAACTGGCTCCCCCTCTAGCAAATTCTCTACGAAATCCACCAATGAGCCTACAGAAGTAAGAGCACTCGGCTCCCATGTCTCATCTGGTATCACTACTTCAAATTGTTCTTCAACATAAACAGCGATTTGCATGACCATAAGGGAATCTATACCCAGATCCTCGAAAAGTTTACTTTCTTCATCTAATATTGCAGAAACCGTGAGATTTAATTCATTGGACATAATTTCTCTGATTTTCGCTTTAATTTCATCTCTTGTCATTTGTTATACCATCCATTTCTCTTAATATTTTTCTGCTTATCTTCCCATTTTCTGTTCTTGGTATTTTGTCAACTATCTCAATGCTTCCAGGCACTTTATATTTTGGAAGTTTGACATTACACCAAGCACGTATACTTAAGTTACTCACATTCTCCGCTACAACCAAAGCCTTGATACTTTCACCAAATACAACGTGCTTTTTCCCGAATACGACCACCTCTCTAACATTTTCCATTTGTAATATAGTATCTTCAATCTCGGAGGGATTCACCATATACCCCGAGACATTGATCACATCATCAATACGTCCTTTCACTTGCAAAAAACCGTCTTTCGTTAAAAAGCCCGCATCTCCCGTGTAAATCACTTTATCTTTCCTATGTACTAATATTTCTTCATCTGTGCAGGCTTCCACTAATCTCGTCTCAACCCTCATTGTATTTAATATTTTACCGACATTACAATTTTCTGTTTGGTTTACTCCTATAGAGATACACCCTAACTCGGAACAACCATATTGATGCCATAACTCTTGCGTGCTGGCCTTCAACAACATGAATGTTTTTTGAGGGATATATGCGCCTGCACTAACCACTTTATGAAACCTCATGGATTCTTTAGAAAAAGATAAGAGCAAACTGAATAAAGACGGAACCCCAAACACGATTGAATTTTTCGTTTCCTTTATCTTATGTATGATGTATTTAGGGTTTGAATTTGTAATAAGTATTGGAGGCTTGGTTCCTCTAGCCAGTGCCGAAAGCATGCCTGATATCAAACCAAAAGAGTGATGAATAGGAACCAGCACAACTGGAGTTTCATCCGCTCTCCAATCATGCATTTCGTTATAAGCGGTAATTTCTTCTTGAACTTCTATCCAACTGCGTGAAATTACCTTTGGCTCCCCCGTCGTACCAGAAGTCATCTGATAAATTGTTGGTTCAGTCTCCAACGCCATTCCTCTAAGTGGAATAACATCATTCAAATTAGAGTAAACAATCCCCCCGCAGCCTCCCAACTCAGCAATTTCCTTCGCTTTCGAAAGGGGAGTGTCCGCATGCAAGAGAAGTATCCCTCCTCCCCTTTCCATTACAAATAGTAAGATAGCAAGTATTTCAAACGGGTGTCGTAGACATACAGCAATCCTCTTTCCCTGAGGAGAACAAAGTGCCGGGTTATTACCTAATAGATCCATTTGCCTCTGTAAATCTTGGAACAAAAACTCTTCATTATTAACGTTTAACATAACTCTCCCCCTTGGACAGACTGTCCTATCAAAGCAACAATTCTCTCAATTTATTTGGCCAAGATGAAGGCGTACTACCAAAAGAGGAGAGAACTGCATAAACCCAACGATCCAGACCAAATGCTATACAGCCCGAATGTAAAATGGGATTATTAGGATCTATAATACCGAATGAATTAACCAGAGATGAACGAGTATTATTGAAGGATGCTATGGAAAAAGATTCTGTTCCTGATCGAACAACGGCAATCAATTCGTATTTCAAATTCTTTACAACCTGATGCAGACTTTTGCCTGTATCGTCAGAGTAATAAAACAAATCACTCGCCGATTCTATTTTCCCTGCCAACCCCATTTCACAAAACAATCCCCACACTTCTTCAATTAATTCTTTTCTCTTAGCCTCAACAAATTCCGGCTCCCCTATAACGATGATCTCCTTCATCGCAAACTCGTTCAGTCTATAACTGGATAGCCGCCATGGAGCCTCATGCCGAAAACAGTTGGAGTCTGCTGTTATAACTAATGGGGTCTCGATTTCCCGATCCGCCAACTCCGCATAACAGTGCATACAAGTTGCTGTAGAAAGAGAAAACTTACTTTGCCGAGCAATGGAGTCGCTTCCTCCTGATTCTTCAACTTGATCGAGAGCTTCTAATAAATGCGGGAATTCCGAAACCATGAAGAGATTCTGAGGAAATGAACGAATGTAACCGCATCTTTTTAAAACCTGCGTCTCTATAAGCGAAGAATACTTTCTTTCATCTAATGTATGTTTTAAAGCAACTTTTTGTAACAGTCTATTCAGTGAATCATAAAGTTCCAATGCTACACCACGTTTGACATTATGATTAGGCGAATAGATATTCGATAAGTCTTCATGCAAATTTGGAACGGTTACTTCGCTTAAATTATCTTTTAATATTTTGGTCGAAAATCCTCGATAGGATTGCTCACGAGAAATAAGTTGAAGCACAACATTTTCAATTTCTGCACGCTGATCGGAAGAAGAGTGCTCAACAACGACTTCGAAGTTCTCCTTATCAAATCTACATCCTTCGATGTTCTCAATACTGTAAATTAATTTGGACACAATCATATCCGCTAATTTATTGTTAGAAATTTCGTTCATCGAAATCCGAGTTTCCATTAGAACCCCCACCTTCAAATAGCTTTTTTACAAATTAACAATAAGTCCGCCTTAATCTCCGATTCGAGATTCGCGAGGTTTTCTACTTTATCAAGTAACCTATTTAAATCCTCAACCTTACCGTTAATACCTAGTTTAACAATTAAAAATGCAAGACTGCTCCACCCTGTTTGGAGTATTTTCATTCTTTCTTCATTCAGATCTAAATTTAACTTCATCGTTTCTGATAAGTAAGAAAAAGCATATTCATATGCTTTTTTTCTTTTCGCCAAAACACCAAGTTGACTTAATTTCTTAGAGATCTCTTTCATAACTTTTTCAGTTCCGCCTAATTCAATTGCCTCGCTTAAATTTCGACTTACTACTGAGGATAATTCATTATCAAAATTCAAACAGGAATCGGCTAATTTGCGGAGTACATTTTCCTTTGTTGGTGAATGTAATTTTCCAGTGTCCAGAGTGAACCACATTGTTGCTTCAATAAAAGAAGAGGCAATATCTGCATGAGGTACACTTCCACTCCAATTAAAATAGGAATCTATTATACGACAACAGTCTTTCGTTTCTTGCTCAATAATGACTAAGTGCGGACGATGTTTAATTTTGTAACAACGATTCGGGTAATTTAAGTAGAACAAATCGACACAAGCTATAACCCTTTTATCGTTTATATTCTCGGGCATACTATTATGTAAACTATCAAAATTGAAATTTTTACTTTTAAAAAGAAACATATCTATAGCTTCTCCATATGTTTCCGTGAAATCCTGAACAAACGATTGAGGGGATAGATCCGTTGAGAAATAAGTTAATTCGTGATTTTCATCCCAAGTAATAGGCACATTCCATGCACCAAAATAAAGTGGCCGGTAATCTACAGGATAACGTCTCTGGTTTAATAGAAAAGCAAAACTATCAAGCAGACAATGTATCAAATTTCATCTCCCTCCCATCACCTAGATAAAGGAATTTAAGGGTGTAAGACATTACTTCTAAGTAAATATTATACATTCATTTCTCTATTTTGGGAACAAAAAAAATAATTTGATTTTGATACATATTAAAGAATAAAATAAAATTATATATTTTAATGTTAAAAAAATCTCTATATTCCACTAAAAGCAACATTTTAGTGACATATAGAGACTATTAGGGCTCATCAAACCAATTTCAGATCGTAAAATATATTAAGAAAAGGCTCTTTTAAGGCTCCAGAACAAGCTAGCCCTATTAGAACATTCCTAGCAATATGATGTGATTTTTTTACACTCCCTAGCCAGAGAGGATTATATATATTTAACATCACTGCTAGTTCATTCGTAACATTATTCTATTTTTTAGAACACAGCTTAATTTTCTACTTTTCACAAAGAGGCTTTATGGCAGTTTGGAGCGGGAAATATCTCCTATAGAGAGGTCCATTCAGCTAGAAACTCAACTCTTTATTGCCAATCTTGTGACAAACTTTTGACGTCAACGCAGAGGTAAACACGTATTTCAAATTTAATAAAAGAATTTCATATTTACGTCCCAAATCGTTAATTATTTTGAATAGCATAAAGATTAAAATGGTTAGTCCCCTTATACAACACATCTTGTTCTATATGAACTTGATAGTTTAAATCCCCTAAAAATTTCTCAATCTCCGACACCCTATTGTTTAAGTCGTGAATTTCCATTACAACTTGCCGGATTTTTGGCCAAGCCTCATCCGGAATACCTCTCAATATTTCCCACTCTGATTTCTGAGCATCTATCTTAAGTAGATCAATAATTTTAATAGGATGCTCACCCAACACACTTGCCATGGTACGAATTTCACATGTAAATATTTCGCTTTGTAAACGGTCATTCACGGATAAAGCCACTAAATGCTCTTTATCTTCTTTTACGTTGGTTGCATTTGTAATTATATTTCTAAGTGATTCCATCTCCTGATCTTCGTTAGGATGAAATGTTGACATACCTGAACTATGAATGTAATGAGTAAAAGTACCACTACCTTCTTTATTAGAAATACCACATTCAAATAAATGAACTTGATCTTTATACGCGTTTAGATTTTTCTGCAGGGCTTTGTAAGTTAATGGAGACGGTTCAAAAGCGTAGACTGTTATCCCCTTATTACGTTGTAAGGCGAACAATGAAAACAAGCCGATATTTGCTCCAATATCAAAAACACAGTCTCCATCACGCAACTCAATCCCATTAGACAAATAAGACTGTTTAACGAAAATATCCTCATAAAAGTGATCAGCATCCGTCTTATTCAAATATTCAACCTTTAAGCCATTCGGGAGTTGATATACATGCGACCCTGTCGAATCTTCTATATGCTCGTCTATTAGACTGCATATTGTGTCTATGCTATTGAATTTCTCAAAAAATTGCTCACGTATCTCCATCTGTATCTCAAACTCTTGTTCAAGGAACATGGTGAGCTGGGCAGCAAAAAGTGAATTCATTAGACCGAGCTCCACTAAATTATCACTATCCGATAAGTTATGGTGTCTGTAGAATCGTGAGATAAAATTTCTAATTTTATTTTTATTCTCTTTCGTCAATGTCATTTCCTCATTTCGTTTATTAAATTTAATCTTGACAGAGCAATTTCCCCAGTGTCATCTCTCGTTCATTTAAAGGTACTTGCTTATTCACAAGGACTTGCGTTAACAGCTGAATAGCTCTTTCTCGCTGTTTATTGGATAAGATATTTCTATGAAGATTAACCTCCCTATCTATTTGCTCAAGCTCAGTGTAGGCTTCAATCGCAGATTCGAAAGCGGACTCATCCAGATTTCGATTACGTGTTGTTACTGCAGCTTTCAAACATTGTGCCATAAATTCAATATCAGAATATTTTTTTGGTTTTAGGGCTGAGAGTGAAGGCAATTCATTGGCTATTCCAAAAGAATATGTACTAAATGGAGCATCATTTAACTTCAGTAAATTAGTTAAAATATGTTGAGGTCCTACTTCAACCATGACATCAATGTTATTTATGCTCAAATAATGTAAAATATCCATCCATTTAACCGGATGCGTCAAATGTGATAATAACAATTCTCTCACCGATTCGGGTGTAGTATAAGGAAGACCTGTTACATTTGACATAACTGGAAAAGAAAAATTGGATACCTTTAAATCTTTAAGCTCTCTTTCCATTAGATTTGCAACTGGTTGCAATATGGGACTATGGAATGGACCACTCATCATAAGTGGAGTTACTCCTCCCCCAAGCATAACAGCTGCATCTTCTGCTTCCATCACTGCTTTTGCATCCCCTGTAATAACTGTCTGCAGGGGAGCATTATAACAAGCTATGGAAACCTGACATCCCACAGAAGATACCTTCGAACAAATGTTTTCTATGAGTCCACTTTGCACATGA
Organism: Paenibacillus intestini; assembly: GCF_030803945.1. Lineage (NCBI taxonomy): Bacteria > Bacillati > Bacillota > Bacilli > Caryophanales > Paenibacillaceae > Paenibacillus > Paenibacillus intestini. Next base: position 7,936 of record NZ_JAURUN010000003.1, on the reverse strand, counting down.
TCGATAATCGACATCGAACCCTTTCCCGAATTGCAATAAGGAAAACATAACTCTCCTCTTAGTTGTAAGAGCTTAAGTGCATCTTTGAAAGATATTACTCCACTAGCAACAAGCGCAGAGTATTCTCCCAAACTATGACCAGCGACATAATCCGGTTCTAATTCTAACTCTTCTTTTAATACCCTGTAGGCTGCAACACTCGCTGTAACTATAGCTAATTGTGCCATATCAATTTGGCTTAGCTTTAATAAGCTTCCTTCGAAACACAACTTCGTAATGTCAATACCAGTCACATCATTAGCTTCTTCAAAAGTTTCTCTCGCTGAGGAAAACTGGTCATGGAGCGTCTTTCCCATTCCAACATATTGTGTTCCCTGTCCTGGAAAAATGAACGCGCTTTTCTTCATTTTCAAACTCTCCTTCGCTAACATCATTAACTCTATATTCATTTTGATGAGACCAATGAAACTACTATTGTAACAATTTAACATTATCACTTTATCCCATAAATGTATATTTATCATATTCTTTTACACAACAAAATAAGATTATATTCAATACAAGAAAAAAGGAATATAGAATATACTAGAAATGGAGTGACAATATGTTAAATTTGCGCTAAACTAAATTGGTTGCTACTTACTTCTTGAGAAGTGACTGAAAAGAGCAAGTTAAGATATAGGTGAAATTTTATGAAATTAGGTTAACTAAAATATATAAAAGGAGGACATTAATATTGAGCTCAATTGTGGAATTAAATAATATAACTAAACGTTATTCTAATAAAGTTGTTTTATCGACTATATCGCTGACTATAAATCAAGGCCAAACACTTATTTTGCTAGGCACAAACGGTTCCGGTAAGAGCACCCTTATTAGAATAATTGGTGGTTTTATTCACCCCACCACTGGACACCGCATTGTCAATAATTCGCAGCAACCAAAGATAGGCTTCATGCCGGATCGCTTTCCCAAGCATAAATTCACCTCCCAGGAATATTTAATACATATGGGTTGCATTCAAGGTCTAAAAAAAGATTATCTGCACCAAAGGATCAAGGAATTACACTCACTTTTCCATTTACAGCTGAGTGATCAACCTATGCGGTATTTCTCTAAAGGCATGCTACAGAAAGTTAATATGATGCAGAGCATATTATCCAGACCAGACTTGCTTCTACTCGATGAACCTTTATCAGGTTTAGATGTATCCTCTTCACTCGAAATGATTAGCGCACTGCAGGAGTTAAAAAAACAGGGGGTTACGATTGTAATTTCAACTCATGAACCTGCCATGCTCCAAAGAATAACTGACAGGATCGTCACAGTAAAAGATGCTTCACTGTTTGAACATGAAGAACAACAAGTTTTTAATGAAGGAGCTTCTCTTGTAATTTGTAGGTTTAAAGATATGAGTCTGGCTAATCAATTTTCATCCCATATAGGAGTGATATCCAGCTCTACTGCTAACAGCCTAACCAGTTTCTATGTACATGAAGACTCCTGTGATACCCTGCTTTTAGAAATATTACAAGCCGGTGGATCGATAATTAACATTGACAGGAAGGGAGTCTAACTTAAATGTTACACATCTTATTTTATTATCATAGGTATTATCAACGTTCTTATCGTTATGTAGCACCACTCACTTTGTATCTTATAGCTGTTTTTTTCCTGTACGGGGTTGTGCCAAATCCAGTCATGGATAGCTATGCGATTACGTCCACCTTTCTTTTTTTTGTTTCGGCTTGGTTTTGCTACGGGTTTATTGATATTGAAGATGAGACACAACAAATTATTACTTTCCTTCATTCTAGAAAGTTAACTCTTCTTTATGCCTTAAAGCTTCTGTACATATGGTTGTTCACTCTTCCAATCTCAACGTTCGCAATTATTTACCCTATAATATTTGATAAATTTGACTATACTCCAAGTTTTCAACAAGCTTTAATTGCCTTCAGTTGTCATCAACTATCAGCTTTGCTCGGAATCTCAATAGCAGTATGGTTTAATCAAAAGCTCTTCAGAACAACCCGTTTATCTTTTTTTGGACTATGTACTATTCTTTCAATTTCATTAGGAGGCCAAGGTATTATAGATCAAACTACTCCTATTATTTCATGGATAATTCCTCCTTACCGAATAATTCTGTTCATACTAAGTGATGACAATAAAACAAACAATGTTCTAACACCAATAGAAATTGCATCCCCCGTTATTTATATAACAATTTTGATTCTTTCTTTCCTTCTGGTTATGAAGAATAGGAAATTTGAGAATAGCAATAAATAATTTTTGTTACTCATATAAGCGGCTTAGGATAATAATTAGAATATCTGAAAGCCGCTTTTTTTGTAGTATGATAATCTACGAAACGTCCGAACAGTATACAACAGCATTTTTAAGTAGATTAATAGACATATTTTCAGGCATTGTTGTGATAGAATAATCTACATCACACAAACTGGTTCACGCCATCTAGAGATAGATCTTCACTCTTTAATTCATCTATTCGAACCATACCTTTACGAAACGTAGTCAAATAATGTAATGTACTCTGGTACATTTTGAAGTTGACTCGGTTCGTGTTCAAGTATAAGCATGCCTTCTCTCTCTTCCAACTCCCTGAAACCTGAAAGTTTATAAGTAAGTAGCATCATCCGATTACGGCCAGTAGGTAGAAACTCCCCCCGTAATATTTTCCCAGCATTATTGGCAAGTTTGGCTATAAAGTTCAACATTACAGCCCCAATCCCTCTCGAGATAACTCGACAGGATACCAAAAGTAGTTTCAGGGTCCAACAATCATTGTTGCATTCCAGAAGTGCCAGTCCTACTTTACCATAGGTTCCAAATTTATCATCTAGACCACAAATTATAAGTTTATGATTAGGAGAATGTGATAAAGCTTCAATTTCCTCGTAAGAAAATGTATAGCCGGTTGCATTCAATTGATTCGTTCTTACAGTTAATTCCTCTGCCCTCTTTAGATCATCTCCTTCAGCAAAGGAAAGAGTAAGTACCATATCGAGTGAATACAGGAACTCGTCTTGCTGACCTTCAAAACGATCCTCAGCGCTCTTGCGCACAATATCGTTTAAGTACATCTGTCTACGATTTATGGAATCCTTTGTAAGGAATGCGGGTGAGAATTCTGACATTTTAAGCAAGTTAACTGTCTCCACAGCGTCTAGACAAAAAACTTGTGGATGATGGAAAGTCACTTCTTCTCGTTCGAAAAGTTGATCATCAATAAAGGCTATCGCATCCATATTTATGTTAATCAGATTGGAGATAGTTTGGACTGAACTAGATTTGTTATTCCAGTTAATCTGCGGGTAAATGAAATATTCTTCGATACCCAATTCTTTCAATTTCTCCATTGCAATATCATATTCATTCCTACTAGCTATCGACTGAAGTATACCTCTCTTATCTAGGCTTATAATGACATCAAGAATGTGTGAATGTAGCTGAACCTCAGAATTCTCCATAAGAATTCCATTCCATATGGTGTGATCTAAGTCCCAAATCACACATTTAATATGGCGTTTGGCCTTAGTCTTTATTTTCTCATCAATTGGAAAGGTCATGGGAAATATTCTCCTTACTTTTCTCCAAATTAGCAGCTTTTCTTGATGCTCGACGGACAGTAATGATTTCTTGTGTTGCAATGAGTATTTCGTGCATTTGTGTCGTTCCCTCTATAATTTCATTAATTTTGGCATCACGATAGTATCTTTCAATTGGATAATCGTTGTGACATCCATTGGCCCCATGAATTTGCACTGTATCACTTGCAATTTTATTAAGCATGGTCGAGGCAAAATACTTAGCTGACCAAGTTTCCATGATGCTGTCTGGATCACCTGTATCTCTCAAATACCCGGCTTTATAGCAAAGCAACCTGGCAGCTTTAATATTTACAGTCATTTCTGTAATCATCTTTTGAATCAATTGGTTCTCCCTTATGGGCCTACCGAATTGAATTCTTGAATTTGCATAGTGAGCTGAAGCTTCAAAACATGCCTGTGCCAATCCTACACTGCCGCAAGCAATCGTAAATCTACCGTAGTCAAGACATGGTAACGCGATATGTGATAATCCCATCCCGACTTGTCCAAGAAGATTTTCTTTCGGGATCCTGCAGTTGTTAAATCGTATTTCAGCAATCATAGAAGCCCTTGCACCTAACAGCCCTGACATAGGTATAACATCAAATCCAACATTGCTCTTCTCTACTAAAAATGCAGTTGGCTTCCCATCATACTTGGCAAAAATGAGAAACATTCCACTTATTTGACCCATAGTTATCCATTTTTTCTGACCATTCAATACATATTCGTCTCCATCAAGTACGGCAGTCGTTTCAATGCTTTTAGCATCACTACCGACATTCGGTTCGGTAAGTCCAAACGAAGCCAATACCTCACCGGAAGCTAGCTTCGGTAACCAGTAATCCTTCTGACTTTCTGTTGCCCATCTCAGAATTCCCAATGCCACCATACCTTGTACCGTCAACAAGCTTCTCACTGAGGAACATCCTCGACCCATCTCTTCATTAAGAATACCTAATGTAACGTTATCCAGCTCCATACCACCGTACCTCTTAGGAATCATGGAGCCTAGATAGCCCTTTGCACTCATTATATGTATAATTTCAGGATGAATTTGCTCCTGTTTATCGTTATAAGCTGCGCGAGGAACTATCTCCTGGTCAACAAAATTTCGAAATTCATATTGCCATGTTGACTGTTCTGATGTTAATTCAATCTTCATTACAATCCCCCATCATTAAGCAGATTTTTCAGTTGGTGGTCTTTTTCTGAATCAGACTGACCATCTGATTTATTGTCCTGAAGTTGGACAGATCCATGTCCTGAATTTCGATTGTTATAGCGAATTCTTTTTCGATAAACATAACCAGCTGCATAGCAAATAGGGAATTAACAAATCCCTGTTCAAAAATGTCATCATCATCTGTCAACTCACAATTACGAAAATAACGGGTTAAGAAAACTTTAATCTTAGATTTTATCTCATCCATCTTATTCACTCTCCACTAAGAATTTCTGATCATAGTGTTCTCTATTAATTAGGGATACACATAAAAACCCTGACCACTTTTTCTACCATATAATCCTGCATCAACCATCTTCTTCAGTAATGGACAGCAACGAAATTTAGAATCCTGATAGCTTTCATAAAGAATGTTTAAAGAATGAACCACTGTATCCAAGCCGATTAAATCTCCCGTTTCCAGAGGTCCCATTGCATGCCCGTAACATTTTCTAAAAATTGCATCTACATCCTCTGGTAAAGCTACTTGATCTTGGACAACAAATGCAGCTTCATTAATGAACAAGTGTGAAATGCGATTTGAAACAAAACCAGGATAATCATTAACTATAATTATTTCTTTGTTGATGCGTCTCATGAACTTTTCGACTGCATGAATACAACTGTTAGAAGTATGGTACCCCTTAATTACTTCCACTGCTCTCTTAACAGCTACTGGATTCATGAAATGAGTTCCTATCACTTTATCTGCTCTCTTGGTTAATGCAGCCAATTTGGTAATTGAAATACATGAAGTATTGATCATAAAAATGCACTCTTCTTTACAAACATCATCAATAATTGTGTAAATTTCTCGCTTCACTTCCCAATTTTCAGTTGCATTTTCAACAACAAAGTCAACATCTCTCAATAAAGAGTAATCCGTCCCAAAATGGATACGTTGCATTATTGAATCAGATGCCTCCAGAATCTCAGAAGAATTAAATAATGAGCGGAAACGTAGATCATTTGTAATTCTTTCTCTGGATTCCTGCAGTATTTTCTCGCTGACATCCAGTAGTACAACTTCTAGACCGGATTGAGCGAGGTTCTGCGCAACACCGCAGCCCATAATGCCCGCTCCAATAACGCCAACTTTAGTCATTTTAATTCCTCTTTCTGTGGAGTTATTTGAAGAAGCAACCAAAAATTCAAGTTACTTCTTCCGTAGCTCATAACCAATCAAATATAGTGTTAAGAACTTGTACTGTGACCTTAACCACTGTAGATATTCCAGCTTAATACGACTCTTTATGATATGGATATTAAGATAGATCACATAGGAAAGCTAAAAACTCCCGTTCCTGATCTACTGCTTTTTTTATCCCTTGCTTGATTGACTCCACCAAAAGCTGGTTATCGTTTGCACGTTGATATTTCACAAGCATAAAATTACTTGAAACCCATTGTCTAATAATCCCTTCAATCAGGCTATCACCCAATAGAACGTTAGCTTCAGTTAATTCGCAACTTTCCTTATAGCTTTTCCAGAACACACCTCTCATTTTATAGATAGAAGTTAATGAGATATTATTCTGCATTATCCAGCTATCTCTTTTGGCTTTTGTCCAGTGAAAGCTTGCATCTAGATCATCAATGAAACTCTTCACAGCAAGATGTATTGAAGAGTGATCATTTGGGTACAAATAAGCCATATAGGCCTGTGACACTTTTTCCTTAATATAGGAGTTTAACACCATAGATTTATAACCGTTTTGTTGGAGCATATAATATGAGAATCCTGACGTGGATGTACCCGCAGCTAGTAAATCTTCGAATCTAATTTCCCCTAAATACTTGGCAGTAGGGTCAGCTAACAAAATACGATCTGTTGTCTCGTTATAGCCAACCAGGAGAATAACGTGTGTAAAACCAGAGTTCTCATGAGTTAACATCACTTTTGGAAAATAAGTTAAACTTGAAGAAATACAAGAATAAAAAGATACATGCCCTTGACTCAGACTTCTAATCAACTCTTCTTTACTCGAATTAATTGCAGGGACTATGTCAAGACCATAGGATTCCGTCAAATTATATTCACTTGCTGACATACCGGCAGCTAGATTCCCGTAGTCGTATCTTAAAGACCAGTATCCTATTAAAAAGTAATTCGGATTCATCCCAATATGTTTAAGATATGAGACTACACATGAGGAAAGGCATTCCATTGGCGCAAGTAAAGTCAAGCTCTCCTCTTTAAAAATAACGGGATTGAATATCACCACCGAGCCTCCTTCTCTACAGAAGATTTCCTGCTTCTTTTTTTGTGGGAAGCCTAAGAGATTCATTAGATGACTTAATAGAGCATCGTATATTAGCAATCAGCTGTTTTGCATTCATATATAATTTTCTTTAACACAGAAGCTATAATTTGTTGCCAATCTATATAAATCCATTGAGGCAGCTCCTTTCTCGAATCATTGTAGAATGTTTAATACTTTAATGGTATTGGGTTTATTGAGCTAAAGTAATCAGATTGTTCCCTCACAGTGGATAAGCGAAAAAGCTCTATAGGCTCGATTTCTATTCCTGCCTCATCCAGATCGACAGCAAGTGTTAACAGAGAGATAGAAGTACCTCCAACTTCAAAAAAGTTATCATTTACTCCAACAACATCTGTATTGAGGATTTTTTTCCAAATTGTTAATATCTTTTCTTCAAGTTCGGTTTGAGGCGATTCGATTTGAACGTTTTCGCTAAGCCTTTGCGGGATCGGAAGTGCGCTACGATCAATCTTGCCACTGGATGTCCGGGGTAGTGCCTGCAATCTCATCACCTGGCCCGGTACCATGAAGTCTGGCAATTTCACGCGCAAGTGCCTCCGTACTTCGGCTTCCTCCACCTCTTTGCTCGATACGTAGTAGCCATACAGGGTGTCTTCCCGCACCTCCGCGGCCGACTCTTCGATCTCCGGCAATTCCAGCAGCACCGACTCCACTTCACCCAGTTCGATCCGGTACCCCCGGATTTTCACCTGCCGGTCCATCCGTCCCAGGTAACCGAGGCTGCCATCGGGTAACCAGCGCGCCAGGTCTCCGGTTCGGTAATACCGTTCTCCCAACGCTCCCGTGATGAAGCGCTCCGCCGTTAATTCGGG
>NZ_JAURUN010000002.1:0-925972 GCF_030803945.1 Paenibacillus intestini | reverse complement strand
AGTTCAGAGAGCAGCGCAGCTGAACAGCATGCCGAGGGCTAGAGAGGTTTTGAGCTTTTAAGGTATTTGAGCCTTAGAGTTCAGAGAGCAGCGCAGCTGAACAGCATGCCGAAGGCTAGAGAGGTTTTGAGCTTTTAAGGTATTTGAGCCTTACAGTTCAGCGAGTAGCGCAGCTGAACAGCATGCCGAGGGCTAGAGAGGTTTTGAGCTTTTAAGGTATTTGAGCCTTAGAGTTCAGAGAGCAGCGCAGCTGAACAGCATGCCGAAGGCTAGAGAGGTTTTGAGCTTTTAAGGTATTTGAGCCTTACAGTTCAGCGAGTAGCGCAGCTGAACAGCATGCCGAGGGCTAGAGAGGTTTTAGAGCTTTTAAGATTCTTCAGGCTTTAAGGTAGTTAAGCTTGAGTTCGTAAAATCTCTAGCTCTAGAAATGTTGGAATAAATGTTGAAAAATCACGTCGTAATGAGGGGCGATAAGCCCGCATTCGACTAAAAAAATTGCTGAGCGAGGGTATTGGGCTGGAGCGACTTTTGGATTTGCGGAGCAAACCAAGGGAAGCGATAGACCAAAACCCGAGTGGGAGGAACATCCATGACAAAATTGAAAGTATACCAATATGCAAAATGTGGTACGTGCCGTAAGGCTGTGAAATGGTTGGAAGCGAAAAGGCATGAACTGGAGCTAATCCCTATTTTTGATACACCTCCATCGAAAGACGAATTGACAGAGCTTATTCAAAAAAGCGGACTTGAAGTGAAAAAGTTTTTTAACACTAGTGGAGAAGTCTATAAAGAGCAACAGCTGAAAGACAAACTGCCAGGGATGTCCGAGGATGAGCAGATTGCGTTACTGGCTTCCAATGGTCGTCTGATCAAACGTCCGATCGTAACCGATGGAGACAAAGTCACCGTGGGTTTCAAGGAAGATACGTATGAGCAGGAATGGAACAACGCCTAAGACATTCACCAGAGCTAATCCTTGAATTGTTCGCAATTCAGGGCTTTTTTGGTTCAACGAGGTAGTGGCATAATTATGCTCCATGAGGGTTGGCGTAACTATGTTATAATGATAGAATGAGTTTCGATATTTAATATGCTATTGAAGTTGGAATCGATTGTTGTTCCAGCTTTCATAGATCAAGGAGAGAACAAATTCAAGTGAATCAACGTAATGAACCTACTTTGTTACTGGTAGACGGTATGGCAGTGTTGTTCCGGGCATTCTATGCAACATCTGCAAGCGGATATATCAGACGTACAAAGGCAGGGCTTCCGACCAATGCAGTCTATGGGTTTATCCGTTATTTTTGGGATGCGGTTCAGACGTTTGGACCAAGCCATGTCATCTGCTGTTGGGATATGGGGGGCAAGACGTTTCGCGGTCAGGAGTACGCAGCATACAAAGGTAATCGTGCTGAAGCACCAGATGACCTTATTCCTCAGTTTACTCTGATTCGTGAAGTGATGGATAGTCTAAACATTCCGAATATTGGTGCAGAAGGGTATGAGGCTGACGATTGTATCGGAACACTTGCCAAGTATTACACCGAAGAAACCGATATGAATGTGATGGTACTGACCGGAGACCATGATATGTTACAGCTGATTAATGACCGCACAAGTATCATTATTATGAAAAAAGGTCACGGCAACTACATGGTGTATAATCCCGAAACGTTGATGGCTGAGAAACAATTGACACCACGTCAGGTTATTGACATGAAGGGTTTGATGGGAGATGCCAGCGACAATTACCCCGGAGTACGTGGAATTGGTGAAAAAACGGCTTTGAAGCTTGTGCAAGAGTATGGATCGATTGAAGGGATTTTAAGCAATCTGGATCAACTTACCCCTTCGGTACGTAAAAAAATTGAGAGCGATCTCGATATGTTGCATCTGTCTCGCAGGCTGGCAGAGATTCACTGTGCAGTTCCGGTGGCTTGTACGCTGGAAGGCTGTGAATTGCGTCTGGACCCGGATACGGTGATGGACAAGTTTGAACAACTTGAGATGAAGAGCCTAGGTTCTTGGATGGGAGTGGCGATAGGGTGAGCAACGTGACGATGAAAAAAACGAGTAAAAAGTGGTGGACTGGGGCAATGGCCCTCGTCCTCGCACTTCCGGTATTGCTGTCGGGGGCGGTAAGTGCACCGCAGACAGCGGATGCCAAAGCAGCGATTAGCGTCAAAGTACAGAAAGTGAAAGCAGCAGGACGTAGTTTTAGTGTACAGACCGTTTCGATTCCAAAAGGAACACCAGTAACCGTAGGACTTGCTAAGAAACAGGTTGGTCAAACCGCTACATTGCCGTCTATTGTAAAAGCGTACGGCGCACAAGCAGCAATTAACGGAGCTTTTTTTGAAGCATATCATGGAGCACCAGATCCCTACGGGATGTTAATAGCAAATGGTAAAGTTATACATATAGGAAGATATGGCACATCCATCGGTTTTAAGGCAGATGGGTCGGCGATAATGGATTCGCTTCAAGTGAGCTTAACGGGCACGGTCACAGATACGAAAGGAAAATCAAGCGGCTGGTATGCAACATTTGTTAACCGGACACCTTCAGCAGATGCAAGCATCTCGATGCTGTACACCCCAGAACGTGGAGCCAATGTTGGTTTCAAGGGCGGAACGGCAGTGATTATGGAAAAGGGTGTTGTGACCAAAAAAGTACCGAATACAAACGTAGCGATTCCCAAAAACGGTTCTGTTCTTGTCTTCACAGGTCGAGAGAAGCCCACAGCTGACCGATTTACGGTAGGCTCCACCGTAGAGATGAATTACAGATATACGAACGCAGCCGGTCAGGAAATTCCGTGGCAGGAGGTAGTCACAGCTGTGGGGGCTGGCCCGCGTCTGGTGAAGGATGGCAAGGTATCGGTAAATCCGGCAAGTGAGGGGTTCAAAGATCCCAAAATTCTGAATGCATCCGGAGCGAGAAGCGGAATTGCGATTATGGCCGACGGTTCGGTGATGCTTGCTACCGTTTCTGGTGCTACAATAAAAGAATGGGCAGCTGTGATGCAAAAGCTGGGAGCTAAACAGGCGATGAACTTGGATGGCGGTGCATCCTCTGGGATGTATGCAGGTGGCAAAATGCTGACTTCTCCAGGGCGGCTGTTAAGTAATACATTAGTATTTGGTGGTTCTGTTCGATAAAAAGTAATCATGGAGGTATGATGTGGCATGACACCTGTACCCGATTCGATAACAGAAGAGGCAAGCACGGCAGTTCTGGCGATTAATATAGGGCAACCTAAGCCATTGCCTGGCCAGAAAAATGAAGTGTTGAGTGGTATTGTGAAACATCCTGTCTCCGCCCCGGTTTTCCTGTCATTCACTGGAATGACAGGGGATGCTCAAGCGGATCTGGTGCACCACGGTGGTCCAGATAAAGCTGTTTGTGTATACGATCATAGTCGCTATTCTGCGATTGAGCGTCTGATGGAGCGTAAGCTGGAGTGGGGGGCATTCGGAGAGAATCTGACCGTTACAGGATGCGCTGAGGAAGAGGTTCGCATTGGTGATGTATTTGAACTCGGTGATGCGCAGGTGCAAGTCAGTCAGCCGAGACAACCATGTTTCAAGCTGGGGATAAGATATGATTACAAGGAGTTGCCTGTATATTTTCAGGAAAGCGGGCATACCGGTTTTTATTTTCGAGTATTGCAAGAGGGAGAGGTTGGCCCTGCATCACGTTTCAGAAGAGTTCGCACAGATACTTCATACATGACGATTCTTGAAGCTAACCGGATCATGCATCAGGGGAAACAGGATGTGGAAGGGATGCAGGCTCTACTCTCTATTCCTGTGCTCTCGGATAGTTGGAAACAGACATTGCTTAAACGGTTGAACAAGCTTGAGCGTAACTGAGCCCTGCTGAATAGTCCGAACCGCTATATGGATACGGCAGTGTTCCTATTACAAACCAACGTAGGAGTGAGATCAACATGACAGTTTTAGGTGCGATTGAAGCAGGCGGAACCAAATTTGTATGTGGCCTTGGTACAGAACACGGAGAGGTCCTGGAACGAGTTAGTTTCCCTACAACCACGCCGGAAGAAACGATGGCTCAGGTCATCTCTTTTTTTGAGGGCAAAGGTATTGAAGCAATGGGGGTAGGTTCTTTCGGGCCAATTGATCCCATTGAAGGAAGTCCAACCTATGGTTATATTACGACAACACCGAAGCCGCATTGGGGACAGTACAACATGATTGGCAAACTCAAAGAACACTTTGATGTACCGATGACGTTTGACACCGATGTGAATGGAGCAGCTTTGGGTGAAGCCACTTGGGGAGCTGCGCAGGGGCTGGATAGCTGTCTGTATATTACGGTAGGTACAGGCATCGGTGCAGGAGCTGTCGTTGGCGGAAAAATGGTGCACGGACTGTCTCATCCCGAGATGGGCCATATTATCGTGCGGAGACATCCCGAGGATTCATATGCAGGATTTTGCCCATACCATGGAGACTGTCTGGAAGGGCTTGCGGCGGGGCCGGCCCTGAACAAGCGCTGGGAACAACCTGCTTATGAATTGCCAGCAGATCACAAAGCCTGGGAGATTGAAGCGCATTATCTTGCACATGCTCTAATGAATTATGTGCTGATTCTTTCGCCTCAGAAAATAGTGATGGGCGGAGGTGTGATGAAGCAGGAGCACCTATTCCCGATGGTTCGTAGCAAACTACAGGAATTGCTGGCAGGCTATGTGCAGCATCCGTCACTTCATGCTGGAATTGATGCGTATGTTGTTCCACCAGGTCTGGGAGATAATGCTGGCTTGTGTGGTTCGCTGGCACTGGCGAAACTGGCCTTGTCAAATAAACGCATTTAGGGATTGACGAAATTTACCAGTATGGTATGATGTGAGCAACAGCATAGTACGGTTAATGAGGAAGCACCTCTCTTGCAGCGATCTGCGGGAGAGGTGCTTTTTTGTGTTGTCTGGAGACAGAGACAGAGAATACCTTCGTTAATCGAACAGGCTGTATCGTCCAAAGGAGGGAACAAGTAATGGAAGTCATTTTCATGAACAAATTATCCAGAGTGTTTGATCAGCATGAACAGATTGCCCAGTTATGGATTGGCGAGGAGGAGAATACTTGGCACTTGGGATGGAGTCGTTATGAAGCAGGGGATCGGGAAGATACGATCTGGTATGAAGGTCATTCGTGGGAAGAGCTGATGCACATATATCGTCATCAACTTGCCATGCAGATGAGCGAAGGGTATCGTCCATTGATGCATGGGTTGTACAATGAAAATGAGGATCTGAAGCTACGTAGTTATGCAGGCCAGCGTCTGCATTGTTTTAGTGAATTATACGGAAATGAACAATTGTATGAGGATTTATGCACATGGCGCAGGCAAAAAGCGGCTTCGGATCGGAAGGCTCCTTATTTTGTAGCGACGAATCGTTTGTTGCGGCTGATCAGTGCGTTTGTTCCACATACGATGGATGAGCTGATGCAACTGCCGGGCGTTGGTGAGAGCAAAGCAGCAGAATATGGGCTGGAATGGCTTGAAATGATGAGTGGAATCGAACAATCGAGACCTTTTCCGTTAGACTGGGTGTACATCGTATTGCAAGAAGAAGAGTACGAAAGTTGGTTATATAAGCAGAAAGAGCAGAAGTACAAGCAGGAACTGGATAAATTCATTACGCGTAAGCACGTGCTGGAAGGCATGAAAGAGGGACAGACCTTAGAAGAGATCGTGAATCGATCTGGTCTATCACGGCGTGAATTAATCGAACTGCTCGAAACATTGGATCTGGAAGGGTATGACACGGATTCATTGCTGGATGTAGAACTGGCCGTTATGCCTGAGACTGAACAAGAGGCGGTATGGAACGCATATGAGGAGTTAGGAGATACATTTCTGAAGCCTGTGTTACATAAAGTTTACGGAGGAGAGCGCCCTGAAGGAGGGAGCTTGGAGCAAGTGTATGAACGGTTACGGATGATTCGCATCCGTTTTCGGAGACATACTGAAACAGAGCGTAATGTTGGTTAGCTAAAATACGCCGTGAGGCGGTGATATTAAAAAAGACGAAGTCGTCCCTGTGAAGGAGCGCTTCGTCTTATTCTTTAAATGGTATGATATAGCGGATAGAGCGGTCGTTTCAGATCCAGTCTTTTTTACGGAAAATAAAGAACATCGTCAGACCGAGTGTAATCATCAGGCCGATAACAGCATAATACCCGTATTTCCAGTGTAATTCGGGCATGTTGTCAAAGTTCATTCCATAAATACCGGTGATAACGGTCAGAGGCATGAACACGGTGGTGATGGCGGTAAACACACGCATGATCTCATTCGCGCGGTTAGCGATACTGGACTGATAGGCTTCTCGCAAGTTGCCCATCAGATCGCGGTACGTTTCAAAGGTTTCCGATATTTTTACGGCGTTCTCGTAAATGTCGCTGAAATATTTTTGCAGCTGATCATCAATGAGACGCAGATCTTTTTTGTTGAGTGTATTAATGACCTCTTTTTGAGGTCCCAGTACTTTCTTCAGCCACAAAATCTCGCTTCGCAGACCGATAATCTCATTCAGATGTGACTTTTTGGTATGCATCAGAATGTCTTCCTCAAGTTTCTCAATTCGCGCTTCAATTCGATCACCAACGGTGAAGTAATTGTCCACAATCAAGTCAACAAGCAAGTAGAGGAGACGATCTGGACTGCTGATTTCCTGTTCCCAGAGAATCGGCTTCAATGTACGTAGTTCGCTGATCTTTTGTTTGGTAACCGTAATGATAAAATGTCTACCGAGAAAGAGATTGACTGCACGCAGGAAGATCTCTTCATCATCAAAACGAATGCTATTAATCACGATAAAATAATGGTTCTCATAAATCTCAATCTTCGGACGCTGTTCTTCATCACTCAAGCAATCCTCAACAGCCAGATCATGCATGGAGAACAGCGGCTGAAGTACAGCCAAATCGTCCACGTCCGCATCAATCCAGTAGAACCCTTCTGCTGGTGGAGTCAGCGCTTGCTGAATGTCATCCACCGGGATAAATACACCGTTGTTAACCAACCGGATTTTCATGTTATCTACTCCTTGTGCACCCGCCGTCTTGGCGGATTTCATCGTTAATATGGGCGCAAAAGAACAGATCAGCCGGTCGGCAGCGGAGCCTGTTATGAGGACTGTACTGCGTCATCAATCTATAATCAAACGGAAGAAACGTCCCGCTGCCGACATGCTGATGTCAATTCTCTATGCAGTTGTTCGGAATTCGACTGCCAGTTGGGCCTCGGGTCGCCATCCATTTAATATGTCACCTCTCACATAAGGGCTTATAAACACTTGTCTAGTATACCGCTGGTCTAGGGTGCTTTCAAGCGCAAAAATGTGTCTATTTCACGCTCTGAGGCAGTGTATGACAACGGATGATGAACGGTTCCGAGTTTAGGTTCAAAACCAATCAACTGGTTCTTGACGTGAGGGCAGTAATGTTTTAAAGTAAAAGTTAATATATCTGAATTAAAATTGAATACAGCGAAATCTTATCAAGAGTAGGTGGAGGGACCAGCCCGATGAAACCCGGCAACCGGCGATATAACGCACGGTGCTAATTCTTGCAGCGACCAAGCATCCTTGTGATGCTGTTGTAACTGAGAGATGAGAGAGGCGCATATCTGTTTACATATGACCTTTCTCGGAATCCGAGAGAGGTCTTTGTCATATGCAGAGCTTCTCAGAGCGTGATTTTCGCACCAGATGCGACCCATGAAAAAGGAGGAGTCAACTCACTATGCCAATTAAAATTCCAGACACATTACCAGCCAAAGAAGTGCTTGAGAGCGAGAATATTTTCGTCATGGACGAATCATCCGCATACAAGCAGGATATTCGTCCGCTCCGGATCGCCATACTGAATCTGATGCCTACGAAGGAAACGACGGAAACGCAATTGCTTCGTCTGGTAGGTAATACACCGATTCAAGTGGATGTTGTGCTGGTACACCCCAAATCCCATACTTCCAAGAACACATCTCAAGAATACCTGGATCTCTTTTATAAAACATTTGATGAGATCCAGCATCGCCGTTTTGACGGGATGATCATTACCGGTGCACCGGTAGAGCAAATGGATTTTGAGGACGTGAATTATTGGGAAGAGATTCAGGAAATCTTTGAATGGACCAAAACGAATGTAACTTCGACGATGCATATATGTTGGGCTTCTCAAGCAGGTCTATACCACCATTTTGATGTACCCAAAGTTCCGCTGGATGAAAAGTGTTTTGGCGTATTCCCGCATACGATCAACAAACCTCATGTTCCAATACTGCGTGGATTTGATGAAGTGTTCAACGTTCCACACTCCCGTCACACGGAGGTACGACGCGAGGATATTGAGAAAAATGATAAACTCGAAATTTTGGCTGAGTCCGAAGAAGCAGGGGTATTCCTGGTTGCCACCAAGGACGGTAAGCAAATTTTTGCCACAGGACATGCCGAGTATGATCCGTTTTCATTGAAATGGGAATATGACCGTGATGTTGCCAAGGGATTGGACATCGCGCTGCCGAAGTACTACTATCCAAAGGACGATCCTTCTCGGATACCTCCGGCTACATGGCGTGCACACGCTAACTTATTATTCTCTAACTGGCTCAATTACTATGTGTATCAGGAAACCCCTTACGATATTGGCCCACAAATCTAATCAAGATTACAGGAGGATGCAGTAATGGAAGATAACAAGTTGAAAATTGAAAGCCGTTTAGCTCAAATTGGGTCCATCAATGAACCCGTAACAGGTGCTGTTAACTTTCCGATCTATCAATCCACTGCGTTTCGTCACCCGAAGCTGGGACAAAGCACGGGGTTTGATTACATCCGTACAACAAACCCAACGCGCAAAGTATTAGAGGAAGCAGCAGCGGCTCTAGAGTCCGGTGATGCGGGTTTTGCCTGTAGCTCGGGCATGGCAGCACTGCAAACGATCTTTGCGATGTTCGGCCAAGGGGATCACCTGATTGTTTCTCTAGACCTGTATGGCGGTACATATCGCCTGTTGGAACGGATTTTGTCCCGGTTCGGTGTAACTGCAAGTTATGTAGATACGAACGATCTGGAAGCATTGGAGAACATCCGTCAGCCGAATACGAAGGCTGTTTTCATCGAGACACCAACTAATCCGCTCATGATGATTACGGACATTCAAGCTGTTGCTTCTTGGGCGAAAAAACACAATCTATTAACCATTGTAGATAATACGCTACTGACTCCATTCTTCCAGCGTCCGATTGAACTTGGTGCCGATATTATCATCCATAGTGCGACTAAATATCTGGGCGGACATAATGATGTGCTCGCTGGATTGATCATCACCAAAGGTGAAGCCTTGTCTGCCGAGATGGCGTTCCTTCATAACTCCATTGGAGCTGTGTTATCACCGAGTGATTCATATCAATTGATGAAAGGGATGAAAACACTGGCTCTTCGCATGGAGCGTCATGAATATAACGCACTTACCATTGCGAAGTTCCTCTTGGAACATCCGGCTGTAGCTGAAGTATTCCACCCTGGTTTGTCCGATCATCCTGGATATGAAGTTCAGCGTAAGCAGTCTTCCGGCAATACAGGCATTTTTTCGTTTAAAGTGAAGGATGCACGTTATGTTGAGCCATTGCTGCGTCATATCCAATTGATTGCATTTGCAGAAAGTCTCGGTGGTGTAGAATCACTCATGACCTATCCTGCGGTGCAGACCCATGCGGATATTCCGCTTGAAATTCGTGACGCTGTAGGTGTGGACGATCGTCTGCTTCGCTTCTCGGTAGGCATCGAACATGCAGAAGATTTGATCGCGGATCTGAATGAAGCATTGCTGGCAGCACAGCAGGAAGTTGAAGGAGGCGTAACCTCATGAGTGAATCGAGTAACCATAAGCCCAGTACGTCGGAGCTGAAGTTTGACACCAAGCTGCTTCACTTTGGAGATGAAATTGATAAAACAACAGGTGCCTCAAGTGTACCGATTTATCAAGCTTCCACGTTCCATCACTTTGATATCTTTAATCCGCCGCAACATGATTATAGCCGTTCAGGTAATCCGACTCGCCAGGCTCTGGAAGATTACATCGCGTTGCTTGAGGGCGGGGTACGCGGATTTGCATACTCGTCAGGGATGTCTGCAATCTCCAGTGTGTTCATGATGTTCTCCGCAGGGGATCATATAATCGTAACGGAAGATGTATACGGTGGGACATATCGTCTACTCACAACGATACTAAGTCGGATGCAGATTGAGACTACTTTTGTTGACATGACCGACATTGAACAAGTCAAAGCAGCAATCAAGCCTAACACGAAGGCCGTATACATGGAAACACCTTCCAATCCGACCTTGAAGATTACGGATATTGCCGCAGTTACGTCCTGGTCCAAGGAGCATGATCTGATTACCATTCTGGATAATACGTTTATGACACCGTACTATCAGCGTCCTATTGAGCTCGGCGTAGATATCGTTGTACATAGTGCTACGAAGTTTCTCGGTGGTCACAGTGACGTGCTGGCTGGTCTGGCTGTTGCGCGTACAGACGAGCTGGGCAGACAATTGAAACAGTTGCAAAACGGACTAGGTACCGTTCTCGGAGCTCAGGAATCTTGGCTTCTGATGCGTGGGATGAAGACCCTGGGTGCGCGGATGGCTCACAGTGAACAGAGTACTGCAAAACTGGCCACATGGCTCAAAGGGCGTCAGGATATAACAGCCGTGTATTACCCTGGACTTGAGGATCATCCGGGCCGTGAAGCGCATGAGCGTCAGTCGACAGGTTACGGAGCCGTAGTATCGTTTGACGTCGGTTCAGGTGATCGTGCAAAAGCTGTCCTGAATCAGGTGAAACTACCCATTGTCGCTGTAAGTTTGGGAGCAGTGGAGAGCATTCTTTCGTACCCAACGATGATGTCTCATGCAGCTATGCCTGCGGAAGTTCGACATGAGCGTGGAATTACCGATGGGTTGCTGCGTTTCTCTGTAGGGCTTGAGGATATTGATGATCTGATTGCTGATCTCGAGCAAGCGTTGCAAGCCACGCTATAAATTGAACGACTAAATAGGTGCACGTTAAAATCGGATGCAGCTAGCATTCAAACGGTTTTCATATGTCAAAATTTTAACTTATTTTATAAGCACCTTTTCATAAGGTGCTTTTTTTCACATGTAACCTGTGTTACGATATGTGGAGTACAGAAATGCGATGTTACAGCCACGACTTGCTTTTTGCTAACAAGCCGGGAGTGATCGTCGTATTATTTTCTCTTTACGAGGGAGGCTTTTTTACGATGAGTACGGTAGACCGTATCTTAGATAAAGCCCTTCGGGGCGAACGTTTAGACTTGGAAGACACAATTCAGTTATTTGAATCAGACGAAGTGGACAAAATCGGGGCAGCTGCCAATGTAATCATGAAACGTATGCACCCTGAACCATACAGAACATTTGTTATTGGGCGTAACGTCAATTACACGAATGTGTGCGACGTATACTGCCGTTTTTGTGCTTTTTACCGCAGACCTGGTTCAGAAGAAGGTTATGTGCTTCCGGATGAAGTGATTTTCCAGAAAATCAAGGAAACTGAAGATGTCAACGGAACCGAAATTCTGATGCAAGGTGGAACGAATCCAAATCTGCCTTTCAGCTATTATACGGACTTGTTGAAAGCGATCAAGGAACGTTTCCCGAATATTACGATGCACTCTTTCTCACCAGCCGAGATTATGAAAATGGTTGAAGTATCCGATGGTCTTACGCTGGAAGAGGTAGTGCGTGCCATTCACGATGCGGGACTTGACTCCTTGCCAGGTGGCGGAGCCGAGATTCTTGATGACCGTACACGCCGCAAAATCAGCCGTCTGAAAGGTTCATGGCGCGACTGGATGGATGTGATGCAGACTGCTCACCGAATCGGTATGAATACAACCGCTACGATGGTTATTGGTCTGGGTGAATCCATGGAAGAGCGTGCGCTGCATCTGATGCGTGTACGTGAAGCGCAGGATGAGTGTATTGCCAATAAGTATGATTCTGAAGGCTTCCTCGCTTTTATTCCGTGGACATTCCAGCCAGATAATACGAACCTTAAGCTGGAGCGTCAGACTCCACAGGAGTACCTGAAAACGGTAGCGATTAGCCGTCTGGTGTTAGATAACATTAAAAACATCCAATCTTCCTGGGTCACAATGGGACCTGAAATCGGTAAGAAATCACTCGAATTCGGCTGTAATGACTTCGGCAGCACGATGATTGAAGAGAATGTTGTATCCTCCGCAGGAGCAACATACAAAGTGAACATTGAATCCATTCTGCGTCTGATTCGGGAGTCTGGTTATATTCCGGCACAGCGCAACACCCGTTATGATATTCTGCGTATGTTTGATGAAGAAAGCATTGTGCCTAAAGATTTCGTAATGCAGAACTAATCCCTACATTTATAGAAAAGCAATATGGTTTTTAATTTATGTCACATCATGTGAAGTAAATAGAAACTCGTTCCGCTTAAAAGGGCCAAAGTAGATTAAACCTGCTTTGGCCCTTTTCGTTGTGCGTACCTGATTCAGGTACAGTTCTCCTTTTATCCAGGAATCGAGATCATTAAACAGTACATATTACGCATTTGACGATATGTTATATAGATTTTTAACTGATACAATGGAGGGACAGTTGTGTAGTCAAACCTGCTGGGAGGAACGAATCGATGAAAACAAGAAAATTGGGAAAGACAGCATTAGACGTACCTGTTTTGAGCTTTGGCGCATCATCACTGGGCTCTGTATTTCGTGATATTGACCGGGATGAAGGGATTCGTACCGTTCATGCAGCGATCGATGCAGGTATGAATTATATAGACGTGTCGCCGTACTACGGTTTAACCAAGGCGGAGACGGTACTCGGTGAAGCAATCCGTAGTTTGCCGCGTAGCTCTTATACGTTATCAACCAAAGCTGGACGGTATGGTGAGAACGAGTTTGATTTTTCTCGCAAGCGTATTTTGGAGAGTGTACAAGAGAGTCTGGCAAGGTTGCATACGGATTATCTTGATATTTTATTTTTACATGATATCGAGTTTGTGGCTCCTGAGATCATCATTGAAGAAGCTTTTCCAACATTGTTAGACCTGAAAGAGAAAGGCGTGATTCGTTACGCCGGAATCTGCGGTTTGCCGTTGCCTTTATTCGAAAAAATGTTGCCGCAGCTTGATGCGGATGCCATTATCTCCTATTGTCATTATGCTCTAAATGATACGTCATTGTTATCGCTACTGCCGTTACTCGAGGAAAAAGGGGTTGGACTTGTAAACGCTTCCCCACTTTCAATGGGATTGCTTAGCACGCGCGGAACACCGGCTTGGCATCCAGCGGGTGAACGGGTAAAAGAGCTTTGTTTGACAGCTGCCCGCTTCTGCGAGGAACAAGGCAGTAATATCGCCAAGCTGGCAGTACAATTTTCTACAGCAAATGAACAAATCCCAACAACTCTCGTTAGTAGCGCGAGCCAGCAAAACATTGTCAACAACGCGGCCTGGGTTGAAGAACCTATAGATAAGCAACTTCTGGAAGAGGTATTACGTATTCTGGCTCCATTAAACAATGAAACTTGGCCGAGTGGTCGTGCTGAATATAACGGATAGTTAAATATATCGTCGAATGGATCTGAGGGGGAACAGTGATGAGAGCTATCGTATGTGAAGAAATTGATCGTTTGGTGCTGAAGGATTTGCCGCAGCCCGAAAGAGGTGAGGGAGAAGCGTTGGTCGCTATCCAGCGAATTGGTATCTGTGGTACAGATTTGCATGCGTACAAAGGCAATCAGCCGTTTTTTACGTATCCTCGTATACTTGGTCATGAGCTTGCAGGTATCATCGAAGAGATTGGCCCGAACGAGGCAGGTTTACAGCCGGGAGACCAGGTAAGCATTATTCCTTATCTGCATTGTGGACATTGTATTGCTTGTCGTTCAGGCAAAACCAATTGTTGTGCATCCATGCAAGTGATGGGTGTACATGTGGACGGTGGTATGAGAGAACGGATTACAGTGCCTGTTTCCCATCTGCTGAGAGCAGAGGGGTTAACATTAGATGAGACAGCTATGGTTGAACCACTTAGCATTGGGGCTCATGCTGTGCGCAGAGCTGCACTTCAACCAGGAGAGCGTGTCGTTGTTATTGGAGCCGGACCTATCGGGCTGGGAGTCATGGCCTTTGCCAAACAAGCAGGTGCATACGTTATTGCTGTGGATCGAAATCTGGACAGGCTGGAATTGAGCCGAACCTGGGCCGGGGTGGATGAGATCGTGCAGGCGGATGAACAGGCTCTGCAGCGGGTATTCGAGATTACTGGCGGTGATTATGCCACGGCTGTATTTGATGCGACAGGTAACGTACATTCCATGAATGGCGCGATACCTTATGTGGCTCACGGTGGACAGTTGATTTTTGTTGGGCTGGTGAAGGCGGATATTACGTTCCATGACCCGGAATTTCACAAGCGTGAGATGAGTATGCTGGGCAGCCGGAATGCAACACGCGAGGATTTTGAACAGGTGTTATCGACGTTGCGTGACAAAAAATTAACGATGGATGGTTATATCACACATCGAGCACCTTTTGAAGAGCTGCCAACCGCAATGGACACTTGGCTGTTACCCGAATCTCAAGTGGTTAAAGCAATCGTAGAATTATAAATTTTCACAATTTGAAGATGTGTACGAAGAAATGCTCTCTTCCCGGTTAATGAGCAATGGAGAACGATCCATTAGTTCATGGGAAGAGAGCGTTTTGTTATATCGTTATTTTCGCTAGCTATTTCATTTTTCTGGATTCGAGATAATACCTGCGTGAGGGTCAATGTGCCGAACAATGGATTTTAACCAGATAATTTCCAGGAAATGTACTTCGTAATAAAGTGTTCCTGGAATCTGTTTGATCCAGACCTCCGCGTCAGCGATCGGGGAAGACTCAAGTGTTGCACTTAGCTTCCCTGGTTCCCTGCGCAGGCGGTTTCGTACAGCTTTTTCAACTTGAGCACGTTGCGTGGTCAGAATGCATATTTTGCGTTTGGAGGAGAATCCCCGGAATGCAAGGTACACCATTTCATAGGCAATCAGATAAGCGATGATAGAATACATGGCCTGATCCCAGCCAAAAACAACACCAGCAGCTGTCAGTATGATCAAGTTAAGCAGCATGATTATTTTTTCGATAAGCATCCGTTTCCCGCTAAACACACGTTCAGGTGGCCGAGAAGACGGATCACCGATTTCCAGCGTATCCAGTGTCCCACCATACCGAACAACAAGCCCGATTCCGAGCCCCAGGCATAACCCGCCAAACATGGCAGCAGCCAAAGGATGCTCGACGAGCGGCGGCATGGGATGTAGCACAATGGCACCGATCGAAAAGACAACCAAACCCAGAACAGTTACAAGTACAAACTTTTTCTTCACGATCCTGTAGGATAAAAATATAAACGGAACATTGAATAAAAACAGGAATAAGCCGATTCGTAGCTCCGTCCAGTGTGCGAACAGAGAAGAGATCCCTGTTATGCCACCAATAATAATTTTATTGGGGTGCAGAAACAACTCAAGTCCGACGGAGGCCAGTATTCCGCCAATGATGACCAGAAACAGATTCAGCCAGCGGCGGGAGGGCGCTATGCTACTCTTCGTAGTACGTGGCACCGGATTAGCCGATATCAGAGGTGTTTTCACATGTCCATCCTCCTTCAGTGCGGCTTCGAGCCATTCTCCCTGGGTTCTTCACAGAAAGGTCAGCATGTAGCCGCTCAGTTGCTTAATACAAACATAGGTCTGCTCTGCACAGACATGTTACTTAGCCTTCTTTCTGCAGAACTTTAGGTTCCTCTTTTTTCTTGCGAGGATCTTTGAACTTGAATATTTTATCCAAAATACGGAATACGTGTTTGGACTCTTTGGTTAACAGCGGCCCCAGAATAGCAAGGATTAATACATACAGCGCGGCAAATGGTTGAAGCAATGGTAACAGTCCACCGGCTTTACCCATATTGGCCATAATAATGGAGAACTCACCACGAGATACAATGGTTAATCCGATATTAGCAGATGCTTTTGGTGAAAGTCCTGCACTGCGTCCAGCCAGCATACCTGCGAGGAAGTTACCAAACAGTGTAATCACTACAGCAATCAAAGCGAGCCAAACGGCTTCACCACCAAGGGACAACGGATCAATAGATAGTCCGAAGCTGAAGAAAAAGATAGCTCCAAAGAAATCTCGGAACGGCAGAATCAGATGTTCGATCCGTTTAGCATGTTCCGTTTCCGCAAGCACAAGACCAACGAGCAACGCACCGATGGCTTCAGCAACATGAATCGTTTCGGAGAAACCAGCGACAAGGAACAATGCCCCGAAAACAACAAGTGAGAATAATTCATTGGAACGAATTTTCAGCAATTTATTCAGTAGCGGTGTAGCTTTACGTCCGAGAATGATGACTACAAGCATGAAGCCGAGAGCAATCAGTGCGGACATGATTACGCCTCCAATGGAGGATGAATCACTGAGTACAAGTCCGGACAGGATGGAAATATATACGGCGAGGAATACGTCCTCAAACATAATGATACCCAGAATCATCTCGGTCTCCGGATTGGCTGTTCGTTTCAAATCAACAAGCACCTTGGCAACAATGGCACTAGACGAGATCGTTGTTATGCCTGCAATGATGAGTGCCTCAGCTGCCGGGAAACCGGAAGCAAAACCGAATACTAATCCGAGTGTGAAGTTAATCCCGATATAGATCGAGCCGCCAACAACGATGGAGCGACCCGATTTGACTAAACGACCTACAGAAAACTCCAATCCCAGATAGAACAAAAGGAATAGAATACCGATTCGACCCATAAAGTCGATGAACGGCTGGCTTTCAATAAATCGGAAGTCCAAATGCCAGATTTGCATGGCATGTGGTCCCACGGCCATCCCGATCAGAATATAGAACGGAACAACCGAAAATCTCAGTTTTGCGGATAAAAGGCCGGCTGCTGCAATAAGCACCAGCGCGAGCCCCACTTCAAAAATCAAATGGTCCATCGAGTTACCCCCTTCCCGTCAGGAGGAGGGACTTGAAAAGCTTCTGCTGGTTGCGTTCGCCAACGGCGACTACCGTAGATTCTGCGCTAATCACAACCTCCGGACCTGGGCTGATGTGTTTTTTATGATTTTTCTCCACAACGGCAATGACCGTTGCACCAGAGTTTTGACGTACATTCAATTCACCAATGGATTTGCCAATGCATCCAAATGAAGCTTCGATTTTGTACCATTCGATAATCAGATCATCAAAGGTAACTTCAATATTTTCAAGTTGCTTCGGTTTGTAAGTTAATCCGCCAACGATCGCGGCAATCTGTCTTGCCTCATTGTCGTCAAGTGTAATCATAGAGATGCTTTGATCCGGGTCATCATATTCAAAATGATACATTTCACGGCGTCCATCATCGTGAATAATAATGACGATTTTATCACCGCTGCTCGTTTCAATTTGAAATTTTTTGCCGATTCCCGGCAAGTCTGTTTCGCGTACATCCATGGATAGTATGCCTCCTTAGTAATTGAGGCTGGCCATAGAAGGAAGGCCTTTCTTCCCGTAATCAATTGATCTGCTGCTCAGGCGGAACATCAAGTGTTGCAGGGAAACAGAGCCAGTAATTCCTGACACAGCCGAATATATGATGTGTAATCAAGATCAGTTTTGTGAAATAAAGCTCAACAAATAAACGAACACATATAAAGTTCAAACCAGTTGTTTCAAAAGTAACGTTTACATAATGGGTTATAAGTTATGCATGAGAACACCGTCTATAACAAGAGGTGGCTCCATGCTCTGGCAACCTGACGAATACGGCAAACAGGCTCTTAACGAGCTCAGGCGTATCTCGGTGCCATTGGGGAGAGGGATAAATACATACTGGTGTATTTAATTGGCAACAGAAATAATCTGCGCTTGAACAGACAATACCACGGTTTAAAAGACAGACCTGCTGTAGGAATTCGCAGCACGATTAATAATGCGAGGACAAGAAATACAGGCTTGGTTTGCTTAACTGCAGCCAGCTTAGACATTACTTGCGGATTTTTGCGAATGACAGGTTTCTGCTGAGACTCGGGTATTTGAGACAGCACTTCAAGCCCTTCTTTATTCGAAGTGGCATCGACGGATACACCAACGGCAGACTCGGTCTGCATTGGAACCGGGAAGCACAGCGCCTGAAAAACGCATAAAATGATGATAATCATGTGATGGAGCAGTCTAGGATGTTGTCTCATTTTCGGCTTCCCCCCTTCCGTGAAGATACTGTTATAAAAATAATAACACATTTTTGCGTGATCTCCAAACCATTCATTTATAGTTCACGAAACCTTCTATTATTCTTTTTGCCAAAAAACTTTTGCTCGCGTTTTATGCTGAGAAATCATGACACCCTTTCCATCAAACCGCTTCGTATATCCCTTTGGGCCTTGCCATATACTTTGAAGAGAAAGGAAAGGAGTGATTCTTATGGAACTGTTTACAGTATGGACCGATGTGTCTGGGCAAGAGGAGGCAGCCCTTTTTCAACAATGCATTAAGGAAAAAACCAAAGGTTTACATATAAGTAAAAGAGGCTTCCGGCTCACCTTCAAACATAAGGATGGCAGAGCAGTCTGGACGTGCAGAGGCAATGAGAATCACGAAGATTTCCAGCAGTGGTTGCCACGAATCAGTGATTTGCTTTCCCTGGGTATTGCGGATTATATAATGGAAACACAGGAACGAAGCATGGTAGAGAATATTATTGCCAAATCATGCTCGGTAATGGATGAACACGAAGTTGAGAAGGTTCACCGCATCTGCATGCCGCTGCTCGTGAATAGTGACTTGCATCAACCGGGCCTGCGGGAGCGCCGCCGTGCAACATTAGCGAGAGGTTTAAGGCAGGATTTGGAGGACATCCATTTTTTCCATCTCGAAGGAATCCTGAATTTCCGTATACGTGCCTACAAGCAGGAATTGCAGGAGCTCGTGGAATATGCACTCGATGAGTTCTGGATGGATCGTCAATATGAAGAGTTCATGGGACTGTTGAAGTATTTTGTGTTTTTTCAGGAGGCTAAAGTTCCTCTAATCCATCTGATCCACAAGGGCAAACATGAATTTCAGGTGCTTGATGCAGGACTTAATCTGTTGCCTGTGCAGAAGGATGAGCAGGTGGTTGTGGAGATGCCAGGACTGGAACTGGAGATGGATATCGAGGATATGATCGTGAGTACACTTATTTCCATATCACCCGAAAAAGTCATGCTACACACCAGCACTCCCGAGTTGCCCATCATCTCGACGATATGCCAGATTTTCGAAGATAAGGTGCAGATATGCCATCAGTGTCCCGAATGCGAAGTGCTCCGTTCTGGATTGCTCACAAGTCTTGACGCAGGCGATCTGGGCAATTATAATAACTGTTGATACAAAAGCGTTGACAAAGACAAGAGCCACACGTTAGATCGGTGCAGAGAGAGGAACCTGGGCTGAAATTTCCTCCGGATATCGCGTATGGTTTACCCCTTTGGAGCTGCAATTTTGAAAATAAAACCGGTTACCCAACCATTTGAAGGATGGCGGTTTTGTGAGTAAGGATTTGCCGGGTCATGCCCGTTACCGACATGCCAATGAGGGCTGTTTTCCTAATATGAGGAACAATCAGCTGAATTAGGGTGGAACCACGAGATATAACACTCGTCCCTTGACCGGGACGGGTGTTTTTTGCGTTCTTTTTCGTTGATCTAAGGGCGAACTGGAAATACGCAATAGATGATCAGTCCATTGCATGAAAATGAATGATGTATATTTTACAGGAGGAATGAGACAAATGGCAGTAAACATTAAACTACCGGATGGTTCCGTACGTGAGTACGCAGATGGGAGCAGTATTGAGGATGTAGCCGCTTCAATTAGCAGTGGGCTTCGCAAAAATGCCGCAGCAGGAAAACTGGATGGCATCGTGGTGGATCTGTCCACTCCAATTCATGAAGGGGCTTTGGTGGAGATCGTAACGCTGGATTCCCCTGAAGGTCTTGAAGTGATGCGCCACAGTACAGCTCACTTGCTGGCTCAGGCGGTAAAACGTCTGTACGGTAACAAAGAAGTTCATCTGGGCGTAGGACCAGTCATCGAAGATGGCTTCTACTATGACATGGATCTCGAACATCCGCTTAACCCGGAGGATCTGCAAAAGATCGAGAAAGAAATGGAGCGCATCGTCAATGAAAATCTGCCTATCGTGCGCAAAGAAGTAAGCCGTGCGGAAGCCATCAACATTTTCAATGAAGTCGGCGACCCATACAAACTTGAATTAATCAATGCTCTACCGGAAGATAGCGTAATTACGATCTATGAACAAGGCGAATTTTTCGACTTGTGCCGTGGACCACACGTTCCATCTACAAGCAAGATTAAAGTGTTCAAACTGATGAACGTAGCGGGTGCATACTGGCGCGGGGACAGCAAGAACAAAATGTTGCAACGGGTGTACGGTACTGCTTTTGTGAAAAAAGCACAGCTGGACGAGCACTTGCATTTCCTGGAGGAAGCGCGCAAGCGTGACCACCGTAAACTGGGTAAAGAACTGGAAATGTTCACGTTCTCGCAACTCGTGGGTCAAGGTCTGCCGATCTGGTTGCCTAACGGTGCGAAATTGCGTCGTACACTGGAGCGTTATATCGTTGATCTGGAAGAAAGCCTTGGTTATCAGCACGTTTACACTCCTGTATTGGGGAACGTAGAGCTGTACAAAACTTCCGGTCACTGGGAGCACTACCAGGAAGACATGTTCCCGAAAATGATCATGGACAATGAAGAACTGGTTCTTCGTCCGATGAACTGTCCTCACCACATGATGGTGTACAAATCCAATATGCACAGCTACCGTGATCTTCCGATCCGTATTGCCGAACTGGGTATGATGCATCGCTATGAAATGTCAGGTGCGTTGACAGGTCTGCACCGTGTACGTGCGATGACACTGAATGACTCTCACATCTTTGCACGTCCGGATCAGATCAAAGAAGAGTTTGCTCGTGTTATCGAATTGATCCAAACGGTATATAAAGACTTTGGCATTCACGAATATCGTTTCCGTCTATCTTACCGTGATCCGCAAGACACCGAGAAATACTTCCAGAACGATGAGATGTGGGAAATGTCTCAGCGTATGCTGCGTGAAGTTGTGGAAGAACTTGATCTTCCGTTCTATGAAGCTGAAGGCGAAGCGGCGTTCTACGGTCCGAAGCTGGATGTACAGATCAAGACTGCACTTGGCAAAGAAGAAACACTTTCTACCGTTCAACTGGACTTCTTGCTCCCTGAGCGCTTTGAGCTTGAATACGTTGGTGATGATGGACAGAAGCATCGTCCGGTCGTTATCCACCGTGGCGTAATTAGTACAATGGAACGTTTCACTGCATTTTTGCTGGAGAACTTCGCAGGTGCATTCCCGCTTTGGTTGTCTCCAGTACAAGCCAAAGTCATTCCGGTATCCGGAAATTACGACGAGTATGCGCGTGAAGTAGAAGCGAAGCTGAAACGTGCGGGAATCGCGGCGGAAGCAGATCTTCGCAATGAAAAACTGGGTTACAAAATCCGTGAAGCACAGCTGGAGAAAATGCCTTACATGTTCGTTGTGGGCGAGAACGAGAAAAATGCTGCATCGGTATCCGTACGTAAACGCGGAGAGGGCGATCTAGGCATGAAGCTGGTGGATGAGATTGTTGCTCAGTTGAAAGAAGAAATTGCTTCAAGACAAGTCTAGTTTAGAATCCTGTGTTGTAAAATAAATCTAACGAAACCGTCTGAGAACATGGCTGAACCCATCGTTTTCAGACGGTTTTTGTGTTCTTTTTGTACCTATAGTCTGACAAAAGGTATAGGATAGATGCTTTTTGGTAACCCTTTGCAAGTGAGGGGGAGGTTATACCATGAAAAAGCATTTACTAAAATTCAATGAAAACCACAAGTTCATCATCATGTGCTGCTTCATATTTGCCGGGATTTTGATGAGTTTCAATGAGGCCAAGGCCTA
Source organism: Paenibacillus intestini (assembly GCF_030803945.1). NCBI lineage: Bacteria > Bacillati > Bacillota > Bacilli > Caryophanales > Paenibacillaceae > Paenibacillus > Paenibacillus intestini. The sequence continues at coordinate 903,840 of NZ_JAURUN010000002.1, read as the reverse complement.
TATATTTGAAGAGGAAAGCACGATCATGCATGTCCAGGAAACGAACAATAATAACAAACAAGATGTAGCTCGTAATTTAAAAGCCGAGCAGACAGGAGAGCAAAATCAACTCGAACCTGTATACACAGACGAGGCTCAATTGACCACACTCGTGTACATGGCTTTTATGTGGTCTCCACAGCCAATGGTGTTGCCAAAACCTGAATTACCAGCCAAACGAGTGATTGATCCTGCTGACCCGGCCATGCCAGTGCTGGCACCGCGTTCAGAACAAATTTTGGAAACCCAGAAGGTGACGGCAACAGGATATACAGCAGGAGTCGAATCCACAGGTAAAACGCCAAAACATCCGCAATACGGTATAACGTATTCTGGGGTAAAGGTTCGACGGGACAAGGAAACCGTATCTACCATTGCAGCAGATCCGAAGTTATTTCCGATGGGTTCCATATTGTATATACCTGGTTATGGTTACGGTATAGTTGCGGATACAGGTTCGGCCATTAAAGGCAACAAGATCGATCTGTATTTTCCGACGACCAAGCAGGTGTACAAAGAATGGGGTAAAAAGGATGTTGAAGTACAGGTTATCAAGCAGGGTGCAGGGAAATGTACGGAGCAGATGCTGGCGGAGTTGTCCAAAGCGATTGATGTCTATAAAACTGTACCGGATTCCTGGCTGGACAAAGCTATCTGAGAATGGAATGTTATGCCTGAATAACAAAATGGCTCTCTTCACATAATATTGACTGGGGACGAACCCCGCACTGCAACAGGCAGTGTAAATATGAAGAGAGAGGTGATTCGTTGTGGCAAAGAAATCCCAAGGGTACCAAACGCCGAACGAGAAGTATGATGCTGAATTTGGACAGGAGAATGGAAGCGCCGCGTCTAAAGTGAAGCAATCCGCTCAAAACAAAGTACAAGACAATTTCCAAACACCTGATGAAAAATATAATGCCGAGTTTGGTGTAGAAAACACAGGTCAAACCGGCCGTGCAGGAAAAATGAAAAAGTAAGTTGCCACGGTTCAAGCATTAAACTATGCAAGATGAATAAAGAATCGATGATGATTTGTACACCCTGGAGCGGTTGCTCCGGGGTGTTTTCATTTTCATGTTCCTGATTTCATGTTCCTTTTCTAAAATGATTAAAATTTACATAATTCTCCTCAGGCCTCAGTCTCGAGACCGAGACAAATTACACCTGTCGGCGCTGTTAACCTTAGCATGTCTAAGGTACACTGGATATAGAATAAAGACAAAGGAGACATGAGTGATGAAACGATCTACGCTAGACCGTTTGTGGGTTGGCATACCTCTTATCGCTATAGGTGCAATGATCTTGCTCAGACAATTGGGATATGACATTGATGTAGGATATATATTTAGAACATACTGGCCGGTGTTTTTGATCTGGTGGGGAGTGAAAGGCTTGACGGAAATTCGCCGTAACGGGGGATATGCTGCTATTGGGCCCGTTGTTGTGCTTTCCATAGGTGGATTCTTCCTTGCGCGTAACTTGGGCGTGATTGGTTATTCCCTAGGAGAATTCATTCGTTATCTAGTTCCAATTCTGCTGATCGGCGGAGGGTTATATGTACTAATTGGACCAGGTCATCGGGATCGGAAACCTCCTGGAAATGGAAGCAAAACACCGCCTCCACCGCCTGAGCAGCCTTATAAGCCGTTGTCCCCTCAAGATTTGGAGATGCCCTCATCATTCGATGAAGAGTTCGAGAAGACCTTTGGCAAACCAAAGCAAGAGCAACCCTCCAGTAAGCATCAATCCTTTCATTCCGAAGAGGGGCCGAACCTGAAAAAAGACAGTGAAAAGTTCGGACAGTCTCATCAGAAGTACCATTCACATTCGGATGATCCAAAATTTGGAGGCTTTGGCCACGCTAATTCTCATAACTATAAGTATGGATATGAAGAAGGCTATGGCAAAACAATTAATAAATCCACTTTCATTGGTGATTTTCATATGGGCAAAGAAGTGTTTACGCTGAAACCGATGAATATCTCCTCTTTTATTGGGGATACCGTTATTGATTTGACCAAGGCACAGATCCCATATGGAGAGACCAAAATTGTCATTTCACATTTTATTGGCGATGTTAAGATTTTTGTTCCAGAAGACATGGATCTGGGCATTTCACTGACCAGCAGCTCTTTTCTGGGAGACATGAAGCTTCTGGGTACAAAACGTGGAGGTTTTTTGGGAAATGCGCAGGAGGAAACTCCGCACTACCAAGAAGCCGGTAAGAAGCTCCGCATTATTGTCAGTGTTTTTATTGGCGATGTCAAAGTAAACAAGGTGGATTAACCTATGATTCGAACGATTCTTAAGGCAAACAAGTGGGAACTGATGACGTATTTCGTGTTGACCGGATTGATCACACTGGGCGGATTCTATCTGTTATATGGGGATGTGCTTACAGGGGACAATCGCAATCGGGCATGGACATATATCGGAGTTGTCGTTGTAGGTACTGTGGTCACCGGCTATATCGCCGCATTGCGGCTTCAGCGCAAAATTGATTTGCTCGATCTCAATATGTTGAAAGTATCTAAAGGAAATCTTGCGGTTCGCATGCCTGATGCGGAAGATGCTTCTTTTGGACGGGTGTATCAGGAGTTTAATGTGATGATGGAGTCCATTGAGAAAAAAATGAGGTTACTCCAGCGGCTTGGTGAGCAAGAGGTTATTGAAAAGGAACAGGCTTCTGAGCGTGCCGTTATCGAAGAACGTAAACGTATGGCAAGGGATCTGCATGACACAGTGAGTCAGCAACTATTCGCCATGCATATGTCTGCTTCATCCCTTCCACGTCTGCTAGAGATGAATCCGGAGCATGGTCGCAATGTGCTCGACCAGTTAATTCAGATGTCTCATATTGCACAGCGCCAGATGCGTGGATTGATCGCGCAACTCAGGCCGATTGAATTGGAGGGACGCGACCTAACTGCAGCACTCGACAGCTGGTTCCCTGATTATTGTCGGCAAAATGGTTTAAAAGGCGTGAAAGAGCTGGAGTTGGATGGCGGAGTCTCTGATGCCATTGAGCACCAGCTGTTTCTCATTATTCAGGAGGCTGTAGCCAATGTTGTTAAACATGCTGAAGCTGGACTCGTTAGTCTGGCTATCCGGGAATCGGAGCATCAGATCAGCATGAGCATCAGTGATGATGGGCAAGGTTTCTTGCAACAGACGGAGCGACCAGGCTCATATGGGTTGTCCACGATGCGAGAACGTGCCGAGAAGCTGGGCGGTCAAGTGCAGATTATATCCAAGCCTGGGGCGGGTACGACGGTACGAGTGCTCATCCCGAAATTTGATAACGTGTCCGAGGAGGAATCAGAATGAATGGCAAAGTAAACGTAATGATTGTGGATGACCACGATATGGTACGAATGGGCTTGAAGACTTACCTCATGCTGGAGCCTACGTTCCATGTGATGGCAGAAGCAGGTAACGGGCAACATGCACTCGATCAGCTACGTCAGATGAAGGATTCGGAAATGCCGGACCTGATTCTGATGGATCTGATGATGCCGGTGATGAACGGAGCTGAGGCTACGCAAGCCATTATGTCTGAATTTCCGAATATGAAGATTGTCATGCTGACCAGTTTTCTGGAAGATGATCTCGTTGTTCAAGCGATCGAGGCAGGAGCAGTAAGTTATGTGCTCAAAACGGTATCCGCCGAAGAACTGATCTATGCTCTTCAAGGTGCTAACCGAGGGATGCCTGTGATGACAGGAGATGTCTCACAGGCGTTAACGCGAGGCATCCGGCAACGGACGGCGAGGGACAGTGAATCTGGACTTACCGATCGGGAGAAGGAAGTACTTCTACTTATTGCTGAAGGGAAAACCAACAAAGATATCGGAGAAGAATTACATATCAGTATTAAAACCGTTAAAACACATGTAAGTAATTTGCTGATGAAATGTGAGATGGATGATCGGACACAACTGGCGATTTACGCACATCGGCAAGGATGGGTGAAGAAGCAAGGCTGAAAATGTTGCTATGACGGGAAAAAACAGCAAATATTGCATGCTTTTATCTCCTTTTTAATTGTTTTTAAGGTACGATTAAGGTTCAAAGTACAAAATAAGGACAGTTAAAGAATATCTCTTGCGAATAAGAGATTGGGAGGTAGAGAGGCATGGACGAACGTAATTATAGATCAAATCGACAAGATGAGGAAAAAGAAACGAATCAAACTGAAAATCGGAATCCTGCCGGAAATGATGACTCCTCGTATTATTATTCTTACGGACCATTCCAGTCTGTGAGTCAGGAAGATACAGCTAGTGGCAATGGGCCAGGGCAAGAAGGAAATGTGGAGATTACAAGACCAGATCCAATAAAACCTGTACCTTCTTACCATAATAATGACTCCTCTGGTCAAACGGGCAGAATGTCTGGCGGCGGTTCGGGTCATGGCGGAGGTCAAGGAAATGGAAATAACAATGGTAACTGGAACTATAACAACCGCAGACCAAGGTCTTCTGTAAGATCACTTCTGTTCTCCTTTATCGCAGGTATGTTAGTCATCACTGTGTTGATGTACACAGCCGACAGAACGAACATGTTCACACCACAAGCCGCGCTGACGAATAACGGAACGGAATCTGCTCAGGAAACACCGAGTAATACAGGTGGAGGTAACAATGTGACGGCGTCCTTGCTACCGACAGGTAAAGAGGATGTATCCTCTGTGGTGAAACAGGCGAGCCCGGCTGTCGTGAAAATTGAAACGCTGGCTAAACAGTCCACACGTGGTTCTGGACAAGGTGGAGCAAATACAAACGATCCGTTGTATCAATACTTCTTTGGTGGCGGACTTGGTGGACCTAACGGAAATCAACAACAACAAGAACAAGGTCAACAGCCTCAACCTCAAGCGAGCAATCAACTCGTACCCATGGGGATCGGCTCCGGATTTATTTTTGATAAAGAAGGCTATATACTGACGAACCAGCACGTTGTTCAAGGTGCAGATGTCATTCAGGTAACACTTGAGAACAATAGCAAGCCATATGAAGCTAAATTGCTCGGAAGCAGTTTTGATCTTGACCTTGCCGTGTTGAAAATTGAGAAAAATAGCGGTGATAAAGATTTCCCTGTAGCACCGCTAGGCAACTCAAATAGCACACAAGTTGGTGAATGGCTTGTAGCGATTGGTAACCCTGAAGGTTTTGAACATACAGTAACTGCAGGTGTTCTTAGTGCCAAAGAACGTACGATCAGCATTCCGGATCAAGAAACAGGTAAAACACGTGAATACAGCCACTTGTTGCAAACAGATGCTTCGATTAACCCGGGTAACTCGGGTGGTCCGTTGCTGAATCTGAACGGAGAAGTTATCGGTATGAACGTTGCTGTAAGTGCGGATGCTCAAGGTATCGGTTTTGCAATCCCGTCCAGTGTCATCTCTGAAGCGGTGAAATACTTGAAAGAGAACAAAGATGTTCCCAAAGAACCTGTACCGTTTATCGGTGCTTCTCTGATGAATCTCACCCCGGAAGTGGCCAAACAAATGGGAACAAATATTACGGAAGGTTCAGTTGTTGCAAGCACGGTGTACCAATCTCCAGCTTACCAGTCTGATCTGAGACCGTATGATATCATTACCGGCGTAAATGGTACTTCAAAAGCAACAAGTCAGGATTTGATCGACTTTATCAAGACTCAGAAAGTCGGCGGAGAGATTACGCTTAATGTTGTACGTGACGGCAAGAAGATTGATGTGAAAGTGAAAATTGGCAACAAGTATGATTACGATACAACACAAACACAGCAACAATAATTGCAACCAGGTTGAAGTAGATGAAGGTAAGAACGGAAGGGTTTAAGGCCCTTCCGTTTTTTTGCACGATGTTTCTGTTCTGTTTTTGCATAGTTTCTCTATTATGGATTATGGAGAAGATGCGAATCAGGCTTTGGCCTGTTACAATGGGGATACAACGATAGGGTAAAGGAGAAAGACCATGCGCTCAACGATTTTAATTGTAGATGACGACGAGAAAATTGTGTCTATGCTGCGCCGAGGCCTGGCATTTGAAGGATATGAGGTTCAGACAGCTTCTAACGGAGCAGAAGGCCTAAGCAAGCTGATGGATAAGGAGCCGGATATCGTAGTGCTCGATGTGATGATGCCGCAGATCGATGGCTTTGAGGTATGCCGCAGATTGAGAGAAGCAGGTAGTAAAGTTCCTGTGCTGATGCTTACTGCAAAGGATGAGGTTCAGAGCCGGGTGACCGGACTGGATACCGGTGCTGACGATTATTTGGTGAAGCCGTTCGCACTGGAAGAATTGCTCGCACGTGTCCGTGCTTTGCTGCGTCGCAAAGCGGATATCTCCAACGTGGTAGACAATCGCCTAGTATATGAAGATATCATTCTGGATAACGATTCACGCGAAGTGCTCCGAGATGGCAAACGTCTTGAACTGACAGCAAAAGAGTTTGAATTGCTTAATCTGTTTATGCAAAATCCGAGAAGGGTACTGTCTCGTGACCTCATTATGGACAAAATATGGGGATACGATTATAGCGGCGAGTCCAATGTGTTAGAGGTCTATATCGCGATGCTTAGACAGAAAACAGAAGAGCATGGAGGCAAACGTCTCATTCAGACGATCCGGGGAGCCGGCTACATTTTGAGAGGTGACTCGTAACATGTCCATTCGGTTGAGACTAACCGCATGGTATTCGGGAATTCTGGCAGCCGTGCTGATCTTTTGGGGTGTGGTCATTTATGCTTTTGTGTATTTTAATACCTACAACGAAGTAGAACAGCAGTTAAGGGAAAAGAGCCTGCGGATCACGGAACAGATCGGGGTCAACCCGCTATCACAGACACTTGATCTTGATCCTTTTGCGGAGAGCCAGCTTCAGGAAGCTCAAATCTACATTCAACTGGTGGACTATGAAAGCAGATCGGTTAAGTTCTCAGGTAATATGGAGAAAGCGGACATTACCTTTCCTGTGATTAATATTAACCGTATTCGTGATGAGATAGGGATCTCCAAAGTCAGTGTGCATGGTATCCCTTTTCTCGTTAATCAGCAGGCGCTGTCTCTTAAGGGAACAAATGACATCAGGGGACTACTTCAAGTGGGAGCTAATGTCAGTTCACAGGAGCGTTTGCTTGAGGCATTAAGGAATATCTTGGTGTTCGGATGGCTTGTAGCTATGGCGCTTGCCATTACATCCGGTTTGATTCTGGCCCGTAAGTCCATGCGACCACTGGTTAATGTGATTGATGCCGCTAATCAGATTCAGTCTGGAGACGATCTTAGTGTACGTATTCAGTATTCGGGACCGAAGGATGAGATCGGTCGTCTGATTGAAACGGTGAATAACATGCTGGAGCGAACCGAGCTGTCTTTCCGTGGGCTGGAAGAGACGAATACGGCACAGCGGCGATTCGTATCCGATGCTTCCCATGAGCTACGGACACCGTTGACTACCATACGAGGAAATGTGGATTTCCTGAAAAAGTTGTGGGATCAGGAGGGTGGAGACCGCCCGAATCTGGATGAAGAAACGATCAGGCAGATGTCTCTTGAGGCCATTGAGGATATGGCTGATGAGGGCAAGCGTATGAGCCGTCTGATCAGCGATATGTTATCCCTTGCCAGAGCGGATACAGGTCAGAAGATCGAGCTTAATCCCATTCCGCTGCAGATTCTGGTGCAGGAAGTAGCACGTAGGGCCCAGTTCCTGGATCGTCAGGCAGACTGGCTTCCTGGGGATTTGTCGATTCTGAATGGTATTTACGTAAACGGAAGCAAAGATTATCTGCAACAAGTCTTGTTTATTTTTATAGAAAATGCCTTTAAATACACCCCGGAGGGTTCGGTTACGCTGGATGCTCTGTTGTATAAAGGGCAGGTCGGACTGCGGATCAGTGACACGGGAATCGGTATGGAACGGGATCAGGTACCGTTTATTTTTGACCGGTTCTACCGGGCAGACGAATCTCGTGGGGCGACGCCGGGTATCGGACTTGGATTATCCATTGCCAAATGGATCATTGAGGAGCATAACGGGTCGGTTGAAGTGGTAACGAGACGAGGAGAAGGAACCACTTTTATCATCTGGTTGCCTGTGGTCTTTGCCCCGCCTATCGAATAAAGGTATAATAGGATGAAGACTGCAATTACATCGGCCTATACAGCCGAAAAGAAAGCGGGTGGCAACCAAGTGGAAGTACTGCGAATTTCGCCGCGGGGATACTGTTATGGAGTTGTAGATGCCATGGTGCTTGCTCGTCAGGCGGCACGCAACCTGGATTTACCACGGCCTATTTATATATTAGGTATGATTGTGCATAACAAACATGTGACTGATTCTTTTGAAGATGAGGGCATTATTACGCTGGACGGTCCTAATCGGATGGAGATTCTGAATCAGGTGGAGAGTGGCACGATTATTTTTACGGCTCACGGTGTCTCGCCGGAGGTACGTAAGCTGGCTCGGGAGAAGGGGCTGACCACAGTAGATGCAACCTGTCCAGATGTGACGAAGACTCATGATCTGATCCGGGAGAAGACGGCTGAAGGTTATGATATTATCTACATCGGTAAGAAGAATCATCCGGAACCGGAAGGTGCGATTGGTGTTGCACCAGACCGTGTTCATCTGATTGAGAAGGAAGAAGAGATTGAAGGTCTGAACGTGCCTGCGGGGAAAATTTTGATTACCAATCAGACGACAATGAGTCAATGGGACATCAAACACATTATGAGCCGGTTGCTGGAGAAATTCCCAGGAGCTGAAATTCATAACGAAATATGTCTCGCTACGCAAGTACGTCAAGAAGCGGTAGCAGAGCAAGCTGGGCAGGCCGATCTTGTTATTGTTGTGGGTGATCCACGTAGCAATAACTCCAATCGTTTGGCACAAGTGTCCGAGGAGATTGCGGGCGTGACGGCATATCGTATATCCGACGTATCTGAAATTCAACAAGACTGGTTGAAAGGTGTGCAGAAAGTGGCTGTGACATCAGGAGCTTCAACTCCAACACCAATCACCAAGGAAGTTATTCAATATCTGGAGCAGTATGAGCATGATCAGCCGGAAACGTGGGAAATTGTACGTACCGTTAATATGAGCAAGCTATTGCCTCCGGTTCGAGAGAAGACGCGTACCACATAAATTTCAAAAGTGAATAGGAAACATCCGGCTGTGCAGATCCTCGTTTCATTGGGATGTGACATAGCGGGATGTTTTTTTGTCTATACATTTTATATTTTACCTGTAGAAAATACCGGATATAGTGATCACTCCTTGACGATAGGAAGAAACTGTGTTATATTTGCTTTAGTGATTAAAAGCTTAAAAGCGAACAAGCGTTTAAGCGCGACAGAATTTTGGGGTTTTAGAAATCAGAAATCAGACATCAGACGCACGAAGTAAACGAGTGCTCTTATACAAGGAAGGATGGGAAAATTTATGATCGTAATTGCAGGCAAGGCTACCTCGGAGGACCAAATTCAGGATATCGTTAGTGTGATTGAAAAGGAAGGGCTGCAGGCACATGTATCCCGCGGAGAGGATCGCACGATCATTGGATTGATCGGTAAAGTGGAACCTAAGATGCAAGAGCACCTTCGCCAAATGAAGGGCGTGGAGAACGTGGTGAAAATCTCGAAATCTTACAAACTGGCAAGTCGTGACTTCCATCCGGAAGACACGGTCATTTCCATTAAAGGTGTAGATATTGGCGGAAAAGAGCTTGTCGTTATGGGTGGGCCTTGTGCCGTTGAATCCGCTGCACAGATTGATGAGATTGCTGGACTTGTGAAAGCAGCTGGGGGTCAAGTGCTTCGTGGAGGTGCCTTCAAGCCACGTACAGGTCCTTACAGCTTCCAAGGAACGGGTGTGGAAGGCTTGATCATGATGGCAGAAGCAGGTCAGAAGCATGACCTGCTCACGATTACAGAAGTCATGACGCCGGAATACGTAGATATCTGTGCGGAGTATGCGGATATTCTGCAGGTGGGTACACGGAACATGCAGAACTTTGATTTGCTGCGCAAGCTGGGTGAGTGCGGTAAGCCGGTATTGCTTAAACGCGGATTCAGTGCGACATATGATGAATTGCTTAATGCAGCAGAATACATTCTTGCTGGTGGTAATCCGAATGTGATGCTGTGTGAGCGCGGTATCCGTACGTTTGAACAATACACTCGTAATACACTGGATCTGTCGGCAATCCCTGTCTTGCAGTCTTTGAGCCATCTACCAGTCATCTCTGACCCGAGCCATGGCACGGGACGCCGTGAGCTGGTAGAACCGATGACCAAAGCTTCGGTAGCCGCAGGAGCTAACGGCCTGATCATTGAGATGCATACAGATCCCGACAACTCTATGACTGGAGACGGTGTGCAGTCTTTGTTCCCTGACCAGTTTGCTAACCTGCTACAAGATCTGGAGAAATTAGCTCCGATTGTGGGCAAAACATTTAACACGGCTAAACAGCCTGCTGCATTTTTCCCGGCACGAGTAGGCGTATAATTTACGTAGATAGTGGGATTTAAATAGTCAAAACCGGACCTCTGCTCCAAATTTGTTCTTTGTGAACAATTTGGGTAGATGTCCGGTTTTTCGTCTATTTTGAACATATGAACATATTTATTATCAAAGGTGATAAGAAACATTTATGATGTCACGTTTTTTCCATCATTTAGGTTATTTCGGGGGTCGCTTCACCGCATTAAATCAGTCAAATATGAATAAAAATCGTTGTTATATGCATTTTTGAATATTATAAAATGTAAGTATACCTAACATGCTCGCAAAAAATACCTTACATAAGTATTGACGATGTTATGTTTCAGAATTTATAATGACGACAGAAAAAAATTCGAATATATAGACATTTTCTTCGTGGGGTTGTTTAATGTTCGGAATATTTGGGAGGACGAATACATGTCGGTTGAAAACGTATTGAAATCAATTCAAGAGAACAACATCGAGTGGGTAGATTTTCGTTTTGTAGATTTGGCTGGTCGTGCGCATCATATCTCTTTGCCAGCTTCGGCTGTTGATGCAGACACGTTCGTAAATGGAGTAGCGTTTGATGGTTCTTCTATCCAAGGTTTCCGTGGTATTGAAGAGTCCGATATGGTTATGATGCCAGATCCTGAAGCGACTTATGTCGATCCGTTCACTGCACACCCTACATTGAATGTTATGTGTGACATTTTCACACCGGATGGCGAGCGTTATGAGCGTGATCCACGCAGCATCGCAGTTAAAGCAGAAGCTTTCCTGAAAGAAAGCGGCGTAGGTACTGCAGCGTTCTTCGCACCAGAGTCCGAATTCTTCATCTTCGACGATGTTCGATATGAGAGCGGTACGAACAGCTCTTCTTACTTCGTTGATTCCGAAGAAGCATCATGGAACACAAACCGCAAAGAAGAAGGCGGCAACCTGGGCTTCAAAGTTCGCACGAAAGGTGGATATGTTCCTGTAGCTCCAGTGGATACTCAACAAGATATCCGTAGCGAAATGTGTCGTTTGTTGGAAGAAGCAGGTTTGTCCATCGAGCGTCATCACCATGAAGTAGCGACTGCGGGTCAAGCTGAAATCAACTTCCGTTTTGATACCTTGAAGAAAACAGCAGATAACCTGCTTGTATACAAATACATCGTGCACAACACGGCGCGTCAATATGGCAAAGTAGCAACATTCATGCCAAAACCACTGTTCGGTGACAATGGTAGCGGAATGCACGTTCACCAATCGATCTTTGATGGTGATTCCCCATTGTTCTATGACAAAGGTGGTTATGCTAACCTCAGCGAAATGGCTCTGCATTACATCGGAGGTATCCTTTACCACGCTCCAGCACTGATCGCTTTGACTAACCCAAGCACAAACTCGTTTAAACGTCTCGTGCCTGGTTACGAAGCACCGGTTAACTTGGTATACTCCAAAGGTAACCGTTCTGCAGCTGTACGTATCCCGGTAGCAGCGGTAACACCTAAAGGCTGTCGTATCGAGTTCCGTACACCGGACTCCACAGCTAACCCATACTTGGCATTCTCTGCAATGCTGATGGCGGGTCTGGACGGAATCAAACGCAAAATTAACCCAACGGAGCTCGGATATGGTCCACTCGATAAAAACATCTACGACCTTTCTGATGCAGATAAAGAAAACATCCGCAGTGTACCGGCTTCCCTCGAAGAAGCACTGGATGCACTGGCGGCTGATAACGAGTTCTTGACTGAAGGTGGCGTGTTCACCAAAGAATTCATCGATAACTACATCAACCTCAAACGCGATGAAGCTAAAGCAGTTGCGATCCGCATTCATCCGCATGAGTACAGCCTCTACTTCGACTGCTAATCAGTTGGAGTCGGAACCGAAGGGTTCCAGATTAAAGCCTCCGGGATTCTTTCTCGGAGGCTTTTCCTTGAAACAAACAGTGTAGTGCTTTAACTTTTTAGGGTGATAAAGGAATTTGATGGCTTTTAACGAGTTTTCAGTGCATATTCCCCTTGAAGCGTTCAGGGAATACTGATATCATAGCGATAATATTTACTTCATATGTCAGTTAAGGATGGAAAGGGCGGGGGATTTTGTGACAAAGAGAGCGTATAACTTTAATGCCGGACCAGCAGCGTTACCACTTGAAGTATTGGAGCGTGCTCAGGCGGAATTTGTAGATTTTCGTAATACAGGCATGTCGATTATGGAGATGTCTCACCGTGGGGCCGTGTACGAGTCTGTACATAATGAAGCGCAGGAGCGCTTGTTGTCACTGCTAGGTAATCCAAAAGGCTATAAAGTTCTTTTCTTGCAAGGCGGTGCAAGCACACAGTTTGCGATGCTGCCGATGAACCTGCTTGGGGCAGGTCAGACAGCTAGTTACATCATGACAGGCAGCTGGGCCAAAAAGGCTCTGTCTGAAGCGAAGTTAATTGGTGAGACTCATATCTCCGCTTCTTCGGAATCCGATAAATTCATGAAATTACCGGATGTTTCGAATCTGAGTTTGCCTGAACGTACGGCTTATGTGCACGTAACTTCAAATGAGACAATTGAAGGTACGCAATTCAAGGCTTTCCCTGATACCGGATCGGTACCGCTCATTGCTGATATGTCCAGTGATATTTTCTGCAAACCGTTTGATCTGAATCAGTTTGGTATGATCTATGCAGGTGCACAGAAAAACCTCGGCCCTTCGGGAATTACCGTTGTTATTGCACGCGAGGAGTTGGTGAGTGAATCTCCGAAGACCATTCCAACCATGTTCCGTTACAGCACTCATGTAGATAACAATTCCCTGTATAATACACCGCCATCCTTCTCGGTATATATGGTGAACGAAGTGTTGAAATGGATTGAAGAACAAGGCGGTCTGGCTGGTGTGGAACAAAAGAATATCAAAAAAGCGGAATTACTCTACAATACGATTGATTCCTCAGGGGATTTCTATCGTGGCTGCGTTGCGTCAGAAGACCGCTCGTTGATGAATGTGACGTTCAGGCTCGCTTCCGAGGAACTGGAGAAGAAATTCATTAAAGCTTCAGAGCAGGAAGGTTTTGTAGGTCTGAAAGGGCATCGCAGTGTAGGTGGACTTCGTGCTTCGATCTATAATGCGGCCCCATACGAGAGTGTGAAGGCACTTACCGACTTTATGAACCATTTCCAGCAGACAAACGGATAACTTTATTTTTAAAAAAGAAGATCAAATATAGTAGCAGCGAGGCTTGGATGAGCTGTGCTTCTGCTATGGCAAAGCCTTCCACATTGACGTGTGGAGGGCTTTTCTTTAAAATTAGAGGATTGTTGTATACATGTACATGAAATAAAAAGGAGATCAAACACATATGGCATTACACATCGTTCTTGTTGAACCGGAGATCCCGGCTAACACGGGGAACATCTCGCGGACTTGTGCGGCGACTGGAACTCATCTTCATCTTGTGCGTCCTCTGGGATTCCGGACAGATGATGCGACCTTGAAGCGTGCTGGACTCGACTACTGGCATGCGGTTCATATCGAATATCATGATTCATTTGACGAGGTTCAGGAGAAATATCCGGACGGACGTTTCTTCTACGCAACAACGAAAGCTAAAAACCGGTATTCGGATTTCGAATTTCAGGATGGAGACTTTCTCGTGTTTGGTAAAGAAACAAAGGGGCTTCCACCTGAATTGATTGCTGCCAACCCGGAAACTAGCATGAAAATGCCGATGAGCGGAGATGTTCGTTCATTAAATCTTTCCAATTCAGCAGCGATTATTGTATATGAAGCACTGCGTCAGCTAAATTTTCCAGGACTGGATTAGGGAATCGCATCTTAAAAAGACGGTTATAATTCGCTAAAAAAACATTTTTCAAAAAAAAGGACAAAAAATGTTTATTTCCAGCAGGATTCGACAAAATTTTGGCGAATCTATAGATATAGTACTAATGTACCTAGAAATTCAGAGTAAGATAGGAGAGGTGTGCCGTAGCTATGAAGCCAGCTGGAGTAGTTCGCAAAGTTGACCAATTGGGTAGGATCGTATTGCCTAAATCTTTGCGCAAAAGGTATCAAATGAATGAAGGAGATCCTGTAGAAATTTTAGTTCAAGGGGATCACATTATCTTGGAAAGATACCGTCCGAAATGTATTTTCTGCGGATCAATGGAAGATGTCAATGACTTTAAAGAGCGTTACATATGCGCACAATGCTTAGAAGAAATGACTCAGCTTTCATAAAAGCAAGCAAAAAACACTATGGAGCATACAAACTCCATGGTGTTTTTGTTTTTTAATGTTTAACGTTGTATAAGATGACACAGCGACTTGGAAGCTCGTTCTTGCACCCAGTGTCTATGTAAACTAATAAATCATCCTTAGTTCGACTGATTTAGCGCTGGCAAAATCTGATCCCATACAGCGTTCAGGATGCCTTGCATATTCTCCTCTTCACTGTTGATACTGATGACAGCCTCTTTGGAAGGCAGGACAATGCAGAATTGACCATAAGCTCCATCAGCTCGATAAGCATCATGCGAGCACATCCAGAACTGATACCCATAGCCTTGTCCCCAATCCCCATCTCCGGTAGTCTCAATCTGTTTACGAGTAGCTGCTCTGATCCACTCAGCTGGAACCAGCTGTTGGTTATCCCAGCGACCTTCTTGAAGCAAGAACTGACCAAATCGGCTTAATTCCTCGTTACTCAGCCACAAACCTGCACATCCCAGGGTAACGCCAAGCGGAGAAGTCTCCCATTCAATATCAAGCATGCCGAGTGGTTCAAAAAGACGTGGAATGAGGTAATCTTTTACTGTCTGACCAATAGCCTCTTGCAGCATGGCCGAGATCATAAACGTATCCCCACTGCTGTATGTGAAATGCTCTCCTGGCCTTCGATCCAGTGATAGAGACATATAGTGTTTTACCCAGTCCTTTTCCTCTAAAGAGGCGCGTTCGTCAGCCCAGAGGGGTGGGTCATCGTGACCTGATGACATGCGAAGCAGATCCCTCAATGTGAGCTCTCGCGGAGAGGGCAGTTGTGAGGGGGGGCGCTGTGCTTGGTCATAAGGGAAGTAATCGCCCAAAGTGTCATCCAACTGAATAAGTCCTTCTTCAACGGCAAGTCCAACCGCCATGCAGGTAAAGGATTTACTTACAGAATGTTGCACACGCCGGCGATCACCGTCTGGATGCCATTCATCCAGAAGTCGCCCATTTTGTAGTACACGCACAGAGTGCACAACAAGCTTCTCTTCTGTGATTGTGTCAATAAATCCTTTAAGTTGTTCTGCCATGATAACCCTCCAGTTCCAAGCGTTTACCTGAATGAATTCAGTCTGGTGAAACGTTTCCGTAATCTGATTGCAAAATTAG
Organism: Paenibacillus intestini; assembly: GCF_030803945.1. NCBI lineage: Bacteria > Bacillati > Bacillota > Bacilli > Caryophanales > Paenibacillaceae > Paenibacillus > Paenibacillus intestini. The sequence goes on along the minus strand of NZ_JAURUN010000002.1, from coordinate 887,954 downwards.
AACTCATGTTAGTATATTCTCGGTTTGATGTCAATTCTTGTGTAATAATGAATGATTAAATCCGAAAATACTCGTTATAAAAGTGCCTTTTGAATCAAAATTGGAACAATCAGGTCACTTTTTTGATAAAAAAACGCGAAAATTGTAAAAAGGTTATTGACAGAGTTTAGTCAACGGGATTATGATTTATTCGAAACGATTCGAAGAAATCGCTTCCAAGTAAAATGTTGATATTTAAACTCCAGGTAAATCAGTGTTGATTGTTTTTGAAACGATTCGAGAGAATCGTTTCGATAACCAAAGCCGGTAAAAGTGAGCATGTTGGGGGAAGTAACAGCAAGCAAAGAAAGAGAAAAAGCAAAGCCGCAGTTAAAAGCAACAAAGATGAAAGGGGTTACGATCAATGGCGCATATTACGATCGAAACCGGATCGCCCACATTATGCATGAATACAAGCATACACGTGGTATCCAGTGACTCCGGAGAGACTTCAGGCGGTACACTATATCTGCTTCACGGGGCAGGAGACAATGCGAGTACCTGGCAACGTCTGACCACCATTGAGATGTATGCAGCCCAGTATGGTTGCACCGTCATCATGCCTGAAGCCAATCGCAGTTATTACACGGATATGGAATACGGCCTGAATTACTTCCACTACATCACGAAGGAACTGCCTGAACTATGTGAAAGGCTACTGAAGCTAAATTCCGACCCAGCCAAAACTTATGTTGCCGGTTTGTCCATGGGTGGATATGGAGCGTTGAAATGTGGGTTGACCTATCCTGAGCAGTACAGCAAAGTAGTGTCTTTATCCGGTGTAACGAATATTCAGGCGCGGCTTCGTGATCCCCATATGCCGGAAGGTATGATCAAGGAAATGAAAGCGGTTTTTGGGGAACGGTTACAGGTAAAGGCTGATCAGGATATTTACGCATTGTCAGCCAGACTGCTGGAGCAGGGAGGAGCCTTGCCGAAGATATTGAGTTGTTGCGGGGACCATGATCCTTTCGTGGACATGAATCGGGACTACGCCGAGTATATGCAGGGAACTGCATTTGATTTTCGGTATGTAGAAACACCTGGAACGCATGAATGGCGATTTTGGGAACAGCATCTGAAAACGATGTTTGATTTTCTTTACAACGACAACACCATAGTAGAGTGAGGAGATGCAAATTGAAACCTGCAGCCGAAGGACCTAACAAAAAGCTGAAGGCAAACATGAGAGGTAAGTCGCTTTGGACTGAAATCTGGAAACACCGAATGACGTATACCCTGCTTATTCCAGGGATGGTCTGGTTGATCCTGTTTGCCTATATGCCGATGGGCGGCCTGTCACTGGCGTTCAAAGACTACAAGGCTAACCTTGGAATCTGGGGAAGTCCGTGGAGCGGATTTGAAAACTTCAAATATGTCTTCCGCGATCCGACCTTTATTGATGCCGTATGGCGGACGCTTTACATTAACATTTTGAAGCTGATTATTCAGTTCCCGTTTCCGATTATTCTGGCACTGCTGTTGAATGAGTTGCGGATGCGCAGAGGTAAGAAGTGGTTCCAGACCGTCCTGACATTTCCGCACTTCCTGTCCTGGATCATCGTATCCGGTGTAGTCATTAACGTGCTTGCCTATGACGGACTTGTAAACAGTGCACTTGGATTACTTGGTTTACCGACGATTAATTTCTTGGGTTCGGAATCCAACTTTGTTCCGATGTTGTTGCTGACTGACATTTGGAAATCGAGCGGCTGGGGCGCAATTATCTTCCTGGCAGCGATCTCCGGTATCGATCAGGATCAATATGAATCTGCACAGATCGATGGAGCATCCCGGATGCAGCAGATGTTCCGCATTACGCTGCCAAACATTATGCCAACGATCACGGTTATGTTTATTTTGTCGGTGGGCGGATTGATGTCCTCCGGTTTCGACCAGATCTTCAACTTGGCGAACGCCGCAACGAAAAATGTATCTGAAGTACTCGATGTATATATCTATCGGATTACGTTCCAGTCATCAACCGACTTTTCATTCTCGACAGCGGTCAGCTTGTTCCGTTCCCTGGTGAATATGGCGCTGTTGCTTCTGGCCGACAGATTTGCCAAGTGGCTTGGTGGAGACGGTTTATTCCGATAAGAGAGGAGGAGAAGTGAGATGAGCAAAGCTGGAAGAAAACCTAAGATTGGCACCGAACGAATGACCTTTCTGGATTACATGATATTCGCCGTTTTATTGGTACTTGCACTGATGATTCTGATTCCGTTCTGGAATGTCATTATGATCTCGTTTGCAACCCAAAAAGAGTATGCTGAAAATCCGTTCCTGATGTTCCCGAAAGAGTTCACGCTTGATTCATATAAAGCACTGTTCGCTGACGGTAGAATCCTGTCGGGTTACAAAAATACATTGATCTTGCTGGTGATTGGCTTACCGCTGAGCTTGTTCCTGACAACAAGCATGGCTTATGGCCTGAGCCGCGGCAATTTCCCATTTAAAAAGTTTCTCTTTTTCCTGGTACTGTTCACCATGATCTTTAACGGGGGTATCGTTCCTCTGTATCTGATTATGAAATCACTACAACTAACAGGTACATTATGGTCTGTTATTCTGGCAGGAAGCTTCAGTGCCTTTAACATGATTCTGATGATGAACTATTTCTACACACTGCCTGAATCCCTTATGGAATCTGCACGACTCGATGGTGCAGGAGAGTGGAGAATTTTATTCTCCGTCGTTCTTCCGCTGGCAACGCCAATTATGGCAACCATTACACTCTTCTACGGGGTAGCCTACTGGAACAGTTGGTATGACGCGATGATCTTCCTGCGAAAAGCGGACCAGTTACCGCTGCAAAACGTGCTAAGGAACATCATTGTAACTGCCACAACGAATGCCTCCAATGCATCCAGTGTGGACGCAGTAAAACTGAGCAGCTTCTCTATGGGTATGAAGATGGCTGCAGTATTTATCACGATGGTACCAATTATGTGTTTCTTCCCAATGTTGCAAAAGCACTTTGCCAAAGGGGTATTAACAGGGGCTATCAAGACCTGATATACACATAGGATTTCAATGCACAAGAAATTCGACTAAAAACATGGGGGTAAAAGCATGAAAACGGGTAAAAAGTTGTCAGTCAAATCGTTATTTGCGATCACACTCTGTCTCATGATGTTGGTAGTGTCGGCTTGTTCCAACAGCAGCAAAGGCTCAGATGGTGGCAACGAAAAGGATGCGGAAGGGAATTACAAAGATAACCTGACCATTTCCGTAGCGAATCTGACCGAAGTGAAAACCGGAAATATGGACAATGAGTTCCATAAGTTCTGGGAAGACAAGTTTAACATCAAGTGGGATTACAACTATATTGACTGGGATTCATGGGGTGAGAAGCTTCGCCTGTGGATTAACTCTGGTGACCTGCCGGATGTAGCGGTATGGAATTATGTACACGGTGATGCCATCAACAACATTGATCAAGGCTTGTTCTACAAGTTCCCGGATGATTGGAAAGAAAGATGGCCTAACGTTGCTGCGGCTTACAAGCTGACAGGACTTGGCGACAAGCTGGAAGAATTGACAGGCGGTACGTATGTGCTTCCTAGACCTATTTATTTCGAAAACAAACCTGCTGATCCGCTGACCAACCAAATTGGTGTTATCGCTCTTCGTAAAGACTGGGCAAAAGCGGTTGGGTTTGAACTGAAAGATGCGTACACAACTTCTGAATTGAATCAGTTCGCTGAACTGGTGAAAGAAAAGGACCCAGGTAAGGTGGGTAATAAACTGGTGCCATTGTCTTACAATGCTGCCGATGCAATGACAAACATGATCATGCCGAATAGTGTTCATGCGATGACAGACGTTCCTTTCTACAAAGGTGAAGATGGTAAGTTCCATTGGGGCCCTGCAGATCAGGAAACACTGACAGGTTTGAAATTGATGCAAAAAGCGTACAAGGATGGGTTGCTTAACCCAGAGTTCTACACTTGGAAAAACAATGAAGGACAAAACAACTTCAAAGTAACAGGTACTGCAGCTGTAACTAGTCTTGGTGGACTTGCTTCTTATAGACAAGGTCTGGATTCTGATATGAGAAAGAACCTTGGCGTTAACAGTGATGATCTCGTTCACACAGCGATCGTTCTTGGTGATGACGGTAAATACCGCAATATGGAGCAAGCGAACTTCTGGTCTGCTCTGATTTTCAACCCGAACATTAGTGACGAGAAATTCGAACGCATTATGGACTTGATCGATTACTCTGCAACCAAAGAAGGACAATTGCTGATCAACATGGGCTTCGAAGGCAAGGACTGGAAATACGATGACAACAAAGAGTTGGTGAACTTGCTACCAGAGGGAACGGTACTCGAAGACAAGTACCCTGCACGTTTTGAAGGACTCTATCTTCTTGGCGATGACTTCAGTGTAGTAAACCCTGCAATCAAAAAAGATTATCGTGATAGAGCAGTAGAATTGTTCCAGGAGAAAGCAAAGCTTGGTACTGAAAGTAAATCACTTGCACCATACGATTGGGATGTTAACCTGTATGATTCCAAAGCGAAGAGCCAAGCATCTTTCGATTATCAAAACGAATATGCGAACTTGATCCTCAAAGGCGGAGACTTGGAAGCTAACTGGAAAGAGTGGGTTAATAGCAAAATGTCTCTGGTTCAGCCTTATCTGGACGAATTGAACGAAAAGTTCAAATAAACGTAATGAAATGAAGAACAACAAGGGGATGACAGGAGCGTTCTGTCTCTCCGTCCGATTGAACCCGGTGCGCGTCTCTCCCCGAACGCAGCCGGGTTCTTTCTTTCAATTAAAAGGTAGTGGAGGATGGTTACGTGGATAATCAGCAGTTGATGGATTTAGTGAATCAGATGACGCTGGAGGAGAAAGTGGCACAGCTGTTACAGCTGACTGCCAACTTCTATGAAGGGACAGATACGCAGGGCCAGATTACAGGGCCGATGGAAGAGATGGGCATTACAGAGCAATCCGTGAGAGCGAGCGGCTCCATTCTTGGCTTATCCGGTGCACAAGCGATAATGGATGTGCAACGGGCTTATATGGAAAAAAGCCGTCTCGGCATCCCGCTATTATTCATGGCAGACGTGGTGCATGGTTATAAAACGATCTTCCCGATCCCGCTGGCCATTGGCTGTTCATGGGATCTGGAACTTGCGGAGAAGAGTGCCGAGATTGCGGCGCGTGAATCCGCAGTATCCGGTTTGCATGTCACTTTTGCACCGATGGTCGATCTGGTTCGTGATCCGCGCTGGGGGCGTGTGATGGAAACAACGGGTGAAGACCCGTATCTAAATAGTTTATTTGCTGCTGCTTTTGTACGTGGTTATCAGGGTGATAACCTGACGGATGAGCTGGATCGTCTTGCAGCCTGTGTAAAACACTTTGCCGCGTATGGTGCAGCGGAGGGTGGGCGTGATTACAATACGGTAGATATGTCAGAGCGTCAGCTCCGTGAATATTATCTGCCAGCATATAAGGCGGCACTGGATGCTGGTGTGGAGATGGTAATGACTTCATTCAATACCGTTGATGGTATTCCAGCCAGCGGGAATGAGAAGTTAATGCGTAATATTTTGCGCGAAGAATGGGGCTTTGATGGCGTGCTAATCTCGGACTGGGCTTCCATTCGTGAGATGATTGCCCATGGTGCGGCCGAGGATGACCGGGAGGCGGCATATCGTGCGATTCGTGCGGGTGTCGATATGGAGATGATGACGCCATGTTACGTCAACCATTTGCCTGAACTGGTTCAAAAGGGTGAAGTGCAAGAGCACCTTGTTGATGAAGCAGTTTTGCGCATTTTGCAGCTCAAAGACAAGCTGGGTCTGTTCGATAACCCGTTCCGAGCTGCTGATCCGGAGCGTGAGCGCGAGATAGTTTTCTCCAAGGAACATCGTGAGGTATCACGAGAACTTGCTGCGAAGTCTGCGGTGCTGCTCAAAAATGACGGACAGACCCTTCCGCTACAACCTGATGCGAGAGTTGCATTAATTGGACCTTTCGCTCAAAGCGAAGACATCCTCGGCTGGTGGTCTTGTGAAGGTGTCAAATCGGATGCGGTGAAGCTAGGAACAGCGTTGCAGGAGCGTCTCCCACAAGGTAAGGTTCTCTTGGCTCAAGGCAGTGATGTGCATACCATCACGGATGAGCAGATTGCCGTAGCACTGGAAGCAGCAAGTCAGTCTGATATCATCGTGCTTGCACTGGGCGAAGATTCCGAGATGAGTGGAGAAGGCGGCTCGCGGACAGATATTCGTTTGCCGGCAGCACAGTTACGATTGATACAGGCGCTCAAGGCATCAGGCAAACCAATCGCCATTGTCATTTTCAATGGACGTCCACTTGATCTGAACGGAGTCGTCGGCGAATCAGATGCTGTACTTGAAGCCTGGTTCCCGGGAAGCGAAGGGGGGACAGCGATTGCGGATATTCTCACAGGAGCAGTGAATCCGTCTGCACGACTTACGATGTCCTTCCCACAATCGGTTGGACAAGTTCCGGTATATTACAACCATTTCAATACAGGGCGCCCAATCAACCCGAATAATACCGAGAATCGTTATGTTTCCCAATATATTGACAGTCCGAATGAACCGTTGTTCCCGTTTGGATACGGTCTTTCCTATACGACATTTGCTTATGGAGAGGTTGAAGTGTCGGGACAGGAGCTGACTGCAAATGATTCTCTGACGGTTCAGGTGCGTGTAACCAATACAGGGGATCATGCTGGTGTAGAGACTGTGCAACTATACGTTCGGGATGTAAGCGGAGAAGTGGTTCGTCCGATGCGTGAGTTGAAAGATTATGTGAAGCTATCCCTTGCACCAGGGGAAACGGGTACGGCTAAGTTTACATTAAATGAAGAACAATTGCGTTATCATCATGCTGATCTCAGCTATCGCAGTGATCGTGGAGAGTTTCGTGTGCTGGTTGGACCAAATAGCAGAGATACACAGAGCCAAACATTCAGACTTGTCTGAATCGTTTTATGCTGTAACGAGACGTCTGTTACTTCTTATTTTAAGTTCAGGTCTTTCATTAGGAGAGGCCTGATCAACATAACAGAGGAGCGAAGAATATGGTCAGTATCAAGGATATCGCCAAAAAGGCGGGTGTTTCCATCTCGACCGTATCGTACGCGCTGAATGGAAGCAATAAAGTCACCGATGAGACCCGTTCTAAAATTTTGGTCATCGCCAAAGAGCTGAACTATGTTCCCAACGCGGCTGCCAGAACCTTGAAAAAGAGAGAGTCACGGATTCTAGGTGTTTTTCTCACGGATTTCAGCGGTGATGTATACGGAGACTTGTTAACGGGTATGAAGGCGATATGTAATGCCCAGGGGTATGATCTTATTGTATGTAGCGGTAAACAGTCTCATCGGATGTTGCCGGAGCGAATGATTGACGGGGCGATTATTCTCGATCATACGTTCTCAAGTGAGGAACTTATGCAGTATGCGGATCGAGGACATAAAATTGTAGTGCTTGACCGTGAGTTGAAACATCCTAATATAAATCAGGTACTGCTCGATAACAAGGCTGGGGCCACACTGGCGATGGAATATTTGATTGAACACGGGCACAAAAAGATCTACGTGGTTACAGGTCCAGAAGGGTCGTTTGACTCTCTACAACGGTTGAAGGCTGTAAGACAGGTTGCGGAGCGTCAGGCGGATGTGGAATGGATAGAAATCATGGGAGATTTCGAGAAAAGCGGTGGGGAACGAGCCGCAGATTACATTATACAGACGTATGAAGGGCCGGCAGCTGTTTTTTGTCTTAATGATGAGATGGCTATAGGTTTATGTGATCGTCTTGCAGATAGTGAACTCGAGATTGGCAAACAGATTGATGTCATTGGCTTCGATCATATTGAACTTACTAACTACGTACAGCCCAGACTGGCAAGTATCGATTATTCCAAACGAAAGTGGGGAGCACTTGCAGCTGAACAATTAATTAAAATTATAGCTGGAGAACCTGTGGATCACGAGCGCATATATGTCACCTTGGTGGAAGGGGAATCCGTAACCGGGCCTAATTCGGTAGAAGTCAGGTTGCCCATGCCCAATGCAAACGAACGTGCAGTCAGCTATTAAACAAGCTTTTCGTGTCACCGCCGAGAGTTTGTTAGGCGAATTCAATTGTTATAGCAAGAGACAAGCTTTGGAGGGAGAGAACATCCTTTTAAAACTTGTCTTTTGCTATATGCAGAAACATGAAAAAAGCCTCTCCGAAGAGAGGCTTGGCCCTACAGTTACAGGCCTTTTGTTTTGTCTTGGTTGTAGGATGAAGTGAGGATACCTGTGATGAATAGTGTTAATACAACTGCAATAATCCAGAATGTCAGCGAAAACGACATACACTTCGCACCTCCTGCACAAGCTCATTTACTTCTATTATAACCATATTCGTTAGAAAAGGAATGCCTTGTCCCATCATTTGTAAAATAAAAAGTGGGTAGGAACAGGTCTCAGATTGCCATCCGAAGGGTTATTGATGACTCGATTATTCAGAATTAGCGATGAGGAGCCACCGCCATCGAGATTATAAGCGTCCACCACGCCAAGTTTAAGAAGTCGACCTTGCATCTCTTCGAGGGTAGCACCTGAGCTTCCGCTCTCGTTATAACCATCGACAACCATGATCAGTAATTGATCATCTTTGTAGTTACCAATGACGGTTCGTGGAGCACGCTTCGGTGACACCTTCCATTTGTCCGGAATAATCGTTTTCTGTCCGTTTTTCATAAGGATCGGTACAAATGTCGCTCCAAATTGCGGGTGTAGGCGATCCAGGGAGCTTTTATCGAAAAATTTCCCTCCTACCAGTTTACCATCATCGTTTAGCCCGACAAAGAACAGGTCTTTGAAGCTAGCCTGAAAACCGTTGATATACTTCCCATCCATGACGGTAGTGCTGAGGGGGTAACGCTTGCCGCCGCTGTCAGCAAATCCGCCAGCATTAATCCCGGCAATCGCTCCGCTCCGTTTCACGGCCTGCATTGTCGTTTCTGATCGCCCTAGCTCACTATTCAAGGCCATCTTCATCGCATTGTGATCTTTCAGCTTGATCTTCATGGCATATCCCTTGTAGCTGCCTGGGTTTACCCGATACAGTTCAATGGTGATCCGATCACTGTCTACACGATCAAAAGGAACGCCAAGTTTGGACGTAATGCGCTTATTGTAGATTGTTTCCGGGCGAGCAGCTTGAACTTTAGCCTTTTGTACAATGGTAGACATCGTACTGGTCGTTTTATTGTAAAGCAGGGTCGTTCTTTTAATAGAAGAAGAAGTTTGAACAGCAGCCTCTTTTGCTCCCGCAAGTTCCTTACTGATTGTTTGGGTCTGAGAGGTTACCTGATCTTCTGGCAAGCTTGTAGGAATGATAGCTCCTACTTCTAATTCAGGACGAAATAGCAACAAACATATGATCAATCCTATAAAAGGAGCGAGTGCAAGCATAAAAACACGATTAACCTGTTTCACGGGTGTAATCATTTGAGCAAGTCCATCTTTTTCTGGAGAGCTTCCAGTTGTTTCTTCACTTCGCTCAATTGCGTATACAATTTGTTGCTGTTGTCTGTTTTGTTGCTTGCATTGTCCTTGGTGAACGTAAGCAGTTCATTGAAGGACTGAACCTGTCCCTGCAATGCTGCAACTTCTGAAGAGATCGTTGTTAGTTGCTTTTCATAATCGCTTTTCAATGCGTCAATCTGATGCTCAGTATGGACCTGAAGCTGGTTGATCATCTGTTGCTGGAGGTGATTACTATAATAGTAGGTTCCAGTGACTCCTAGTACAATGAGAACGATCCACATGACCAGAAACCATTTAACGGATGATCTGATCTTGCCTTTGGCGCTCCGGGTGTGATGGATGTCAGAAGACGGGTCGGATGGTTTCATAACATCACTCCTGGTTCTATATATTAGATTAAAAAATTCCAATCCTCATTCTATCATGGTGCTATTGATTACGCAAAAATGAAATTCTTTAAATAATAGATCAAAAAGAGATTGCATCGGAAGGAAGTCCTAGGATACAATTTCTTATAGATGCAATAAGTAGGAACTTTGGGCAGGTTTTTCGACTTTTTTAGATAGAAATGCAGGAATTTTATACTAGGTTTTGATCATTTCATGCATGGAATGGGGCCCATCTTGCCTTTTCTACAGTAGAATACAGTCAGAAAACAGAGTTTTTGAGCGCTGAGTCCTGTATTTTCCTTTTATTCGACATAATCCGACCTTAGCTTCATCTATACTCGGACTGTCGCATAAAGGATATAGATGGAAAACAGAAGTCAATTGTCCAATACATAACAGGGGGAACCACAATGAAAAAAGTATGGCAGGTGGTCATCGTAGATATCCACCCCACCAGCATGCTGGGAACAAAATTAATCTTGGAAGAGCAACAGGATCTGACGGTACGTGGTATGACTTCGACCGGAACGGAGGGTCTTGAACTGGTGAGTGCGCACAAGCCTGATTTGATTCTCATGGATTATCGTTTGCCAGAAGGGCAGGCAGATCAGTACATCGCTCAAATCAAAGGGCTTTCGAATGAGACACATATTATTATTCTGACAGATGAAGATAACGTAAAGTTGTTTCGTTACCTAATGAGTCTCGGTGCAAGCGGCATGTTATCCAAACAGGCTTCGCCAAGCCAATTGATTCATCTGATCTCCGGACTAAGAGAAGGCTACGTTTCAATACCCATGTCTTGGTTAAACAGTGAGGATTGGGGGCAACCTGCCGATTCACAGTCTGAAGAAGGTATAATTGAACTAACCGAGACAGAAACTTTTATTATGGAAAGAATTGTTCAAGGGATAACCTATGATAAAATAGCGAGTGAGATCAATGTGAGTCGGCGCTCGATAGACAATTACTTGCGTAAAATCTATGTGAAGCTGGAAGTGAGCAGCAGAGCACAGGCCATCGAACGTTATGCCTTGCATGCAAGACAATCCAAGACGGTGTCTTAATTATTGTCTCCGCTGGTCCTAGCTGGTCATAATAAAATTGCTCCTAGAGGTCAAAGTCAGATTGCCTCGCTTCATGAGATAATTCAGGTATTCGTTCAGTTATATTTGGTGCCCATTCGGAATAGGTTGTAGGGCGGCTGCGAGAACAGTTTCGGAATAGGGATGAAGGGGGATCTATCCATGAAATATTTCTTTGCTTCCCGTACCAACAGGCTTTTGTCTTCACCACTGAGGGATATACGTGAGATGTCTGGCAAGGAGTATTTCATTTCTCTCGCTGAAGAGTTGCCAGCGGAGGAACTGTTTCCTTTTAAACTTTTGGAGGAAGCGGCGTTGTCCGTATTTAGTTCAGGACCTTCTGCATTGCAGTATGGTGAGCCAGGTGGATATGCTCCATTAAGAGAATGGTTGAATAATGATTGGAATAAGCGCAAGGGTATCCGGACTGTCTCCAATCAGATTTTGCTGACTACAGGCACCCAACAGGCAATCGATCTCGTGATGCGTCTTTTACTGGAGCCGGGAGACTCTGTACTTGTTGAACATCCGACTTCTCCCGGTTGTCTTGAAGTACTCGAAATGCAAGGAGCCACAATTGTACCTGTTATGGGAGATCAGGATGGAATTTTACCAGATTTATTGGAACAGCACATGCAGCAGGTGAGACCGAAGCTGCTTTTTGCTGCACCCAGCTTTTCCAATCCCACGGGAATCTTGTGGAGCCTGGAACGACGAGAAGCTGTTCTTGATCTGTGCGCGCGTTACGGTGTGTTGCTTGTTGAGGATGATTCCTATGGTGAGTTGCATTTTGACGGCTCGGAGCCAGCTACCTTCTATCGCAAGTATCCTTCACTCTTCGCATTGGACACTGCAGATCAAGGTGGACATGTCCTCTATATCGGGTCCTTCAGCAAAACAGTTGCACCTGCTCTCCGCACAGGGTGGGCTGCGGGACATCCATCACTGATCCAGGCAATGGCCTCCGTCAAACGAATTGCGGATGGACAATCCAGTCCAATGAATCAGCGACTACTGTACCAATTGCTCGCGCAGTCACCTTTTCGATGGAGCGATCACTTATCCATGCTGAACAGGGAATATAAAACAAGACTTAAATTAATGCTTGAGTTGTTGAAGAGACCCGGCTGGAAAGGATGTAGCTATAACATTCCTCAGGGTGGAATGTATCTATGGGTGCGATTGCCGGAAGGATTGAACAGTGAGGCGCTGCTTAAGGCAGCTTTATTGAAGGGAGTATCTTTTCTACCAGGAACATTATGCTCCACAGGAACACTTGATCAACAATATATTCGGTTGAACTTCAGCCGTCCCGGCCGGGATGAGTTGTTGCTTGGCATGAATTTGATTAACGAAGCTATCTTAGAATTTACCGCTCGTAGCTAAAGGTAGAGCGATTTCATCCAAAGAATTTCAGATTAGTTTACAAATCATCTAGATTACCTTATTGCATCCACTAACATTTTTATATATAATATGAATTAATGAGTGATCGACTTCTTTAATACGATGCAACAACCGTTGCGAGTCCAGAGGACACACTCATACATTTTAATCATTGGGGGAAATTTTAACATGTCTAACGTTCTTTTTATTAAAGCTAATGACCGTCCTGCGGATCAAGCAGTTAGTGTTCAATTGTACGATGCATTCCTGAGCGCATACAAAGAGTCCCACCCAGGTGATACCATCACTGAGCTGGACCTCTACAATACAGATCTTCCTTACTACGGCAACACTGTAATCACTGGTGGTTACAAAGCAGCTAACGGTATCGAAGCAACTCCAGAAGAGCAAAAAGCAGCAACACTGGCTGCGCAATTGCAAGATCAATTCCTTGCAGCTGATAAAGTGGTATTTGCATTCCCACTGTGGAACTTCACTGTTCCAGCACCGCTGGTTAACTACATCTCTTACCTGAGCCAAGCAGGCAAAATGTTCAAATACACTGCTGAAGGCCCAGTAGGTCTTGTAGGCGACAAAAAAGTAGCATTGCTTAACGCACGTGGTAGCGTATATTCCGTAGAGCCTATGGCATCTGCTGAAATGTCCGTTCGTTATGTAACGAACGTACTTGGCTTCTGGGGCATCCAAAACCCTGAGGTTGTCGTTGTAGAAGGTCACAATGCTTCTCCTGATCGTTCCCAAGAGATCGTGGAAGCTGGCTTGAAATTGGCTAAAGAAGTTGCAGCAAGCTTCTAATCCAATTCCATATGGAAAACGCCCGTCGTCTCCGGAAGGAGATAACGGGCGTTTTTTTGTATGTTTTTGGCGAGCTTATCGTTCATCGTATCGTTCAGTTCAGTTCTTGGTTGGGTTCAGAAGATAACGTTCGGTGACTTCGGCAACCTGAACAAGATCTTCCTGTGCCCAATCTTCGGATGCAGTCGAGTTCACTTTGAATGTGTTCAATTGATCATAATCAGTCCAGATGTCTGTTTCCCCGGCCGTCAGTCCCTGGTCTTGCATCATAAGTGCATGTTCCGTTAATGCCTCCACACCTTTAACGGTGAGCATATATTTTCCGCGGGAAATACGTTCAAACCAGCTGTAATAGTTTTTCTGCAAAATGGCTGCCGCTGAGCCTACACCTGTCTGACGGGCAAGTGCCGCGGGTGAAGATTCACCACTGGACCTTAGCGCGGCGGCGACACGTATAGCCTTTTCCCGATAAGCCGTCATCAGCTGGCGGCCTGTACTGCCCCCTGTATTATAGTCTCCGCTTCGTTCATCGAATTCCTTCAGCAGACGCTGGCGGCGTATCCCGCTCTTGCGGGCTACCGGGCGGGGTCGCTCAGTGCCGGATATCGCAGAGGGTTCGCATAATATATCAATCAGAGGTGCTTTGGTTTTGTAAAAGGTGACCGTCAATAGCCCCAGGCCTAGTTGACTGCAAAGTGCTGTTAACTCGCTCCAGCGCTGATTAACCGCTCCCCGTTTACTTCGGTTGCGCTCCACAGCCAGATATACGAGTGGGCTGATTTTCAGGCGTTGCATGCCTTGTAATAGCAAAGACAGGTTAAACGTTTTTTTCATCTCGACAATAAGGGGGTCCGTCTGATCTGCCTTCATGCCGACCAGGTCACAGTGCTTAACCTCTGCTTTGATATCGAAGCCGCGCTGTTCAAAAAAAGTTTTGACAGGGGAATACAGCTCCGTTTCATATTGTATAGCCATGCTCTCTACTCCTCTCCCGAAGGTGCTCTGCCTGCCTTCGCCGCATTGTCCGGTTTCCATCATTAGAACCTTCATTATAGCATATTCATGCTTTTTTTTCTGAGGTCACAAGATGTCTGATAGAACAGCACATACGTAAAATTCAGGATCAAGGTTTGAAAAAAAAGAGGTCAACTTATCCAAGTTGCCGCATAGGTATGTAATACACTTTTCACATCCATACAAGACCATTGAAACAAAGGTAGCGGGACTAAGCCGGACCGCAGAAGGGTATTCAAGCAGGAGCTGCAACTCTATTGATTTCTTCATACCATTCGGAATGGTTGACAATCACACTAAAGGAGCCATGGGAGGTACCAAGCATGAATATTTTTGAACGCGTTGCGGAATATCGGGCAGAGAGTGACCGTTTGTCATGGAACGGAACATTTGAAGATTATATTGCACTGCTGAGAGAGGACCCGACTCCGGCAATGACGGCTCACGCACGAGTGTATCAGATGATTGAATCGTTTGGGGTAGAAGAGGCCTCGGGACACAAGCGGTACAAATTTTTCGAGCAGGAGATCTTCGGATTGGATCGTTCCATTGAAAAACTGGTGGAGGAGTATTTTCATTCGGCTGCACGCCGTCTGGATGTACGTAAACGGATTTTGCTTCTGATGGGACCGGTCAGTGGGGGTAAATCCACGTTGGTGACCCTGCTAAAAAGGGGATTGGAGCAATTTTCACGTACGGAAAAAGGGGCCGTTTACGCCATTGAGGGATGCCCGATGCATGAGGAGCCACTACATCTCATTCCGCTGGAGCTTCGGCCCGATGTAGAGAAAGAGATCGGTGTGCGCATTGAGGGCAATCTGTGCCCTTCCTGCCAGATGAGACTTCGCACCGAATTTGGTGGGGACATCAGCAAGGTTCCGGTGGAACGGGTCATCATCTCTGAAGATAACCGGGTGGGAATTGGTACATTCAGTCCATCAGACCCGAAATCTCAGGATATTGCTGACCTTACAGGCAGCATCGACTTCTCCACGATTACCGAATTTGGATCGGAATCTGATCCGCGGGCGTATCGTTTTGACGGGGAACTGAATAAGGCCAACCGTGGTTTGATGGAGTTCCAGGAGATGCTGAAATGTGACGAAAAATTTCTGTGGAACCTGTTATCCCTGACGCAGGAAGGCAATTTTAAGGCGGGGCGCTTCGCACTGATCAGTGCAGATGAGATGATTGTGGCACATACAAACGAATCCGAGTATAAGTCTTTTATTTCAAACAAGAAAAATGAGGCTTTGCAGTCACGGATGATTGTGATGCCGATCCCGTATAACCTGAAGGTGTCGGAAGAAGAGAAAATTTACGCCAAGCTAATTCAGCAAAGTGATATGAAACATGTGCACATTGCACCGCATGCGCTGCGTACAGCGGCGATCTTTTCCATACTTACACGATTGAAGGAAACGAAGAAACAAGGCATGGATCTGGTGAAAAAAATGCGGATGTACGATGGCGAAGAGGTTGAAGGGTATAAAGAAGCAGATCTGCGAGAAATGCAAAATGAATATTTGGACGAGGGCATGTCCGGTATCGATCCGCGGTACGTCATTAACCGGATATCCAGCGCTTTGATTAAGCAAAACCTTCAGTGCATTAACGCGCTGGATATCCTGCGTGCCATTAAGGATGGGCTGGATCAACATGCTTCGATCACTAAGGAAGAACGCGAGCGGTATTTGAACTTTATCGCGCTGGCACGTAAAGAGTATGATGAACTTGCGAAGAAGGAAGTGCAGAAAGCTTTTGTATATTCGTTCGAAGAGTCAGCCAAAACCTTGTTTGAGAATTATCTGGATAACATTGAAGCGTTCTGCAACTGGTCTAAAATACGTGATCCGCTGACAGATGAGGAGATGGACCCGGATGAGCGGCTGATGCGTTCCATTGAGGAGCAGATTGGGATCTCCGAGAATGCGAAGAAAGCGTTCAGGGAAGAGATTCTGATTCGGATCTCGGCATACTCCCGTAAGGAACGAAAGTTTGAATACAGTAGCCACGATCGTCTAAGGGAAGCCATTGAGAAAAAGCTGTTTGCTGATCTCAAGGACATCGTCAAGATTACGACGTCTACGAAAACACCGGATGCCACTCAATTGAAGCGCATGAATGAAGTCATCAAACGTCTTATCGAAGAGCATGGATATACAGCTGCAAGTGCAAATGAATTGCTAAGATACGTAGGAAGTTTGCTTAACCGTTAACCTGCAGCACCATTCCGAATTAGGTCCTGAAGATTTGTTGTGAGGCTCCTTCGCAACAGATTCAGGGCCTTTTTATATTGAAATAAACCAGTTAAAAACAATATTTGACAAATAAATATAATTAATCCCACATTAAATAGTTCTTAGGGTATATGTGTGTTTAGGTAGTTTAGTCTATAATCAATTAAAATTGTTTTAATTTTTGGTTGAAAAGTAGATAAGGAGTTGATCCGATCGGATATGAGTAGCATTTCGGCAGAAAGGCAAAAACAACTGGATTATGTGGGGTTAACTGCACAAGATTTGAGACTACTTGCTGATCATCGGCCTGTCTTCGAAAAAGTTGTTGAAGATGTGGTGGATCACTTTTACAAACATGTGGGGAAGTACCCAGAGTTAACGGAGCTGATCGCCCGATTTTCCAATATTGAACGATTGAAGGAAACACAACGGATGTATTGGTTATCCATGACAGACGGCATTGTGGATGATGCATATATTGAACAGCGGATCACCATTGGATTAGTTCATTCGCGTATCGGCCTGACAACGAACTATTATCTCGGTGCTTACATGGCCTATCTGGATATCGCTACCACCATATTTAAACAGCTTACCCCGGATTCGTGGCACTACGTTATACATGCACTAAGCAAAATGTTCAATCTGGATTCCCAACTGGTTCTGGAAGCTTACGAAAAAAAAGAAAAAGAACAGCTTCACCAGCTCGCTGCAGATCAGGATGGTACACTACAAGCCATCACACAAATTACACAGGAACTTACCGGTATGATTACGGAATTAAATGAAAATGCATTATCCATCTCCGCTGTAGCGAAGGAAACGGTTGTTTCCCAGGATCAGGCGCATGTGCTCCTTGAAGAGTTAACCGGAGGAATGCAACAGATCGAAAAAATGGGTGAGCTGATTCGTGAAATTTCCGATCAAAGTCACCTTGTCGGCTTGAACGCTGCAATTGAAGCGGCACATGCCGGAGAGTTCGGACGCGGATTCGAAGTGGTTGCAAGCGAAGTACGCAAGCTGGCGGCAAGCTCCAGAGACGCGCAAAGCAAAATTCAATCCAATCTGGATCAGATCATGGAAATATTAAAAAGAGTGCAGCAGGAGTCTGAGCGTACTTCGAACGGGGCGCGCAGTCAGGCTTCACGTTCATCCGAGCTTGCCGTTTTTGCGACAGCAATGGAGAAGCTTGCAACGGATTTGAGGAAACTGTAGCAGTAATGTGGACCCCGAAGCACCAGGAACCTTCCATACCGTTTCCGGTTGTAATAAGCTATAATGGGTAGACAAACCTGCTGTTGTTATAGATAATATAGCCGGAGACAGGCGATTTAAAAAGAGGTCGAGGTGATTAGATGGCTTCTATCCATGATGTGGCCAAAGAAGCGGGAGTATCTGTTGCAACCGTTTCCAAAGTATTGAACGACTATCCGGACGTTAGTGAAAAAACACGTAAAAAAGTGAATATAGCTATCGAACTATTAAAATATCAACCCAATGTAGTCGCTCGTGGACTGGTTAAACGCCGTTCATGGACAGTGGGGGTACTGCTTACCGTTCCGTTTACGAATCCGTTTGTATCCGAGTTACTTGAAGGGATCAAAACGGCCTTGGAAAATAGCGGTTATGATCTTGTTCGATTATCAACTCGATTTGATGACCCTACATATTCTTTCATCAAGCACTGCCGTAGCCGAAATGTGGATGGCGTTGTTGTTTTCGGGGAAGGACGGGAAAACAAAAGCATTCAGGAACTGGTCACGGCAGAGATTCCAACCATGTTCATAGATACCGATCTGTTTGGCAAACGTGCAGGTTACATTACGACAGATAATGTTAATGGTGTTGCTATGGCAGTGAAGCATCTGTATGAACTTGGGCATCGCAAGATTGCCTACATCTCAGGTACACTGGGACCTGCTGTTGCTAACCTTCGTTTAGACGGGTACAAGGAAGGGCTTCGTTTATGCGGTATTCCTTATGCGACGATTTATCTGGAAGTCTGTGACTATTCATTTGATGGCGGTGCCAAGGCAGCTCGGCGTTTGCTGGCTCTTAGGGAGCAACCTACAGGCATCATCTGTGCCTCGGATATGTCTGCTTTTGGCGCGATTCATGAGATTGAAAAACATGGTTTCAGTGTGCCAGAGGATATCTCAGTGGTTGGATTCGACAATACGTATTATGCCGAGGTGTTTAAGCCAGGATTAACAACGGTGAATCAGAATATCTACACCATTGGTATTCGAGCCATTGAATATCTGATTGCGATGATTGAGAATCCCTCGTATACACCCCCTGTCGTGACGGAACCATCGAATTTAATTGTTCGCCAGACGACAGCGCCTGTAAATGAAACGTATCCGGAACTACCTGCACAGCCATAGGCTGTGCTTTTTTTTGTTACCGAATGATACGTTAATATTGAAGTGTGAATGGCATGGGCGGCGATCATAAGTATAAAAAGAGGGGGATGGACACTAAATTTCCATATTTACAGTAAAAGGTATGATGACATAAATTTGATAATGTAACCGCTTACTTAGGGAATTAAGCAGGTTCCCAAGGGCGTAATCCGGCTCACTTGAGGAGGTTAAGAACCGTGCATTGAAGTTCCTGACTCCATCCGTGCGACGTAATATGTTGCCAGTTAACAGACCAGCAGAGGAAATCCATGCATGCAGAAGTGTGTTGTGAAATGCCCGATGTTTGACCGCGTTACAGGATGGATGACGAAATTCACAAGGAGGAATTGACGTGCGGGGAAAATGGTTGAGGTTATGCTTGGCAGCAACTCTGATCTTTAGTTTGTTGCCAGGGATCGGAGCAGGAGAACAGAAGGCAAGCGCAGCAAATGCAGGTGACATTTTGTTGTCTCATTCGTTCGAGGATGGCACGACCCAAGGCTGGACAGCCCGGGGTGGAGTAACGGTTGGCGTGACTGGAGATCAAGCTTACCAAGGTACACGTTCTCTGAAAACAACAGGTCGCACAGAGGCCTGGAATGGACCTTCATTGTCATTGTCGGATGTGGTAGACAAGAATGCTGTCGTTGAAATATCTGGTTACGTGAAACTGGTTGCAGGTTCAGCACCGGCTAATCTGAAATTTACCGTGGAACGCCGCGATGGCAACGGGGATGCGCAATATGATCAGGTTAACGCAGCCGAGCAAGTAACCGATCAGAAATGGGTGAAGCTGCAAGGACAATATAGTTATGAACAAGGCAGTGGCCTGCAACTGTATCTGGAGAGCACGGATGCAACCGCTGCTTATTTGTTAGACGAGTTCCAAATCCGGCTTGTTAAACCTGCTCCAGAGAATCCAGGTGAGCCGGGAGAACCGGGCAAAGCTTTGTTTAACGCTGATTTTGAAGATGGGAATATCGGAAAATGGAAACCTCGCGGTACTGAAAAGCTGGAGGTAGTCAGCGGCATCGGACACAATAGTAACCGCAGTTTGAAAACCTCCTCCCGAACGGAAACTTATCATGGACCGTTGGTAGAGGTGTTGCCTTACTTGCAAAAGGGAAGTACAGTTCATGTCTCCTTCTGGGCGATGTATGATGAAGGGCCTGCAACCCAGGTAATCAACGGCTCATTGGAGAAGGAATTTAATGGTGATGCAGCTAAGCTGGAATATGCAACCTTTGCTTCCACTACACTGAATAAAGGCCAATGGAAGAAGATCGAAGCAGATGTCATCGTTCCGGCAGAAAGCACGGGTGTAAGCGGATTGCGGATGTATGCCGAGACACCGTGGAAGCAGTCTTCTGAAGTGACGGAGACAGACACGATTCCGTTCTACATTGATGATGTTCAGATTACAGCGACGGAAGCGATCGCAATTGAGAAGGATATCCCGGATTTGGCCAAAACGCTGGGGACATCTTATGCTCTTGGCGCAGCGATTGACCAAACGGCTCTAGATCCACAAGATCCGCACTCGGATCTGCTTAAAAAACATTTTAAAAGTATTACTGCGGGCAACTTCATGAAAATGGATGCCATGCAGCCGACGGAGGGCAATTTTGTCTGGTCTGAGGCAGATCGGCTGGTTAACTTTGCTGCAGCGAACAATATGGAGGTCAGAGGCCATACGCTACTATGGCACAGTCAAGTACCGGACTGGTTCTTTACCGATCCTAATGATCCATCGAAACCAGCTACACGTGAGCAACTTCTGAAGCGTATGAAAACACATATCCAAACGATTGTGAGCCGTTACAAAGGTAAAGTGCATACGTGGGATGTTGTTAATGAAGTCATCTCGGACGGCGGAGGTCTGCGTGATCAGGCGAGCAATTCGAAATGGCGGGATATCATTGGCGATGTAGACGGTGACGGAGATGACAGTGACTACATTGAACTGGCTTTCCGTTATGCACGCGAGGCTGATCCTGACGCGGTACTGGTGATCAATGATTACGGTATCGAAGGCAGTGTTAGCAAAATGAACGACATGGTCAAACTGGTGGAGAAACTGCTGGCTAAAGGTACACCGATTGATGCTATCGGCTTTCAAATGCATGTGTCGATGTACGGACCGGATGTAAAACAAATTCGTGAAGCGTTCAACCGGGCGGTTGCTTTGGGGGTTCACATTCAAGTAACGGAACTGGATATGTCGATCTATTCGGGGAACTCGGAGCAGGAGAAACCTGTGACCGATGAGATGATGCTGGAGCAGGCTTATCGTTACCGTGCGCTCTTTGATCTGTTCAAGGAGTTTGATGATCGTGGTGTTATGGACAGCGTGACGTTATGGGGACTTGCTGATGACGGCACATGGCTGGATGATTTTCCTGTCAAAGGCAGAAAGGATGCACCGCTGCTGTTTGACCGTAAACTGAAAGCCAAACCGGCATACTGGGCGTTAGTTGATCCGGCATCCTTGCCTGTATATCGAAATGAATGGACAGCCGCACAAGCCAAAGTATCCTTGCCAGACCGTAAAGGGCAGGAAGATATTCTCTGGGGAGCTGTTCAGGCCAAACCGGTTTCACATGTCATCGAAGGCACAGCAGGTACTACAGGTCAAGTGAAGACATTATGGGATGGGAAAAAACTGAACCTGCGCATTGAAGTCAAAGACGCCACACGTCAGAAAGGCGACCAGGTAGAGGTGTTTGTCAGCCCGGAAGATATGGCAACCAGCAAGAAAAATACGACACCGAAAGATGGGCAATACATTTTCAATAGGGATGGCGGCAAAGGCAAAGATCAGAAGCTCTACGAAGTGAAGGAGAATAAATCGGGATATATTGTCTATGCATCACTACCGTTCTCCGCAGCTGATCTAGCCGAAGGCAAGGTGTTATCTCTGGATTTCCGCATTACGGACAAACAGCCTAACAATAAAACTTCCATTATTGTCTGGAACGATACGAATAATCAGCAACCGCAGAAAAAGGAAAGTCGGGGCAAGCTTAAGTTAGGCCCTGCATTAAAACAAGTCAAAGTTTCATATGGAACTCCTGTTGTTGATGGTAAGGAAGATAAGTTGTGGAAAAAAGCAGTGTCCATCACAACGGATGTTAAGGTTGCCGGAAATGCCGGTGCTAAGGCCAAGGCGAAGTTGCTGTGGGATGAAAAGTATCTTTACGTACTTGCTGATGTCAAAGACCCTTTGCTCAGTAAAAAAAGTGCTAACGCACATGAACAAGATTCCATTGAGCTATTCATTGATCTGAATAAAAATCAAACGAGCAGTTATGAGGACGATGATGCCCAGTATCGAGTTAATTTCGATAATGAAACTTCGTTTGGTGGTAATGCCCGTAAAGAGCTGTTCAAATCAAGTACACGTCTGACGAAGGAAGGATATGTGGTAGAGGCAGCTATTCCGCTGGAGAATGTTAACGCCAAGCAAAGTAAATGGATCGGGTTCGATCTGCAGGTGAATGATGATGGTGCTGGAGATGGAAAACGTAGCAGTGTCTTCATGTGGAGTGATCCTTCAGGCAACTCGTACCGCGATACTTCCGGATTCGGTAGTCTGTTATTGGTAAAGAAGTAGAATTACTGACCATGCTTTGGATGAGGATGTTTAATGAAGTGTAACAAATGAGTGACTAGGGTGAAATGCGCTGTGCTTCTGGAAATAAGTGTTGATTTTCAGGGCTGGGACGTTTAGACTATAAACATTCATCATTAGCGGGTTTCATTGTATGCCAATCGGTTTATGACTAAGTCGCTAGTCGCAAAGTCAAATGCTACGGAGGGAGTGCCTGTCGCCCAGGCAGCGCACTCGCTTCTTTTTTTACATTTAACATACATATGAGCATTACCCGGCTGAAAGGACAGAGTGAGTGGAGCACATACATGGCACGTACAATCTACAACTTGTTATTTTATCCTATTTCATTGCGTCGTTAGCCTCTTATGCAGCACTTGATCTTGCAGGCCGTGTATCTTTGACGAGTGGAAAGGCGCGTCACTGGTGGGTTGCTTGCGGGGCAATCTCTATGGGACTGGGTATCTGGTCGATGCACTTTGTTGGCATGATCGCTTTTGTGCTCCCTATGCACGTTTCCTATTCCATGGACAAGGTGATCTTGTCCGTTTTGTTAGCTATTATCGCGTCGGGGGTAGCATTGGAATTTGCAGGTCGCCCGTCCAACCGGATTAGCAAACTTGTGTTTGCCGGATTGTTGCTGACTGCAGGCATCACCTCTATGCATTATGTAGGCATGGCAGCGATGTCTATTCCGATTACGTACAAGCCGGGCCTTGTGGTGTTATCCGTTCTGATCGCGGCACTGGCTTCCTATGCAGCGCTGTGGCTGATGTTTTTTTTCAATCGTCCGGAATCTAAACATCATTGGGTCTATAAAATAGGCAGTGGACTCATTATGGGTTTGGCCATTACAGGCATGCACTACACCGGAATGGCAGCAGCTCAATTTCATCAAGTGCAAGTCATCCCTGAGAGTCTAAGCAGACAGGTGGAGTCGGAGGTTCTTGCTTACCTTATTGCGGCGGGAACGATTGTGGCCATTGGTCTCACGTTATTCGGTAATTTTATCAATCAACGGATGATTCAGAAAGATCAACGTATTCATGAAAATGAACAGTGGTATCATGCACTGTACCATAATCATTCGGATGCCATCGTTTCCGTAGATCGCGAAGGTATCATTAAAGGCATTAACGCTGTAGTCACTACAATTACTGGATATCCTGAAAAGAGGGTGATTGACCGCCCGATTAACCAGATTATTGAGCAGATCAGTGTACAGTGTTCGAGTAAGGATAACGCTCACACGTGGGACAACCAGGAATTGCAACAGCGGCATTACATGGCCAAAATGAGAAATACACAAAATGAACTCCTTGATCTGAGTATTGCGGTCATTCCAGTCATCATTGATGACACCCATGTTGGGAGCCATATCTTGATTAAAGATATTACAGAAGAGACCCAGGCACAGCAAAATATTCGGCATCAGGCTCTGCATGATCCACTTACAGGGTTGCCTAACCGACGCAAGTTGGATGAAGTGCTGGCTACTACGATAAATGTCTGTGAACAACAAAAACAGCATAAGTTTGCTGTAATGGTCATGGACATAGACCGGTTTAAGATGATTAATGACTCTCTGGGGCATTCCATCGGGGATGTGTTTCTGAAAGAAGTGAGCAACCGGATTATAACCGTAATTGAAGCTTCTCATCCTCAGGCAACCTCTAATGTTACGCTAGCCCGAATGGGCGGGGATGAGTTTACCATGGTAGTCACAGGAGAACAAGCGGATGAAAAACAGGTGGTTCGACTTGCAGAAGAAATTGTGGAAGCGATTAAGCAACCTTATCGTTTGAAGGAAAATGATTTTTACGTTACAGCCAGTATCGGTATTGCCATGTACCCTGAACATGGGGTTGGAACGGATGCTTTGATTAAACATGCCGACTCCGCAATGTATGAGGTGAAGAAAAATGGCAAGAACGGTTACCAGTTCTATACGGCTCAGCTCGACTCTGAACTTTATGAACGGATTGAGCTCGAAGGTTATCTAAGGAAAGCACTGGAGCGTAATGAGATGGTGCTGTACTATCAGCCGCAGATTCGTACGCTGGACAGCCGAATGATCGGGGTAGAGGCTCTGATTCGCTGGCAACACCCGCTTAAAGGGCTGCTTGCACCCGATGTATTTATCCCCCTGGCCGAGGAGACCGGCATGATCTACGATATTGGTAACTGGACGATTCGTGAAGCCTGTAGACAGATGAAGCTGTGGCACGCTAGCGGCGGGCCACTCATACCGGTGTCTGTGAACTTGTCCAGCCAGCAGTTTCACCAGTCCAACCTGGTGGAGCAGGTGCAGAATGCTTTAACTGAGACAGGTCTGGAAGCCAAATATCTGGAACTGGAAATCACAGAGAGCATGATGATGGATGCAGCGGTATCCACGGCAATTCTAAACGAGCTATCCGCTCTGGGTGTGAAGATCAGTCTGGACGACTTTGGCACGGGATACAGCTCACTGAGTTATCTGAAGCATTTTCCGATCCACAAACTCAAGATCGACCGCTCGTTTGTCACGGATATCACCGAAAGCCATAGCGATCAGGCTATCGTAGCCACAATTATCTCGATGGCCCAGAATCTTAAGATGGAAGTGATTGCAGAAGGGATCGAGACCAAAGGCCAGCTCGATATTTTGATGCAAAATGACTGTCGGGAGATCCAGGGTTACTACTTCAGCAGGCCACTACCCGCCAATGAAGTGGAAAATAATTTCTTTGTACCCCTGCGTTTGCTGGGGGAACGTAACACGGTGTTTCATTCGGTATAACAGGCTAAGCGGCAAGTTCTCGATCTGTATCGGGAACTAGCCGCTTTTCTGTTCTAAGATACAAATGAGAAATGATTAAATACAGGATTATCACAGTGGGTGACGACTAAGTTCTTACTTGGTTATATGCTATAATCAGATTAAACATTTCATCAGAAGATGTTGTGATTTCATCAAAGGAGGTTGCAAGGGATGAACTTTAGTCTGAAAGCTCCTGATGACACCGTCATTGAATCCTATGAGAAAGATCATAAGGAATTTATTCGTATTGCAGGCTTGGAATATGAAGTGTATAACCCGGTGGATAAGTTGGATTCCGATCCGGAAATAAGACAAATGATTGAAGCATCCGAGAAAGACATCGAGCAAGGCAAGTTGTATTCAACAGATGACCTGATTGAACTGGTGAAGCGTGGTGAGCTGTAATTGATGGTTCAATGGACCGCAACGGCGATGAATCGACTTCGTCAGATCAAGAGTGAACATTTTACAGATCAAGAAACGTTTTGTAGAGTGAAAAAAGTAGCCACCATTGCCCATTGTTCCTGCTCATCTCGTGTTGGATGACCCCAGCGGAGGTCGATATCTTCAGAAATTTTGAGTACTAGATAGTATAGGTTCAGACTCTTTTTGGACGGCTACACAACGGAAAAATCAGCTCGGCAAATTTGATGGTATCTTAACTACTCAGGTCAAACTTGCGTATGATACGTTGAGGCTAGTTCGAAGCCCGGCCTTCTTTGAATAAAGCGCTTGAATTAAAATGAATATATGGATAAGTATTACAACGTAAAATTTATTTTTCTAGTATAATAAAGTCTTACGCATGTAAGAAAGAGGTGAATTATCTGGACTCAAAAAAAAGTTTAAATATGTACCAAGAGCTACATAAGAAATTCAAAACTAACTTTACTATATCTTTGGCTAGCGAATCAGTTCTTCTAACTAGAGTGGAGTTAAAGTCTAGGTCATTTGCTATACTAGGTCAAATTATCAGTGAAGATAAATCTCTGAATCCTCATCAAAAAGAAATAATCACAATATTTGACGAACTTTTTTCTGACATATCAATAGGTATTTATTTTGCAGCATGTTCATTGGAGAACCCAGCAAAGATTCAGTTGAGGAGGGTTTTAGAACTAGGAATAGCTTCAGTGTTCCTTTGGGATATGCCTCATATTTTTTGGGGGTGGAAAGACCACGATAACGATTTAAACTTCAATGATATGCTAGAGCATTTTTCTAAAGATGGATACAAGTCCTATATTAAGTCGATCAACAAGGAATATAACAATGCTGAAATTTTAAACTTTAAAGATGCCCGAAGACTTTACAGGATCTTAAGTAATACTGTACATGGTAAAATAACAACTTTTGAGTCAAATTTACCAAAACGTTATTCCCATCAAGTAGAGGACTGGAAATCCATCTTACAGATGGCTGAGGAAGTCGAGGATATAGTTTTAGGTTTATGGAAAAAAAGATTTAATAAATATTTCCCTGAGCTTTACATTCAAGTTCCGTCTCTTACTATATTAAATGGAAGGTGAAAGCATGATTAGTACGTTACAAGAAGATGACTTGCTACAAGCGGCAAGGATGGAAGACTTGGTCTATGATCAAATTAGTGATTTAACAGTTCTCGGAGGTTTTGAAAGAAAAATTGTTGACACTTTAAAACAAAGTGGTGCGCATTTGTTAATGGGTGCACGTGGTGTTGGCAAATCAATGTTATTAAAACAAGCAGAGATAGAGCTTGATAAGGATTTCACAGCTAGTAGGAAATTAGCTGTGTACGTTACATTCAAAACCAGTACTATTCTAGAAGGGGTTAAAGCTGAAGAGAGAGATGCTTTTCAAGTCTGGGTTGGGGCTAAGATTCTGCAAGCTCTACACGACAAACTAACTCAACTAAATTTAATTGGTCATGAAGGAAGTACCGACCCTTATTTTAGAATTTTTGGTATTAAGTCAGCACATGGTACAAAAACAATGTTACAAGATAAAATTCATCAATTGCAAAAATTGGCGATTGCTTCTGATAAAGAAAAAATTATAAATGATATTGGCAGTAATTTTTTAGATAAAGTTAACGATGTAAGCTTTATAAATGAAATAATCAGAGATGTACTTAGTGAATTTAAAATTCAAAAACTAATTTTCTTATTTGACGAAGCCGCACATACGTTTATTCCTGCTCAACAAGAAATATTTTTTGAAATTTTCAAATTATTACATGGTGGACCTATTGCAGTAAAAGCTGCGGTGTATCCAAGTGTCACTTCTTATGGAAGGAATTTTGAAGTAGGGCATGATGCATATATTTTACAAATGGACAGATACGAAACTGGTGAGTTAGGACGTAAAGCAAATAGAAAGCTATTTAGAGATTTATTGGATAAGCGATTACCCCAACAGAGTTCGCTGAGAAAAAAAATCTTCCAAAAGGGAGAAATCTTAGATAATTGTATTGATCTGTCTACAGGAAATCCTAGAGCGTTTTTGCATCTATTAGTCAGAAGCCTGGATAAAGGCTTTTCAGAAAGAGCATTGTCATTATCAACGCAAGAGTATATTGATCAGGAACTGCTACCTTATCATAATAATCTTACAAAAAGGTTACCTAAATATTCCAATCACATTAAAGTTGGTTTGGATTTATTAAAATCTTATGTTATACCTGAAATTAAAGAGAAAAATTTACGTGAACGAAAAAATACATATCAGTCAGCATTTTTCACGTTTCCCAGAGATGTTTCTCCTAACTTAAAATTGGCATTAGATATTCTTTGCTATTCAGGGGTTCTAACCAGTAGAGGTACTGTAAAAATAGCCGATAGAAAAACTGGGCTTAGGTATATGGTCCATTTAGCTTTACTTACTACAGAAAAAGTCTTCTCTTCAAATAATATTAGTGAATCGTTGGGGAACATTAGTCTAACTGATTATAGAGAATTCAGTTTAAATGATTCTAATATTGAAGGCTATCTCCAGGAGATCAAGGATTTGTCTGATAAATGTGCTGATTGTAATAGAGACTTGTCCCCGAATGCAAAGTTTTGCTCTGAGTGTGGAAAAAAAGTCGAAAACACTTCTATTATAAGTAGTTTATTGGATGAATCAGTATATAAACTACCAATAGAAGCTCATTTAAAAAATAAAATTTCTTCTACGTATCCTCGGGTAGGAGATATTATCCAGACTTCTCGTGAAGAACTTATGACTATAAAATATATTAAAGAAGTTCGCTCGAGAATTATTAAGAACGCTGCGGATGAATTTGTATCAGGATGACAACGTAAATTTAGAGAGTGTTGTGAAACTGGAATGTCAGTTTTACAACACTCTTTAGATTGTTAAAGAGCTTGGAATTAATCGATGGAAATATGAACTTTTAGATTAAACTCTCGCATAATAACTCGTTGATAAAAAAACAAGAAAGACATTGAGCAAGGCAAGCTGTATTCAACAAATGAATTGATCGAATTGGTGAAGCGTGGTGAACTATAATTGATGGTTCAATGGACCGCAACGGCGATGAATCGCAAATATAGATTCTAGTTTTCGAAACAATCATGTTAAAACGGCCAAGCGGCAAGTGCCCGAGTTATATGGTGAACTTGCCGCTTTTTTTTTATGTCATATCCTCATATGTTTTAAGCGGAAGATAAGGCATTCTTTTTCTAAAGGAAAAGATTGGTACCACCTCACTCTGACTCATGCAAAACATTTCGGGTGTACGATCACTTCCGCCTATAAAAACTTGCGGTGGTGTTTTTTGCCGTCATAGGTGAACCAGATCAAGTTTATCCTCCACACTGGTCTCCACATGCACCGTACTTCTCCAGAGTCGATATAGGTAGAGGAGTGTGTGCTCCATGTATTTCAGAACCATTTCGATGCCCTCGTATGAGCTACTGTTCACACGGGAGAATACCAACTGGTGCTAATGCTTTCCCAAGACTTGTCGGTGATTTTCCAGCCCGGTCCTTTTTTCTCAAACACATAGAGGTCGAGATCTTCGGTTAACTTTTTGGTCATGTAGTTACGGATAAAGGCTATTATCCAGAAATAGGGTGACGGTTCGAAATACCGGAGATGATGAATACCGGATTGCTTATCGTTATGTACGGAACGTCAATGTGGACGCTATTAGTTCAATTGGGCATAACGGTCGAAGAGATGAACAGTTCAACGAAGACTTCTATATTGTTACGGCGGGCACAGTGCATGACGAAGCGCTTCTTCAAAGTGGGAAGCACGACTACGCGTGAAAGAAATAGCCGCTATCAAAGTTTGTATGACAAATGCTGTAACCGTTGAAGGTCGATGTTGAAATATGCAACGAAGGGTTGAAGGAATTAAGTAGGAAGATTAATCTGGAACAATTCATGTAGGACAACATATGTGTAGACAAAAAAACAGCCGTATAGGCTGTTAGAAAAAGCATGGTATGTTAAGAGTCTTTTAAAAGTAACTCGCATAATTCTGAAAACATGGATTGTCTATGCATGGCTGTTAATAGATACTTTGGGTTAATATCACTATTCATAATCTTGTCTATATATCCGCAAAATTCATGATAATTAGGCATATTATTTACATTTAATTCTTGGACGGTTATTCCATGATTTTTCAACTTATTTAATATGTTATCAGAAATTAAAGCAGTAGTATCAATTATTTCGCGGTTGTCTACTAAATAGCGGCGGCGTGAATTCATTGAAATCATTAAAGAGTTCAGTAAGTTTGTTTGATCTTCTGTTACCTCATGATCGAGTAGATACATGAAATAAGGGTGACTATCACCGCCTATTACCATTTTCATCAGTTTGATTTGATACTTCAACAGTTCAATTTCCTTGTTCAAAAGATCGCTTCCTTTATTTATTTAATAGTGTAGCAAGGCGCTAGAGGACTTACAAATTAATTAAAGCAGAATGCCCGTAATTGCACCAGCAATTACCCTAGCATAGCCTTGTGGTATATCACATTGGAATATTAAGAAATCTAACAATTTCTTTTCGATCTCATCAGTGACAGAATCGAGGAAATCAGCTATTTTACTAGAATGCTTAGATAAGTATTTAGCTTCTTTACTAGCAACTCCTAACCAGTCTAACAGAGTGTCAAGAGCTTCTCCACCATGTCGCAATGCTTTGACAACAACAGTCTTTTTAAAACCCATTGCATCAACTGTGTCATTAGCAGGTTCTTCAACTATAGTTGGTTGTGGAAATTGTGGTTGTACTCGATCTTGTGGATTAGCAGCATAAGTTAACGACGGAGCAACTATTCCAAGACCTAAAGCTACTACTAGCGTAGCAGCAACATACTTGATTTTTTTGAACATCAATATATTACTCCTTTATCCTTTTTTTTCCTCTAGCGTCTCTCTTGAATATAATCGGGTGTGTATAAAATGTCAATAAAACACTTCTTTTTACTTTATTGTGTTTTTATTTTATATTTTAGAAGTTTTTTTAGAAATACCCAAAGAAAATAGCCTGAAAAGGGTAATTTTGGAAAAAAATACTTATTACTAAAATAGGGAAAGTACGTGAAAACTGAAATCGGGAAGGGATAGAAAACAAGGCGCATCGGACGTTAGTATGGTCGCCAAACGGAAGTAATCATTTCGGAATACGGTCAATAAATGGTTGCCAACATAAAAAAACACTTCGATTGTTTTCACCTGTTGCCTGATAAGCCGCTAGAAATGGCGCTGCTAAACATGGAAACTTTGGAACCTGATGAATCGGAAACGAATCAATTTTGAAAAGGGACGTGTAACGTTCTCGCCGTTTTCTGCGTCCGAGTGTGAACGCGAATTGTTCTATAAGACGTTGAAGGGTGATAAGGATGAACAAGTAATATTTCCGTATCAGAAACGTTGGGTTCGTAATGGTTCCGCTACATGCGGCACGGTACAAAAAGATCTGATTTATGCTGAACGTTTGGACGGTGTGAAGTTCACCGTTGATCGAATGTCTGACAAAACACCCGCATGGGAGCAAAACTTGAAGGGCGTAAAGCTAGTTAAGCATAACGGCGTTCGATTCCAAATTTTTTTAGGCATGATGGACGGTATTCTTGTTTACAAAGACGGTTCACAGGCTGGATTCGAGTTCAAAACGAAATCGACGACGATGGGCGCGATTGGTGAATATAAAATGAAGGATGCCCAAGATGGGCATAAAGAAAAATGCGTTGCGTATTCGATTCTCTTCGACATGGACGAGTTCCATTTGATATATGAAAGTCTTGTTAAGAATGGATGGAACAAAGGCGAAGAAGCTAAGCCTAACGTTCGACCGTCTTCCCTGAAATGGTCAAAGATGCTGAATTCCCTTGACTTCGAGAAGCATTCCCAGCTCAAGTACGAATACGGAAATCGAAAATTTTGGACGAAGCTGAATGAAAAATTAATACGAAGAGCCATTCAGTAGTAATCGGAGGCAAAAGAAGTAAAACCAGTTTAACTGATAAGTCAAGGTGACAAATAACACTGAGCCTGAACAACCCTGCTGCCAGGCTAGCGTTTTTAGGCGGAGTTTAGCAACAGGGGTTATACTCCGAGAGCAAACCACCCGTTGGACGGGTGGTCATGATTTCAAATATTATTACTCCCGCCTATAAAAACTTGCGATGGTGCTTTTTGCCGTCATAGGTGAACCAGATCGGTTTATCTTCCACACGGGTCTCTACATGCACTGTGCGTCCCCAGAGACGGTACAGATACGGAAGCGTGCGCTCCATGTATTTCAGATCCAACTCGATGCCCTCATACTGATGTTTCAACACGAGTTCGCCTGTACGCAGATAGTCTGCATCCTGTACGACTAGATACGGAGAGCCGCCGTTAATGCGGGAAAATACAAGCTGGTCACGGATGTTTTCCCAAGACTTGTCGGTAATTTTCCAGTCGGGTCCTTTTTTCTCAAACACGTAGAGGTCGAGGTCCTCGGTTAACTTTTTGGTCATGTAGTTACGGATGAACGAGGTATCGGAGTCGAACTCGCGCACTTCGAACATTTTGGCCCGGCCTTGCCCAGGCTGACGTCCCCAACGTTCCTGTTCCTCGCGTGTCGGATGATCCCAGCGCCGCTCGATATCTTCAAAGATTTTCAGTCCCAGGTAATATGGATTCAAACTCTGCTTGGACGGTTGCACAACGGAAGAATTCAGCTTGGCAAATTCGATGGTATCCTCACTGCTCAGATCGAGTTCGCGTATAATACGTTGATGCCAGTACGAAGCCCAGCCTTCGTTCATGATTTTCGTTTCCATCTGAGGCCAGAAATAGAGCATCTCCTCACGCATCATACTCATAATATCCCGTTGCCAATCGGTGAGCACCTCGGAGAACTCTTGGATGAACCACATAATGTCTTTCTCCGGCTCTGGTGGAAAATGATGCACTTGCAGACTATCCGTGGACTTTTCCTCAGTTTGCAGATTGTCGAGCGACCACAGGTCGTCATATTGACCTTCCGGTTTAGGGGCTTTATCACCACGTTGTTCGCGAATTTTCATCTCCATATAACGCTGTTTGTCTAGGTGCCGCGGTTTAATGAGCTGTGGGTCCACATGTTCTTGAATGGCAATTACCGCATCGATGAAGGCTTCAACCGCCTCCGTGCCATATTCCATCTCATAATTGCTGATTCGATCCGCCGTGGCGGCCATGCTTTCAACCATATTGCGGTTGGATTTGGAGAAGCGGGCATTGTTTTTGAAAAAGTCGCAGTGTGCGAGTACGTGGGCGACGATTAATTTATTCTGAATCAAAGAGTTGCCATCCAGCAGAAAGGCGTAGCAAGGGTTGGAGTTAATAACGAGTTCATAAATTTTGCTCAGGCCAAAATCATATTGCATTTTCATCTTGTGAAACGTTTTGCCAAAGCTCCAGTGGCTGAACCTTGTTGGCATGCCGTAAGCACCAAAGGTGTAGATGATATCCGACGGGCAGATTTCGTAGCGCATCGGGTAATAGTCGAGGCCGAATCCATCGGCAATCTCCATAATTTCAGCAATCGCGTATTCCAGTTCGCGGATTTCATCGGTCATCCTAGGCTGCCTCCTTCTCTTTTTTGAAAAAAGCTGCGGAGCGCTTTGTACACCTCGCCTTTTTCCTTGATGACGTAATACATAAACTGATCCATCTTAATATGGCGGTAAGCAGACATGAGTGTACTGCTGCGGTTATATTGGTTCACTTCACCGTAACCAAACATGTTGCTGCGCTTCATTAATTCCCCGATCAGCTTCACACAGCGCTCATTATCCGAGGTGAGGTTATCGCCATCCGAGAAATGGAACGGGTAGATGTTGTAACTGGTAGGCGGGTAACGTTTATCGATAATATCCAGTGCCTTCATATATACAGAGGAGCAGATCGTACCGCCGCTCTCGCCACGAGTGAAAAATTCCTCTTCCGTCACTTCTTTGGCTTCCGTGTGGTGAGCCAGAAACACAATTTCGACTTTCTCATACTGACGACGAAGAAAACGAGTCATCCAGAAGAAAAAACTGCGGGCGCAATATTTTTCAAATGATCCCATCGACCCGGATGTATCCATCATGGCGATGATGACGGCATTGGACTGAGGGATGATTTTGTCTTCCCACGTTTTGTAGCGGAGATCATCCGGACTGATGTGATGAATGCCCGGATTGCCCGTGGTTGCATTGCGGCGCAGGTTCTCCAGTATGGTTCGTTTCTTATCGATGTTAGACTGCATGCCTTTTTTGCGAATATCGTTGAAGACCACGGTATGTGTCTCGATCAAATCTTTATCCTTTTGTTTCAGATCCGGCAATTCCAGTTCGGCAAAAAGAATATCTTCCAATTCCTCAATGCTGACCTCAGCTTCCACTATGTCATGACCTGGTTGATCGCCAGCTTTCTCGCCCTTGCCCGGCTTCTGGGACGCAGGATCACGGCCAATGACATCGCCAACCTGACTGTCACCGTCCCCCTGACCGACATGTTTTTGCTTTTGGTAGTTATACACGAAACGGTACTCATCCAGACTGCGAATGGGTACCTTGATGATTTGTTTTCCATCGGACATGATAATATTTTCTTCGGTGATCAGATCGGGCAGATTCTGCTTAATGACATCTTTCACCTTTTGCTGATGGCGCTGCTGGTCCTGGTACCCTTTGCGGTGAAGCGACCAATCTTCCCGGGATACGACGAACGAGTAAGGCTGGTGTGAATTTGACATGTAGGCACCCCCCATTGATTACGCGGCACAGTTTGGCCTGTCGGTAATTAAGTATATTCACGGGCGGGGACGATATGTGATGCGATCTCAACTAAAATGAATGAAATACGCTGCAATTGCCTTAGGATAGGCTGGAGCGAGGTACATGTTTAAATTTTACAAAAATCATGATCATATGTGATATCTTTCCTTTACAATAGAGAAAAAGGTCTGATTCTGAGCATCGAGCCCTGATGCATGTAAAGGAAGGATTAAGTGTGGATAAACGTGCAGTAAAAGCCTGGATTACGTATGACTGGGCCAATTCGGCTTATGCTACAACCGTGCTTGCGGCGGTGCTACCTGTATTCTATGCTTCTGTTGCTGCGGCAACATTGGATAAGGATACGGCAGCTTCTTACCTTGCTTATACACACTCTATTGGAATGTTGTGTGTGGCGCTGTTAACTCCGCTGCTAGGAACACTGGCTGATCTATCGGGACGAAAAGGGGACTTCCTGCGAGTTTTCGCGATAACAGGAATTGTGTCAACGCTGGGATTCAGCGTGATCGGAGAAGGAGACTGGTTGCTTGCGTCTACCCTGCTCGTGTTATCCACGATTGGTTTTGCCGGAGGAAATACATTCTATGATGCGATGTTACCGGATTTAGTTCCCGCAGAACGAAGAGACATGGTATCCTCCAAAGGTTATGCCTATGGTTATATAGGCGGGGGGTTACTGCTTGCAATCAATCTGTTAATGATTCAGCAGCCGGGCTGGTTCGGCATGCCGAGTACACTTGCAGGTACGCGACTTGCGTTCATTTCAGTTTCGATGTGGTGGCTACTGTTCTCCCTTCCCATCTTCCGCTATGCACCTAGAAGGCCAGCCTCGTCTGAGTTGCCTGCATCCGCAACAGGTTATGCAAAGGTTGGCGTACGCAGATTACGGCAAACCTTCGGTCAGATCCGGCGTTTTCCGCAGTTGCTTCGGATGTTGGTCGCATTCTGGTTTTTCAATGACGGGATTAATACCATTATTCTGATGGCTACAATCTATGGAACAAGCATTGGCATTGGTACATCGGATTTGATGTTGGCGCTACTAATTACGCAATTCATCGGTTTCCCGTGTACACTGCTTCTAGGTGCTTGGGCGCAGCGGTGGGGAGCAAAGCAGGTGTTATTGGTAAGTTTAAGTATTTATATTTGTATCGTTATACTTGGCTACTTTATGACCCAAGCTCTGCACTTTTATGTGCTCGCAGGGTTGGTTGGCGTTGTGCAAGGGATTAGTCAATCGACGGCACGTTCCTTGTTTAGCAATCTGATGCCGGCTGCACGAACGGGGGAGTATTTTGGATTTGTTAACATTACAGGGAAGTTCGCTTCGATCTTTGGGCCATTTGTATTTGGTTACGTGGGACAGATTACAGGTTCTACCCGCTGGGGCATTCTGTCACTGATCTTCTTTTTTGTAGCAGGCATTGCGGTATTATTAACCGTGAAGGTACAGAAAGGAATGCAGGATGCTCAGTCAGCCGACCAGGAAGAGTTGGAACGTATGCAAGGCCTAGGTATGGCTGGAAAAGGGAAGGATGTTACCTTTACCGGATAAGTTTAGTCTGGTTTCAATTGGTTAGGTTAGATTAGGTCAGCTTGGTTTAGATAAGATGGATATAGTCATTGTGTCGTATCGGTTATTGATTATCTCGGTCTCCAGATTCTGTTTATCTCATAACAGGAACTGGAGGCTTTTTTGCATTGTTGCGTACTTAGATCATCGGCAAGTGAATAAATTATGAAAAGGTGAAAATAAAAGATTGACATGATACATTTTGTATCATAGAGTAAAGGTATAAATACATATTGTATCTTAGAGTGTCGAAATTCCCTGTCATTTCCAAGGTAATGATCATCCGGTCGATCCGATCCCACGGCATAATTTTATAAATTTACAGAGGAGAGGCTGCCATTGATAGATACGCAAGGAAACGGACTTGTCTTTTTATTATGCATTCCCCGCAGTGGCAGTTCGTTATCTACCGTTATGCTGCAAAATCATAGTCGCATATTTGCCACGCAGGAGATGTGGTTTCTGATGAATCTCGTCGATTTGTCCAAAGCCGACTCTCGCGCTTACGGTGGCAGTTCCATCATCCGTCAATTTTATCAAGCGATGGTGTCCGAAGATATTTTCGAAAAGGCGTGCAGAAGCTTTGCTCTTGAAATATATAATGGATTTCTGGAAGGGAGCGGAGCAGACTTCATCGTTGATAAATCTCCGCGTTATTATTATATGCTTGAATGGCTGGATCGATTGTTTCCGCAGTCCAGACGCATTCATCTTCAGCGTAACCCCCTTTCTGTAGCGGCATCCTTTAAAAAAGTAAATCGCCATACCGGCGAAGGTTTTGATCTGATTCAGAGTCTGAATCATTCAAAACTCAATATGAAAGCCGTAGACCTGACACTTGGTCTAACTCGATTGAATGATTATTTTGCAGAGGCTCATCCTTTGGCCTACGAATTAAAATATGAACAGCTCGTTATGAAACCTCAGGAAGAACTGGAGAAGTTATGTGCTTTTCTAGGCATTACTTATGAACAAGGCATGGAGCGATATGGTCAGTTTGTGGATAGTACGAAATCTGACATGTTCTATAGTATGGGCGTCGGGGACCCCTTCCTCTCTTCACATCAGGAGGCACATCAAGGTTCTGTTAACAACTGGAAAAACATACTCGAGCGGCAAGAAGTTGAACTGTATTGCCGTGTACTCGGTGCGAACCTGTTCCACCGGATGGGGTACAGTGAACAGCTACAAGAAGCTGAAGATTGGACGGGAGTCCAGTTTCAGGCAGAGCCGGATACAGAGGTATTGGAGCGGCTCAAGCAACAGCTAGTACTCGCAACGGAGTGTCGTTGGCAGCCAAATTACCGCATGGATGCGCCGATGAATGGAGCCAAGGATCGGTCTCCGATCCACAGCGGCAGTGAGGAGAAGGAAAGCGCCAAGATTGACCCGTCACTAGCCGCTATGGCCACGATCAGACAATTGCAGGCAGCTCTTCGCGCAGCGGATCAGCGGCTGGAACGTGGGTATACGGAGCGGGAACGTTTGAAGAAACAGCTACATGCTGCCCATAGCAAATTACAACGAATCAAATCATGGATACCATTTGGTCATCGAATTAGCGCATGGGCATCCCAGCGCAAGATCGTTCGGGGAGGAAAGTCATGAGCGCCATAGCCGGAATCGTACATACAGAAGGTCAGCAAGCACTATGGGAGGACAGCTGGCGGCTCTACGCAAGTCTTGGACATATCCCGGCAGATACAACGGGGGTATGGAAAGGGGATGAAGCGTTTCTTAGTTGCCATGCTCAGTGGATTACGCTGGAGTCCGTAAACGAGAAATTGCCTCTCTATGATGAAGAAAGTCAATTGACCATCACTTCAGATGCCATTTTGGATAACCGTGAGCAACTGGCCGATCAGTTGCAGATTTCACGAGCAGAGCTGGCTGGACTGGCGGACAGCGAACTGATTCTCCGTGCATACCAGCGCTTTGGAGAAGATGTAGCTAGTCAACTTCTTGGGGACTTTGTATTTGCGATCTGGGATGAACGCCGCCGCATGTTGTTTGCTGCGAGGGATATTACGGGCATGCGGGCATTTTATTACCGACATGACGGTTCGCGATTTGCCTTCTGTACGTTAATGAAGCCATTGCTTGAGCTTGGAGGGGTGCAGAAGGCACTTGACGAAAACTGGCTATCCGAATTTCTGGCCATCCCTGACATGCACGATTCGGCTGATATTCATTCCACGGTGTATCGCGGAGTGAACCAGTTGCCCTCTGCGCACACGCTGACGTTTCGAAACGGGAGGATCGAACTCAGGCAATATCATCGCTGGGATGATGTCGAACCGCTTCGACTCAAATCAGATGAAGACTATGTTGAAGCTTTTCGTGAGGTGTTTAGCCAAGCCGTAGGTTCGCGCTTACGAACGCATAGACAGGTTGCAGCGGCATTAAGTGGTGGACTGGATTCAGGAGCTGTTGCGGGTTTTGCTTCCGGAACGCTCCGGAGTCAGGGGAAGCAGCTACAAGCTTATAGCTACGTGCCTGTTCCGGATTTTACGGATTACACATCGAAAACGTTACTAGCAGACGAGCGACCATTTATTCGTTCCACCATTAATCACGTAGGCAATATCTCGGAGAACTATCTCGATTTTGAAGGACGCAGTCCGCTCAGTGAAGTGGATACGTGGCTGAACATGATGGAGATGCCTTATAAATACTTTGAAAATTCATTCTGGATCCGTGGATTTTATGAAAAAGCGAGTGAGCAGGATGCCGGTATTTTGCTGACAGGCGCACGTGGCAATTTTACGATCTCATGGGGACCTGCACTTGATTATTACGCTAGTCTACTGAAAAGTGGCCGATATTTCCGCTGGTTCCGTGAGATGCAACAGTACAGCGAACGAACAGGGATGGCATTCTCACGCATCGCCCGTATTACAGGCCGTAAAGCGTTCCCAGACTGGTTCAAAGGAAATAACAAGGGGACAGCTCAGCCTGCAGGCGCACAACTGATTCATCCAGATTTGGCCAGGAGAACAGGCGTGCTGGAGCGACTTAAATCCATCCTTGTACTCCAGGGCGGTGCCCGAGCCGATGCACTACAGGTGCGAGCCGACAAGTTCAACAATCTAGCGATCGCGAATAAAAATGGGGCCGTCGCCACCAAATGTTCCCTTCGTTACCGGGTATGGGAACGCGATCCAACAAGTGATCCAAGAGTGATCCGATTTTGTCTCTCTGTCCCGATTGAGCAGTATGTAAGACAGGGAACGGATCGTTCGCTCATTCGCCGTGCTACATCACCGGAATTGCCGGACAAAGTGAGGCTTAATCAGCGTGTACGGGGCGTACAGCCTGCCGACTGGCTACACCGTATTTTGCCTGACTGGCAGACGTTTACCTCGGAACTGCAAACCTTGTGTTCTGACAGTCAGGTTGCCGGCATATTAAACACGGATCGGATTAAATCGGCTCTGGCTAATTTTCCGAGTCCCAGGCCCGAACTGGCATCCCATCCAGATTTGCGTTTAATGATGCACAGTTTAATTGTATACCGCTTTATTCAGAAGTTTTGATCCAAGGCAAACGTATACGCTCTTGAAAGGAGGTGAAAACGATGCAAAACGAAAAAAAGGAATGGCAAGCACCCGTTCTTGAAGTGTTGGATGTGAATGAAACGATGGCAGGGGTAGGATACAGACAAATCGACTGGATCACTGTTCACGATGCCGACATGTACGATCCAACGTCCTAATTTTGTAGTTTCCCCAGCTAGTTCATACTTAAAGGGCGGAAATGCAACCAATCCAGCTTTTTCGCCTCCGCCCTAATATTGAGCTTGTGAATATCAGGGCTTTTTTCATATCTATAAATGAAGGAGGCGCCCTTATTGTTGCCTTTGTACTATGAAGCTTATGGTTTACGCTGGTTGAGTCAGATTCCAATGCCTGAGTTGCAGCGCGCAACTCTGACTGCTGAAACGCAGCAGGATGTAGCTGATGTACAGATCGAGTCTTTTGATCTGGCAGGGTTATGGGAGAAATGGGATGTTGGTAGCGACAACTTTGTGGCGCGAGACGGTTGTCTTTTTTTCAGAATCGAAGATACGGGTCTTTTTTTAATGGAGCATGGCAAAAGAATCGTTGTCTCTCAAGTATCTGGTGCCGATCCGAAAAAAGTCAGGCTGTTTATCCTCGGGACATGCATGTCCGTGATTATGATGCAGCGTGGAATTCTTCCTCTGCACGGAAGCGCAGTTGTGATTGATGGTTGGGCCTACGCGTTCGTTGGGCATTCTGGCGCGGGAAAGTCTACGTTGTCAGCGGCACTGGCCTCACGCGGATATCCTCTTCTCACCGATGATGTGGTTGCCTTGACCTGGGATGCTGGAGGCAGAGCGATCGTATCCCCCGGATATCCCCAGCAGAAATTATGGCAGCCTAGTCTCGAAGGCTTCGGAATGAAGCAGCAGGATTATGCAACGGTGCATGCTGAAATTACGAAATACGCCATACCGGTTCAGCACTACTTTCACGAGAGGGCTGTTCCACTTGGGGGAATCTACGAACTTGTACCTGAGCCGGACCAGGAATCTGGTTCTGTGTATTTGCAGGAGGTAAGTGGTCTGGAACGTCTGCACTTGCTCTGCTCTCATACCTTTCGCGGTGGACTGGTGAATCGCCAAGGACTCGCTCAATGGTTGTTTGAAACAGCTTCAAGACTTTCAGCCAGTGTGGAGATTAACAGAATTAGCAGAACGGGGCACCATTTTACAGCATTTGAAATGGTGGATCGGATCATTAATCATATACGCAAAGGAGTGCAGATAGAAATATGACAGCAATTACACCTATCGATGCGAATGACGTCGTAATCCAGAAGGATGGCAACTTGGTCAGTGATATGGGTGGCGAAAAGGTGATGATGAGCATCAGTTCAGGGAAATATTACAATCTGGGGAGTACAGGCGGACGAATCTGGGAACTGATTGCAGAAGAGAGAACGCTGAATGAATTGATTGAGACGCTTGCTACAGAATATGACATTCAGGCAGAACAATGCCGTGATCAGGTTGTGGCTTTTTTGGAACACCTCTCACGTGAAGGTTTAATCAACATTTCGCGCGGAGTGTAGGAACATGTTTCGTAAAGTGAAGTCCTATTTCTCGCTTCCAGGTAGGATAAGGCGTTTGGTATGGGAGGCTTATATCCTGCTAGGATGGGCTAGAGTGCAGAAGGCAAGGCCGTTTGCCAAAATTGCTCCGAGGCTTGGTACACCTATGGTCGAAACACCTGTTACTGGATTGAATCGGACTCAAGTGACGGAAATAAGAAACATATCGAAAGCCGTTATGATTGCTAGTAAATATACGTTTTGGGAAAGCCAATGTCTTGTTATGGCGATAGCTGCAATGAAAATGCTGGAACGGCGTAATATCGCGAGTACATTATATATGGGTACCGCAAGGAATAAGCAAGGACAACTGATGGCACACGCCTGGCTACGAAGTGGAAAACTGATCGTAACTGGAGCAGATACGATGGATCAATATACGGTCGTCGGCGTGTTTGGCAAACGATGTCCTGAGAAGGGATCTGGAGAGATTGTCTATGACGCATGAAACTGAACTGTATTCCACAGGGTTTCCGAAGGAGCTCAAGCTAATCTTGAGCCTGCTTAGAGATGATCTGGCAGATCTGACTTCCGAGGAGATCAAGGGCCGACTGCACGAGATGGATTGGCCACTTTTTTTACAACTTGTGGTCCATCATCGTCTGTATTCTGTTATTTATGTGAAATTAAAAATGCTGGATCTGCGGTTTATTCCCGAAGCAGTTTTAGGGAGTTTGAAACAGCAGTATACGATTAATACCTTCCGTATGTTACATTTAACAGCCGAAATGGAGCAAGTGTGTGGAGCATTTCGGGAGCGTGGCATTCGCACGATTACACTGAAAGGGCCTGCTCTGGCTCATGATTTGTACGGAGATGTGTCCATGCGGACTTCGAAAGACCTGGATATTTTAATTCCAGTTCAGAATGTGGAGGAAGCTGGCCGTATTCTTGTCGACCTTGGTTACCAGTGCAAAGAAGGAGAAAGGGCGCTTACTGTTCGTAGCTGGAAGTGGCGGGAGCATCATATCTGTTATGTTCATCCGGTCAAACGTACTCAAGTGGAGATCCATTGGCGGCTTAACCCTGATTCTGGCCGGGAAACGGAGTTTGAACTGTTGTGGAAACGAAGCCGATTCAGTTCGTACACCCAGACACCTGTACGTATGCTTGAAAGAGAGGATCTATGGGTTTATTTAGTGACGCATGGTGCAAGACACGGCTGGTTCAGACTGCGGTGGTTACTGGATATCGATCAGATGATTCGTTCGATGCCGCTCGACATGAAAAAGGTAGAACGTCGTTTGAAAGCAGAAGGACGTCTATCCATCGGTTCCCAGACATTACATCTCGTTTCGGATCTGTTGCATACCCCGCTGGGCGATCCGTATTTATCGATTATGGCTACGCGTGAGCGCATGGGAAAGCGACTGGCGAGAGAAGGTGCGCTGTTTATGAACAAAATGTTAGACAGTCCAGAAGAGCTACACAACTATTCATCTTATTTATTCTCTCTTCGTAGTACGAGGCAAAAATGGTTTTTCTTTATTGAGCGGTTATATCCAAGTACTTGGGACGTACATCAATTCCCGCTACCACGTTCCCTGTTTTTTCTGTATTTTCCGTTACGTCCATTTCTCTGGTTCTGGCGGCGCTTCAAAAAAAGCACGATGGCAGAGAGGGGAAAGGTATGATCTCCGAGTTAAATTATTTCATGCGAAAACTGCATCATATTTCTGGGCCTATATTATATTGGAATCTGCTAGCTATGATCTTGATTGGTTTAATGGAAGGAATCGGCATCTACATGCTTGTTCCTATGTTAAGTTTAATTGGTGTTTTTGAGATGGGCTCTTCTGGTATACATATCCCCTGGTTAACGGAGCTACTCCACCGATTCTCGGAAAATGGTCAATTGCTACTTGTTTTACTGGCTTTTGTATTTATCCTCTCAGGACAGGCATGGATGCAGCGTCTTCAGACGATTCGCAATACCCGTATTCAGCAGCAATTCATACGAACGCTGCGTCTGGAAACCTACAGTGCACTACTTCGGGCACGGTGGTCTTTTTTTCTCCAAAAACGAAAATCCGATTTCAACCATATATTAACCACAGAACTTGCCAGGGTAAGTCAGGGAACAAGTCTAGT
Source organism: Paenibacillus intestini (assembly GCF_030803945.1). Classification (NCBI taxonomy): domain Bacteria; kingdom Bacillati; phylum Bacillota; class Bacilli; order Caryophanales; family Paenibacillaceae; genus Paenibacillus; species Paenibacillus intestini. Next base: position 844,571 of record NZ_JAURUN010000002.1, on the reverse strand, counting down.
CCTGCAGATGGCAGCTTCGCTGACTTTTACAGCGATTCAGATCGGGCTGGCTTTCTGGTTATCCGCAAAGCTCACATCGCTTGTACTTATCAGTGGTTTGTTGTTATTTGTATTACTAAGAAAGTTTGTTAGGCGTGCCAAACAGATTGGAGATCAGACTTCCGAATTCTCGCAGAGCTACTACTACGGGATCACGGAGCATTTCAACGGGATTAAGGATATTAAGAGCAATATGCTGGAAAGTTCTCATATCCGCTGGTTTGATCGTATATGCAGCCAAATTGAACGTAATGTGGTGCAGTTTAGTCAGTTAAATACAGGTACACAGCTCATTCATCGGGTGTCAGCGGCGATAATCATTGCGGCGTTTATTTACCTTTCTTTACAGGTGATGTCGGTGCCACCAGCCAACCTGTTATTAATTATTTTGATTTTTTCACGATTATGGCCAAGGTTTACAGCGATTCAGTCTAATCTGGAGTACATCAGTTCAATGTTGCCGGCATTTCGGATCGTGAGAGAGTTGAAGGATCAAACGGAGAAGAACTGTGAGATCCGTGAATCAAGGAAAGAGACAGGTATTTCTGCTTCACAGCCTATTGCTCCAATCGATCTGGTAAAAAGCATCGTGTGTGAGGATGTGGATTACCGTTATGAGGGAAGTGACACGTATGCATTAAAGAATGTGCAAGCATTTATTCCTGCTCAAGGTATGACTGCTATTGTTGGGAAGTCGGGGGCTGGGAAAAGCACATTTGTTGATCTGATCATGGGTCTGGTGAAGCCTGAGAGTGGTCGTATCCTGATTGATGGAAAACCCTTGACTGAGGAACAGTTATTGAACTGGAGAAGTTCGATCGGGTATGTCTCACAAGATCCTTTTTTGTTCCATACCAGCATTCGTGAGAATTTACGTCTGGTTGATCCGGATGCAAGTGAAGAACAGATGTGGCGGGCACTCCAATTTTCTTCCTCCGCTTCATTCGTTCGCAAGCTTCCGCAAGGTCTGGATACCATTATAGGTGATCGCGGCATACGCCTGTCGGGTGGAGAGCGTCAGCGTCTTGTACTGGCTCGGACCATGCTTCGTAACCCTTCTGTATTAGTACTGGATGAAGCAACGAGTGCACTGGACAGTGAAAATGAACAGCAGATCCATGAAGCGCTGGAACGATTAAAAGGACATGTCACAATTATCGTCATTGCACATCGACTCTCCACGATCCGAACCGCAGACCGTGTCATTGTTTTGGAAGAAGGGCAGGTCATCCAAGAAGGCGGATATCAGCAATTATCTATGGATTCGTCAGGCACTTTCAGCAAACTGCTTCATATGCAAGCTGGTGCTGCTGGACAGTAAACCATAAGTTGTAGACTTATTAACGAAGTAAAGAGAAGCGAGTGTTACTAGAATGAAAAAAGGCGTGCCGCAGAGGGACGCCTTTCATATCTATTTCTTGAATTGAATTAATAAGTCAGAGATGAGTTGGTCTGTACAGGAAGATGTAAGGCACCGATTCGTTGCAGATGTTGCACAATTTCTTGAACAGCTTCCTCAATGTTGCATTGTTCGGTATCAATGACGAATGAAGGAGAGGTTGGGATATCGTAGGGAGCAGATATACCAGTAAAATGAGGGATTTCACCTTTGCGAGCTTTTTTGTAGAGTCCCTTGGGATCACGCCGCTCACATTCTTCAATAGAACAACGAACATAAACCTCGATGAAATCCTCCGGTTCAAACAGCTGCCTGACCATCTCCCGATCCTGTGCGTGGGGGGAGATGAATGCCGAAAGCACAAGTAGTCCCGCATCTACCATCAACTTGCTTACTTCTCCGATGCGACGCAGGTTTTCCTGCCGATCTGCAGCGGTGAAACCGAGATCCCGATTCAATCCATGCCGTACATTGTCACCATCAAGCACATAACAGCGAACACCTTGTTCATGCAGGGTTCTCTCCAGTGCAAAGGCAATGGAGGATTTGCCCGCTCCGGATAAACCTGTAAACCATATCGTGCGACTGCGATGTCCGTTGTTATTCTCCCGATCCTGTCGATTTAGACTCGATGCTTGCCAAGTAATATGACGATCTTCCTTCGACATGTTATCCCACCTCTTTTCAACTAATCCTATGTATAATATTTTAACATATTTGCTAGATTATAGACCATGAAAATTATCCGTCAAAGAAGCGTGAACCGTCTGTATATCGGGTATAGATGTTATACACAGAGAGCAGGAGGACAAGATCATGAGTGACAACATTCAAAATATTCAGGTAGGGTTCATATGCCCTGATTGCGGGCAGGAAGTGAACACCTATTTTGTGCAGCAACAAGTGAGCACAGTTCGCTGCGAAGGCTGCAATCGGGCTTATACACTCATGAAACCGACGATCGGAGATGAAATTTTGCTGGATTGGGAGCAGGAGGCTCTATATCATAAATTACGTGCAGAACGCTCTGAAAAGGACAATCATAACATGTCAGCACTCATCATCAAAGTGATAGAGCTTCTAACCTGGCGGGATCAAGGGGACGGTCAGACTCGTGCAGTCCAGACGGTAAAAGATTGGCTGGCTACCAGCGGTAAACCTCAGACTTTACTTGAGCTTTTCCATCAACCAACGCAGTCCTCACGCGAGAATAAACGGATATAACGCTAATGATTACATAATATAGACGCTCTTGCGGCATATTACCTGAAGGTGTTTGTGGACCATTAAACAAACTGAAATTTCAGGGACAGGAGCGGATAACATGAAGCGAACGGTGCTATATCTGCTGCTCGGCTTGTTCACCATTAACATGCTGGCATCACAGGCAGAAGCATCTCCCATTAACGGAGCATACCACTTTGGCTTTAAGAAAAGTCAGAATGGCGAACTGCCTTCCATTGATCAGGAAGGGTTCAAGTCTATTTTGGAGCATAATCATGCCATTTTCTTGGGGGATACCAAACAAAAGGAACTGTATCTGACTTTTGATAATGGATATGAGAATGGGTTCACACCTGCAATACTGGATGTATTGCGAGCGAAGAAGGTTCCGGCAGCTTTCTTTGTTACTGGTCATTATTTGAAGGATCAGCCGGATCTTGTCAAACGTATGGCAGCCGAAGGGCACATTGTTGGGAACCATTCATGGAGCCATCCGGATATGACTCGAATTTCCAACTCACAAATTAAAGAGGAACTGGAAAAAGTGAAATCTGAAGTGCACCGTCTCACGGGGCAACAGGCTACATTTTTGCGTCCACCTCGCGGTATTTTCAACAATCGTACACTTGCTGAGAGTTATGCTCAGGGATATGTCAATGTGTTTTGGTCTATAGCTTATAAGGATTGGGATACGAATGTACAGCGTGGCGCACAATATGCTCAACAACAAGTGCTGAAACAGCTTCATCCAGGGGCTGTCATCTTGCTGCATTCCGTGTCGAAAGACAATACGGAGGCGCTTGGAGCAATCATTGATGAGGCACGCAAGCAAGGTTACGCATTCAAAAGTCTGGATGATCTAAAAACCAGAACCTATTAATGAAGGAGTTGGGCAAGACGAGCATGGATTACGTTAGTTTTAGTTGAGGTCTGGGTATCAAAGAAAATAAGCTTATTTAGTTGTCATCCCCAACCAAATAAAGGACATGCCTAGCAATCTGCTGAGCATGCCCTTTATTTGTTGTTACCATTCGTCCTAATGAATCGTGTTATAGATTATTCCGGTCGTTTTGGGTCCGCAATGACTGCAAACGACGCAACCTGCCGTAGTTAATTCTACGCGCGCTCCGGTTTGCTCCTGCAGCGTCTTTTTCAGGTTTAACGCATCTTCCTCAGCCATGGTATGAACAACGATCACTAAATCCCGATCAATCTGTTCTCTATTGTTGAGTGTGTTTTGAAGCATCTGTTCCAGCGCCTTTTCTCGTTTACCGCGTACTTTGTAGGCGGGGGACATCTTACCATCGGTTACCCGAATGACGGGACGGATTTTAAGTAGGCTACCAATCAGATTTTGCATACCGGAGCAACGTCCGCCTTTATACAAGTATTCCAGAGTATCGATAACAAACTCTGTACGTACCGTTGGTTTCATGGCTTCAATCTGCTGCGTAATCTCGGCCAGCGTTTTTCCTTGTTCTGCTGCATACACAGCTTTCATTACCATCAAGCCAATGCCTGAGGAGAGATTTTTGGAATCCACTACAGAGATGCGCCCCTCTGGAAATTCAGAACTGGCGAGCAGAGCGTTCTGATAGGTTGAAGAAAGCTCAGAAGATAAGGAGATGTAAAAAATATCGTCGCCTTGTTCTATGTAAGGTTGAAATGCGGTCATGAAATCAGCGGGTGAAGGTGCTGCTGTTTTGGGCAGAGAACCATGGCGACTTACACGTTCGTACAGTTGCTCCGGTTTGATCTCTTGTCCGTCCTTCAGGGATTCTTCACCAAACACCACATACAAAGGAATGATGCCGATTTCGTACTGCTGGATCCACTCCGGAGCCAGATCACTGGTGCTGTCCGCAAAAATTTTAATTCGTGGCATGTCAATCTCCTTTTGAATTCAAATATTTGGTCATTCATATGTTAAGTATAACGGGGCAAAGGTTAAGCCACCTAGCTTAATTATAAAGAACCGGGGCTCTCAAGGAAAGCATTACGTCAAGTATATACCGCCAAGTACAAGCACTGTGAAAAACAAAATAAGTAGTCCACTCAGAATCGTGCCAATAACGGCAAAGACTTTCTTGCGATTTTTGAGCGCTAATCCAATAATCCCAAGAATGAGGCCGATGAGATTAAAAACCAGGCAGACAAGAAAAGCCAAAGAACCTAGAACGAATGCCGGATGAATAGCGAGTTCTTCCCGGCTGATTGACGATTCGAGGAGTTCAATGGAGTTATTCAGTACCAGAGACATCAACACAAATGTTACGAGATGCCCTAGAAAACCAACCAGTCCAATAACAAAACTTGCGATCCCCGGTCCTGAATGTTTGAGAGGTATTCCATTGATTTCTGCTGATTCTGGCGGGAGTGTATAGTCATCTGAGTTTGGTGAATTGTAATTATTCATTAGGGTACACTACCTCCTTAAAAGATATCATGATTTGTATAGGATACTGAATGTTTATTACCCTGTATAGTGTCCAGCGATTCTAGATTAGATATTCATAAGGCATTTCTTTTACTTTAGAGCTTGAATTCGCTACAATATATGGAGTAATGGCGTTCGAAACGAATCAAGGGAGAGAGTGGATATGCAACGGAGATGGATGATGCTTGGAGCCATATTAACGATGCTGTCGGTGGCTATTGGTGCATTCGGTGCACATATGCTTAAGGACAAAATTGGTGCAAGTGCAATTGCTACCTACGAAACAGGGGTACAATACCACATGATTCATGCGCTTGCTTTGCTAATTGTAGGATTAACTGCTGGACAGCTAGGAGCATCAACGAAGCTGAAATGGGCAGCGCGTTTGCTGTTCGCGGGTATCATCATTTTTTCAGGAAGCCTCTATGTACTTAGCATCTCGGGTATCAAAATTTTAGGAGCGGTCACACCGATCGGTGGCGTAGCTTTTATTGCTGGCTGGCTGCTGTTTGCAATGGATGTCTGGCAACGGGGCAAGACCAGTCTGTAGCAGTCTTTGTTACAAGAATAATCGTATAACAAAAGCAACCTGTGCCCGAATGTTTACCGCATTCCAGATCAGGTTGCTTTTTTTGTTTGAATCTTTAAGGCTACAGTAAGAACTCATCTATTTCGTTTGTTCTGAATGTGTAAACTTGTTTTTCATCCACATGATAAATGCTAACCACATTGTTATCCCGATCAAAATTAAGTATTCGACAAGGAATGCTCTGATGCTTGCCATGTTTGTTGTTTACGACAATTCGGGTGAGGCGATTTTCTTTAATTAAGGATTCAATCCAAGCATCGAACGAATTCGAATCAGCGACATGGGAAGTGTCTGCAGTAGACTTTTTCTTGTCAACTTTTGAATTTGATTCCTTGGCAACTGGTTCTTGTGGTTGTGATTTGGACGAAACCGAATCAACGATATGGTCTGACTTGTTGGAGTTTAACTGTGCGTTGGAAAATTGTGGTGAATCAAGGAAATTCTGATTAGAGTCAGTAGAACCTGTTTTAGCCTGAGTCATAGCTTCAATGATTTGACCAAGCACAATTCCGGAGTGAATCCGAAAGTCCGCAATTTGTTCTTCTTTGTTTATGAACTCGATCAGGGACTGCAGTGCCAATGCATTTGAACGGCTCTTAATAAGTATATCGACATTAAATAAATAGCCGACGTCATCTTGATTGGATAAGGTTTGTTTCATTCATCCCAGCCCCGTTAAATAATGTGTAAGCACGTATGTACTCTAATATACTATAGCACTAATATGATGGAAATCATAGTACCAAAGACTTAGAAATCGGTTAATTTTAGAACTCAGAATGATCCTTTGTTTTCCTCATATATTCTTCTTTTTTCATCCCGTGATCAAACCTTTTGCAGGCTTCATGAACCTGACCTACAACTATAATTTAGTAATCAGGACAGGAAGAAGCAGGGGGAATAGGGCATGAACATTTCATATCAGAATCGATTGAGATACGTATATAAGGTCACTTCGTCACGAATCCGCAAAGCGAATTATCATCTGAATTTAACGTACCATGACGCCTCGATAAACGGAGAACTAGCAGCAATTGGAAACCATCAGGTGTTTCGATTCATTGATCAGTTGCGTTCACAGAAAAGAATGGAAGAGCAGTGGATAGAGATTCAACATGAACTCCGACGCGTCAAAGCCTTGAAGACGACAGTTCAGCATAAACGAACGCTCAAAAAACTGCATGAGGCACAGAATAAACTCAAATTTGTTCCTGATTATCTGCTCGTCGTCATTGAAACGAATAAGGACTATGATCGCTTAAACTCTTCCAAGGGATTTAGTCTCAACGGTACAAAGTACAAACGTTTGATGGCTACCACTGGAGGGGCCAAAAGTTCAACCGTCATCTACGTAAGCGAGGATATTCACTTGCCATTGGAACGGAGATTGAATAATGGAAGAAACCCGGATATGGAGTTGGTCCCGGCCAAATTGGAGGCTTACAAAGCTCTGGCTTGTAGCACCAGTACTCCAGTCTCTCATCCAGAGCGAGTGCTGGTTATACCTGACTGTGTCACAGAATTTCGTGCAGACATTATTCAGATTGATGACTCCAGGACGGAATATCCTCAGGTAGAAAAGAAAAACGATCACCCCATACAATTGAATATGAGTGATGGATTCGGTTTGATCTCACCCGCTCTTAGCAAGTTATGGGCCGAAGAACTTGGTCATGCCTATATTCCGAGTGGTTTCTGTATTCGTAACAGTTTCTGCAAAGGTATGGTGTTTACATTTGATTATCATGAATTTGCCGATCGGGTCGCGGGTCATTACATGGTCGTGGATGCCTGGGGCGAGTCTGTAGATATACGTGAAGTGGATCTGATTATAACAACGTCTATGCTGAAGCTTTGGCAAGCATACAGCGGTATAAATGACTATTTGTTATGTTGTGGTTATCACGGATACACCTTCAGCGTAACCAAAGTAACACCGGAACAATTAGAGGATGAACGACATCTGAACTATCAGTTCATACAGTCGCTACAGCTCAGTGACAACGAAATTGATGAGCTGATCTCTCCGACAATAAGTACCATCCAAGACGTACTTGGACAAGATTATCGCAAAGCACTTTTATTTCTGAAAGGTATCCATATTCAAGAGCGAGATTACCTGTATAGTCCAGATGATTATATTAAAGGTCTGATGGTTGAAGCCGGATTAATGGACGATCCATTTGTAAAACACAAAATCCATAACCTCATTCGAAAACGAATGAATGAAGCTAAGATTGGAGTTTTACGTGTTAAAGGAAATTTCAGCATTATTTCTGGAGATCCGTATACGTTATGTCAGAGTATGTTTGGTCTGCCTTTGACGGGCTTGTTACAGTCGGATAAGTTTTATTCCCAATACTGGAATGAAAGACAAGTCCCTCAAGTCGCCTGTTTCAGAGCTCCGATGACCTGTCATAACAATATTAAAATACTTCGTTTCAGCGATACCGAAGAGATGCAACATTGGTACCGGTATATGAACACAGTGACGATATTAAATTCTTGGGATACAACAACTCATTCTCTCAATGGTGCAGATATGGATAGCGATCAGGTCTTGACTACCGATAATGCGACGATCCTTGGTGCAATCCAAGAGTTAGAGGCCATTGTGTGCGTACAAAAAACATCAACCAAAAAAATTCCGACGGAGAGTGACCTCATTCAGGCGAACAAAGACAGTTTTGGCGATCTGATCGGTTTTACGACCAACAAGATTACATCGATGTTTGATGTTTTAGCTAGCTATGAGCAGGATACCCCTGAATATAAGGAGATGATGTACAGGATACAATGCGGCCAGCATTATCAGCAGAATGCCATTGATCAGGCCAAAGGGATTGAATGTAAACCTATGCCTAAACACTGGTATGATATCCGCGTTGCTGTACAGGATGAGAATGCGTTGAAACTGGTGGCGGATAAAAAGCCTTATTTTTTCATCTACAATGATCCAGAGCAAAAGAAGGAATATAACACCTATATCGACAAAACCAATCAGAAATGCTTGCAACGGTTTGGGATGACGGTGGAGGAGTTAACAGCCACCCAAGAGCAAGGCGGCTCTGCTGAAATGGTACAGTTCTTGCAACAATACGAACAGAGAATGCCCGTATCTGTGGCTCCTTCTGTCATGAATCGTTTATGCAGACGCGTAGAGAAGCAGTTGGATGAAATCAAGTTCCGAAACTCCAAAAATGGTTTTGATCATGATATTCTGAAAACTTCCAAAAAATACTCGCAAACACGGTACAAGGAGATACAGAAGTTGTATCAGAGGCACAATGAGGAACTTCGAAACTACATGACCCACTCTCGCAAGAGCAAGGTGAACAAGGAAGAACGATCCGCGAGGTGGCAGGTTTTTGTTTCACGTTTCAAGGAGCAGGCATTGGAGATATGTAACAACGAAGAAGATCTCTGTAACATGATTGTGGATATGTGTTATCGCCGAGCAGATCAATCCAAACAATTTGTGTGGGACGTATCCGGTGAGCAGATCATTCGCAATCTGTTGCATCGCAACAGGCAGGTCATCCATTATCCAGTTGCGGCGGAGGCGACGGGGGAATTCGAATATGCGGGCAAGACCTTTAGGATGACGTCTGTTGAAGTGAGTGAGGTTACTTCATGAAGATGATTCTGAACGAACGACAGCACGCAGAAGAAGCACTCGAATATGGAAAGATGGATAAAAAACCTACGAAAACATTGGTGTGTATAGCTAAATATGAATTCGAGCAAGGATATACCCCTGCCGAAGTACAACAGATGTTAGATGGTTTTATGTCGCGTAATTATGCGGATTATAATGCTGTGCAATGGGATGCATACTTAACACGGGTTGTTAACCAAACCGTAAACTGGATCAAAAAGAGAAAAGAAGAACATAAAAGTACAATGATAGAGATTGAAAACATTCCTGTTACGGTAACAGAACTTCAAAAGATTAAAGAACTCCGCAGTATCCGCCTGGAGAAGTTGGCATTTGTTATATTGGTATATAGTAAGATTAACAATCTCATTCATGAAACTAAAGCGTATTGGATTAATAATGATCTGAAAGAGATATACAGTGATTGCGAAATGGCTGTTAGTAAAAAGGATCAGGGCTTATTAATCTATAAATTGATTCAAGAGGGGTATCTTAAAGAAAGCAAACGAGTGGATTCAACGAATGTCCAAGTTTTATTTGCTTCTGAAGGGGATACGATTGCTTTTTATGTAAAGAGGTTTGATGATTTTGTACTTGAATACCTACGTTGGAAAGGTGCCAACATCAAGAATTGTACAGTTTGTGGACGGAACATACATGCCAGATCTAATCGTATGAAGTATTGCAAAAAATGCAAGAAGGAGAAGAGGAACTAGACGTGCAGAGTCAAGATTCCCAATAAATAATGAATGAAAAACCGTGATCACCGGATCATGGTTTTTTTGTTGGAAAATGAGTTTTTTCATCATTAGAAAACGCTTCTCAGCTCAGTCGTACCAAAGCTTTCAGCGATTGTTGAAAATTTTGTTTAGTGATACACAAGGAGAGACTTACCACTATTGCTCCCCTTGTGTGCGCTGACTATTCATTCAAAGGAGGATATTGCTTGGTGATCCATCCTACCTGCTCCGTTAAAAGCTATTCGAAGCAGATCCAGGTTAGAGCTGCCCCAATCCATCAAAAAGGAGGTGTCACATGGTTCAGTCCTCGCTTGCTCGTTTGAGCAATATTAGATCAAGGCTTATCGAACGTATGTTGATGTCAGAGGAGTTAATGAAGGCCGTCGTATATGATTCAACAAACTTCCTCGAACAACCAGCTGTGGTCGATCCGGAACAATACTTATATCAACGGATTTTCCCGATTCGTCATCTTCCTGGAAAAAATGTGAATGAGCAAAAAACCGTTGTTTCGGTCTCGCTTGAGAATATTCAGTCTGTGCAGCGGGAGTATAAATCAGGAATGATTTGTTTCAATGTATACACCCATCTTAATCTGTGTCAGTCCGAGAGCGAACTGCTTCGAACAGATTTTATTATTCGTAAAATTGATGAACTCTTTCATCGAAGTCAGGATTTCGGGATAGAACGATTGGAGTTTGAAAAATTGGATGTTCTTAAGATCCTCAACCCTAACTACTATGGTGACAGCATTACATATCGCATGCTCGATTTTGCCAAATGAATGTACTGGATATCAAATTAAAGACGTTGGCGAACAAACCTGTCCTATTTCAAGGCGTTGTTATTCCACCTAAATCCCTGAATGACATCGTTGAAGATGGGTATGATTTTTTCAGTGAACGATTAAATTTAATCAGTCTTCGCATAGAAGATTTGTTCCCCTCTTTATCTATGAATGATTATGAGGGTACATTAATTGAATTATTGTTGTATATCGGAGATCAGAGCCTTCTTTCCGCATATTTAGATGCATTTCAATATTTTCTGGATGTGCCTGTTCAGTTGAGTGATACACACTCTTGCATCGATGCAGGGGACGTCATGTTATCTTATATCGAACTGGAGCAGATCGCAGGAATTATTAGAATCCAACATTGTGTCGTCACAAAACAAGACGATGATTTTAACCCACTCAATGACAGAGCAAAGGCTCTAAGGGAGAAGATGCTCGCTAGAAAACGTAAAGTGCGGGAATTAAAAGAGGGCTCGGGTGCAGAAGATACACTTACCTTTGTGGACCTCATCTCCATTCTAAGTTCAAACGCAAACGGGATTAACATTCTGAATGTGTTCAACCTGAATTTTTTTCAATTCAATGATCAGTTCAATCGGATGAAGTTACTGGATGATTATGAAGTAAATATTCAGGCTTTGTTACATGGTGCGGATTCCAAAAGTATCAAGTTAAAACACTGGATCTCTCCATTAGATTAAATGTGGAAATAGACCAATCAACCTAAACAATAAAAATAACTGGAGGTTTTATTTTATGAGCAGATACGGATCACGTGAAATTTTGGATGTAGTATTGAAAGATGTAAAAACGGGTGAACCCGTTGTTTATTTGGAAAGTTTGACGACTTCTTCTATCGAGTTTGCGGGACAAACGGTTTATGCCCGTGGCGGTAAGGGGCACCCAAAACTGATCGGTTGGGATTCCGAGAAAGATGTAACGATGACAATGGAGGATGCGCTGATTTCAAAAGAATCTTTGGCAGTACTCACAGGTTCGAAATTTGTAAAGGGAACAAAACCGGTTCACAAAAAAGAAATTGTTGCAGTCAACGCAGATGGTGAGATCAAACTTAGCCATGCTCCATTGACAACCAAACTAACACATTTCTACAAAACGTCCAACGGATCTTCTATGGATGCCAAACTTACTGCAGCGCCGATTACAGGTACCATTGTGACATTTACAGGATCAGCGCTCAACGACGGAGATAAAGTCATTGCAGATTACTACTATGCTGCACCGGATACGACTCAAAGCATGACTGTTGCTTCGGATGTATTCCCGGGAACATACCTGCTTGAAGGAACAACCAACTGGAAAAATGAAGATGGCTTCGATGTTGAAGCGGTGTATACCATCCCTAAATTGAAGGTAATGCCAGGTTTCTCCATTGCAATGGCTTCTTCGGGTGATCCACAACCGTTCACATTCACTTGTGAAGTGTTGAAGGACACTCGCTCCAAAGCCATGGTTACTATTGATGTGTTGGAAGACTAAAATGGATTGATAGGAAGGGTTGGACCTCTCATGGGGTTCGGCCCTTTTTCTGTAATCATTCGTATTGCTTGAGCATTTTACAGAATCATATCACCTCGTTATATGCTTAAATGTTGTATTTCTGTTTACGAAGTACAGCTTTTGTTATGTTTCGCCTGATATCATTAATAATTTGCTCAAGATCAGAGCCTTAATATCAGGGAGTAATTTTCAGAATGAATCCAAAAAGAGGAGTGACATATATGTCGACCACAACAAAAACCAAAAAATTAACAGCAACCGCTTTGAACACACTTGATGCCAAGAACAATAAGCGGAAAAAGATTTATGTAACGGATCAACGTTATGAAGTTCAAATACATACGTTTTTTCGAAAATCACTGATTGATAACGTGAACACCAATTATTTGTCTATTATTGATCAGCTTCGTCAGAAAACCGATGTTACAGATCAGCTCATCAAAGACACGGTGGGTTTGTATAATACACTGCTGTTGAAAGAGTTCACAGATCTGCCAATCCCCAAAAAGCTGGATGTAGAGAAACTCATTAAAGTTACGAATATGTTGCTGGATAACGGCATTATGGAAGAAGTGCTCACCCAATTTCCGGAACAGGAGTTAAAGAAACTGGAGGAACAGTTTAGAGCCCTGCAGGAAAGAATGGCTGCAATGGTATCCGAACTCGCGATTACACGTTCACAACAGGTTGCACACGAGTCCGCACACGAGTCAGTATAATTTGAATCCATCGTCAAAAGGAGCATGTACATGTTAGTTTTCATGAAGGCCAATTTGGAGAAATACATTCTATTCTTGCATGAACTTAAACTGGAAAGTAAAGATAGCCGGGTACGTAGCCGATTCAAAAAAGTACTGGTGGAGCATTATCAACAATTTCAAGAAGAAATGCATGAATTAAAAGAGCAGCACATGTTGAAAAATGAAGACGGCAGTTTTGTGATGCGAAATAGAGCGATGGTTCCACGGGATGTACACAAACTTCAACATGAATTGCAGGAACTTCTTGAAGAAAAGGTGCTCATTGAAGCGACTGGCGAACGCTTGCCGACGTTACAGGGCATCAACCAAATCTTACAACAGTGTACATTGCAGTTGGAGGGAGAAACGGCAGATGTCTACGATGAGTTGTGTGAACAATTTGAACAGTACACCGAATAGGGGCAATTTGTGTAATTGCTCCTTGTTGTGATCAAAGGAGTGATTTATAAATGTCTAGTGATGTGGAATTAAACATAGCGACCAATCAAATGATTACCGATTTGAACAAGGCTCTCCGGGAAATTGCCAGTAAAATGAATTCACTCAAAGTGAAAGTAGACTTTGATCCGAGTTTTTTGCAGGGGATTAGTTCGTATGCGGATGGCATGAACCGATTAAACCATACGATGATTGAGAATAAGATGCTTATGCAGAGTAGCTTGGATGAGTATAAGCGTATGCAAATCAATCAGGAGCGCCTGCGCAATATGACAGCAGCTGAGACAGCGGCGTATGAGAAACAACGGGTATCCATTAAACGTTTGGAACAAGAGTTGGCAGGCTACACCTTAACAAAAGATAAAGCAATTAAAAATCATGCAGGCGTAATTACAGGATATACCAAAACGTATAAAGATGAATTAGGACAACTCCTTACGGTAAACACGAACACTTCTGGTCAAGTGAAAAATTACGATAAAGTGATGGAATATGCGGCGGGACAACGGCGTGCTCTGAATCAAAAGAATCTAGAGAATCAACAACGTGAAGCGACGCTTAGTGAAGAGCAATCTACACGAAGAGCGTTGGAACAACAAACAGCCCTTAAAAATGCTGCCAAAGACGATGCTCATCGGCAAGCGTTACAACAGAACACTAAAATGAATGAAGATTTGCAAAATGCGATTGCGAAAACAGAAGCAAGGATCAATCAAGCTTCCCAAAAATATAACTTAAACGGGAAGGTATCGAATGGTTTAAACACGTTAAGAAGTGATCTGTTACTGCTGAATTCCTCTATGTCAACTGTGGGATACAAAGCAACCGCAGAAAACTTGGCCCTAATTAACGAGCGGCTTAAAGCGACCACCCAATCATCTGCCGGAGCAGGAGGAGAAATCAAGACCCTAGGGGAGGTTATGAAGAGCGCTTCGGCTATGGCTGGGGGATGGATGAGCAATGTCACTTCATTAATTCAGCCTATGGATGTTCTGCGAAAAGCAATTCAGTCCATTATAAGTATGGATGGTCAGATGAATCAATTAGAACGATCGATAGGAAGTTCGTTTAACGAAGAGCGGATGCTGGCTGGCAGTAACCTTATTGCTCAATCCACAGGGCGTAGTATGTCTGAAGTGAACGGCAACTTAATTGGCTTTGCCAATCAAGGATTTGATCAGGCAGACACATTAAGTTTAGGGAAAGCAGCCAGTGTGCTTCAAAATATATCCAGCCTTACACCGGCTGAATCGGTGAACACACTGAGTTTGGCTATGGCTTCTTTTAATATCGAAGCAGATAAAAGTATGAGCATTGCAGATAAGCTCAAAGAAGTTAGCGGAATTTACGGTGTATCCAGCAAAGATCTGGCCTTATCTTTAACATCAGCTGGTGCAGCCGCGAAATCATTCGGGGTTTCCATAGAGGAACTGCTTGGCAATACGGCAGCAATCAGCAGCATCACTCGCGAAAGTGGTGACGTTGTTGGGCGAGGATTGAAGTCGATATACACCAAGCTGGGTTCAGACGAACAATCTAAAGGGATATTAGAATCCGTTGGGATCTCCAAAGCAGATAAAGATGTAACAACATTGCTGGATGAATTGGCTGGAAAATGGAATCAGCTGACCAAGGCGCAACAGCAAAATACAGCCCTGGGTTTAGCCGGACAAGATCAGACAGCGACATTTACCGCGTTGATGCAAAATTGGGGAACTTCCCTGAATGCATCCGAATCGGCTCTGCATTCGCAAGGTGCAGCTATGAAGGACAACGAGATCTATATGGGTTCACTTGGGGCACGAATCCAAAATATGCAGACTGCATGGGAGGGGCTCACCCTTGCTTTAGGCAATGCCTTGGTGTCTGACACCCTCATCACGATCACCTCACTTGTGACGGGACTATTAAACTGGATGTCTAAATTGGGTAATGGTTTTGTAGGCTTTGGAGTAGCGGGCATAGCTGTAGGTTTGTTGAGTGCTTCTTTACGTATTTTGACAGCTGAAGTGACTAGGGCAGTTCTCAGCATCATGGGAATTCCTGCGGCAGCGGTTGCTGCAAGTGCGGGAACAAATGCTTTAAGTATGAGTGTGACGATATTAAAGAATTCGTTCAAAGCCTTACTCGCTAGTACGGGAGTTGGACTTGTTTTTGCCTTGATTGGGACTGGATTAGAGTTTGTCATGGGGATGTTTTCTAGTACTACCCAAGCAACCGAGGATTTTTCGGATAAAACTGAAGCGCTGAACCAGAAGGTGTATGATCTAAATGGGTTAAAAGCCTTGTCGGCTGAGTACGAGCAACTTTCAAACCAAGCTTCTCTTAACTTTGAAGAAAAAACACGACTTGCACAGATTGAAAGTGAGCTGTCTTCGAGATATGGAATAACAACCCAATCGCTAGACGGTCAGACTAAATCTCTTAGCGAGAATACGGAAGCGATTAAGAGGAAAGTAGAGCAACTCGAGACGGAAGCTAAAGCCGATAGATTATCAGCCGAGATGGCCTATAATATGGAATCGGTTCAAATAGAGGATAGAATTAAAGCTAAAAAAACAGAGATAACAATGAAAGAGGACGAACAAAAGACTTCCCAGTCAGCTTACATCGTGCTATCGAAGAAAAAAGATGAATACGATCGAATGGGGCCTGGTAATTACGATAATGATGATTATAAGCAAACAGTATTTGATTTAGGAGTTCATAGCAAGCGGTACGAAACATTGAAAAATGAGCTTGCTCAATTGAATCAAGAGTTTCAAAAAGATATCACTGTTAAAGCTGATGCAATTAAAGGGGCTTATCAAGATTATATCAATCAACAAGAAGCTGAAGGAACAACTGTTAAAGACTCAACTCGAAAATTTGTAGATATTTATGTTGAAATGGCTGCACAAAGCGAAGCTACAGCTGTAGAAATTAAGGACAATGCAGAAGAGATTTTTAATGCTCTGCAAGAAAAGGATTTCAAAACCCCCGAAGAAGCATTGAACTTTCTACAGCAGTTGCCTAACGTTGGTAATTTGACCATAGATACATTAAATAAAGTTAACCAAGCTATTGCCGAAATAGACGTGGCACCATTAGAAGAGTCAATACAGTTTAACGGTGATCTGAGTAAATTTAACGGCGAAGTTAGTAATATCACTTCGGAAATTGGGAAATTGAACTCGGTTATAAACAACTTATCAAAAGGTCAGTCTCTTTCCGCAGAAGAGATGAATGCTTTAATTCAGAAATACCCTGAACTTGCAAAACATGTTCAGCGAACTAAAGATGGATATACCATTGAAAAAAATGCTTTGGAAAGTTTAAAGAAAACCAAAGTGGATTATGTGAAAACATTAGGATTACTTGCACAGCAGGAACTGAACAATAACAATCAAACACTTGTGAGTAAATTGAAGGCTTGGGGTATTGAAATTGAAGCTCTTTCGACACTGGCAGGACTAAATGCAGCGAAAGCTGAGGTGAGACTAAAACTGGCTGCAGAAGTTGAAGTTGAAGACTTTACAGGAAAGGGGATAGAGAATCAAGCAGTTCTAAATCAGTCAGAGAAGGACATTCAAAAACTTATAGCTCCTTATTATGAATATATGGATTCTATTTCTGATTATAGTATATATATGAAAAATTTGATTGGTTCAGTAGACTTATTAGGTATAGGAAATGAAAAATCTGCGAATTCCGCAGACAAGGCTACAAATTCAATCAAACAAGCTAATAATACATACACAGAAACGACAGAAGTTTTAACCGAACTTCAGAAAAAGATTCAAGGTGTAGATAAATCTTTGGATGATCTGCACAATAGACAGAAACATATGGAGACCAGTTCGGCTGCATACCGAAAATCTTTAATGGAGGAAAACTCTCTACTAGAACAGAAGAAAAACCTTCTGCAAAAAGGTATCGATAATCCAGAGAAACTCGTTTCTACTAAAATAAAAACATCAAAGCAATCCGAAGATGAGACCCCTACTCCATTGGATTATATACCAAGCTCTACTAAAAGTTACACTGGCAAATATGCGAACTTTATTAACAAGTATGCCCAGCAGTATAACGTTGACCCTAATATGATCGCGGCAATTATACAAACAGAAAGTGGATTTAACCCGAGTGCTAAGTCACCAGCAGGAGCAGTGGGACTAATGCAGCTGATGCCTGATACAGCGAAAGGATTGGGAGTAAAAAACAGCCTTGATCCTGAGCAGAATATTAAGGGAGGAACACAATACTTCTCAGATCAGTTAGTCAGATTCAAAGGAAATGTTAAACATGCTTTGGCAGCATATAATGCAGGTCCTAATAGAGTGAATAAATGGGTGGAAAATGGAGAAATCAACAATATACCCATCAAAGAAACGAAGAATTACGTACCCAAGGTCATTGCAAATTATAATTCTATATCAGGAATCAAATCTACTAATCCTCCATCGTCAACTTCCAAAAGTTCAGGCGGTACGTCTGTGGTTGTTCCAGCAACATCAGAAGAACTAAATAAAGCGGCAGAAGAAAAGAAGAAAGAAGTTAAAGAGATCGCAGATCTTCAACTCGATAACCGATACAAGCTAATCGATTCGTGGGCCGAATATTATGAATTACAAATTGATAAAGTACAGACTAAAATCTCTAAATCTGCTAGCAGGCAATCGATGCTTCATGTGAACTCTGAAGAATGGCGCAAAGAAGAACAATCACAGATTAGTTATGTTGAGCAACAGATTAAATTAAGAGAGCAAGAGATTGCTAAGATTAAACAGTTACTTCAAGACAAGAAAATAACGTCAGAGAGCTATAACAAACAAATTGCAGAATTGGAATCGAAGAATGTAGAGGATGAATCTCAGATTTATGCCAAGAGAGAGAAAGTGTTCGACTCCTATATCGGAAGTTATACAGATAAACTTTCGCAACAGGATCACCTCGTTTCTCTTTCGAATTCAAAATTAAGAACGATGACCGAAGGTTCGTCAGAGTATAATAAAGAACTGTCAAGTCAGGTTCCTATTCTGCAAGAAAAGAACCGTATTACCCAAGCAGAGATCACATTTGTAGAAAAATTGCTTGCAGGTGGTAAACTAAACGCGGATCAAACCGTAAAATATACAAATATACTGAAAGACTTGAACGTTGCCCTTCTAGACAACAACTCAGCCATAAATGACGTACAAGAGAAATTAAAATCTTTACGTGAAAATGCGGCTGACAAAATCATTGAAGACTATAAAAAGGTCATTGAGCAGCAGCGTGATCTTGCCTTGGATGCGATTGATGAACAACGGAAAGCAGAAGACAAGCGTCATGAAGAACGAAACAAAAACCTGGACGAAGAGCAGAAGAAATTCGAAACATACATCAACGCTCGCTTGAAGGCTCTCGATCGTGAAAATTCCTCTACGGATTACGCAGAAGAGCTGACCAAGAAAAAGAATGAACGTCAGAAAATTGTGGACAAACTCAACGTGCTGTCATTGGACAACTCCATGGAGGCCAAAGCGAAACGCAAAGACCTGACGGAACAACTCACAGCGGTTGATGAAGAGATTGCCAAATATGAACGGGATCGTTCGCGAGAAATGGTCAAGCAGGGATTACAGGATCAGCTCGAAGATCGCAAAAACTACAATGATCAATTAAAAGAAGAAGAAGATAAGCTCAATAAAGATGAAATAGATAAATTAGATGATAAGAAAAAGAAAACGGAACGTCACTACAAAGATATTCTGGAAAATGAGAAGAGCTTCTATCAATTAAAACAAAATTTGATGAGTAATGATGTTGCGGTGGTCAATGCCAGTTTGAATACAATCGGAGAAGCGTATAAAACGTTATTTGATGGCATTCGACAACATGTTTTTGAAACTTCTGTGGAAATGGAAAATTTGATCTATAAATTCGCAGAGCCTGAGAAGGCACTCGCTAAATTTAAAGCGGGCGACTATTCGTCTTCCGATTCAGTGTCACAGACATCTTCAGGCAGTGCAAGCAGCGGTTCATTGGAAGATTTTAAAATCAAGGGCACGACGGAGGCGCGAAGGGACTGGACTTATTATTTAGATAATAAAAGTAAAGCCGAGAACATCAGAAAAGAGATGGGCTTATATAATAAGGACTCCTATAAGTATCAGCAACTGGAGAAGGAGTTTAAAAAGCTGCAAGAGGAGAACCAAAAGTACAGGGATAAGTATCAATTTCCCGATAACAGCTATGCGGAGCTGCTTAAGCTTAAAATTTTCTCTGCAGATACGGGCGGCTTGACCCCAGCATTTACGGGCGCGAAATTCCTGCTTGCTCATGAGAAAGAACTCATTCTAAACCAATCCGATACCTCCAATCTGTTAAAGATTGTAGATGTTGTTCGCGGAATTACAGATCGAATCAAAACCGGATTTGATTTCGGTGCGTTGAAATTTTCACAAAACGATGTTGCTGGAACAACGGATAATCGCATCCAGATTGATAAAGTGGAGATTGTGGCTAAGGATCAGGAGTCGGGTATGAGCTTGCTGGGGAAATTTGAAGAAGCATTAAACAATAAACTCAAGTTGAGAACCATTTAGAGGAAGAGCGTGAGCTCTTCCTTTTTCATATGGAGAAAGGAGTGGAGACATTGCCAGGTATTATAGATTATATGAAAAAGCCTATGCAGCCCCAGTATTTCTTGGCCAAACCGAATCGGGAGATCATTAGTAAACTAAGTGAGATCTGCCATGATTCGCTCAGTATTCGCTTGAATGATATTAGTGAATTGACCTTCTCATTACCGTATCACGTGGATATAGCCCATGTGTTGCATAAAAACAAAAACGTAGAATTAATCAAAGAACGTTACTTGATTAAAATGGTGCAAGGAGCGCATATTGAATGGTTCACCATCAACAGTCTTGAAGATGATCTTGGTGATTCTGACATGTTAAATGTGCGTTGTTACTCTCTGGCTAGAGAACTGGCGGACAAGCGTATCAATCGTTATTTGGCAGAGTCATATCATGCAGAGCAGGTACTCACAGAGCTATTGGCGAATACGCTTTGGAATCTCGATGTTCTGGATGCTGACTTTAAATTAAGCTACAGGACATTTGATTTCTCGTCTAATAGCGTGCTTGAGGCCGTATTTTCAGTAGCAGAGACATATAATGCTATCGTTCATTTGGATACAGACCAGAGACTGATCAGCATGACCAAACCTGAACTAACCGGAATTAATCGGGGATTGACCGTAGGGTATGGGAAGCTGTTAAAAAGCATGAACCGAGAGACGAGCGCCGAAGAAATGGTCACGAGATTGTATGCAACAGGTAGAGATGGATTAGGCATTCAAAAGGTGAATCCTACAGGACAGAACTACATTGAGAATTATGGATATTGGTTATACCCATTTGAACGGGATGCTTCCCGTAAGGTGACTTCCTCCAGTCTATGGATGTCCGATTCGTTATGTCATGCGCTACTGGATTACAATGCATTGGTGGATGCAAACAGGGAGAAGTTTAATCAATATCTGAACCAACTGGAGATTTACGAGAAAGAGTTAATTCCATTACAAGTGGATCTGAACAAGCTACAAAATGATGAGGCAGTATTGGAGGAAGTAACGCTGTCCCAACAGTTCGCAGATAAAATGTTTTTTGAAAAGTATACTCACTCGGGTACCACATCTCGAATCTTTCAGGTAAATGCTGATTTTGCGTATGCAGTTATGATCAAACTTGAACCCGCTGCTGGAGTAAATCTTTCCGTGAATGGAGCAGGTGTTAGCGCGGTATCCGGGAAGTGGACTGTGCTGGGCAAGTATCGAGGAACAAGTTCCATCCATGTAAGTTTAGACGGAGGAACAGCGAATTGTTTTATTCAAGTCAATTCAATCAATCTGGATGAGTACCAGACATCTTCGAATGAAGCAGCTATTGTGGAGCGTTACAGTCTGGATCAGAAGAAGAACCAAATTTCATTGAAAGAGCTTGAAATCACCAGCCTTAATGGAAAAATTGATGATGTCAAAAAACAGATTACACAGCTCCAGGTTCAATTGGCGGCAGAAAACAATTTTACCTCAGAGCAGTTGCAGGAGCTCAACTACTTCGTCATTGAACGTGAATTTAACGAGGATACATATATCGATGAGAAGGATTTGTACGACGCTGCATTGGAAAAATTCAAGGAATTACAAATTCCACAACTATCCGTAGATATAGACGTCGTTAACTTTCTGGAGATTGTAGAGGAACAGTTCAACTGGGATAAGCTCAATCTCGGCGATTTTGTTAATGTGAAATATGATTCCATAGGTATGAGTGTGACTGCACGTATCAGTGAAATTCAATATGACTATGAATCTTCATCGATCAAACTGACGTTATCCAACATCAAAAATGTAAATGATGAGTCTACCCGAATAGAGAAATTTTTGAACGAAACCAAAAACACGTCAATCGTCGTGGATACGAATAAAACCAAATGGGGCAAGGCTGTAGTAGATTCATCCGATATGAGTAAGCTATTCGATCGCTTCTGGAATAAGGTGACGAATGAAATTAATATGTCCGTCAATAACACGGTGGATATTAACAACAAGGGAATCACCATTACAGACCCTGATGATCCGCTACGGTTTCTACGTCTGACTAATGGTGCACTTGGGCTAACACGCTCAGGAGGATTGAGATATGAAACGGCGATCACAGCAGATGGACTTATTGCAGAGATGGTTCTGGGCAAAATTATTCTGGGGCAACGAGTAGTCATCGGTGATACAACGGGTGTATTTACGATTGAAGGGTCCAGACTCATGATTGATGATCGGTGTGGAAGGGAAGTCGTTAAGCTTGGGTTACTTTCAGATCAGCCAGATCGCTTTGGATTTTATCTGAATCGGTATGCCTCTTCCGACTGTAATGATACAACCAAGGTTAACCGGGTTTCCATGACCGCTGATGAAGGATTTGTTATTGAACGTTTTCGTAACGGAGTAGCTGATAAAACGTTTGGTACTTCGCTAGATGGTGATTTATTTATCAAAGCGGGTGTGGATGACCAGGTCTTTACCATCGATAAAAAGGGATTAGCTCTTGGCTCAAGTGTATGGGAGAGAGCGCCTTTCCATGCCGATTATTACGGTAATGTCTGGATGAATAAATTGTTTGCTGATGCTGCCGAGATTAAAAACTCCATGTTCAAGGATGGTGAGATCGAGGGTTCTTCACTTACCTTGCGAGATGGAACGGGTGTAATGAAAATGTTCCCGTTAAAAGGATTCTGGGCTGGCGCAGAAGAGTTTGAGGATGCTGTTGCATCCATCGGCATGGATGGTACGGCAAAATTCAAAAAACTTAAAATTACAGATAACCAGAACACATTATTGATTGATTCAGAACAACGTAAAATTTTCATGAATCAATGGGATATTGTGGGGGCAGGTGCGATTGATGCAGAATTGATAGCGGCCAAGATGGTTACGGCAGAAGATGGTTTTATAAGTTCCATCGTTTCGGGCAAAGTTTCGACGTTAACACGTTCGGCTGTGCAAGGATGGTCTAATTACATCAAGATTGAAGGGAAAGAACTATCATTTCTCACAAGTATGGCTCAAAGCGGAACCGGAACCCATAAAGCATTATCGGATGGGCGGAAGCTGTATTGGCGAAATGCAACTCAGTCAGGTGAAATGACGACGGATACAACGAGTTGGCCAGTAATGGTGTATGGCATGACGGACAAGACCAAGATGAAGCTTTATTTCGAGGGAGACGGACAGGCGGCCTATCCTATAATTAGCATGGGGGAGGGTGACGCAAGAGCATACGGCAAAGCACTAATCACCAAGCCGAATGGATCGCTCGAATTGTTATATACCGCGCAGTCTACGGGACGAGGCAGGAACCTTAAATTTACAGATGACAAAGTCATTGTAGAGTCTGAATCCGCGCCTATTGAGCTAAGCGGCAAAGAGATTATTTTCAAAACGGAAGCAGGTTCAACGATCCATATGAAGAGTGATGGAGATATTGAGATCAAAGCGAGTCGTAATGTTAAACTGAACGGTCAACGCATAGATCTGAACTAGGCCCGTATGAGAAAAATCCATGGAAAGGAGGTGATTACTATCACGATTCGGGATGCACTGTACTTTTCCTATGCAGGTCGAAAATCTGTGGATTTTGGCATTGTGAACGTCAATCTGAACAGCGGTATGCTGGAAGAAAGTTTTGCCCCTTCCCGGAGTATTGTGGAGGAAAAAGTCAAAGGAAGGGACCGGCCCTATTTTATAAGAACAGAGGTTGAGCCCTTGCAGTTCTCAGTTTCGTTTGCATTTGAAGAAAGCTGGGATGAAGACAAAATCAGAGAAGTGGCAAGATGGCTGACGCAGCATGATTATTATCAGGAATTATCGTTTACGACCGAAGAAGGGGTCAATCCTGAGAAGATTTTCTATGCTCTTGCTGTTGATGAGGCCACACTTATACACAACGGGTTAAGACAAGGATACATCTCGTTAACCTTCAGGTGTGATTCGCCTTATGCTTACTCTCCTGTAATGACAACCCGCAGATATGAATGGAAAGGGCAGGATTATGTACATAAACCTAATTTTGATGCCGGAACGGGGTCGAAACCTATCCTTGTGAATGCGGAAGGTCATTTGACGTTGAGCACGGTTAAACCCAAGTGGAGTGACTACCCTGAACATACCCAATGGGTTGATTTGAGATGAACTCAGAAAGGAGAGATAACATGTCAACATATACAAGCAAGCTGCAATTAAAACTGCCTGCATTCACGGATGAGATAGAAAATACGATTCGTGATCTGGGTGAAAATTTTGAGAAATTGGATCAAAACGCAGATGACTTCGCAACCGAAATTCCAACCCAAGGTGATTACAAGCAAAATGTAATGATTCGTAATGGGAATTGTGTATATGGCAGCTATTATGGCTGGGTGAACACTCGCACAGGTAAAGCTGCACCGAAATGGAAAAGTGTACAGTCTTATCAAAATGGGGATTACATTGTGCCAACAGTGGACAACGGCCATGTATATCGCTGTGTGCAATCCGGATATTCGGGTTACCGTGAACCTGTTTTTCCTATTTCAGAAGGCATTGAATTTGAAGATCTTCGTGCAACCAACGGGTGGGCTGCAAGCACGTATTATCAGAAAAACGATATGATTCTACCTTCTGTCGATAACGGGAGGTATTATTTGTGCATTCAGGCCGGAGAATCCGGGGATCAAGAACCTGTGTGGGCTATTACGGATGGGACGACAACATATGATAAAAACGCCGTTTGGGCAAGTCACCGCATTGCAAAATGGAAAGAGATCGGTGCTGCGGTCTGGTTCCGTCCGTTTGGAAAGATAGAGTAGGTGCATTTATATGGCAAATTGGCTAGCAATAACGCATCAAAAAGGGCAATATGTTTCTGACTCGATACAGATTCCTATTGAATCAGGAGGCGTGTTAAGTCATGTACATTGGGTAACGGAGGATGTCACGGCAAACTCCCAGATCGTCATTCAGACCCGTTATTCGGTAGATGAAATGGAATGGACCAATTGGGAAACTTGCCATAATGATGGCCCTGTCCCTGGAATGAATGAAGATACGGCTGTAGATCATCCTTATCTGATGTACCGTGTATTATTGACTGCTGCGGATTTGAACAAACCGCCCAAATTGCAAGAAATCACATTTACATTTGAGCCGGTTCTCGTTTTATACAATAAAGGTGACCAGATCTGTAAGCCGGAGATTTGGATTCACAAACAAGGAAATGGTGAAATCCGTATCATAAATCAGACACGACACGGTGAAGAGTTCCATTTCAAAAATCTGGTACATGATGAAGAAGTGTATGTGGATAACGATCGACAGCACATCGAGACATCACTTCCGGTCACATATAGATATAAGGATTTTAACGATCAATTCCTCCAGTTGTCTGTGGGGAAAAATATTTTGCGTATTCGTGGAGATGCCGGAATTCAGTTCAGATACCAATTCAAGTTATTACAGTAGGTGTTAGATATGACAGGAGTAGCGTATAACGGTTCGAGTGTAAGCCAGACAACTAAGAGTGGTCATGTCACATATGACATTGAACGTTGGGTTGAACGTTTTTGCAGTAACAGGGACGAAGAAACAGGCGCGTGCTTGAGCTGGGGCGGTGGAGTATGGGTATCAGCAGGCAGTGGGAGTACTAATGCCGTTGTATCACCGTCAGGAGTGGTATCTGCTTCAAACGTTTATGTGAACGGGCGAGCGATTGCATGTCTAAATGACCTGGTTCCCGATACGTGGGAGGCTAACCCTGCTGTACCAACAAGCAATGGTTCCACTCGATATGTTAACATAAGTCCTTCAAGATCAGGCAGTGGACAGGGCAGAGTGACATCAGGCAGTTCAACCGTATTTGCGGGTGGTAGAGCTCTCGGAAGCATAAATTCAGCAGCTCTTTCATCTTTGGGAACATCGGCGAGAATTACAACTGGCAGCAGTAACGTATTTACCAACTGAATGTAATCGAAAGGAGGTGAGGTATTGTCGAATCTGCATACATATATGCAATATCATGATCCGCTTACGATAATTGCTCGTAAAGGAAGCGTAGAAGACCCGTTTGTGGATCGAACAGACTCGTTGCCTGTTATCAATGGTCTGATTACGTTACTTGAGATCCCTTCTTTAACGGATAAAGTGACGATTAGTAATTTAGTTGAAGTTGATCAACAAGTTTTTGAAAAGAAACAAAAGCTGAACGAGAATGAATTTCTGGTTCACTACGGAATGGGCACAATCCAGTTCCATGCTTCCCAGGAAGGAAGAGTCCACCTATGTCGTTATAAAGGCAGGGGACTCATCATGTACCCAGCTTCCCGAATCTATGCGATGATCAAGCGAAATCCGGATGTAGTCAAAACATTACAGGACTTCATAGAAGAGTCTCAGCGCAAGCTAGATGAGACACAGATTGCGATGGAACGATTAGAGGAAGTTGTGCGCCACTCTGTTCAACAAACAGTCTTGGCCAAACGGGCTACAGACGAAGCTAATGAGGCCGCGGATCAGGCGCTGGAAGCAGCTGGCCGAGCTACTAATGCTTACCAAACAACACGATTAGTTTATAAGAGCCCGGTGGCTGATTATCGCGAATTAAGAGATACGTATCCGTTCCCGGAAGTGGGGTGGACCGTTCAGACGTATAAGGATGGCATGCGATACCGATATGATGGAAACAACTGGATTAAGATCGATGTGTTCGGCCAGAATTTGCAAGTTGTAAATCCATATCGAGATGGTTTGATGAGTGTAGCCGAACATCTGAAGTTAAATGAGATTCCATTGGAAGTCCAGGACCGCGTTGTGGTCTTTTGTAAGGAATCCTATGTCTTTCAGGAGGCCATCGGTGTAGTGGCGCCTTTCCCATTCCAGGGTGAGATTCTGGATGTGAGGGCTTTTTGTGGTGTTTATGGAGAAACGGAGACGGAAATCGTCATAGAGAAATCCAGGGATCTGATTCACTGGGTGGATATTATGGATAAGCCAATTCATTTTAATGCGTTATCGCACGCCGATGACAAAAAGGCTTCATTTACAACCAAACAGGTTGCAGCAGGAGATCTATTTAGAGTGCAGATTAATAAAGCCGGGCTTGGTTTGCAGCACCTTACAATTCAATTAACCATTAGAACATAACTTTAAAGGAGAATGATGATTATGACACAACCGATTGTTACTTGGATGGATGCAACACATAGCAATGAGATTATAGAACCGTTTGATTACGGAGTTATTGATGCCGATAGCAAAAGTGAAATTCGTATTTTTAATGTTTGGAACAATAAAGGTGGAGCCACAGATGTATCCAAAATGGAGGATTGCACATTTACTACACGAGACATGAAAGGAGGTAACGGGAATACGGAAGAATTCGATATTGAAGCTGTAAAAAATAACTGGTTCCATGTGCAGGTGGACTCCCTTGGGGAAAATGATCTGGACGAAGAGAGCTCTCGCGTAGGTAAGGACTTTTCCAAACCGATTGGAACGACAGGGAAAACAACATTAGATCATTCGGGTACACCGTATGCCACACCACTCGTACCGGGAGCGAAAGAGATTTTGGGAGTGAATAATAATGGTCAACCGCAAGATGCGGCAGGCAACTATGTGACGCTTTCCATTCAATGTGAGGTTCCATTAAATGCTCGCAGTGGTAGACAGGAATTCAAGAAACGTATTTCATATCGTTACGTGTAAGGTTAGGAGATTAGAAAAATGAAAGGGACGGGCTATTCGGCCTGTCTCTTTCTGTTTTTATAACGTATTCAAGGAGGTGAATCTGTGATCTTAGGTCAGAAACAGTATGCTCGTTCCCCGGTGCCACAAGCTTACGTTTGGATTGCTGATTATTACGATGGAACGTATTTAAGCGAATATGATTTCCAGACACAGCGCCCAGCGAACTTTTACGATATCCAAAAAGAGAAGCTGGTATATTTCGGTGTTATCGGTCAAGGCTCGCAGGCATATTACAACGTTGCCAATGGAGTTTTCCATATTAATATGGATCGTTATTCGATTGCTTATGAGTCGCACGGGCAAGAGTATCCGTTAACGGGAAGAACCTTTGTCTACAACGATATTATCCAGTATAAAAATGGATCTTCCGAAGCAAGTATGAGAGGACTGGCAGGCGGGCAATCATCGGGAGCTTTCAGAAATGCGATTGAGTGTTTTAATTTTGGCTATAAAAAAACAATGGATCTGCACGATGCGAACATTAGCTTTCAATGTGTGTGCTCTTTACCCATAAATGAAGGTGCATTCTTTCAAATTAAAATCTCTTCGAATATGGACCTGCCAGGTCAGTTGGTGATTCGTAAAAATGGATTGATCATAGATCGAGTTGTTGCTCCGTTGAAAGCTAACCACGCAGGAATGATCAACTGGGATCTTCGCTAGTGATGAAATTCTCGACAAGACAGGAGGTACACGCGGATGGCTATTGAGGAGATTGGGTTAGACATCGATTTGTCTATTGGTACGTATAACAATACGATTTTCCAGGATCAGAAGTTAAGACTCACGGAGCAGGGACAAGATGTGGAAGGCAATGTGATTTATGCTTCCTCCGGTTCGTGGGAATCTAATCCTATTCTGATTCGGGATAAATTTGCTTCTTTTAAAGGCGTAGCTTCAAAGATGAACAGCTCGGCTGGTTCGGAATATCAAATCTATTGGAGTACTTCGGATGATGGATTTCAATGGACGGAATATGAGGAAGTGCAGGAGCAGTCTGCTGTTCCCAAAGCTCAGGCGAAATATGCCAAGGTGAAAATTGAGATATTTGCTGGGAGACAGGAATCGACCTTTTACATAGACAGTTTCATGGAAAAGGGCAAGTATAGTGATCCTTACATAGAAAGTCAATCCGGTGTGCTTCGGTTAAAAACTAAGTACTTATTAAAGATGGATCAGACAGCGGTCACTTCGGTGGGTGCAGTGTATTCTCAAAAGGTTGAAAAGACGAAATTCAAAAAGATGGATCAAATCAGAGTAGGAAAGGGGTGATTCGATGGCAGTTCCTGCAACGACCGGGCAGTTGAGAGAACGTTTGGAGGATATGAAGATCGGTGATTATATTGTCTGGAAATACGATAGTACAATCACTGGATATATTTTTGGAGGAAATACAAGTGGTTATACGGAGATTGCGGTAACGGGACACCCATTAGGAAGTATGCCAGCCAAGTACTTTTGGTATGCGATCAAGGTAGATAAAGGACTATTGATAGCGGATCGAGTTGTAAGCCATACGGTGACGTGGGATTGGTTGAACTCCAATAAATTTGTTGAAGGCTCGCCACATACAATAAGTGGGGTTTCGGGTGCTGTTCGTTGTTTGAGTGGTGGAGTTGCATATGCAGATGTAAACGGAAATAAAATCTTGACTTCAACTAATACAGAATACGGGGCTTGGCCCCCGATTAACGAGTGGGAAAAGTATGTGGTTAATTTCCCAATAAATATGATTTTTACTGGTAAATCATTAAATGATGTTTGGAATTTAAGATGCATGACTTGGTGCAAAGAAACCACAATACCGCTATCAGGAACTATCCCCGGAGGTTGGACCACGGGCGGTAGAACTGTTCGTTCTGAAAATACAACAAACAGCAAAGATAGGTTATGGAGCACAATTTCCAGTTACTCTAATACGGCAGTAGGTTTTCGTCCAGTATTTGAATATAAAGAGGTGTAATGATGGCGACAGTAGGAGATCAAATCAAAGAACCAGAAGCAGGGTGGAGACGATATGATGACACACATCCTGGTTTAAAGTATATAGGAACTTGGACTACTCCATCCCCAACAAACACAGCTTACTATGGTGGAAGTATAAGAGTAACTAGCCGAGCCGTTGATAATAATTATGTTACATTTTCCTTTTTTGGAACAAAACTTAGAATTATCTCTGACTTCTATTCAGATAGGCATTCTGATAACGCTATTACGATAGATGGTGTAACAGAGACATACAGTGCCTTTCGTGCAGCAGGTACATCTAGTCTTCAGCAAGCTATAGTTTACGAGAAAATTGGACTGACCCTTGGCGTTCATACGGTGTCTATTGCAACAGGACATAATCGTATTAATTTCACATTAGATGCAATTGATATCGACGAAACAGGATATTTGACTAGGTATGCTTTAACAATCCCAGAAGCAGGATGGTATAGATTTGACGATATGCATCCTGCGTTGATATGGGGCGGATCGGTCACTTCGGTTAGCAATAGTACAACAGATTATAATGGTACACTCCATTACTGGACCGGTACATCTACCGTTGGTGCGAGTTTAGAATTTACGTTTATAGGGACGAAATTGCGGTTAATTGCTGGAACGACACCTACTCAAACTAAAGAAGTTAGGGTATCTATAGATGGAAATGTAGAAACCTATAATCCGTATAATGCAACAGATATAAGACAGATGGTAGTTTATGAAAAAACGGGACTTACTAACACCCCTCACACTGTCAAGTTGGATTCAGTAATAGCAGGAAATTGGGGAATTGATGCCATAGATATTGATGATAAGGGATATTTACTAGCTCAAGTTGGACAGCAATTGACTGCTCCAGAACCAGGGTGGAGAAGATACGATGATGGTCACAGTGCTTTTGTCTATCTTGGAGAAAATTGGATATATCAAACAGGGGTATCAGGCCTATATAATTCTACGCATCACTATTCCGCTCAAGGAAAAGGTGACAATGAGATTAGGTTTAAATTTTATGGAACCAAATTAAGGTTTATATCAAGTACAGGCAATAATTTTGCTGATAATATATCAGTAATTATCGACGGGAACATTGAGTATTTCAGCTCGAAAATGGGAACATCAACAGCTCTTAGACAGCAACTCACGTATGAAAAGTTGAATCTTCCATTAGGAATTCATGAAGTTAGACTTCTCAGTGGAACGAATGGGGATTGGAGATTAGATGTTGATGCTGTAGATATCGACTCAGATGGTCGTTTGTTTCATCCAGATGAAGTAACCAATGTTTCCGAACTTGAAATTGGTAAGCGCATTAGATGTCATTATCAGTCTTCAACAGCAAATACAGTGGGTGTTTTTAGTGGATTAGGAGAGCAAACTTCTGAACTAATTCCTCCCATGAGTTCTGCAACGCCAAATGGCGATTTTTACTTTATTATGGTTGAAGATTGGAATAAGCGTAAGCTACTAGTAGCAGATCGAAATATTCAGTTGATTAGTTGGGATATGATTAATTCCAGTGGTATGGTTGTTGGTGTGCCTGTTCTTCTATCAGGGCTTAAAGAGACAGCTATCTCAATTCGTCTACTCACAGGTGGTATTAATGCTTCAGATAAAAACAATGAGTGGGACAAATATATTGTTGATTCTACACTAAATAGAACAATTGCTGCTGGAGATGTTAATGTGTGGAATTGGAAATTGACTTCATGGACAAGTACCACTACGCCTTCGAGTTCAAGTTTTAGAATCGTAAGAGGTAACACTAAGAGCGATGAAACAAGTTATACAGTTTCTAGTAGTACGTCTTCATCAGGATTCAGACCGCTAATGGAAATTGTAATTCTTCCTATGTATAGATCACTAATTAAACAAGATGGAGAATCATACAAAACTTTGCGTGATGTTACTTCATATATATATTCTACTCGAACGGCAGTGTCTAAAATGACCAACAACAATTCCCCATCAGGTGTAGCAAGTGCTAGTAGCATTTTTAATTCTACTTATGATGCTTGGAAAGCATTTAATGAGACAGTGATTGATTTCAGTGATTGTTGGGCGACTGCAAATGGTATAGTTTCTGGATGGTTAGCGTATAGATTTTCTTTTCCAATTAGTATTTACCAATATTCAATAACATCAAGGAACAGTACAGATTCCCAGGAGGCAAGGGAATCAGCGCCAAAAAGATGGGCTTTTGAAGGATCCAATGATGGAGTCAATTGGACTGTTCTTAACACAGTGACTAACTCTACTGCTTGGAATAATAATGAAACCCGAACTTTCAAAATATCTGAAAACACCATTTCCGATTATCTAAACTATAGAATAAACATCTATGAAAATAATGGTTGGTCTACTTGGACTACGATTGCAGAACTTAAACTATTTCAAAGAACAAAAAATGTAGATAGGGAATGGAGTATCGTATCGAAAAATTTACCATCAGGAAGTACTTTCATTAATGAAGGAATGGATGGTCTATCTGTACTTGACAGAAAATCAAAGGGGTTTAATCAAGTAATGACTGACGCCGGTAACTTAGGTTCAGGTAAGTTGTTTAAATCGAGTATTAATTTGAAGAAGTTTTTTGAAATAACAAATGTAAACGCGGAGTAGAGATTATACGCTACTTCTTTTTGATTCTTGATTCTTTTAAAAGGAGATGCTTTTTATGGCAACATTGGGTGAAAGGTTACCAGCACCAGAAGATGGTTGGAGAAGGTATGACAACCTACATTCTTCAATCACCTATACAGGAACTTGGCAAACGGAAACCTTAGCTTCCAATTACAATGGGTCAGCTACCTATACACAAACCAATGGAGCTACTGTTAATTTTAGTTTTCAAGGCACAAAGCTAAGAATTATAGGTGCAAGGTTGGCTGGCAGAACAACAACAACACAAGTAATTATTGATGGAACACTTCGCGGCACAATTAATGAGACTTCTACTAGTGGTGGAATGACACAAGCTTTAGTATTTGATATTTCAGGACTAACAGAGGGTATGCACATAGTACAAATAAAAACGGTGGACACCGCATTATTTATTTTTGACGCTATTGATATTGATTTTGATGGATATTTACTCTGGGGAGTATCCAAATCTCCAGAAACAGGATGGTCACGATACGATATTATAAAAGACATGCCTAACGTTACTTTTACAGGTGTATGGAATACTAATTATACATTTGCAGGATGGTGGGGAAGTACTCTAACTTCGACTAGTACTTTTGGTAAGATAGGTTTTTGGTTTTATGGGACAAAACTACGTATTTATGATAGTCCAAATACAAATAGATCAACAAAAAACAGGATTTCAATAGATGGACTAAATAAAGAATACAGTGGTTATCGTACAAGTGTGTTAGATCAAGTTATAGTTTTTGAAATTACAGATTTAAGTTTAGGGTATCATTATGTAGAGATTTCTATACCTTCAACGGAGACTGGGAAAATTCTTGCAATCGACTCTATTGAAATCGATTCAATAGGCGAATTTAGAAATCCTTATAATAAGATGATACTTTCATCTGGAGACAAATATTACACTGTATTAAATGATGGAATTCAAGAAACTACATCCATTCCTAGAATGACGAGTAACACAACACCAGAAGGCGAAGTTCTTGTTAGCAATTCACCTAATGGCAATGCAACTTTCGGATGGGAAGCATTTGATGGTGGATTAAATACAAATTGGGGAGGAAATGCTCTTCCTACTACTATGCCCAAATGGATAGGTTACAAGTTTCACAAGCCAAAAGTTATAGTTAAGTATAGGTTATACATTACGAATACCACGTACTATCCACGCAATTATGAATTTCAGGGCAGTAACGATGGTATAAATTACGACACCCTTCATTCAATAGTGGGTGGATCTAGTGGCATATTAAATTATATTATTCCAAATAAGAAAGCTTACACACACTATAGGCTTTATATAACTGCATTAAGTTCGGGCTCAACTCTTCCTTGTGTATATGAACTTGAAATGTTTGAAATGAAACCTTCTTATATCATTGAGATGGGTAGTGTGACTGAGTTGGACTATGTGAATAAAGGTGCAGATGAAGTAAATGCCTTCAACCAAATTGTGAATGTTAAGAAGAAAATAAAAAAAAATAATACCATACTGGGTTCAGGTAAAACCTTTGAGCACACAATTGATATGTCAAAACGCCGAGCAGATAAAATTACGCTTGGTTAAATTTATGAGGGACACATCTATAAGGTGTGTTCAATTTGTTTTGTGAAAGGAGATGTGCAAATGACAATTGGTGACGTTCTATTACAACCTGAAAACGGTTGGATTCGATTCGATGGTGGCGACAACAGTATAACGAAAGCTGGTTCATGGCTGACTGCCAGCCATGTCAACTACTATAATGGCATTGGTCATTACACTCAAACGCAAGGGGCTTCATTCTCCTTTTCTTTCTATGGAAGGGCATTTAGAATCATAGACCAACGTTCGAGCAATAGAACAAAAAATGCCACAGTGATGATAGATGGAGTGTCGCAGACTGTTAATTTTTCGCTTGCAAATGACCCCAATCAGTCAGTTGTCTATGAAAAATTAAATCTGAATCCCGGCTTTCACACTGTAACAGTAACTAAGAATGATGCTACAAGCTCAACTTTACTTCTATCTGTCGATGCCGTTGACATTAAACTTCCATACAATAAATTCTTGATTTCATCAGAAGATGAAATTCTGTCTGTCATTGATGATGGAATTAAACTACTTCCTTCTAGTTTAGAAAGTGTATATGTTAATCATGGAATGTCTAAAAATTTTGCTATCGATGTTAATACCTTAAGACATAAGAAGCAAATAATAAAAAGCACATCAACATTATTAGGATCAGGAAAAGTATTCAAGCAAAAAATAGACAAAAACAATATACCAATCAAAAAAGCATCAATCACTTAATTATGTGAAATGATTGTTTTATTTAGAATTTAGGAAGGAGCGTTGAGAGAATGGCAACAATAGGACAGGCATTGATAGCTCCAGAAAGTGGATGGAAAAGATTTGATGGTCAAAACAACTTGATCAAATTCAATGGAAATTGGCTAACAGCAACCAATGCATCCTATTTTAATGGAACTAATATTTACACTGCTGATGTAAATGCAAAGATGTTATTCAATTTTACTGGAAATAAGATAAGAATATTAGGTTATAGAGATCCTGCCCGTGGTATTGCAAAAATAAAAATTGATGGAATTGAAGAAACTTATACTCAGAATGGAAATGTACAATTTCAAACACTAGTTTATGAGAAATCTAATCTAGAAAATAGAGAACATTATGTTGAAATTAGTTTCGGATCATCATCAATTGATTTAGATGCTCTAGATATAGATTCTCTGGGTGAGTTGAAAACTTTCTCAATTATATATAAAAGAAAAGTAATTGTTTTCAATAAAAATGAGTATAAATATTATTCGAACAATCAATGGACAAACATTACATCGCCCATTCAAACAGAACAGGATTATCTCACATACGGAATGGACGACATTTCTATTATTCCCGAATCCGCATGGTCACAACTTGAAGGAGAGGTTGAATTATGTTATTACACAGACGATCCAGATACAACAGAGGTATCCTTCAACATAGAAACCAAACCTTTCACACTCGCGGAAGAGTGGGAAGACAAAGAGATTAAAATCATTGAATTCACAGATGATCCAAACCAAACGGAATCCACAATCACAATCGAAACCGAACCGTTCACACTCTACGACGAGTTAGGTGATACTGTGGATGTGCTCTATTACACCGACGATCCAACGAAAACATCGGCAGCATTGAATATTACAGCAAACTACTCCCCATTGGATGAACTTGAGGGAGATTTTGACGTGGTGACATGGACTAATGATGAAGAGGTTATTGCTGGTACCCGAGATATGTCATTAACTTATGATGCGCTGCCGTTAGAGCAGATTATTGTGCAACCAACCGATCTGGTGTTGTACGGAGATTTAAAAAAGCTGGTTGCTTCTAAAATCGTTGACAGTCGCACCGCAGGAACTTTAAAACTGGCTGCTTCGTTTGACTCTGGGCTGACGTGGAAAACGTATCGTTTTGATAAGTGGGTAACTCTGGACATCCAGAACACGACATTGTTCAAAAGAAAAGGCATGAGTGTTGAAACGTTAAACACGATTCCTGAACAAGATCTGACAGGGCTAACCCGGGTTGCGTATTATTTAGATAACAGTGAGCATTATGAAAACAGCTATGCTTTGGATCAGGTGAAGATGGTTGTAGATGCTCCGCGTCAGACATTGGAAGTTCAGCAGATGGCGCTCCAACTTTTGAATACAACAGCAACCATAGATCTTACTTTTTCAGGTAATAAACTTCAAGGGATATTAAATGATGCTGACAAGGGTAAGGTCAAATATCGTATGTTTTTAAACGGCCAACCGTATTATCCAGCTAGTGGAGAGTTTACACGTTTACTCCCTTCGCCATTTAAGATTGAGATCAACATCGATGAACGGAAGTTCCTCTTTGGCAAGGAAAATACGTTAAAAGTAGAGTTCCAGGATTATTGGGGTTCCGTAGATTCCCGGGAATTTAGTTTTGTTGGAACTTACTCTGGACTTATGTTTATGGATGAATCTGGCGATTTCCTTTCGGATACGTTTGGCGGCATCCTGAAGCAACTTGATTACGAAGTTATTATTGCGGGACAAACAACATTGACGAAAAAAGTAAAGTTGATAAATCAACTCGGTTATGCTGTCGATCATGTTTATCTCGAGATGGATAAGAAATTCCAGACGAGTGGAGTTGAA
Organism: Paenibacillus intestini; assembly: GCF_030803945.1. Classification (NCBI taxonomy): domain Bacteria; kingdom Bacillati; phylum Bacillota; class Bacilli; order Caryophanales; family Paenibacillaceae; genus Paenibacillus; species Paenibacillus intestini. The sequence continues at coordinate 807,835 of NZ_JAURUN010000002.1, read as the reverse complement.
GTTCAATTATCCAGACAGGCCGATCCATTTCTGCCGATTGATTACCTGACATACGGATTAATGGAACCGGAAGAGAGTGTTGATTTTTATGTTCGGATTGCAACGGACATTCATGCCAAGCCAGACCCGAATGGAATTTTCGAGATGAAGGTCAAGGCAGACCGAGTATAGCTCTCAATACAATGAGACAGGAAGTGAGTGAAATTAACTACGGGGAGACGTCATTAAACAGCTATATACATATTAAAAGTCCGGAGAATCGCTTTAGAGCAAAGTACGTTTTATACAATCAGATAGACATAGATTTGCCCTCAACATTGACATCCGCTATTAGGGAAAATAGTGAGAGGGTTTCCCGTGTTTCTGCTCGTGTAGAGCAATCCAAGGATATAAGTAGTTCACTATCCGTGGTGTATGCAACGCAATCAGACCTAAATTCTTATATTCAAGCATCACCGATAAATGATCTGACAAGTACAGTTTATGTGAGGGAGCATAATCGTGCACAGGGTAAATATGAGCTTCTGGAGGCCCCGCGCATCACGGTGAACCTGCAACCTGTTGCAGATGCAACCACTCGTAGTCAGCTCCGCTTACAGACAATCAATTTTGGGGATACACAGCGTATGATGATCGGCCGGGATGAATTGGAGCAATTCGAATCCTTTATTCATTTCGGAGATATAGACACGCGGATACCTGACCTGATGTACCTGGAAGAAGCCAAGCTAAAATTATATTACACAGGAACGATCACGCCAGGCGCATCCATTGAGCTGCATCAGCCTAATACCTTATGGCGAGAATATGGAATCACACATGCCAACAGGCCTCATTCCATTCAACGATTAACGTCAAGCTACAGCATAAATACAAGTGAGCGTTATGTTGAATTCGATATGATGGATATTCTAAAGATGCTGAGAAACGGCGAACTCCAAAATATTGGGATGATGATTCAATCTAGTGATTTGTCTCCAATCTATTTCAACACCCGTGAGTCTGCCAAGCCACCTGTGTTACAAATCAAGTATATTACTTCGCAGATTTACTCTATCGGACGTACAGAAAAAGAAAGCGAACTTTTTGTCTATGGAGTCGGACGTAAGGAACTCAAAACGACGTTATTTGTGCATAGTGATATCGGTTTTGCATGGCTGCAATCTAATTTATATGTACATCGTTATGAAGATCATATGCATCATGAAGCACCTGTCATTGTATCTGCGAGTCGTCCAGATCTGAATGCATCTATGGCTGTAGCTCATCGAACAGAAGCAAAGTTGTATTCAATCCTTTCGGTCATTGAAAGCACGGTGAGTGAGAGAGAAACGTCCGTTTGTGTCTCCAAGCCAGAAATCCCAGCCAAGCTCGTAGTCTCAATAAGTACGGAGACAGAGAGAGAGTTTGAATTATCAGTTAGGCAAATCAACGATGATGAAAGAGCGGCAAATCTTGCTGTATCTCATCCTGATTTGCCTGCTGCCCTAACGATTGATCCGAAGATGTCCTTGATAAGTGAGTTGACTGTATCCAGGGCTTATAATGCATATCTATGGAACGTTTTACACATTTCTAAACCTGAATTACATTCCGTCATAGAAGTTTCTAATTATATCAAAGCAAGCAAAACATTAGACTCGGAGTTAACCGTTATACGCAGTGCTGAAGCTGCAATAGCGTCGGAATTAGCGGTCAGTAGGCCGGATCTTGGCGGCGTGTTGTGGACCAGAGTACCGGATGAGGATGAAAAGCGCGGTATCATAGAAATTCCTTTTGTTGAAGAGATGATGTCGCACTTGTTTGTATCCAGACCGGATATTCTTTCAAGCTTGGAAGTTAAATATTCGAATGATCTGGAAGCCCATATTGGTGTCAAGGAAAGAGAATACTTGGAGGGTTTCATTGAGGTTCGAGAATGGAAAGATCTGCAGTCCGTGGTTGATGTTAGACAAATTGCTGATCTGCCTGCTGAGATGATCGTTTCTAAACCTGATGTGTATGCGTGGATTCAACCGAGAGTTGTTGCTGATGAGGAATTAAACGCCGTTGCAAGCATTCGTAAACGGGATGCAAGTGACCGAGTAACGACATTGATCGTTAAAGGGCCACGCAATCAGGCGTATTTCTATATTTTGTGACCTTTTATTTAGACGTCGTACCACAGCGTGGAGTGTTAATGAAAGAGGGCTTTTAGCCCTTTTTTTTTGCGTTAAACTAGGATGTCCTCATATTCCGGCTGAGAGTGTTACCTACATCATGATTACCCACTTTTTGTTCATCACGGCAGGTGTCCACACGGCGATACGCCAAGAGGCATACAATTATCGTGATCTGTTGAAGAGGAGGTGGATCGTGAGATTATGGTGACGATGGAGCCGATTGTGGTGGGAGAGCATGTGCTCGTTGGGGTAGAAGTGAAACTTCCGAAAACGACACTGTTAACGATTAATACATCCAAAGGGTATATCATGTGCGGCGCCCTTGATGTGGGGTTATTGAATGAGAAGCTGGGCGATCGCAAGATTGTGGCCGCACGGGCTGTAGGTGTGCGAACATTGGAGCAACTGCTTCATGCACCAATGGAATCGGTGACAACTGAGGCAGAGGCTATGGGGATTACAGTAGGGATGACAGGTGTAGAAGCATTGTTAAAAATGATCTGAAGCACGTGCCGGTTTTCATTCGGCATCATAGAAATAGAACAGAGAAAAGGGGACGAAGTCGGAGGCATCCGTCTTGTCCCTTCTCCTTACAGACCCGCAGCAATGGCTGCTATGTGGGTTGTCTTATATATGTTTTTATTCCGCAAATAAAGCCGTGAGGTTCTCCTGGAAAGGCGCACGAACAATACCTTTTTCCGTAATAATTGCGGTAACGTATTCGTTCGGGGTTACGTCAAAGGCTGGATTAAATACCTTAACGCCCTGTGGTGCAGTACGTTTCCCGAATCCTTCTGTCACTTCCTCAGCTGCACGCTCTTCGATTGGAATCAGATCGCCGGACGTTGTGGACAAGTCAATGGTTGATAGTGGACTTGCTACATAAAAAGGAATATTATGCGCTTTGGCGAGCACAGCCAGGCTGTATGTACCAATTTTGTTGGCAACATCCCCGTTTGCTGCGACCCGATCCGTTCCAACAATGACAGCTTGTACCCACCCTTTGGACATGACCATACCCGCCATGTTGTCACAGAGTAATGTGACGTCGATTCCAGCCTGTTGCAGCTCAAATGCAGTTAAACGTGCACCTTGCAGGACAGGACGTGTCTCGTCAGCAAATACCTTCAGATGAATGCCGCGCTCTTGCGCGAGATACATCGGAGCGGTTGCTGTACCGTATTTGGCTGTGGCCAGCCCCCCTGCGTTACAGTGTGTAAGTACACCCATTCCATCCTCAAATAAAGGCAGGGCATGTTCACCGATCATACGACATACTTCTTCGTCTTCCTTCTGAATCAACAATGCTTCCGATTCAAGCGCATCTGTGCTTTCATCCAGACTTAGACCAGCTTCCACGACTTGGTTAGCCTTTTGCATCATGCGATCCAGCGCCCAGAAAAGATTAACCGCTGTTGGACGGGATGTTGCCAAGTGTGCACAAACGGATTTGACATGATCCAGCCAGCCTTGAATAGCGATGCCATCATAAGCTTTGGCTCCGAGCACTACGCCGAAGGCTGCTGCGATACCAATAGCAGGCGCGCCGCGTACTTTCATGGAATGGATGGATTCCCATACTTCCTCAGGGGTGTACAGTTTCAGCATCAGGATCGTTTCGGGTAGCAGACGTTGATCGAGCATTTCAAGCTTGTCCTTTTTCCAATTAAGCGAAGACAGAGGCTGATGTTCAGGGGTTGTCATGGATGTTCCTCCGTTCAATAATGTTAGACTTTAACCGTTGTGAGAGCAGAAGATACCAGATCCAGCACCTCACCGATTGTATTTACTTGACGATTGTTTTTGATCAAGGCTTTACCAACGGCCAATGCCTTGCGTTGTGCACGTTCACGTTCAGCAGTGTCCGTAAGGGTATCAATATCAGCGACGTGGGCAAGTCCGACGATGCGGCGTACCATTTTCGCTCCAGTGAAACCAATCGTATCCCGGAATAGCTGCTGTACATACAGGTCTTGATAACCTGGCGTTTTAGCCATTGGGTCAACGAGAGCGGTAGTCCACAGTGCGCGGAAACGAGTATCGAATTCAGTCCAGACATCACGTACCATGTCCAGTAACTCTGTTTCACGTTTATTCCGCGTAGACTGATCCTGAAAACGGCCAGACAACGAAACATAATGAAGAAGCAGGTTCGCCAGCACGGCGCCTACGTCAAAACCCATCGGCCCATAGAAAGCAAACTCCGGATCAATGACTTTGGTCGACTCGGAAGTTACAAAAATACTGCCTGTATGCAAGTCCCCGTGAAGAAGGGCTTGTCCATGGGTCAGGAATTTTTCCCTGAGCAGGGCGATCTCCAAATGCAGTGCTTCGTCGGTACGAAGAGCTTCGGCTTCATCTTCAATCGCTGTTTCATAGTTGTTATTTTGTGCAATCCGATACGGTTCATCAAAGATCAGGTCTTCTGTTATTTTGCATTGGTCAGGGTTGACGAATCGTCCCTGCTGTTCTTTCTTCTGTTGTTGGTTCATACCGAGGTCTGAAGTGAAGAAGAGGGTTCTCGCCATAAACTCCCCAATATGCTGGGCGAAAAGAGGATAGGAAGCTCCGTCAATCAGACCCTTGCGCATAATAACATGGTCACTTAAGTCCTCCATGACCGTTAATGCGAGATCATCGTCATAATGATACACTTCGGGCACCATTCCAGGGCACAGACGATATTCTTCCTGCAAAATTTCACGTTCAATGCGAGCACGTACGAGGGAAAGCGGCCAGGATTCGCCAACCACTTTCGCATAAGGAAGCGCCTGTTTGATAATGATACTTTTATCGGAGTTCTGATCCGTGATATGGAAAACGAGATTCAGGTTGCCGTCACCGATCTCACGACAATCCAGATTCGCATCTGCCGTAAATGGACCCGGTAAAGTTTTGGCTAATTCGATCGCTTCTTGTGGGGTTAAAGGATGATATTGAGTCAAAGGTGCCACCTCCATATATATGAAGAAACAGGAAAACCCACTTCTTTGCTTGGTTTATGACAGTATATCGGATAAAGCACGTTTTTTGAACTTTTTTTTGAGACAAGTCTGGGTTGTGGTGATTCGAAGATCAGGCTCACGGGTAAAAATGAATAGGCTGGACGGTTGAATAAAACCGCGCCCCATAACACTTCCGCGAAATTAGCGGGTTCTGAACTTGAACTCTCTGTCTTGCGTACAGGGGAACCTGAGATAACGTGGACAGACTACATTTTAAATTAAAGGATGGGATTGAATATGGCTACAAAAAACAAAACAGATCAAGCAAAATCCGTTGAACAAGTACTTAATCGTCAGGTGGCTAACCTGAACGTACTGTATGTCAAAATCCATAACTATCACTGGTATGTAAAAGGCCCGAACTTTTTCACACTGCATGTGAAATTTGAAGAGTTCTATAACGAAATTACAGTGCAAATGGATGAAATTGCTGAGCGTTTGCTTACACTGAAAGGCAGCCCTGCAGCAACGATGAAAGAATATCTCGAGATGGCTTCGATCCAGGAAGCTTCCGGCAAAGAAGATGCGAACGCTATGGTACAGAACCTGATTGAAGACTTCGCTACACTTTCCAATGAGTATCAAGAAGGTATTGATCTGGCCGATGCGGCTGAGGATCAACCTACTGCTGATATGCTGACAGGCTTTAAAGCGGATCTAGAGAAACATATGTGGATGCTTCGTGCATACCTGGGCTAAACCGTTTCAGGACGGACTCAGATCCGTCTGTCTGTAACCCATTCGTGGTTGATGAGTTCATCCGTAAAGTGTTCAGTGTTGCCTGCTAAAAGTTGTCAGATAAGTGTGAAGCGTCTATACTGCTGTCAAGAGTGACAGGGGAGGACGAACACAATGTTAGACACAGGAGCGATACCGGCATTAAAAGAATGGGCTTCTGCAATTCAAGCTCTGGAAAACGGTCGCCAGATCATGGTGATGCGAAAAGGCGGGATTGTGGAGGAAACGAAACATTTTGAGTTGAAAAGTCCAGCGTTTTACCTGTATCCGACTTATGAGCATCAGCGTAAAGAACTGATCAAGTCCTCGGATCAATCCTATGTTGAAGAGTCGCTGGCCGAATGGGCGCCTGAAGCTTCAACCGTCCGCATTACATCGTATGCTGAAGTAACGCAGGCTTTGGAGATTCGAGATCAGGAGATGCTGGATCGACTTCTGGAATATCATATGTGGACAGCGGATTTTGCTGAATCCCGTTTGAAGTGGAAAAAGAAAGATCCGCTCCACGTGTTGATTTTACGTGTGTACCGTTTGCAGGAACCGATGGAAATTCCCGTATTGCCAGAATATAACGGTTGCCGTTCATGGATTTCCATTCCGAATGGTTTGGTGCCGCGCGAAATGACGCCGGTGCTGAACGTTGCGGATTTTGCCGACCAGGTACAGAAGATTAACGAGACACTCAGAATGTAATCTTTTTTATGTGCAAAAACTTGTGTAAATAAAGTGTAAAGGACTTGTCCGGAAATGGATAAGTCCTTTTTCATTTTGATGTGCAAGCTGAACAAACTGTGAAATTTGTGATTTATATCACTGTCCGGCAGATGAAAAGTTGTTTTCTAATTTGATTCAAACAGTCATTTATTATAGAATCATAAGGAATGAAGTTTCCTGAGAAGGACAAGAATTAATAGGAAATGACTTGATAATCATTGAGAATCAGTTTAGAATTATTCTAAAGTGATTGTTGCTCTACAGCATGTGAAGAAAGTATGCCTGAGAGTGGCAAGAAGAAATTGCTTTACAGATGTATGATGAAACAGAGAAAGTCAGGGGAAGCCCTGTTCAGATATAATAGGCGCTTTTTCGTTTTCGACAGTAAACATCAATTTAATCAATGGAGGGAAACAATACACATGACTACGAATTTCGTCATTGAAGGTCTGAAAGCGACCATTGAAGGTAAAGAAATCCTGAAAGGCATCAACTTGGAAATGAAAGGTGGAGAAATCCACGCGATCATGGGACCGAACGGAACAGGTAAATCCACGTTGGCTTCTGCCTTGATGGGACACCCTAAATATGAAGTAACAGACGGTACAGTCACTCTCGATGGTGAAGATGTACTGGATATGGCTGTAGATGAGCGCGCACGTGCTGGTCTGTTCCTGGCTATGCAATACCCGAGCGAAATTGCGGGTGTAACTAACTCCGACTTCTTGCGCAGTGCAATCAACGCTCGTCGCGGTGAAGGTAACGAAATTTCCCTGATCAAGTTCATCCGTCAAATGGAAGGTAAAATGAAAGAACTCGATATGAACCCTGAGTTTGCACATCGTTACCTGAATGAAGGTTTCTCCGGTGGTGAGAAAAAACGGAATGAAATTCTGCAAATGATGCTGCTTGATCCTAAAATCGTCGTACTTGACGAGATCGACTCCGGTCTGGACATCGATGCTTTGAAGATTGTTGCAGAAGGTGTAAATGCAATGAAGAGCGAAGATCGCGGCTTCTTGATCATCACGCACTATCAACGCCTGCTTAACTACATCACTCCAGACTACGTACACGTAATGATGCAAGGTCGCATCGTGAAATCCGGTGGACCTGAGCTGGCTCAACGTCTCGAGGCTGAAGGTTATGATTGGGTAAAAGCGGAACTGGGAATTACAGACGAAACTGTAGGTCAAGAAGCGTAAGGAAAAAACGGAGGAGGATAATAAATGACTACACAAACAATTCTTCCGGTTGAATCTGAAGCGCTTCGCGCCTTGTCGGAAAGTAACAATGAACCCGGCTGGTTGACTGAGCAGCGGCTCGAAGCTTTGAAGCTTGCGAGTGAGCTGGCGCTTCCCAAACTGGAAAAACAAAAAATTGAGCGCTGGAGTATCAGCGAGTACGGCACATATAAAGCAGACGCAGCAATTTCTTCCCTGGAAGAAGTACCTGCATCCATCAAAGAGCTGGTTCAGGATCAAGCTGAAGGAAGCCTGGTAATCCAACGTAACTCTGGTGCAGTATATTCCAAATTGTCTGCTGATCTGGCAGCACAAGGTGTCATCTTCACGGATTTGGCTACTGCTGTTCGTGAACATGCTGATCTAGTCAAGCCTTATCTGAACACAGCGGTCAAAGCCGATGAACATTCCATTGCCGCATTGCATGCAGCGTTGTGGAATGGCGGGGTGTTCCTGTACGTTCCGAAAAACGTGAACATTGAAGTTCCACTGCAAGCAGTATTGCTTACAGACGATGCTTCCGCAACATTTGCGCCTCACGTACTCGTTGTTGCCGAAGCAAACAGCTCGGTTACTTACGTAGATAACTACGTGTCTGGTGAGCTCTCTGCACCGGTATTCCATAACGGAGTTGTGGAAGTATTCGTAAAATCGGGTGCAAAAGTGCGCTTTGCAACGGTTCACCAACTGAACGTTAACGTAACGGATGTATCCTTCCGCCGTGCTGTTCTGGAAAATGACAGCTCCATTGAATGGATCGTTGGTGAAATGAACAATGGTGATACGGCAAGCAACACGATGAGTGTTTTGAAGGGGAATGGGTCCACTTCGGATTCCAAAGTGATTGCTGTGGGTTCCGGTTCACAGAAGATTAACTACACAACTGAAGCACGTCACTTCGGTAAAAATACGCCAAGCCAAATGATCACACGTGCGGTTATGCGTGAAGAGGCTTCGGCAATCATCAACGGGATCACGAAAATCGAGAAAGGCGCTACAAGAGCCGACGGACAGCAAACCGAGAAAGTATTGATGCTGAGTCCTAAAGCACGCGGAGACGCCAACCCGATCCTACTGATTGATGAGGATGATGTAACAGCAGGTCACGCGGCTTCTGTAGGTCAAGTGAATGCCGAGCAAATCCATTACTTGATGTCTCGCGGGATTAACCGTACGGATGCGGAGCGCCTGATCATTTATGGCTTCCTTGCTCCGGTGGTGGCGGATATTCCTTTGGAAGCACTGCGTACCCAATTGCAGTCCCTGATTGAGAAGAAGCTGGGACAATGAACCCATCCATTCGCGAGCAGTTCCCGATCCTCCACCAGGAAATCAATGGACACCCGCTCGTATATCTAGACAGTGCTGCGACTTCGCAAAAGCCTCGTGCTGTGATTGACGCGGTTAAACATTATTATGAATATGAAAACTCCAATGTACATCGCGGTGTGCATACACTCGGAAGCCGGGCTACGGACGCTTATGAAGGCGCTCGTGAGAAGGTTGCCAAGTTTATCAATGCTCGTCGCACGCAGGAGATCATCTTCACACGCGGCACAACGACAGCCCTGAATTTGGTGGCTTCGTCTTATGCTCGTGCCAACTGTAAAGAAGGCGATGAAATTGTTCTTACACAGATGGAGCATCATAGTAACCTGATCCCTTGGCAACAAGTCGCCAAGGAGACAGGGGCCACATTGAAATACATTCCGCTACAGCCAGACGGCCATATTGAGTTGTCTGATGTGGAGCAAACAATCACGAACAAAACTAAAGTTGTCGCGATTGCCTATGTATCTAATGTGATGGGACTCGTGCATCCCGTTAAACAGATCGCTGAAATCGCCCATCGCAATGGTGCAGTTATTGTTGTGGATGGTGCACAAAGCACACCGCATATGAAGGTGGATGTGCAAGATCTGGACTGTGATTTCTATGCGCTGTCTGGTCACAAAATGTGCGGACCAACCGGTATCGGTGCACTCTACGGCAAAAAGGCGCTGCTGGAGTCCATGGAACCAATTGAGTTCGGCGGTGAGATGATTAATGATGTGGGATTGTACGATTCCAATTGGAAAGAACTGCCGTGGAAATTTGAAGGCGGAACCCCGATTATTGCGGGAGCAGTAGGATTGGGTGCTGCCATTGATTTCCTTGAGCAGATCGGCATGGATGAAATTGCTCATCATGAAGGTGTACTGGCCGCTTACGCAACGGAACGCCTGTCAGAGATTGATGGCCTAACGATCTATGGTCCGGCTAAACGTCATGTTGGCGTAGTAACCTTTAATCTGGGAGATGTACATCCACATGATGTCGCTACCGTGCTGGATGCGAGCGGTATAGCGATTCGTGCAGGACACCACTGCTGCCAACCGCTGATGCGCTGGCTTGAAGTAAGCTCAACGGCTCGTGCCAGCTTTTATCTATACAATAACGAACAAGATGTAGATCGGCTTGTCAGCGCCTTAATCCAGACAAAGGAGTATTTTGGCGATGCAACTTGATGATCTGTACCGACGTGTTATAATGGACCATTACAAAAACCCGCGTAACCGCGGAACGTTTGACAATGACGTCGTCACGGTGAATTTGAACAATCCAACGTGCGGCGACCGGATTTCACTGCAGCTGATGCTGAATGACGGAATCGTTCAGGAAGCCAAGTATACGGGAGAAGGCTGTTCAATCAGCATGTCTTCGGCATCGATGATGACTGAGGCTGTCAAAGGCAAGACGATTGAACAGGCGCTCGATCTGGCTAACCGTTTCTCCTCATTGATGCAAGGGGAAGAAGTCGATTTCGATGATTATGAAGATCTCGAAGCCCTATCCGGTGTGAACAAGTTCCCTGCACGCATCAAATGTGCCACTCTGGCCTGGAATGCATTACGCAAAGGAATTGATGAAGAGGACAATGTACAATAACGATAGGGAGGTCGAGCAAGATGGCTAAAAAAGCACCAGAAATGGAAGAGTATAAATATGGTTTTCGCGATGAGCATAAATCCATCTTTCAAACCGGCAAAGGTCTGACAGCGGAAGTTGTAACGGAAATTTCTAAAATCAAAAACGAACCGGAGTGGATGCTGGAATTCCGTTTGAAATCCTTGAAACAGTTCGAGAAGATGGCTATGCCTAAATGGGGCGGCGATCTGGATGGACTGGATTTCAATGATATTCAATACTATGTTCGTCCTTCGGAAAAACAAGGGAAAACATGGGAAGAAGTTCCTTCCGAAATCAAAGAAACATTTGATAAACTGGGTATTCCAGAAGCGGAGCAAAAGTTCCTTGCTGGAGTATCGGCTCAGTATGAGTCCGAGGTTGTATACCACAATATGCAGAAGGAACTGGAAGACCAAGGCGTAATCTTCATGGATACCGATACGGCTCTGAGAGAGCACCCGGAAATTCTGCGTGAATATTTTGCTACTGTTATTCCGCCAGCAGATAACAAATTTGCTGCGCTGAACAGTGCGGTATGGTCCGGAGGAAGCTTCATCTACGTACCAAAAGGCGTAAAATGTGAAGTGCCTCTGCAAGCATATTTCCGGATTAACTCCGAAAATATGGGCCAATTCGAGCGTACATTGATCATTGCAGACGAAGACAGCTTCGTTCACTACGTAGAGGGTTGTACTGCTCCAATTTACAGCACAAATTCCCTGCACAGTGCGGTAGTTGAGATCATCTGTAAGAAAAATGCCCGCGTTCGTTACACAACGATCCAAAACTGGGCACCAAACATCTACAACCTCGTTACCAAACGTGCGGTTGCTGAAGAGAACGCAACGATGGAATGGGTCGATGGTAACATCGGTTCCAAACTGACGATGAAATATCCTGCAGTTGTACTGAAAGGCCGTGGAGCTAAAGGTTCCGTTCTGTCCATCGCTGTTGCAGGCAAAAACCAGCACCAGGATGCAGGCGCGAAAATGATTCACTTGGCTCCGGATACAACTTCAACGATTGTATCCAAATCGATTAGTAAACATGGTGGTAAAGTAACGTACCGTGGTCTGGCTTCCTTTGGACGCCAAGCTGAGGGCGCGAAATCCAACATCAAATGTGATACCCTCATTCTCGATAATGAGTCCACATCGGATACAATTCCTTACAACGAAATCATGAATGATAACATCATGCTGGAGCATGAAGCAACGGTTTCCAAAGTGTCCGAAGATCAACTCTTCTACCTGATGAGCCGTGGTCTGACTGAAGCTGAAGCTACACAGATGATCATCATGGGCTTCATTGAGCCGTTCACGAAAGAATTGCCAATGGAGTACGCGGTTGAGATGAATCGTCTCATCAAATTCGAGATGGAAGGTTCCATCGGTTAAGACATATGTACTGAAAAAAGACGAACCGTCATGGTTCGTCTTTTTTCTTATGCCATAAAGAGAGTAATCTTTGATTGAACATGTAAAAATAAGACTAATAGCACAGGCCAATTCATAGAGTTAAGCATTTAATGATAGAAAAAGGATGTGATGCTATGAATGCAAACCCTTTCGAAGGGTATCGGATTACTAGTTCATTCGGTTATCGAATTCATCCTATACATGGAGGCCAGACGTTTCATCGAGGGGTAGACCTGGTCACCGAGCCTTGGAATGGGCCTGTATCTGCTTTTCTTGAAGGAACGGTACGTTTTGCAACGGAAGGACGCACAGGCTCCGGCTTTGGCGGTTACGGGCTTACTGTGGCGCTGGAGGATCATCGTGGATACTTGCATTGTTATGGCCATCTTTCTCGAATTGCCGTTAATGTTGGTCAGCGAGTGAGGAAAGGGCAGCTGATCGGTTATCAAGGCAGTACAGGACAGAGCACGGGGCCCCATGTACATTATGAAATTCGAAAAACAAGCTCGCCTTCGTACGGGTATACTGCAAGTGAAGATGGCGTTGTGGAACCAACGGCGTATTTGTTAAACGAATACGGAACGATCTCTCAAGAAGAGGAGGGCTCACCCATGACAAGTCAGGAAAAGCAATTGTTCACGCTTATGCAGAAGCAATTGGAGCTTCAAGGTGGCTGGATTCAAGAACAGAAGCGATTATCCAACATGAGTTGCCCCGCCTGGGCAAAGGAGGCCCTGGATTATTATCGTCCCTATATTCAGGATGACACAGGAAGTTATGACTTTTGGAGAATACTTGTGATCATGTATCGGAAGGAAACGGGAACACTGGTGCCAAAAGAGGATTGAAACTTCAAGAGCAAGGTCGGTATTAGTGCGAAGGCAATTTTATAGAGAAAACCACTTATCACTTATGGGCTATGAACCAAATTGCGAAGAATGCCGTTTCGCCCAGTTCCTCCGGCGGGAAAGCGTCATATGTTAGGGTATACCTGATAAAGAGGAGGCAATCACATGAGCGAAGTAGGTTATGGCTGTAAAGGCAACGTTGGTGGTGTAGGCGGTGTAGGTGGATACAATCCATGTACGTCGGTTGGCGCGATCTTGGTACTGTTCATCCTGTTGGTTATCATCACAAAAGCATTCTGTGTGTAACTCCATCGGCTGAATATAAGCAAGAGGGATCAAAGGAAAGCTCAATCGAGCTTCCTTTGATCCCTCTTTACTCTTCATGTGTGATTTATTGGACGTAAATTTCAACAATGGCAATATCTCTTTCTTTCGCTAAATCGATAAAGGCCGTAGAGATCTGAACGAGTGGGCGGAAGTAGTCAGCTGGATTGTTCATTACAATGACACCAGTTTGTCCTGTTGTGAGCAGTACTTTTTTACCAATAAAATTCGGAAGCATATGTTTGATCAGCTCTTGAGTTGCTTCGCCATTCAACTGACCAAAACTGAGGCTGTACAGTTCGCATAGAACAGAAATTAGCTCCTGTTTGGTCTGATACACCCGATTCGTTGTCATTGCGCTGTAAACGTCGGCTACAGCAGTTATACGAGCATAGGGGTGAATCTCATCTCCTCGCAAACCATGCGGATAACCACTGCCATCCTCACGCTCATGATGTTGAAGAGCAACCATGGCGATGATTTCGTCCTCTGTTGAAGCTTTGATAATATCGTAACCATAAAAGGTATGTTTTTTCATTTCTGCGAATTCTTCTGTCGTTAGTTTGCCTGGTTTATGTAAGATTTCAGAAGGAATTTTGGACTTGCCAATATCATGAAGATATCCTGCCTTGGCTACCGTAAGACATTCATCCGGGCTATAACCCATCCAGTTAGCAATATAAAAAGCGAGCATACCAACCTGCAAGGAGTGGTTGTAGGTGTAGTCAATGTCTCCATCCAGCATAAGTAACAGGGAGACAACATCTTTTTGTTTTTCAAGCTGTCCCGTTAGGGTGCCTAATATTTCGTCAACCTGTGATTCATCAATAAAGCCTTTTTCTATGGCTTGTTCGAACAGAGATTCTGTGCCTTTGATCGTGTCGTTAAACAGATTGGTTAACAGACGGGTCTGATCGGAAGGCAAGTTTTGTTCATTAGAGTGAAGGTCGGATGATTGTTCTACATCTGCGAAATCAATTCCATGCTGCAGCAGCTTAGATATATCATCTTCGCTGAGAACGGAACCTTTCATCAGCATGTGGAGACCTGAAGTATTGTAGATATCATTTTTTAGCAGGTCGCCGGGTTTAAGATCTGTAACATGCACTCTCACGTATAAACCACCTTTTCCTCGACTAATATCGACACATATCATTATAATAACAAGAAAAAAATGGGTTGACAACGACTTATTTACTGTTTATGCGCCTCTGTAAACAGCGAATAGACTCATTTTTTCTCGTCCATGGGGTTCCAGGGTCCTAGTTGATGACCTTTCCATTCTGAACCGTCTTCCCAAATTTCTTTTTTCCAGATTGGTACGGTTTGCTTCAGTCTTTCAATAGCGTAACGGCTTGCATCATAACAATCGCTGCGATGAGGCGAGGATACCGCGATAACGACACTGATTTCGGCAACGTCAACTTTGCCGATTCGATGACTTATCGCACAAAGTACACCTGGCCAGCGTGCTGCTACCTCCTTGCCGATCGCAGCCATATGGGACAGCGCCATGGGGACGTATGCCTCGTATTCCAGATGGACAGTGCGCTGTTCACCAGTCATTTCCCGTGTCGTTCCTACGAAGGTTAATGCAGCGCCATGATTGGCCGTAATGACCATGTCGGTTGTTGCCTCAACGGACAAGGCCGCATCGGTAATCAGAAACAGGCCGTCTTCTGTACGATGTTCTTGTGTATAAGGGTGATCCTTATTCTGGTTCGTCGAACCATCGCCTCCGGATACAGGAGGGATCAAAGCCAGTTCATCATCCGTCTTAAGTAATGTATCGGCAGGAGCGTATCTCTGGTTAACTGCTAAAAATGATGAACGAATCTGTGTGGCAGCTTCAGGATAAGCCTGGCTCAATTGTTCTTTAAGCATAGCAGCTGTAAGCGTATCACCATCATACTCAAATTCAAGTTGGGAAGTATTTAAACGTTCTGCAATACCTGCAAATAGTTGAATTGTCAATTTCATGGAATGAATCGCTCCTTTTTGATCTCTAAACCCTATAAATATATCATAACGACGTAGAAAATGTTATGCTTATCCATTAGAAGAATGTACGTTTAATGAACGGCAGGGGAGGCAGTGTAATGCGCAGCAGCGAGAAGCAAACATTAACCATTCTGCACACCAATGATATACACAGTCATTTCGGCTCTATGAGTGCGATCGCTGCTATGATCAATGAAGAACGTGCCCAAGGTAAACATCTGCTTGTCCTCGATATTGGAGACCATATGGATCGAATGGCTGTTGAAACGGAAGGCACACTCGGAATGGCCAACGTAGATGTGCTCAATCTGACAGGTTATGATGCCATTACGATTGGAAATAATGAGGGGTTAACCTTTACGCCAGACCAACTCGCTCAGTCCTATGCGGGACTCCTTAGTCCGATTGTGTGCGGCAATGTGTTAGAACAGGATACAGGACGTCCTCCAGCCTGGATGAAACCTTGGGTTATTGTCGAAAAAGGACCATTTCGCATTGGTCTGCTAGGAGCAACAGCCCCGTTTAACACCTTCTATGAACTGTTGGGCTGGCAAGTGACGGACCCTGTGGAAACCTTAAGAGATCAGGTTAAGGTACTGCGTGAGCAAGTGGACGTGATTGTTGTTTTATCTCATCTGGGTCTTTCAACGGACAAAAGACTGGCGGAACAGGTTGAGGGCATTGATGTTGTCTTGGGCGGACACACCCATCATGTGCTGGAGGAACCCTTGCTGATTGGCAATACCGTGCTGGGAGCGGCAGGTAAATTCGGACAATGGCTCGGTAGAGTTGTGCTGGAAAGAGCAGGCCAAGCAGAGCCTGTGCAGCTGGTGAGCAGCGGTTGTGTGCCAGTACAAAGTAACATGCTGGAAGAGCAGGTGTCTCTGGCAATTGCTACGAACCGTACGGAAGCTGAACGATTGCTGGATCAGACGGCCGTGATCACGGATCGAACCTTGCCCGTTTATTATGAGCGGGAATCTCCTTTTGCTATCTTGCTTGCGCAAGCTGTACGGCACTTTACAAAAGCGGAAATATCGCTTGTGAATGCGGGCCAGTTACTCGGAAACCTGCCACAAGGCGACATTACGAAAGGAATGTTACATTCCCTATGTCCATCTCCAATAAATGCTTGTACAATATGTTTGAATGGTGATCAGATTCGTGAAGCGCTTGAACAGTCACTGTTGGAGGAATTCTTCTCTAAACCCATCGTGGGATTTGGCTTTCGGGGACGTATTCTCGGGACGTTATGTGTAGATGGAATAGAGGTTCTTTACGACCCCAGTGCGCCAGCGTATGATAAGATCCAATCCATTTATGTGAACGGTATACCTATGGATGGGAAGCGTGAATATGTGGTTGGAACGCTTGATATGTTTACGTTTAATGTGGGATACCCTTCTCTGGCTCAAGGAAGCAATATACAATATTACCTTCCGGAATTTATAAGGGATTTGCTGGAAGAAGAATTAAAACGACCAGGAGCGCTGGAGGAGAGCCTGCGTAATCGCTGGTTACCAAGCTAGAACAAGACTGCCTTCTGCTGATGCGGCGGCTAGTGTTCATTACATCTAAGGAGCGGGAGAGGATAGGCTGTGCGTTTAGTACATATAAACTTATTGCAGCCTGGCATGAAGCTGGGGAAACGAATTTTTAGTGAGGAAGGTCTGGTTTTACTCAGTGAGGATGTAGAACTGACGAGTCGTTTAATCGGACGGTTGAAAGATCTTGGGATTGGATATGTATATATTCAGGATGCTGCGACAGAAGACATTATCGTGCCCGATATGTTACAGGAAGAGACCAAGCGAAGAGCACTTGTGGAGATCAAACAGCAATTTCAACATATGTCCGGCTTCAAAAGTAAAAACCAGATCACACATTTTGGTAAAGCGCTTAGTGGGGTAATGAACAGCATTCTTGAGGACATTGGTGGTCAAAAGGAAGCGATGATCATGTTAATGGACATGAACTCCAGCGATTTTGACCTGTATACTCACTCACTGAATGTTTGTGTATATACTCTTGTTCTCGGTGTGGCATCAGGTTATACACGTCAGCAACTTATGGAGATTGGTCTAGGCGCTCTGCTCCATGATATTGGGAAAACGCAGATTCCCTCCGACATTTTACATAAACCTTCACGTCTGAGTGATGAGGAATACAAGATTATTCAACAGCATACCACGTATGGACACCGCATTCTCAAGGATGAACCCGGCATCCCTCTGCTCGCAGCACACTGTGCACTTCAGCATCATGAGCGAATTGATGGCAGTGGCTACCCTTTTGGTTTGAAAGGCAATGAAATCCATGAATATGCGAAGTGGATTGCTCTTGCCGATTCGTATGATGCCATGACGACCAATCGGGTCTACCGTCAAGCTTTATTGCCGCATCAAGCCGTAGAGGTACTGTATACAGGTTCTGGAACGCTTTATGAACAGTGGATGCTTGAAAAGTTTAGGGATTGTGTAGCGATCTATCCCGTAGGTATATCCGTAAAACTGAGCACTGGAGAAGTTGGCGTTGTCGCTGCAATTCAACCCCGCGTGCCACAACGGCCATTGATTCGTGTAATCAAGGATGCAGAAGGACAGGTTCTTGCAGCCCCCTACGAAATAAATCTTGCTACGAAGTTATCAGTCATGATTACAGGGGTGGAGGGTGCGGAAGATTCTGCTACACTTATGAAGCATGAACAGCTGAATAGTTAAGCTAACGAAGTATAGAGCAGGCGCTCAGGTGGTCATATCGGGAACGTGAAGCTAGGCTAATTTCCGATGATTCATGAGCGTTTTTTGTCATGTAATGGTCAGGGTTTGGCTGTGCAGGAAGATTCATAATTGTGCTATGATAAAAGATAACTCCCAAAAAAGTAATCTCGGATATGATGTAAATAAAACTTTTTAGGTTAATAAAAGGAATAAGGTGAAGAACAATGACCATGCTAAACTCAGGATCGGTACAACCGATGCCATTATCGCCAACGAATGATCCGTGGGATCCGATTGGCTCTTTGCGTGCATATGGCCGGCATGTGCTGACCAGTGTAGAAATGACAGTGACACATCTGTGCAATATGCGATGTGAGCATTGTGCCGTGGGGGATATGCTTACGATGCAAGAGGCACCAGCACTGCCACTCTCACTAATGTTGAAACGACTTGATGAGGTGGAGCATCTGCAGACTATCAGTCTGACAGGTGGTGAACCCAGCTTTAGCCAAAAGACGGTGGATGAGATGATCATTCCTCTGCTTAAATATGCGAAGGAACGCGGAATTCGCTCCCAGATCAATTCTAATCTGACACTGGATATCAGCCGTTATGAAAAACTTCTCCCGTATCTGGATGTGATGCACATCTCCTTCAATTATTTGAATGCAGATGATTTCCATCAGGTGGGATTCGCCAATAGCGGTAGACCGGTAAAACGTGAAGTTGCCGTGAAAATGTATGAAAAGATGATGGAGAATTCTCGCAAGCTAAGTGAGGCTGGAATGTTTATTTCCGCTGAGTCGATGATTAATTATCGGACGCATGATAAGCTGGACGGCATTCACCAATTGATTCGGGAAATGGGTTGTGTACGGCACGAAGTACATCCGATGTACAACTCTAACTTTGCATCCTCTCTTCCAGTATTATCACTGGATCACATGAGGAATGCCATTCATCGCTTGCTTGATGTCCGTGACAAAGACATGTGGATGCTTTTCGGAACACTACCGTTCTTTGCATGCAGTGCGGCTGAGCAGGATCGTAAACTTATTAATCGCTTGTACAGCGAACCGAATGTAACGGTTCGTAATGATCCGGACGGACGCAACCGTGTTAACGTCAACATGTTTACTGGCAACGTGTACGTGACTGATTTTGCCGATATCCCTGCATTCGGCAATATCCACGATCGGAAGCTGGATGATGTATTCCATGAATGGTCTGCTGAGCATCCGCTCAATCAGACCGTAAATTGCCATTGTGATGCTGCATCGTGTTGCGGGCCAAATCTTCTTGTGGCCGATATGTATTATAAAGGCGTGGACTTCAAATCTAGAAAAGCTATTTTACGTTAATATTCCAGGTGCATTCCTGAAATAGACAGAGAAGGGGAGTTACATCTTGGGCATTCATACCGAATTTCATCTTGGACAGCTGGTATTTAATCTGGTCTGTGTCTTTTTGCTCGTATTTTTGAATGGTGTATTTGTCGCAGCAGAGTTCTCTCTCGTCAAAGTAAGACAGACACGCCTGACACAATTGCAGAGTGAGGGAAACCGTCTGGCTGGTTATGCCCTGAAGGTGAACGGTAAACTGGATGCCTATCTGTCGGCAACGCAGTTCGGGATTACACTGACATCTCTCGGACTGGGATGGTTGGGGGAACCTGCGATCTCCAAACTGCTTGTGGAACCGCTGATGTTTAAGCTTGGCGTTTCCGATACAAGTCTGATCACAACGGTATCCGTTATTATCGGATTCTGTATCATTACGTTTCTGCACATTGTACTTGGTGAGCTGGCCCCAAAATCGCTGGCGATTCAAAAAACAGATGGAGTGGCGTTGCTTTTATCGGCACCGTTACTATTATTTTATAAAATTTTCTTTCCGTTCATCTGGGTTCTTAACGCATCAGCGAATGCTTTATTACGTTTGGCTGGTATTGAACCCGCGAGTGAAAGCGAGGCCCATTCCGAAGATGAGCTTCGCATCCTGATGAAACAGAGTGCCAAAAGCGGGGTCATCGACAAGGATGAGATCAAGCTGATGGATAATATCTTTGATTTCTCCGATATGCTGGCTCGCGAAGTTATGTTACCTCGTACAGATATGGACTGTTTGTATACCCATCTGTCCCTGGAGGAAAATCTAAAGATCATCAACGCAACGAAGCATTCCCGTTACCCGGTTGCCGTAGAAGATAAGGACGAGATTATCGGATTTATTCATATTACGGACTTGCTTCTGGCAGAACCGGAGCAACAACAGGATCTGGCTTCAATGGTACGTCCGATTCTGAACGTTCCCGAGTCGATGGAGATCAGTCATGTGTTACGTTTAATGCAGAAAAAGCACTCCCAGATGACGCTCGTTGTCGATGAATATGGAGGGACTGCAGGCTTGCTGACGGCTGAAGAAATTTTGGAAGAGATCGTTGGGGATCTGTATGATGAATTCGAGGATGAGCGGCCACATATGGAACGAATCGGTGAGGCTTTCTCGATTGACGGACGTTCGTTGATTGAGGAAGTTCATGAATGGACCGGAGCGATCATTGAGGATGAAGAGGTAGATACCATTGGCGGCTGGCTCTTCAAAGAACTGGAAGGCAGTCCGGCTAAGGGGAGAACACGTGAACGGAACGGCTATGTTTTTGAAGTCGAAGAGTCTACACGTCTACGAATTAACCGGGTCAAAGTGTACAAGCAATTGAAAGAACAAGAAGAACCTCTCGAAGATGAGCAGTGATCTTCTATTGTCTCCGGATGATAATCGATGTGAACAATAGCGGATAAACAAGATTTTTAAGTAAGACCTTTGAGCTGGTGTTATGACACCTTTCAAAGGTCTTTTTTTGCATGTCGGGAATAAGTGAGCTTGCTCTGCAATGGCAAAATCCTTCTTATAGTTTCTGTAAAAAGGGATTATCTTGATCATCTCGACATATGGTTATAAGGACAGGAAATGATGGGGATGTACTGTATGCCTTATGGAGTAATGCCCAGAATGCATGTGATTGCATGATAAAGGAGGCGTTTCGATTGAAAGATCCTCTGAAAGATCCTCAGGTTCGGGCTTATGTTCCTTTTGTGGGTCCGTTTGATCCGTGTAAACCTCTAGGTATTCGTACGTATCTGGTTCCACCGCAATTATTTATTCCTTTTCAGCCGATGGGGTGGCCGCAATACAGTCCGGCTGAAGCTTTAAGGCTCGGCACATTGTGGCCGGCGCTGTACAGTCCGTATACCTCGAAGAAAACGAAGGAAAGGGCGGTGGTGAACGATGGAGAAGGAACAGCCGAAAGCCTGTGACGCCAAATACTACGAACTGCTGGAGGAACTACAGGCGCTGGATTTTGTTCTGGTTGAGCTGAATTTGTATTTGGATACACATCCGGGAGATTTTCAAAGCATCGAACAGTATAACAAGTTCAGCCAGGAACGGATGCGCGTTGCTCATGAATTTCAGCAGTTATATGGTCCGCTGACGAATTTTGGTCATGCCTTTTCCAAATATCCGTGGGAGTGGTCCCAGACACCTTGGCCTTGGCAAGTATAAAATCGAAGGAGGCGTCCTGTGCATGTGGGTATATGAAAAAAAATTGCAATATCCAGTTCGGGTGAGTAAATGTGATCCGCATATGGCTAAGCTGTTGATGGAACAATATGGCGGTGCAGACGGAGAACTGGCGGCAGCCCTGCGATACCTGAATCAACGTTATACGATTCCTGACAAAATTATCGGTCTACTGAACGACATTGCGACGGAGGAATTTTCTCACTTGGAGATGATTGCAACGATGATTTACAAACTCACCAAGGATGCCACGATTGAGCAATTGGAGCTGGCCGGGTTGGATGCCCATTATGCGGCACATGACAGAGCACTCTTTTACAATAACGCTGCTGGAGTACCCTTTACCGCCACCTATATTCAAGCGAAGGGTGATCCGATCGCGGATTTGTACGAAGATATCGCAGCCGAAGAGAAAGCTCGGGCTACATATCAATGGTTAATTGATTTAACGGATGACGTGGATTTGCAGGACAGTCTGAAATTTTTGCGAGAACGCGAGATTGTGCACTCACTGCGGTTCCGGGAGGCCGTTGAAATTCTGAAGGATGACCGGGAAACGAAGAAAATATTTTGACGATGAGCCAAGCGGCAAATATGTAACGAAAGAGATAAAAGGCAGTCCAAGTGGGCTGCTTTTTATGTTTAGGTACAATGATATAAGTTGAACTGTTCTTTTACACGTTAACGGAGAGGACAGAAAAAACCTGGAAAAGCGAAGCGTTCGCCTTTATCACCGGATTTTTCCCTTTGGAAAAGGGAATTCAAAAAAATCTGGGGATAACAGCGAATGGAAGGTTCTTCTGTTATCGGAGTGGACTGTGTAAAATTTTTAGTTGAACTTATATAGATTGAAAAAATAAGATCAAAAAAAGGACGATGAATGAAGAGTTGTTCCTCAAGGTCGTCCTGCAGATTGAACATATAAGTTTGTAGAAGTGCTTTTGCCCTTAGTATTCCACGACCATGGCAACATTTTGCCACCCGGCTCCAACGGTCCAGAACAACACTTTGTCACCGCGCTGCAGCTCTCCGGAGCTAATGGCTCGATGCATGGCTATAAACGGGCTGCTTGTCGAGGTGTAACCAAATTCGTCGCCAATATATACAGCAATGTCATCAGCAATGCCGATGTTTTCGGACACTGCACGAATGTTAGCAATGGACAGCTGAGAGAAACAGGCGGCTTTAATCTCATCCGGCTTGATTTCATTTCGTGTCAGCAACGTACGAATGGACTCTGAAGCTGCATCGACACAGATTGAATCGTCAAACGGTGTGAATTTCACATGAAAAGCTCCTGCATCAACACCCGTGCTTCCGAGCTTCGCGAGTCCTTCGGCTGGAAAGAGAGAATTTTGATATACACAGGTATCCGTCTGGTAGATTGAATCGATAAACCCAACGGCATGTTCATCCCGTTCTACAATTACAGCTGCGGCCGCATCTCCGAAATTCGCAAAATAAACCGGATCATCCGGACTGGCATGAGGAGCAACATAGTCTGAGCCGATGATCAGCGCACGCTTGATTCTTGGATTACCAAGCATCTGCCGACTGACCTGTTCAAAAGCTGCGGTCATGCCTGCACAGTTGGCATTGCTATCAATACAGATGGTGTGGGCTGCTCCGCTGATCAGATGATGAATCATTAAGGAATTCGTAGGAAAAATATATTCCGGTGTTTGGCTTGCATACGCAATCAAGTCGATATCTTGTCCGGTTAAACCGGTTTTAGCGAGTAGCTTTCGGGTGGCCTCGAAGGCCATGGTCAGTGAGTTTTCGTCCTCCTTATCAATTTTGTAACGTGACTCACGCCCGAGTGCTTTTAACAAACCACGAATATCGACCCCTCTGGCATCAAAATGTTCAATATAAAAATCATTGTGCACCTTGGTTTCAGGGTGATATATATCGATATCTACAATACGAATTCCAGCCATCGTCATCCTCCTCTTAAGTGGAAAGGCAGAGCTGTCATTAAAGCATCATACAAAAAATCAGGGAACTACGCCGAAATAATTTCGAGATTGTCCAGCCCTACCGTCCGGCCAAGTCTGGCAAGCTGCATTTTCAGAATGGCATTGTTCTCCAAGGTTAACACCACTTTTTTGTATTCGTCCTTTTTAAACATGGCCAGGCATCCCTCCAGAAGAGGTACAATCTCGGGAGCAGTAACATTCAACTTTTTGCAGTCAATATCCAGGTTAAACTCCTTGGTGTTGATGGCAGATATCGTATCCTGATAAGCCGAGATCGAACGAAGACCATCCTCTTGAGAAAAAGAACCTTCCAATTCAATGTGCAACACCTTGTTTGAAGCATCCGTTTGTAGATTAAACTTTCCCATTGCGCGTTCTCTCTCCTTTGTAAAAAATGAGTGAAAACTATCCTCTATGGAATGAATGGAGCAGTCCAATAGCCCCTAAAGTGAGCGGTACCAGGTTGTAAGGCTGGAAGGATAATTTACCCATATTATAAAGGTAATAATGTAAAAAGATCAATAAAAAGGTCGAATAATGTATAAAAATGTAGAACGTTGAATTAATGGATTTCCTCAAGCGTGGCAAGCAATACATTAAATGCACTGATAATACGTGGAGCACCGACACACGGTGCCAGATGAAGCAATACTCCCTTAAGTTCATCAACGGTAATACCCACACTTAAGGCCATGGCATAATGCACACCAAGCTGTTCGAATTGTCCCTGTGTAATTAATGACGAAATAATGGCGATTTCTTTCCACTGATCTGTAATGGTTGTCCGCTGAAAAATATCACCATATGCCGTTCCCATTATAAATTCGGACAGTTCGGGAAAATGCTCCTTAATCGGAGCAAGTGCCTTCGCACCATATTCCCCGGAAAGCTTGGCAAAACGATCTAACCCTTGGGTCACTTGTTCACTCATGACTCGTACCTCCTAATCTAGATTGACAACCCGATGAGCCGTTGGCGGGATCTCGTCCCGATCGGTCAACAGCTCGATGACAACAACTTGATTTAATTCCAAAGCGGCCTCCAGTGCGGCAGAGAACTGCGGTAACGTTTCTGCACGGAAAGCCTTAGCTCCAAGAGACTCGGCAAATTTGACTGCATCCATGGGAACCTCGAAAAGTGTGCCATCGATGCGTCCCGTCGTTTTTTCCATGCCTTTCAAGGCCATATCCAGCTGTTTGTTGTTGACAACGATAAAAATAACAGGAAGATCCTTGCATACGGCTGTATTGATTTCTGTGCCCAGCATCATAAAACATCCATCTCCGGTGATACATACAACCGTTTCTTCAGGTGAAGCCGCTTTGGCACCAATTGCCATGCCGATGGCATTCCCCATGCAGGCAAAGTAGGCATCAAATATGAAACTGCCGGGTTTCTTCACTTTGTAACGCTGGACGGCATGAAAGCCGTGGCTTCCATCATCAACAAACAGTTTGTGGTCATAGGGAAGCAGTTCGCTCATCTGATCGAGTACGGCAGCAAGTGACAGATGCGGCAGATCTGGTAATGGAGTTTGATATTCAAAGGACTCGAGGGTACCTGTAGAAGCAGATGTAAGAGAAGATGGCAAGGTGCTGAGCAGATATTGCAGATTGTCCTTGATATCCCCTGTGATATGTAAGGTCTGAGATTGTAGAATTTTGCCTACGAAAGTTGGATCGGTATCGATTTGAATCAGCTGTGCCGGATGATTATGCGGCTTGAGATTACAGAGCGTCATATCACTCAGTCTGGAGCCGAGGACAATATACAGATCACTTTGATTCAACATTTCGTCGCCGTGTGGGAATCCGCCAACACCACAGGGACCATGATATAAGGGGTGATCCCATGTTATGGCTCCTTTACCACCGGGAGTTGTCACGACTGGAATATTAAATGTTTCGGCTAATTGCCTTAGTTCCTCATGCGCCCCGGCACGAGTTACACCTTTACCTGCAATGATTAATGGGCGTTCTGCTTGATGCAGTAAAGGCAGGATTCGATTCAAACTTGAGATGCTGAGCAACGGCTCAGGTTCTGGAATAACAATACGACATATTGGGAGTTGCTCCGTTTGCACGTCAAAAGGCAGGCAGAGATGGACAGGACCTTTGTTTGGGCCAAGTGCAATAGAAAGGGCATGATTCAAGATGGTTCCGAAGTGATCTCCACGTTCGACCAGTTTGCTGAATAGTGTGGCAGGTCTGAACATTTCGGCCAGATCAGCCAAATACGAAGAGGAGTCCTGACACTGGGGGATGCCCAGTTCCTGAATAGATTGATGGCCGGTAAGAAATAAAACGGGAAGATTATTCGCTTTGGCATGGGCCGCTGCGGTGAGCAGATTAGTTCCTCCAGGGCCAGAGGTGGCGAAGGCTACGCCCAAACGGCCTGTCTGCAATGCATAACCCGATGCGGCAAAGCCTGAACTAGCTTCGTGACGACCTGGGATAAATTCCAAACCGTAATCTACCATTTTCAGAAGAGCGGGACAGATGGATTTTCCGATAATACCAAATACATGAGTGACACCCAGATTGCGTAGCGTTTCTGCTAAGTAGTCCGCAACAGTTCTCATGCGTGGACACCTCGTTTCAAAGTAGTAGGTTTTAAGAACCAGGCGGCTTATCCAATTGTGCATGTTGGTATTTGTCTAAGGTTGTAAGAAGAAGAATTACTTGGTACTAGAAATGGTATCTTTTTTTGTGGTTTTTTGTCAATCCTTTTCCTGATTCCAATGGCCTGAGGCTATTTACCTATGCATATTGACGCGATGAAGCGATATCGGGATAACGCAATGCATGATCAACGGTTCTAATCCACGATTTCTGCTATACTGAAATTGAATTGGAGGGAATGCAATGACATCATTGAAAATGGCTGTAATCGGCCTGGGTAAGATGGGTTTACATATGATTCATCAAGCGGAAAATACTCAAATGGATATCTCCGTTGAGATTACTGCGGTCTGTGATGCGAATGAGCAAAGCTTACAGGAATTTGCAGCAACCCGTCCATCGGTGAAAACATATCGTGATTATAAACAGCTACTGGATGAACAGCAGATTGACCTCGTCTACATTGCTGTACCGCCGAAATATCATTATCCGGTGGTTATGGACGCTCTGGACCGTCGAATTCATGTGTTCTGTGAAAAGCCGCTCGCTAACAGTTTAGAAGAAGCGCGCAAAATGGTCGAAGCTGCTGAGCAAGCTGGTGTGGTTCACGCCGTTCATTTTTCGATGCCGCATGAGTCAGCTGTGTTGAAGTTGCAAGAGATGGTTAAACAACAGGCAGTGGGTGACATTCGCAAAATTGACCTGATTCTGCAGTTCCCGCAGTGGCCGCGCTCATGGCAGCAGAATGAATGGATCACAAGCCGGGATCAGGGAGGTTTTATCCTCGAAGTTGGCATTCACTGGATTCATATGATCCAGAATGTATTCGGGCGTCTACGTGTACTGAATGCTCAAGTAACCTATCCTGCCGATCAACCAGATGCTTGTGAACAGGAAGTGCAGGCTGTACTTGAAGTACAGGACGGAACTCGGGTTCATCTGCAGGGGATATCTCATTTTGCTGGCGAGGAGCGTGTGTCCATAGTTGTATATGGCACCGAGGGCACCATTGCGCTGGAAAATTGGGAGGAATTGATGAGTGGCAAGATCGGACAGCCGTTGTCCCCCGTGGAAGTGCTGGAATCTTCCAGCGAACTGCCTGTGTTGAAACATGTCATTGCCCGTATTCAGGACAAACCGGGCAGGATTTATACGTTCCACGATGGGTACGAGGCGCAACAGGTGCTTGAAGCACTTCGGAACAGTAATTCATCTACAAATTAACCAATTTCACTCCGAAAGGAATTTTGCATATGACCAATAAAGCGGGTTTACGTAAACCGGAAGCGATGATTTTTGATATGGATGGCACGTTGTTTCAGACAGAGACCTTGCTTTTGCCTGCGTATCATCAGTTATTTGATACGTTGCGTGCAGAGGGGCATTTTGAAGGAGAAACCCCGCCGGAAGAGCGGATGCTCGGAAGTCTGGGCATGTTGCTTGAAGATATCTGGAAAGTCGTTATGCCTGAAGCATCCGAAGCAGCTCATCGTCGTGCCGATGAATTATTGCTGCAACTTGAGATCGAAGGACTCGATGGAGGCGACTCCAAACTGTATCCCGGTGTCAAAGAAACATTGACAGCACTGAAAGCCCAAGGTATTCGTCTGTTTGTTGCCAGCAATGGGCTTGAGGATTATGTCAAGGGGGTTGCGTTCGCACACGAAATCATGCCGCTATTTGAAGGGGTATATAGTGCAGGTCAGTACAAGACACCTTCCAAAATTAACTTGGTACAGATTTTGCTGCAGAAACACCGGATTCAGGATGCCTGGATGGTAGGTGATCGTTCTTCGGACGTCGAAGCGGGCAAAATGAATAACCAGACCGTTATCGGCTGTGCTTATGCCGGATTCGGCAGGGATGAAGAACTTGCCGGTTCCGATGCACTGATCTCAGATTTCACTGATTTGCTCCGTCTATATGAAGAAGCAGAATAAGTGTTTTAACACTGCATGATCACGGCAACACCCCTGACAAACTCAAAGCTACCTGGCCTCGGTAGGGTATGTCTGGTTATCAATAAACAGCACATGAGCAACAGCTTTATCAACGAATTACAGCTTTTTATCACATACCTGTATGGGCCTTTTTGCGCCTATGCAGGTTTTTTGCGTTTTCGCACGCAGTCACATTCTCCCCTGTAGAAAGTTGATTTCCCTATCCCGCATATGATGTAAATCCCTCTATACTTTCATTCAAAAGCTATAGGGGGTCTGATTCTGATGAAACCATCCAAACTGAACGCCTACATCTTCATCATCCCAAGTCTCTTTCTCACACTGGTATTCGGAATCTATCCGTTGTTATGGGCTCTGCGCTACATGTTCTATGATTATCAGGGCATCGGGAAGCCGATCTTCATCGGACTTGAGAACTTTGCACGGATTATTCGTGATGGACAGTTCTGGGATTCGGTAAAAAATACGGGGATATATGCACTCGGTAAACTCGTCATCACCATTCCGCTGTCTCTGATTCTGGCGATTATCCTGAATCGCAAGTGGCGTGGCCGCTCTTTGTTCAGAGCAGTTTTCTATCTTCCAACCATTTTTAGTGCATCTGTCATGGCGATTGTTTTTTTCATCATTTTCAATTCATATAACGGCATTCTGAATCAGCTGCTGATGAAGTATCACATCATATCCTCGCCAATTGGTTGGCTGGATGCGAATCATGCGATGCTGACAACGATCATTATTGCGATCTGGGGTGCTGTCGGAAACTATATGTTGTTGTTCATTGCGGGTCTGCAAAGCATTCCGGAGGAGCTGTATGAGGCAGCATCACTGGATGGAGCAAGCGAATTCCAAAAATTACGCAATGTAACGATTCCGCTACTCGGACCAGTAATGCAGATGATCATTATGCTAGCGATCACGACAGCACTTAAGGGGTACGAGAGCATTATGGTCTTAACCGAGGGTGGGCCCTATGGCAAAACGGAGGTTATGTATCTGTACCTGTTCAAACTGTTGTTCCCTGTTTCGGCGGACACACAATCTTTGCAACAGCTTGGTTACGGAAGTGCAGTTGGATTCACAACAGCTCTTATTGTAGGGGCAGTAACACTCATTTACTTCCAGATTTCCAAAAAGCTTAATGATGTCTACTAATCATGATTAGGAGGGAACGATGATGACTCAAACCGTGCTTGCACCTACATCTTCGAATTCAAGTTCATTCCGCTGGACTCGCTGGACGAAGCGAACCATCCTCTTTATATTTTTGCTGATCATTGCGATCTTGTCCCTGTTCCCGATCATCCTCGTGTTACTAGGATCGTTCAAAACCAACCAGGAACTTACCGGAGGAGCAACAATCTGGCCGAAGATATGGCAGTTCACGAACTACAGCCAGGCTTGGAAGACAGCAAATTTTTCCGGATTTACGATTAACAGCATCTTTGTAAGTATTGCCACAACGTTAGGAACACTGCTGGTATCGTCCATGGCTGCTTATGCGGTGGATCGGGTGAATTTTAAAGGTAAAAAAGCGTATACGCTGCTCATGGCATCCACACTGTTTATTTCGATCGGTGCTGTGGTACTTAGACCACAGTTTGATCTCATGGTCAAGCTGGGTCTGAATAATTCGCTGTGGGGTGTCATCATCATATTAATCAGTGCCCATGCGGCAACCTATTTTATTCTCGTTGGGTTCTTTAAGAGTATCCCCCGTGAATTGGATGAGGCTGCGATGATTGATGGCTGTAACTTCTTTACCACATACTGGCGGATTATTCTACCACTCTTGCGTCCGGGTCTGGCTGTTGCGGGACTAGGTGTTTTCCAGAACTCATGGAATGAATATATTCTCCCGTTCGTATTCACGATGAGCAATCCCAAGTTGCAAACCTTGCCGGTTGGTCTGGCGAACCTTCGCTACGGCATCGGGGCTGCAGCTGAGGTGCAATTAATGATGGCTGGAGCTTGTCTGTCCATTTTGCCACTGCTCGTTGTATACATTTTTGCAAATAAATCATTCATGCAAGTTACGCTGGGGGCTGTCAAAGGTTAGGGCGGTAAAGCTGAGGAAGAGATTTCGGGGAACGGTATTCCGTGCAGATTCCGCTGTGCTATACTCTTTTTAATTACAGCGGACAGGGCCAGCCCTTGTTCAAGGAGCGACCGCCTATGAAGTCAACTTTCTACAAAATGTCTCTGAAAAAACGGATACAGCTCATCTACATTTTTCTCGTTGTTTTGTGTATCAGTGTGACGGGCATTTTCTCTTATCTCTTCGCTGCCAAAAGCATAGAGCGGAACGCGCTTGAATTAAAGAAGAGCATTCTGAACAAGTCCGTACAGGTTATGGACGAGCATCTGCGTCATATCGTCGTTTCATCTTATTCGTTCATGCTGAGTGACACGTTCACACAGGTGATGAAGGATGTGCGCAATCACAATGATGGGCGTTATTATCAGAATCTCTCTCTGCTTCAGACCACATTTGCCCAGTTGAAGCTGGTAGAGCCGCTGATTGATACCGCATATTTGAAGACACCGATCGGCAATTTTTTCTCGACAAAAGACTTCCCGAATCAAAGCAATGCGTTTGACAAGGAATATGGAGAAGTTGTCAAACGGCCCGGCTGGAATACGATGTGGTTTGGTTCACATCCCAGCGAATTATTCCAATCCCGGGGTAATGTGCTGTCACTGTTGCTTAAACCGATTGTGATCGATAACCATACCTTTTCGGAGGTATACATGGTCGTTAACATGAGGGAAGCAGCCATGCGAGATATTTTAAATCAGGATCTGATGAACAGTCAGGTACAATTGTTTTTACTTCATAAAAATGGAAGTGAGGTCATTCGTCCGGGAGCAGGCACTTTTGATCTGGTAACAGAGCCTGGATTTGCACAACGATTAGATCGCGGGTCAGGTGATTTCACGTATACCAACGGACAGGGACAAGATATGTTGGTGAATTACTCGGCTCTATCGATGAATGAGGACTGGGTTATGGTCAATGTTCAGTCCAAGGCCGATTTATTATCTCCACTGAAGAAGATTCGCTGGCTGGTCATCCTGATTATGCTGTTCTGCATCCTGCTGGCGCTCGCGTTGTCCGACCTGTTATCCTCTGCGCTGCTGAAACCGCTGAACAAATTGCGGCGGCTCATGGTCGAGGTGGAGTACAACGACTTGGACGTACGCTTTCGCAGCAAATATGACGATGAGGTCAGTGCCGTAGGACATCGATTTAATCGGATGCTCGATCAGATTCAGGTTTTGTTTGAAGAGGTGCGAGCAACGGAACAGGATAAGCGGCGGCTGGAAGTGAAGGCGCTTCAAGCTCAGGTTGATCCTCATTTTCTATACAATACGTTAAATACGATGTTCTGGAAAAGCGAGAGTGGGGAGAAGAAGGATGTCAGCGCCATGATTGTCTCTCTTTCTCTGCTGTTCAGACTCGGGTTAAATGATGGAAAAGACATGACCACCGTAGAGCAGGAGATCAAACACGTCGAGCAGTATATGCAGTTACAGCAGCAATGTTACGAAGACTTGTTTGAATACCGGATTGAGGCAGAGGAATCTTGCAAAGGAATCGAAATTCTAAAAATTTTGCTTCAGCCTCTGGTGGAAAATTCGATCCTGCATGGTTTTAATGATAAGGAAGATTTAGGACGCATTCTGATCCGGATTCATCGTCTTGAAGATACACTCCGTTTGGAGGTCACGGACAATGGATGCGGCATGGATGTAGCGAAAATGAATGCGGAAGAAACAATAGAGGGGAACCGGAAAGGTTATGCTATATCCAATCTGGTTGATCGATTAAATCTACAGTACGGTGAGCAAGCTTCGCTTGTGTTCCGTAGTGAAATAAACGTGGGGACTACGGTAGTCATTACCATTCCGATTAGCTAGGAGGGAGCGTACGTATGGAGCAACTGACGATGTGTGTTATGGATGATATTCAGGCTGTGGTCAAGGGCATCGTTTCCACCATTCCGTGGGAGGATCATGAGGTGCGGATTGTCGGCACAGCGAATAATGGAGAGCAAGGCTGGTCGCTTCTGATTGAACAGCAGCCGGACATTGTCATTACGGATATCAAAATGCCTCGGCTCAGCGGACTCGAACTCATGAAGCGGGCAATGGATGCTGGACTGCGCTCCAAGTTTATTTTTATTAGCGGATACTCCGATTTTCAATACGCCCAGGAAGCGATCAAGCTCGGAGCCTTCGATTATCTGCTCAAACCGTTTACGCCTGAGGAGATTTTGGGTGCGGTGCTAAAAGTGAGACAGGTTATTGAGAGTGAACAAGCGAAGTCGCAGCAACTTCAAAAGCTGAAACAGAAAGCGGTTAGTAGCAGTGAGTACGAACGTCACAGTTATCTTCTAGGTCTGCTTCGGCATGAGATTGGCGGATTTCTGAATGAAAGCCGGTGGGACGAGCTTGATATTGAGCTGGATTCCTCCAACCTCAACGTTATGGTCATTGAAGTTGATGGCTATACACGCTATGGATCGACGATGCACCTGGATGCAGAGATCGTTCCGTTTGCGGTTCAGAATATCGTCAGCGAGACATTGAATCGGTATACGAGAAGTGTTGTACTGCGTGAAAATCGTTACCGCCTGGCCGCTATATTTAATACATCCGAACAGATTAATTTATCCGATCTTATGGAGCAATGCCGCCACAATGTGGAGCAATATAGCAAAAAGACTATATCCATTGGAGTCGGAACGATCGCTCGCAGACCACAAGAAATCTGGATATCTTATGCCAATGCGGACAAGGCGATATCTTATCGTTTTTACAGTGAAGGAAACTACATCTTCCAGTATGCAGAACTGGAGAATCAGGATGTGGTTGCTCCCGTCTATCCTTTGGAAAAGGAAAAGGAGTTATTTTACGCATTGAAATGTGGCAATGAAAGTTCTTGTCACCGAATTATCGATGATATTTTGGAAGTCTGGCAGAACGCCAAAGGTTTTCCCGAACCACTGACGATGATCCGTCTGTTGTCAGGACTCGCATTTGCGATCTACCGGGCGTTCTGTGATGAGATCACAGAAGAAGAACGGCTTCGTCTGGAAGCAGACTTGACCGTGCTTGAAGCGATGCGGTCGTTGACGTTTGAGGGCTGGGGAGCTTACATCAAGCATTTCAGCAGTATGGGATGCGAGATCATGGATAAGAAAAGGCTTACGGATGTCAAACAGGCGATCAGTAAATCCCAAGAGTTTATTAGCATGAATCTGTCCGAAAATCTCACATTGCAAACTTGTGCCCAGTCGGTTCACTTAAGTCCAAGTTATTTTGCGAATGCGTTCAAGAAGGAAACGGGTATGACGCTTATTCAATATATTACGAAGTTAAGAATGGAAAAGGCGAAGGAACTGCTGGTTGCGGGGGTACAGGTACAGGAAATATGCCAGATGCTGGGGTATGAGGACAGACCGTATTTTAGCGGCCTTTTCAAAAAGTATTGTGGCATGACCCCTACACACTTCCGGCAGATGTATGAGAACGGATAAGACAGAGATCGTCATTTTTCCCACCTTGCATAGTCAGAATGTCCCTCACTTCGACAGAAGTGGAACGTTTATCATTACGTTAACGGGGAACCAAACAGGTTGTCCAGACAAGCATAAGGGGGCATTTCAATGGTTAAAAAGTGGATGATGACAACACTAAGTGCTGTGCTTGCATTAACGGTAGCTGGTTGTTCGACAGACAGTGGAACGACAAAGGGCAGCGAGACTGCAGCTGGCGGCGGAGAACAGAGTAGTGGCAAAACGAAAGTGGTCTATTGGACTCCGGATCGACACGATGCTGATTTTATGAAATCCAAGATCGAGCAATTCAACCAGACCAACAAAGACAACATTGAAGTGGAAATGACCGTCATGGGTGATAATTATCCGCAGGCCGTTGATATCGCATTTGCGAGTAAACAAGCTCCTGATGTGTTTCAAATCGACGATTTCCAAACGTATTATCAAAAGGGGTATCTTGCTCCAATCGACGGATATATGAGTGATGCCATGAAGGCAACGTTCAAGGACAGCCTGATCGAAAATAAAAATACGATTGATGGAAAAGTCTATACCCTTCCGAATACAGGCCAGATCTGGAGACTGGTGTACAATAAAGATATTTTCCAAAAAGCAGGCATTGCTTCTCCGCCTAAAACCATTGCTGAGATGGTAGCAGACGCAAAGAAAATTACCGAAGCAGGTAAAAGTGAAGGCATCTATGGCTTCGCCAGCCCATTCAAAAGTGGTAGCGGTTTCTGGAGAGCGGCGAACACCATTGCCGGTGCAAGCACGAACGAAGGTATCGACGGCTTTAACTACAAGACAGGTCAGTTTGACTTCAACATGTACAAGTCGATTGCCCAGGCACTTCGTCAGATGAATCAAGATGGCAGCATGCTTCCGGGTGTGGAAAGCTTGGATATTGATCCACTGAGAGCACAATTTGCACAAGGCAAAATCGGGATGTACATCAATCACTCCGGTGAGCCAGGCGTCTACAAAGATCAATTCCCGACCAAAGAAAATTGGGGTGCCGCTCCTGTGCCAACAGACGATGGTACGATTAAAGGGGCTTCGCAAGTCATTGGTGGTTCCTATATCGGCATCAATGCGGACTCGAAAAACAAAGAAGCAGCTTGGAAGTTCATGGAGTACGTATACAGCACGGATCTGCAAAGCGAGTATTATGAAAAAGGATACGGTATCTCTCTGATTCCTGCCGTACTCAGCTCCGATAAAAAACCTAGCATTCCAGGTATCGAAGGTTTCTTACCTAAGAAGTACGACGCGATCTTCCCTGCCAATCCAAGTGTGATTACAGAGAGCTCGCTGGAAGGCATGAAATGGGCTGAAGCTTTCTCCGCTTACGTATTCACTGGTGGTGATCTGGATGGCGTGATCAAGGATCTGAACACACGGTATAATGCAGCACTTGAGAAAAGCAAAGCGGCAGGCCTGACTAAAATTGCGGCAGATCCAGCGTTTGATTCATCCAAGCTTCAAGGTAAACTGTCCAAAGAAGAGTAAATTTAAACATGGCGGCCGTCGTATTCATACTTCGGTCGCTTCACTTTACTGAAATTTTCAAAATTATCTTGCCTTGGAGAGGGGAATATCCAATGATTATTGACCAGAATTCCGTAAAACCACATATCATTAACGAAACAAGTTCGCGCAAAATTTTGGGGATGGGTGGAACACTCATGATGGTCGAAGTTACCTTTGCCAAAGGTGGGATCGGCGAAGTTCACTCCCATGATGCGCACGAGCAAGTCAGTTATATTGTAAAGGGTAGCTTTGAGGTTCAAGTAGGCGAAGAGACCAAAGTTCTCCAAGCAGGAGACAGTTTCTATGCAGGCTTGAATGTGCCGCACGGGGTAAAAGCGCTGGAAGATGCGATTATACTGGATGTGTTTACGCCATTCCGTCAGGATTTTCTTGAGGCAGACCTATGAGTGATTTTTACCTTTCAGCAGACGAACTGCAGCAAGCAGCGCTATATTATCAGGAGCATTTTCCAGAGGAAGCCCGAAATTCAGTGACGATTGCCAACCGTGCTATTCTGAATGAATTTATTGTGCCATATACGAATGATCTAACCAACTGGATTCCACTGGGTACGCCGGTGGACTGGCTTCACAATCCGACCAATGATCTGGAGTTCACGTGGGGCATTAACAGGCACTGGCATATGCTTGATTTAGGTAAAGCTTATCTGATGAAAGGCAACCCGTTATATGTGACTACCTTTATCGATCACTATCGTACATGGAGAGAACAGAATCCGGTGCCAGTTCATCTGGCATATGATGAAGCAGTTTTTTTTCAGAAACCAGGTCCTTGGCGTTTGCTTGAAACAGGTCTGCGTGTGCAATCCTGGATTGCAGCGTACAAATATATGGAATCCAGTCCGCAACTGGACGATGTCTTTCGGGCCGAATTTCTGCAAGGGCTGGAGGAGCATGCGGAATTCCTGACGCATTATCTCGGCAGTACGGAAATTAATCATGCCATTATGCATATGCAGGGTTTGTTTATGATTGCGGCTTTTTACAAGGAGCATCCACGAAGTCCATTCTGGCGCCAAGTGGCTACTGAACGGCTGGAGCTATGCCTGTTGCATCAGTTGAATGAAGAGGGCATCCAGGTCGAATTGAACACCCACTATCATAACGCAAGTATTGAAATGTTTGGTACACCGTATCTGCTGGCAGGTATTTCGGGACATCCGTTCTCGGCGTGGTATGGGGAATGTTTACGGAATATGGCCGCGTTCACCGAAGCCATGATCAGACCCGATCATCAATCGACGGGAATTGGAGATTCGGACTGGCTTAGTGACGGAAGGCAGCGGTTAACGCTGTTAGGTGCCATTTTGGGAGACGAGGATCTCATGGCTCGCGGGACTGATAGTTCAGAATGTCTCTGGCTGGTGGGCGCTACAAAATATGAGCAATGCGTCAGATTGCAGGCTGTTGCTTCCCGTTCATTGACGAGCCGTACCTTTCCACAGACCGGATATTATGTAATGAGGGATGATCGTCAGTATCTGTTCTTTGATGCAGCCTCGATGGGTGGTGCTCACGGTCATGCGGATGCTTTGAACATCGAATGGATGTGGAATAACCGACTGTTCTTTACGGATACTGGACGTTATACGTACGAGGAAGGGCAGTGGCGGCATTATTTTAAAAGCACGCGGGCACATAATACGATTACCATAGACGGGACAGATCAGACACCTTATGTATCTACTCAGCAATGGGGTGAGCCTGAGGCAGAAGCGACAACACATCGCTATGAGAGTCAAGGCAGCTATCACTTTATGGATGCTTCACAAGATGGATATACACATCTTCCCGATCCGGTTAGCCATCGTCGGTGGGTGCTTGCAGGCAAAAGCGTACCTCTGCTTCTGGTGGTGGATTGGCTGGATGCTGAAAAGACACACACGTTGGAGCAACGGTTCCATTTGCATCCGGATGCACTGCTTGTATTACGCAAGGAAGATCAAGCGAAACAGCGAGCAGGCATTCGATTTGACGATTCCTCCACGAAGCTGTGCATTAAATTTTTGATGGCGGGGGATGGCAGTGAAACGTTTGAGTTGACAGAACAGGTGGGCTGGGTATCTGAAATCTACGGCTCGAAATCGGAAACGGCTGTTATTCAAGGCAAAGCTGAATTTTCTGGCAAAGTGGGCGTTGTAGCCATAGGCCTACCGGCTGACGAATCAGAAGAAGCTGTGAAAGTTACAGGATGTGCACTGGAGCCGGAACAAATGAGGTTCACGCTAGATTACGAGTACCGCGGTCAGGAAGCCCGGATTGTGATCGACGAACATCAGGTGGACTGGAAGTAGTTAGAGCCTGTTTGCATATGCTGAAATTTATAAAACGATAAGCTCCATGCTTACAGCTAGATAGGATGGATGGAGTGGAACCGTAAAAGGATTGCAGGCTCAGCTTATTACTGAACCTGCAATCCTTTTTACTTTGCCCAGCCTAGTGTTACGATGTATGATCAGCTAGCGGGCTACTTCACTCTCCGGCCCCGCTTCACTCTCGTTGCTTTAGAAGTAACGGGCCTGGGAGAGGGAGGTTTTTTAACCGTTTGAGTAGGGCGGTTGCGGTATACCCACAAGGCATATTCCAGCGGCTGTGTGATCGCTTTATAATAAATGCTTCGTTCACCAATTCGGGCAAAGACTTCACGGGCAGGTTTGGGGTTGACCTCAAGCAGGTAGATTTGCCCACTTTTGTCTATCGCCAAATCCAGTGCAAGCTCACATAGATCGCCATACGTATCCTCAAGGAACGAAGCTACATCAATGCCAAATTTTGCTGCTGTTGCTGTCACTTCTTCTCGCAGTTCTTCTTCGGGAATCCATTGTTTCATCAAACGCTGCATGGCTATGGCCTGCCCGCCTCCATGAAGGTTCGAGGTTACACTTTTCTCAGCGCCCATGCGCCCTGCGCATCCTGTGAGTTCCCATTCGCCTTCTCCGTTTTTCTGAACCAGCATACGGTAGTCATGTACTCTGCCGTTAGGAAGCTGGAGCTGAATCCCTTTTTGCACCAGATATTTATCTTTCATGTTCCAGTGCTGGAGCAGGGGGCCGAGCCTGGATAGATGAACCTTGCGCGGTGTAATAATGCGGCGTTTCTGATCGCGGCCTTGAACGAGTACTGTACTGGGTTCCTTGCTGCTACGTTCTACGCGCAAAATGCCCCGTCCGCCTGTGCCGTTGATCGGTTTCAGATAGATCAGCGGGGACACCTTGAGCATTCGGTTTACATCGGACATGTCCTGAAATAAAATCGTTTCCGGCAAATGCTGCCGGAAGGCGGATTGCTCGGACAGGGTTTGATGAATGGTCCATTTATTGCGTAAAGGTCGATTCAGAAAGAGCAGATGTCCGTATTTTTCACGAAAGGCAAGGAGTTGCTGGAAACGGTGGTTTCGCTGGATGCGGCACCGATCAAAAATCAGATCCGGGAATGCGCGCCATTCCCTGGACCAGCCATTCTTTTCGTCATACACCATCGCTTCGATCTGCCTACCGCTGGAATGAACATCAGCAGGTGTGAATACATAAATATCAAGTCCCCGTTTGCGCCCTTCCAGAATCATTCGGCGGTAGATGCTTCGTTCTTCCAGAGCGCGGTGTTCATTCAGATACAATGTCATAATGCCCAGAACAGGTGAGGACACAAACAATCACCTTCTTTGTATGCAGTATTCCTGCCATTCATCGTACAGACTGACGGGCAAGATAGGCGCTGTACTGGAAAATGCGTTCCAGAGAACGCCGCCTGATCTGTGGTTCATCAAATTTCATCGGTTTTGCATTGGCTTCAAAAAACCAGATCTCCCCCAGATCATCCACGCCAAGATCCATCGACATTTCACCAAGTGTATGTCCCGAACCGCGCTCAACCTGCCTGGCAATCATTAAGGAGGTAGACTTTACCCGTTTCATTAGAGCTGTAGTCATTTCTTCCCCAAATAGCTCGGTGAGTAGCTTCTCCGGGTCTTCTACACTTCCGCCTCGAGGCACGTGAGTTGTAATGCTGCGTGAGCCTGCCAGTCGTGCACCGATGCCAGTCACACTCCATTGCCCTTTGCCATTTTTCTGCACAAGCACACGAAGGTCGAAAGGTCGTTTGTGAGAAGAAGCGAGCTCGATGCCTTGTTGCATGATATAGGGCGTATGTCCGGTTTCTTTGCGAATTCGGGCCCATAACTTGGATAACGTGGCTGCCTTGTATGTCATACTTTTTCGAGTGTTTTGTATTTTAAGTCGGTAAGGCAGCTTTTCTTTTTCTTGAAATTTGAGCATCATGATGCCTTTGCCAGCTTTGCCGCTCTCCGGTTTCAGGTACAAATAAGGATAGGTGCGAAGTACCGTGCCAAGTGAAGATGCGCTGCGCATCCGCCGGGTATGAGGAATCAATTGCTGCGTGGACTTGGATTTTTTGAGCCATTCGAACAGATTCCATTTATTGAAAAAATACGGGTTATACAATTCAATACCGGATTGCAGACATTCTTCAATTTTACGTTGAACCGAGGGTTTGCGTTCATCTTCCCGGTTAGGAATACGGTTATAGAGCACATGAGGGAGAGGGAACGGCTTTGAAGTCCATTTGCCGCTCCCTTTGTTGTACGTATATCCTTTCACGGTAGGTCCAGTCATATTAAGATCGCGGACTGTCACGATATAAACGACGTAGCCCATGCTTTCACCTGTTTGCAAAATATCCTGAAAATTTTGATGATTTCCTCTGAACATCCGCTGTTGATCATGCATGGTGAGTACAGCGATCACAGGTTTGAAATCATCATGAAGGCTCATCAAATGCTGTCCTTCTTCCGGAATTTGCTCAAATACAGGCAATGCTCCAAAATGTGTTCCACCGACGATTTGCCCTCCACCCGGAGTGAAGGGTGACGGAAGATGGAGCGCCCGGGTTTGGCGTTCGCTTCGAACATCCATACATGTTCCTCCTGATCAATGCCCAGATCAAAGCCAATCTCACCAATCAGATGCTGGTGCTGGGATTCAATCGCCTGGGCCAGTGTAATAGCGACGGATTTCGCCTGTTGCAGAACCTCGCCCGCACGTTCCCCGAAATTGCGACTGAGCGCCTGTTCAGGGGTCATTAGAGAGCCGCCATTTTTGATGTGAGTTGTTACACTTCCGCGTCCGGCTTTTTTGGCACCAATGCCAACAACAACCCACTGATTATTCCCGTTCTTATGCATGTGGAAACGAAAGTCAATAGGGCATTCGTCAATCTCAATCAGCCGTATTCCCTGTTGAACGACATAGCCGCGTAACTGCTTGCCATGTCTGCCTTGAAGCATGCGCATGAGGCTATTAAATGAACCAAAGCGCAAGAGGGCGTTGCCGCCTTTTTTGCGATAACGTGCAAAATATCCACGTTTAGGTGAGTAGGTTAAGCGGTAGATCCCGTTGCCAAGGCTGCCAGCGGTGGGTTTGTAATAAACGAACTGATGCCGCTCAAGCATTTCCCTCATCTGATCAATTGTAGGATTGGTGATGGATTCCGGGATATAACGTCCTGCGGTGGGTTCGTTCTCCAGCAACTTGTAAATATCCGATTTATTGAAGAAGCTCCAGTTGAAAAAAGGAATTTTGCGGCGGATAAATCGTTCCCGCAGCTGATTGATCGCTGGTGAAAAGT
This sequence comes from Paenibacillus intestini, assembly GCF_030803945.1. Classification (NCBI taxonomy): domain Bacteria; kingdom Bacillati; phylum Bacillota; class Bacilli; order Caryophanales; family Paenibacillaceae; genus Paenibacillus; species Paenibacillus intestini. The sequence continues at coordinate 766,812 of NZ_JAURUN010000002.1, read as the reverse complement.
CGGAACGGCGGCTCGGCAAACGATTGTAAACCACATCGGGCAGTGGCACCGTCCTGCGGAAGAAGCTTCCGCTCTCATTGAGGAAGTACCCGGAAACGGTCTCGTTCTGCCAGTTGATATCTCGCGGAGTGAAGGCATAGATATACGATTTACGGCTTCCTTCACGGAGCAACTGCTTGATGAAACCGGTACGTGAGCCGAACGGATTCGAGCTTGAAGAAGAACCGTCGGACAGCACCCCGATGAGCGGTCCCAGCTGCACTTCATCATTCTGGAGGTTGCGAAGATAAATGCTGCCACGTTTGGGAACGTTCATTAAGTTGCGGATGCCTGATGCCAGATACAGATGTTTCCCCGCTTTGCGAATCGGTTTGATGGTGGCTGGCACGCGATCACGCCCGAACCGCAGATGTATCGTTTTTTTGCCGGACAGATTAAGGCTTTTCATTAAAGCATTAGATACGTACACCACTTTTTCGGGTTTTTGGGTGAAATGCAGATTGCAAAAGGTCAAACTCATGATTTATCCTCCTATCCTGAAAAAGATCCTTGTGCTCCATGGCAAGCAGGCGTTACAGGCCTCAGCTACCTGGAATCGGGATGCGTTTCAGGCCAGCTTTGCTGGATGAATTCGGCATTTTCATTGGACGTGAGACGTCCGCGAGAACATGTTGTTGCAGCAGATAACGGGCATAAGCAAGTGGTTGTGTATACGTCAGGGCATGCATGTGTTTGTCATCTGATTCCGCAAATGAGGCGCGGCCTGGTTTTGAATTTACTTCAATCAACCACAGCCTGCCGTCTACATCAGCTCCAAAATCAAGACCAAGTTCCGCGAGTCGGCCGAAACGGCTCTCCAGCGTCGAAGGAATGAGAGCGGCAGCATGTTTGATCTGTAGCAATAACGATGAAGCTTTGTCTTTGCCATATCGCTCTGTAAGGTATGCATCAGCAGGATAAGCGTTACCCCCGCCGTGAAGATTCGAGGTCAGAGAGCCTTCAGCTCCTTCCCGAATCATACAACCCGTCAGCGTCCAGCGCCCTTGCCCGTTTTTTTGTACCAGTGCCCTTATATCAAATGCTCTTCCGTGATGGCTAAGCTCCAGATAAGGCTGCACAATCATGTTTTGTACAGCCTGATGTGATTCCAGCCAGGAAGATACATCCGTTGCTTGATAAAATGACTTGACATAGTGTTCGTTGCCTCTATTACGACCCTCCACAATCCAGGGGAATGGCAATTCTCCTGTGGATAAGCGGAAGGTGTTTTTGCCATGAGTTCCTGAGGCGGGTTTGAAAAATAAACCTTTGGGCCAGCGGGCAAGCCATATTTCCCAGGGAATAGTCGACCTAACCCGAGTGGTTGGAGCAAGTAGTCCTCGAAGGGTGGTTGACTTCGATAGAGCACGATGAACTTCCCATTTGCCAGGAAGTGCACTTGACCAAGAACGCTGACGAAGACTGGAGGTATGAGGTAGATATTGTTCCAACTGCTGCCTGGTATTTCTGGAAAGTGGATTCAGGCATCGGTTCATCACCAGATCGATCATAGGCATAGGAATAGCTTTCCATTTCTTTTGATGATAAGTGTATGCTCTCTGAAGAATGCCTTCGGTATATTGGGCAGGAATCGGGATGACGATAATTCGTAACCCGTACCTGAAACTTTCCACGCAAAGCCTGCGGCAGAAGCGTTCATCTGCAAAAGGAGGTGAGCCTTCTGCTTCACGGACGAGTATAGCCATGGTATTGTTTTGCGGCGATGTAAACATTTTTGCTGCACCTCCTTCATGAGATCAAACTTCAGAATCCGGCCAGATATGTGGAGTATTCAAGCATGGCTTTGACCGACGGGCGAATTTTGCTCTCGCTCAGCGGGGTATTATCGTTTTTGGATGGTTTCGAATTCACCTCAAGTAGCCATACGCGTCCACTTGTATCTAGCGCGAGGTCGATACCGAGCTCACCAAAATGGGCAGGGATCGCACTCTCAATCCCTTTGGCGATATCGAGTGCTGCTGTATGCAGTCCGGCATAGGCCGAGGCTTTGGCAGAACTGGACAGCTGCGTTTTGGCTACGGCTTCTTTGACGGTACTGAGGCTTCCGCCTCTCGCCAGATTGGAGACGTAATGACTGCCCCCTGCAATACGGGCAACGATGGAAGTTACACTCCACTTTCCTGTCTTGTTTTTCTGTACGAGTGCGCGGAAATCAACAGGCCTGCCGCTGTTGTCAATCAAGGTCAGTCCCTGCTGAATCTGATAACGCGTTGTTTTCATTTTTCCGGACATACTGGCATAGAGTTTATCCAGAGAAGCATAAGATTGTTTGCGGGTACCTCCGACACTTGTCGCCAGAGTTAGATATCCTCCTTCTGGCTGACGGGAGACCCGGATAATGCCTTTGCCCAGTGAACCACGAACTGGCTTCAGAAAGATGACCGGATAACGTTGGCACATTGCTTTGAGAGTCGCTGATGTTTTGAGTAAATGGGACTCGGGCAGCACCCGTTTGAGTGTCGGAATCGACTTAAGTGCGTCAAACACCTCATTTTTGTCCAAGAACTTTTCGTTAAAGGTGTGTGTACCGTATAGCGATTTTACTTCTTTCATAAAATGCTGTACGCTAGGTTTGTTCTCGAGTTTGCGGGACGTCAGCCGGTTATTGACCACATCTGCCACAGGCAGAACGGTCTTTTTCCAGCCGTCATCATATACCCAGCCTTGCATGTAACCAGTTACTGCTCCGATGTCCTCCGGTGTGAAAAAGGATACATAGGCGCCCTGCTTTCGGCAGGCATGCACTAATTCCTGGCAGAACATCGTAATCGAGCCAAAAGGCCGATCAGGTTGATCGGGGTAATCCTGGCTGACCATAACGCTGATGTAGGGTCCCAGGCGAAGCGTATGGCTGGAAGCACGGTAAGATACCCTCAGGACTGAACGGGGCACAAGGCCGGTTTTGCTGGCTACCGTCTGATTGAGTCTTAATCCGTCATACCGGGGAACCGGAATAACTGTAACTTCACGGCGGTACGAACCGAATTGCAGTTGAAGAGGTCTTCCCGAAGGAATCTTGAGTGCTTTGAGAACCCCTTCGCCCAGCATGATGACGTCGTCCTGCAGGATGCCCGAGCCGGTAACCTGTATCGTTACTTTTTTAGTGGACATCACGGATCTCCTTCCGGGCGGCAGCTTGATGTCTGATCTTGAAGTTGAACGGCATCTGAACATGGCATGTGCTTCATCATATGAGGACATATACCCCTTGGTGATTGACCCAGCCGGATTTAAATGTGTTTGATTTGGGGCGTTTTTGGGCGGCCTGATCCAGAACCTTTATTTGAGAGCATAGAATGCGTGTTCTTACACGGATGAACAACCAATTTAGAGGAGGAATTATAATGAATATTTATGACAAAGCCAATGATTTGGCAAAAGCACTAAGAGAAAGTAGCGAGGTTGAGGAGATTACCTCTGCGATGAAATTGATTGAAGCTGATCCAGAGGCCAAAGCGATGCTGGACAACTTCCGTAACCAACAGATGGAATTGCAACAACGCATGATGAGTGGAGATATGCCAGCACCGGATGAGATGGAAAAGATGGAAAAACTCTTTGAAGTATTGAGTCTGAACCTGAACATCCGCCGCCTGTTTGATGCAGAGCGTCGCCTTAGTGTAATTATTGAGGATGTAAACAAAATTATTGCAGATAGCCTTGCTCATCTGTACGGCGGAGCAGAAGCTTAAGCTATAAGCTCAATAAGATACACTTGTCTGTTTTTTTCTCTGATCCTCTCATATTCCCTCTGAACCGTTCATAGACTAGCTATATATGGAACGAAGGAGCTGTGAATAGTGAAGAGGTTGAAAAAAACAAAACATGTCATCTATCTGCTGATTGCATTGTCAATGCTGGTTATCGCGCTTCCGCGCATTTCCTTTGCTGGCGGAATGGACTGGGTTAATATTTTCGGTATCGTGTGGGTGCTGTTCTCGCTGTTAATTGTAGGCGCACACCTGCATTTCATTCTTGGCGTAGATGAGGAGAAGAAACGTGCGCTGGAGGCTGTACGCCGGGCGAAGTTACGGCAGTGGGAGATGAAACTGCTGGACAAGCAGGAGCGTAGCGAATCCGTATAAATGAGTTTTAGATAGACCGGAATCCTGAAGTGTGTGGGGTTTCGGTCTTATTTGTGTTTTCAAGCAAAGTATATAGGATCAGACCATGCAGGATAACATTGAGAAGTTTTTTTGCAGGTCAGGACTCTATGTCAGATGGGGGTTATTTTCCTAAGGTCGTGTTATAATAGATACAGTATAGTACAGATGCAACCTCGGGGGTGGTACAGTTGGACGGACAAGAAGAAAACGTCACGAAGCATGAACAGCTTCTACAGCATATTGAACAATTGAAGGTGGGCAGCAAAATCTCGGTGCGCGGGCTTGCACGTGAACTGGGGGTAAGTGAGGGAACCGCTTATCGTGCTGTTAAAGAGGCGGAGAACTTCGGACTGGTCGTGACGAAAGAGAGAATCGGAACGGTGCGGATCGAAAAAAGACCTCGGGGCATGTCGGAGCAACTGACCTTTGCCGACGTGGTCACGATTGTGGAGGGACATGTGCTTGGCGGTAATGAAGGACTAGCCAAGCCATTGCACAAGTATGTGATTGGTGCGATGAAGGAGCAGGCGATGGCGCGGTACATCGATGCTGGCAGTCTGCTTATTGTCGGTAACAGGGAAGATGCTCATTCTTTGGCATTGGAACAAGGAGCTGGCGTATTGATTACGGGTGGTTTTGGTACAAGCAGGGATGTAAGGATTATGGCGGATGAACTGGGACTGCCGATTATCTCCTCCAGACATGATACCTTTACTGTGGCCTCTATGATTAACCGTGCGATCTTTGACAGGCTGATCAAGAAAAAAATCATGCTGGTGGAGGATATTATCGGCCAGAAACCACGTCTGCAAGTGCTCAAAGTGACGAGTTCGGCCGCGGACTTTCATTCGCTGGTGTCGGAGACAGGGGAGCACCGTTTTCCGGTTGTGGATGAATGGAACCGGGTCATTGGCATTGTGAGTCTGAAGGATGTCAGTGAGCTACAGCCGGATCAAAGCATTGAAAAATGTGTCGTTCGCCGTCCGATTACAGCATCGTTACAGACCTCCCTTGCTTCTGCTGCGCAGATTATGACCTGGGAAGGCATTGATTTCCTGCCCATCGTTGACCGAAACCGCAAGCTTATTGCTTCCGTTACACGGAAGGAAGTACTGCAGGCTATGCGTGATGCACAGAAGCAGCCCCAGCTTGGCGAAACCTTTGATCATCTGATCTGGAACGGATTCGCGGAAGAACGTGGGGAGCAGAATGAACTGTTATTCCACGGCTTCATTATTCCCCAGATGGCCACGGATTTGGGGACGATTTCGGAAGGCGTGTTGCTGAATGTCATGACACAAGCTGCACGAAGAGCCGCGTGGGACGTCACGGGCAACGACCATGTGGTCGATAACGTAACGACATATTTTGTCCGTCCGGTACAGATTGAAGATCAGATTATGGTGCGTCCCATGATTCTGGAAACGAGCCGCAGGACATGCAAAATGGATATTGTCATTACCCGCGAGGGCAGTGTGGTGTGCAAGGCCGTCATGACGCTGCAGTCCATAGACCATGCTTAGAATAATTGCATAATACCTTCTCGGAAGCGATGGTCTGGAAACATATCCTGGCACATAAAAAAAGAGAGCGATAGCCGTTCAGGGGAAGAAGTGAGCCATTGATCTGCTATGCGGCATTTGCATTTTGACATGTACGGATCAGCATGTACAGATGACAGCAATGCAGCAAAGTGCATACGGCTTACCTTATTCACCTCAAGATTGTTCGGGAGTGCTCTCTTTTTTTGCTGATATGTTGTCCAAACCTGACTTGTAGCGAAACGCTTCGGTATGTGCAACGTCTAACCCTAAGCGGTTGTATTGCTGGAATGCTGTTTAAGTCTGGCGTAGTAACTGCGATTACGGAGACCGGCAAACACATTGTAAGCTCCCATGATCAGGAAAAGCGCTTCCACAATGACAGATAACGTAGAACCGGTAAAAACAAACATCAAGATCAGTGCGAGAATGATAAGCATGCAGCCCATCCAGATATTCGTCCAGGAGCGATACAAACCGGCAACATGTTGGTCAGTTGTCCGGCGTGAACGAATGCTGTTCATGGCAGAACAGATCATAGCGATGGCGAAGAGGGCGATCAGGATATACTTGAATACTTCGATCAACACGCAGAAGCAACTCCTTTTTTGAAAAACATAGACTGCCCTTATTGTAGCATGTGACCATGCAGACCAGGGCAGTTTTTTGCATTTTTCGGAGATTATGCTGGAACGTGAATGCGAATCTGTACCCAGACTTGTAAAACGCCCTCCATGACAAGCATCGTTTTGACCTGAACGGAATATTCTTTTTCCCTGACTTTATATATTTTCTGGTTAAGCATGATGCGTGTCATTTTGCTATATTCGTCGATGTTATACACATCTCTTCCACGCAAAACTTCAAGCTCATCCCCGAGTTTCTGTAACATTAGTTTTAGTGAGGCCTCGTCAGGGCCTTTATCGGATTCTTCGGCGCGAACTTTGATCTCTTTGATCACCGTTTGGCGCTTGCTGTATTTTTTCAGAGTTTTTATATCCTCCTCGTTCTGGTGTAGTTGAAGTTGCAGCTCCTGATTGTTTAGCCACAGTTTGTTGTAACTGAGATGAAACACGCCGTTATACACAACACATCCAGCGATCATTCCGAGTACAAATACGGCAGTCATACGCATCAACGGGCGGTAGCGGGAGAAGGGGGGAAGTCTCATACAGGGTCATCACGGGTCATCTAACCCCGACCTCCGCCGCACACCCATTTCACCAGTTCCGTTCCCATATGTGCCCCCATAAAGGCTGAGATCAGGTATAGGATTTGTTTCACTGCTGGTGACAGGTTGCCATCCAGAAAATTACTCTCAATGACTCGCATCGGATCGATCGTACCACCCACAGCGGCAGCGAGTGCCCAGATTTTTATTTTGCCAGAAATATCGAGCATGGTTTGTGTGGGAGGCTGAAGGGAAATGACAGCACCTATACCTCCAATCATCGCGCCGCCCAGCACGATCCCGAATGCAATAAAGAAATCAAGAATGGCTTTGGATAAAAAAGTGCTCACCCACAACACCCCTTTCAGACCAGCAGCATCCCGCCTGTTTTAGGTTTGTACAACAGGGGAGCAGCTTGTACTTCTATTGTATGGGCGAGCCCCCTGACGTTATGATAAAATAGAATAATAAACTCTTTTATTTAGATAGAGAATTCAATTTTAACGGTAACATTCATATAAGTGCATATTTACGCGGATTTCGACGATTCGGATTTTGCGCATTATAAAGTACACTACGGCGGCACACAGCATCAATGATGAGAGCTGCCACTGTAAGCGGGGAAAGGAAGTAAAAAGACATGAGTTCTTTTGTGCATTTGCATGTTCACAGTGAATATAGTTTGCTGGACGGCGCTGCGCGTATTCCGGATCTCGTGGATAAAGCCGCAGATCTGGGGATGACGACACTTGCGCTGACCGATCATGGCGTCATGTATGGGGCTATCCCATTTTATAAAGCCTGCGCCCAGCGGGGAATCAAACCGATTATCGGCTGTGAAGCATATATGACGGCAGGTTCTCGCAAGGAACGGGGAAGCCGGAAGGATCAACCGATCTATCATTTGATTTTGCTGGCGAAAAATATGACCGGTTATCGGAACCTGATGAAGCTGTGTTCCATTGGACATCTGGAGGGTTTCCACTATAAACCGCGTATCGACATGGAGAGTTTGGCGGCACATCATGAGGGAATTATCTGTCTCAGCGCTTGTCTCGGCGGCGAAGTTCCTCAGCATCTGTTGCATGGACGTGAAGAAGAGGCGCGCCGCGCCGCGCTACGTTACAAAAACATCTTTGGCTCCGACTTTTATCTGGAACTACAGGATCACGGACTGGCTGAGCAAAAAAGAGTCAATCCGCAGCTGATCAAACTCGCTGCTGAATTGGAAATCCAGCTTGTGGCAACGAATGATGCTCATTATCTGTCCGAAGAGGATGCAGAACTGCAAGATGTCCTGATCTGTATCGGGACAGGTAAAACGGTAGAGGATGAGACTCGTTTGCGGATCGGAACGAACCAATTGTATTTGAAGAGCGGCGAGCAGATGGTTCGTCTGTTCCCTCATGTGCCGGAGGCCATCGCTAATACAGTCCGCATCGCCGATTCTTGCGAACTGGAGCTGGAATTTGGCAAATCCATTTTACCGGAATACCGTCCGCTCCCTGAAGGTTTGAGTCCGTCTGCATATCTTCGTCAGTTGTGTGAAGAGGGTATGAATGCCCGGTATGCAGACTCCGATCGGTGGAACGATACGGCGCTTCGTACAGAGCTGGAGCAACGGCTGGACTATGAGTTGCGGGTTATTGACAGCATGGGATTCTCGGATTATTTCCTGATCGTGTGGGATTTCATCGCTTATGCGCACAAGCAGGGAATTGTCACCGGACCGGGTCGGGGTTCATCGGCAGGAAGCCTGGTGGCTTATACACTTCGTATTACGGATGTCGATCCGATGAAATATAACCTGCTCTTCGAGCGTTTTCTCAATCCTGAGCGGATATCCATGCCCGATATCGATATCGATTTCAGTGATGAACGTCGTGACGAGGTCATTGATTATGTGGCACAGAAATACGGCAAAGCCCATGTTGCCCAAATTATTACGTTTGGAACCATGGCAGCCCGGGCTGCAGTCCGTGATGTTGGGCGGGCGCTGAATGTGCCATATGGCGAAGTGGACAAGGCTGCGAAACTGATTCCTGCACAGCTCGGCATCAACATTGAACGAGCAATGGAAGCTACGCCGGAGCTGAAGGCGTTGTATGAGACGAAACCCAAGACACGTGAGCTGCTCGATATGGCAATGAAGGTGGAAGGCATGCCTCGTCATGCTTCCACGCATGCTGCGGGTGTCGTCATCTCACGAGATCCGCTGACGGATGCCGTTCCATTGCAGGAAGGAAGCGAAGGAACAGCCCTGACACAGTATTCCATGGAAAATCTGGAATCGATAGGGCTGCTTAAGATGGATTTTCTCGGCTTACGAACCCTCTCCATTATAGAACGTTGTCTGCGCTGGATTGGGGAGCGTGCGGAAGTTCCAGATTTTACACGGATTGCTGACGACGACCCACTTACGTATGAGATGCTGGGACGCGGCGATACGATGGGTATATTTCAGCTGGAATCTGCCGGAGTACGTCGTGTGTTGAAGGAAATGAAGCCGAGTGTATTCGAAGATATTATCTCCGTACTGGCGTTGTACCGTCCAGGTCCGATGGAGTTTATCTCCAAATACATTCAGGGTAAGCATGGTCAGATTGAAGTGGAATATCCACATGATGATCTGGAGTCGATTCTGAAAGATACGTACGGCATCATTGTCTATCAGGAGCAGATCATGCAGATTGCATCCCGTATGGCGGGCTTTTCCTTGGGAGAAGCAGATTTGCTTCGCCGAGCTGTTTCCAAGAAAAAACGGGAAGTGCTCGATCTGGAACGAGGCCACTTTGTTCAGGGCAGTCTGAAACAGGGATATAGCGAAGCAGAAGCAGACCTCGTTTACGATATGATTGTCAAATTCGCCAACTACGGTTTTCCACGTGCTCACGCGGCAGCGTATGGTGTGCTTGCATTCCAAACGGCTTACTTGAAGGCGCACTATCCCGTGCATTTCATGGCTTCTATGCTAACCGCTGTTATGGGGAGCCATCGTAAGGTTGCAGAGTATGTAATGGAATGCCGTCACATGCAGATTAATGTGCTCCCGCCAGATGTAAATGAAAGTGGCATTTTGTTCACACCTGTGTTTGCTTCGTCTGCTGTGAAGGAGATGGATGAATCAAGGGAGACAGGTGGACAACCATCAAGACGTGAAGCTCCCGAAGCCCACGAAGATGCTTCTTATGATAACTATGAGGAACATGGGGATTACGGAGAGGTGCCGTTACCGGATGATCCTGGGCCTATGCCGGAGGATAACGAACACTTAACGGAAATGGAGAGAAGTGGATACGACGAAGGTTGGCAGGCTGTATCTGCTAAGTCAGATTCGAAAGAGTCGGGCCGTAAGTTAGACCCGGGTCTGGTGAGAATATCTGTATCGGACACTGTGCTTGGATCGGAACAGGCTCATGATCAGCAAAAAATGCGGGATCATGATAGGATGCAGGGTGCCGAGCATGCTCAGTCTGAGGATGAGACGCACAACCAGAATCGCGATCAGACGTATAGACAGATTCAGGAAAAGGCATCAGAATTAAGCAATGAGGATAGTGGAGCAGTAACGATATGGTCTTCTGGAGCCATTCGTTTCGGGCTGGCTGCAGTGAAAAATGTAGGCACACAAGCGATGGAAAGTATTATGGCAGTCAGACAGGAAAAACCGTTCGACAGTCTGCTCGATTTTTGTCGCCGTGTTGATCTGAGAGTGTGCAACAAACGTGTCATTGAATCGCTGATTCAGGCTGGAGCATTTGACAGCTTGCCAGGACATCGTGCGCAATTGCTTGCAATGTTAGACGAGACTGTTGAAGCGGCTCTGAAATGGCGTAAAGAGCGTGAGGATCTGCAGATTCAGCTGTTTGACTTTGTGGAGACACCAAACTGGGAGATTGAATATCCGGAAATTCCGCCGTTCTCGGCAAGTCAGCAGCTGGAACTGGAACGTGAATTGCTTGGTCTGTATCTGTCCGGTCATCCACTGGATGATTACGAAGATGTGCTCGCATCGAGCGGGGCTGACCGGATCATGGAATTGACGGAAGCGGCTGACGATACGATGGCCGTCGCCGCAGGTATGGTGGTGTCCGTGAAGTTGATTACGACGAAACAGGGCAAGGCCATGGCGTTCATGGAGCTGGAAGATCAGGTCGAACGCTGCGAAGTGGTTCTCTTTCCCGAGGTATGGCGGCGAAGCCAGCAACATGTCGGGAAAGGTGAACTGCTCGTCGTGCGTGCCAAGGTGCAGCAGCAGGACGAGGGCTTTAAGCTGCTGGCCGAGGAGGTGTCGCCGCTGACACCGGCGGCACTGGAACAGCAGCTGCGCAGCCGCGACCGCCGGGGCAAGCCCGGCAGCGGCAGCGCTTCGCGCCCGGTGCAGGCGGCTTCGCCGCAGCGACCGGCGGGCGCGGGAGCCGCAGCGCAGCGCAGCAGCGCAGGCGGTGACGCTTCCGCTGCGCGTGCAAGCGGAAGCCGCAGCCCTGCCTCGGCGCGCAGCGAGGCAGGCACAGGCGCCGCAGCCAGCGCACGCGCGGGCAATGCGACGCCTGCGGCTGGCGCGGCGGAGCAGGGCCGCGCGCCGCGTGGGGCCGAGCAGCGGGTGTTCGTGAAGCTCACCCCGCAGGCCGAGAAGCCCGAGCTGCTGGCGCGCCTCAAAGAGCTGCTCCAGCAGCATCCTGGCCCGGTAGCGACCGTACTTTTCTACGAGCAGCAGCAGAAGCTGCTCGCCTTGAGCGACGCCTACCGGATCAAACCTTCACCGGCACTGTTCTCCGAAATGGAGAAAATGCTTGGTGAAGGGACAGTCAAAATCAAATAAAGCTGAAGCAGGTTTTCACCACCTTCAGCGAGGGATGTCCACCGTTTGCAAGATCAAGAACGGTGGGCATCCTTTTTTTATAAAAGTTCCGTCAATGATGTATCCCTTCGGCTCAGTGTTATCGTTCACCAGAAGTCTTTGCGCGAATGTACACATTGCCAGTTGTAATGATAACAAGAACGGTTATTCCGGTGAAAAACAGCAAAATACGCCGGGAAATTCTATTTTATGCGGAATTGTGTGTGCTCCGTTTACCATGAACTCCGTCTTGAATTACAAGGCTCTCTCTATGAATGAATGATGAGGGAAATACCCTCTTTGAAATTTTATCCAATAAACGCCAGCTGTACTTGCACATGCTAGCCAACAGAAGATCGGTATGGCGTAATGTCAGCTTGAGCGTGTACATTCGCACAATTTATGAACATTTTGGAAGTTCACTGCATACACTTGAGAACACCGAAGAACTTGGAGGTTCTCGGGGGATTGATGCGGGAGGTCGAGATATGTCATATGAGATCGCGGAAGCTATGCTGGCCCGGCGAGGTGTACACATTGATGCTATCGCAGAGATTGTATATCGTTTGCAGAAAGGGTACCACCCGGAATTGACCATGGACGACTGTGTAACCAGCGTAAAATCCGTGTTGCAAAAAAGAGAGGTACAGTACACACTGTACACCGGCATTGCGCTTGACGAACTGGCTGAAAAAAAGCTTCTACCCCAACCGCTGCAAGCGATAATGGAAGCGGATGAGTCACTCTATGGAGTGGACGAGACTCTGGCTTTAGGGATAACACATGTGTATGGCATGATTGGTTTAACCAGTTTTGGCTATCTGGACAAGGAAAAAATAGGTGTGATTCATGATTTGAATGAACAAAAATCAGCCGTTCACGTGTTTCTGGATGATCTGGTTGCAGGTCTTGCTGCAGCCGCCTCCGCGCGGATTGCACACAAGAATATTAAAGCTAAGAAATACCCTTCCGACCTGTAAGATCTATTAATACCAACATAAACCTGTGGTTACCATCTCAATCTGTCCAATAGGATTAGGGGCGGCTATGGCTGCCCTGTAAGGTTTTTGCCTCTTAGTAAAAGTCAGCGAATTATATCACATGACTATGACCATTTGGCTTGCCAAGCAGGGGGCAATGTCCCGAATCATCCGATTTTCTCCTGAAAGGTCTTCAACCCTTCCTTGCAGAAAAAAACGGAGGTATGGTATCATTAGTCCAATATACGGGCTCTGAACATTAGCTTAGGGGGCGGACATGGCATGTGGACGGTGATTTACATTGCGCCGACAGCAAAGGTTGCGGACAAGATCAAGACCAAGCTTTCGGAAGAAGGTTTTCTGGTACAGACCCGTCCCATCAGTTTATCCAAGCAACAATATGAGATTCGCGTCCCTTCTGGGGAATTGGAAGAGGTTCAGGAAGTGTTGAATTCCATTCTGCATTCTTGATTCTCGATATTGAAGTGCCTTGGCAGATAACAAAAAGTACCACTGGTACATAAGGGACTGACCGCGGAAGCGGAAAGAGGAATCGACTTGCATGAGTATAATGCTACTGTCCTTCCTTCTTTTTTTGTTAATCGGTTATAGCAGGTAACCTCAATTGTGCGGAGAGTAGCCGTTGAGGTTTGCCTTGTATCGGAGGAATTTTGTTCTGAATGCTAGTAAGGTATAAGTCTTAGCATGAGTTATAAGCGTAAGCGGTTCACCGCAGCATGCAGATCAAGCTGATTGTTACAGCGGACTGTGGCCTGCGGCCATCAAATTATTGGCTGGAGAGGTGTAGTTGTGTTCAAAGATATATTCCAAAAGAAACGGAAGTACGCTACCATACCTTCCGAGCGTGCAATTCCAGGTGAACGTCAAGAAGCCGTCGAGCGCCCGAAACGTGAAATACCTGAAGGGCTTATGAACAAGTGCAGCAAATGCGGCACCATTCAATATAGCAAGGAACTGGAGAAAAACCTGAAAGTATGTCCTGCCTGCGGCTACCATATGCGTCTTAACGCTATGGAACGTATTGCAATGGTACTGGATGAAGAAGGTTTTGTTGAGCATGATGCCGATATGGTTTCGGTTGATCCACTCGGATTCCCGGGGTACAGCAGTAAGCTGGAGCAGCAACGTCTGAAATCGGGTTTGAAGGAAGCCGTTATAACAGGAGAAGGGACCATTGAAGGTCTTCCTGTTGTTGTTGCTGTAATGAGCTTTGATTTCTTCACAGGCAGTATGGGCTCTGTAGTCGGAGAGAAAATTACCCGTGCTGTTGAACATGCCATTGAGAAGAAGCTTCCTTTAATTATTTTCTCTACTTCAGGCGGTGCACGGATGCAGGAGAGTATTCTGAGTCTGATGCAGATGGCTAAAACAAGTGCGGCTTTAGCTCGTTTGGACGAGCAAGGCGGGCTCTATATTTCGGTGATCACCGATCCGACAACCGGTGGGGTATCGGCTAGTTTCGCGAGCCTTGGCGATATTATTATCGCTGAACCTGGCGCTGTATTTGGTTTTGCAGGCAGGATAGTAATTGAGCAAACGATCCGTCAGAAGCTGCCGGATGATTTCCAGACCGCAGAATTCAACCTCCAGCATGGTCAACTGGACATGGTTGTTCACCGGAAAGAACTTCGGGCAACCCTTGGCAAGCTTCTCGATATGCACAGTGAAAAGGGAGGGGTCTAAATGGCGGGTAGTTTGCCATATGAAGCGCCTCTGATTGAGATGCGCAAAAAAATTGAAGAACTCGTTCAGTTTGGGCAGGAAAAAGGTATTGATTTTACCGAAGAAATAGCCCGTCTCGAAGAACGTTATCATAGACTTGAAGAAGAGATTTACACCAGCATAACACCGGCTCAGAAGATGCATTTGGCTCGTCACCAGCAGCGTCCAACAGCACTGGATCTGATTCAGCTCATTTTTACTGATTTTACCGAACTGCATGGTGACCGTATGTTTGGTGACGACCTTGCGGTTGTTGGTGGACTCGCCAAGCTGAATGGACAAACCGTAACGGTACTTGGCCAACAGCGTGGAAAGGATACGAAGGACAACATCGCCCGCTTTTTTGGAAGTGCTCACCCGGAAGGGTTCCGTAAAGGACTGCGTTTAATGAAACAGGCTGATAAATTTGGCCGCCCGATTATTACGTTTGTTGATACTAAAGGAGCGTATCCGGGTAATACTGCAGAAGAGAGAGGTCAATCGGAAGCGATTGCCCGTAATTTGCTGGAGATGGCTAAACTCTCGGTTCCTGTTATTGTTGTTGTCATCGGCGAAGGTGGAAGCGGCGGTGCTCTAGCTATGGCTGTAGGTAACCGTGTGCTCATGCTCGAGCATGCCATCTATTCTGCAATTTCTCCTAATGGTGCGGCATCGATACTATGGAAGGATGCATCCAAAGCAGATCAGGCCGCTGAAGCGATGAAAATTACGGCGAAAGACCTGCTCGAGATGGAAGTGATCGAAGAGATTATCCCTGAACCGCGCGGCGGAGCTCACCAGGACTATGATACAGCTGCAACAGCGATCTCCGAAGCTCTAGTTCGTCATCTGGATGAGATGAAAGGATGGAGTGCGGAGCAATTAAAGCAGGATCGCTATGAAAAATTCCGCAAAATCGGCTCAGTGACTTTTGAAGCACCAGCCTCTGCGGTAGAACCTACTAAAGAAAGAGAGCCTGCGGGTGAAGTTGAAGCAAATTCCGAGGCAGAATCTGTCCAAGTGGAAGCATCGGAACAGCCGTTAGAAGCAGAACCTGTGAAAAATTTGTCGGGAAATGCAGAATGATGTGACGAATTTCCTATACAAATGATCGAAAGTATAGTAAATTTAATAGTTGGAAAAAGAAAAATAGAGATATAAAGTTAGACCTTTAAAATCGGAGGAAACCCAAAATGCGCAAAACGAAAATTGTATGTACGATTGGCCCATCCAGTGAATCCCTGGAGAATACCAAGAAACTGATTATGGCTGGCATGAACGTAGCCCGTCTGAATTTCTCCCACGGTGATTTCGATGAGCACGGCGGACGGATCGTAGCGATTCGCCAAGCATGTGAAGAGCTGAACAAAACTGTAGCAATTCTGCTGGACACCAAAGGACCGGAAATTCGTACAGGTAAACTTGAAGTTGAGCCAATTGAATTGGTTCAGGACGAGTACATCACTTTGACGACAGAAGAAATTCTGGGAACCAAAGATCGTCTTTCCATTACGTATGCAGATCTTCCTAAGGATGTTGAAGCTGGATCTACAATTCTGATCGACGACGGTCTGATCGGACTGACTGTGGTGGAAGTACAAGGCACCGAGATCAAATGCCGTATCGTTAACGGCGGTACAATCAAAAGCAAAAAAGGTGTTAACGTTCCAGGCGTCGCGATTTCCCTGCCGGGTATCACTGAAAAAGATGCTAACGATATCGTGTTTGGTATCGAACAAGGTATCGATTTCATCGCAGCTTCTTTCGTTCGTAAAGCAAGCGACGTGCTTGAAATTCGTGAATTGCTTGAGAAACATAATGCAGGTCACATTCAAATTATCTCCAAAATCGAAAACCAACAAGGTGTCGACAACCTGGACGAAATCCTTGAAGTGTCTGACGGCCTGATGGTTGCTCGTGGAGACCTGGGTGTGGAAATCCCTGCTGAAGAAGTACCACTGGTACAAAAACGCATGATCGAAAAATGTAATGTTGCGGGTAAACCGGTTATTACAGCTACACAAATGCTGGATTCGATGCAACGTAACCCGCGTCCGACTCGTGCGGAAGCAAGTGACGTAGCCAACGCAATCTTTGACGGTACAGATGCAATCATGTTGTCTGGTGAGACAGCTGCCGGTAAATATCCGGTAGAGTCCGTGCTGACAATGTCCCGTATTGCAGAAAAAGCAGAATCTGCTTTGCCTTACCAAGAGTTGTATCTGAAACAACGCGTTGCACAACAAACAACAGTTACTGAAGCGATCAGTCAATCCGTTGCTCTGTCCGCTCAAGATTTGAACGCAAAAGCGATCATCACTTCGACAGAATCCGGACATACTGCACGTATGATCTCTAAATATCGTCCAGAAGCTCCAATCATCGCTGTAACGACAGAAGACAGAACTTCCCGTCGTTTGGCACTGGCATGGGGTGTAACTCCTGTTAAAGGTAGATTGGTTGATTCTACGGATGCTTTGTTCGAAAATGCAATTGAAGGTGGCGTAAAATCAGGACTGGTTAAAGAAGGAGACCTGGTTGTCATTACAGCAGGTGTACCTCTGGGTCGCTCCGGTTCTACTAACCTGATCAAAGTTAGCCAAATTCCAAACAACGCTTAATTGTAGCGTATGATTCGGTAAGTAACATGAAAGAAGCAATGGGGCCTTATGTCCCGTTGCTTTTTTTCCATCTTCATGACACGATTCTGTGATTTGAAGCGTATGAATGGTAGAGCCAAGGAGGCTGAGAACGTGCGAAAAGAAAGTAATGGTAACTGGTATACAGCTCGTCTTCGTGTACGTTATCAGGAGAGCGACCAGATGGGGGTTGTCTATCATGCGAACTACCTGAACTGGTTCGAGATCGGCCGTACCGAGATGATTCGCCAAATGGGGTATACATATCGTAAAATGGAAGAACAGGCACTGTTGCTTCCTGTAACCGGTCTGGATGTGAAGTATCATAAACCGGCGCGTTACGATGACGAGATCATCATTTTCACTCGAATCACTGCTTTTAGCGGCTTGCGCCTGAATTACGAGTACGACATAAGACGTATGTCTGAGGAAGATGATGCTTCACTCGCTGTCGGTGAACGGGTGTGGGCACATGATGAATCACTCCCAGGTGAACGATTGGTGACGGGATCTACCCAGCATGTGTGGGTGAATACAGACTGGAAGCCGGTTAGACTGGATAAAGTCGCTTCAGAGCTATACAGCGCGCTTGAAAAGGTGTGGTTCTCAGGAAAGGAGTAACATATCAATGCGAAAATGGATGTGGGCTTTACTTTTATTAATTCCGGTAATTGAGCTGTTTGGTTTCATTCTGATGAGTGATTGGATCGGGGCCGGAAAAACATTGCTTCTTATGATTCTCACGTCCTTGATTGGTATAGCCATGTTGCAGTTTGAAGGGCGTAAGGTATTGATGGACGCCAAACAGGAGATGGAACGCGGCAAGGTGCCTGGGCGGAAAATGGTCGATGGTCTTTTCGTTTTTGTCGGCGGATTCTTGCTGTTGATCCCTGGTTTTGTGACCGATCTCATCGGTTTTACGTTAGTATTTCCGTTAACACGTCCAGTTTATCGGTTATTCTTCCTGGGCTGGTTGGAGAAAAAGATGAGAAACGGCAGCATTACATTTTATCGCCGTCCGAAATAGGAGAGCATCTATCTCGTTTAAACCAAAAGTCTCCGTTCTGCAGACACCTTCTGCTTGGAACGGAGACTTTTTTGCATTAGTTTAACTGGAAAAGGATTGTGATTAATGCTCTTCAATCAGACTCATCGGACTCTGCCATTAATGATATAGGTCCTGAGGTCACGAAGTACATTGGCACGGTTAAAGGCATCGAGAATCACAAGACTCACCGGACCGATAATGAGGCCTAGCACACCAAATAGCTTCAAGCCAACAAACATGCCTACTAACGTTGCGAGTGGGTCTAGCCCCACACTACTGGCAAGAACTTTCGGTTCAATGATCTGCCGGGCAATAAGCAAGATAAGATAGATCACACTAATACCGATGCCAAGATAGATATCCCCGTTCATGAACAAATACGCCGCCCAAGGTACCATGACCAGACCGACACCAAGATAGGGGAGCAGGTCGACCAGACCAATCAGCAGAGCGATCGTGAACGCTGACTTGACTTGAAGGATAAGCAACCCAATCATGACGAACAGCGCTGTAATCGAGATCATGATCAGCTGTGCGCGTACATAACCAAAGAGGGCTTTTTTGAGATCATTCCAGATATCAGAGATCGGTTTGCGAACTGCAGACGGAACCCAACCAGAGACGGTAATGCTATGACGCGTCCAGCCTTTGCTAATGAAGAAGGTAGATAGCAACACCACAATGAGAACTGCACCCATATTAGGTAGCGAGGTCAGCAGGTTTAAAATCAGGTTGAAAAACCCAGTAACAAGGTCACTTACCGCTGTTCCGACGGTCTCTGTTGTTTTGCTGATGTTACTGTTAATGGTTTCTTGATAATTCGGGTTTTCTTTGTAAAAATCGTTAATCTGCGCTATCAAACTTTGGATCGTATCGTTCTGCGTCCAGCGTACAAACGTTTCTTTGATTTCGTCCACATGCAGATCGAAACTGGTGGTTAGTGAAATGACTTCTTTAACCATACGAGTAACAGCCGCAGATAAAATTACAGCGATTGCCCCAAAATACAATAGAAGTGATAAGGTAACCGCGAGCCAGCGTGGAAAACGGAGCCTGTTCTGGAGCAACTTTACGAGCGGATTCATCGCGTAGGCAATAATCCAGGCAATAACAAAAGGATATAACAGCGGGAACAACAGATATACGGCTACGGCGATCAGAAAGGTAGCTACAATAACCCACAGACCGCGAAGCAGACGTTTGAGAATGATTCGATCCAAGGTTCAACTCCCCTTTATTCAATCAAGAGCTTATCTTATTAATATAGAGCAATCGTAAGCTTTTGAAACGCCAAAAAGAACAGTCTCCAACCGTGTGCCGGAATCCTGCTTAGCACATCGTCTGCCTAAAGTATGCCTGAGGTTTACAAATTATAGCAATAGATTTTGTGACTATATTTTGGTTTGATTTCTCTAATGACATAAATTGTTTAGTACACATTAAATCCCAACCCTGCTTGTGTAAAGGTTTTCAAAAATGCTTTATCGGTCCGATAAATATGTTTGATGTGCGAATGAACTCTCATCATGTTCACATAAACGACAAAATCCAGTATGATGATATAAGTAAATACCGATTGACAGATAAGAAAACCGAATTTTGACAACTTAGGTCATTTTTAAAATGAAACGGTTTACAAAAGAGGTTAGGTGCACTTTGGCACTGATATGACTTAGAATGATTTCTGATTTCGCTTATTAAAGGAGAGATGTAATATGACAGCTACCAAAGGTCTGGAAGGCATCGTTGCAACAACCTCTTCGATCAGCTCTATTGTAGACGGTGTGCTTACATACCGTGGATACGATATCGATGATTTGGCTGAACATGCAAGTTTTGAAGAAGTTGCTTATTTGCTCTGGTTTGGCAAATTGCCAACAGCAGATGAATTGAAGTCACTTCGTAAAAGTCTGAGCGATTACGCGCCGATTCCAAACGAATTGATCGCCCAAATCAAGTTGTATCCAAAACACATCAGCACGATGGCAGCTCTACGCTCTGCAGTCTCCGCGCTTGCGCTTTATGATGAGCAAGCCGACGAGATGACAGAGGCTGCGAATGAAAACAAAGCGGTGAAGTTGCAAGCGCAATTGCCAACCATTGTAGCGGCAATCTCACGTATTCGTAAGGGGCAAGAGCCTGTGGCTCCAAAAGAAGGCGCTTCCATCGCTGAGAACTTTTTATACATGATGACAGGAGAAGAGCCGTCCGAAACCGCGGTAAAAGCACTTGATCAGGCACTTGTTCTGCATGCAGATCACGAGCTGAATGCTTCGACGTTTGCTGCCCGCGTTACGGTAGCGACCCTGTCTGATATTTACTCAGGCGTAACTTCTGCGATCGGTGCACTCAAAGGGCCTTTGCATGGTGGTGCAAACGAAGCTGTTATGAAAATGCTGGACGAGATCGGTACACCGGATCGTCTGGAAGCGGCTATTCAGGAAAAACTGAATAACCGTGAGAAAATCATGGGCTTTGGACACCGCGTGTACAAAAATGGTGACCCACGTGCAAAGCATTTGCAGAAGATGTCCAAAGAACTGGGTGAGATGAACAACGATACCCGTTTGTATGAGATGTCCGTGAAGATTGAAGAAATCGTGACAGGCCAAAAAGGTTTGAAGCCAAATGTCGATTTCTATTCCGCTTCCGTATACACTCAACTGAAGATTGATCAGGAATTGTTCACACCGATCTTTGCGATCAGCCGTGTGTCCGGTTGGACAGCGCATATTCTGGAGCAACTTGCAGATAACCGCATTATCCGTCCGCGTGCCGAGTACACGGGCCCAACAGATCAGAAATACGTTTCCATCGATCTTCGCTAAACTTTAGCAAAAACAGTATAATCATATAGATGAGGTGAGGGGCTTGTGAATGCGAGGCTATACTGCCGAGTAGAGACAGCCCTTCCTTCCTGCAAAAATGTGGTATGCTTCATACTGTGAAACCAAAACTTAGGAGGAATTGTAATTATGAAATTGGAAAAATTTGCACTCCCAACTGAAGGCGAAAAAATTCAAATTGACAACGGTACGCTTCAAGTACCTAATAATCCAATCATTCCATTCATCGAAGGTGACGGTACAGGCCGTGACATCTGGAAAGCTTCTGTACGTGTTCTGGATGCAGCAGTAGAAAAAGCATATAACGGTACTAAAAAAATTGCTTGGTATGAAGTGTTTGCTGGTGAGAAAGCATTCAATACATACGGAGAGTGGTTGCCGAACGATACGCTCGAAGCGATTCGTGAGTACATCGTAGCCATCAAAGGACCTCTGACTACGCCAATCGGCGGCGGTATCCGTTCCCTGAACGTGGCACTTCGTCAAGAGCTTGACCTGTACACTTGCCTGCGTCCTGTACGTTATTTCAATGGGGTACCTTCCCCGGTTAAACGTCCTGAGCTGGTTGACATGGTTATTTTCCGTGAAAACACAGAGGACATCTATGCAGGTATCGAGTACGCTGAAGGTTCTGAAGAAGTGAAAAAAATGATCCAGTTCTTGCAACAGGAAATGGGTGTTAACAAAATTCGCTTCCCTGAAACTTCCGGTATCGGTATCAAACCTGTATCTGAGGAAGGTTCGAAACGTTTGGTTCGTGCAGCGGTACAATATGCTGTTGACCATAACCGCAAAACCGTTACTTTGGTACACAAAGGTAATATCATGAAATTCACTGAAGGTGCCTTCAAAAACTGGGGTTACGAAGTGGCTGAAGCAGAATTTGGCGACAAAGTATTCACTTGGGCACAATACGATGTGATCAAAGAAAAAGACGGTACAGATGCAGCTAATGCAGCGCAAAAAGCAGCTGAAGATGCTGGCAAAATCATCGTAAAAGATGCCATTGCTGATATCGCTCTGCAACAAGTATTGACTCGTCCGGGTGAATTCGACGTGATCGCTACATTGAACCTGAACGGTGACTATCTGTCCGATGCTCTCGCAGCGCAAGTTGGCGGAATTGGTATCGCACCTGGTGCGAACATCAACTATGTAACTGGACATGCTATCTTCGAAGCAACACACGGTACTGCACCTAAATACGCAGATAAAGATGTCGTGAACCCTGGTTCCGTAATCCTCTCCGGCGTAATGTTGCTTGAGCACCTGGGCTGGCAAGAAGCGGCTAACCTGATCTACAAAGGCATGGAAACATCCATCAACAATAAAACGGTAACGTATGACTTTGCACGTCTGATGGACGGCGCAACAGAAGTGAAATGTTCCGAATTCGCTGATCAAATCATTAGCAACCTGTAACAAAAACCTGTAAGGGGAGATGTGAATCGTGACTATTCAGCGCAAAAAAATCACAGTCGTTGGTGCCGGTTTTACCGGTGCTACAACTGCACTGATGCTTGCCCAGAAGGAACTCGGGGATGTTGTTCTGGTTGATATTCCTCAACTGGAGAATCCGACCAAGGGTAAAGCACTCGATCTGCTGGAGGCTAGCCCTGTGCAAGGGTTCGACAGTCATATCGTGGGAACTTCCAACTACGAGGATACAGCTGGTTCAGACATTGTGATCATTACAGCCGGAATTGCCCGCAAACCGGGCATGAGCCGTGACGATCTGGTGAATACGAATGCAGGTATCGTGAAGTCCGTGTGTGAAAATGTGAAAACATATTGCCCTGAGTCCATTGTCATTATTCTGAGCAACCCGGTAGATGCAATGACGTATGCAGCGTATCAGACACTCGGTTTTCCGAAAAACCGCGTGATCGGACAGTCGGGTGTTCTCGACACTGCCCGATACTGTACGTTCATTGCGCAGGAGTTAAATGTATCCGTAGAGGATGTACGTGGCTTTGTGCTGGGTGGTCATGGTGACGATATGGTACCGCTCGTTCGTTATTCGAGTGTAGGCGGTATTCCAATCGATACCCTGATTCCAGCAGATCGCATTGATGCGATTGTGCAACGTACCCGTGTAGGCGGCGGTGAGATTGTTAACCTGCTGGGTAATGGCAGTGCATACTATGCTCCGGCAGCTTCACTGGTCCAGATGACGGAGGCCATTTTGAAGGACAAAAAACGCATTATTCCGGTTATTGCTTATCTTGAAGGTGAGTATGGATATCAGGATCTCTTCCTCGGTGTGCCAACCGTTCTGGGAGGCAACGGAATTGAGAAGATTTTCGAACTGGAGTTGACAGCCGAAGAAAAAGCAGCGCTTGATACGTCTGCAGATTCGGTGCGTAACGTCATTTCAATCGTTAATATTTAAGTTTTGAAGACTTTTTGAACATGAAAAGTGAGAAAACCTCCGTAAATACGGAGGTTTTCTTTTCTTTGGATAAGTTCCCCAGTATAATAAAATGTGATATACAGCACAGCGAATATGTTGAGGAGGATGAAAATTTTGACAATGATTATGTATTTGCTCCATATCGTCGGAGCACTGGCCATGGGATTTTATCTGATTTTGCCATTCGTGGTAGGTAAAATTCGCACATTGAGCTTGCCAGCACAGGAGGGAGCATTCGCGTCACTTCGTTCCTTAAACAAAGTTGCACAGTATGCGCTTGTTATTCAGCTTCTTACAGGTGGTTATCTGATGACAAAGGGAGATTACTCCCACATCTGGATGGCTGTTGTCGTAGTAATTCTTCTCGCGATTGCAGCCATTGGCGGAATTATGGGTAAACCGTTACGTCTTGCCGCAGAAGGCGTGAAAAGTAATAAGGATGTAACACCATACCAAAGCAAAATTCGTACGTTCAGCACGTTGCTTGCCGTGTTCTTACTCATCATGGTGTACCTGATGGTGGACAGATCCATTTTCTAATAGAAGAATAAGAGGCTTCAGGGTCTAATGTTGATTCTCAAACGATAACTATGAGTATAAGGTGAAGCGTTTGCACATGTTCAGGACAAGGGGTAGCGCTAAAAGCTATTGCTAATGAAACATGTACGCTTTTAACCATGTGGCGTGAGTAACGCCGGGTTCTATTGAATCAAACCGCACAGATATACAAACAAACAGACAGCCTACAAAGGCTGTCTGTTTGCTTTGTGATCTTTTATTCAATGACTGCCGGGAACCTGAATACCCCGCAACTCATCATTAGCTAACACCAGAACCATGAACTCGTACTGCATTTCGGCCATTCCGTTTGGACTCATACAGGGCGTGATCGGCGTCACGTAGCAAAGATTCCAGGGTATCCGACTCGCCAACCGTTTGGGAGACACCAAAGCTGGCGGTGACCGGAATGGACTTGCCCTCTAGGTTGAGCGGTTGATTTAACAAAGCCATTCGCAACTGCTCTGCAAGAGTATATGCTTCCTGGAGTACCATGTTCGGCAAAGCGATAACAAATTCCTCTCCGCCGTAACGGGCGAATAACATTTCACTGTTTAAATAACGATTGCACACGGATACAACATGAACGATGGCTTGGTCACCCGCATCATGACCGTACGTGTCGTTGATACGCTTGAAATGGTCAATGTCAAACAAGATAAAAGAGATGGGGTGAAAATTAAGCCGGGCTTCTTGAAGCCATTCTCTTCCTTTGTTCAAAAATTGAGTCCGATTGTATATTTTGGTTAAACCATCGAAATAAGCTAGTTGTTTCAATTGTTCTTGTAAAAAACGTTGTTCGGTAATGTCGATTAGCATAATGAGAATACCGACAACTTGAGGATTTTTGTTAAATACATAAGACGTCCTGACTTGGTAACAGACGGTTTCTCCGTTTAATTGCCAGTACAAGTCGGTTTGCAGCCCTTCTCTTTCATATTCAACGGGAAAGGTCTCTCCTGCAAGACGAAGCCAGATGTCATTCAAGGGTTGCCCAACCATCGATGTTTCAATCTCAGGTAACATCAGTCTTAGGGATCTGTTGAAATCGACAAGACGATAGGAACTATCCAGCACAAGAACCCCTTCGCGCATACTTTCAAAAATACTTTCTTTGGCGATCGGTACAATGGTTAACAGTCTGGAGGACAGAATAGCCCAGATATACATAGCCGATGTAACACACATCAGTACGGGAACTGGGTCGAGGCCAAACGGAGTCACGCCAAGTAAGTACACAAATGCAGCAACCATCGGAATAATCTGCGACACAATTAACGTAAGCAGTTGACGACGGTACATCTTTTTGGTGTGACGCCATTGCCCAATTAAGATAAGGCCAGCACATAAAAGGCAGGAGAACGTAAATGCACCATGGACAACATACCATTGACCAATATCCATCGCCATGACGGGGACTGTGCTATCCTCACGTAACCATACTCTTTTGTAATAGAGATGATGCCAATCATTCGTAGCAACCAGAAAGACGGTAATGGAAGGAATGATGAATAAGGCTGACGTCAGCCATTTAGACAACTTTTTTCCAGTGTAATGAATCATGAGAAGCAGGCCAAGCGGTGCAGAGATCGGCATACCAATATATTGGACGATATTCCAGAACTTCATCTGTTCCAGTGTATTACTGGCGAGGCCGATGGCATATCCGAAGGTATATACGGACAGGGAAGCCGTGTACAGGATAAAGATGTTGGCGTTTGGAAAATGGGCTCTTCTGAAGTACGTATACATACACAGAAACAGATTCAGCACGGCTGACGTGGTCACAAGTGTAATGTAAGTAGTAATATGCGATTCCATGTTCAGATCTCCATGTCAAATTAGATTGTTGTCGTATTGAAGCAAATGAGATGATGCTGCTAATCACGCTAGGTGACTAAAAAAAGATGAATATAATCTCCACACTGTACATTGTACATCAGCCCTATCTGCTTAGGAACACCATTTGTATGATGAAACAGGTCAATTTCGAAAAAAATTCGAATATTCACAAATGCAGATGGTGACGAAATACAAAGTTTGGATTTCCATATATGTGGTAAATAAGGAATGACAGTAATTATGAGGGTTCGCATTGCTGTCCAGTAGAAGAATAATCTGGTCGGTTCATGCCATCCTACAGAATGAGACTAATGAGAGTTATGACGAATGAGAGACAAGGAAGCATGTTATTTGTGTCCAAGTCTTCTTAAAATCAAACATGTTCATTTTGAAAGGAGAAGGTACAATGTCAAGCACTACCCAGCAAAAACAACAAACGATGCCTGCACAACATCAGGATCAGCGTCCGGGGATTGAATCCAAGATGAATCCCAAGCCTGAATTCGAGAGGGCGCAGTATAAGGCAGCCGGCAAACTATTGGACAAAGTGGCTTTGATTACGGGAGGAGACAGCGGGATTGGACGGGCTGTTGCTGTGACCTATGCCAAGGAAGGCGCCGATGTGGCGATTGTATATCTGAGTGAGCATGAGGACGCCAAGGAAACGAAACGTCAGGTGGAGCAGGAAGGGCGCAAGTGTGTGCTTATCGCAGGTGACATCGGTGATGTGAATTTTGCGAAGAAAAGCGTTCAACAAACGGTCGATGAACTTGGCAAACTCGACATTGTGGTTAACAATGCGGCTGAGCAACATCCGCAACAAAACCTGGAGGATATTACGCCAGAGCAACTGGAAAAAACATTCCGTACCAACATCTTTGGTATGTTTTATGTTACACAGGCGGCTATGCCACATCTGAAACAAGGTAGCACCATCATTAACACAACATCGATAACCGCTTATCGGGGAAGCCCGACGTTACTGGATTATTCGTCGACTAAAGGGGCAATTACATCCTTCACCCGTTCATTGTCGATGAATCTGATTGAAAAGGGGATTCGTGTGAACGCCGTAGCTCCTGGTCCGATCTGGACACCCTTGATTCCTTCGACATTTGATGAGAAAAAAGTAAGTGAATTCGGAGCCACGCAACCGATGAAACGTCCAGGGCAGCCGGATGAATTGGCACCAGCTTATGTGTACCTCGCTTCTGATGACTCTTCTTATGTCAGCGGACAGGTGATGCATGTGAACGGCGGCGAAGTCGTTAACGGCTAGGTGATGCACCGGGCAAATGGCATTGCGGAACGGGCGAGGATAGTCGCTGTTTTGAGAAGAGAAAGACGGGACGCTAAAGCATAGTGGCGTCCCGTCTTTCTTTATATATTTTTTTCAAATAAGAAGAGGGTTTCGAACAGGGGAGGCAGGTTGAAGTCCTATCTATTGTAAGATGTGATTTACAAAAGTCTGTATCTGCGTTGATATATTTATGATACCTTATACAGGTCTGACTTTAAAGCAATGGGGTGAGTCAGAGGGGAAGAAGGCAGATTTATTGCTCATTTTACATGGAAAGATATCTCATTAGATGTGATATGATAAACCGGATAACATATTCGGGAGGCACTCATATGAAGATTAGCAAACAAGAGGCATCACATTATATATGGGGAGCTCAGTGTGATGGTTGGCATCTGGTTCAGGGAGAGACACTTAGTGTGATTCATGAGCGAATGCCCGCAGGCACGACAGAAACAAGGCATGTACATGTGAAGAGTCGCCAATTCTTTTTTGTTCTTAGCGGTGAGGCTTGTATGGAGCTGAATGGAGAGACCTATGTACTGGAAACACATGAAGGCATCGAAATCCCGCCGGGAGCACCCCATCAGATGCAAAATCGAGGTGCACAAGATGTGGAATTTCTAGTTATATCACATCCAACGACACGCGGTGACCGTAACGAACTAAATGGATAAATAATGGTTTGTTTTCATCATTTGAATTTAATATTAACTTATTTACATATGGACGAAGAGTGCAGAAAAAACCTGAAGATAACAGGGATTGGAAGGTTATTCTGTCATCAGAGTGGTTATGTAAATTGTCTTGTTGTTCAACGGACTAAAATATAACAGAAGGAAGAGATTAATGAGACCGTTTCGCATTCGCCTCGCTCTAATCATGATGGTACTCATTGGCGTATCCGTCATTGTAGCCGGATATACGATGGGCAGAGTTTTCAAGACTACTCATATCGCCGCACTGGAACAAACGATGGTGCGTGAAATTAATTTGTTAAAAGCGACATTCCCTTTTCATGATGCTTCCAATCCGACATCAGCGGAAACTCGGAAATATTACTCGGACCGAGCGCTGGAACTGGATCGTCTAACAGACTCGCGAGTAACTTTTATCAATAAAGACGGTATCGTCATTGGCGATTCCGAGAGTGATCCTGCAACGATGGATAATCACTTGAATCGGGAAGAGATTAGGACGGCTAACGAAAATGCTTTCGGACAGTCCATCCGATATAGTGCAACGTTAGGGCAGGACATGCTGTATGTCGCGTTGCCTGTTAATTCGGATCAAAGTGACATGATTGAGATACCAAGTGGCAAATTTGACGGTTATATTCGGTTGTCTATGAGTTTGCAAGCGGTGGATCAAGGACTGCAACGCGGATGGATGATTATGTTTGCTGCGCTGGGCCTGCTTTTTCTCATTGTGGCATTTGTCAGTTACCGGGTAGCTAGAGGTCTAACGTCGCCCATCGAGCATATCACCAAAGTGGCACACCGGATTACAAAGCTGGAGTATGATGCGAGAGTAAAAGTTACACGCAGGGACGAGATCGGCCAGCTGGGTCTGGCGATTAACGGCATGGCAGATAGTCTGCAGTCCCAGCTCAAAACGATTCGGGACAATGAAGCATTGCTTCAAAGTGTGTTGGCGAATATGACGGGTGGGATCGTCATGATTGATGCAACGCAATCGATTGCACTGGTTAATCGGGAAGCAGAGCGTATGCTCGGTATTCAGGCCGTGAAGGTTACAGGAAGACCTTACACGGAACTCAAGCGGCATTACGAGCTGACACGCACGATTGAAGAGAGCGTAGCTAATCAGGAACGGATGCACGAAGAAGTAAGTGTATTTAACCCGGAAGAACGGTTGATAAGGCTGGATGGTGTACCGATGTCAGAAGACAATGGCGGATATCGGGGAATGTTATTCCTGCTACAGGATGTAACTGCGATTCGCAGATTGGAATCCATGCGTAGCGAGTTTGTGGCCAATGTCTCTCATGAACTCAAGACACCTGTTGCAGCAGTGAAGGGATTTGCAGAAACCTTACTAAGCGGCGGTGTACAGGATAAGGAAACGGAACGTTCTTTCCTGCAGATTATTTATGATGAAGGTGATCGACTAAACCGCTTGATTGGAGATATTCTGGAGTTGTCCAAGATTGAATCGAAACGTGCACCGCTGGAATGTTCACCAGTGCATGTGCATTCCTTCTTCGAAATGGTGCTTGGAACTTTGTCCAAGGTAGCGGAGAAAAAGCAGATTCGTCTGGAAATGAATGTACCGGAGGAACTGTATATTGAAGCGGATGAGGATAAAATGAAGCAGATTTTCATTAATCTGTTATCCAACGGCATTAACTATACACCTGAGGGTGGAAGGGTGAAACTCCAGGTGAAGATGGATCAGACGAGTGAGGAAGAGCAGGTGGTTTTCTCGGTGTCCGACACAGGAATTGGTATTCCCAAGAAGGATTTGCCGCGAATCTTTGAACGTTTCTACCGTGTAGACAAAGGCCGATCACGGAATTCGGGAGGAACAGGACTTGGACTCTCTATCGTTAAACACCTGGTGGAGCTTCATCATGGTAAATTGTCGGTCGAAAGTGAACTAGGGATGGGAAGCACCTTCCGGGTAATCCTGCCTTTAATTCAAGAAGAAGAAGTCTAGTTTTACTTTGGAAAGAAAAAGGTAGGCTTAGAGAAGCAAAATGTAAAATGAGCCATTTGCTTTACACAGCGTTAACAAATTAGTGCTATGATAGAAAAAGTGTTGTGGCAACAGACAACCTATGAAGAGAGAAGGGGTATCATGGCACAGCGTTTGCTGGTTATTGAAGATGAACCGACATTATCGAGATTACTTACGTATAACCTGACACAGGAAGGTTATGACGTAACGGCAGAGGATCATGGGTCAGCAGGATATGACCGGGCCTTGTCTCAGGATTTCGATTTGATTCTACTGGATCTGATGCTGCCAGGCATGAATGGTCTGGATATTTTGAACAAACTGCGTATTCAGGGAGTAAGCACTCCTGTCATTATTCTTACCGCCAAGAACGGTGAAGCCGAGGTTGTGCAAGGGCTGAAATCGGGTGCAGATGATTACATTACGAAACCGTTTGGTGTATCCGAGCTTTTGGCACGTGTAGATGCGGTACTCAGACGTTATTCGAATGGCGACGATTTACCGCAGCCTGAGGATAAAGACGGCTCACGTATTATTCTTGGTGAACTTGAAATTTATCCGTTGAAGTATGAAGTGACTTTGGGAGGACAATCGATCAGCCTGCGTCCGAAGGAGTTCGAAGTCCTGTTATATCTCGCTAAAAAGCCTGGCGTGGTGCTCACCCGGGATGACCTTATGAATGCCGTATGGGGTTTTGATTATATCGGAGGTCAGCGGACCGTGGATGTGCACGTCAGTTCATTACGTAAAAAGCTGGAGCTTGACCCTGAATCCGTTCATATCGATTCCATCCGCGGTGTAGGTTATAAATTGGTTGTCAAAAGAAAAACTCCCCATCATTCTAGTTAAATGATCGGGGAGTTTTATTTTACCTCCTTTTTACACAAAGAAAGATTTTTCTTCATTTATGTGGAGTAGGATGAGGTTATCCAAGTGATACTTTGTACCTAAAAACCCACCTTAGGGCGGAGCTAACACGTAAAGGAGAATGTGTAATTATGCCCATGTTGTTAGAGGCTAGACCTGAGAAACTGGATGTCAGTTTACAAAAAGGGGAAGAAACATCGTTCGTGCCGGAGTTGGAATCGAACGAATCAACAAGTGAAGTTCAGGAGGAACATGCCGTTTCTTTGACTGAATATTTCCGTCAGGTGCCTATAGCTAGGGGAGATACTACTTGCGGAGAGGCTGCGGCGATGTTAAGTGATGGACTGGAGCATCCATGTATTGTGCTCTGTAATGAACACATGAAACCGATAGGATTATTGATGCGTGAGAGCTTGTATCGTTTACTGAACGGAAGGTTCGCAGCGGACTTATTTTATCGTAAACCGATTATGAATGTAGCTAACGCATCACCGGTTATTGTAGATATACATATGGAACCCGCCGCTATTATTGACGCCGCGCTTCGGCGGGACGAGGATCATTTTTATGACTGCCTGCTCGTAACGGAACAGGATCGCTTGCTTGGTGTACTCACGATTCGTGATGTGATGTCGCTTTCTCGTAAACTTCAGCAGAAGGCATCCGCAGATCGCATATGCACCGTGACGGAGAGTGGACAGGAAATTTCACGCATTCATGCGGCTGTAACCAAACTGGTTCAAGCGGCGAATCAGACCGTACAGGAAGCAGGGCAAGTTATCCTCTTGTCCAATGAGGGAGAAGGGCGTCTGCGTCAAGTTGAGTCTTCCTACCTTCAGGTTCATGAGCATATGGGGGATCAGGGCAAACACGCAAGTCAGATGCTCGAATCCATCAAAACGGGTGCAGGCATGGCGCGTTCCATTCGAACGCTGGCGGATCAGAGCGGGTTGCTGGCACTGAATGCATCGATAGAGGCTGCGCATGCCGGAGAATACGGCCGGGGGTTCCAGATTGTTGCCGGAGAGATCCGGGCACTTGCCAAACAGACACGAGAAGTGGCTGGAAACATGACCGTATTGCTTCAGGATATTGAAAGTTTAACCCAGCAGACCGTATCCCTCATTCAGGCGAGTGGTACTGAAATCGATGAGAGTGCGCAGTATGTGCAGGAAGGTGCGGCAGCGTTTGGGAAGTTAAATCATGCAGTAAAAGCTTTGTCCTGCATCGTGGAGACCATTGCTGCTGAAGGCGGGGAAGCTGGCAGGGTCGCAGAGAATATCCAGTTGAAGCTGAAGGCCATGATTACGGATCATTCCGAGCTGTGAACTAAAGCACAACCGAGGCACAGCGTATAACGGAAATCGCGCAGATCAAAAAAGAGAGACCTGGGACGTTGATATAACGGACTAGGTCTTCTTCAGGTGTTTTTACATTCCGTTAACATGAAGGTGGTACTGTTTTTACAATGTTACGTTAGGATATTAAAGATGACTGTGCTGATTGGTAGAGAATATGAACGCCGGTCTCAACGTAAAGGGAATCCGATGATCCCTGCAACGAAGGAGAAGTGAGCATCCATGAAAGACCTCATTCACATTGATGGACTTAATTTATACTATGATACGCATCACGCGCTTAAAAATATATCGATGGATCTGCCGGAGAAAACCGTCACAGCGTTTATCGGGCCGTCAGGCTGCGGTAAATCGACATTGCTCCGTACGTTGAACCGGATGAATGACATGATCCCGGGTGTTCGTGTGGAAGGACAAGTTATGCTGAACGGTTCAGATATTTACAGTAATGAAATTGAAGTGGAGACGCTGCGCAAACGGGTAGGAATGGTATTCCAACAGCCGAATCCTTTTCCAAAATCGATCTATGACAACGTGGCGTACGGACCACGTCTGCACGGCGTAACCCAAAAAGCAGAACTGGATAAACTCGTCGAACAGAGTCTGGTTCATGCGGCATTGTGGGATGAAGTGAAGGATGTGCTGAAAAAATCGGCGTTAAGCCTGTCTGGTGGACAGCAACAACGTCTGTGCATCGCACGTGCACTGGCTGTACAGCCGGATGTGTTGTTGATGGACGAAGCAACTTCGGCGCTGGACCCGATCTCCACGCTGAAAATCGAGGAATTGGTCAAAGAGTTGCATCATAAATATACCATCGTCATGGTTACTCACAACATGCATCAGGCAGCACGAGTATCTGGACGAACGGTATTTTTCCTGAATGGTGAGGTGGTGGAGGCAGCTGATACGGAGACGTTATTCTCCACACCGCAAGATTCCCGGACCGAGGACTATATATCCGGTCGGTTTGGTTAAGGCGAGCTGAACAGGATGATCCCGGCTTACCCGGAGATGATGGAGAAGGAGGACATGAAATCTATGATTCGCAGAAAAGAATTTGATCAAGAGCTGGAAGAACTGCGCTCCCTGCTGAAACAAATGGGGGAACATGTAGGAAATGCCTTGGACGGTGCGATTGAGAGTTTGCAGACATTGAATGTAGAAAAAGCTCAGATCATCATTAAGAATGATGCGAATCTCAATGCCCTTGAGGACAAAATCATGGAGCTGGGCTCCAAGCTTATTATCACACAGCAGCCCGTTGCGAAGGATTTAAGACGCATTATCGTGGCCTTCAAAATCTCTAGTGACTTGGAGCGTATGGGCGATCTGGCCCTCGACGTGGCAAAGGTAACGATCCGTATGGAAGGTCAAGAGCTGATCAAGCCGCTGGTGGATATTCCACGTATGGCGGAAGTGGTGAAATCCATGATTGATGAGTCCATTGAGTCCTATTTGAAAGAAAATACCGATCTGGCCTATAAAATGGCACAAACCGATGATCAAGTCGATCAGTTGTACAGCAATATGATTCGTGACCTCTACACATTAATGACTGAACATCCAACGAATGCATCTCAGGCTATGTTGCTCTTGATGGTTGGGCGTTACATTGAACGTATTGGTGATCATGCGACCAACATCGGTGAGAGCACGGTGTATCTGGTGACAGGTCAGCGTCCGGACCTGAACCAGTAAGTTGTTCTGGGCAGGCTATGCTGCACAAGCGAGGAATATTAGACATACAAGATAAAATAATATGATCGAAATGGAGAACTTTCTTCCGGCTGGCCTGTGCACAGGCTGACTGGGAAGGAGGTTCTTTTTTTGCGGAAGAAATGTGGTGAAAAGGGGTGTGAAGTTTTTTTGATGTAGGTGGCAGGTATGGTATCATGAGAGTAGGTATGTAAGTACAGTCTGACCATATGATACGCGAGGTGCTGGAATGGACAAGTTTATTCTTATAGATGGAAATAGCATTATTTATCGGGCATTTTTTGCAATGCCACCCCTGACCAATTCGAAAGGTCTGCACACCAATGCGGTATACGGCTTTACGACGATGTTGCTTCGTTTGTTGGAAGAACACAAGCCTACACACGTGATGGTGGCGTTTGATGCGGGCAAAGTGACGTTCCGTCATGAAGGGTACCAGGAATACAAGGGTGGACGGGAAAAAACACCACCGGAGTTGTCCGAACAGTTCCCATTGCTTAAAGAGTTATTGCAAGGCCTCGGGATCGCGCAGTTTGAACTGGCTGGTTTCGAGGCGGATGATATTATCGGAACACTGACCAAACGCGCGGATGATGCAGGCAGACAGGTTCTCGTTGTATCGGGTGACAAGGATATGTTGCAACTTGCTTCCGAGCATGTACATATCGGGCTGACGCGTAAAGGGGTTACGGAGATTGAACTGTACGACCCGGCTCAGATTAAGGAACGTTACGGTCTGACACCACTACAGATTATTGATCTGAAAGGTCTGATGGGCGATGCTTCCGATAATATTCCGGGTATTCCGGGTGTTGGGGAGAAAACGGCGCTGAAGCTGCTGCATCAGTTTGGATCGGTCGAAGAGGTGCTGAACGGTACGGGTGAACTGAAAGGCAAGATGAAGGAAAAGATTGAAACCCATGCCGAAGATGCACGCATGAGTAAACAGCTGGCGACGATTCACCGTGAGGTTCCGCTCGAGCAGACGTGGGATGATATGCAGTTTGATGGATTGAAAGAAGCGAGTGCAGGGCCTGCACTGGCTAAGCTGGAGTTTAAGTCATTGCTGGAGCGTTTGTCCTTTAGCGGTAGCGTGGCTTCCGAGCAAGAGGCTGTTCCAGCGGCTGAGGTTGAATCTACGATTGCAACAGAAGATAACATAGCTGATCTGATGGATATGTTGGATTCGATCGATGTGCTGCATGTGGAAACGCATGGTGACAATCCGCATCAGGCGAAGCTTGTTGGTCTTGCTGTAGGCGCCGGGGAGAAATATACGTTCATATCTCCGGAATTGCTACAGTCTGAAGCGGCCTCTCCTGTACGGGAATGGCTTGCAAGTGCCGACCAGCCGAAGCGTGGATATGATCTGCATCGCGTGGATTTGGCTTTGCATGCACATGGCATTGAATTCGCAGGTGCATCATTTGATGTGCAGCTTGCTGCTTATTTGCTTGACCCGACCGAGTCGAATCAGACAATCAGCGGGCTGACGTCCAAGTATGGGCTGCCTTCACTGGTTGAAGACGATAGCGTTCTGGGGAAAGGGGCTAAATACAGAGTACCAGAGGCGGATGTTTTGGGCGATTTCTTATGCCGGAAAGCCGCTGCGCTGGCCGCGATTATCCCCCTTCAGGAACAAGCGCTGGAGAGCGATGAGATGAATTCGCTGTTCCATGAGCTCGAAATGCCGTTATCCCGTATTCTTGCCGACATGGAGAAGCAGGGAATCAAGGCGAACACAGAAGACTTACAAGCCCTTGGTCGTGAATTTGAAGGACAGATCGGCAAGCTGATGGCGGAAATCTACAAGTTGTCCGGTACGGAGTTTAATCTGAACTCACCTAGACAACTCGGCGAGATTTTGTTTGACAAGCTGGGCCTGCCTGTCGTGAAGAAAACAAAAACAGGCTACTCCACTGACGCTGAAGTGCTGGAAAAGCTGGCTCCTTATAACGACGTGGTGCAGCATATTTTGCAATATCGCCAGCTTGCCAAGTTGCAATCCACTTATGTGGAAGGTTTGCTGAAAGAGATATCCGACCGGGATGGCAAGGTGCATACGTTCTATCGTCAAACCATTGCAGCAACAGGACGACTGAGTAGCCAGTTCCCGAACTTGCAGAACATTCCGATTCGTATGGAAGAAGGACGCAAAATTCGTAAGGTTTTTGTACCGTCCGAGCCGGGTTGGTCTATTCTCGCAGCCGACTACTCTCAGATTGAACTGCGTGTACTGGCACATATTTCAGATGATGAACGTCTGAAGGAAGCTTTTGTACATGATATGGATATCCATACGAAGACCGCCTCCGATGTATTCGGCGTGAAGCCGGAGGATGTAGACAGCGATATGCGTCGTTCTGCGAAGGCGGTTAACTTCGGAATCGTATACGGAATCAGTGATTATGGTCTATCGCAAAACTTGAACATTACGCGGAAAGAAGCGGCACAGTTCATCGATCAGTATTTTGAGATATTCCAGGGTGTGCGCCGGTATATGGATGATATTGTGAAGGATGCACGCCGGGACGGTTATGTGAAAACGATGCTGGAACGCCGTCGTTATCTGCCCGAAATCAACGCGAGTAATTTCAATCTACGCTCCTTCGCGGAACGTACCGCGATGAACACACCGATCCAAGGTACTGCGGCTGATATCATTAAGCTGGCGATGGTACAGATGGACGAGGCGTTGCGCGAACGTAAGCTACAGAGTCGTATGTTACTTCAGGTACACGATGAGCTCGTGTTTGAAGTGCCGGCGGATGAACTGGAGCTGATGAAGGAGCTTGTGCCTTCGGTGATGGAAAAGGCGCTTCCGCTGTCGGTGCCGCTCAAAGCTGAGGTTAGCTTTGGTGAGAACTGGTATGAAGCAAAATAGATAAGAAAGGGTCCCGCTGAGCGTCATCTTCCGTTATAATATAAGGGAGGTGAGAACATCATGCCGGAACTACCGGAAGTCGAAACAGTCAGAAGAACGTTGAATCAACTTATTGTAGGTAAAACGATTGATCATGTTACCGTTAATTTGCCGCGGATTATTCAGCGGCCTGACGATATAGAAGCATTTGCATTGGAACTGGCAGGACATACCGTGATTGGTGTAGAGCGCCGGGGCAAGTTTTTACGGATTTTGCTGGACGGGCTTGTGCTGGTCTCCCATCTGCGGATGGAGGGACGTTATGGTGTGTATCATCAGCACGAAGAGGTGGAGAAACACACTCATGTCATCTTCCACTTCAATGATGGCACGGAATTGCGATACAAGGATGTTCGTCAGTTTGGAACGATGCATCTGTTCAGCGCAGGTGAAGAGCTGGTTTCGAAACCGCTCATGAAGCTTGGACTGGAACCACTGGATGAAGCTTTTACCGTGGACGCATTCCGCGCTGCAGTGGGGAAACGTACGACCAAAATTAAAGCTGTATTGCTGAATCAGGCATATGTGGTTGGCATCGGGAATATTTATGTGGACGAGGCTCTCTTCCGTGCAGGTATACATCCCGAGACGATTGCGAAGACGCTGACCGAAGCACAGCTGAAGGTTTTGCATGAAGCCATTGTGGCTACGCTGCAGGATGCCGTGAATGCAGGAGGTTCCTCGATCAAGTCATATGTTAATGGGCAAGGCGAGATGGGCATGTTCCAGCATCAGCTGAAAATTTATGGCCGTAAAGCGGAGCCTTGCCATACCTGCGGCACATTGATTGAAAAAAGTGTCGTTGGTGGACGTGGGACGCATTTTTGCCCGAATTGTCAACGACTTTGATCTCCCGAACCAGAACTGAATCAATGAAATGATGAAATCATAGCACCCTTGGATTCCTCCCTCCATATACTGATATGGCAGAAATAAGCGGGCATATACCCATACTGACATCATCAGTTGGCACGTACCGCACAGGGGAGGAATCCGGGGTGCTGCATCATTTTATTTCATTACTGGCGCTTGCTTTTGCAGTGAGTTTAGATGGTTTTGGAGTTGGAATTACATATGGACTTCGGAGGACCAAGATTCCGCTCTTATCCATTGCTATTATTTCGCTTTGTTCGGGATTGGTAATCGCGTTATCTATGCAGGTTGGTGTGCTCTTATCTCATGTTGTGTCCCCAGAAGTAGCTTCAATTGTGGGGGCTGTCATTCTCATTGTGATTGGTGCGTGGTCGCTTTTGCAACTGATCAGGCGGCGGGGCAAAGAACGTGAGGAAGCTGAGAGTGAATTGGTGCAGGAGAGATTGCTTCAAGAAAAGGGAACAACGGAATCGGGGCTTTCATCCAGAAGCAAGAATCAATTAATGGTTCTGGAAGTGCAACCATCGCCAACGGATGGTTCGGTGGAGCGCATGGTATTTACACTGGAATTGCGCAAGCTGGGTGTGGTTATTCAAATTTTGCGCAGCCCGTCCAAGGCGGACATGGATAACTCAGGCAGTATCTCCGCACAGGAAGCGATGTGGCTCGGAATTGCGCTGTCACTGGATGCCTTTGGTGCAGGTCTGGGTGCGGCATTGCTTGGATTTCCTACGCTGTGGACAGCACTGGTGATTGCTTTGTTTAGTGGGGCGTTTCTGTCACTTGGCATGAAGGTAGGATTACGGTTTGCAGCACAGCGCTGGATGCAGAAACTCTCAGTTCTGCCGGCCCTGCTGTTAATGATTATGGGAATATTCAAGTTGTTTTGAGGAGTAATAAAGCTGTTATGAGGTGAGACGATGAATATAGGCTTAACGGGCGGAATCGCAACAGGCAAAAGCAGTGTTTCCGCCTATCTGGCCAGTAAGGGAGCGCTGCTCATCGATGCAGATGTTATTGCCCGGGAAGTTATGTTGCCTGGGCATCCCGTTTTGGCTGCCGCTGTTCAGCGGTTTGGACAAGCTATCTTGAATGAGGACGGAACACTGGATCGGAAAAAGTTAGGGAGTATTGTTTTTCAGCACCCTGAGGAACGTAAAGCGCTTGAGGCCATCACTCATCCGGCGATCCGGAAGGAAATGCGTGAGAGAGCGGCTGCATACGAATTGAAACATCCGGACAAGCTGGTGGTGTCGGATATTCCGTTGCTGTACGAGTCCGGTCTTGAGGAAGGTTTTACGGAAGTTATGGTCGTATATGTACCTAGAGCAGTACAACTGGAGAGACTGATGAATCGGGATCAAATGACCCAGGCTGACGCCGAAGCGCGCATTGCGGCTCAGATGGATATTGAACGCAAAAAAGAGCGGGCAGATATCGTTATTGATAACAGCGGATCATGGGCTCAGACGGAGAAGCAGCTTGAATCATTTTTAACTCATAAGGGTTTATTATGAAAATATTGCGTAAAAAACGTGTACTGCTGATCATGTTTGTTTCCTTTGTACTTGTGTTATTTCTAAATACGAACTGGATGGCCTGGTTTTATCCGATTGAGTATAAGGAAGAGATTCGGGCGCAATCCCAGAGCTATGAGGTTGATCCGTTTCTGATCGCCTCGATTATTAAGGTGGAGACCAATTTCAAAACAAGCAAAGAATCCAAGCGGGGTGCGATCGGACTGATGCAGCTCATGCCGGATACGGCGAACTGGATTTTGGAACAAGCCAAAATTCCGGATACTTCGCTTGATGAATTGAAACATGAACCCGGGCGAAATATTCAACTGGGGACATGGTATCTGCGTAATCTGTCTGACCAGTTCGGTGGCAATGAAATTGTGATGATTGCAGCCTATAATGCAGGACCGGGGAAGGTCAGCAGCTGGTTGAAAAATGGTGTATGGGATGGCACGCTTGAAACGGTGAAGGATATTCCTTTTGGCGAGACACGCCACTATGTACAACGGGTTATTTACTATTATAATCAGTATGTGAAGATCTACGATACGTTCTAGAGCGATTGCTGGGAAAAAGATAAGGAGAAGCACGGAGCAGACCGGTAGTGTACCGGCCGCCCCATGCTCCTCTGTGTAACGTATTACGATGCAGATAATTATTGGTATTGACCTGCCAATTGCTGTTCTGCAATTGTTACCAGACGCTTCGTGATGTATCCACCGATCGAACCGTTCTCGTAAGAAGTCATGTTACCTTGGTACCCATCTTGTGGGATGCTGATTCCGAGTTCTTGAGCTACTTCATATTTCATTTGCTCCAGGGCTGCGGAAGCTTTAGTTACAACCAAGTTGTTGGAATTACCGTTGCTTTGTGCCATTGCTGTTCACCTCCTCGCGGGTTGGTAAAAGTATTATGTGTCGCGAATGCGATTTTCATTACAAGATATGCTCAGGGAATATGTGGTAAAAAGTAAAAGTGGGAAGTGATCTTAGTTGAAATGTCCTTATTGTGGTTATTTAGGTACCAAAGTGTTGGACTCCAGACCAGCGAATGAATCGAAATCCATCCGCCGCCGCCGCGAATGTGAGCAGTGCGCGAGAAGATTTACAACCTTTGAAATGATTGAAGAAACACCGTTGATCGTCATTAAGAAGGACGGTAGCCGGGAAGAGTTCAGCCGTGACAAAATTCTCCGTGGTTTGATCCGTGCGTGTGAGAAGCGTCCGGTCTCTGTAGAAACGCTGGAGATGATGGTATCTGAAGTGGAGAAGTCACTGCGTAACACAGCAGAAGCTGAGGTAGAGAGCCGTCAGATCGGCGAGCTGTTAATGGAGCAGCTGTTTCCGGTTGATGAAGTGGCGTACGTGCGATTTGCTTCTGTGTACCGCCAGTTCAAAGACATTAACATGTTCATGAAAGAACTGAAATCACTGTTGTCCAAAGAAGACCTGGAGGACTAATGTAGTGGGGGAAAAGGAGAAGAGCAATCCGGAGCTGCATCTGGTATATGCCATGCCGTGTGTGCCCGTAACATGAATGTTCTTCTCCATAGATTTCGGTGCTTCAGAAGGGTATTGACAGTCCAGAAGGGATTTTATATGATATAGAAGTCGCCTGTAAAATGAGTTTTTAGCAGTGCTGGACAAGATGTAACATCATATCCTGGGGCCTTAGCTCAGCTGGGAGAGCGCATCGCTGGCAGCGATGAGGTCAGGGGTTCGATCCCCCTAGGCTCCATACTTGTAGAGAACCCGCTGATACAGCGGGTTCTTTCGTTTGTCTAGACGTTGACTGTGCGTGGACAATTCGCAGATCTGCGCTCCACGCATCGCAGATATACGCGCCTAATCCCTCGTTTTCTTACCGTACTTATTATCGAAGGAGACGGTATGGAATGGATAAACGTAAAGGAAGAACAATTAAGAGTGAGCGCACATCAACGCGCTTGCAGTACTCGTTAGACTACTTGTTCGATTATTATTACCAGGCGAAGAAGTCGGAAGGGCGAGCGGAGAATACGCTAAAGACATACGTACAAAATTACAATTACTTCTGCGAATTTCTGGATGAGCGTAAGATCATTCGTGACAGCCGGAATATCAACGTTGAGGTAGGGCGTGACTACATAAATTTGGTTACGGGATGAAAAACGGAGGTTTAGCGATAACTGTAACGTTCCGGAATCTGTTCGCACTGTTGGACTTCTTCCGAAATCAATTAACGTACGCATTAAGAATATGAAGACGATGTTTAAGGTTTTATAAGAAGAGGAAGTAATTGAAGCAGATTCGTTTACGTATCTAAAGAACGTACAGGACATTGCGAAAGATATTGAGGTACTTACCGCGGAGGAAATGAACAACCTACTCAAAGCGCCAAACCAGCGCAAATACAGCGACTTCCGTGATTTCGTAGTCATAAATCTCCTGATCGACGGGATGTTACGTGTAGACGAGACGTTAACATTGCGCATGACAGACGTAGACTTTATCGCATGCTGTGCAACTTTACAACGGGAAGTGACCAAGACGCGTAAGCCTCGAATTGTACCGATCACAAAACGAACAGCTAAGCTGATGCAAGAATTAATCCGCGAATCAACGGAATTTGTGAGTGAATATATCTATTCCTAAACAACTATGGTGAAT
The DNA here is from genome assembly GCF_030803945.1 of Paenibacillus intestini. Taxonomy (NCBI): domain Bacteria; kingdom Bacillati; phylum Bacillota; class Bacilli; order Caryophanales; family Paenibacillaceae; genus Paenibacillus; species Paenibacillus intestini. The sequence continues at coordinate 725,138 of NZ_JAURUN010000002.1, read as the reverse complement.
GCTTGGGGCCTAACCATTTTCGGCATGAATTAAAGAAATACGCAGATCATGCTGGAATTGAGAAACACATTTATCCGCATTTGTTGAGGTATGCTGGGGCGAAATTCTTTCTTGAGTAGAGCGGGTCACAGCATCATCTGTAGGTTATTTTGGGGCACGCCGATGGTCGGATGACCGCTCACTATACACATCTGTCTGTTAAAAACGTGAGGAAGAATTACGACGTCCATTAAACGCGGTTTTCGGTAAGCTAGAGAAGTTAAGTAGAATAAAACGATAATACGATGTAAAGCCGCCGGATAGCTCACTGCAGCAGTTCGGCATTCCTTCTATTTTGCACTATTATATATACGTTTAGTTTCGTTATTTCCAGGCAGATACCCCTTGAGTCCAAATTTTTGCCTCTTTAGGCTTTCCGTAAAATTACCGTGAAATTAGCACATTTAAACGTCGGCCCTAACAAATACCCTCGTGCTATTTGAACAACTAAATCTACGGAGATCTCACGGCGATGATTATGAGGGGGCATGGGGAGATCAGAGGAGAGTATATCGAAAGAAAAACTTAAAATGCGAACGTATGTTTTTTGTTGCGGTAACCGATGGAAATGATATAATAGTTAAATCGTGGTAAGGTTTGAGGAGGGAGGTGTAACCCTCTATGACGATGGAAGCGATTATAACTTTAGTTTTTGTAGCAATGACTTTTGTAGTAAATTTGTTTAATGCATTCATCAATCTTATAAATATAAAGAAAAAGTAGTCGCCCCCCGCCAAGGTTACGACTACTCATTTTGAAGATGTACTACTTTTTTTAAAAATTCGAAACCTTATCACGATAACTGACGAAAAGTCTGAAATATTGTATTTTAGACTGATTGTCAATCATGATTTACATTTTAGTTTATTTTACACCTGTGAGTCAAATGGTTCAAGTATTATATTTGTGTAATTAAAAAAACCCGCATCGGAGACTGTTTCTGATAGTGGGTTTTTTGTCGTTTTTGGGTATCGACAAATTTGAGGGAGTGAGATTTGCGGAGTAGTATTTCGGTCACTAGCACGGTTAACATACGGGAGTACATCGCCGCAACCGTTAATTACGGGTATCTGTGTACTTACGATGGTGTGTTCGCCCGCTATAAATGTCGCGGATATGCGGATAAGGTGGACCATATTTGAGGTAGATGCGAGCATAGTTATGCGGAGATATCTCGTGTTGAGTACAGAAGCGAGTCCATTTGCGAAGGTAACTTTGAAGTAAAAAGAGAAAAGACTTAGCTTGGAATTTTTACGAGTTCTCGTGGTCAATAAGAGGTAATGAATAATTTGTTCGCTAATAACTGATACTGGAATTTAATTGAATTTAAGAAGGAGTGTTTGAGTTAAATGAATAATTTACAGATTAGTCTCTCACAGACCACACTAAATACTTTTTTGAAAAAAAGCCTCTCTCTAGTCAGGCAGTCTGAACCAATTTCTAATGTTATTGTTGAAAAAAACGGAGTGAAGGTTACTGCAAATATCCAGTTAAAATCCATTGAAGTAGATGATTTAAATTTAGCTGAACCGAATAAAGTAAGTTTAAATAATGTTAAACTGAGTTTTGAGCTGTTGAATGTAGTCGTGGAAGTAGATATTAAACGCATTCATGACTCAATTAAGGTTTTAAATTTACCTGGCGATCGTTTAGATGTAGAAATAAGCTGGGACTTTTTTGAGGGAGAACCAGATATAAAACTAACTTTGGGAATTGAGGATTACTTTAGCCCTCAGTTTACCGCTGAAATGAATTTTTCCATAAATGGGCTAGATGTTATGGTTGGCTTAAGTAATTTTAATGTCCATAGTTTGAACATAGCAAGTAATCTTGGAGAAAAAATAGAAGATCAAATTATTAATGAAGTAAAACAAATTATAAAGGAAAAAATAGGTGAATGGGCTGATAAAGTCCTCGATTTTATAGGTGATTTGGCTCGTTTTTTACCTGTCGATAATATGGCAAGCTGGATCGTAGTTGAACTATCTGAAAGTGAAGTGTTTAAACACTTGGTAGAAAAAGCTGTCAAAGACAATGTAAAAGAAGAGAAGGTTTACACAATACCAAATAAGTTTGAGTTAGGGAAAGATCAAACGAAAGTTAATGTTTCTCTTGCTGATGAAAATACAGCTTCAGTGCATGTGGAAAACGGTACTTTAATTGGTTTAGTTAACTTCAAAGACATTTAAAAATAACGACTGCAAACCTTCCTATAGTTGCAGTCGTTATTTTTCGTAAGAATCCCCTTACAAACACCTTGCCATTTCCGTCCAGGTACGTTCCCCTTACCAAAGCCTAAACACACTGATTCCACAGTAAAACCACGTATGGAGGAGAACGCGAAGTTGCGTTCTCCAACAAAAAGAAAGAGACGCATGAACAGACGTTAAACATAATACCAAGTAGGCCAAAAGATACGTGATCGACCGTTTGGTCACAGTGCTGATCTTACTGTTCAAGATGTAGTAATTGATTACACTACGGGTGAATGGTTATGTGTATCTTGCTCCTGTGACGTTGGACAACGCGGATAGAGATTACCTACGTGATCATTTTAGGGAGTAAGAAAGGCAAAGATGGGAATGGCCGCGTCTTATATAAAGTAAATACGCAATGAAAAGGCGCAGTTCTCACGGGAGTATCCGTTGAGGGCTACGTCCTTTCATTACGTTTATAAGAAGAACGCGCAGATAAATTGAATTGAAAAGAAAATAAAGTATTGCCAAATGTATACAGAATGATACTATTGGTTTTATACAATAGTTTTAAGAGACTAATTAGAGGTGCGATTTATTATGATAATTGAAAGTCACATTAAGGAAGGACTAAGCAGAGCTTACGTTATAGCGGTGGCTCATAAGGCCGGGATGAATTTCTCTAAACCTGATTTTGATTACGGCTTCGATGGGACATTCAGGGATACACGTAACTATAACGGACGATACTGTGATACGGGGTTTTGCATAGACATTCAACTTAAAGCTACTGAAAATGTTGTAATGGAAGAAGATTACATAAAATATGATTTAGAAGTTAAGAATTATAATGATCTAGTTCTAAAAGATGTGGGTAGTCCGCGTATATTAGTACTGTACGTTCTTCCTCCTGAGCAAGATGAATGGTTGAACGTGTCAGAGTTTGGAACAACACTTAAAAACTGCGCTTGGTGGTGTTCTTTAAAAGGGATGGAACCAACTACAAACTCAAGCAGGGTACGTATAAAAGTCCCTAAGTCCCAATTATTAACGGAAGTTTCTTTAAAATCATTAATGAATAAAGTAAAAATGGGTGAAGAGATATGCAATCTAACCTGATAAAACTTAACTCGCTGACGAATTACTTGCTAAGTAGGAATTGGACTTGGAATAAAGTTTTTCCAAATAAAAAACTTAAAGTTTTTAATAAATTTGTTGATGAGCATAGCGATCCCTTAACCATTGTTATACCTTCAAATGAAACATTTCAAGACTATATACCAAGGGTTCAATCAGTGGTAGAAACTTTAGCTGCTTTTGAAGGTGTGAGCAAAGAACAAGTAATAAGAGATATAACCTCTATGGATATCGATAAGCTTGAAATAAGAGTTGTTTCCACATTTGCAGAAGATGGATCGATTCCTCTAAGTTATGCATCTAATTTAATTGATGGTTTAAAAAACCTAATTGTTTCCGCAGCCTATTCAGAAGAGAACCCTAAGCGTTCTTTTAAAAGACCGTCTCAAAAGGCATTAAGTTATAGTGATTCATTTAAATTAGGTCAGACAGCAGTGGGTAGTTATGTTGTCACAGTTGAATCGGGTCCTTTATTAGATGATCATGTCGAAATGGTAATCGATAATCATGTAGCGAGAACAGAACCCTTCTCGAGAAGGGTAATGAGAAGGATTCACAAAGCTATGCATCAGATAGAGTCGTTCAATAAAGAAAACTATAAATTGTCAGACCTTATCAATGAAGGATACAACGATGGATTGAACGCAAACATTTGTGAAGCCTTACTTTCACTTTACTTCAAAGAAAAACCGGTCAAGCTCGAGTCTAGGATTAACTACTCATGGATAGTTGAAGTGGAGGGGGAGACACTCCCCGACCTTATTATATTAGATAACGATGATTACCATTCAATTAAAGTCATAGCCGAGGCATTACGGAACGAAGAGCCTGAAAGTCTTGTTATTGAAGGGACAATATCAAGACTCTCGATTAGTTCTGGTAGTCAATACGGCATAATAAACGTTAGCGCGACTTATGAAAACAAAAAACATAGTGTTAAAATCGCTCTCGAAGAAGAAGACTATAAGCTAGCTTGTGATGCGCATAAAAACAACAAAAGAGTTAGGGTTACTGGTAAAATGGATTCGTCAGGAAGGACATGGGAGATTATAGACTTGGAGGGCTTTGATATTCTTATGGATTAAAAGTTCGTTTATGACGTTTTTCTTGCTGCCAATATCAACAAGCAGTCTGAAAATATCTCCCTATAATGCGTAGTTTATTTGTTTATTTGGAACCCCGTTTAATAAAATTGCACAGCCTCCTTCGTCATGGAGACCAAGTGTGTGTGGAAACGCGCCAGACTCTCACTTGTGCGGCCCTGTAGCCGTTGCCACATCTTATATGTAAAATAAACAGCGAAATAAAAGCAACCCTATGGACTCTCGCAGTTATGCGCCCCTAAACTGTATAACAAGGTAATCGGTAAGGGATAGCGCGTGGTTTTCGGAACCTGCTGGCCGGATAACACGCTTATTTTACGGGGGTAGTCTAGCGTTGACTGAACGTAGGACAGTGCGGAGACAATTGCTCCACTGGGAGCGATGAGGTCAGAGGCTGTGATCCCCTCAGGTTTCATAAGAGAGTTATAGAAAACGGCAGAGATGCCGTTTTTTTGTTGGAATCAATTGTCTCTGGTGTCACAGAAGGAAAATTGGTTTCTCTGTGGCTGATAACGAATGTAGGCAATTGACACATGTAGAATTCCTAATATGATGATATGGGGGAGGGGATGTTATGCCAAAAAAAGATAATATGTTAGCCATCCTATGGATGTTGAATTCGGGAGAGAAATGGACTGCAAAGCAAATATCTGAAAAGTTAGAAGTGAATATAAGAACCGTTTATCGGTACATTGATGCACTGTGTTCTAGTGGAGTGCCGATCATATCCGACGCAGGTCATCATGGTGGATATAGTCTGCTGAATCATTTTATCAGAGCGCCTCTGCTATTTGATATGGAAGAAAAAAAGACACTTCTTCATGCTGCTGTTTTTGCAAAAGAAGCCGGATATCCATTGAGTGAGACATTAGAGAATGCGACAGCCAAGTTGAAAATGTATTCGAATGAGCAACAGGAGAGCACACTAAATCATCAATTAACTGGATTTGAAGTGATAAACCGTATGGTCAGCCCTTCGAGTCAGCTCGTATTAGCGGATTTAGAGCATGCTGTAGAACAGGGAATATCTGTAGAGATAGATTACCGTACAAACCATGAAGAGAAGCCAAAGAACAGGATGATAGATCCCTATGGGATCGTTTACTGGAACAATAAATGGTATACAGTTGCATTTTGCCACCGAAGAAATGAAATACGAAGTTTCCGGGTAGATCGGATTTTAATGATCAAGCGTACTCAACTAATCTTTACACGTCCTGAGGCTTTTTCTAGCCGTGACTTTTTTATGAAAAACCTGTTACCTGATCTTGTGGGGAAGGAAGGGTTAATTTCTTTAAGGATCGAAGGCAGGCCGGAAGCGTTAGACGAACTAAGCATGCATTGGTTTTTCGGTCATCATCTGCAAGAGCGAACATCTAATCAAGCCATCTTTTTATTTGAGGAAAAATCCATTCATAATTCTGTCCCTTATTTTCTTCTATCCTATGGTAAATCCATTCGAATCATCGAACCCCAGAGTGTGAAAGACAGACTTGTGGCTATTGCAGCAGAGTTAATGGAATATTATCAACAATAATAGCTTCACTGACAGCGGATGTCAGTGAAGCTATTTTATAATGAGATAGTCAGTGATTATTGATGGATTGTAGTCCTTGATAGATAAGAAAAGGGGAGAAATTCAAAATGAAAAACACATTATATCTTTATGTTTTTGACAGCATGTCCGATTGGGAGATAGGTTATTTAACTGCTGAGCTAAACTCAGGAAGATACTTTAGAAAGGGACTGGCTCCAGTACAAATCGTTACTGTTGGGCTCGAAAAGACTCAAGTAATTACAATGGGTGGGTTGAAAATAACACCTGATATTACAGTGGATGAGTGCAACATTACAAGCGTAGATGCATTGATTTTACCTGGGGGAAACACATGGACAGAGGATATTCACAGGCCCATATTAAAATTTGCCGAGATGTGTTTACAGGAAGGGATCGTAGTTGGAGCGATTTGCGGAGCTTCCATAGGACTTGCTCAAGCAGGCATGTTAGATTCCCGCTCGCATACAAGCAATGATCTGGCGTATCTTAAAATGATTTGTCCGTCTTACACAGGCGAAGAATATTACAAATTGGACGTTGCTGTTACGGATGGAAAACTGATCACCGCTTCCGGAGTAGCTCCACTTGAATTTTCTGTTCATGTTTTAGGAGCGCTAGATGTATTTTCTCCAGAAACATTAGATGCATGGTATCGTCTTAATAAAACTCATGAACCTCAATATTTCTACGCGTTAATGAATTCAATCCAATGACCGCTCCGTTCAAGAGAAACGCCATCACTTCAATGTGATGGCGTTTTTTGATGGAATGCTCCGTAAGTCTGTCTTCTTATCGGAAGTGAAAGAAAAGACGTTTTCTAAAATGGTCCTCTACAACGGAGGACTTTAGGTATGTTGCTTAGCCAGAAGGAGCGTATCATCCTGTACACGCTTTCAATTATGCGAGTGTTCGATGAACCTTACAAAGAGAGTAGCTGCTTCGGAGCGGGTAGCAGTGGCTTTAGGAGCAAAGAGATTGTCCGAATTGCCTAATACAATACCGTTGCTCCGCATCACCTTAACGGCCTCCAATGCCCATGAGCTGATCTCACTCTCGTCCGTGAAGGACTTAGACTGGCTTTCAGGTATTTGATAGCCCTTGTACTGCATGTAGTTGTAAAGGATCACTAACATCTGCTCGCGAGTCATCGGAGAATTAGGGTCAAACAGATTGGCGTTTAAACCGTTGACTATGCCTTTTTCTGCCGCCCACTCGACTGCCGCCGTGTACCATTGTCCGTCCGTCACGTCGCTATAGCGGGAACTCGCAGAGTCGGTTTGTTTTACGTTCTCCAGATTGGCTAGTATCTGCACGAACATTGCACGTGTCATTCCGGTGCTAGGTGAGAACGATGTAGAAGTCGTGCCGTTGAAAAGGTTGTATGTGTAAGCGGAATTTACGTAACTGTAGAACCAGTCATCCATGCTGGTATCCCTAAAAGGATTACCTGATTGCACGAGGAAGCCCAGTGAGGTGGCATCATTGAATGCAAGCACCGTAGCCTCACGAATGTTTAGCGACAAGCCGTTGTTTAAATCGACTCTTGCTCCGTCCGGACCTATCACTATCGTGCCGTCGCCACGTATTTTCGAGCCTTCATGGACATGCATTTGATTGTCATTTGGCAGGTTCACGTTGGCTACTTTGCCACCCACAGTGACCGTACCGTCGTTCTCGATTGTCGATCCACCAGAAATGGTCACTGTGCCTTTGCTGCTGGGTAGCGTCACTTGGGCGATCTTGTCCGCCGGAATAGTCACCTTACCGTTAGAGTCTATCGTTGTACCCTCTGGTACCGTGATCTCGATCTCGCCTTTGGTTGAAATCTTGCCGCCACCGGGCAGGGTGGTAATTCCATTTTTGTCCGTGACAGCGGGTTTATCCTTCGGTGTAGTCAGGGTGTAGTTCGAATTTGATGTTCCGTTATCTGTCCCGGTGCCCGTACTGTCGGAGTTGCTTGTGTTACCAATGTTGCTTGTATTACCGGTGTTGCCCGTACTGCCAGTATTACCGGAAGTTCCACCAGAACTAGGCACGGTAGGAGTTGTCGCCGCTGTTGGCATGGCCGTCACACTGATCTCTGCTCCATCGCCCTTCGCGTTCAACGCGATGATCTTGAAGCTGTAGCTTTGGCCGTTTGTCAGGTTATTGAAGGTATATTTGGTCTCCGCCGCATCCAATGTGACTGGCGGTACGTTGCCATACCATACCTTATAGCCTAATATCGCGCTACCACCGTTGTCAGCAGGAGCAGACCAGCTCAAGGTGACCCGTCCGTCACCTACTGTCGCCTTGAGTCCACTCGGCGCACCGGGCGCGGCCGGTTTTCTTTGTGCGAACATCCAATCAAAGACATCTGTGTAGTCATTGTTCCAGGCCGGCAAGTTAGAGGATTGTGCCGTGGGAGCTATACTCCAAGTTCCCATCGTTATCTCGTTGTAGAGAACCGCCGCTTCAACTTCATGCGCTATATAATCAGCGAGAACAGGTGTGTTGGCAGGATTAGGTCTCAGATTAGGCTGATCAAATTGATTGTAAGGCCACGTAAGTACCTCATTACTCTCAAAGCGTGAAGCCCTTGCGTTAATCATTTTCGGCATATTGGTATTGATGAAATTATTGAGGTTAGTCTGGTAGCCACCAACATTATGAGCATTTAAAAACATCCAATAGGCCAAGTTATTGTGTGCCTCATTGGAGTTAGCGTTCGGTGAACCGCTTACCGGGGCCATCGGTGCGGCGGCAGCGAAGAAGCCGGGATAGCTGTTCACTAAGTTGTTCGTATACTGTCCGCCCCAGGAGAAGCCTGCTGCGTAAACACGGTTAGGATCTACTTCGCCGCTGGCGATCAGGGTGTCAATGACCTTCTTAACATTCTGTGTGGAGGGAACAGAAACGCCATTATAGGAAATATTCAGGATATGGCTGGCGTACTTTTCAGGATTCTGGGCCATTTTTTTCATTAGAGCGACGGAGCCGTTGGCAGATTTCATGGCCGCTTTTTGGTCTGCCGCAGCGTTTGTGCCGCCGCGTGACATGCCGTGGGTGTACACATATAACGGCAATCCTTTCATCACGTTACCGTCTTCATCCTTATGAAGGTAGAGCGAGCGATTGACCGAATGATCCGTGAAGGTTGTGAACTTATCAAGGATGGCATTCACAACTTTTTCTTGCTCAAAAACCACGTTGTGAAGTGCATTCCCCTCTGTCAGCACGATCTCACCCTTTGGGCTGAGGGTGTAAACCTGCTTTGTTGAGTTACTGCTGCCGTCCAGTGTTGTATTGCCGCCGCTTTCTGAATAAAACTCAGACTCAACGACGATGTAACGCCCGCTCGCCAGTCCGTCCTGATAATCTGGTGAATTGCTAACCGGCCCCACATAGCCGCGTACCTTCGGTTCATCATTAGCATATACCCTTGTGATCTTGCGTGGTCCTTCTAAGGTAACCGCTTCACCATTCAGGGTGGTGTTCCTAACCGATAAGGCGAACAAGTCCGGATTAAGCGCGGAGCCTAACGCCGCCTTTCCCTCGCCTAAATCAATGATAACAGCCGTTGTGTACTCGCCACTGGCAAAGTTGTCATTCCATACGATAAAGGGAAGTACCCCTGCGTCCGGATCGTTCTTGAATGTCACATGAATGGTATGGTTAGCCTCAATATTCGAAAAGGTATAAGAGCCAGAAGATAGAGTCACAATCTCGCCATCTACCGTTACCGTATCCACAACTTTACCGGAATCGGGGGTAAACGTTATTTCTTTGTTAGAGCCTCGATCTACTCTAAACACATCGCCGGGTGGGTTCGACATGATTGAGCCGCCCGGTCCGGCAGTGGCTGTAATGGATAATCTGGTGTCTAATTCATTGGCTGGGATGAGCTGCAGGCTGTCTGTAAATGAATCAGAGCTAGTATAAGCCGCGTCGGGTACTCCAAAAGAGGAAACGACTTCATAGCGGTCACCGCCGTTTTCCGTTGAGTTATTGATGTAGACCTCAAAGGTAAGCTTTCCCTCCTGTAAGGTCAAGTTTCTTTTGGGTATTCTCATCTCCACGATATATCCAGTTTCCGTAATCTGGGTCCATGCAGCTCTGCCTGGAGCAGCCTGCCCCGAAAACACACCCGTCGTGCTGACACGCCATTGATTAGAGCCACTGGTTCCGGTACCAACATAAAACTCCAGGCTGTCGTACCGGTGATCTCCGCCTGCTCCCTGATATAGATTACTGTCATTCACAACTACGCGGGCATACAGGTAGTCGTGATCCCAGAGGATTCTGGCTGTGCCCGTGGCATGGGGTCTTGGGTCGGTGGGCACCGTGCTTTTGTTGATGTGATGTTCCATGGTTTGGCTCCAGAGTGGGTCGTTTGACCCGAGTTCGGGAGTGCCAAAAATGGCGGCCTTTGTTTCATTTGTTACTGCTGAGCTCTCAATGTTGTCACTGTCGGCAGCGTAGCTCGTAGGCATTAGCGAGGCCACCATTACCAAGCAACAAAGGAACGCGAGCATTTTTCTAAATCGTTTTGGCATAGATGCAATCCTCCTTATTTTTTGATCCGGTGCGCTCATGGTTTACTCGCATCCGTATTTGGAAGCGTTATCAAGTTTACAAGCGCCCAACTATATATATTATGTTTATCTAGAGTTAAATCCTTTATTTTCAATGTAGAGTATATATTGGAATAAAAACGATTGATTCGAGGAATAGGGACAATGCTTCAATCCACATCAAATTTCAAATTGAAATAAAAAAGTCCACGTTATTAACATGATAGTACATTGAATTGAAATATCGGAACAAGTAATATGAAAAAATGTAAGCGTATTCATTTTGGGGTGGTTCTCTAGTTTCTTGAGTGAAGGGGTCTTGGTTTGAAAGCGAGCTATGGTTTTGTGTGCTTCTGAATATTCAATGAGGGGAAGAATGCTATGCGAAAGCGAATGACAAACATCACTTTGGTTTTACTGTTGACCTTCAGTAGCTGTTTTAGTTTTGGTATGCCATTTAAAAATCAAGCTTCAGCTGACCCAATTACACCAACGATGTTGGCGCATTATCCATTGCTTGAAGATGTGTTGGATACATCAGGTAATGGCAAGCATGGGACGGCTGTAGGCAATATCACGTATGCCGAGGGTCTTACTCTGCCTGGAGGGACCGATAGTACTACGAACTACGTGCAACTTCCTACGGGTTTGTTCGACCATCAAGAAAACACAACGATCTCCGTATGGATGAAGAGTAACACTGGACGTGGGAACTACGCAGCCTTATTCTACGGTACGCCAGCGGCTGAAAATAAGTTGCCAACGAATTACTGGCTGTTTAATCCATCCAATCCAAGTGGTGAGTTTAAGTCCGTATTTACAGATGGCAATAATGTTGACCAGCCTTGGACGACGGAGGTAGGCGTATCAGGCCCTTCTACTTCACAGTATGAAGGTCAATGGGTTCACTATACAACGGTCATCACAGAAAGCTCTATTACAGGTTACATTAACGGAGTAAGTATAGGCACCGTCTCCAAAGAGAAAACAACAGCAAGCTTTGGTACGGATTTGCAAGCTTACATCGGTCGCTCTAATTATTTAGGGGATGCTACTTTTGCGGGTAGCTTTCAAGATTTGAGAATTTACGGAGAGGCACTAAGTAGTGATGATATCGCTGGAGTATATCAACAATCGCTCGATGAAAAGCAAGTTCAACAAAGCAAAAAAGAGCTAACGTTAGGTGACCTATCTGCCGTTACCGAATCTCTTGAACTTCCTTCTGTCAATAAATATGGCGCATCGATAGTATGGACTTCCAGTGATGAAAGTGCAATTAGCCCAACGGGGGAAGTGTTTTTACGAGAAATGGAGCAACAAGTGACGTTAACGGCAACCATTTCTTTAGGTGAGAGCCAAGCAACGAAGGCGTTTATCGTCACCTTGTTGCCTAAGGATGACTCTATTGAACAAGTTACTGTTAAAGGTGTATCTCTTAATGAATCTACACTTCGTTTATCAGTAGGGGACAGCGAGACACTCGTGGCTACAATTTCACCTGGGAATGCAACCAATAAAAAAGTTACCTGGACATCGAGTGATTCCAGTGTAGCGAATGTCGATTCGGCGGGTAACGTTACAGCGGTTAGTGAAGGGACAGCCACCATTACGGTACAAACGAAAGATGGAGATTTTACAGCTGTATCCGCTATTAACGTTCAAGCCAAGTCGCAAAATGATGATCTGATTCTTCATTACAACATGAAAACCACTGCAGAAGTAGATGGTCAACTCGTACTGAAGGATGTCGCCAACAAACAAGTTACATTTGATGGAATACTTAAAAATGCAAATAATGGACAATTCATTTCTAACAGTGAGGTTGGTTTTATTTCCTTCAATGGTGGGAGCTCAACATCGAATAGTGGATACGTTGAGATTCCTAAGGGCTCCAATGGACTAGATCTATTACAAGGTCTGAATGAGATTACCGTATCTTCCATCGTGAACTGGACGAATGATGGTACGAATCGCTGGTTTTTCGGTCTGGGTACAGTGTTAACACCGGAAACAAACAAGTATTTTTTTGTAACTCCACGTCACGGTAGCGGAGCGGGCAATATGATTGCTACAGGTATTTCTAGAAATGGCTGGCCGAACGAAGCGTTAGTGACAGGTAGCGCAAACTCAAACCTGATCGCTGGACAGTGGAAGCATCTAACGGTGTCCTTCTCTGAAGCCAGCAACACGATCACATTATTTGTGGATGGAGTCAAGGTTACTTCAGGTAATGCGAAGGGACTAAAGCTGTCAGACATCATTAATCCAGATTCTACGTTCTCTGGATTTATCGGCAAGTCCATCTTCGCGAACGATCCATATCTTCAAGGAAGCATAGCTGATTTCCGAGTATATGACCGTGCGTTGACGGAGCAAGAAGTGGGCGAGTTATATCAACAAGAAGCCGTAACTCACATCTCGAAAATACGTCAGCTTACTGTTGATGATGCAGCGAATCAACTTAGCATAGATCGTTACTTGGACGAGGCAGATCAGAGTGCGGATAAAATAACGAAAAATGTTACCTTACCAACAAGCGGTAAAAACGGTGTAAGTATCACATGGAGTTCCAGTCAGCCTACAGTTATTTCTAACAGTGGCGCTGTACAACGTCCAAATGCTCAGTCAAGCGATGTTCAAGCAGAGCTAACGGCTACATTAACGTATCAAGGCGTATCTACATCGGCTGTATTCCCTGTTACGATCTTGAAGCAATTTGATGACCAGCAAAAGGTTGATCTGGATGCTGAACAATTAGAGATCTACAACGCAGACAATGTTAAAGGAAATTTGCGTCTTGTGACTAAGGGTGAACAAGGCTCCACCATTACGTGGATGTCTAGCAGACCTACCGTTGTTAAAGGCACGGCTGAAGCGGCTAGTAATGCTACACAGTTAGGGTGGGTAAGCCGCCAAGCTACGGAGGTACCCGTTAAGTTAACAGCCACAATTACAAATGGCTCAGCTTCTAAAGAGCGTACGTTTGATCTTACCGTTAAAAAAGCAGCTGCGCCAGTACAGCTTGATGCGTACTTCTTTGCGTACTTTACAGGTGAATATGAGGGTGGTGAAGAAATTTCCTTCGCTACGGCTGAAGATCCATTGTACTGGAAAGCGTTGAACAATGGGAAGTCGATCCTTCAATCGAATATGGGTGAAAAGGGACTTCGTGATCCATTCGTTATTCGTTCAGCAGAAGGTGATAAATTCTATATGCTGGCAACCGATTTGAAAATGGGTGAAAGTACGAATTTCGACCAGGCTCAAATTACGGGCAGTCATTACATGATGATCTGGGAGTCGGAGGATCTCGTCAACTGGAGCGAGCAACGAATGGTCAAGGTTGCTCCCAAGACAGGAGGAAATACGTGGGCGCCAGAAGCGATCTATGATCCTGCAACTGGAGAGTATATCGTATTTTGGGCATCATCGATGAAAAATACAGAGACATACGGTGATTATAACGGGAGACCGGCAGGTCAGTATAATGTGATGTATTATGCAACAACACGAGATTTCTATAACTTTTCAGAGCCAAAGGTCATGATTGATGAGTCACTTCCAATCATTGATACGACGTTTATTGAGCATAATGATATGTTGTATCGATTTACCAAATCAGAAGTCAATACCAAAGTGTATGTGGAGAAAGCACCAAATTTCTACTATGACAAGGACGGTATTGCTGCCAATGGCCTTCAATACGACGCTGTTCCGGGTACACGTGATAACAAACTTGGCTTGATTGGAAAAAATGGAAACAACGAAGGACAAACCATATTTAAGGACATTCATCAAGACAAGTGGTATCTGTTCCTGGATTCATGGCCCTATCATGTACGATATACAACCGATTTGGATAGTAGCACGCAATATATAAACAATGTATTAAGTAGTGATCAATATGCACTTCCGCCAGGACCAAGGCACGGAACGGTGATCCCAATCTCACGTGCGGAGTATAATGCTTTGCAAGAGAAATATGCTTTGAAGGGACCCGCACCATCACCAGACCCGGTTGTACATTACTCATTTGATGCAAATACAGTGAACGGTACAACGTTGAACGACATTTCGGGGAATGGCCATCACGCAACACTGGTAGGTGGAGCAACGGTTAATGAAGAGGATCACATCGGTAAAAAGGGCGCTTCGCTAGAGCTTAATGGGTCTACAGGATATGTGAAACTGCCAGATAACCTGATTCAATCTTTGAATCTGGAGAAGGCTACGTTCTCTACATGGGTTCAAATGGACAAAAATCAAGCCAATCAGAGAATATTTGATTTTGCTTCCGAAACAGGCAGACAGGTTAACCGCAATACCATGTACCTGAGTACACAAGGTGATACAGGTAGTCTGGAGTTCGCTGTCGTAACCCCTTTTACAGAGAAATTTAGCAATGACAGCACGAAACTCGGGTCAGATTACAAATATGCATTGCGAAATGCTGGACTATTACCAACGAAGACTTGGCAGCATGTTGCCGTTACTATGGATGAATTTGAGGCAGTACTGTATGTGAATGGGCATGAGGTTAAACGCAGCTCGACATTTAATGTTGAGCCCAGAATGTTACTGGAAACAACGATGAATTACATTGGTAAATCAAGAAATAGCTCTGATCGTCTGTTTGATGGTAAATTGGATGATTTCCGTATTTATAATCGTGCATTATCCGTTCGGGAGATTGCAGCATTAGCGGACGAAGACGTTACTCCTCCAGTAGATCAGCCATCTGGGGCTGAGCTCATTCTGCACTACGATATGAATGATATCGATCGTGCGACTGCGACGGTTATTGATCAAACAGGTAACTTCAACGGGAAATGGATGAATCCGTCTAAGGCAGAATGGATTCGTACAGATGATGCTGGTGTGCTGAGCTTTAATGGAGGAAGAACGGACTCCTATGTAGAGCTACCACCAGGAATTCTCGATGGATTAACGGATATCACCGTTTCATCGATTGTGAACTGGAGCGGTAAAAACGCTGCGGAATGGTTGTACGCACTAGGAAGACCGAATAATAACACGCACTATACGTATTTCACACCGCGCTATAATGCTAACGGGCTAGCCCGTTTAGGCATCGCGACGAATGCCTGGAATAATGAGTCTTCAACTTCTACCACGGGTTTAAAGAATAATGAATGGAAAGTAGTTACGACGGTTGTTTCAGGCAAGGAGGGTACACTAACCATTTATATTGATGGTATTGCTGTTGCATCAGGATCAACGAATGGAATGACGCTAGAACAAATAAAAAATACTTCTGGCAGCAGTGGAACCATCGGTAAGTCATTCTATACAGCTGATCCATACTTCGGCGGGTTGATTGCAGACTTCCAAATCTATGATGGTGCTATGACTGCGGCCGATATTACAATCCTTAAGGCTCGTGCGGATCAGAAGATTGCTTCAATGAAGGGCATGCTTGTATCGGCTGCGACAGAGAAATTAACAATCGATGAACTGCTTGCTTCGAATACATCCAAAGATGCGATTACAAGCAATGTAACCTTGCCAACATCAGGTGCTTATGGCACAACAATAAGCTGGACAACGGATAAGAGCAATGTGATCTCAACTACAGGTGTCGTGACTAGACCAGATAACGCAACTGGTGATCAAGTTGTAACGTTAACAGCGGTATTTACTGATGGTACAGAGACAACGAACAAAACCTTTACGTTGATGGTTAAAGCATTGCCGAGCGATGCCAGTGCTGTAGATGAAGCAAAAGCGGCACTAATTGTTCATAACATTCAGGATGTAAGAGGTCATCTCTCCTTACCGGCATCTGGATTATATGGATCAACGATTACTTGGGCTTCCGCTCAACCAAATGTCGTGTCGATGACTGGGGAAGTGCAACGTCCTGCACATAGTCGTGGAGATGTAGACGTGAAGCTTACAGCTACGATTACATTAAACTCAGCATCCGCTACGAAGGAGTTTATTGCGAAGGTCAAGGAACTGCCTGCTGAGGAAAAATATGCAGGATACTTCTTCACCTATTTCACTGGGGAAGGTACTTCAACAGGTGAGCAAGTTTATTTTGCACTAAGTAACGGTAATGATCCGTTAAGCTGGCGAGAATTGAATGAGGGTAAACCTGTACTGACCTCTACCTTAGGAGAGAAGGGAGTACGTGATCCATTCATTATTCGTTCGCCTGAAGGCGACAAGTTCTACATGATCGCCACCGATCTGAAAATCAACGGTAATGGTAACTGGGGCAGAGCACAGACGTGGGGTAGCCGTTCCATTATGGTGTGGGAATCGAGTGATCTCGTCAACTGGACAGATCAACGCATGGTAGAGGTTGCACCGGAAGAAGCGGGTAATACCTGGGCACCAGAAATCATGTACGACAAGACAACAGGTGAATATATCGTATTTTGGGCATCAAGAATGTTTGATGATGCATCCCATACCGGTAACGCTTATCAAAAAATGATGTATAGCAAGACAAGAGATTTCTATACGTTTACTGAACCGAAAGTATATTTGGATTATGGGTATTCCATCATTGATACCACAATGATTGAACATGATGGAAAAGTGTATCGTTTTACGAAGGATGAACGAGACAACGGAGTTACTGCTCCATTTGGCAAGATGATTTTCCAGGAGATGGGTGACTCGATCTTAGATCCAACCTTCAAGATGATTAATCAAGGTGTGGGTAACATGAAATGGGTTGAGGGGCCAACCATCTTCAAATCGAATACAGATGAAAAATGGTATTTATTCGTGGATGAGTTTGGTGGAAGAGGTTATATTCCATTCGAGACAACCAATCTTGCATCAGGCGAGTGGACATTATCTTCGAACTACAACTTACCCGCTAGTCCACGTCACGGAACGGTCATTCCGATTACACAAAGTGAGTATGATGCACTCAGTGGGAAGAGGGTACCCGTTAGCGGAATTAGCTTGGACAAAACGACATTGTCCATCGTAGAAGGTCAATCAGGACAATTAACAGCTACGATCACACCGGCAAATGCAACGAAACAGGCAGTAAAATGGAGCTCAAGTAATCCAGCTGTAGCGACTGTAAGTGCGACAGGTCGAGTAACAGCGGTGGCACCAGGAACAGCAAGCATTACAGTAACTACAGTAGATGGTGGTATATCATCCAGCGCTACAGTAACGGTGACACCACATGCACCAAGCAGTGGTAATGGAGATGGTGGCGGTAGTGGTAGTGTCGGTAACATCCCTGCACCTACAGTACCACCAGCTTCTACAGGTGGAAGTGAACCGGTGGTGATGGGCAACGGTCAGATAAACATTAAGCCAGTTGTTAATGAGAACGGTGCTTCTATAGTGAAGCTAAGTCCTGATACAGTGAAGCGTGCACTTGATCAAACGACAGGTGATAAGCTACAGGTACAACTTGAAGGAGATCAAAGCTTGAACGAGTTAAGCGTTGAGTTAGCGGTAGATCCCCGCTTAACAAGTGCAACTTCTAAGGTAGATCACATCGAGATTAACACAGGATCAGCAGTCGTAACGTTGGCTACCGAACGGCTTGGAACAGAAACAAGCGCAGGGAAAACGTTAGGATTGTCGATCAAGAAAATAGCGGCTAATCAACTGCCGGTTGGCACACAAGCTAGGATGAATGGTGAGGTTGTATATGATATCAAACTAACGATAGATGGTACGAAGCTTACGGCGTTTGATGGTAGAGATGATCTTGTGATTGCATTGCCATATACGCTGAAGGCTTCTGAGAATCCAAACAACATCATCGTCTACGACGTGAAGGACAACGGAGAGCTAAGAGTCATGATGAATGGTAAATACAATGCAGGAACAGGTCAAGTAGAGTTCAAACCAACGGATCTAAGTAAGTATACGGTAGCGTATGTTGCAACGAGCTTTCAGGATGTGACCCAAGGCTGGACGAAAGATGCGATCTCGGCATTGGGAGCAAGAGGAATCGTAAAGGGTGTGGGCGATGGCGAGTTTAATCCGAAAGGTCAGGTGACAAGAGCAGAATTCATCACGATGCTGATGAATGTGTTGGAGTTATCGGATGAGAGCGAGGCGGCAAGCTTCAGCGATGTGAAACAAGGAGAATGGTACCATGGAAATATCGCAATCGCGCAGAAGCTGGGGATTGTGAACGGGAAACCAGATGGTAGTTTCGGAGTTCATGAGAAGATTACGCGTGAAGATATAGCCGTTATGGTATACAAGGCGATCCAATTGAAGCAACTAAAATTACCAGATCGTGAATCTAGATCTTTTAAGGATAAAGCAAACATTGCAAACTATGCGAAGCAAGCTGTAGAGACAATACAAGGAGCAGGCATCATAAACGGTGTAGGTAACGATGAGTTTGCACCGAAGAAAACGGCTAACCGTGACGAAGCAGCCGTGATGATCTATAATTTATGGAATTTGATGTAAGCTTGTTAAATATAGGGTATCTACGTGGAGTCAAGACGAAGCGGTTAACCTACTAGGCTCCCAAATAAAAGGAACGCCATCACAATACGTGATGGCGTTTTTGATATAAAAATGGGAACTTAGAGTAGTGTACAAGTATCAACGAGTTTTCATCCCTTATTCGGAGGTACGCGCTTTTTGCCTTGTTTCAATTAAAGTGAATACTTCATCCATGTCGAGAGAAAACATATTGCTTTCATTTGTTACTGGCTGGAAGTAGAATTCAAGTTTTTCTTTGCTGAACTGGTTCTCCAGTTCTGTCCACTGTTCCGTAGATAATAAGAGATATGCTAACGTGTCGTTGCCTAAAGACTCCATAAACCATCGAATCTGATATCGGGGAGCAATCATTTCCTGCATCGCCCGAATCGCGCTGTCTCGATCAGTCCGATCATCGGCGAACGGAATTGTATGCTTTCGATCGTTCGAACTTAACACAATATCAACGCCTCTCGGCTTGTCGATGTCGATGATCTCACACTTGATCTGATCGGATTCCGGCAGTTGACCGTTGAAGTATTGGATGATGTCCCCCTCGTCTTCTCTCCAATCAATCCAGATTAATGGCTCGTGCTCAAAAAATTGTTCAACGACGTCTTCATCAGAAGAATGTTGCAAGACATGGATAATTGGTTGCAGCGTACTCATGATCATCCCATCCCTTATTCGAAGTTTATATATACTCTATATTATCTTATAGGGTGGGCAGGTCTGAATAGGGCAACGGACATACTTCTTTTCGGAGATAGGACCATTTCTCATCATTTAATTCGATGCTATGCTAGTATGGAGTTATGTTTTTAGTTTTCTTAAGTATAGAGATAGGTCAATTATACATATGGAGGTAATACAGTTTGAGTACTCACTATTATTTCAGTTGGTTTAATGATGTTTTTCCAGAGAAACTGGTCGAACGATTGCAAGAGGATATCACAGATAGAAAATCGCTTGTGATGATCAGCGCTAAGCCGTCTGATTATGAAGGAGAGCAAGTGAACTTTGAGGATATTACGGAATGGACCTGGTTAACTCAGGCTAACCTGATTTTTGATGAATATCACTTCATTGATTATCGTATGCAGAAAGAAGAGGCTCATCAGTTGATTCGGAACGCGTCTGTCATTTTTATGTGTGGAGGATATCCTGTTCAGCAGCATGAGTTTTTGGCGGAATATGAACTATCCGATATGATTAAGAACAGTAATGCCATTATCATCGGTGCTAGTGCAGGTGCATTAAATATGGCTGCAAAATGGATATCTTCGAGTTACGATACCCCTAAGGCTGAAACAACGACGATTTATGAGGGTTTGAGCTTTGATCATTTTGCGTATGAATCTCATTCTAGGCGCGACTATGGCGTGTTTGTTAAAGGATACCTGTTTCCACTATCTGAACAGATGAATGTGTATGCGGCAGAGCAGGAGAGTGCTATTCGTGTAAAGGATGGTAAGCTTGATATCTTAGGCCCTGTATATTTAATTTCCGGATCTAAGATCCAGAAATTGATTGAAACACTCTGAGAATCGCCTGAACAATCTCTTCATTCATTAACTGGATAGTGGCTGGATTCTTCCCCGTAGACTTTTGGTGTAGGCCATGTTTCCATCGGTCGTGATGACGGCGGCTTCGATATGTTTCATTTGATTCACTTTATGAATAATGGAGGCCGCATCTAACCCGAATAATTCTGTCGTATAGATGTCACAGTCGAGTGATCTATCCGCAATAATGGTCAAAGAAGCGACATTACTTACGATGGGATAACCTGTTTTGCTACTAAAGATATGATGGTACTGCTGTCCTTTCTTTTGTAAAACACGCTCGTATATGCCTGAGGTAACGACGGATTGCTCCCTGATACTGACGAGTGCTGCTGCATTGCCTCTGGGTAAAAAGGGATTCTGTATTCCCACATTCCAGTGACTCGAACCCGAAGGGGAGTCCCCATGAACAAGCACATTTCCGCCCATATCGACCATAGCTGAGATTACTCCGTTTTTCTTGAAGAAGGCCATCACCTGATCGGCAAAATAACCTTTAGCGATGGCTCCCAGGTCGATCTCCATCCCCTTTTTTAATAAATGTACGGTCTGGTGCTCATCATTGAGCTGTATATGTTCAGGCTTTAAGAGCGCCAGTACCTTCTTAATCTCTGCATCCTCTGGCACCTGTGCCTCGCGGAAACCGATTCTCCACAATTTGATCAACGGGCCAATCGCAATATTTAAAAAAGAATCTTCCTCCAGGCTATGTTCTTTGCCTATCTTGATGAGATCATACAGCTCCCTGTCGACTTGAAGCGGTTGGGAGGCGGCTTCTTGCTTCAACATCGCGAGCTGTGAGTGATCACTGTTGGCGCTAAACACTTTCTCGTAACGGAACAGCATATTCTCTGCTTCCTGCGCGAGCTCTTCTGCATCCTCCCCCTCGATAAATAGAGAAATCTTAGTTCCCATGAGAGGGATCATTTTCGTAAAAGTATTCATGCGGATCTCCTCCTACACTGCACATTGTTGTCCATGATTCAGAAATGTATGGATAAGGTCATGATCCACATTAGACAGCTTTCTTTCGCTATGATGTGCTATAAAATAGTCCAGACTCATCTTATCAATCGGGATCGGATAGATGTTGTATTCCGAAGCAGACTCGTCAATTCGGACACTTTCGGGAATGATCGTCAGGCCCATATTTTGTTTGGCAAGCTTCAACACTGTGTGAATTTCGTTGCTTTCCATCACGATGCTTGGTTGTATTTTGTGCACACTAAGTAATTGATCGATCTGTTTACGGACGGCAGAGCCTTTGGACGTTAAAACGAGCTGTTGACTCAGAATGGTAGCAATATCAAACGTACCCTCCGGGATGACGGCAACATTTCTTTGATACAGTTCACAGCCGTGCGGGATAACTGCCCGGTAGCTATGCTTGCCCCAACTAAATGCGTTTAGATTTGGAGAAATACTACTCGAATTTTGTCCAATCCAGAAGTCCAATTCAACATTTTGCAGCCGTTTTTCATTTTTTTCAGGCAGATCCTCTACTAGATTAATCTTATAAGCAGGATGAAGCTTTAAAAATGCAGGTAAAAAAAGGGGTATCAAATAAGAACCCAGGCTAGGCAGAATTCCGATTCGTAACACTTTGTTGCCGATATCTGATGCATATGAGATTTCTTTCATGAGCTTGGCATAGCTATGTTCGAGAGAAGTTAAATACTGATAATAGATTTTTCCCTGCTCGGTTAATCGATACGGAAGTTTGTTGCGAGTGATCAGCTCACAATCCAACTGGCTTTCGACTTTTTTGATGACCTTGGTCAGATAGGGCTGAGAAATATACAGTGATTGGGCGGCTTTGCTAAAGTTACTGTATTTCAAAAGGCTGTCGATGTAACACAAGATATCCTGTGATTCTAATTTAGACATGTCCCTCACCCTTTGTGAAAAAAATAACAAACTTTGAATTTGAGCTGATTATAACAAATTGGTTATCAAACTGCAATGAATAACTATTAGATCAATCTTCCATTCCTATGTTAGAGTTATGCCGAAAGATCGAGTCTGACTTTGACGAACATTATTTTCGAATGACAGAAAGGGGATTACCATGAATTATTTAGCTATCGTGGGTACCAATTCGGATGAATCAACGAACCGTACTCTGCTTCAATTTATGCAAAAGCATTTTGCAGATGAGGCTCAGATTGACTTGTTTGAAATTAAGGATCTACCTGCTTTTATTGAAAAAGATGAAATAGAAGATGCTGAAGTTGACATTCCTGTGAAGGTGCAAGATTTACTGGATCAGATTTCCAAAGCTAAGGGCATTATTATTGCTACTCCGGAGTACGACCATGCGATCCCTGCTGTGTTGAAAAGTGCGCTGGAATGGGTCAGTTATACCACTCAAACCTTAAAGGACAAACCTGTTCTGATCGTAGGTGCTTCCCACGGCTCGCTGGGTTCTTCCAGAGCGCAAGCGCATCTCAGACAAATTCTGGATTCACCTGAGCTTGGCGCGAGATTAATGCCTAGCAGCGAGTTTCTTTTGGGAAAATCGCAGAGTGCATTTGATCACAGTGGTAGCCTGATCAGTGCAGAGAAAGTAGCGGAGCTTGAAGAGATTTTCAGGGAGTTTGTTTTGTTTACGGAGATCACGACGGAACTGTTGTCCAAAAGAACGTTGAAGCAAAAAACGAAAAAATTTTCCTGGCAAGAGTAGGAGGCTGACAACAATGAAAATCATAGCAATCGTGGGCACCAATGCAAAAAAATCGTATAATCGCAAGTTGCTTCAGTTCATGCAAAAACAATTTGAGTCCAGAGCAGCCATTGAAATTCTCGATATTACAGATGTGCCGATGTTTAATCAATCCGATAACCAGACGAACAGTGCCATTATACAATCGTTTAATGAGAAAATTATCGCAAGTGATGGCGTCATCATTGCAACTCCAGAATATAATCATTCCATCCCTTCATCCCTTAAGAGCCTGCTCGAATGGCTTAGCTTTGAAATCCATCCGCTGGCTGGGAAGCCCGTTATGATCATTGGAGCGTCACAGGGAACACAAGGTTCATCTCGTGCCCAGTTGCATCTTCGTCAAATTCTGGATGCACCGGGTGTTGAAGCTAATGTGATGCCAGGGTATGAGTTTTTGCTGGGGAGTGCACATAAAGCGTTTGACGAAGCAGGCAACCTGAATCATGAAGGAACGATTGATTTCTTGGAAGTATGTTTCCTGCGTTTCCTTCGTTTTGCGAAAATATCCAATCAGCTCAACGAGGAAGAAGAGTTCACCTATAAACCGGGTGTGTATGAGATCAATGCCATTGGTCACAGCGGGAATCTTCCAATGAAGGTATCCTTTAGTGAGAATCGGATTGAGAGCATCGACATCGATTCCAAGGGGGAAACCGAGGGTATCGCCGATGTTGTTTTTGTAAGAATCCCGAATAAAATTATTGAAGGACAGACACTCAATGTGGATGCTCTCTCCGGTGCTTCTGAAACGAGTAACGCGGTCATAAACGGTGTTGCCAAAGCAGTTAAGCTTGCCGGAGTGAATCCAGATATCCTGAAAAGACGTGCAAAACCTGCCAGCAGCCAGATGAAGGATGATGAGGAATATACTTGTGACGTGGTCGTTGTAGGGGGAGGCGGCGCGGGTTTAAGTGCTGCTGCAACAGCTTTACAACACGGTGCAAGTGCGATTGTTCTGGAGAAATATCCAGCCGTAGGGGGCAACACGATCCGTTCGGGTGGTCCTGTTAATGCAGCTGATCCTCTATGGCAACAACAGTTTAATGAGAACCCAGGTGAAAGGCAGACCATTGAAAATTTATTAAGTACGGATGAGGGCTTAATTCATCCCGAATATATAGATGATTTCCAAGCTCTTAAAGAAGAGTTTACAGCATATCAGGAAAAGTTCGGAACACAAAAGGCGTATTTATTCGACTCTCCGCTACTTCACAGAATGCAAACGTATTTCGGAGGCAAACGAACGGACTTGAATGGCAATACGATCTATGGACAGTATGATTTGGTCAAAGTACTTACAGACCGGGCCTTGGAAAGTGTGCAGTGGCTTGAAGATATCGGGGTCGAATATGATAAGAGCATTGTATTTGCTCCAGTGGGTGCCCTGTGGCGACGTGGTCATAAACCTGTCAAAAGTTATGGTTCTGCCTTTATCATTGCACTTAGCAAGTATGTAGAAGAAAATGGCGGACAAATTATTACAGATAGTCCGGTTAAACAGCTAATCATCGAAGATGGAAAAATAGCAGGTGTTATTGCAACTGGAGTCAACGGACAGAAAATCACCGTTCATGCGAAAGCCGTTGTGCTTGCTAGTGGTGGTTTTGGTGCAAATACACAGATGCTCAAGGAATATAACACGTACTGGAGCCACATCGATGATGATATCAAAACGACGAATTCCTACGCGATGACAGGGGATGGAATATCGCTTGGCAAGAGTGCAGGCGCGGCATTAACAGGCATGGGTTTCACACAAATGATGCCTGTAGCCGATCCAGAGACTGGCGAACTGTTCAGTGGACTGCAAGTACCACCTGAGAACTTTGTCATTGTTAACAAAAAAGGTGAGCGTTTCGTTAATGAATTTTCTGGACGGGATGTCTTGACTAAAGCGGCCATCGAACAGGGAAGTTTATTTTATCTAATCGCTGACGACGAGATTAAGAAAACCGCAGCGAATACCAGCCAGGAGAAGATAGATCGGCAGGTTGAAGCGGGGACTCTGTTTAAAGCGGATACGATTGAAGAACTGGCAGTAAAAGTGGGCATGGACCCTCAGGTACTCAGAACGACAATTGATAAGTATAACTCTTATGTGGATGCGGGCTTTGATCCCGAATTCCATAAGGATACGTTTAGTTTAAAAGTAGAAAAAGGGCCATTTTACGCTACGCCTAGAAAGCCTGCGGTTCACCATACGATGGGTGGCATCAAGATTGATACCCAAACCCGTGTATTGAATGAGAACGGCCAGCCGATTGCCCATCTATATGCTGCTGGAGAAGTGGCAGGGGGTATTCACGCAGGTAACCGTTTGGGCGGTAATGCCTTGACAGACATCTTTACGTTTGGACGAATTGCGGGTATAACGGCTGTTGAAGAAATGAATCTTGTGGGCAATGTGAAAATAGAACGCTAGAGGTATAAATCCATCCGTAAACCACTTCATTTTGAAGTGGTTTATTTGCTGTTTTTTCACGCTAAAAGAATAAAAAATCCGATTGGGGAAAATATATCCTTACATTGAATTTTGCTACTAGGCTGTACATTGAACGAATAAACTATTTTTCCTATTTAAGGAGCGTTCAGATGGTCGACGTTTTGGATTACCGAACGATGCCCTTCAGCACCGTGCTTTCGGAGAATGTGGACATTGTCCAAACGATATACAACCATTCCACAGATATCAAAACCAGAACATTTCCGCTTGCGGGCAGCAGAGAAGCGTTTATGTTGTTTATTGACGGAATGGTCAATGAATCGTTGCTGGATCTGCATGTTTTGGCCCCGCTCTTACAAGCCCGCACGGACAAATCTCAGATTGACTTCGCATACATAGGTTCTATTGTGACCACAAGTCAGCTCACCATCGTGACAAGCTTTGAGGATTTGTTAAACCATATCGCTAACGGTTGTGTCGCATTGCTTGTAGATCAACTGCCGTTTGGTATTGCCATTGGGGTAGCTGGTTGGCAGCAAAGGGGCATTGAGGAGCCAGCAGCAGAATCGATTATTCGCGGGCCAAGGGAAGGTTTT
Source organism: Paenibacillus intestini (assembly GCF_030803945.1). Classification (NCBI taxonomy): domain Bacteria; kingdom Bacillati; phylum Bacillota; class Bacilli; order Caryophanales; family Paenibacillaceae; genus Paenibacillus; species Paenibacillus intestini. The sequence goes on along the minus strand of NZ_JAURUN010000002.1, from coordinate 698,776 downwards.
ACAGAGACACTCAGTGTAAACACTTCGATGCTACGCCGCAAAATTAAAGACCCTTCTCTAAAATTAGATCCGTTTCAGGTTGGGCGATATACAAAAACGTCGGTCCTTGTTGTTCATATTGACGGCATTGCTAGCCATGCATTAGTTGAAGAGGTTCACAGCCGCATCAAGAGAATTGATATTGACGGTGTGCTGGAAAGTGGTTATATCGAGGGATTGATCGAGGATCACCCCTATTCTCCGTTCCCGCAGATTCAAGTTACAGAGCGACCGGATGTAGTCAGCGCTTCTCTCCTTGAAGGAAAAATCGGCATTATGGTGGATGGCACACCATTCTGTCTCATTGCCCCGACGACTTTCTTTGCGATGTTACAATCACCGGAAGACTATTACCAACGTTATGTCATAAGCAGTTTCATTCGCTGGCTGCGATTTTTGTTCCTGATTATTTCGCTGGTGCTGCCTTCTCTTTACGTAGCCATTTTAACATTTCACCAGGAAATGGTGCCCACCTCATTGTTGCTTAGTATCGCGAAGTCACGGGAAGAGATTCCGTTTCCTGCGTTGATTGAAGCGTTGCTCATGGAGGTTTCCTTCGAGGCACTGCGAGAAGCTGGCGTACGTTTGCCCAAACAGGTCGGCTCCGCCGTCAGTATCGTTGGCGCGCTTGTTATTGGACAGGCAGCGACCTCAGCTGGTCTTGTTTCTTCCCCAATGGTTATGGTGGTTGCCATTACCGGTATCGCATCTTTTTTGCTGCCACAATATAGCGCGGGTATCGCTATTCGTCTGTTACGTTTTCCGATTATGTTTCTGTCAGGAATGTTTGGACTGCTCGGTCTGATGCTTGGCGTCATCGCCATCATTATTCATCTATGTTCCTTACGCTCGCTCGGTGTTCCCTATCTTCAGCCCCTTGCGCCAATGAAGTGGAGCGAAATGCTCGACAGCTTCATGGTGTCGCCAATATGGGCTAATCTCAAGAGACCAAGTTTGACAGGGCGAAAAAATGCAATTCGGCAACCCTCCAATAACCGTCCGGATCAAGAGGATGAAGGAGCCTCGCCATGAAGCCGTCGATGCGTTATTTTTGTCTAACGTTGGTTGTTCTATTATTCTTTCCGCTGCTGGCTGGATGTTGGGATCGTAAGGAGATCAATGATCTTGCGCTTGTAACGGGTGTAGCCATTGATAAGGCAAGTGACAACTCGATTGAAGTCAGTGTCCAGATATTTATCCCACAAGGTTCAACACAGAGCAGTCAGTCTGGAGGAGAAGCAACGGGTGGAAGTGGCACAACGTTTGTGCAATCCGCTCAAGGTGTCAATATAGTAGATGCTCTAGCCCAATTGCAGATGAAGTTTTCGCGCAAAATTTTCTGGGGGCATTCCGAAGTCTATTTATTTGGTGCAGAAAAGGTAGAGCAGGGCTTAAAGGATGATTTAGACTTCCTCATGCGGGATTCCGAGCCGCGCGAGCGCGCTTTTACTTTTGTAACTAAGGGAAAGGCCAGAGAAGTATTAGAAAAACATTCGATTCTGGAACGAAATACGTCTGAAGTTTTGCGTGAGATGGCCGTCAACAAAACGAGCATCAACTCGTCGATGGCACATTTAATGGAGATGCTGGAGGATGAGAGTAGAGCGGCTTTACTCCCTTGGGTCGAGATATTACAAGCTCCGGGACAAGATGACCCATCCAAAGGCATTGGTTACATTAACGGAACAGCGATCATGCACAACCATAAGTTGGTAGGTGTAGCGGATAACCGAATCACTCGTGGTATCTTGTGGGCTGTAGATGAGATGAATAATGCGATCATTACGATTCGTCCAGATCACACGAAGGGGACCTTGTCGGTGCAACTATTGAGGAACCGATCCAAGATTACACCCATGTACAAGAACGGGGAATGGTCTCTCAGAATCGATGTGGATTGCAAAAATCAGTTGATTCAGAACACAACGGAGATTAACATCGACCAGAGCAGTGATAGCTTGGCGAATATTGAAAAACAACTGGAAGAAAATATAGAAGAGCGTATTCACCTGGCGATCCATGAAGCTAAAACCAAATATAAAGCGGATATTTTTAATTTTGCTGGTGCATTTCACCGTAAATATCCCGTTTTGTGGAAAAAACATGAGAAGGAATGGGACACTATTTTTCCAGAACTCAAAATTACAGTAAATGCACAAGCGGATATTTTGCGTCCAGGCATGTTCAATACCCAACAGAAACAATAGGGAGAGGAGTGTCTTCATGTACAAGGAAAAAATCAGTGGTAATCAGGTTTTTTGGCTGATTTCCACGATGCAGATTGGTATGACCATCCTGCTTACGATTAATCCGTCCATTGCTGTTGCCAAGCAGGATGCCTGGATTTCCATATTACTCTCCAGTATGTTTTCCGTAGGACTTGCCTATGTGCTGACACGTATAAGCATTATGTATCCCAATGAGTCTCTTATCAGCTATGCACCTAAAATTATGGGCAAGTTTCTAGGGCATGTGATTATTTTGATCTATGTATTATATTGGTTTACGGTGCTAGGGATTATCTTGCGACAGTACGGCGATTTTATGATTGGCACCATCCTTCAATTGACGCCAGTCATCATCCCTATTATCGGCATGCTTATTGTTGCGGCTTATGTAACGTATGCGGGTATCGAGGTCTTGGCCAGATGCAGCGAGGTACTGGGCCCTCTCATCTTGCTTGGTATTATGGTGCCCTTGCTCCTCAATATTTCCCAAATCCAACTTGATAACCTGCAACCGATTATTATGGACAATACGTTTTCCGTGTTGCTTAAGGGAGCATTGCCAACAGCCTCATTCCTAGGCGATAATATATTGCTCATGATGATTCTCCCCTTTGTGGCTGATCCACGAAAAGGGGTGAGGGGTGCTCTTTTAGGTTCTGTTGTAGCTGGTCTCTTCACGTTACTTTCAGCGATGCAATGTATTGCTATCTTTGGTTATTCTACGGCATCCAGACAGACCTATCCGTTTCTTAATCTGGTACGTTTTATTTCCTTTGGTTTCCTGCAAAATCTCGATGCGATCGTCGTTGCGATCTGGATCATGGGGATTTTTATTAAGGTGTCTTTATATCTGTTTGCAGCATCTTACGGGACTGCCCAGTGGCTAGGGGTTAAACGTTGGCGGAGCTTCATCTTTATCGCATCTCCAATTGCCATCATACTATCTATGCTGCCACGGAACTTTGTGGATAGCTCTATTCTTTTTCCGAAGCTTGTAGCCGTACCGTTTAACCTGCCCGTTGTTTTTATTCTACTTCCTCTGTTGTTGTGGATTGTGGCAATGATTCGTAACAGGCAGAACAAGGGGGTGTGAGAGGATATAAATGGAGTTCCCCCTGAAATAATCATCGTGATGATGCTGTAGTGTATCCGATGGATCGCAGGGGGATTTGGTTTGGAAAATATGATTATGGTGTAGCCTGTTCAGCAGTTGCAGGTGCCGTGGTTTTGCGAACAAGTCCCGGAAGTGATCTCAAATAGAAGAAACTAACGGCGACTGTGCATATAGCGAGTGTCAGATGAAGCCATGTCACATTGATCCACACAGGGAAAGCCAAGCTGATCGTTCCGAGTGCCAGAGAATGGCCCAGCATCATAACGGGTTCAATGAGTGAATTCACACGTCCCATATTCTGAGGCGGAACAAGTTCCGGAAGCCAGCTACCAAGTGCAATGTTGATAGGAGCAATGGCGATCCCTGCCAGCAGAATAATAACGAAATAAAGCTCCACACGAGGTACGAGGCCCAATCCTGCCAGGAACAGGCTTGCTAGAAATAGACAAGTGATCAGAATGGGTGTTCTTGTGTAACGCCGAATCAGAATGGGACCCAAAATACTGCCGATCAAGAAACCAATCCCCATAAAGACAGTGACAAGGGATGAATGGACAACATACTGATCCGGGCTAAGTTTGTACTTCATTGAAAAGATTGGAAGGACGGAAAAAACTCCGTTAACTATACCAAAAAACATGAATCCACTAATTAAAATCAGCAGAAGCCGGTTATGTATAATATATTGAAGCCCCTGCCAGAAGTCTTTGATGACAAGAGAAAATCGCAGATCACGTACACGGTTTTTTCCGTTCGGCATGCGTGCCTGTTCGGGAAATTTGGCCCAGGCGAGAAGGAAACCAGATAACAGGAAGCTGCACAAATCCACGATAATAGCTCCCTCGATACCAATGAAATGGTATGCCGTTGCTCCCAGACTCAGTCCAAAAAGCATAAATACACCTGAGATGATCTGAATAAGTCCAGATGCGTGAACGTACTGATCTTGACCGATGCTACCTTGGAGAAGTCCCATTTCGGCCGGTCCGAAAAACTTGGAAATGGAACTACGCAGAAAAAGAATCAGAAAGCACATAAACAACACGTCATAGTGAACAAAAAGTAGCAATAACAAGGTTAACAAAGCTCTGATCCAGTCACTGTATGTAGCAATATGTTTACGATCAAAACGGTCTGCAACGACTCCAACAATCCAGAAAACGGCTAAGGTTGGAAGTGAATACATAAGCTCTGCCATACTGGCTAAAGACGGCTGGTTGCTGAAACGATCCACCATATAATAAGCGAAAGCCATATTTCCAACGACATTTCCCAGCTGCGAAGTGAAGGTTGCCAGAAAGAGTTTCAAGAAAGTTGGATTACGGAAAAGTTCCTGCATTAGTTTTCCTCCGAATGGTCAGGTTCGTGAATCATTACGGGGTGTAACAGTGTTTTCAGATACGCGAGCAACGCCTCAAACTGCATGCTTGTTTTAGCCTTTTCGGTACCTACCGTGATGGAGTGTGTCATAATTCCTTCCTGATACGATGCAACGAGTCTGGAAATGTCCATCACGTCCATGTCAGTCGAGAATTCTCCTCGCTCTACGCCAATCCGAATTAAGGTTGCGAACTGTGCAACACCCGAATTGTAGCGCTCAATCAGTAAGTTCCGGCGCTCTTCATCGCGTGAGCCAATCAGAGAGTATTCATAGAAAGCAGATTGTAGTCCCGCATTTGGGAAACGAAGCAGATCCTCTAATTGCTGCGTATAGAGATCCTGGATAATTTTCCAGATGGATGACGAAGAGTGAATCAATGTTTCGATGTGTTCTTTGTACCGCATATCTTGCCAATGAAGCAGTGCCTCGAAGATTTCTTCTTTGCTTTGATAATATAGATAGATCCAGCCTCTGCTCATACCGGCCTCTTCGACGATATCTTTTAGCGTTGTTGCCCCATAACCCTTGTATTCAAATGCACGTTTCGCTGCTTCAAGAATTTGCAAAGTCCTTAGTTCCTTCTGATCGTCGGATAACTTTGGAGACATCGGATCAATTCCTCCTTTTCTTAAAAATGAATCACGATTTATTATAATATAAATGACATGTGGTTCATTTTGCAATGGGTAAAAAAAATAAATTGATCTGTTTAAGGCAGTGTTGATATAATGTGTTCAAATGTAAAGAAATTGTATTATAATCCTTAAATTTCAATTATGATTAGATGATTAAAGCATGTAACAACCTAAATTGAACATCGAATATTGTCGAATATCTGGTTCTGAGGGGGATGTTATGCATACGGCACTGCTGTTTCCAGGTCAGGGATCGCAATATATAGGCATGGGACAAGAGCTGTTTTCCAGTTCCATAGTAGCCAAAAGAACGTTTGAAGAGGCCTCAGAGATCTTGGGATACAGCGTATCGAACCTTTGTTTTCAAGGAAGTTTGGCAGAGCTAACCCGGACCGATTACGCACAGCCGTGTATTTTGACGGTTAGCATCGCTGCCTTTCGTGTGTTAATGGAGAGAATGGAACGTGAGCCAGTCTATCTGGCAGGGCACAGTCTTGGAGAAATTACGGCGCTTACTGCTTCGGGAGCATTACATTTTGCAGATGCCATTCGCCTTGTCCGTTATAGAGGCATGTTGATGCGAGATGCCCAGAAGAATAAAGCTGGCTCCATGATGGCTATCTATGGGCTTGCTTCTCAAGTCATTGAGAAGGAATGCCTAGAGCCTGAATATCGAGGCTTGGTGGTCATTTCCAATCTGAACTCCAGTCGCCAAACTGTCGTTTCCGGTCAAGTGAATGCGCTTACAAAGATAAAAGAACGCTTTATTGACTTAGGAGGTCATGTTACATCGCTCCAGGTGGGCGGTGCCTTCCATAGCCCATTCATGAAGAATGCGGCCATGCAATTGTATGATGAACTTGGTCGTATCCCTTTTCATTCCATGCGCTATTCCGTGCTTTCCAATGTTACAGCACTTCCTTATCCTTCAGTGACTTGCATCCCCTCTTTTTTGTCGGAACAAATGGTAGAAAGAGTCCGCTGGCAGGGGTGTGTGCAATTCCTAATGGAGAGGCAGGTTAACAACCTGATCGAGGTTGGACCAGGCAGCGTGTTAAGTAATATGTTGCGGAGAGAGAAGCTTGATGCATGTATGATCCAGTCTATAGACACAAAGGAGAATCTGCAGAAGCTGATAAATGAGAGGATGCCTAAGGGGACGGGAGCAGTCTCCTATGCCCGTTATTTAAAGGCGGCACTTTGCGCCAAAAACTACAATATTCACGGGGAAACTTCGGATTATCTGGAAGAGGTCGCGGGGCCGTTTCGGGAACTGGAGCAACTTGCTAGGGCAGGCGATGTTGCAGGCGGTAATGCTAAAGCACTCGAAGCGTTACATCACATTTTGGATTGTAAGATGACTCCTGCTTTACAACGGGGAGATATTCTCAGTCATATAGCTGAAGAAGGAGTGGTTCGGCATGTTTAGCACACTCAATGAGGCCCTGAATCATCACACTGTTCTGGAAGAGCGAGGGATCACCTTTATTGAAGGAGAATCCCAGAGCGAATTTTGCAACTTTGCGGAGCTTTATCGGTCCTCAATGTCTGCCCTGCATCTTCTAAGGAAGAACGGAGTAAGTGAAGGATCTGAAGTGATTTTGCAGTTGGATAACACCCGTGAATTCCTCGTTATTTTCTGGGCATGCCTGCTGGGTGGGTTCATCCCTGTTCCATTGACGGTGAGTAAAAATGAAGAATCGCTGGCCAAAACGTTACGTGTAACCGGTGTTCTGAACCGTCCCTTTATCGTAGCGGAATCGCGGCATGTGGAAGAACTTCGTGAGCATCTGTCCGGCATTCCAGATCGAAATTGTGCTCTACTGAATATCCAGGATCTGATAAACCAGAACCTGGAACATCAAGAGCAACCTATTTCTGCCCACCCTGACGATGTTGCCTTTATTCAGTTTTCTTCGGGTACAACGGGAGAACCCAAAGGTGTTAAACTGACACATCGCAAACTTCTCGCGAACATTTATGATCTGGAAGAACGTTTGGGAGCCACCTCAGAAGATGCTTTTCTAAATTGGATGCCACTGACTCACGACCTCGGCATGATTATGTTCCATTTGCTCCCGCTCGTGGCCGGGTTGAATCAGTATCAGATGCCAACATGGCTTTTTATAAGACGGCCTGTTCTCTGGTTGCAAACTGCCAGCCACTTCAAGGCAACAATGCTCGCTTCGCCTAATTTCGGAATCAAGTATTTCTTAAACGCGTATCACAAAGCTGCGAACCAGCGCTCTTTTGATTGGAATTTAACTCCAATTAAAGCGATCGTGAACGGTGCAGAACCTATCGATGTGGACGCATGTCGACAATTTTTAGATGAGATGGCCGTTTTTGGACTTGATGGGAAATCAATGAAAATGGGATATGGCATGGCTGAAGCTTGTGTGGCGGTATGTATTCAGGAGCAGAGCGAAGCGTTCACAACGTATTATGTCCGTAGAGATACTCTCAGTGTCGGGGACCAGGCCGTTTTTCTATCAAGTGAGGATGAAGCAGGGCTGGCACTCTCTGGAACGGGAACCCCCTTACGAAATAGTCAGGTGAGAATTTGTGATGATTCTGGTCGTACTCTCCCCAAGGGATATATCGGATATATTCAGATCAAGGGTGCGAATATTACAGACGGATACTATAACAATGAAGAAGCGACCAACAAACTTTTTACGCCGGACGAATGGGCCCATACAGGTGATCTGGGCTTTCTAATCCATAATCACCTGGTGTTTACGGGGAGAACCAAGGACATCATCATCATTAACGGCTCCAACTATTATCCCTATGATATTGAACGCATTGCAGAGGAATGTACGGATCTGAAAATCAAACGAATGATTGCTTGTGGAGTATATAACGAAGCTACAGGCACGGAAGAGGTTGTATTGTTTGTCTTGTACAGAGACAAGCTGGAAGAGTTCGGACGTCACGCGGATCAGATTCGCAGACATGTAAACCATGTGATGGGTATTCATCTAAGTGTTATTCTACCGATTTCCAAGATACATCAAACGACCAGCGGCAAGTTACAGCGTTATAAATATATTGAAAAATATAAAGAAGGAGCATTTCAAAAAGTCGAAGACGAACTAAGCAAGTGGCAGGAAATGCGGGAACAGGAAGCGTTGGTGCATAGACCTAAAGATGCGACGCAACAAGCGCTGTTTGAAATATGGAGCAAGCTGCTTGGCAAGAAATATTTCGGAGTCCATGACAGCTTTTTCGAGATAGGTGGGACTTCGATTCTCGTTATTCAGATGCTTGAGGAAGTAGACCTTTTATATCCGGATGTCATCACACTAACTGATATTTTTGCCTATCCTTCTGTGGAACAGCTCGCACAGCTGATTTCCAGTTCAGATGGATTGTCAAAAAAGGAGATACAGCTCCAAGCAGTCCAGTTGGAAGCGCCGTACTTCGAAGCGGAGTGGAGCGGAGCAGAGAATCAGTACCGTATGGTGATGTCCTCGTCGCAACGAGATCGATTCCAGACATTTTGTCACGAGTTGCAAGTTGCATACGAAGCCGTATGGCTTGCCCTTTTTTCGAACGCTATTTATGAAATATCGACCGGACCTAAAGTGACCGTGCATACCATGATGGACGGCAAAGGCTGGATTGTGCCTTTTCACGTGGATTTTGCGCAAGTTGAAAGTATAGAAGATTTGCTCGTCCTGGCTGGTGCGAAGAAAAAAGTGGGTGAAGCAGAAGTGTACCATACGAGAGATATTGAAAGACATGTGACTCGCATTGAACCTGGATATGTCCGCTGCCTGTTCGCACAAAAAGGGTGGTTGCATACAGAAGATGCCCTTCATAACGTATTTGACATGATCATGGAGTGGGAGGACTTAAAAGATACATCAGAGCTCTTTTTCCGCTACAACCCTTCCAGAATGAACGGGGTTCTTATGAAAGAGTTGTTCCAGACAGTCGCGGACTCCATTGAGTCTCTACTGAGTGTTGATAGGGTTACCAACATTTCGGTATCACAGTAAGTGAGAAGGGGAGAGTCGATGAAAAAAAGTTTGTTGCCTCGCCGTACGAAAGAAGATCATATTCCAGCTGCAGTTATTGAGGAGCAGTCAGGTAAGGATATCGCGGTGATCGGCATGTCGCTCAAAGTCCCTGGTGCGGATTCACTGGATCAATTCTGGAGCAATCTGTGTCGCGGTGAAGATTGGATTCGTGAAGCTCCAAAGGTCAGAATGTCAGAGGGGGGAATAAAGGCACCACGACGTGGTTATTTGACCGAGATTGACACGTTTGATGATTTTTTCTTTCGTATCCCGCCTAAAGAGGCAACGTTAATGGACCCGTATCAAAGGTTGTTTCTTGAAATAGCATGGAGTGCGATTGAGGATGCAGGCTATGGCGGGGATCGCATAAAAGGAAGTCGGACTGGTGTTTATGTCGGATCAGGACATGAAAACGAGTATAAACAAATGATCTCTTCTTACAATACAGATCTGTTGTCGGCAGCGGCAGTAGGTAACATGTCCTCCGCTATAGCGAGCAGAATCAGTTATTTGCTTGATCTTAAAGGTCCAAGTTTGGTCATTGATACGGCCTGCTCTTCATCGTTAATGGCTGTTCATCTAGCTTGTCAGGCACTGCTCTCCAGGGAATGTGACATGGCTATCGCTGGAGGCATTCAATTAATTCTAGATCCACAAGCCGAACAGCCCCAGATCGGAATTGAATCCCCTTCGTCTAAAGTCAGGGCGTTCGATGAAGAAGCTGACGGGACGGTAAGAGGAGAGGGCATGGGCGCTATTCTGCTTAAACCTTTGTCCAGGGCCATTGCGGACAATGATCTTATATACGCCGTAATTAAAGCAAGTGTCTCCAATCAAGATGGCAAATCCATAGGCATTACGTCACCTAACCGGTCGGCTCAAGAACAGCTTCTTATTCGTGCTTGGGAGCGTGCAGGTATTCACCCGTCTTCCTTGTCCTATATCGAAACGCACGGTACAGGAACACCCATAGGCGACCCGATTGAGGTTCGTGCTATCCATAATGCGTTCCGTCTGTATACCGATAAAGTCCAGTTCTGTGCGATCGGCTCACTTAAGCCCAATATCGGACATTTGTATCATGCCGCTGGCATTGTTAGTTTTATTAAATCAGCGTTGGCGCTTCATCATGAACAGCTTCCGCCTTCGCTCTATTTTGAAAAGCCCAACCCGCAAATCGAATTTGCGAATTCTCCTGTATATGTCAATGCTCACTTATCGGATTGGAAGAGAGGTACGGATGTACGCCGATGCGGAGTAAGCTCTTTCGGTATGAGTGGCACCAATTGTCACGTTGTACTGGAAGAGGCAAGCGAAAGAAAGGTTGTTCTTTCGCCGAATACAGAGAACGGACCTTCCTTGTTCACTTTATCTGCCAGAACGCTAACCTCTTTGCGGTCTCTGATCGATAAATATCGTCTTTTTCTTCTTACATCTGACCCACAATCTTTTACAAACATTTGTTATACCTCGAATATTGGTAGAGGCGTGTATGAGTACAAACTTGCAGTAATAGTACATCACCATCAAGAGTTACGGGACAAGCTGGCATTTTTGCAGTACGAGACTTTCGCCGGGCAATACGGTGAATTGGCGGAGGGAATCTGGTTCGGTGGACCTGAACAGGATGGCTCTTCAACTTCCTCCGACTTGAACTTGAACGTTGCGAAGCCAAGTCTGGTAAATGTTCATGTCTTGAATCAGATCGCTACCCAGTATGTTTGTGGTCAACCCGTCGATTGGAAAGGTCTCCATGCTGGAAGCAACAAGCGTGTAGTTTCAGTTCCGACATATGCATTCGATCGACATCGGCACTGGATTGTTCCTGTGATGGTGGAAGAGAGCAGTGGGGGAGCATCCCACAAACCGGAGGATAAAAAGGAGAATTCAACGATGGAACATCGGGTTGTCCAGAGCGCAAATATTCATTTTTTCACAAGCGCGGTACAGGAAATGATATCGAATATTTCAGGGTACTCCCCAGAAGACATCGGGATAAATCGAAACTTCATGGAGCTTGGCATGGATTCTATTTTGCTGGTCAATGTCAAACATGCAATCAAAAATGAATTTGGCGTAGATATTCCGATGCATCTGTTTTTTGAAGAGATGTCTACCGTCGCTGAAGTAGGGAAATATATTGCCAGTCAATCTCAGCAATTGCCAGAGTCTCCGATTCTAAACGGGCAAACAGAGGATAAGGGAGTGCCTAAGGATGCCGTACTTTTGCAAAATGTATATGTACATCCGTATGCAGCGTCATCAGAGGAAGAGCGCGAATCGAGTAATCTATCCGTAGCAGGTTCAGGTCTGGAGGGCATTGTACAGAAGCAACTGGACTTGATGACTCTCCAACTTTCCATGCTACAGGCAGGTTCTGCAGGATCGGAAGCTTCTGCAATTCGTTTGTCGGCGGCGACAGCGGTACAGGCGAATAAATCGGTGGAAAAAGACTATTTTAACAATTCGACGGATAGCCAGAGCGTGCCCTCTAATCTTACAAAAGAACGTGTACAGACCAATCGGCCCTACGTCCCGTTCCAGAAGCTTGAAACGCATTCGAAGACAGGATTGAGCCCTGTGCAAGAGCATTTTATAGACGAATTTATTTCCAGATATACTGCCAAAACAGTGCGATCACAGCTTCATACACAAGCATTCCGTAAATTGGTGGCCAATAATCGCAATGTGGCAGGTTATCGCCCCTACTGGAAGGATATCGTCTATCAGATCGTTGTTGATCAGGCCGAAGGATCTGGCATTACGGATATCGATGGGAATCGCTATATTGACTTGACGATGGGCTTCGGTGTGAACCTGTTCGGCCATCAGGTGTCTTTTATTAACGAAGCAATGCAAGAGGCTATGCAAAAGGGAATGTGTGTTGGCCCGATCAATGGAGCAGCTGGTCAGGTTGCGTCTGCCTTGCATCAATTGACTGGCGTAGAACGTGCTGCGTTTTTTAATTCCGGGACAGAAGCGATCATGGTTGCCATGCGTTTGGCTCGAGCGGCTACAAACCGAAGAAAAATAGTGATCTTTTCAGGTTCTTATCACGGTACTTTCGATGGTGTTTTGGCTATGAGTGCAGGACTTGGAGGCAGTAGCACACCAATCGCTCCAGGGATTTTGCAAGGTATGGTGGATGATCTGATTGTCCTGAATTACGATCATCCCGAATCACTGCGGATCATCGAACAGCGTGCTGGAGAGCTGGCAGCAGTACTGGTAGAACCGGTACAAAGCCGTAGGCCAGACATTCAGCCAACCGCCTTTCTCAAAAAGCTGCGTTCGTTGACCGCCTCAGAGGGCATCGCTTTGATTTTTGATGAAGTCATCACCGGATTTCGGATTCATCCTGGAGGTGCACAGGCATGGTTCGGCATTGAAGCCGATATGGTGGTCTATGGCAAGGTGGTCGGTGGAGGTTTGCCGATTGGCATCGTCGCTGGAAAAGAACGATATTTGGACGGCATAGACGGAGGGATGTGGTCTTTTGGGGATTCCTCGTTCCCTCCGCATGAAGAACGGAGAACATTTGTAGCCGGAACGTTCTGCCAGCATCCGTTGGCTATGAATGCTGCTCTGGCAGTCCTGCAGCGGTTGCAGGAGGAAGGTCCGGCCCTTCAGGAGCAATTGAACAGGAAAACGGCGGCTTTGGCAGACAGATTGAATCATTATTTTGCAGAAGAACTGGTGCCGCTTGAGATTGTGCATTTTGGTTCCTTGTTCCGTTTTGTGCAAAAGTCTGATCTGGAGCTTCTGTACTACTTGTTAATCGAGAAAGGAATTTATATTTGGGAAGGCCGAAACTGCTTTTTATCCACAGCTCATTCGGAAGCGGATATCGATCGTATTGTAGATGCCGTGCAATCGAGCGTAGAGGAATTGCGAAGTGCCGGATTCCTGCCTCCGAGTTCACCGACCTCGCCGGGAGGCGGGAGAAAGCAAGCCGGCAAAGCATTGACCGTAGAAGTGGGGAGACAAGCCGAGCCTCATCCGCTTACATCGGAACAGACGCAACTCTGGTTTGCATCCCTGGCCAATGACCATATGAGCGATGCTTACGTGGAATCTGTTGTACTTCGTTTGGAAGGAGCAGTGGATAGCGAAAGGTTACGGGAAGCCGTTCGTTATGTGGTCCAAAGACACGGGATGTTGCGAACCCATTTTTCTAACGATGAAGGGTTGTATTACACGGAGCTGTTTGAGAATGTAGCTTCGAAAATTATGTTTGAAGAAGCGGAAGATATAGAAGAGTCAAAGGGTTTGCCCAGATCCATTCAACAAAAATGGACCCATGGATTTGATCTGTCCAACAGTCCTTTGATCCGCTTTTGTCTGTTACATCATGGACAGCATCAGTATAGACTCATCATGCAAGTGCATCATTTAGTAGCAGATGGCTGGTCCATTGTTCAGATTTTGAAAGAGATTGCCGGATATTACACGATGCAAAATCGGTTGCAGTCTCCTGACCCTGTATTGTTTTCTGCATTTGCACAGTGGCAACATAATCTGCCGCTGGAGGAGAAGCAACATGCTAGGGCATTTTGGACTAAACGACTCTCCGCTCCGAAGCCGGAGTTGGTTGTATCTGCTAGACTCGCTTCGGAGTCTGTCTCACTCTATCCGGGAATGCGTCTGTACAGGAACTTAAATACTGAATTCACGGCAGAGTTGAGGGCATTTGGCAAAAAAAAGGGTGTCTCCTTATTTATGCTTATGCTTGCGGCATACAACATGCTGTTATCTCGAATTTCAGGTCTCCAGCAGATCACGGTTGGTATTCCCGTGGCTGGTCAGCTCCAGATGGGGCTGCCACAATTGGTGGGTCAATGTGTCAACTTACTGCCCTTTTCAAGCCAGTTGCCAGCTAAGGAAGAACTATCCGAATACGCGACACAAGTAAGGAGCGAAATGCTTGAGCTACTGGAGCACCAACGTTGCTCTTACGTAGATATCGTTACAGCGCTAGTCACGGAAGGAGGATCTGTTTATCCTCCGGTCATCAATACCATTTTTAATTTTGACAAAACGCCTGAATTTCACTTCGAAGACCTGAGAGTACAGCTTGAGTCGTTTCCGCCATCGTCCTTCAAATACCCGATCAGCATGAATGTTCTTGAGGTGGATCAAGAATTGGTGCTGGAATTAGATGTGGGGGATGGAGTATGTGGACGGGAAGAGGCCGAAGGCTGGCTTGAAACATACACCTTATTACTGGATACGCTTGAGTCCAAAGTATGGAAGGAAGGAGAGGCAGAACCAAAGTCTCGGTGTAGTAAAATACATACTTTGTTATCGACACCATCGTTTGTTTCATCCGAGAAGCTTGCTGCTTCCCTTAATCCGTACAGAAATGATCTCACTGCCGAGCAAGCTCGGAAAAACGTAAACGATAGAGCTGCAGGGTATACCCCTCCGGTTACGGAAATGCAGATCAGGATTCATCGGATATGGCTTGAAATGATGAAGCTGGAAAAAGCCAGCATTCATGATCATTTCCTGGAAGTGGGTGGTAATTCACTTGCAGCGACAGTCATTACGGTTCGACTTCAGGAAGAGTTAGGGATCAACGTTCCGCTAAGTCTGTTGTTCCGCCATCCAACGATCGCGGAGTTAGCACAGGTGTTGGACGATGTTTCCACGGCTGAATCCCTTCGGATTCCGAAGGCGCGTTCAGCCGATTGCTACCCACAGTCCGCTTCTCAGCGTTCGATCTTTGCTGTAGAGAAACTGGGTAGAGCAGGTACGGCCTACAACGTCACCGGACTGATCACTGTGGAGGGCTCGCTTGACCTACAGCGCTTGAAAGTGGCGGTCAACTCGCTGGTGAAAAGGCATGAATGTTTGCGAACCATTTTTGATCTGGATGAAGACGAGCCGGTACAGCGTGTGGTCAGTGAGTCATTCATGGAAATTCCCATGCATTTGCTGGGCAGTGATACGACGGAAGAGATGATCCTGCGCACGATTCGGCCGTTTGACCTCGAAAAAGCACCGCTGATGCGGATGGAGTACTGGACTGAGCACAAGGAATCTGGACGGCAGTATTTGCTAATGGATATGCACCATCTGATCGCAGATGGACTTTCAGCGAATCTGCTGCTGGAAGAGTTAATCCAGTTGTATGACGGTCAAAGTTTGCCGACAGTCACGTTGCACATGAAGGACTTCACCCAATGGCAGTTGGGCCGCTTCGGCGCAGGAGATATGAGGGAAAGCAAGAAATACTGGGCTCAGCAGTTCAAGGACGGAATACCGCGGCTGGATTGGGGAATTCATCATCAGCGACCTTCTATACGCAGTTATGAAGGAGAAAGATACGGGTTCAAGCTACCTGACGAAATCCTGGCACGTATCAAGGCATATGCCGCGAATGAGAAAGTCACGTTATACAGCTATTTTCTAGCTGCATATAAGGTGATGTTGTCTAAATATTCTGTTCAGGAGCACATCATGGTCGGCACAACCGCATCGGGACGGTTGTATTCGGATATCGAACGAACTCCCGGTATGTTCGTCAACACCATTCCGTTGCGAAGCGATCTCTCCAGCAACCAGTGGTTCTCCAAGCTGGTCCATGAAGTGCAGGTAAATGCGTTGCATGCATTGGAGCATCAGGAATATCCGTTGGAACAATGGATTGCTCTCGAGAACGAGGAGCGGGATTCGGGTCGGAATCCTTTGTTTGATGCGGTCTATGTTTACCAACATCAGGCTCTTTCTATCGATCCGCAAATAAGTGGTGGCGTCAAGTTCACGGCTTCCGAGTACAAAAACAGAATGGCCAAGTTTGACCTGACACTGGAAGTTGTAGAGAAACAAAATGAACTGCATCTCGATCTTGAATATTGTACGGCAGTATTTCACCCTGAAGCTATAGAAGCAATGGCTGGACACTTCATTGCTATTTTGGAAGCTGTGTCCCATCAACCTGACGTTTCTATTTCGGAAATCAGCATGCTCCATGCTTCGGAAACCAAGCAGTTGCTCCATGAATTTAATGAAACGGATAACCAGCGGCTCCTTGATCAGCCGATATTCGTTTTATTTGAAGAACAAGTTCAACGTACACCTGATGCAATAGCAGTATCTTGTGCAGGCGTGCAACTTACCTACCTTGAGCTTAACATGAGAGCCAATCAATATGCTCAGGTGTTGAAGGAGCAGGGAGTGCTGAGAGAGATGGCCGTTGGCCTGGTTATGAGGCGATCTCCCGATCTGCTGGCAGCCATTCTCGGTATATGGAAAGCAGGTGCCTGTTATGTGCCGATCGATCCATCGTACCCGAGGGACCGTATCCGTCATATATTAGACGACTGTAAGGCACAGTGGGTCATTGCGGATGCAGCCTATGAGGAATTATGCAATTTTTCGGGTTCAGTAATATTGACGGAGGAAGTGCACGGAAACGTACCTTTAACACCAGTGAACCTCGAACAGATTGCCGGGCCTGACGACCTGGCCTACATCATCTATACATCAGGTTCTACCGGCAAGCCCAAGGGCGTTATGGTAGAACATCGAGGTTTGACCAACTACATTCGTTGGGCAGATCAGACCTATGTACGAGGGGAAAAGATTTGTTTTTCGTTGTATTCATCCATTTCATTTGACTTGACGGTAACATCGATGTTTACACCCCTATTGTCGGGGAACCAAATTATTATTTATTCGGAAGATGTGGAGTTTGCGCTTGAACGGATTTGTGAAGATGGTGAAGCGGATCTCATTAAATTAACGCCTTCCCATCTAAAACTCCTGTCTCTTTATAACACAAAAGGATCAAGCTTGAAGCATTTTATTGTAGGTGGTGAAGCATTTGAGAGCTCCGCGGCAGCGGATATTATCTCTATGTTCGGTCCGCATGTTGAAATTTACAACGAGTATGGCCCTACTGAGACGGTCGTTGGCTGTATGATCCATCAATACGACCCTGCTGAAACATATAGCGAGGTGCCTATTGGCTGGCCGATTGACAATATGCGGTTATATGTTTCCGATGAACAAGGGAATTTGCAGGCGAAACATCTTCCCGGAGAACTGTGCATTGCCGGTATTGCCGTAGCCAGAGGATATGTGAATCAGCCTGAGCTGACTGAGGAGAAGTTTGTATCGGACAGGTTCCATGAACCCGGCAAGGTTTACCGTACCGGAGATCTGGTGCGTTGGTTGCCAGCAGGTGGAATGGAGTATCTAGGCAGAATCGATGAACAAGTTAAAATTCGGGGTCACCGCATTGAAATGGGAGAGATTCGCAATTTGCTTCTCACATATTCATCTATTCGAGAAGCGGCAGTGATTGTCAAAGAGACGGAAAGTAACGGAAAGCGTTTGTGCGCTTTCTATGTCTCGACAGAAAAGTTGGAGATTGCGGAGCTGGAAAGGTACCTCTCGACGTATCTGCCTCCATATATGTTGCCGTCCGAATATATTCGTTTGGATCGACTCCCGCTTTCTGCCAATGGAAAGGTGGATATCAAGAAACTGCCTGTTACGTTGGCAGAACCGACTCCGTTCGAGCATCCATCCCTGGTTGAAATCCATGGTGAGGCGGAGTTGTTGCAGGCATGGCGTGAAATACTCAGAGCGCCTGATGCCAGCAGAGATGATCACTTTATGCGACTTGGCGGGGATTCGATCAAGGCGATACAGATTGCGGCTCGTATGAAAAAGTGTGGATATCGGGTTGAATCGGCTGAAATTTTACGTTTGAAAACGGTGAGCAACATCGCCCCAATGCTTATAGCGTTGGAAGAGACATCCCCCCGTAAAACTTCAGGGCCTGTAGAGGGTGATGTACCACTGTCGCCTATTCAACAATGGTTTTTCAAGCAAAATTTTACCGAAATGAATTATTGGAATAACAGTGTGACGCTGATTAGTGTTACGAGGTTCAACGAACTGTTTGTCAGAGAATCACTCAGATTACTCACGGTTCATCATGATGCATTGCGAATGACATTTAAGCGAAATGGCAACCACATTCAGCAATCTTGTCAACATTCAGACCGGCAGGCTTTTGCATTCCAAGTAGCCGAGTCAATAGAGGAGACGAATAGCGAGCAATTCAAGGCTGTCAAGGAACGAATGATGGAAGAAATGCACCGGGCAATGGATCTGGAGCATGGACCATTAGTACAGGCGGGCCTCATCCAGGGGTCAGATCGGGACGAACTAATCTTTACGATTCACCATTTAGTCATCGACGCCATATCCTGGCGCATTTTACTGGATGATTTTTATGATATCTACATTGCTCTCGAACAGAATATCCAGCCAGTTCTGCCTTCTATATCCGATTCTTATAAGGATTACGCACAGAGAATGCATACGTATGCTGCTACTGGTGAATGGAAACATGAAGCGCAATATTGGAAGAATGAAATGGCGCGACCAGTTTCGTCGCTCATTGGGGACGGGATACACACGAAGGGTCAGGTTCGAGATAGTGGAGTGGCAAGTCTTTATTTTACACAAAAAGTCACTACGACCCTCGTACAATCGGCGACCGAGCGATACGAGGCGGATACCGCGTCTTTGTTGCTTGCTGCCTTAGGTACTGCAATGGAGGCAATGGGTGTTCGAGATGGTCTATGGGTCAACATGGAGGGACACGGCCGGGAAAGTTTCGGTGAAGCTGTAGATTATTCACGAACAGTCGGCTGGTTTACATCGCATTACCCGATTTATCTGGATACTTCAGTAGCCCAAATGCCACACCTTTATGTTGCACAGCTTCATCGTGAGTTGCAACGTATCCCTCACAGGGGTGCTGGATATAACGTAATGAAGTACATGCTGCCTGAAGCAGTGACCAGATCATTCCATGGATTTGAGATTGAGCCACAGATTTGCTTCAACTACCTTGGTGAAATGGATGATCGTCGTTATCAAAATCTGTTTCGGCTTTCGCAGCTTCCGATGCACGGAACAGAGAGTCCAGATGCGGACCGCCCGTTTGCAATCACTTGCAATGTGCTCTTATCGGACGGGCGGATGCTGGTGGAGTTTGATTACAATAAACATCAGTTCCAAGCAGAAACCATCCAGAGAATGTTGCAAGGTTTCCTTAATGGTTTGCAAGACATGATGTATGCCGGTGAGGGAGAGATAGTTACAGAAGAGGAACACGATGGATTTCAGCTGGTACCTTCTGCAGAAAGGGAGGTCCTTGAGCAGGTAGCGCCTTTTCCAATGCTCAAAGCTTATCCGCTGTCACCTATGCAGGAAAGTATGTTGTTCCATTACCTTCGGTTTCCGGATTCCTCGGCTTACGAAGAGCAATGTGTCATTCATTTGCAAGGTGACCTTAACCCAGAACGGCTTAGAGACTGCTTTCAGCAGGTGGTTAATCAACATGACATTCTTCGTACATTTTTTGCCTTGCGTGGGCTCGAACGGCCGCTTCAGGCAGTGGCAAAGTCATGGAATCTTCCCTTTGAGTTTATGGATTGGACGGCGGAACATGGCGGATGTGAGCCCGAGAAGCTTCAACAATATCTTCAACAAAATCGTGAACGGCGCTTTAATCTATTTGGTGAGGTCCCTCTGAGAGTAACACTTATTCGATCAGACGATAACGCGTATAGTCTGGTTTGGAGCTTTCATCATATTTTGCTTGATGGGTGGAGTGTAGGCCTTCTTCTTAGTAGCATCTTCGATCTATATGCCGATCTGTCTGATATACAATCACTTGTCTCAGTGTCGCACTATGGGGAATACATCGGGTGGCTTGAAGGGCGAGATCCTTCTGTGGCTGAATCGTACTGGGCGACGTATTTAACGGAATACCGAAGTAAAAATGTGCTACCACGGTTACATGGATCAAGTGGTGAGTATGTACGGGAGGAACTAACCCGTAACTTGCCAGAAACGCTCCAGGAAGCACTTAAGCAATTATCCGCCGAATACGGTTTGACGCTAAATATTTTGTTTCAGGCTGCTTGGGCGACGGTATTGCAGAATCTCAACGAAACTGAAGATATGATCTTTGGCGCAGTTGTATCGGGCAGAAGTGTCGAGGTGCAAGATATCGAGAACATGATGGGGCTATTCATTAATACGATTCCTGTTCGGGTAAAGTCAGCTTCGGGTACCTTTTTGGAACTCGCATCACAACTTCAGTGGGAACAGATGGAGAAAGAACCCTATTCCCATATTCCACTATCTTCGATCCAAAAGTCTGGCGGCGGGGCAGTTCTGGATCATATCCTTGTTTTTGAAAATTATCCGCTGGAACTGCAGCTTCCTTCCGGACTGGAAATGGTAGATTACGATTTACATGAGTATACAAGCTATGATTTTAACCTGATCATTGAGCCGCATGAGAACTTCCTCATTCGATTTGTTTACAATAGTGCCGCACATAGAGTAGAAGAGCTGGAAGATTGGATGAACTGTCTGCTCATTGTTTTCAGTCAAATCAGTGAAAATCCGAACGTGTTGTTGAAAGATCTTTTCCCAGATGAAATTGTAACGAGTTCAGATGAAGGAGAAAGTCTAATTAAATTCCATTTCTAGACAACCAGGGGGATGAAGTGACATGGATCGAACGTCGCAAAAAGAGGCTGTTTCCGCACAGGAACTAAGATTGCAAAAGAAGCACTGGGTAAAAAAAATGCTGGCACTCAAAACGGAGGAAACGTTGTTCACGTCATCCTTTACACCTCAGCATGAGAAGTCCGCTGTTCAATCCTACCCGTTTGAGTTGGCACAGAATGTAAGCGAACGGTTGCGCACCATGAGCGGGGAATCCAAAGAAGCTCTGTTTTTGATTTTACTGACAGCTTTAAAGACTCTTCTTCACAAGCATACCAGCAGTGATTCGCTTACCGTTGCTTACCCGGTGAACAGAATACAAGACACAAGCGAACGTTCGCCGGAGCCAAACTGGATTCCACTCATCGACCATTCCCCGAAAGGCTGTACTTTCCGGGAATGGCTAAATGAACTTAAATCGACATATATCGAGACAGTCAAACACAGTGATTATTCGATGGACCGCCTTGTAGACGATATGAAGGTTGTTCATGACCGGGATTACGCTTTTCTTCAACATATTCGTTTTTCCATTCAGGGGATGTACAACGTAACAGATGTAGAGAGTGAGACGCTGGGCATGCGGCTTCATATGTATTGGAGTCAGGACAAGCTGTGCGGTGTGTTAGCCGGCAATACCCGCTTCTTTAACACCGCTGATTTGGAGCGTTTTGCGAAACAGTACGGGGTTATCGTTGAACAATTAATAGAGAACCCGGATCGTCCGGTGGAGGCCAGTGGGGTGCTTGCTAGACTAGAACGCGACCGATTGTTGAACGAATATGCAACAGGGCCGCGCCGGACCTATGGTTCCAGTGTAATGGGTTTGTTTGCGGAGCAAGTCCAGCAGACACCAGAGGCTACAGCCATCGTGACATCGGATGCTTCGATACGTTATGCAGAGCTGGAGGAAAAAGTAAACCACTGGGCTACTGCATTGATTAAAGACGGAACAAAGCAAGGGGATATCGTAGGACTTTACCTTGACCGAAGCCTGGAGACGGCCATTGCAATCTTAGCCGTGTGGAGGGCGGGGGCATGTATTTTGCCAATAGATGTGCAGACGCCCGCAGAGCGAGTTCGATTCATACTGAAAGATGCCGGGGTAAATCGTCTGCTCACACAGGCCCGTTATGTTAGTCTTTCTTTGTTCCAAGACGTGGAACGATTACTTTCGTGTGGAGACCTGGATGCAGCAAGTAATGATGGTGAGATCCTTGCTCCCATCACGGCTGAACTGCCCGCTTATATTATATATACTTCGGGAACAACCGGGAATCCAAAAGGAGTAGTCGTATCTCATGGAGGACTGGTCAATTCAATCGCATGGAGAAAAGAAGAGTACGCATTGGGAGTAGAGGACAACACGATCCAGCTCTTTTCCTATTCATTTGATGGCTTCATGACGGGATTCTTGACCCCGCTTGTGTCGGGAGCAAGTCTTTTTATGGCTACCGAAATTCAGGTTAAAGATCCACTACGTCTGAAGCAATTGTTTATCGTATATCAGATCACTCATTTTATATGTGTGCCTTCGTTGTACCGCCTGCTTTTGCAACAGATTAAACCGGAAGACAAACTGTGTGTGCACCTTATTACGCTTGCAGGGGAGAGTGTCTCTCCTGCACTGGTTCAGGAAAGCAGAGAACGGCTTCCGGATGTGAAGATATACAACGAGTATGGTCCTACTGAATCCAGTATCGTCGCTCTCTGTAAAAGAGATGTGGAACAGGGAGAGAAGGTGACGATTGGTCGTCCGATATCGAACATGCGTGCATATATTCTCGATCATTGGAACGAGCCTGTTTCGTCGGGAATCGTTGGGGAACTTTGTTTGTCGGGTCCGGGTCTGGCTCGCGGTTATCTTAACCAGCCTGAGCTTACTGATCAAGCTTTTGTACCCAATCCGTTTATTGCGGGTGAGCGACTATATCGGACTGGAGATCTGGCCAAATGGACGGAAGAGGGGGAGATCTGTTGTCTCGGGCGCAAGGATGCTCAGGTGAAGTTAAGAGGATATCGGATTGAGCTTCCCGAGATTGAACAGTGTCTTCAGAGCTACCCAGGTGTTCAAGCGGCAGCGGTTGTATGTGAGGAAGAAGAAGGCATTCCTGTCCGATTGATTGCTTATCTTCAAACCGACGACATCAAGGCTGTTGAATTACGTGATTACATGGCAAGAGAGTTGCCTTTCTTTATGCTTCCGGCGCGCTATTATCGACTTCATCAGCTTCCGCTGTCCGAAAACGGAAAGTTGGACAAGAAGGTGATCTCTTCCATGGATTGTATCAACCTGGATGTTGAATTCCGAGAGCCGGAAAATGAAACGGAACAGAAGTTATGTGAGATATTTGCTGATGTTCTTGGATTGAAGAGGGTATCCGCAGATGAGAATTTTTTTACTGCAGGAGGACATTCCCTTAAAGCGACGATGCTGATGTCCAGAATTCAGAAAGAATTCCGTGTGGAGATCAGTGTAGATCATATTTTCGAAAAGCAGACCGTCAAGGCGTTAGCGGAAGTGATTACTTTAAAAGAAATCAGTGCTTGTCCGGCAATTTCGCCTGCAAATCCGGGGGTGCATTATCCTTTATCTTTTACGCAAGAGCAGATGTACACGCTGTTCTGTAATGATCCGTATTCAACCGCTTATAACATGCCAGAGGCTCTTGTTATCGAAGGGGATTTCGACGATCAGCGACTTCGGTATGCACTTGAGGAACTGACGAAGAGACACGAAATTCTTCGAACGACTTTTTATGCAATCAATGGTGATCCTGTTCAGGAAGTACACGATGAGAACGTCGTCTCACTTGAGTATTCTGAGCAGGCTTCAACGGATCTTGAAGAAACGATAAGACAATTTATCCGTCCATTTGATCTGGCAAGACTGCCGTTATTTCGAGCAGGAATAACGAAGATGGGGCCGAGAAAACATCTGCTTCTGATTGATCTTCATCATATCGTAGCTGACGGAGCCTCCATTGGCATATTCATCTCAGAACTGGCGAGCATCTACAATGGAGATTCATTACCTGAGATCACACTTCACTACAAGGATTTCTCGGTATGGCAACATAAACAGAAAGAGGATCGTGCATTTCAGGCTCAGGGGCAGTATTGGACAGATCAGTTCAAAAACGGAGTTCCCGTGTTGAGTCTGCCATATGATCACCCTAGACCGAAGCTTAAAGGTTTGGAGGGTAGCAGAATTAACTTTACCGTTGATGCAGCTCGCACGTCGTCTCTGAAGAGGCTCGCTGCCGCAAATGGCGTTACGTTATTCATGTTGCTCCTGACAATGTACCAGACCATGCTCTCCAAGCTGTCCGGACAGAAGGAACTGGTCGTTGGTTCGCCAGTCTCTGGCAGAACACAGGCCGATCTGGAACACACGATGGGCATGTTTGTAAATGTGGTTCCCATCCGCGCCGAGGTGTTACCTCAATTGCGTTTCACTGAGCTCCTGACTCAGGTAAAACATACGGCGCTGGGTGCGTTTGAGCATCAGGCGATACAATATCAGGATTTGGCACGGAACTTGGGATACACGCCAGATCCCAGCCGTAATCCGATGTTCGACACGATGTTTGTCCTTCAAAATATGGCTGAGAATCGTTTTGATTTTAGAGGACTGCATTTCTCACATGTTGGCTTCGAGCAAACTGTGTCCAAATTTGATCTTACTTTAGCCGGGTTTGAGGGCGGGGATGGTGTGTTGTATTTCGACTTGGAGTACTGCACCCGTCTTTTCCAAAGGGACAGCGTACTGCGTTATGTGGACTATTTTATGCATATTATGCAGACCGTTATAGAACATCCGCAGATACTGGTATCGCAGATGACGCTGCTACCCCAAGAGCTTTTGCATGAACAATGGAAGGAACTTAACAGTAAGAATCGATATGATGCAACTGACCTGACTCTACTGGAGCAGTTTGCCCAGCACGCCAAACGATCTCCCCACAAGGAAGCTTTGTTGTTTGGGGATTCATATATGACTTACGAACAGCTGGACACACAGTCAGAACTATGGGCTAAATGGCTTCGCTCAAGGGGCCTGGGCCTGGAAGATGTCGTAGCGGTCAGAATGGAGCGTTCCTTTGAACTTGTCATTGCGTTTCTGGCGGTACTTAAGGCAGGAGGGGTATATCTGCCAATCGATCCGGAATTTCCGGCGAATCGCACATCATACATGCTTCAGGACAGCGGAGCAGTGCTAATGATTACGGATCAGGCAGATACACAGCATACCGCATATCATATGCCTGTTTATCTGCCTCAGGATATGCAATTTACCGATGTGAACACAAACAACGCATTGCACAGACCACAAAGAAACAATCTGGCTTATATTATCTATACTTCAGGGACTACAGGCAGACCTAAAGGTGTGGCGCTAGAACATGCAGGACTAGCTAATCTTTCGACACTCTTTATCTCTACGCTCGGAATACAGTCCGAAGATCGCATTCTTCAATTTGCTTCTTGCTCTTTTGATGCTTCAATATGGGAGTTTGCCATGGCATTTTCTACCGGAGGAACACTGTGTTTAGTATCAGCAGAGACCATTGCTGATCCGGTTCACTTCGAGCGGTACGTGGAAAAGGCGAATGTTACAGTTATGACGCTTCCGCCTCCTTACATGGCACGTTTGCAACCTGAGCATTTACCTGGTCTTCGCCTCATGATCACAGCTGGTTCAGAGCCGTCATCGGCCATGCTGTCGACATGGAGTCAGCATATGCGCTGTGTGAATGCTTATGGACCAACCGAAGCATCTGTATGTGCAGCGATATGGGAATATCAACAAGAGGCCGATATGTTATCTGTGCCTATTGGATACTCCATCCCTCATAGCAGACTGTGCGTTGTAGATGCGGAACTGAACCCACTGCCTGTCGGGGTGTCTGGAGAACTATGCATCGCAGGTACTGGACTTGCCCGGAGTTATTTGAATCTGCCGGAAATAACTGCGAGACAGTTCATCTCCTCAGACCTGCCAGGGTTTGAACGGATGTATCGCACGGGAGATCTAGCCAAACTGCTACCAGATGGCAGGATGATATACCAAGGCAGAATGGACAATCAGCTTAAGATCAGAGGATACCGTGTAGAACCAAGTGAGATTGAGGCACGACTGCTACAAATAACCGGTGTTCGTGAAGCGGTTGTATTGCCTAGGCTGTGGGAAAATGAAAACTCACTAGTAGCCTATTACACGGGTGACCATGCACCAGCATCGCGCGAACTGAAGATCGAGCTTACGACTGTTCTTCCTCATTATATGCTTCCATCATTCTTGGTGAAGCTGGACGGGCTCCCTGTGACGTCAAATGGCAAGGTAGATCATGGTGCACTTCAACGTTTGGAACTGTTGCAAGAGGCAGGGGAGCTATCCCGTATGCCTGAGAATGAACTGGAGGCAACGATCGTTCGTGTGTTTGAACAAGTCTTGAATGTTCATGGAATCGGAACCGATGACTTGTTCCACGAACTGGGTGGCGATTCTATCTCGGCAATGAAAGCCAGCTTTTTGTTGAAAGAGCAGGGGGTGGCTCTGGATGTGAGAGACTTGTTAGTTCATCAATCTCCTGTTGCTCTAGGGAAACGGTTACTTCAAACTACATCTGAAGATGATCAGCAGCTTCAATCGGAAGGTTTACCAGAACGAATATCAGGTGGAGCGAAGACATTCGGTTCACAACAGAAGCAATTGCAACAGGTTTTGGGTGATAAGGAACGGAAACAACTGATGGCTGCACGCGCAAGCATTGCAGACCAACAAGAGGGATATAGAAGACAATTGGCGGCAGAGGTGGAATTGGCCATATTGCCTCTTACCGCTTCCCAGTCCACACATCTCGGACGCGCAGAAAACGTTGGTGTTGTTATGCATTTCCCTGCCGACAAGACATATGAGGATATCCATCAAGCCATTCATGGATTGGTGCAGGAGCAGGAAATGATGAGGTGTTTGTACAATGGCACTATGGCCAAAAGTTGGAGCTTGCGGGAGCATCCTGCCGGATTTAAAGTACCACACGTCAAACTTGAGTCAACCTGCTCCGAAGCAGTAATGGAACAATTGGTTTCGGAATTGTACTATGACAGATTTGAAGAGGATGGACCAGACCGTTTGTTGTACCGAATGGTAGTCATTGAGAACAGCAGAACCGGAGCGAAAGTTTTGGTGTACTCTTCTCATCATGCTTTATCCGACGGGTTAAGTTGCAGTTTAATTGCTGAGGTATTAACAGGGGCGACATCCACGTTGCACGGGGAAAAACATCCTGTCCGATATCGTGATTACCTTCGACGGATCGAGGAGGGGCCGATCGGAATCAGCTTTATGGAACTGGAGCGTCGCTTCGAACTGGGAACGTATCGTCAGCTTCTTCTAGGCATGAGTAACAAGCTCGCGGAGTTCCCGGCCCAGAAGAGCACATCGATCACGTTGGAATGGGAACTTTCAGAAGGAAACCCGGAGGAAGGCTGGCTGAAGGTGCTCGGTTTGCTAGCGGTTTTTGGACGGGAATATCTTGAACTACAGCATTTGCCTGTACAATTGGTCAGCAGTGGAAGACGATATGGGGAGCATACCTATTATCATCTTGTCGGTAATTTTACGGACTATATTCCATTGGTGCTGGATACCCATTCCCCAGCGGAGCAACTCTTGCAGCAAATTCAAGCATTGAATCAAACGACTTCCGCTCACCAGATCCGGTTCACTGATATGGAAGATCAAAGCACAGGCAAGGGGATTCTGCTCAATTATTTTGGAGCTATACAAGCGGAACCAGAAGATAACGTCATACCTGATGGGGGACCTTCTTTTGCAGAAGCGGCTGATCATTATGGGATCTATTTCTACGTCAGACATGTCGGTTGCAACATGCAAGTTCATATCGCTCTTCCATTCGAGACGAGTGCCGAAGAACTGGAGAAGAAACTGACAGCAGGAATGATTACGGTGCAGTAGCTCAAATCAATAAAACTTTCTTGAAATCTCCGGACATGTTGCGATGTTCGGAGATTTCAGACTTGATGTACGAAAGGGCGGTGCAGCAATGGGCACAACCGTTGTGTTCAGTTTTCCGTATTTTGGTCATGTTAATCCTACCGTGAGGTTGGTTCAAGAACTGGCCAACCGAGGGGAACAGGTCTATTACTATACAACAGATGCGTATATGAAATATGTACAGATGGAAGGCGTGATATGTCGAAGTTACGGGGATGTGCTTCCACTGTTGGACGAAGAGATCCCTATTCTTACGACAGACCCATTGAAAGTGTTGGACCAGCTTGTTCCACATAAACTGAATAAACATCAGAAGATGGTCCGTTTACTCCTTGAACAGGTGATGGAGGATGATCCAGACTACATTATTCGGGACTGCGAATCTTATTGGGGGAAAATGATTGGCACTATGCTTGATATTCCGGTGATTTGTTATATCACTACCATTGCTTTGAATGAAACGATGATGGATCTTCATCATGACTATTTTGTTGCCAATGTATTCGGAAATACGACAGGACGTATGGCGTGGCTTCCCGAGTCTGGCAGTTTCAGCGAATATCTGAATGAATATACGACACAACTCTCTCTTCCCTATTCTGTGGAATATAGGGCGATCGATGCCTTTTCCGGGGCGGACGACCTTAATCTTGTTTTTACTTCACGGGTTTTCCAGCCATTTATAGAGTCGTTTGGTTCGGATTATCTGTTTCTGGGTCCGATGATTCGTGAGGAGGAACAAGAGGGCGGAGACCTGCCGCATGTTGAACCGGATCTGCCTGTAATCTACATATCGATGGGAACCGTATATAACGACTGTCTGCTTTTTTATCGAAAATGTATCGAAGCATTCCAGGAACATCGGTGGAACGTAATCATGTCTGTAGGACAGCGAATCTCTCTTGAAGAATTGGGAGAGTTTCCCGAGCATTTTACTGTTCGATCCCATGTTCCTCAGCGAAGACTGCTCAAATATGTGGATGTGTTCATTACACATGGAGGTCATAACAGTACCAATGAAGCACTCTACCACGGAGTGCCTATGCTGGTGTTCCCGCAAGCAGCGGATCAGTTTGCTGTGTCCAGCCGGATTGAGGCATTGGGGGCAGGAAGCATCGGCGATAGCCAACACTGCACACCTTCAGATATTTCGTTTATGACGGAACGTATCCTCCATGATAAGGCTTATGCTGAGTCCTGCAAGAGGGTCGGGGAAGAGATCTGTACGGAAGGCGGAGTGAAGCTGGGCGTTGACGGTATTTTTGCGTATCTTGACGAAGGAGTTCTGATAGGTAATACAAATGAGTAATACGTGTGAATCGTATGACGAAGGGAGTCTGCTATGGCAACGGTAATGATATTTAGCCTTCCATTTTTCAGCCATGTTAAACCAACACTACCCCTTGTTGCAGAGTTGCTGGCACGTGGAGAGACCGTGATTTATTATTCGGATGAACAATATAGAGGGTTGCTTGCCGATTATGATGTGGATTTTCGAAGCTATGGGAATATGAGAGAGTTGTTTGTGGACGACAATGATCCGGGCCTATTTTTGAGTAATCCGCAGACGATGCTGGAGCATCTAGTTCCTGGAGTGATCCAGAAAAGCAGGGCCGTTCTTCATGCGATTTTGGCAGAAGTTATGGCTGAGCAACCGGACTACATTGTCAGGGACAGTGACGCTCATTGGGGCAAACTGATTGCAGAACTGCTTGAGGTGCCAGTGGCCTGTTATGTCCTAACGTTTGCGATCAATCAGGCGCTTTTGGAGAAAGACCATCATTTTCTCATACACAAGGTATTCAGAATCCAAGAAGGCTACGCATTTGCAGACACGACGGCTAGCGAACTAAACCGTTTGGCGGGAGAACTGGCTGAAAGGCATCATATTCAAGATTTTGGCCTGGTAGATGCGTTTAGTGGGAATGAAGAATTAAATCTAGTATATACGTCAAAAGTATTCCAGCCACATTCGGATGTGTTTGATGACCGTTTTGTGTTTATAGGTCCACAGTTCCCTAATGTTAGCTCTGAAATGCTTCAATCCATGAGGATAAGAACAAAACAGGAGCATGAGCTTCCCCTGATTTACATTTCGTTTGGCTCCATCTATACAGATCGCCCGGATTTCTACCTGAAATGTATTGAAGCTTTCAGATACAGCGAAGCTCAAATCATTATGTCAGTAGGGAAAAGGATTGATATTTCATCCTTGGGAGACATTCCCGAAAATATGACGGTATCTGCATTTGTTCCTCAGTTGGAGATTTTAAGCAAGGCAGATGTTTTTATCTCTCATGCCGGTTATAACAGTGTGTCCGAAGCCCTTGCATTTGGCGTGCCAATGATTCTGTTCCCTCAAGGGGCTGATCAATTTGCAATTGCATCGAGATTGGAAGAATTGGGAGTCGGTGTGTATGGCCGTGATATGAACATGCCTGCTTCAGATCTAAAGGACATGACGTTTGAAACGATGAGAAGTGAGAAGATGAGAGCTGAAGCGGTGAGATTGGGGAGCAGTTTTTTTGAAACGGGAGGTATGGTGGAGGGCGTGAGTAGAATTTTGGAATTCGTCGAACAAACATAAGATGCAGGCTTATCATCCAACAAACGTTGTTAAGCTAGAATTAATATAGAGTTAAGTTGATTAAGAGACTTGCATCACATACACTCGTTTTGTGCGCATGTTTTCGACATTTAATGGTAATTAAGTGGAGGATGCTCATCAATTCAGGGCGAGGGGAATTCATACATGAGATCGTTTTCCAGAAGAGTACAGAAGGTGTTCATCTGCCTGTTAGTTTTGGCCTTGAGCATGGGAGGAGGTTGGTTTACGTCAGGAATTCAGAAAGTCAGTGCAGCAACAGCAGGTGACTGGGTGTATTCCGTAAATGGGAATGGAACCGTGACGATCACAGGGTATACGGGGAGTGCTGTGAACGTTGATATTCCTGGCACGCTGGATTCGCAAGTAGTGACCCATATTGGTAATCAGGTTTTTATGAGAAAGAATTTAACCAGTGTGACCATTCCAGAAAGCGTAATCAGCATAGGGAAAGAAGCCTTTAGAGAAAATAGTCTAGGGAGTGTGATCATCCCATATCGTGTGACTTCGATTGGCGATTATGCATTTTTCAAAAACCAATTAACTAGTGTGACAATTCCGGAAGGCATAACTAGTATTGGGCCAAGTACTTTTAGGGATAACTTTTTAACCAGCGTGATTATTCCCGAGAGTGTCACAAGTTTGGGTTCTTTGGCATTTGGTTACAATCGTCTTGAGAGTGTAACCATTCCAAGTAATGTAACCAGCATTGGACAATATGCCTTTATGACAAATGAATTAGAGAATGTAGTTTTTGCGGGAAGGTCCATTGGAATTGAATCAGACTGGTTTCTCAATAATGACCCGGTCATTCTAATTTCCGGTTACGAGAATGCAGAAAACTTTGTAGCTACTTATAATAACAATAATGCTAACAATAACGACCCGACTAAGCTTAAACTGACTTATGGCAAGATGATCTCCGTTGGATATTATCCAGACGGGGCTACCTGGTCTAATGCTCAAACCATAGAATTAAGTGAAAAGTCACTCATTGAGGCAGAAAAAAGTTACAAATGGACACTGACACCAGATCAACCGGATGCCACGGGTTGGGAAACCTTTGAGGGGACCTTGCAAGTCGCAGTGCCTGCTGAGGAAGGTACCTGGTATTTACATGTCAAGGCCATTGAAAGCAATCAAAATACATTATTCTTTCATTCGAACGCATTTCACATTGAACGGACATCACCTACTATTCAACTTCAAGTTAGTTCCACCGCTCCAACGAACCAGCCGGTTACCGTTACAGCAACAGTCTATGATGGCGAAAGCGGTGTTGCGCTGCTGAAATGGGCAGATGGTGATCGCGAGGCATCCTATTTCAATTCAGGAGGCACTGTGTTCAGTGGTACTAACTTTGATGTTACTGAAAACGGAACATATACCGTATATGCACAAGACGTTGCTGGAAATAAGAGCGTTGAGACAGTGACAGTGAATAATATCTCCACAGTGGGGCCGACCATTCAAACGACCATTGATCCGTCTGGACCTACAA
Source organism: Paenibacillus intestini (assembly GCF_030803945.1). NCBI lineage: Bacteria > Bacillati > Bacillota > Bacilli > Caryophanales > Paenibacillaceae > Paenibacillus > Paenibacillus intestini. The sequence continues at coordinate 666,674 of NZ_JAURUN010000002.1, read as the reverse complement.
AAGGGAACGTTACAGTTGTAGCCAGCGTACAGCCACAGAATGGGATTATAGTGTTGAAGTATGTTGCGGGTAAACAGGACAAAGAGTACTTTGCAAGCGCAGGTACAGCGTTGTTCCTTGTAGGTGGAAAAGCTGATTTTGTTGTTACCGAGAATGGATGGGTAAGCATCTATGCGAAGGATCAAGCCGGCAATGAGGCGGTGAAGCAATTAGAAATCACTTCGATTGATCGCACGGAACCGACCCAACCAACAGTGCCAACACAACCATCAAGTGGCCAGTCACCAACAACGTCAACACCTTCTTCGCAACCAACGTCATCAACATCTACACCAGCACCACCAACGACAGTTCCACCAACGTCTACACCAACACCAAAAGCTTTTTATAATGAAAAAGTGAACATAAATATCGTGAAAGAGTTGGTAGAAAAAGCGAATAACGCATCCGCCATAGCTTTTAAGGATATCGAGGCTGGTGCCTCTGAGGCGAAAGTTGTTGAACTCGGAACAAAGCTGGGAATGATCAAAGGTTATGCAGATGGATCATTCCGTGCGAATGGTGTGGTAACGAGAGCAGAATTTGCGACCATGTTAGTACAGGCATTAGGTTTAAAATCCGAAACGAATTCCAACTTTAAGGATACTCAAAATCATTGGGGCGGAGAGGCCATTGCGATATTAAAAGCAAGTGGTATCGTACAAGGATATCAGGATGGAACGTTCAAACCCAATCAGTCGATTTCCCGAGCGGAGATTGTGGCGATGTTATCGAAAGTAATCAACACTGAATGGGTAAAAAGTTCCAAGTTCGAGGATGTATCCGGGAATTGGGCCGAGGCCGAGATTAACACTTTATCTGAAATGGGTATTGTTAAGGGCACTACGGAAGGTTTATTTAAACCCAATGCCAATGCTACAAGATCGGAATCACTGCTTATGATTTTGCGCATGTTAAATGCGAGTCTTGGATTTACACTGGATATAGAGTAGTAATAGAACCAGAACAAATACAGAGCAGTAATACAAACAGTAATACAAGCAGTAATACAGAGAGAGAAGACAGGTACTGTTAAACAGTGCCTGTCCTTTTTTTACTGTTGTTACGTTCATCAGAAATTATAAGCGGAAAAGAAGAAGAACGAGGCTTTTTTGACCGTTTAGGAGCACAAAGTGTGACATGCCTTAAGAAGATGCACTTCCGTAAAAATTTAATTGTAAACGCTTTAAAAATTCATGGACAAACGCTTCATAAGGGTGATATATTGTTTCTGTAAGAAACAATATTATTTATAACGAATATAAAAATGAATAAAAGGATGGGATACACGATGAACAGCATCGAAACAACACTTAAATCCTTTGACGGAACACAGCTTTATTTCAGCAAAAATTTAGTTGAAAATGCGAAGGCCGCCATAGTCATTGTACATGGATTGGCAGAGCATGCCAGCCGCTATGATTATTTGACAGAAAAATTGAACGGCCGTGGATTCAACGTATATCGTTTTGACCATCGGGGTCATGCAAGATCGGAAGGACAACGAACATTTTATAGTGATTTTCATCATCTGATTGATGATGTCAACTCTGTAGTGGAGGTTGCACTGGAGGAGAGCGGCGATACGCCACTGTATATTATTGGACATAGTATGGGCGGTTTTGCTTCTTCATCATTTGGTACGAAATATCCGGGAAAAGTGAAAGGTATCGTATTATCAGGAGCGCTTACTCGATTTAATACGAAAGTGGCTGGAGAACTGCCGATGGCTCTGCCAGCAGGCACGTATTTCCCGAATGAACTTGGAAGCGGAGTATGCAGTGTTCCTGAGGTTGTATCCGCTTACGCTAATGACCCGCTGGTAGAAAAGCAGATTTCTGTAGATTTGTTTAACAGTCTGGGGTATGGAGTAGAATGGCTGAAAGAACATGCGAAGCAATTCGTTGATCCGGTGCTTGTGTTACATGGTGCGAATGATGGGCTGGTTAGCGAAAAGGATTCCCGTGACTTTTACGGAGATATCGCTTCGGCAGATAAAACACTGAAAATCTATGCACATCTCATGCATGAAATATTTAATGAGACAGCACGGGATGAAGTGATTGAAGAAGCGATCTCATGGATTGAAAAACGAATCTGATTTCAGTAGAGTAATAGAGAGAGAATTCGAAGACGAAAGGGATTACGCATGAAATTAGATTGGATGGGTGACCATCGGGAGCTTGTCGAGAAGATCATCAAATACGGCAATGCTTACTCGAACACCTACAAGCTGCAACGAAGCTACGGAACAGATATGACATTCTCTGCAGCCCAGATTCAGACACTTGAATACATTCTGGAAGCAGAGGATCAGGAAGAGAAGATGTCCGAGATGGCTGCTCGTTTGGGCGTTAGCCGCAGTACCTTTTCTAAAAATGTGAAGAATTTGACTGAAAAAGGACTACTTGAAAAATATCATCTGAGTGGTAACCGCAAAGATATTTACGTCAAACCGTCAGCCAAAGGTCGAGAGGTATACACGAAGTACACCGCATTTGTTCGTGAGCTTTGTTTTGATGACATATTTAAGCTCGCAGATCAGATTACGGAAGCCGACAAAAAAAGCTTTAGTCGTATCATGGATCTGTTCGCTGATGTGCTTGTCTGGTATGGTGAAAAAGAACAAGAGCCGCGGAAACTCATCAAAATCGAACCGGATAGTTGATGAAAATTACGAAATGAAAATTAATTCCCTTACAGCGGTCTATACGCTTTAAGGGAATTTTTTTGCGTATAGGACATTCTACAGCCCATTCCCTCCGCGAATGTCGTTCATAGAGTATAAGATGCCTAATGCAGAAATGCTGTATAACGATGCTAAACGCAGGGAGTGGGATATGTGAAAACCAACAGTAAAACAAAACTAACCGGACGTGTCATTTTTAAAGGGGATCCAGGGTATGAGGCAGCACGTAAAAACTGGGACCCACATACCGACAGGTATCCTAAAGTCTTCGTTTTTGCTCAAAAAACGAAAGATGTCTCCAATGCCATCAAATGGGCTCGTGAGAACAACGTACCGATTCGTCCGCGAAGTGGAAGACATGCGCTTGAGGTTAATCTGTCACAGGTGAACGGCGGGATTGTCATTGATGTCAGTGATCTGAACACCATCAAGCTGAACAAAACAACAGGAACAGCCGTTGTGGGAGCGGGAAACCGAGTTGGCAGAATTGCACATACACTCGCACGTCAGGGATTCATTGCTCCATTCGGGGATAGCCCAACCGTTGGTATAGGTGGTATTACGCTTGGGGGAGGGATCGGGCCTCTTCAACGAACGATCGGTCTGATCAGTGATAATCTGCTGGAATTCGAGATGGTGGATGCAAACGGGAAAATCATACGTGCGAACAAAAAATGTAACGCAGATCTGTTCTGGGCATCGCAAGGTGGTGGCGGAGGAAACTTTGGAGTCTACACCCGTTACAAATTCAAAGTACGCCGGGCACCAGCCAGAGCGACAGTATATCGGATCACCTGGCCTTGGGCTCAGTTCGAGAAGGTACTCAAAGTGTGGCAAAAGTGGGCGCCTTCCGTTGATTCCCGGCTCGGGAGTGAGCTGTCTATCGGTCCCAAAAAAGGTGGCAATGTCAGTATGGAAGGTTTGTTTCTGGGTTCTAAATCCGAGGCATTGCGTTTGTTAAAGCCGATGACCAGCACGGGCACACCATCCCAGACGATCATACGTTCAGTGCCTTATACAGAGGCGGTTACTTTTCTTCTACCTCCAGATCCTGTGCTTACTCAGAGATACAGCAATCAATTTTCTTCCGGATTTGGACGAAAGCCGTTCCCGGATCGGGCAATCAAATCGATGCGAGCGTTTCTGGAAAATGTGGAAGGAGAATTCGCCGGTTTCTTTTTCCTCAACTGGGGCGGAGCTGTCAGTCGTAAATCACCTACATCTACAGCATTCTACTGGCGTAAAGCCAAGTTCTATGTGGAATGGAACAGCTCCTGGACGAAACCGTCCCAGGCGGCCAAAAATATTGCCATTGTGCGTAACACACGCCAAAAATTACAGCCCTACATCGTCGGTTCCTACATTAATGTACCGGATCAAGGCATCAAACGCTCAGGTCCGGTGTACTACGGGGCGAACTACGCGAGATTACGCAGAGTCAAAGCCAAATACGATCCCCAAAATGTGTTCAACAACCCGCAAAGCATTACTCCGGCACGTGGCCTGTAGTTAGATCAAAGGAATAGAAAAGGAGCCGCTTGGTGCGGCTCCTGCGATGTAGATATGCCTGGCCTGTTACTTTTTCTGGTTAGCCAGCCACTCCATAAGTGTTACGCTTTTACCTTTGATTTTCACAGGCTTACCATCGAAGTCTTTGGAAATGTCATTGTTTAAAACAGGAATCCAGGACCAGTGTCCATTATACTCGTATGGCGTGTTATCGCCATTTCCTTTGGTGTATACTCCACTCAAATCCAGCACCTTATCAAAATAGGAGTAATGAGCATTTTTGGCTCCCGCAGCAATCAGGCGTTTGTAGGTAGCTGTTGACGTTTTGGACGTATCCACCGTCTGATCCGCTCCTGCCGCCGTGAACCAGATCGGAATATTTTTAAGTTTGGCGATATCCTGTTTGCTCAACAAACGATCCTCGTACGCTTCTGCGGAAGGATAAGCAGCTGCAAAGTAATCCGGGTTCGCAAGTAGCATGTTCAAAGTCATAAATCCGCCATTGGAGCACCCGCCAATGTAGATTCGGTTTGTATCAATATCCGTAGCATGCTGTTTCACATATTGTTTGATCAACGCAGTTAACGATTTCGTATACATACTCTTTCCGTCTTTGGTATATTGCCCGGTTCCGTCATTCATCCAGAAGGTTGGAGTCTGGGGCACCAACACAGCGGCATCTCCAAAATACTTTTGGATCGATTCATCGGCTAAAGAGGTCACCTTATTACCCAGCAGGGCAATTCGCGGATCCGTACCTCCTTCACCGGCACCATGAAGCCAGATGATCAGTGGTTTTTTCTTGTTGGTTTCCGGCATATAGGAAGCGTACGTTAGATTAATCTGACCGAACTTGGAGTCCTTGTAACTGAATTTGCCGGATGTATCAAACACGTCAACACCTTGTTCGATCATGGTATGCGGGGTGTCTGGTCTTGTGGTCAAATGCTCAACGGCATTGCCCATGGTATCTTGAAGGGATTTTTGCTGAACAATGGTATATTGAAGCTCAACATACTTATTGGTAAACGATTGCAGATCAAACATAAACGGACTTGCGGTCATTAGATCGGGATGGACTTTCATCTCAATCGTAATATATTGTCCTGCGGAGAGGGAGGTTTTATTGCCGTCTTTGTCCGAAAGATAAGCTCTCTCGATCGTTCTGCTACTGCTGTCTGAGCCATCATACTTTTGCTGCGTTTGAAAATTAATCATTGGATAATTACGTTCCGCAAGAACCTTGAACGTGTCTTTGGTCAGTGTATTTCCTTGAATGGCTACGCCTGTATCCAGAATAATCTTGTAAACACCGGGACCCCAGTCATAACCTTTGGTTACGAGGGAGTAGGAGAAAGGAGAGCGTGACTCGGTAGAATTGTTTGCGCTTACATTTGTGGATGCGAGGAGAGTGGAAGTTAAAGCCAGAGCCAGGAAACCTGAAAGCAGTCCTTTTTTCATCTTCATCAGCATATACCTCCGAATATATTATGTATGTCGACTTTATCATTGTACCATTTCAAGAGGAACATGGGAAATATTGCAACATTTCCTGCTGTTTAACATGCAAAAGAACCGCTTGAAAATCACCTCTAGGTGAGATCCAAACGGTTCCTTTTAGTTGTATTATTGTTTAACAGCTTCGCCGGCAAACACTTCAACGTTCATTGGTGCAGCCATGAATGCCGCAGCTTGTTGAACAAAGGCCAGGAAGTGAGCACTAGAGTTGTGAGCAGCGGTTGCTGGCTCATCTTTCCACAGCTCGATCATCGTGTAGCTTTGCTCACGTTCTGTGCTTTTCACCAGATCATAGCTGATGTTGCCTTCCTCTTGACGTGTCGCAGCGATCAGTTCTTTGGCAGCAGCCAAGAAAGCTTGCTCTTGAGCGGCTTGTACTTGCAAATGTGCATGAATGATAATCATAGTTGTGACCTCCAGATAGTTGTATGTTTACAAATAGATTTAATCAATACAAGACAATAACGTTATGTGTTTCATCTTAAGAAGCAGATTGAGCAATTTATAATAAAAGCGGTTGTACTCGTTTAAGCCCAAGTTGTGATCGTATCTACAGGCAGACGATAAGATGGGTGACCTTCTTTGGCAGATTTACCAATCGAGATCAGCATAACCGGTTGATAACGGTCTTTATCCATGCCAAATGTCTCAGCGATTTGAGCTTTTTCGTATCCGCCAATTGGGTTTGTATCGTAACCGTGGGCACGTGCAGCCAGCATCAATTGCATGGAAGCCAGACCAGCATCGATCAGGTTAACGTCACGCAGATCGGAAGCAGGCATATTGTCGTAATAAGGTTTAACCACTTTAACTTGTTGTTCAGCGATTTCTTTTGGCATAAATCCATGCTCCACAGCTTTACCAAAAATCTCTTCCAAGTACTCACCGTTTTTCATATCAATAAACACACCGATAACAGCAGCAGAAGTCAGCACTTGATTTTGGTTGAATTTTGCAAGTGGTGCGAGCTTTTCTTTGCCTTCAGGTGTATCAACAACAAGGAAACGCCAAGGTTGCATGTTTACGGAAGATGGAGCGCGAGAAGCTTCTGCCAAAATTTCAGTCATTTCTTCACGGCTGATTTTCACTTCTGGATCATACAATTTGACGGAACGACGACCGTACGTAATTTCGTTAAAATCATTTGTTTTTTGGAATTTGCTTTGTGTTGTAGACATGGAAATCTCTCCTCTATATATGGTTTAAAAATTGTTTTGCATACGTTCCAAGAAATCGGCCAGTGCCTGAATCTCATCTTCACTGAAACCATCCAGAATCTGATGAATATAGTTGGTTTTCTCTGCTTTATATCCTTCAATCTGTTTGCGCCCATGATCCGTGAGACGAACAAAAGTCACCCGATTATCCTCAGGATTTTTGCGTCTTGTAACCATGAGGTCAGCTTCAAGTTGTTTCAAGTGACGAGTAATGGCAGCACTATCGATGTTAATGATTTTCTGGAGCATAGATTGGTTGATCTCATCTACCTGATCCAGCTCGTGCAGAATTTCAAAGCGAGAGGAACTGATCCCGGTACAGCGTTCGAACTTGGGACTGATTTTGTTCCCCAGTACATTCAGCAGATTAATGATCTGCTCTTCTTTGGAAACCATACGTGTCATGACTAGACCTCCCGGGTGAATCCAATCAACAACGGCGTATGTTAACAAATAATTAAAGTTGCCAGTATACAATGCCATTGCTTCATGATTCTGTAGCTCTCTCAATCGTTGATGGATCAATAGTTGATACGTCAATCATTGATGGCTCAATTAATATAACATGTCATAGATGAGAATGCAACAGGTTGAAAAAAAGAAAAAATAGATTTTTTCAGAACCTATCTTAACGTAGATATTCATAAAAAGGAGAGGTTAATAATATAGGTTGTCCCTAAAAGAATAATTTAACTCGGTATGAGTTTTATTGAGAATTATTATCATTCAAACTATAATGAAAATAAAAAAGTGTCGGATTTTGTTGATGAAAAGTAAATTAGATAATTAATTTGGTGAGAAGTAGCGGCTTACCATATGGAAAGGGAGTTATCATGGAGAGGAATGACTGGATTAAACGACTGGAGCAATTATATCTTTCATCTGTTCATATCTGCCAATATGTCGGTATTTCAGGAGAAGCCCAGCACAGGGTATGGAAAAGATTCGCCGTATGCAGAGTAATGGATGGCAAAGGGACTTTGACAATTGATAACGTAATGCATACGTTGTCCCGTGACGATTGGTTTGTGCTTAGTCCAGGCATGCACGTGGAGTTACAGACAGATATTGAAGCCCCTGTCCGAGTGCAACTAATCTTATTTTCCGGTGTTGAACTTGTCCGAACAAACAATGTTTGGCACACGAAGCCGCTTGATTTTCCTGTTACGGGTAAGCTTCAACTTCCAACCAATAGACGAGATATTCAAGAAATGATGGATCAATTCATCTATACAAACTTTGCTGCAGCCGAATCGGATAACATAGGCAAGAAATATCTTTTGCACCAGCTACTAATTCAGTTGATGACTAATGTTAAATCGTTTGTTCAACCTCATGTTGCAATGGACTTGGCCATAGATTATATGACACATCACTATACGAAGGACATTCGAATGCATGACATGGCCCGCCTTGCAGGGCTTAGTGTGAATCATTTTATAAGAACATTCAAACGTCAGTTTGGGATAACACCGATGGATTATATTCAGAAACAACGGATGACTCGGGCCAAACAGCTATTGTTTTCTACAGATAAAATCAAGATGATCGCGGAGCAGGTCGGATACAAGGACGAGCACTATTTCAGCCGGGTATTTAAAAAAAATGAAGGTGTTGCTCCAACGTTTTATATGAAAAATAAAGTTAACCGTATTGCAACATTATACTATGGACTGGATGATGTTGTTCTAACACTCGGGTTGGAACCTGTGTCTGCTTTATCTTATGTTCAGAGAGTGACTCATCCTACCCTTATGCCTGCACATCAAGCCGATTCTCCTCAAGGACTTATTCTGGACAGTTCCGGTCAGAATTATGATAAATTGAAGGGATTGCAGCCAGATTTAATCATTACGAGTGACCGTATGGAACCGAATGAATCTCTGCATCATATTGCTCCTACGGCTATCCTTAAACACACGAATCAAGTAGGCAAAAGTTTGCTTTATATGGCAAATATCATGGGACGGAATGAATATGCTATTCGCTGGATTGAACAGCATGCGGATTTAAGCCATGTTCTTCAAAATCGTATTCACTCCGAATGGGGAAAGCAGTCGGCGATGTTTATTCGCGTTTCCTCCGAATTCTATCGGATGTATGGATTGCATAATCAGACCGGTTCCTTGCTGTATGATGATATGGGATTACATATGCCAGAGAATTACCCAAGCGAACAGTGGGCTGTGGAGATGAACATCAATGATGTACAGCTATACAACGCGGATCATCTATTTGTTATGGTGGATCCTACAGCAGAAGCGAGAACTCAATTTCAACGTTTGATGAAATCTGATGGATGGATAACATCCAAGGCTGTACAGGAAGGTCATGTTTATGATGCAGGGGATATGTTCTTCCAAACGCTGGGTCCAACCGGGCGTGTAAGAACTATGAAGTATGTGGCCAAGCAGCTTGGTGTTACCGTAGGGTGATATTTTACACGTAAAGAGAGTGGAATAATCCATGGAAAGCTTGTTTGCTTTTTTCTACCATAATGATAATGATTATTATTATTAAGTAGTGAAGGGGAATTAAAACAAAATGCTAAGACAGAGAACAGCCTATATGATCTTGTTGTCCCTGCTCATGCTCGTTCTAGTAGCATGTGGTAAGTCGACAACGGAAGCTACAGATGCAACATCTTCAAAACAGGCAACCACGCTGGAAGAGAAGAGCACACAAACAATTAAACACCTAAAGGGTACTTCGGTTGTACCCAAAAAAATAGAGCGTATGGTTGTGTTATCTGCTGCTTATATTGATCACATGCTTACCATTGGTGAGAAACCTGCTGGTGTTAATGTAGAAATACGCTACGGTGGAGATTACTTGCCTTATCTGGCAGATCAGCTTCAAGGGGTTCCAACGGTAGGTTCGGCAGATAGTCCCAACCTTGAGGCCATTGTTCAGATTGATCCGGATGTGATTGTAATTGAGAGTCGAACAGCTGAAAATTCATATGATCAGTTGGAGAAAATTGCTCCTACGATTGTATTAGGTGACGATTGGATGGATTACAACGGCGATACAGAGTATTGGACTCAAGATTTACTGACTATTGCTGGAATGTACAATAAGGTTGATTTGGCTAAAGAAAAAATCGCGGAAGTAGAGCAACAAGCCGATCAACTTAAAGCTAAAATAGAGCAATTGGATCAGAAAAAACTGGCTTACCTAAGAGTAAGGGAGAAGAACCTGCAGATTTATGCGGCAACAGGTCACCCAACCAACACGCTCTTGTATCATGATCTTGGGTTTGAACCTTCTGCAGTGACACCTGCAGAACAACGTGAGGATCTGTCTATGGAGAAGATAGCAGATATCGATGCCAATTATGTTGTGCTTGAAGCAGATCCCAATGCCCAGGATTATTTAAGTAAGATGAAAGAAAGCTCACTTTGGAAAAACGTCCCGGCTGTTGTAACTGGTCAGGTCTATCAAACCGATTCCTTCTGGTTGTTTAAAGGATGGGGAGCTATAGGACGAATCGAAATATTAAATGAAATTAAAGATATGATTCAATAGATGGTACTTTATTCAGGGAATGACCGTGAAGAGATGGTGGCTCTTTTGGAATCGTCTTTTGTGACGAGTATCCGTGGGGCCGATGATTCTTCCACCTATGCTTTTGCTGCCGGTGACTTGCTGCATGATGAGAAGAGAGACTTGATATTACACCAACAAGCCATACAACAAGGACTCGATCAAGGCAGCACAGGAAGTGTAGCGGTGGGTACCCTTTTTGCCAAACGATATTCGGTATGGGTTATGGCTGTAATCTCAGCTTGCAGTTTATACGATACTGTTCTAAATATCGAGGATGATGTTGTACGAATCGAATTGAATGGCACGGGCGGCATGCGCTATGAGACCCGGATGGAAAGAAGTCTAGATAATGGTTCAGGGCTGGGGATTGGGGAAAATGTAGCTCCAACTAATAAGGTTTTGGCTCAGCGCAGGACAGAAATTAGTATGCTACGGGATCGTTTACAGCTACACTTGGGACGTATTTTCCAATCAGTTGCTGCGGCAACAGGAGCAAGCACAAGGATTATGAATGAACTGGTGGCGCATAATGTACAACAATTAATTACACGAGCGATCGAAGATCACGCGATATGGAAGACGGATAAGCGTCTTGAGCTCATTAAGCATGATGCACATGTATGGCTAGAGGAGTCAACCGATAATACATTTTTCACTCGGTTACAACGTTTTGAACATCCGGAATGGCAGGGCCCTCAGCTTCTGATCCGCAGGTATTGCTGTCTGGCGTATCAAGTGGGTAGCGGCAGTTCTGCCCATGGCTATTGTAACACTTGTCCAAAACTAGATTCAGAATCGCGATGGCGCATGCTTTTGAAATCGGATGATTAAAGAACTTGTTTTATAAAAATACAGTTACAGTCGGTGTATTTTACTCTCCGAAGGTAGCTGTTTTTTTGCGTTAGAGAGAGTTGTTTTTATGAGTAGTATACCCTGACAAGAACGCAAGTGATCTTCAAAGAATAAAGAGTATCGCAGCGCAAATTTTAAACATAGTAATTTTCTTTAGTATAGGGAAACAAGTATCCCCAGCTTTTTTAGGTTGAATGACAATTACGTTTCTGTTAGCTTCCCCTACTGGATTTCAACTCATATAATAACGCTAATTCTATTCGGATATTGCAATGTAACCTAGAGATAAGTATGTATGAATGCAACGGAGCCTGTTCCAGATAGATCATGAAAGGGTTGGTGAAGTATGGGCCTCGAAGCTTTGAATGAACGTGTGAAGCATGATTTAGCGTATTTATGTTTTGGAGGTACCAGCTGGGTTCGTACAAGAGAGCATGCAGAGGGGCATGTCTATGATGTTGTTATTGTAGGCGGTGGACAGAGTGGCCTTGGGGCTGCATTTGGACTTTTGCGCGAACGGATCTCGAATATTCTGATTATCGACGAAAATGTGGAAGGGCAAGAAGGGCCATGGGAAACTTATGCACGGATGGTAACGTTGCGGACGCCGAAACATCTAACTTCCATTGACCTGGGTATTCCCTCTCTGACGTTTCGTGCATGGTGGGAGGCTCAGGAGGGTGTTGAGGGATGGCAGAAGATCGATAAAATTCCTCGCAGTGACTGGATGAATTATTTGCGTTGGTATCGGGAAATCCTGGACCTTCCAGTACAGAACGAATTTAAGTTGAACCTCATTGAACCTGGGCAGGATGGAATTCATCGTCTACATGTAACCGAACAAGGAATTCGTGAAAAGCACATTTTGGCTCGGAAAGTTGTGCTTGCAACGGGTATTCAAGGAGGCGGCGAGTGGCATGTACCCTCACTGATCTCAGATCATCTGCCGCGAGAGTTGTATGCCCATACTTCAGAAATGATTGATTTTGAACGGTTAAAAGGAAAAAAGGTTGCAGTGCTCGGCGGTGGAGCCTCAGCTTTTGATAATGCAAACCACGCGCTATCCTCAGGTGTGGCTGAAGCTCATGTTTTTGTCAGACGTGAACAATTACCACGAGTCAATCCGATTCGCCAAATGGAACAATCCGGCATGATCGAGCGGTTTCACGCTTTACCTATAGCTGATAAGTATCAGGTGATATCTCACTTTTTCAAATATAATCAGCCACCTACCAATGATACGTTCAACCGGGCCGCATCTTGGCCTGGATTCGAGTTGCATCTGGACTCACCATGGTTAAGCGTGCAAGCTACGGATCAAGGAGCAAAGGTTGAAACGGCACATGGAATTTATACGTTTGATTTTCTTATTGTAAGCACAGGTCTGCTCAGCGATCCCGCTCTTCGTCCCGAACTGCAACTCGTGGAACAGCACATTGCTCGCTGGCAAGATTGTTACGAAGCCCCGCTGGAAGTTCGAAATGTGCTACTTGATGCACACCCCTTTTTAAGCCCTGGATTTGCAATGACCAGTAAAAGTGAACAGGGAAAAACGCTACTGCATGGCTTGTTTATATTCAATTATTCTGCACTGGCCAGTTGTGGATTGTCTGCTTCAGCGATATCGGGCACCAGAAGTGCCATCCCCAAACTGGTTGCAGGTATAGCTGATCAATTGTTCCTCGATGACCGGGAGGAGACACTTCGTGGGTTTTATGATTACAATGAGCTGGAATTTACGGAGACATGGGTGAAACGCCGGGTTCTTGGCTGAGGCGATCATATGATATATTTCGTGCAGCGATGGGATGCTGTACGTTTTTTTTGTTTTTTTACATTGTGACTTACACTCGGTGTCGATTTATTGTAAAATGTCGTTTGGATCATGTTAAAGGCAGGGATAAAAAATGGAACAAAAGAAACAAATAAAACAAATGAATTATGAGCAATTCAGGGCTCATGTGAAAAAGGCATCACGTATACGCAATGTACCTCTAATTAAAATTGTGGCATTTCAAGAGAAATTTATGAAAATTGAGGAAATACAGTTCTATGATGTGGAGCAAAATTATATGAGTGTACAAGCCTGTAATACGTTGTGGATGAACCTTGAGAACAAATCATTCCGTAATATGGTGTCCCAACCATTACAGGTCTATCGGCAGATGCCCAATCTTGGGCGGCTTTCTTTCGAAAATCTGATCCGTGAATTATATGATACTGCTGTCCCCATCTTGATGGATTATGACCCTGATGAATATTACACCCTAGAACAGTTAATTGAGATCCTGGCAACGGATGAGGAGAAGCTAATCGAGCAACTGGAGATGGGAAGATTCAAGGGTGCTTTTATTAATGAAGAAGGAAAATGGCTCAAACCCAAACCGGAAGTGGAAAGCGCGGAGTTATTGTAGAAATAAGCCGTATTATACAAAAACGTCAAAATCCTGCAGCACTGCCACCAGAAGGGCGATTGTTGCAGGATTTTTAATGACAAGTCTTAATGAGCACGACGAACTACAAATCCATCTCTGCAACAATTGGGAGATCCAGGTATCGATAAGATACGCTGGCCCTGAATCAGGATTCCTTTATCTCTAGTATAGAAGGCAGGAGGGCGGCAGTTCAGACGACAGTTTCTGAAAGCAACTGGACTAAGACGAGACATGGAGGCAATGGAACCACCTACGGAGGGAGCCTCAACGATCCATTCGGCAGAGCTTTGAGGGCCTGTATATCGTTGAATGGTTCGGAAAGTCCAGCCTTTAGTGAGGTTGATCAAGCTAATGCACCAGGAATGGCGAGTTAACTTCGTAATGATACCGCGCATGCAGTCACCTGGGCTTACTGGGTTGGGAATCATGGTTTCGGTTGCCGGAAGAATCTCCCACCAGGCATAATAGACGGGTTTGCCTTGTATCCAATCGTGGGCTGTTCCCGTCTGAATCAGATCTGTGTTTGCGAAGCCGTCAATGCCAATCCATGCAGAGGAATACGAATTGCGGGAGGAAGGAAGAACATATGGTACAGTCCAATCAGCAGAAATCCGCCGATAGGGATGAGTTGTTTTTCTTTTTGCGTAACCGCTCCAATTGAAGGAAATCCAGCCCGAACGCGGGCGTGAAGATTCTTTGGTTGGATGTAACACACAGGGTTTCCGTCGTTTGATTGTACGGTCTGACATTGAAGTCATCACCTCTCCGTTGTAGGGACTAGGTTATCAGATGCGTACTATGGACTATTGGATAGGGACACTTGGACAAGAAAATAAGTCGAACGGTGAAAGTTTTTGAAGGTTTTCGAATTATTTTGAATGAAAATGATTGTTTTTTACGGGATTTATGATACTATAGAAGCAGTTGGAGGAATGCATATGCTGACTGAAGAACGATATGCTGCAATTGTAGAGCGCTTACATTTACAGGGAATTGTGAAGTTGCAAGAGCTTGTTGATGTGTTGGGTGTTTCTGAATCCACGATTAGAAGAGATTTGATTGATCTGGAAAGCCGTCAGATGCTCAAACGTATTCATGGTGGTGCTTCACTGGTGAATGAAAAGTCATTAGAACCAGGCATGGAGGAGAAAACGTTCAAAAACATTCAACAGAAGACAGTGATTGCCCGCCTGGCAGCGCAGGAAATCCAGAACGGGGAGTGCATTTATCTAGATGCCGGCACAACAACACTCGCTATGATCCCTTTTATAGAAGCCAGGGATGTAACCGTGGTCACCAATGGACTATCCCATGTGGAGGCGCTGGTAAGCAAACGAATTCGCAGTTACTTGCTGGGTGGCATGATGAAAATTCATACCAAAGCGGTGATCGGCAGTATCGCGCTACAGAACATGGACAATTTCCGATTTGACAAGTGTTTTCTAGGAAGTAACGGAGTAGATCCGGAAATGGGGTATACAACTCCTGATCCAGAGGAAGCCTTGATTAAGAGGCGTGCACATCAATTGTCAGGGAAATCTTATGTGCTGGCTGATTCCAGCAAAATCGGGGATATTACTTTTGCCAAATTGTTTGATTTGGAGGAGGCAGATTTGATTACGGAGCGAATGCCTGAACATTGGCGTGCAGTAATCACCCAGAAAACTAAAATAATTGAGGGATAGCGATGATATATACGATAACACTCAACCCGTCCATTGATTACATCGTCGAAGTGCACGATTTGAAGCTCGGCGGACTTAACCGCATGAATCGGGATTTGAAATTACCTGGCGGGAAAGGCATTAACGTTTCCAGAATTCTGAATCAACTCGGTGCTGCGAACACAGCTATTGGATTTTTGGGTGGGTTCACGGGACGTTTCATCAATGACAAGTTGCAGGAGGATGCGATTCAAACGGATTTTGTCACCATTGCAGATGATACTCGCATCAACATTAAGCTGAAGCACGGGGATGAGACAGAAATTAACGGTCTTGGACCAGCGATTCGTACAGAAGAGGCAGAGCAATTACTGAATAAACTATCTTCCTTGCAAAAAGGAGATATCGTCATTCTCTCTGGTAGCGTTCCGCCATCACTTGGTTCAGATTTCTATGATCGGCTTATTCATGTATGCAAACAGACAGAAGCCGAGTTTGTTATTGATACAACAGGGCCTGCTCTGATGGAAGCACTCGTTCACCAGCCGCTGCTGGTGAAGCCGAACCATCATGAACTAGCTGAATTGTTTGGCGTAACCATCGAAACACGTGAGGAATTGGTTTCTTACGGACGTAAATTGCTCGAAGCAGGTGCCAAACATGTGTTGATCTCCATGGCTGGAGAAGGAGCATTGTTCATCACCGAGAAGAATGTCTATCACGCAACTGTACCTAAAGGGACTGTGAAAAATTCGGTTGGTGCTGGTGATTCGATGATTGGCGGATTTGTTGGTACCTATGTGTTGCAAGGAGACTTGCTTGAAGCATTCCGTACAGGGGTAGCTTCCGGCAGTGCGACAGCTTTCTCAGATGACCTCGCTACACGTGAGTTTATTGACGAATTGCGTAATCAGGTGACGATTACAACGCTTTAATTACCTTGAATAACTGATATAAGGCCTGCCATGTGCAGGCCGACCGAACTTAAGGGAGTGTTCCAAGATGAAAATCACTGACTTAATGATCCAGGAAACGATGATTATGGATCTGCAAGCAACAACCAAAGACGAGGCGATCGACGAACTGATTGCAAGTCTTAACCAGAGTGGACGTATTAATGATCCAGAATTGTTTAAAGAAATGATCTACAAAAGAGAAGCCGAGTCCAGCACTGGCATCGGCGGCGGTATTGCTATGCCACACGCAAAAACCAAAGCGGTCAATGAACCAACGGTCGTTTTTGCAAAAAGTAAACAGGGTTTGGACTTTGAAGCATTGGATGACGAGCCTGCTCATATCTTCTTCATGATTGCAGCACCAGAAGGCGCAGGCAATACACATCTCCGCACACTAGCGGCTCTTTCAAGGCTGTTGGTTGATAGCGATTTCATCGCTGAGCTGATGAACACGAATACGCCGCAAGAAGTTAGCGCTTTGTTTGATGCGAAACAAGCTGAAGCTGCGGAGAAGGAAGCTGCGAAAGAGAAGGCTAAAGCAGAGAGAGTAGCTCAAGCATCTTCGACTGAAAGTGGTGCTAACAACGTGAAAAACAACTCCGGTGTCATTGTTGGAAACGCCAATACAGAAGAATTTGTTGTTGCTGTTACAGCATGTCCAACGGGGATTGCCCATACATTTATGGCTGAGGATGCTTTGAAGAAAAAAGCCCAAGAGATGGGCATCAACATTCGTGTTGAGACCAATGGTTCCGAAGGCGCACAAAACGTATTGACAGCTGATGAGATCGCTCGTGCCAAAGGGGTTATCATTGCAGCTGACAAAAACGTCGAGATGGCTCGTTTTGACGGTAAACCTGTGTTGCAAAGACCGGTAAGTGACGGTATTCGTAAATCCGAAGAACTGATCCGCAAGGCGGTTAACGGCGATGCACCAATCTATCGTAGCCAAGGTGGAAAAGCGAGCGATGAAGGTGCAGGCGATAGCAAGACAAGCGTGGGAAGCAAAATTTACAAAGATTTGATGAACGGGATTTCACACATGCTGCCATTCGTTGTCGGCGGTGGTATCCTGCTTGCGATCTCCTTCTTGTTTGAACAACTTGCAAGTCCTGACAATCCGATCGTGCAATTGCTGCAAACGATTGGTGGAGGAACAGGCGCGTTCCATTTCCTGATTCCTATACTTGCCGGATTTATTGCGATGAGTATTGGTGATCGTCCAGCCCTGATGCCTGGTATGGTCGGTGGTTTGATGGCTGTAAACTCCAATGCAGGTTTCCTTGGTGGTCTAGCTGCCGGTTTCCTTGCGGGTTATGTTGTTATTGGATTGCGTAAAGCGCTGAAAGGTCTTCCAAAAGCGATTGATGGCTTGAAACCGATCCTGCTCTATCCGGTACTTGGTCTGCTGATCGTTGGTACGATTGCTTATTACATCTTTGATCCGGTTTTCGGAGCTCTAAACACCTGGCTTGTAGATGCACTGGGTAACCTGGGAACAGGTAACAAAGTATTGCTTGGTTTGTTGCTCGGCGGTATGATGGCGATTGATATGGGTGGTCCGTTTAACAAAGCGGCTTATACCTTTGCGATTGGTGTATTTACATCCAGTGGAAACACAGACGGGGCATGGATGGCAGCGGTTATGGCAGGCGGTATGGCTCCTCCACTGGCGATTGCCCTTGCAACAACGTTCTTCAAATCCAAATTCACGGAGCAAGAGCGCAAATCCGGTCTAACAAACTATGTACTCGGTCTTTCCTTTATTACAGAAGGTGCAATTCCATTTGCAGCGGCTGACCCGCTTCGTGTACTGACCTCCTGTATTATTGGTTCTGCGGTAGCAGGTGGACTTACTCAGCTGTGGAGCATTAATGTTCCCGCTCCGCACGGTGGTGTCTTTGTAGCTCTCTTGGCTAACCACACCATTTTGTTCCTGCTCGCGGTTGTTATTGGTTCTGTCATCTCGGGTCTCATTCTGGGATTGTGGAAAAAATCACCTACACTTGTTAAATAATAAAATAGGTTAATGTAAGTTCAGGTGAACTTGCTGTACCAATGGTGAAACGATTATCAACTCTAGGCATCTCTCCAGTGAAATTTTCATTGAAGGGATGCTTTTTTGTGTTTTTTGTTTCGTTTGGAGAGGGGGTATGATATGATGATTCTAGATTAAATGAAACTTGGTTTCACTAGATGGAACAATAGAAGTGGCGAAAAGTAAAATCAATATTTATCTGAAGGAGATATGCAAAAGAAGAGGAGGAATCAAAATGGAGAAGGATCAGATCAAAAATCAGATGCGGAAGCAATTTTCTCAGAATGCCGAGTATTATGTCACAAGTGCAATTCATGCACAAGGTGAGGACCTCGCGCTACTCGTTGCATCATCTCAGGCGGCAGAACATATGAGTGTGCTGGATATTGCAACGGGAGGAGGACATGTGGCGAATGCGCTTGCTCCGCTGGTGAGTCGCGTGACAGCCCTCGATCTGACTGAAGGAATGTTAGAGGTGGCTGCACGTTTTATCCAGGGCAATGGTCATGAAAATGTGGATTTTGTAACGGGAGATGCTGAGCATATTCCTTTTCCAGACAATAGCTTTGATCTGGTGACCTGCCGAATTGCAGCACATCATTTTCCAGATGTATCCTCGTTTGTTTCCGAGGCTTATCGGGTGACCAAACCTGGTGGCCGATTATTGTTTATTGACAATGTGGCTCCCGAGCAGGATGAACTAGATCGTTTCTACAACGACATAGAGAAAAGGCGTGACCCAAGTCATGTTCGGGCATGGCGGAAAACAGAATGGATTGGACTTTTGGAACGTATAGGGTATCGGGTCGAAACGATGGTTTCTTTTGCAAAAAAATTTCATTTTGATGATTGGTGCACACGTGCATCCCTCTTTGGAGAAGAACGCCTGGAGCTTGAAGCGAGATTGCTGCATGCGACAGAGGAGATCCGACATTATTTTAATATCGTGGAGAAAGAGCAGGGTGAAATTCTCAGCTTTGAAGGAGAAAGTGTGTATATCCAGGCAATTAAGCGTGGAGTGTGAGAGGGGAAGAGGCACGGTTCATATCCTAAAGAATAAAGAAACTCCAAGAGCAAAAAGCAGACCTCTCTTGTAAGAGGAGCCTGCTTTATTTTTTATTTCTGGTCTTGACGCCTTCATTGTATTGCCAAAAGAATGAGCCTGTAATGTAGTATCCATTACCCCAAGCTTTCTTTCGTTCATTCAGGGTTTTAAAATGACCTTGGTGCATTCATCTTCGTGGTCATTAAATATCCGGTAAGCCTCGCTCGCGTTATCCAGTGATATACGGTGTGAGATAATCTCAGTTGGATCAAATTCACCGGCTGTAATTTTACGGAATAGTTCAGGCATATAATGAATAACAGGAGCTTGTCCCATTTTAATGTTGATGTTACGCTCAAACAGGTTTCCCAAAGGGAACATATTATAGGAGGAGCCATACACGCCTGTAAGCTGTAGTGTTCCAAACTTGCGCACGGCTTTCATGCCGATTTCGATGGCACTCAGCGCCCCGCCATGGAGTTTTAGCTTCTGACCGATCTCTTCCAGCATGGTCTTTTTGCCATCCATGCCAACACAGTCAATAACAACATCTGTTCCACCCTGAGTGATCTCGCGGATATGCTCACCCATATCATCATGCTCTTCAAAATTAAAAGCCTCTACGTCATTCATACGTTTAGCCTTATCTAGTCGATAAGACAGACGATCGACGGCAATAACCCGCTTGGCTCCTTTCATCCAGGCAAACTTTTGCGTCATTAGCCCAATAGGGCCACTGCCGAGTACGGTGACGGTATCCCCAGGCTTGACGCCAGCATTTTCAACACTCCAGTATGCCGTCGGCAACACGTCGGAAAGGAACAATAATGCCTCGTCTTCCAGCTCACAGGATTCGGGAATGACAAATGGAGTGAAGTTGCCGTAAGGCACTCGTAGCAGTTCAGCCTGACCGCCCGGATGACCACCATATCGCTCGGTGAACCCGAAATAACCCCCGGTATGAATATCAGGATTTCCATTCGATTTGTCACATTGACTCTCCATATCGTTGTTACAGTAGAAGCATTGACCGCAAGCGATGTTAAAAGGCAGGACGACTCGATCCCCTTTTTTGACTCGCGTAACCTCAGGTCCGACCTCTTCCACAATGCCCATCGGTTCATGACCGATCACATAGTCTTTTGCAGCAGGTAGCGCGCCTTGATAGATATGCAAATCCGATCCACAGATCGCCGTTGAAGTAATACGAACGATAATGTCATCATGCTGTTGCAGTGCCGGATCTTCGACCTGTTTCACCTGAATGTCCTTGATGCCCTGAAACGTAACGGCTTTCATCTTCATATTCCTCCTTGGTCTATGTGGGGTTCTCTTCCTTTTACCCCATTTTCGTGCATATGATATAGGTTTATACTATTTTATACGACAGGCCACTTCACTTTCCGTAATGCATCCAGCAGTTCTGGAGGAGCATTCAGATTGTCTCGAACCAGATCACGCGGTGTTAGAGCCATCCATTGATTGAGAGAGACATCCTCAAAACGGTCACTTCGGAATATTTCCAAAAACCATAATGTGTCTTTTCCGGTATTTTGTATATAGTGCCCCATGGCAACGGGAACATACCCTACATCTCCGGCCCCGTAATCAAAGGTGCGTGCGATCCCATTGCCACCAAAGACGGTCATTCTGCCTTCACCCGTCAAATAGTACTGCCATTCATCGGCATTGGGGTGCCAGTGTAGCTCACGCATCGCCCCAGGTTTGATCTCGACTAGCGCTGCGGCGACTGTAGTGGAGATCGGAAAGTTGGTGGAATCAACGATGCGCACACTTCCTCCAGGTGTGATCAAAGGTTCCTGTGCAAGCAAACGATAGGTAAACGGAAGAGGAACGGTTCCGTAGGGGGATTGAACGCGCTGGCTTTCAAGTGAACCAGGTACATCATCTTGAAAAATATAAACCTGTTCCTTGGGCATCGATTGGAAGGCTGATTCAGGAACGCCAAAATTCAAGGATAGTACCTCTGGTGGCGTATGGGCAAACCAGTCTGAGATGGACAATGTATTCAGATCAGAGAAGCTTCCATCATCGAATACCAATAAAAATTCACACCCGTTCTCCAACCCTTGAATCGAATGAGGCAGTCCTTTTGGGAAAAACCAAAGATCACCCGGACCGACATCAGCAATAAAGTTTCGCCCGTTCTGATCCACAGAAGTGACCCGGGCTGTACCCCAGATCATATACGCCCATTCAGATTGTTGATGCCAGTGCAGTTCGCGGACGCCGCCTGGAGTCAGACTCATATTCACGCCGGCGAGCGTAGTGGCAACGGGCAGGTCACGCACCGTAATTTCACGTGACCAGCCGCCGTGATTGAGCTGCATATGGGTGTCGGAGAAGGACATCCTGAGGTTAGGTAACAAGCCATTGTCTGTCTTAGGTGGGACAAGCATATCGGGATTTTGCTTGTCTCTTAACACATCTCTTGGTCCATAATCCGGGCCGCCTGCACCGTCGCTTCGAATAGGTTGGGGGATAATATACGGCTGAGCACTGGGTTGTTTTTCTTTACTCATTCTGATGTCTCCTTCCGATATCCGCTGCAATCCGCGTCATGTGGTTTACTCACCATGCTTACACCTATGAACGAAGGCTTGGAAAATATGAAGGACAAAGATAAAAAGACCTGACCTTATTCGGTCAAGTCTGGAATCAGACTTCTTCAGGGCGAGAGCGGTAAATTTCAAGCATGAATTAGGTATTCAGATAATTTTGCTCATAGATTTCATGCACACGTTGAAGTATGGTAGATCCTTGCTCATGAAAACGAAGGCGTGCTGCCTTATTATTAACCAGAAACGCACCAGAATCATGCTTCACGCTCCCGAGCACTGCGTCATGAAGCAGTGATGCACCTCGACTTGGATGAGAAAAGAATAATTTCATAACAGGTTTGATATAGAAGGGCAAACCGGATGTTTTGTTGCTTCTTAGCGTGTTGTTTCCACCCGGATCAACACTAAGAAGTCGAATGCCATCCGCCATAGCTTTGGATGCAGCCTCAGCTGTCCACAATGAGAGGGCGAGCTTGGACGCAGCGTAAGGACCAAAAAGCTTTTTGAAGGAAGCTGGCCGCTCCAACGTATCAAGGTCGAACGCTTTTAGCATGCGAAAAGCAGTCGAGGAGGTGTTCACTACGGTTTTCATCCTCCCTTGGCGGAGCGACTCATACAGCTCCCGATAAATGATATAAGGAACCACTGTCTGAAGCTCAAAATGCAACTCACGCCCCTGGTCGGAGTGTTGAAGGGTAGAGGTGCTTCCGCCTGCATTGTTGAACAGGACGTCAATGGAATCCGTCTGTGATCGAATCTGGTCCAGCGCTGAGCGAAGGCTGGCATAATTCGTGAAATTGGCTTGAATGGATCGTAATTGACCTGAGCTTAATGCGGACTGAATTACACGATCATCTGCCGGGAACGCGGAGCGGTTAAGAGCGATAATCTTCCACTGATCCTTTAGAAGCTGTCTTGTTAGTTCCAGTCCAATTCCTGAAGATGAGCCGGTTATTACGGCTGTGCGAAGCGGATTTACTGGGTTCATTAAAATGACCTCCTCATGTATTCGAGTCATTCTACAATTTGGAGCTGACTCCAAGTCAAGAGTAGATTTGAGGCTTGACTTGGAGCCAGCTCCAAGTTATATGATAGATAGAAGTATGGGTATGGGAGGGCTAATGATGAGTGAGCAAAGTACGTTCTCCATTCATGAAATATCGGAGCGGTCGGGGTTATCCAAAGATACCATTCGTTATTATGAGAAAATTGGTCTGCTTCCACGTGCGGAACGTAAAGCAAGCAGCCACAGAGTCTATTCGGAACAGGACATCCAGACGATGAGCCTAATTACTTGTCTGAAGAAAACAGGCATGTCACTTGAGGATATGAAGCCATTTCTACAGATGTCGCTGGAGTCGGATTTGAACGATTTTCCGGAGGAACGGGAGATGCTGGTCAATTATCAGAAAAAAGTAGAAGATCAGATCGCCTCGCTGCAACAGGTCGTTGATTTTATTCAGGATAAGCTGGAGCAACGTAGTATGTTTCCTGAACGTTGTTCGCTGGAAGCAGAGAATCTAGTGACAGGGATCGCCCAAAAGAAAACTTTCTCTTGATGGAATATAAGATATACGAGGGATATCGGAAAAGGAGTCAAGTCATGACATTACAACAACTTAAATATGTAATCGAGGTTGCCACACACGGATCGATGAACGAAGCAGCCAAACGGTTGTTTATCTCCCAGCCGAGCTTATCAAACGCGATTCGCGATCTGGAACAGGAGCTTCGTATTACCATTTTTGAACGGACCAATAAAGGCATTACTCTTTCCAAAGAAGGGGTGGAGTTTCTAAGTTATGCTCGTCAGGTCGTCGAACAGGCCGAACTGCTGGAGAATCGTTATCTGAATGCGAAGCCGTCTCCGCAACACTTTTCGGTATCCACCCAGCACTACGCTTTTGCGGTGAATGCATTTGTAAAGCTTGTTCAGCAGCACGGTCATGATGAGTATGAACTCGCACTGCGCGAGACTAAAACGTATGAGATCATTCAGGATGTAAAAAGTCTTCGGAGTGAGATTGGCATCCTTTATCTGAACGAATTCAACGCCAAAGTTATCAATAAATTGTTGAAAGATGCCGGACTTGTGTTTACAAGCCTGTTTACAGCGAAACCGCATATTTTCATCAGTGTGAACAATCCGCTTGCGAAGCAGGAGTCTGTGGCCATTGAACAGCTTCAGGATTATCCTTACCTGTCCTTTGACCAGGGGGAGTATAATTCTTTTCATTTTTCCGAAGAAATTCTGAGTACGTTATCTCATCCCAAAAGCATTCAGGTCAACGACCGGGCGACTTTATTTAATCTGCTTATCGGTCTAAATGGGTATACGATCTCGACTGGAGTGCTTAGCGCCGATCTGAACGGCAACGAGATCATTCCGGTTCCCCTCGAATGTGAAGAGTCCATTAATGTCGGGTGGATTTCTCATAAAAGCACGTCACTTTCCAATCTCGGCGTGGCTTATGTGCAGGCATTACACGAAGCAATTGGTTTGCAAGATTGAGTCACAGGGTCTTTGTAATATGGATTTTATAGGTTCAAAGGTTCATCTGAAGGGAGCAGGAAGTTGAGAGTATTATACCGGAATAAAAGTGAGCAACATGAGCTGACGGTGTACGAGACGAAAAGGCTTTACGGGGAAAAAGGACATTTTCGTGTATTGCAGTTCTCTAATGATGCCGTGCAGGGGGCGATCGATGTAGAGCAACCTTCCAGGATTGTTCTAGAGTACCCGAGGGCTATGCTACATCTGATGGAGCGAAATAACCCGCATTACAATCGCGTATTCGTCGTGGGGCAGGGTATTGGCACAATCCCTTCTTATTTGTCTGATCGACAAGTTAAGGTAGCGGAGTTGGATGCGGAGGTTGTGGAAATCAGTCAGCACTTTTTTGGATACAAAGGGTCCCCTGTCCTGGTGGGGGATGGTCGGGAACTGCTGGAACGGGAACAGGCTGGGACGTATGATTATATCGTTATAGATGCATTTACGGCAACGGGCACACCAGAGCAGTTTACGAACCGTTCTTTTTTTAACATGGCAAAAGACAAACTGTATGCAGGTGGTGCTGTGCTGCTTAATGTGTTTGGACGTTGTGGTAACGATCAGCTTGTCAACGCAATCTACACAACGCTTGGAATAGAATTCCCTTATGTACGTGCCTTTGCACTTCCGGCCGAGCCTAATGACGTTCAGAATCGCATATTGATGGGAAGTCTTCGCCCAATTGATGTTCAGGTGCGGTATATGGCGGGCTTTGTGGAGCAAAACCTGGAAGAGGGTTATGTCATTGAAGGGTAAATAGATGAAGAGGATTCGCTTATTCCCCGGATGCGTTATTTTGTCATAAATTCGTCAATCCTATAAATTCAAAGTTAATATACGTCATTTCTTCATTGTTTCTTAACAACTTTATTATATGATGATATAGGTATGCTTTTTTATGAAAATCCGGGGGAAGCAAAATGATTGCAAATAAAAAAAAATCCAGATTACGCAGAAAAGTAAAGAAGTTCAAAAAAGTCAGTCTGACCGCATTACTTGGTGGATTCGTTACAATCTCCGTATTGATGACGCTAACCATTATGGTGATTACCTCGTATACCACGCAGAAACAGTCTCTTATTAACAATACTCTTTCTGTTAACTATGCGAGTGCTGTACAGATGAGTCAAACGTTAAACTCCTTATTTGAATCCATGAAAAAAAGCTTAAAGTATGGAGCCGCACATTTTAAAAATGTCGATTTCAATGATAAGGAGAAACTGAACACTACGCTGGATCTCATCCATAATAGCAGTGATTATTTTAACGCTGTAGTCTTGGCAGACCAGATGGGGCTTGTGCTGTCGAGGTCACCGTATTCTCAGGCCAGTATTGGTACACATGTGAGCTCCGAGGCGGCCAAAGCGGCGATCAAATCCAAAGCCTCATACATATCAGATGCTTACGTGACACCGCGAACGAATCGTAGAATTGTTTTTCTCAGTGAACCAATTGTTGATCCAATGGGAAAATACAAAGGCATGATTAGTGGGAGTATCTATTTGCAGGAAAATAATATACTCGATTTGTCGTTTGGGAGTCAACTTAAAACCGACAACGGAACATACTTTTTTATAGTTGACCATAAGGGAACGTTGCTTTTTCATCCCAACGTCAGCCGAATTGGCAGAGATATTAGAGCCAATACAGTGGTGCAGAAACTGATCAAAAATCAGACGGGACAAGAGCAATATACGAATTTGGATGGGGTTAATACGCTTGCCGGATATTACAAAGTTCCAGCAACCAACTGGGGAGTGGTTGTCGTATCGCCAACCCAAATCGTATATGATCAGTTAAACCGTCAGATCGGACTGTTGTTGCTATACATAGCGGTACCCTTTATATTGTTGACTCTAATTGTGTTAAGAGTTGCCCGGAAGCTGGTACATCCGTTTGTATTCTTGGCTGATCTTGTGCAACAAGTAGACAAAGGGCAGGTGGAGTTACCTGTCGTGAAGCCGCATTGGAACAGGGAAGCCGATCTGCTTACTCGAGCGGTGCTTGGAGCGATGACAAGTTTCAGAAACAAGACGGATCAGTTGGTGTATGATGCAAGAACGGACGTATTAACTGGTTTGAATAATCGCAGAACCTTTGAGGAAGTGATTCAGGCATGGACTCATGATGAGAATCCATTTGCAATCATTGTTCTCGATATAGACCGCTTTAAGTTAATTAATGATACCTATGGTCATTCGACCGGAGATGAGGTTCTGAAACAGATCGCGAAGTTGATTCAGATGTCTGTAAGGCCTGAGGATGTTTGTTTTCGGTTTGGCGGTGAAGAGTTTGTTGTACTGTTAAGGGATTACGATTCCAAGAAGGCGTATGAGATAGCTGAGCGCATTCGGATTTCAGTTGAAGAAAGTATATTGGCTGTTGATCGTACCGTTACGATATCTGCAGGCATTGCTGAGTTTCCAATGCATTCCCGTTCGGAAACAGAATTGTTTCATCTGGCAGATAATGCGCTCTATCTGGCCAAAGAAGAGGGACGCAATAGAACCGTCATCATTCAGACGGTGGAAAAAGCAAAATAGTAGCACAGAAGAACAGAGAAACGGAAGAATACGAACAGACCCTTATGAACAGGGTCTGTTTCTGTTTGTTTCTATATGAAAGATGACAGGATTCGGTCACATAAAGCCATTGTGCTAACATTATCGCGAGCGCTTGAGAGTGGAACGGCCCCCGTCTGGCAACAGGACATAAAGTGTCTCATTTCACCTACAAAGCCACGCAGATAAAGATCCCTATAAGCTCCAGACATTGGGGTGCCGGAAGGAGTATATAACGAATCGTGTTCTTCAAGAGACTTCCATGGAAGAAGATCCCCTTTATGAGATTCATGTATTGTAAGTTTGGTGATCTCATCGGCTAGAGCGAATCCATGCTCAAAAGTAACCAGCACACTTTCGCTTTCACGTGACCATGCACTCATCCCTGTAAAATAGGCACTGCCCGTGACACCTTCATCAAAAATCAAGGAAATACTCTGGTTAATATGTTTTCCATCTCTTACAGTCGTTCCTGTTACTTGCATAGCTTCGCCAAACAAATAACGCATGAGATCCACCATATGTATGGCAGCAAGTTTCATAAACTGTTCTTCATTTTCACAAAAAGGCGTGCTATCTACGGCAAATTTCATCTGGAACGAGCGCACTTTACCGAGTGTTCTCTCATCAATGAGTGTCTTGAGTTTTTGATAGATCGGAGCATATCGTTTCATAAAACCGACCATGACCACAACAGCACCCTGATCTGCTGCTTGGGCCACCTTAGCGGCTTCTTCTGCAGTCCAGCCAAGTGGTTTGTCCACATAGACATGTTTACCTGCCTCAATGCATTCCAGCACAAGTTTGGTTTGATCCACTGGCTGAGCAACGACGACGACTCCGTCACAGGTTTCCTGCTTCAGCATCTGGCCGGCATGATCATAGGCTTGACCTGAACTGCCAAAGCGAAGCAGGGCCGCCCTAGATCGTTCAAGATTCCTTGTAGCCACAGCCTGAATGGTTGCACCCGCTTCGATCGCTGCAGGGTAAATATTCGTGGAGGCATGGAATCCGGCTCCGATAAAACATAGTTTTGAATTCAGCAAATGAAAGTCCCCTTCATTGGTATATGTGCTTTATGTCATTATAAAATTACTATTGATAAACATATGTGGTTTGAATTAGTGAGAAAAGGACATATGTCCCTCTAAGGGATTAAAAAAGTTGTTGCAATATAAAAATGTAACATGTATACTCTGAATTACGGTAAAACAAGGAATTGTTTCACCGGATATACTTTTCATCGATGATGAAGAGATACATAATATGCGGTCGTGGCGGAATTGGCAGACGCGCACGGTTCAGGTCCGTGTGGGCTAACCCCCCGTGGAGGTTCGAGTCCTCTCGACCGCATAACAAAAAGGTTTGTATGTTGCCCGAATGGGCAATGTACAAACCTTTTTTTCGTTTGCTTTTTCCTTAATGCTCCTGAATCTGGTTATACCAAATTTTACTGGTCAGCAATCCTGAAAGGATACCAGCTAAACCGAATAGAGCAACACTGAGCATTAATTGAACGGGCGAGAAACGAAACAAAAACGCAATTCCACTACCAAAGGTGGTTCCAGCGAGAAAGCCCAAGGCGACCCCCAGATGTTTGAATGACTTCATTGTATTCACCTGCTTCTAAAATAGAGTATGGAGTGGTCCATTTTTGTAATGCAATAATCCGCTCGCTACACAGTTTCATTTTGTGGTCTTTTCAGGTAAATTATGCATCGTTCATCATCTTGGCGTATCCAACTAAAATAGGCTCTGGCCCCCGGGAGAGGGCGCAGAGCCTTTTGGCTGTTCGCTGTTTTATTGATTACGACGATCCTTAAGAATGACATCTGCGAACAGAATAGTTTTCGGGATGCGGAAAAATTGTTCCGCTTGTTCCTGAAACGCGGCAGAAGGCAGCGTTCCCTGATGCAGCCATTTGCGGAAAGTGCCGGGATGAACCCCGATCCAGTGGCTGACATCTGTCACCGACAAATCATGGACCATACACAGGCCTGTCAAAATACGGTTACTCACTGGAGAGCGGGTTACCGTCCGCTTCATAAAGCGGGAAGGCTCGGGTTGACAGATGACAGGACTGTTGCGCACGACCTCTTCATTAAAAAGAATATGTCGCGGGTAGCCAAGCAACTGACAAGTTTTGTCCAGATTGGTACTGCCGGGTATTCGCCCTTCATACACCCACGCGCTTACACTGCGTGAGGAGATCGAGAGGTCTTCAGCGAGCTGAGACAATTTAATATCGTTGGCCATCAGCACGGCAAGAAGAACACGATTGCGGATTTGACAGCGTGTCGGTTTGCGGAACCGTTTAACACGGACACCTTTTCCCAAATATTTACGGTTGATCAGAGACCACGCCTGGATGGAATGTTGTTCTGGTTGATTAGGCATATTTCCTCCGATTTTTTTAACCAAATACTACAATAAATAAAGGGGTACTTTCAAGTGCCGCAATTACTGGTTTGAAAACCGCTTGTGCGTCATTCTACATGAAAGAGGGAACTACGAACTAGACCTCTTGCGAAACACATCCTAGTATATTCCTAGATTACAATGATTCACTAAAAAAGATGGAATGAATTGTACGAGATTACAAATTAATTAGTTCTATTTAACCACTAATAGGTCTTTAGAACTTTTGTGTTATTTTTGTTGATTTCATGCTGTTTTTCCCCTGAACTCCTACTACATTTGTAAATCTACTTTTGGTGTTCAAACCAAAAAAGTGCACAAATCTGAAATGATAAATCCGCATGTTCAGCAAGACAGATGAACGATCACAATCTCTCATTCTCACATATATTGTAGGGTGTTCAAACAAGAAAGAACAAGGGAGAGGTGAGGAACGTGAGCCCAGCGGTGAGTTCGGTTACTGCTATTTCGGGAGCGGTTGTGACGTTCGCTTTTGGCGGGTGGGATCAGCTACTTAGTCTGCTTGCGATCGCTATGGCTATTGATTATGTTACAGGTCTGGCGGCAGCTGTGAGAACGGGAACGGGATTGAACAGTAATATTGGCTTCTGGGGACTTGCACGAAAAGGGCTAATGCTGACCGTTGTTCTGCTTGCTCACCGTATTGATCTGATTATGGGGACCGATATTATTAAGGGAGGAGCAATTTATTTTTACTTGGTCAATGAATTGATCTCAATCACAGAGAATTATGCCAAAATTGGATTGCCTTTACCTGCCAAGCTCAGACAGGCTATCGCGGTACTTAAGAAACAGGAACAGAGCAGTCTGCCTGACCGGGAATGGAACATGCCTAAGCCAAATTCCGCTATCCCTTCTCCAGTAAAAGAAGAGGTTCAATCAAAAGAAGATGTTCAAACTGTTCAAGGTCAGGAGAAAAGGGTTGAGAATGGGGGAGTGTCTTCTGATCGGCAGTCGGATTCAACGAAGGATTAGCCTGGGGGAATATTATTGTTGTTCGGGAAACGCATACAAAGCATCCTTTCGTAATAGACGGTGATATGATATATTTTGGATACACGAAACATAGCTAATAGTTCTAGTTATTAATCCAAACGAGGTGTTTACCAAGATGATTAAGCATATTGTCCTGTTCAAAATGAAAGATCGCTCTGCAGAAAGCGTTGAGGCGGCTGCCCAGGTTCTGCGTAATCTGGAAGGCAAAATCGATGTTCTCATGTCCCTTGAGGTGGGTATCGATGTACTGCGTTCGGACAGATCATTCGACATTTCACTGACAGCGGAGTTTGCTTCGCTGGAAGATCTTCAGGCGTATCAGGTTCACCCACTCCATCAGGATGTCATCAAGTACATGAACGAAGTGAGAGAACAATCCATTGCTGTTGACTATGTGATCTAAGGTTTTACACATTCTATTCTGGATTTGAAGGGGAATCTGCATGAGCGATTTAAGAGACGTTATGGAATTTCTATATATTTTTGTTGTGTTTCTGATCGCTTGCCCTGTTATGATCTTCTGGCTTAAGCGCAGAGGGAAACGAAACCGATAACTCACTGAACGGGAAGTGAATGAATGTATTATGTGAATAGGGAGCAGATCGCTCGCCGGCTTGACGCGATACCGGAAGTTGCTGAAGGGCTTCGGCAGGTTGTACAGGCCTGGGATGGTGGTCTGATATTGGGGATGGTGCAAGAACGATGTTTGCATCTTGCCGTTGAGATTGTGACTGATGTGGGCAGTTATCTCATTGATGGTTTCATTATGAGAGATGCAAGCAGTTACGATGATATTATTCAGATTAATTATGAAGAGAACGTATTTGATGAATCAACATACGGGGTTTTGCGTCAACTCGTTACGTTGCGTAAACCGCTTGTGCAAGATTATTACAGCTGGCAGCGAACCGTGTTGAATCCACTTAGTGCAGCCTTGCCGGATGTGCTTGAACAGTTCTCCGGCCAGGTAAGCACTTATGTGGAAAAAGAACTTGGACCTTTTCAGGGAAATGAAGGCCAAGTGAGAGAGTAAGGAATGAGGGAAGCTGTATGGAGAAAGATTCGAAAGGGACAGATCAAGGGAAGCGGGAAAGCGATGAAATGTCATCAGGATTTCACCCCGTGTACATGGTGGAGTTCCTGTTTAATGAAAAGCCAGATGTGAATCGGCATGTGTTACAGGAGGCGCTCATCCATCGAACGGGACAAGGGAGACTGGATGTAAAACAGGAAGAGAAGGAACAGGGAACGCAGGAGATGATGGTGTTCTACCATATGGAACATAAGGTTTCCTTTCAGGAAGGTAGCATCCCCGCTCAGACTTGCTTGCTACCCGTACATGAAATTGTGGACCGTACACGTTTTGCGGGGGCTTTGCAGCAAGCATGGCACTGGCCTGAAGCAGGACAAGCTATAGCTTCTGCCCGTTATTCCATTCGGATTCATGATATGTTTACTGCTGCCATGCCGCGTAAACAGCGTCTGGACTTGTTCCAGAAAACGGTGCTGGCTGTGCAGGACACACTGGATTGTGATGCGCTTTACTGGTACGGCAGTGACAAACTGGTTGAACCTGATGCTTACATTCAATCCCAGGAACGCGAGGAGCATCTCTATGCTGCGATGAATGTGCGGATGTATCAAGCGGGAGGTACGGAGCAACAGCGAGAACTGGTTATGGATACCGTAGGTTTATCTGCGCTTGGCGTACCTGATGTGCAATGTCACTTTACTGGACTTGACCCCGATACGGTGGCTCAGACACTTCTGGGTGCTGCGTATTACATATTTGATCAGGGAGATGTATTGCAGGATGGTCAGACCTTGGGCTCATCTGGTGGACAGCGCTGGCGCTGTGAGCATCAGTTTGCTTTAATTGCACCAGGGAGATACGTCGTAGATCTGAACCCCGGAGAAGAGCATGCTGTACCCGCGCCTCAGACAGTTCGGTAAAAAAGAATGAGGATGGGTATCTTAACCCAGAGATGCGTTTGTTCCGTTTTTTTTTTCACTCCAGAGTGTCAGGTCAAGCCCATCCTGCTTATAATGCATGAACAGAGTAGGCATTGGCCCAGATGAACAGATCCTATCGTTGTTTCATAAACCGATGTCTAACCCATTGAAGAGGAGAGATGGATCATGAAAGATTCGAATAAAAGCTTGTTGTGGGGGGCTTTAATCGGCTCCGTCGTTGGTTCGGTCACTGCACTGCTGCTTGCACCAAAATCAGGACGTGAATTGCGTCAGGATATTTCCGAGGGTGCTCGTCAAGTTACGGATAAAGGTCAAGAACTGGCTGTAAAAGTGGGAGAGCAAAGCTCACAGATCGTATCCAAAGTGAAGGAAACGGCGGATGTAGTTATTAAGGATATCCAGTCCTGGCGTTGTTCTTCGGACGGTAAAGAGATTCGGATTTCTGCTGCAATTGCAGATGCGGATAAAGCTGAAGGAGTACAGGGGCATGTCCAACCTGAGATCCAGGTTCAAGATCAAGTAGAGGATTCAGTACAAACTCAAGGCTTGAAATTGGTACCAACAGAGCAGGGGAACGAAGATATTGTCAAGCTTACTACCGATGAGTCCAAAGACGAAAACTAAGCAATGCGGGTTTAGCAGGCTTTCCCCAGTCCGGTGGAAAGCCTGCTTTGTTGTGTGCTCATGCTATGCATGACAACAGGATTCAATGACTTAAATTTGAACCCGGCGATGAAATCGGGTAAGATGTAGGTACCTTTTTGCCGGAAATATCATAGGGTAGGTAGAAAGCTTTTTTACTATGGATGATCAGAATGAATTTAATGAAGAAGGAAGCGGTGTGTTCGTGCAGCAAGCTATTGCTATATTAGACTCCGGTGTAGGGGGATTGACCGTTGCGAAGGAAGTGATGCGTCAGCTCCCGCGGGAAAAGATCATTTATTTTGGGGACACTGCCCGGACACCGTACGGACCCCGTTCGTCCGAACAAGTGAAACAATTTACGGAGCAAATCGTTGATTTTTTGATTCAGTTTAATCCGAAAGTGATTGTGATCGCCTGCAATACGGCGACAGCCGCAGCACTGGAATATATCCGGACCAAGGTGGATGTTCCTGTCATTGGAGTGATCCATCCTGGTGCAAGGGCAGCCATTATGGCAACACGTACAGGCCGCATCGGTGTGATCGGGACTGTGGGTACGATCGGAAGTGGGGCGTATACGTCGGCACTCAAGCAGCTGTCTCCTTATGTCGATGTGGTCAGCCAGGCTTGTCCTGCACTGGTGCCGTTGGTGGAGAAAGGCGAATTTCGTTCCGAACACACAACGTATACGGTGGATCAAGCGCTCGGAGAAATTAAAAGAGAGCCTATTGACTGTCTGATTCTTGGTTGCACGCATTATCCGTTTCTGATGGACACGATTCAGGATGTCATGGGCCAGGATGTAAAGCTCATCAGCTCAGCCGATGAAACAGCGAGAGAAATCAGTACCATTTTATATGATAAACGCAAGCTGGCAAGCGGAGATGAAACGCCTGTGCATCAGTTTTTCTGTACTGGTGATCCGCGTATGTTCCAGAATATTACGAAACAATGGCTGGGAGAGCAAATTTCCAAGACACCTGTCGTCTGGCAGGTCACACAGTTGTCGTAATCGCTGTCGGAATGTATTAGTAATCATCATTATATGGGATAAAAATAGGATTAAGCCTGCATTCATCTATGTAATTTTGCTTCGGTGCCCGGACCTGTTAAGGTTCGGGCTTTTATATATTTCTTAGGCACGCTCCAACTCTGCTCTGGTGGCTAGAATATCTAACATAACATAGAAGTCTGCGAACGATGTCACATGACGGACAACCGGGCTTGCATACGATAATACAGGTACGAATAAAGGAGAATCAATTGGGAGAATCAGACCTGTGGAAGGGAGAACAACATGGAACTGCAATGGATTATCGTGAAAACAGGTGACACGTTACCGCGAATTGCTTCGGCATATCGCATGACTAATGCATTGTTGTGTGCGCTGAACCCCGAAGCTACAGCGCAGCCTTATCTACTTGCCGGTCAGATGTTACGTGTGATGCCTGGAACCGGACGCAGATATGCGGTACCACCGGGAGAAACGGTGCAGGAAACGGCAGAACGTTTTGCATTATCGGAAGAACAGCTTCGTGAGAGTAATCCCGAAATCTCCAAGGTGAAGGATTGGGGTGGATGCTGTATAAATATTCCTCAGGCTGGTGGGAAAACCATCGTGAACATTGAGGGTGAATATGGATATCGTGAATTGATCAGAGATATACAGCGATTGGAAGCACGCTATTCCTGCGTGAAATCGGGAGAGATCGGTACAAGTGTAATGGGAAAAACATTACCTTATGTGCGAATCGGGCAAGGCCCTCGCCATATCCATGTGAATGCATCGGTTCATGCCAATGAATGGTTAACCACGCCAGTTCTTATGAGGTTTATCGAAGAATACGCTGAGGCGTATTCCTTGGACTCGCTGTGGCACTCCTATGATCCGCAGCGCTGGATGCAAGAGACGACCTTATGGGCGGTTCCCATGGTGAACCCGGACGGAGTAGAGCTAGTTCAGGAAGGTGTAGTGAATCATCATAAGTATGCTTCTGAATTACTTGCGTGGAATGGAGGACGACCACACTTTACACATTGGAAAGCGAACATCAGAGGTGTGGATCTTAATGATCAGTTTCCGGCTTACTGGGACGAGGAGGTTGCGCGCAGAAGTGTTTTTTCGCCTGGTCCTAGGGATTATGCGGGCACGGCTCCGCTAACAGAACCTGAGGCTCAGGCGCTTGCACAGTGGACGCAGGAACATGCATTTGCTGCAGTGGTATCCCTGCATAGCCAAGGTCAAGAAATCTATTGGAATTATCGGGATCTGGAGCCGAGAGAGAGTGCGCCATTGTCGCGTAAGCTAGCTAAAGCGTCCGGGTATAAAGCGGTAAAACTTGGTGGTAGTGATGCTGGTTATAAAGATTGGTTTATTCAAGCGTTTGGCAAGCCGGGATTCACCGTAGAGGTGGGTCTTGGAGTGAATCCGCTACCTGTGGAACAATTTGATGACATTTGTGTGGAAGTGGGCATGCTACTGGCAGAATTGTTATCCCACGGAGAGCGTGAGGCAGGTGCCTCGGGTTAGCGGGCATGAAACGAAAGATCGTTCAGACATATAACCGGAACGGGCGCTGAAGCGGCGCTCGTTTTTTATCTTTGTAAATCCAAGCTTAATAACCCTGATTCTGATGAGTTGGTTTATCAGCCGAGCTGAATGCAAATATCCAGTGCTGGTGGACAAAACAACATCTCGAGGTCGTGTCGAAAATATGACTTCATGTCATTTTCGCATCAATGTTATTGCGATTAGCTGTAACTTTCTTTACAATAGATGCTGGAGTTTAAAATGAATGCTGAAATTGTTGAAACCAGCAATGATAATATAGGAGATGAATTGAATGAACTGCAAAATCACTCGTAACGCAGCGAAAGTGTTGAAGCTTGAACTGGACAAGCCGGAGAACGAAGGTAAACTATTGCGTGTTGTGATTACACATGCACACGGAGACCATGCGCATTACGGTCTTGACCTGGATACGCCAGGAGATAATGACACCGTAGTATCTACAGATAAGGGCATCGACGTTATTTTGGAAAATGGACAACCTATGCTCGATGGTGTGAAAATTGATTACCTCTACTTGCCACAAGAAGGATTTGTGATCACGAATCCATCCAAAGGCAACCACGGCGACCACTAAGGGAGCGAAGAAGGGGAACTCATGGCTAACGATATCCGCGTATGCGAAAAATGTAATCACATCCGATTGAAATCCATTGTGCCTAAACTGGAGAAGATGGCTCCAGGCACAGAAATCAAGATCGGTTGTAAATCTTATTGCGGCCCATGTGCGAAGCGTGCTTTTGTTTTCATCAACGGCCGATACATCAGTGCTCCAACGGAAGAAGAAGTACTTACGAAGGTTTCCAAGTTCATCAAATAACCGAATAGCTACCTGAAAAGGAGGGGCAGAAGCCTCTCCTTTTGCGTTGCATTTTGTTTTAGCCCAAGTTTTGATGACGATCCCGATCCGAATGGAGCAAAAATATTTGGAAGGTGTCCTCCTGAATTTCAATGGCGATGCGAACGTCTTCTTTATTAAGAATATGCACATTGCCCATCTGCTCGTCCTTCAGTTCCGTCCAACCGACCTCATGTAACTTTTGAAAATAATCTTCAGGTGGATATAGTCCTTGTTCACCACCGATGTGTTTCAGTTCATACGTTTCGCTCCGAGATTGTGTGGGGTGATCGGAATATGCCGCGGATTCAATGAGTTTGGCATTGGCAGGCACGGGGATATCCTTATGCAACGATGAAGAGACATATCCTTTGATCTCATACGTGGAGTTTGTGAAGCGCTGCGTCCAAAAAATAAAAAATAAGAGTAACAGAACGGATAGCAATGAAACGGTTAGGAGGCCTATACGAATCCCTTTTGTGTTCAATCAGCATTCCTCCATTTTTTTTGATCTTACAACCTTCTGCTCTTTTAACGTATCTTGGAGGCATAAAGTTTGAACAAATTTTCAAAAAAAGAATAAGTCTTCTCTATGCAATCCATGCTAACAAGGTGACAGGAATATGATTCCGAGGAGGAAACAACTCATGCCCAAGCGTTATGATTCCAGTTTGCAAGCGGGTACTACCGTATCTCAGGCGCAAAATGCAGTGAACAAGCTTCATTATGCTGTTTCCCAGGCCATGTCCCATCCGAATGCACAGACCATCGTGCAGGCAGAGCAGCGGCTGGCTCATACCGAGCAGGCGATGAAGCAAGCAGAGTTGTCTCTGGGTGGACAGGGTTTCGAGTTAGCGCAGGAAATGTTCATTGAGGAGAAGCAGAGGTTACACTCGCTCCAGAATCAGCACAGGCAAGGGAAGAAATAAACTGTTCCTGTTACACCGTAACCTGCAGGCCGTGATGGTCTGCAGGTTTTTGGTTTTTTCCAGCGCTTAAAATTCTGTCAGAAGGTTAATAGACCGAGAGCAGGCAAAAATCAATACGGGAGGTACAGGATGACTAAACATATTACAGATTGCACAATTCTGAACAACGGAGTGACAATGCCATGGCTTGGAATCGGGACTTATAAGGCAAAAGGAAAAGAAGTGCAACAGGCGGTAGAGACCGCTCTGGAAGTAGGGTATCGCAGCATTGATACCGCGTCCGTTTATGGCAATGAGGAGGAAGTGGGACAAGCCATTGCGAGTAGTGGTGTAGCCCGTAACGAACTTTTCGTAACGACGAAGCTCTGGAATGATGATCAAGGTTATGATTCGACGCTTAGAGCGTTCGAAGCCAGCCAGAAGAAACTTGGTTTAAATGTCATTGATCTATATTTGATTCACTGGCCAGGCCGGGATCAATATAAAGAGACGTGGAGAGCTTTTGAACGTCTGTATAGCGAAGGAAGTGTGCGTGCAATCGGTGTAAGTAATTTTCAGGTACATCATCTGCGCGATCTTATAGATGAAGGCGGTACGGTGCCTGCGGTGAATCAGGTGGAACTACATCCGGGACTGATTCAGCAGGAACTGCAGGACTTCTGCGGGGCCCAAGGCATTCAACTTGAGGCATGGAGTCCCATCATGAAAGGGAAGTTAAATCAGGAATCTACCTTGAAGGGATTGGCTCAGAAGTACGGCAAAACACCGGCTCAGATTATTCTACGCTGGGATATCCAGAATCAGATTGTGACGATTCCCAAATCGGTGACACCTGAGCGGATTCGCGAGAACGCAGATATCTTTGATTTTGAACTGACACCAGATGAGTTGAGACAGATTGATGCGCTCGATTCGGACAAACGGACAGGACCACATCCGGATCAGCTATTCTGGGATTGAGGACGAAGCTCATTTTCCGGTTAAATAAGTATGAACGTTGGTGGGAGCTATGGGGGGCGTTGGTGGAAGCTCCGGTGACGAATCGTTTTTTTTGATCGCTGTTGTTTTCGAATTTCCTCGATTGAAATTTTTTAAAGGTTGAAATTCGAAAACAAAGGCGAACGCTCCGCTTCTACAGAATCGATTTCGCCCCCTCCGCAGCAACGTTGGACAGGAGAGTCACTTGGAAAAGGAGCTTCGGAGTGCGAGGGCAGTGACAAAACGGAGGGCTTCGCTTCTCCGTTTTGTTCTGATTTTAACTTTTCTGATATGAAGAGGAAGACACCTGCAGTAAACATAAAAAAAGAAGCAGCAAGATCACGAGCTTAGCCATGATCTGCTGCTTCTTTTTTTATGTTAGTTAGAAGGTTTGTTCTGAGGAACCTCGCAACCTTCT
This sequence comes from Paenibacillus intestini, assembly GCF_030803945.1. NCBI lineage: Bacteria > Bacillati > Bacillota > Bacilli > Caryophanales > Paenibacillaceae > Paenibacillus > Paenibacillus intestini. The sequence continues at coordinate 627,680 of NZ_JAURUN010000002.1, read as the reverse complement.
TCTGTGCAAACACCGTTACGATCTGATGCGGCATCGTTCGATTCAACAATGGTGAACGGGGAACGTTCATCCCATGCTTTTTGGAGAGCATCTAGGAAGACATCGTCGGGCTGTGCTCCGGAAACGGCAAATTTACGATCGAGAACGAAGAATGGAACACCCCGGATGCCGAGCTGTGCGCCTTCTGCCTGATCAGCACGTACGTTCTCGGTATATTGGTCGCTAGACAGAACGGCAACCGCAGCTTCGCGATCCAAACCAACCTCCTGGGCGAGATCAGCGAGCACTTGAGGATCACCAACATGTTTGCCTTCAATAAAGATGGCGTGGAACAAACGCTCACTCAGATCAAGGGCTTTACCTTGAGTATCTGCCCAGTGAGTCAGACGATGAGCAGCGAAGGAGTTTGTTGGGATCATGGCATCAATATTATATTCGAGCCCTGCTGTGCGAGCATTGGCATTCATCTGTGCATTCATCCCGCGAGCTTGTTCCTCACTGATGTTGTACTTGGAAGTCAGATAATCTACATTCGTTTTTCCGCTGTTCACTTCTGCGTTAGGATCGAGCTCAAAGCTTTTAAATTGCAACTTTACTTCATCCCGATGCGGGAATTTTTCCAGCACGTTTTCCAGACGGCGTTTGCCGATATAACAGAAAGGGCACATGAAATCAGACCATACTTCAATATTCATTGGTTTAAAACCTCCATTATGTTCCTAATTGAAACTAATATAGTTACAATTATAAAGTGACTTTCAAATTTTCGCAAGTTATTCGAATTTAATCGTTCGAGTAAGCTTTTGTCCAATGGTTTGGTTGAAGCTCATTTAATGTTTTGAAAATAAGTTGTCCGGACGGATCGTATACAGCTGCTTTGACGTCCCCTCCCCAATAAAAAAGGCGTTCCTGGCAGATTCCGCAAGGTGTAAGCACTTTGAATCCGGTATTTTCGTCATCGCGCGCTACGCAGAGAGAGTGGGTTACCCGCTCATTTAATTTATGAGCTTCCAGATAAGCGCCTGTTTCCATGCAAAGATGCACCGCATCGTTGATGACCTCTGGAGCTACGCTGATGAGCAGAGATCCGGCGTCGGTATATACAGCGCCTGCTCCGCCCCAACCTTGAGGATACCGCTCTTTAACAAACTCGGTAGCAGCATCATAAAGTTTTTGTTCGATATCGTGTGAATGGAGGTTAGTCGACATAAGATGATGCTCCTTTTTAACAAAGTGTGTCTGACATTTATTTTGTTCTTCTATACCTGATTATTTTTTCGAAGAGTTCTCGGTTGCGTCTGCTGGTTGTTCCTTCTCCTCACGGAATTGACGTATCAGATCGTAGGTAATGATCGTATCAGACACATGCAGACGTTTTGAGGCTGTTTCAAAACCAACCTTGCAGGCGTTAATATCCGTCTTTTCGTGAGTGGATTGGTCGTAACAGGCTCCGTTGGCATAAAGATAATCATCCGAGGGAATATAGAATACTTTACCGTCTGTAAACGAACCGTTGCGTAGCACTACCGTGCGTTCCGTGTCGTTGTACACATTGTTTCCCATGTGATAATAGGATTCATCCGATATCCCGAGCAAATGTAGCACCGATGGTGTAATATCCAGCTGCCCTGACGGTTTATCAAAGGTACCGGCTTCAGCTCCGTCAGGTAAATGTACCAGCAGTGGAACTTCGTTCATGATCTGTGCCATATCAAGGTCGTTTAGCCCACGGCCTAGAAACTTCTCATATTGAGCTTTGTCGTTAATCGAGTTGTCATGGTCACCGTAGAACATGAAGATAGTCTTGTCCCATAGTCCACGATTCTTCAGATCCTCCACCATACCACCGAGTGCGGCATCCACATAGTGAACAGACTGCAGATAATTTCCGAACATGGTGCCCTGGAATTCACCCACATCCAGCTGTTGTTTCTCTTTAGGCAGAGAGGCGTAGGGATGATGGCTGCTAAGTGTGATGAGGAATGAATAAAAGGGTTCCTTCACCTCATTACTCATTTTCTCCACGGACTGCCGGAAAAAAGATACATCCGACAAAGACCAGCCAAGCGGGTCATCTTCTATGAAATCATTTTTGCTGTAAAACTTGTCGTATTTCATATTCTGATACATCGTATATCGGTTCCAGAACCCGCTCTCGTAGGCGTGGAATACGTTGGTGCTATAGCCATGCTCCTTCAAAATGGAAGGTAACGAATCGTACATATGATCTGCGTATCGCACAAATGCTGAACCTACAGGAAGAGGGTGCAGAGAGATGTTGGCGCCGAAGTCGGCATCTGACGTTCTGCCCTGTCCAGTCTGGTGATAAAAGTGGCTGTAATACTGGCTTTCTTTCATCAGTTCATTGAAGTGGGGGGTGATTTCCTGCCCGCCAATGCTTTGTCCAATCATAAAATTCATAAAAGCTTCACCTTGCACGATAATGACGTTGCTATCTTTATATTTTCCGTATAAGGGCTGGCTGGTCTGTCCTGCATTCGACTTTTGTCGATCATCAAAATAAGCTTTAACTTGCTGGATATCGGCCGGATCAGCTTCGGGGCCGGAACCCATATTATTTTTGACATAAGAGTACGTATCATAGCCGTGAAAAGCGAGCAATCCGGTTACGTTGTACATGGATACATTCCACCAATTGTTATCAAACAGCCCCTTGGCCCAGGTTTTGCTGTAATAATATATAGGGCCGGCGCCAAGACCCAATCCCAGAATGAGCGCTGTGACACCTGCCAATAGACGGCGACGGAGACGCTTTTTATGAGATATGGAAGAAGTGAAGGAGTAACCGCTATAACTACCGTTAGAACTGCTTGTGTACATCCCTGACGGTTGACCTGAGCGATAACGTCTGCTGAACAGCATTAAGGCTGCACACGGAATAACAATGAACAAATCGGCAAAAAACCATATATCGCGGGTATAGATTAAAGTGGCAATGCTATCGCCAAGTGCGTCTACCTGTCGTGCCTGTAAGAGCACAGGAATGGTAAGGAAATCCTGAAAGTAGCGATAATAGACCATATCCGCATAGATGAGTGCAGTAAGAAACAAGTGAAGGATCGTAAGTGCAGCAATCATGCCCCTGCGAGGCAGCCACCAGACCCAGAAGGACAGAAGCAACAATGATCCAACTGCAATCACTTTGTCAAGCAGTCCCATGGTAATGTTATACGCGTTCAGATTGTGATGCAGGAACATCAGCTTAAGCAGGATCAGTATCGTGAAAATAACATATAGCGTCAATGGGTGACGCAGAAGCATGGGCGTTCTGGAACTTCGCATAGGCTGAGTGAAAACCATAATGTTTCCCCCTTTTTTTATGTAGTTGTTCATGATTCGAGAAGCTATGGATTAAATATGTCGTTTATTTTGTTAACGGAATGTAAAAACAGGGCTTCATATATTATAGCGTGACCGCTTCGCATTTCAACTATGCTCATCTTCATACTCGCATGTCATACAGGCCCTTCTTATAAGGTATGAAGTCCTGCTTTTGTTGGCTGGTCGGTGATCAAACAAAAGAAAAACGCTCCAACCGTAAAGGTCAGAGCGTTTCTTAACCATAAGTGTCTTTAAGCTTGCGGTGTTTTGTTGCGTGGCGGCAATGGCCCCAAATATTGATAGTACTGAGTTTCAATCCGTCCGTTGAACAGTTTGCGACGCTTGTCCGCTTTGTGTCCGAAATACTCTTCAAATGCTTTGGTGGAGGTTATGGCAAAAAACGACCACGTTGGCATATCCAGATAAGAGCGACCGAGGGAACGAAGTAGCTTCTGCACTTCTTTTTCTTCACTCAGACGTTCGCCATATGGAGGGTTGGTAATAATAACTCCATATTCTCCTTGAGGTCTGGCCCGGTGTGCTGGCAGCACGCTGACTTCGATATCTTTGGCAAAGCCCGCACTTTTGATCGCCGCTTGCGCAACCTCAATCGCTTCTGGGTCGATGTCGCTACCTGAAATCTGCAGAGGCACATCATCACGCACGGCATCAAATGCCTCCTCACGTGCCTGTTCCCACAGTTCAGCAGGAATCACGTCCCAGTTCTCGGAGTTAAAAGTACGACGAAGTCCTGGTGCGATATTCCATCCAATCATGGCTGCTTCAATCAGCATGGTGCCAGAACCGCAGCATGGATCGTAGAACGGGCGGGAAACATTCCAGCGACTAAGCTGAATCAGAGCAGCTGCCAGTGTTTCTTTCAGTGGCGCTTCTGTAACTAGTTTACGGTATCCGCGTTTATGAAGTCCTGGGCCTGTTGTGTCCAGTGTAATCAGAGCGCGGTCATTCAAGAGAATGACTTCGACCACATAACGTGCTCCATCTTCGGGGAACCATTCGGTGTGATGCGTCAGCTTCAGTTTTTCAACAATTGCCTTTTTGACAATACCTTGTGAAGCTGGTACGCTACTTAGTTGTGATTTCTGTGATCGTCCTTCAACCGGGAATTCACCATCTGCCGGAATCCATTCTTCCCAAGGCAGTGCTTTGGTACCCTCAAACAATTCGTCAAATGTAGTTGCGGGGAATTCCCCCATGTTGACCAGCACGCGGTCCGAACTTCTCAGCCACAGGTTACAGCGACAAATATCAATGTAATCTCCTGTGAAAAATACGCGGCCATTATCGACCTTGGCATCCTCATACCCCAACTGTTTCAGTTCCCGGGCTACAACAGCCTCAAGTCCCATCGCGGAGGTTGCAATCAATTGCAATCGAGCCATATGAATTCATTCAACTCCATTTCGAGCCGCAGCAGGCTTAAGCCTCTCGCGGCCAATATAGTAACGGTGCGGCCTTGCCGCTTCCCGTGAAAAAACTTACAATGAGTAATGCGGCTTAACCGCAAAAACTTCAATGCAGGTAATGCAGCGTTCAATAATCTGTGTTGGATAACAAACATTCATTATAAAACATTGGCATCCATATGAAAAGCTATCCAGGGTATTTTAGAGAAAGCCACCTGGGGGCATTGATATGGAAAGTAGTCCAAATGTGCAAGGAGGAACTTCGTGGTGAATCTGACCCCGGACGAATATGTAAATCAATTATTTCAAGAGGATGAGCTCTTGATAAAAGTAAAAGAGGCCATTCGGGCAAATGGCATGCCGGAGGTTTCGGTGGCTGCGGCGTATGGACGCTTGCTCACCTTTCTGGCCAAAACCTCTAAAGCTGAAGCTGTGCTCGAAATCGGTGTGCTCGGCGGTTACAGCGGCATCTGCCTTGCTCGTGGGCTGAGCGAAGGGGGGAGTCTGACTTCCCTTGAGCTGAAAGAAGAATACGCGGATATGGCTCGCGGACATTTGGAGGAAGGTGGTTTCGGCAGTCAAGTCGAGTACCGGATCGGGCCTGCGGCAGATAGCCTGGAGCAACTGGCGCAGGAAGGACGTACCTTTGATTTCTTCTTTATTGACGCAGATAAGGAAAACTATCCGGTTTATCTGGATTATGCAATTCGCCTTGCGCGTCCGGGTGCAGTCATTGTAGGTGACAACTGTTTCCTGCGCGGTCGCACGCTTAATCCGGACAAGCAAGGCCCGGCCGTGCTTGCTGTGCGTCGTTTCAACGAGCAGATGGCAAATGACCCACGTCTGGTTACAACCATGCTTCCGGACTATGACGGTTTGGCACTGGCTTGGGTGCAGTGAAGATCTCCCTTATGATAAAACTTCGATGGAACTCGATTTTATGCTCTTATGTTTTTGAGGGGCGTGTGTTCCACCGGAGTTTTTTTGTGTGAAAAATGTTGCTTGTTGAGAAGGAGTTTAATAGTGGTTTCTCTAAAATGAATAGATTTTAGTGAAGAGTTTTTCGTTAAAAAGAGATCAGAACCAACTTTTAGGTTGTTTTATGGTAACATTGTACATAAGAAGTTATAAATTTCTATATATGGAGGTATTGAAATGAGGCCTTTATTCATTTTTCTTTCTTTGCTTCTGATCTCAGGTTTCTTATTTCATTTTCTTAACGTATACACGCCATTTCTAATACTGCCGGTTTATATTCTGCTTATTGCGATATTTATTTATTTGGTTTTTTATCTTTTTAAGTATTATTTTACTAAATAGCAAGGTATTTGTAATTAATTAGAGAACTTATAAGGAGATTGAGTATAAAACTAAGGAGGGGATTTTTATGAAGAAACAATTCACTGCACTATTAATGTCTTTTTCACTTTTGGTAGGAGGGAGTGTTACAGTCTCAGCAGACTCATTGCTGGGAAAAGAAAATTTAAATAACATTGCGGAAGCTCGGGCCTATATCACTAAGAGTAGTTCTGAAATAGCAAATAATTTGGAGAACTTAAAAATTTCTAAGGAGAGTGTAACTCTGATTGAAATTCAAAACGTTATTGAGAATTATTATGAGAATAATCCCGCACCCTTGGAATTGGCTAATAATAATTCGATTTCTTTAGAAGATGTATTTCCCGATGAATAACAAAAGAATCAGTTGAATAAAGGGGAGATATTCAGTTTAGATGAATTTATTTTACAGCAAAAAGAAAACAAGGAAGTTGTAAGTTTCTCAACAGATACTACAAAAACAGATGTTTATGTTGATAAATCAGGAATTTTTATTTTGCATTCTGAAATTGAACCTAATAGTGCCATGAGAGCAGCTACATGGAGTTACACCGCTAACGAAAGGACGACCGGAACTGCTTATAATGCTCTAGGTTTTAAAATGTTTGATCTTTGGGCATCGGGAAGTTTTAGATATGATGGTTCAAAGGTGGAGGTGGCTGCTAAAGACGGTGGTTACGAACGTAAATTCTGGGGATCGACATTGGAGTTAACTGATAGAGGGATGGGGCTCTCAAGAGCAGTCGATCTTGAAGGGTACAAATACGCTGAAGTGTATAGCAGGCTTAGAACAGAATCGACTCTTGGCTTTAGATGGTTTGGGCTCACGCTTACTGATACTACTGTAGAGGTTAAAATTGGTAGTACAGTTAATGGTAACGTTTATACTGGAGGGGGCTCCATCTAAAATAGAGGTGTACTTGAATTAGTAGTCCACTGCGATCTGGGAATTAATACTCAAAATCTGAAAACGCAAAAAGAGAAGACGACACACATTGAATTTCAGGGAGTATTGTCTCTTCTTTTTGCGTTTTCAGATTTATAAGGGTGAGTTCTTATACTTCAGGGGTGCCGTATGTTTCAAACCATTTTTTAATCGTATCAAAATCATCGCTGAAAGACAGTCCGAGCATTAAAAGAATCCGTGCTTGCTGTGGACTGAGGTTATCCCCGGCGATAATACCTTTGCCACCTCCATACACGCTGCCTGAACCAGTTCGGGTTGTCGTGACGAAAATAACGCCTTCCTCAATAGCCTTCGTACGGGCCTGCCCCATTGCCCTGGAGATTCCACCTGCCCCTGTACCTGAGGTGACAATGCCTTTCACTCCACTCTTCACAAATCCTTCAATCGCTCCACCGCCCGCTTCTTGATACGAGATGGCGATCTCAACTTTGGCAAGATCGGCTTTGGTAATTTTGCTAAGATCAAATGCAGGTTTCGCTGTGCCTTCCGGTTTCATCGCGCGAGCAGGAGCCCGGTAGATCCGGATATTCTCTTCATCAATATAACCCACAGCTCCGAGCATTGGTGTTTCAAAGGTATCTGTACGGTAGTCATTGGTCTTGGTTACCCCGCGTGCAAGCTGGATGGTATCATTCAGCATCAAGACGGTGCCGAAAGATTTCGTGCGACCGCTGCCAGCCAGCTTAATGGCATTGTACAGATTCGCTTGGGCATCAGAGCCGATTACTGTCCAGGGTCGCATCGATCCCGTGATAATAACGGGTTTATCGCTTTGTACGGTCATATCAAGGAAATAAGCGATTTCCTCCATCGTATCTGTACCTGTTGTTACCACGACGCTGTCATACTGAGCTAATGCCTTATCTACCGTTTGAGACAAGTCGTACAAATCAGACATCGTATAGGAGCCTGAACCGGAATTGCCGAATTGAAGTGTGCTCACATCCGCAATTTTCTGTTTGTCCGGCAAATCTTTGACCATATCAGCAATAAGAAGTGTACCAGCCTTATAGTTCTGGAAGCTGGTTGCGTCTTCCGATTGTCCTGCAATCGTTCCGCCTGTTCCGATCACAAGCACATTAGGAAGTGGGGATTGTTTGGAAGCTTCAGGAACTGCGGGGATGGTGGTATTGCGTGTAGGCGTGGCTGGGGTGCTCTGAACCGTGCCGACCGTGCCTTTAACCTCTACTGTAGCTGCCTGAGCGGCATAAGTTCCGATCGGGGACAGGGATAGAGTTAATGCGGTAAATGCCGCGGTACTCCATACGGCCCCAAGGGCGAAGGTTAGATGGTTTTTTCATGCTGAAACACTCCTTCAAGTGATTTTGTCTGAGGTATTCTCTTTTTTTATGTAAGTAGATTGAGATAATATTATTTAATGTTAGGTAATATAACAAATGTTGTATTATACAGGAATAACGCTTACAATCATTGTTTTTGCTAGATAAATAGATGTTTAATAGAAAAAATGGCTGAATTTAAATTTTATAAATTCTTAATCGAAAGGAAGATGAGGAGAAAATTAGAGGGTATACGTCATTTTAATGTTATTTTAATTAACATAACTATCTTTCGACACTACAAGGGTAGTTGGTAGCATACGTTGGGACGAGAGGCTTATTTATGCTGAAATAGTTGGAATCGCTATCCAGTTGTGGTTATAATGAATAGGAACATATATGTAAATAAATATATATTATTGATTGGAGGAAACACGATGAAACAAGCACCCCGAAAATATGCCAATTACATTCCTATTCGGGAATTGCACAACAAGGAGCGACAACTATCTCCCTTCCAGGTGTATGCAGAACTTCGTGAGAACACTCCAGTCCGATATGATGAGCATCGTGAATGCTGGGATGTGTTTCGGTACGAAGATGTGCAGTATGTGTTAAAAAATCCGAAGCTGTTCTCTTCTGAACGTAACCGTGCCGGCACCAGCATGTTAACGACAGATCCACCGAAGCATAAGCAACTTCGCGATTTGGTCAATCAGGCGTTTACGCCCAAGGCGATAGAAGCTCTTGCACCACGGATTCAGGAAATTACGGATGAGCTGCTGGCTCCACATTTGTCGGGTGGAAGGATGAACCTGATTGATGATCTTGCAACGCCACTCCCCGTCATCGTTATTGCAGAACTGATTGGTGTTCCGGCTACAGATCGGCGTGAATTCAAAGAGTGGTCTGATGTGCTAGTGAAGGGTGCACGTGATGATAGTGAAGAAGCTTTTCAAGAGTTGGAGAAGGAAAAGCTGAAGAATATCCAGGAGTTATATGCCTATTTCACAGACATTATGGAACAGCGTCGTTTAAAGCCTCAGGACGATCTTATCTCTTTGCTACTAGATGCGGAGATTGAGGGTGAGAAGTTAACGGAGGAAGAAGTGGTCAATTTTTGCATCCTCCTGCTGGCTGCAGGGAATGAGACAACAACCAATTTGATTGCAAATGCAGTGCGCATTCTCTCTGAACAACCCGAACTGCAAGAAGAGTTGCGTGAGCATCCGGACAAGGTGGCCAGTGCCATAGAAGAGACACTACGTTATTATCCGCCGATTGTAGCCATTGGACGTGTTGCGAGGGAAGATATAGAACTAGGAGGCAAGGCAATCAAGGCAGGTCAACAGGTTATATCCTGGGTGGGGGCTGCCAATCGTGACGGTGCCCAGTTTGAACAGGCAGATCAATTCGTATCCGATCGTAAGCCGAACCGACATATGGGATTCGGGTTCGGAATTCATTTCTGCTTGGGTGCGCCGCTGGCACGTTTGGAAGCGAGAGTTGTTCTTCACACGCTTCTCCAGCGTATGGAGCAGATACAGCTAGTTCCTGAAACGACCTTGGAGCCGATTCAAAGCGCTTTTGTATTTGGTGTGAAGGAATATCCGATTCAATTCAACGAACGACGAGTGTAATAGAAAAGCCGCTTTCAGGCCAGACATGGCACTGAAGCGGCTTTTGCTGTTTATTTCCGTTAGAAAATTTAAGTTGTCTTCGATTCTTTAATGCGGACAGGTGTTTTGTACAATTTGAATCGAACCCATACCATATTGAGTAATAGTAGGCCGCCGGATACGATAAACAGGCCCTCAATACCGATGAAACCAGCGAGGAATCCGCCAATGACTGCGCCCAGCATATTACCGAGAGCAAGTGTGCTTGTGTTAAAGCTGAATGCCCGGCTGATCATGCTATCTGGCGAATACCCCCTAATTAGCGCATTTACGCTTGGAAGCAAGCCGCCCATAAATATCCCCATCATAAAGCGAACAAGGATGAGTTGCCACACCGTTTGCACAAAAGCTTGCGGAATAAGCATGAGTCCGGTTCCGATCAGTGAAAAAGTGAGGACGCGGTGTGATCCGATCCGGTCACTGAGTTTTCCGAGTACCGGAGACATTGCCATATTGGATATCCCTGTAACTGCTCCAACCATACCTGCCCAGAAGGCCACGTCGACTGCGGTTCCATGCAGTTTTTGTACATATATAGGCAAGAGCGACATCGGACTGATCATCGCAAATTGCAACAGGAACGTCACAGCGAACAGTGCCGGCAGCTGAGGTGATTTGCTAAGCTCCTTCAATCCGGATAATACCGATTGATCTGGCAATTTTGCAGCTTTTTCACGGTCGAACGTCTCTCTTACGAGGAACATTGCAAGCATGGAAGCTGCAAAGATGAGCCCGCCTGTAATGTAGAAAATAGGACGGAACCCCACCGCATCTGCAAGCAATCCGCCAATAAGTGGACCCAAAATCGTACCTGCCACCTGACCGGACTGGCTGATCCCCATCGCAAATCCCATACGATCCTTCGGCGTTGTGCCTGAGATCAGAGCAACAGCTGCAGGGTTGAAGCCGGAGATGGTTCCGTTCAGCAACCGTAATAAGAGAAGTTGCCAAGGGTTTTGCGCGAGACCCATCAATGCGATAACAACAGCCATACCGAAACCGGAGCGAAGCAACATAATTTTACGTCCGTATTTATCCGACAACTTGCCCCAGAGCGGCTGAAACAAAAAAGAGGTGAGGAAATTGGCTGCAAAAATAAATCCGGCCCATATTCCAATTTCGTGCTCACCTACAACGCCCAGATCTCTGGCAAGGAACAGCGATAGAAAAGGCGTAATCATGGTCATGCCTGCATTGACCAGAAATTGTCCAAACCAAAGCACAATGAGGTTGACTTTCCACGTTTTCAAAGTGCTTTCACTTCCTTTCAAAGATTTTTCTGTAACTCTCAAAAAAAGCGATTCTTTTAGTATATCACAAATGGCATATCCATGAGGGGTGTAACGAATGTCATAGTATTGTCACTTGGAACACATCCCCATATGGTTGTTACGGCTGTTTAAAAAGGGCATAATGGTAGTTATGAGTCCAAAAACTATTGGAGGCTTCTTACATGAGCTATAATGATCGACTGATTCGGGCAAGTTTCAAACAGCAGGTTGACCGTGTGCCGGTATGGTATATGCGTCAGGCTGGACGTTACGATCCTGAATATCGCAAAATTAAAGAAAAGTACTCCTTGCTTGAAATATGTCAGCAACCTGAGCTGGCGGCTGAAGTTACACTCATGCCTGTACGTAAACTGGGTGTGGATGCGGCTATTTTGTATTCCGATATTATGAATCCGGTTGCTTCACTTGGCATTGATTTTGACATTGTGAAAAATATAGGTCCGGTGATTGATAACCCCATTCGTTCGGCTGCCGATGTAGATCGTCTGCGTCCCATCGACGTGGAAGGGGACTTGTCTCATATTCTGGAAACCATTCGTATTCTGGACAAGGAACTTGACGTTCCGCTAATTACATTTGCTGGGGCTCCGTTTACGATTGCAAGTTATCTGATCGAAGGTCAACCTTCGAAAGGATATATTCGAACCAAAACGATGATGTACAGTGAGCCGGAAGTATGGCACAAACTGATGCAGAAGCTTGGCGATATGGTCATTACATATATTCGTGCTCATATCGCGAATGGCGGTAAGGCATTTCAGTTGTTTGACAGCTGGGTAGGGGCGCTCTCTCCCAAAGATTTCAAAACGTATGTGCTGCCAACGATTACTCGTATCTTTACCGAATTATCCGATTTGAATGTACCGAAAATCTATTTCCCTGGAGTGGCCTCAGGTGAGTTGCTGCCAACCTTGCAGGATTTGCAGGCGAATGTCATCGGACTGGACTGGAGAGTTTCCATATCCGAAGGACGTAGGCGCTTGGGCGGTAAATTTGCGGTGCAGGGTAATCTGGATCCGTACATCCTGACTGCGCCAATGGAGTTAATTAAAGAACAGGCAAAAGTCATCATAGATGAAGGGATCAAGGACCCGGGTTATATTTTCAATCTGGGACATGGTTTGTTCCCTGAAGCTTCTCTTGATAAATTAAAAGAACTGACAGCATATATTCATGAATATTCAACAGAAGCTTTGAAGACGGGAGTGACGGTAAGTAATGACTAATACTGTAGGCGTACTGGTGATGTCATATGGCACACCTGAAAATATGGAGAGTGTTGAGGCGTATTATACGCATATCCGCAGAGGGCGTCCGCCTGAGCCGGAACAACTGAAAGAGCTGACAGATCGCTATGAAGCAATTGTTGGCGGTGTTTTCCCGCTACGTGAGAACACGGATAACCAGGTGAAAAACCTTCAGGAGACGTTGCAAAAGGATGAGCGTCGCGGCGAGGTCGAATTCCGCTGTTATCAAGGACTAAAACATGCTTATCCTTTTATTGAGGATGGGGTGGAACAGATGGCGAAAGATGGAATTCAGACCGCTATTGGCATTGTGCTTGCGCCTCATTTCTCCACGATGAGTGTGGGCAGTTACATCAAACGTGCACGAGAAAAAGCCGAAGAACTTGGTATCCAGATGTCCTTCATCGAAAGTTATCATTTGCATCCTAAGCTCATTCAGGCTCTTTCTACGCGGGTAAGTGCCAAGCTTGATGCATTCGAGGAAGCGGGAGCGAAACGCGGAGATGTGAAGGTACTGTTTAGTGCTCACAGTCTGCCCGCCCGCATTGTTGACATGGGAGATCCTTATCCAAATCAATTGCTGGAAACTTCCGAGGCCATCGCTTCTCGAGTGGGGATTGGGAACTGGCAGTTCACTTGGCAAAGTGCTGGACGAACTGCCGAGCCTTGGCTCGGCCCAGACATCCTGGACACACTTCAGGAGCTTTCGCGCGAACAAGTGGAAGATGTACTTGTGGCTCCAATTGGCTTTGTTTCAGATCATCTGGAAGTGTTATATGATCTCGACATTGAAGCCAAAGCGATTGCTAAAGAAATGGACATGCGATTGATGCGCATCGATTCGCTTAATAGTGACCCGTTGTATATGGAGACATTGAGCGAATCTATTATTAGCCAATGGCAGCAAGGGTCTGATAACTAATGGAAGACAAGAAAAGACGTATTGTTATTGTCGGCGGGGGCCTGACGGGCCTCAGCGCGGCATTTTATATCCGCAAGCATTACAGGGAAGTTGGTTATGAACCTGTGATTACCTTGCTTGAGAAGAGTTCGTCTATGGGCGGCATGATCGAAACGTTGCATCGGGACGGATTTGTAATCGAGAAAGGTCCTGACTCTTTCCTGGCTCGCAAAACAGCGATGATTGATCTGGCAAAGGAACTGGAGATGGATCATGAACTCGTCAGCCAAAACCCGGAGTCGAAGAAAACATATATTATGCAGCGTGGTAAGCTTCATCCCATGCCAGCCGGTCTGGTGTTAGGCATCCCGACAGAACTGAAACCTTTTCTGAGAAGTGGGCTGGTCTCTCCGGCAGGCAAGTTGCGAGCACTGATGGATTTTATTATTCCGCCTAAACGTACAACAGAGGATGAATCTCTCGGTTATATGATTGAGCGCAGGCTTGGCCCGGAAGTGCTGGAAAACCTGACTGAGCCGCTTCTGGCGGGTATATATGCAGGAGATATGCGAAAGCTCAGCCTACAAGCAACCTTCCCGCAGTTCGGAGAGGTGGAGCGGGATTATGGCAGCTTAATCCGAGGCATGATGACAGGACGCAAACCGACCGAGACACATACAGGCACCAAACGGAGTGCGTTTCTGAACTTCCGTCAGGGGTTGCAAAGTCTTGTGCATGCGCTTGTCCATGAGCTTCATGATGTGGATCAGCGTTTGAATACAGCCGCCCAATCCTTGGAGCGTGTGGATGCACAGAACGCCAGATATCGGGTTGAACTCGATAACGGACAATTTCTGGAAGCCGATGACGTTGTAATCACCGTGCCGACCTATGTGGCTTCTGGGCTTCTAAAACCGCATGTGGACACATCGGCGCTGGATGCAATCAATTATGTATCTGTTGCTAACGTCGTTCTGGCTTTTGAGAAAAAAGAAGTGGAACATGTCTTCGACGGTTCAGGGTTCCTGGTGCCACGAAAAGAAGGACGTAATATTACGGCCTGCACGTGGACATCTACCAAGTGGCTTCATACCAGCCCGGACGACAAAGTCTTGCTTCGTTGTTATGTTGGCCGCTCTGGAGACGAACAGAATGTGGAGCTTCCCGATGAGGCACTTACGGAGCTAGTCATGAAAGATCTGAGAGAAACGATGGGTATTGAAGCAACTCCGATCTTCTCCGAGATTACTAGATTGCGTAAATCGATGCCACAGTATCCTGTCGGCCATCTTCAGCATCTCACTAACCTTCGTAAAGAGCTTGGAGAAAAAATTCCGGGTGTTTATATTGCAGGGGCTGGTTATGAGGGTGTGGGGTTACCGGACTGTATCAGACAAGCGAAAGAAATGTCCATACAGGCCTCGGCACAGCTGACTTCAACGAACTAAAAGTATGAATTATAGATCCGCCGTCTCCAATGTAGCAACATCTACAGAAGGGACGGCCTTTTTTTTATAGGATGTACATCCAGAATATGCTTGATATAATGGTATGCATATGGATTTATTGTTAAGAAGAGGAGTTGCTTATGTATCCCCCAAGATCACAGCGAAGCTCAGAAAAGAAAAAAGTAAGACGTACCCGTAATACAAAAATCAGGATTGTAAATGTAATATTAATTGTAGCCATTGGTCTTATCGCCTTATATTACCTCTTAAACACACGTGAACAACAACCATCCCAGCCTGCTAATTCAGAGGTCGTGCAACAGGAGCCACCTTCAGGAGCGGACGATAAGGGTGGGGATGCATTGAACCAGCCCGAGTCTGATGCTGATTCAGTTGAAGTACCGGATAAAGATGCAGCTTCGGTAGAGGGGAAGCCAAATGCAGAGCCAGATGATGCTGTAGATAACTCGGGATCTGGTATCAATGAAACTTCAGGGGCAGGCGGTGATAAGCCGACAACGGGAACAAAACCTGCCACTACTGGAAAAGGAGCCTCGGATAAGGCAGATAGCAATAAGGGAACCTCAACATCTGATTCATCTAAGGATGTCACCATTCATTTTGTCGGCGATATTCAATTTTCCGGAAAAGTTGCAGAATTGCTGGAAAAGAACGGATATGATTACCCCTTTGCCAAGCTTGGCTCTATGTTTCAGAATGACGATCTAACGATTGGTAATTTGGAGACCCCGGTGACCCATGGTGGTACGGGCGCTGCGGATAAAACCTATGTTTACAAATCCTCCCCTAAAGCGTTGCAGGCGATGTCTGCAGCGGGGTTTGACGCCGTTAATCTGGCAAACAATCACATTCTGGATCAAGGTGTGGAAGGGCTGGTCGATACGTTAACGTATCTTAATGATTACGGTATCGCACATGCTGGCGCGGGTATGAATGGTACCGAGGCTTATGAACCTGCCTATTTTGAGCGCAAAGGCATGAAAATTGCCTTGCTTGGGTTCAGTCGGGTTGTTCCTGTGGCTAGCTGGAAGGCAGACGGGAATCGGGCAGGCGTAGCGGAAGCGTATGACTCCACAAGAGCGATCGCAGCGATTCAGTCGGCCCGTAAGAAGGCTGATCTGGTTATCGTCGTTGCGCATTGGGGGGAAGAGCGTGTAAGTACCCCGAATGCCGATCAAACGAGGCTTGCGCACGAATTTGTGGATGCGGGAGCCGATCTGATTATTGGCGGTCATCCTCATGTTTTACAGGGGCTTGAGTACTATAAAGGCAAATGGATTGCATATAGTACGGGGAATTTTATTTTTACGAAATCGACGAATGAAGAAACGTGGAAAACAGCTGTCTTTCAGGCGCGTTGCAGTCGCGAAGCGGTGTGTAGTATGAAGGTGATTCCATATGAGGCTGCTCTTGGGCAGGCTGTTCCAATGCTTGATGAGGTGAACCGACTTCTACTGGAGCAGATGGCTAAGATGTCATCAGGTATTCGAGTGAACGCAGATGGAACTGTAGTGCCCAACTAAGTAGCGTTTTGCTGAGGAGAGATGATAATGAACAATCTGTGTGTAGCGCATCGTGGATTTTCTTCCATTGCACCAGAGAACACGATGGCCGCATTTAATATGGCGATGGAAAGACCTGAAGTCCAGTGGATGGAACTGGATGTGCAACTATCCCGGGACGGCGTGCCTGTGGTGATCCATGATTTCACATTGGAGCGAACGACGAATGGTAAGGGTCGGGTGAAGGATACCGATTGGTCTGTATTGAAACAACTGGATGCAGGATCATGGAAAGGCAAGAACTACACGGGGGAGCGTATACCTTCCTTGAGCGAACTCTTGGATCGTTCCTGTGGCAAAGTTCGATTAAACATCGAATTGAAAACACAAGGAGACATGTATCCGGGTCTGCCTGCAGCGGTGATTCACGAAATTAGAAAAAGACATATGCAGCATGATGTTGTCATCACATCGTTTGAGCCTGCAGCGCTGGTTGAAGTGAAAAAGCTCGCACCTGAATTAGAAACGGGTCTCATCATTGATGCCAAACCCGGCGATCTGCTTGTAGCATTGAAACAAATGCATTGCACGTTCCTCTCCATCGGGTACACCAATGTAGACAAAGCGTTAATGAATGAGATGAATGCTGCTGGCATTCGAGTGATGGCGTGGACAGTGGATGACAAGTCAAGTATGAAAAAGCTGGCTGCTATCAACCCGGATGTGATGATATGTACGAATCGTCCCGATGTTTGGGAAGATGCATTTCAGGAGACGAGTAGCCGCTTTTTCAGACCTTAATTGTAAAGTTGTAATCGAACTAACAAACGAAGCAATGAACGAAATAATAAATCCAGTAAAGGTGGTTGCAACTCTATGTTGACGAATATTCGCAATGTGTATTGTGTAGGACGAAATTATAAGCTTCATGCGGAGGAACTGGGTAATGCCGTTCCAGATGAACCGATGATTTTTATGAAGCCTTCTCATGCGGTTGTGCCATTGAATGGAGAGAGTTTAGAATTGCCAGCTTCTAAAGGCGAAGTTCATTATGAGGCTGAATTGGTCATTCGCATTGGTCAGGATTACAAGCCGGAAATGCGAGTCGATGAACTGGTCGATGCCTATGCATTTGGTATTGATTTTACGTTGCGTGATGTGCAGACCGTGATTAAGAAAAAGGGACACCCGTGGACGGCCGCCAAAGGGTTTAAAAACTCCGCACCCATCACACCCTTTCAGACATTTCCTGGAGCAGTAGCACTACTCGAAAAAGATTTCACCTTGACGAAGAACGGCGTTCAGGTTCAGCGCGGCAATATCGTCAACATGATCTTCAGTTTACAAGATATTGTAGATTATGTAGGTCATCATTATGGCCTAGGGCCGGGAGATATTATTTTTACAGGTACACCTGAAGGAGTAGGTGCTGCGCAGCCTGGAGATGTGCTTGAGCTGGCGTGGGCGGATGAATCATTGGGAGCATGTACGATCAAGGCAGCGGAGTAATTGAATCAACGCTATAATCCATAAGGTTTATGCCACCGAGCGCAAACAGAATCAAAATAGATCCGTGTTAACAGGAGGAGTGTGATTATGCGCTCCTTTTTTGCGTTGCGCTGCCTTGAAGTTTTTATAGATTGAAATGAAACGGGAACTAGATATATGTTTTGTTAGCACTCTCTGTGAGCAATTCTGCAATTTCCAGGGACTGAAGAGCGTGCTGCTCAGAACTGATACTTCCGCTAGCAAGGCGCTCATCCAGCTGTGACTGAAGCTGTTTAATCTGAATGGCAATGGCCTTAGCAAAATCGCCTCCGCTACCCTCTGCAATTGTTCGTAGTGAATGTCCCTGATACAGTTTCTCCGCCAGCTCCTCTTCTGAAGCCTGGTTCAGTGCACTAAGCAAATCATCATCTTCATTCTCATTGCTGTTCTCCAGATCGACAATAGACCATTTGGGTTCGGGAATGGGGGAGATGGTAGATTTACTCCATGCAGAACCAGCGAAAGACATTGTAACAATCATTGTGCCTAGAATAAAAACTCTTTTCATATTCATCGTTATTATGCTCCTTGTTTTGTGTTGTTGTGTATGAACTGAATCGAAGTAGTTCAGTTAATTTTGTTGTTTGAGCTAGATCAATTGTAACTCGGAAACCTGAAGTAAAACTTAAAAATAAATAAGGTTTTATCTAGCCGCATGTTCAGTTTCTGCTTTGGCGTAAAACCGTGGTATAATTAACTTTCAAAAATATATAAACGTCATGTGCAAGGTATTGATGTCACATGCAGGAGAGCTTATGGATTGGATTATTGGCGCTGTGTGCGCTTCTCTGGTAGCGGGGGCCGCTTATGCAAAGAAATCGCTAACCCTGTCTGGATGCCTTGCTGCAATTCTGATGGGTACGATATATTACGGGGCAGGCAATCTGTTCTGGTTTGGCACACTGCTGTTATTTTTTATCACGTCAACACTGCTTTCCAGGTTTCGCAAAGATCGCAAGCAGGAGATGGAGAAGTCTTATGCCAAGACAGGTAATCGGGATGCCGGGCAAGTGATGGCCAATGGCGGTATAGGTATGCTGTTATGTCTGGCAAACTGGATCATGCCGCATCCAGCGTGGTTGTATGCTTTTATCGGAGTTATGGCAACGGTCACCTCGGATACATGGGCAACCGAAATCGGAAGTCTCAGTCGCAAGCCCCCTCGCTCTATACTCACATGGAAGGTGTTAACCCCCGGAGCCTCGGGAGGCGTTTCTATGTTAGGGAGTTCAGCGGCTGCGCTCGGCGGTATTGTAATTGGTACAGGGGCATTTGCTTTTGCGTCGATTAGCGGATTGGAGCAAACAGGCTGGTTTGGCTGGACTCTGGTTGGACTGATCGGTGGGCTAGCAGGAGCGTTTGCTGATTCCTATCTCGGTGCAACCGTGCAAAAGATGTATCGTTGCACAGTATGTGGCCGAGAGGTTGAAGTTCATGAACATTGTGGTCAGCCAACAATACAGGCTCGGGGCTGGACCTGGATGAGTAATGATCTGGTCAATGTGCTCAGTTCTGTGATTGGTGCATGTATAGCTATAGGATTAGGTAGCCTTTTGGCGTTGTAGGGAGGGGATACAGATTGAATACGGTGCAGGGAGACAAATCGGAGGCGATTTTGGATGCGGCCTACGGCATATTTGGATCAAAAGGATTCTATGAGACTAAAATGTCCGATATTGCCGATGAAGCTGGCATTGCCAAAGGCACGATTTATTTATATTTTAAAAGCAAGGAACAACTGTTTGTCGCTGTATCCAAGCGGGATTGTAACAGCTTTATCAGCCGCCTGGAATATGCATTACAAGCACACGAGAACACGGGTGACAAGCTTGGCGCGATCGCCAAGACACATCTGACGTATTATTATGAACGGCGCAATCATACGAAGTTATTTTTTATGGCACCGAATAATGATCCGGATTTGATGAAGTTTATGAAAGCTTTTATGAACGAGTATATGAGCATGGTATGCAAAGTTCTGGAAAGTGCGGGTGTACCTGAGCCTGTGTTACTGGCTGAAGCGTATATCGGCATTCTGGATCGGCTGAAGATGGATATTATGCTGAATCCAGAGTTTAATGAACAAGACCTGAACAAACGAATTGCTTTTGCAGCGGCGCTGTTTTTGGACGGATGCCGTTCATTTCTGCGAGTATAAGCTGGTATGCAAGATCGTGTAGTTGAGGATAGAGCATTTTAAATTATAGAGAAGTGTGGGTAACGTGCAATGAATATAATGACCGTAGAGCAGATTGCAAAAAGTTATGGCGAGAAAATCCTGTTTAAGGATGCTTCATTCGGTATGGCGGATCAGGATAAAATCGGTGTTGTTGGTGTAAACGGGACAGGTAAATCGACATTTTTGCGCGTTATTGCAGGTATGGAGCCTGCGGATGAGGGACAGATTTCCATCGGCAATGATGTACGCGTGCAGTTTCTGGCGCAGAATCCGGACTTTAATTCGAACAACACCGTATTGCAACAAGTGTTTGAAGGTGACAGTGCCGAGATGAGAACCGTGCGCGAGTACACGGAAACGATGGAACTACTCGAATTAAACCCATCAGATACGGCTTTGAATGAACGTCTGATGCGCCTGAACCAACAAATGGAGCAACTTCAGCTTTGGCAGATGGAGAGTGAAGCGAAGAGCATTTTATCCAAGCTGGGTATACAGCAGTTCGATGCACTTATGGGGACATTGTCAGGTGGACAACGAAAAAGGGTTGCGCTTGCTTCCGCGTTAATCCATCCTTGTGAATTGCTCATTCTCGATGAGCCTACGAACCATATCGATAATGATTCTGTCGTATGGCTGGAGCAGTATTTGCAGAAACGCCGTGGCGCATTACTTATGATCACGCATGATCGTTACTTCCTGGATCGAGTGGCCAATGTTATGCTGGAGCTTGATCACGGGCGTTTGTTCCGATATGAGGCGAATTATACGCGGTTTCTGGAGCTGAAGGCTGAACGGGAAGAACGGGAGTCGGCCTCAGAACAAAAGCGCAAGAATCTGTTACGAACCGAACTTGCGTGGATTCGCCGCGGAGCTAAAGCACGGACTACAAAACAAAAAGCGAGAATTGATCGCTTCGAACAACTGAAAGATCAGCAGGGTGTCCAACGCTCGGGCTCTCTGGAAGTGTCTGTTGGTTCTACGCGTCTGGGGAAAAAGATACTGGAGATTGAACATCTCTCCAAATCTGTTGATAACCGCAAGCTGATCAACGATCTCAGCTATATTGCTGTTCCTGGCGACCGCGTAGGCATTGTAGGTCCGAATGGTAGCGGTAAGTCTACTTTACTACAGATGATTTCAGGTCGATTGCAACCGGACGCTGGAGAAGTTGTTCTGGGGCCAACCGTGAATCTGGGTTATTTTACTCAAGAACATCAGGAGATGGATGAAACGTTGCGCGTGATCGAATACATCAAGGAAGTGGCTGAAAATATAAAAACAGCAGATGGTTCATTGATCACCGCTTCACAGATGCTTGAACGCTTTTTATTCAACCCAACCTCCCAATGGACACCGATTGCCAGGTTGTCGGGCGGAGAGAAACGTCGTTTGTATCTGCTTCGCATTTTGATGGCTGCTCCGAATGTACTGCTACTGGATGAGCCGACTAATGACTTGGATATTCAGACACTTGCTGTGCTTGAAGATTATCTGGATGATTTTCCGGGCGTTGTGTTCGTTGTATCGCATGATCGTTACTTCCTTGATCGTACAGTAGACAAAGTGCTGGCGTTTGAGGGGAACGGCGCTGTACGTGTGCACGTAGGTGATTATAGTGAATATGCGGAATGGATGCTCAAAAATGCCGCTGGTAATCAAGAGAGCGGTGCGAGTGCAGCCAAGAAACAGGTCACTGAGAAAAGCGTTGAAGCTTCGACTCCAGTTACAACACAGGCAAAACCTAAATTAAAATTCAGCTTCAAGGAACAGCGTGAATACGATCAAATCGACGAAAATATCGAAAAGGCTGAAGGAAACCTTGCCCGGATTAACAAGGAGATGGAAGAATCCTTTAGCGACTCAGCACGTCTGCAAGAGTTAATGGCAGAACAGGCTGAGGCAGAGCGTCATTTGGACGAATTGATGGAGCGTTGGACTGTGCTTAACGAGCTAGCAGAGCAGATTGAGCAAAACAAATCTTAATTTGGTTGACGTCAAGCAAACAAAACATACTTTACCATACCAATGCCTTTCTTCATCAGGCGGCTTTGTGCCGCTTTGGAGGAGGCATTTTTGCTTTAAATAACATGGATGAATCCAGACATTGAACATAAAAGATGAAACGTTACCCTTGTTTATTACGTTTTATTAGTAATGAATTCCATAGAAGGGAGAGAGCGTGAAATTGATCAATAATGAAATCAATGAACAACTCGCCATGCTTAAGGAAAAAGGAAGAATCTACGAAAAATGGACGAAAAGACTTCATAAGCTCCAAGAGGAGGAGAAGCAGTGGGAAGCAAAAGTGGAACATTGCACCGTAGCTCTTCAGAAGGAACAGGAGGACGTGGATCGGCTGAACGGCATGAGCTTGGCCTCATTTTTCTATGATCTGATCGGCAAGAAGACGGAACGTTTGGAGAAAGAAGAGCTTGAACTGCTGGAGAGCAAGTCAGCTTATGATACAGCTTGCCGAATGTTACAGGATGTTCAAGAGCAACGGAATCAAGTTGAGCAAGAGCTTCAAAGACAATCGCAATATCGGTACTGGGAGAGTGACTATCAGGTATTATGGGGGAAAAAAGAACAACGCTTGCTTAAGCAGGATGAAGAACTGCAACGATTGGCTGAAGTACGGGAGCATCTGGCAAGTGAGCTACAAGAGCTTAACGAGGCTCTCAGAGAAGGAGATTACTTGGCATATGCGCTTGAACGTGCAGAGAAGGCTTTAGAATCAGCAGGAAATTGGGGGATCTATGACATGATGGGTGGAGGTGCAATCTCCACGCATATCAAGCGCAGTCGTATGGATGATGCACAAGTGGCTATTATGGATGCGGGTAAGCGTCTGCGTCGTTTTCAGAAGGAATTAGAAGATGTAGAAATGGCGGTAAACGCCGATTTGAATTTGGGCGGTCTGCTGTCCTTTGCGGACTATTTCTTTGATAACTTCTTTGTGGATTGGATGATTCAGGATAAAATTCGTAGTGCCGAGAAACAGGTGAAACATGGACTTAGCATGGTACGACAGACAATACAGGTTTTACATGGAGAGATTAAGGATCACGAAGCCCGGCTTCAGGTTCAGGAACGCCGTTATAGAGAGTATGTGGAACAGGCCTGATCATGAGATGCGCCTAATGTGGCTACATGTTTCAAATAATAAAGGACACAACTTCCACGCCGTTCATGCGGTCAAAGAATGTGTCCTTTTTAATATTGAGAATGGCTTAATTAACTGAATGAACTGAATCAAAGCAATAAACAAAGGGATTGTGCATTAAAAAGTAACCTAACCTAGCTTCATTCCTTACTTCGTAGTAATGTATGCAGCAAGTAGCTTGGCTGTATTGATTACCGCGCTTTTATGCGTGCGCTCCATAGAATGAGAAGCGTGAACGCCTGGGCCAATCAGGGCAGCGCGAATATTGTTTCCTGCACGCAAGGCAGCACTGCCATCAGAGCCGTATTGAGGATAAATGTCTACCACGTAGTCCATGCCATCCTGTTTGGCTAGCTCAATTAGACGACTTGTCATATCGTAGTCATAAGGACCGGAAGAGTCTTTTGCACAGATGGATACATCCGTTTCTTTACAGCTAAGATCATCACCCATGGCACCCATATCCACAGCAATCATTTCGCTGATCTCTGCCGGAATATATGCCGCTCCGTGTCCAACTTCTTCATAGTTTGAGATGAGCAGAGAAACGTTATGTACAGGCTTCCAGCCTTCACGATGAGCGGATTCAAGAATACCAAACAGGGCCGCTACACTGGCTTTATCGTCGAGATGGCGAGATTTGATGTAACCGCTTGGTGTAATGACAGCCCGGGCATCAAAAGAGATAAAGTCACCTACACCAATACCAAGCTTTAATACATCCTCCTTGGACGATACCACTTCATCAATCCGGACTTCCATATGATTTTCCGAGCGTTCAAACGTACGAGCATCAGGGTATACGTGCACGGATGGATGCAGAGAAAGAATCGTTCCCGTATATGCATTGCCGTCTCTAGTGTGAATGGAGCAATACTCGTTCTCGATGCTATGCATCGTAAAACCGCCAACAGAGGTCAGTTTTAACGTGCCGTAAGAGGTGATGGACCGCACCATGGCACCGAGCGTGTCTACATGCGCACTTAAAGCAATGGTTCTGGAAGGATCTTCACCGAGCAGTGTGAGCATAGCTCCACCTTTGTTGTTCAGTTCACAGGAGATGTTCAGGGAACTCGCTTCCTTGCGAATCATCTCTATAATGTGGTGAGTGTATCCGCTTGGACTGGGTGTATCCAGTAATTTTTTCAAAAAAGACAGAACGTAAGATTCATCAATAGTAAAATTCATCAATATTTTCCTCCTTTGTCTTGCAGGTACAGGTCAAATAGAATACAGCCTGTCTGGGGGAATACATGTCCATTCCGATCTACCAGCAGGCTGTTTTCTGATTGATTTCTACAACGTACCTGTATTGTTGCCTTTTTGCTGAGTCTGGATTGAATCGTTGTGCAGCTGGTGATCGTGTTCAGGTTCGGTTGAGCGGGTGGAATCCATGTTATCGTAAGAAACGGGTGTAGTAGCGCTGGCTGCAGAAGCTTCCAATTCAGCTACACGCAGATGCAGGCGTTTATTCTCCCGTTGCAGTCGATATTGACGGTAAATTCCGTAAGAGCCTACAATGATACCACCAATTAAAGTACAGCCTAAAATCAGCAAAATCAATGGAACCCGAACCGTATTGAACAGCAGGTTAACCTGAACAGAATCTACATTGATGACTGCAAAAATTCCTGTCAGCAGCGCAAAAACAAGACCTGCGATAAGTGCCCATTGCATTTTCATGATGTTGCCTCCTTGTTGTGAACCAAATGCTAACTAGAATGCATTACCCTTTTTCAAGAGTACTGCATCTCGCTTGATTATAAAATCCCTTGCCCGCCCGGGGCAAGGGATACAGATTACAGGGGATTGCAACCTTATTTGGTTAACTGTTCCATCTGTTCGATCAATTCTTTGAATACACTCATCGCTTCGCGGATAGGCTGCGGTGTTGACATATCCACACCCGCTTTTTTCAAAATATTAATGGAGTAGTCACTTCCACCGCTCTTCAGGAATCCGAGATAACGATCGACTGCAGGTTGGCCCTCTTCCAGAATTTGCTTCGAGAAGCTGGTCGCTGCCGAGAAACCTGTAGCGTATTTATATACATAGAAGCTGTTATAGAAGTGGGGGATACGTGCCCATTCCATCTCGATATCTTTGTCAACGACCATATTTTTACCATGGTACTGTACATTGAGATCGTAATAAATTTCTGACAGTAACTGTGGTGTAAGAGCTTCGCCTTGTTCAGCGCGTTCATGAATAATTTTCTCGAACTCTGCGAACATGGTTTGACGGAATACCGTAGTCCGGAACTGATCTGCATAATACGTAAGTAAATACAGTTTTTCCTTCGGATCTGTTGATTTATTCAACATGTAGTCCATGAGCAGTGCCTCGTTTGTCGTTGAAGCTACTTCTGCAAGGAAAATCGTATACTGTGCATCACGATACGAAAGGGTTGTATCCGAATAATGGGAATGCAGCGCATGACCCATCTCATGTGCCAATGTGAACATGCTGTTCAGATTGTCTTTATGGTTAAGCAGTACATACGGGTGAGTGCCATAGGCACCCCATGCATACGCACCTGAGCGTTTGTTCTCATTTTCGTACACATCAATCCAACGATTATCATATCCAGCCTGAAGAGCCTCTGCATATTCTTTGCCGAGTGGCGCGAGACCTTCCTTGACTGTCTTTTTAGCTTCTTCATAGGTGATGTCCATCTTGTATTCATCCACAAGTGGAGCGAATAGATCATACATATGTAGTTGATCCACACCAAGCAATTTTTTACGGAGATCCATATAACGGTGCAAGAGCGGAAGACTTTCATGAATCGTGTCTACCAGGTTGTTATACACATCCGTTGGGATGTTGTCACCATACAGGTTCATTTCCATGACAGAAGGGTACTTCCGCACGTTGGCATAAAACATATTTTTGGTTACGTTGGCATTCAGTGCTGCGGCGATCGTATTTTTCTGTTTTGCGTAGGTTTCATATACCGCTTTGAAAGCGCGCTCCCGAACTTCACGGTTTGGGTTCTCAAGAAACTGAATATAGCTGCCGTGAGTCAATTCGACTTCTTTGCCATTCTCATCTTTAATCCGTGGAAACTTGAGATCCGCATTGTTCAGCATGCTGAAGATGGTCTGCGGTGCTTGGGACAGATTGCCGACCTGTGCGAGCAGTGCTTCTTCCGCCTGGCTTAATACGTGTGCCTTTTCCCGTTTCATCTCTTCCAAGGTAAACGTATATGCGGAGAGACTCTCATTCTTAATAAGGGCGTCAAGCTCTGAATCCGGTAAAGAAAGAATCTCAGGTGTGACAAAGGAAAGTGCTTCGCCTACCCGTACTCCGAGTTTTTGAGCTTTTTGGGACAGGCTTTGATATGTAGGATTAGCTGTGTCTTCATCTTGGTGCATGCGAGCATATACGAAAAGCCGTTCAAGCTTGAGCCCGATTTCGTCTTCGAATTCGAAGCTGGCTTTAAGGACGTCAGGCTGATTTAATTTGCCTTGAAATTCGGAGGCTTTTTTCATCATAGAAGATACTTCTTCATACTCCTGATCCCAAGCCTTCTGATCGGCATATAAATCTTCCAGTTTCCATGTATGCTCGGCGGGCACCTCGGAACGTTTCAATAGTTTACTCATGGGAATCCTCCTTTGATTATGTGCTGAAAATACGGGCATAGCCGCCTTCGTCTCCTGTGCAAGTGCAGCAGGAGACGAAGGAATAAGACTAAGAGCCAGAAGAACAGATAACGATTTCTGATATTTCAACGGCCTTCCTCCTTACCATACGAATCACTCGTCCCTAATAACTTCGTATAGTATGACCTGGGCACAGCCGAAATATTTGAGCGCCTTGAATCGCGTGTTAACACGTTCAGAATTCTGTATCAGGCTCCCATGTTAACGAGGTAATATACGATGAGGAAAAAGGCAAAACATACGAGCAATGTAGCGATTAGCGCCATTCCTCTTCTAAGACGATCCGGGACGGAATTACGTCCCAGGATCAGCGCAAACCCCAGTGCGAAGGCAAGGATAATGAAGATAACGACATTGCCTGAATCAAGCTGCATCGATTAAACTCCCTTGAAGGCAGCCATTAACGCACGCCATTCCTCTTCACGATTTTCGAAATCCTCTTTCGGGAAACGACGCTCGGCCCAATGCATTAATGCAGGACGGCTAAGGAATGTGTGGCATTCTTCGCCCCATTCTTCTGATATTTCCCGTAGAACGAGATACTTGCCTTGTACTTCTACAGTCATCATATTCCACTTGTCTGTTTTGTATATTTCATGTTTTTTTATCATAGGTAGTCTCCAAACTAACGGTTTTGGTAAAATGATACCGTACACTACGATGCAAAGCAAATTTTTTCATCAATTATGGAAAAGATAAATTGCAAAATGGAAGCCCATACAGTATAATAAGGATATTCGCCATAGATGGCGATATTTTTAGGAGGTTGTTCATTTGAAAGGTACAGTTAAATGGTTTAACGCAGAAAAAGGCTATGGCTTTATTTCAGTTGAAGGCGGCGAGGACGTATTCGTACATTTCTCCGCAATCCAAGGCGACGGCTTTAAAACATTGGAAGAAGGTCAATCGGTAGAATTCGAAATCACTGATGGAAACCGTGGTCCTCAAGCAGCTAACGTAACTAAATTGTAAGATTTTTCCGTCATTCACGGACTTCTTATAAATGATCGATTATAGCTGAACATCACAAACACAAGCACAGTCCCCATTCGGAGACTGTGCTTTTTTTGGTTTTCAGCGCTCATGTGGAACGATGCGTTGTCGTGCGTAACAATTGAAAGCCGAAACCAATCAATGAAGCTAGTGCAAAGGACATAGCGGTAAGATAGAACGTCTGACGTCCTGTAAGCTCTAATAACAAGCCACCCAAGGTTCCGCTTAAAAGTCCAGAAGAGCTAGACCACACAATCGTAAATAAAGCCATGCCCGTTGCTCGAAAATTATCAGGAACGAGTCGGGTTATATAACGGACCGCAGTGACATAAAAGATACCGAATGTAACGCTATGCATCGTTTGAATAAGAACAACGGCTGCTGGTGTATGCGAGATAGACATGAATAATAATCGAATGGTATACATCAAGGCCGCTAAGGTGAGAAGTGGGAGTTCCTTGTATTTGTTTCCATATTTGCTTAGTAGCAAAAATATCGGAATCTCACTCACAGAGGAGATGAGCAAGGACCAGCCGATCAATCCTTCACTGGCACCCAAATCTTTGAGTGTGATCGTCAGAAAGGCTTCGTTCATCCGATGACCCATAGCTAGCAGAAACACACAGCCGAAAAAAGCAAGAACATCTCGGCGTTTCAGGATAGCCCACAATCCGGATAAATCCATTTTGCTACTGCTACCAGCAGGCTGGTCCCGTAATTGGAAGCTGATCAGTAAGGTCACAGCTGCAAGGCTAATGCAGATCCACATCGTCCATTCGGAACCAAAAGAGCCAAGGACGTAACCGATGCTAAGGGCAAAAAAAGCATATCCGATGGAACCGAACACTCGAATGGACGTGAAATTTCGACCATATTTATTCGCCGTTGTAATTGCCATCGTATCCGACAGTGGGTAGACCGGATAATAGAAAAAGTAAAATAGAGTTACAAGGACAAACACTTCGCCAAAGCTTGATGCATTGGCAAGCAGAATTCCAGTGATTAGCTGGCCGCCGAGCAGTAGGATCATCACTTTCCGTACGGTCTTGTATTTATCACTCGCCATGCTCCAGAACATATTGGAGAATACAGAAATGAGCGGTCCGATGCCATACAGGTAACCAATCTCGGCAGGACTGAAGCCAAGATGGCTGAAGTAAAGCTGGAAGTACGAGACTACCAGTGCGGTAGAACCAAAGATGGTGAACATTAGTGCCCGGAGCCAGTTCTGATCTGGCCGGGCCGTATGACTTGATTTCATGATGAGAGACTCCGTTCTTAAATCTAATTCAGATTATTTCATGATTTAGACTTCTGATAATTTGTTTCATAGATCATATGATATGACTGTGTTCCCAAATGGACTAGCCTTTCAGGGATGAAGAGCCGCGAGATGGCGGGATAGACATCGTTGGTTCTTTTTGCGTGCGCCGGATGACCAGCCAGACAATAACAAGTTCTGCAAGCAAACCAAGTGATTGGGCGGCTGCCCCGATCATACCATTCCAAGCGGGGAAAATGCTTACCAGAATAAGCAATACTATAATTGTGCAAATCGCATTGGCGCTCTGTGAACGAAACATCGTTTTGGTCTGACCGCGAAGCAGAATAAGACCATTGCTGAAGTCCAGAAAAGGAGAGATCAGCGGAAATAATACAAAGGCGCGAAGTGTCCAGAGACTTTGCTCCAGTAGCTGGCCCTGAACGCTCATGATATTTTCGAGTACCCATGGTCCCAGAGGCGTATACGCAATGGAGACAGTCATCGCGAACGGTATAAAACCGGTAACGAGCGCAAATTTCTTAACGAGTTTGGCATCGATCAGATAGAAGTTGAGCACGATCTGATGAATGTAGGTAAAAAAGCTTAACATGAGCTGCATCAGACTGCTCGCTACAGCAAAAGAGGAGATAGCCAGCGCGATTCCGGTTGTTTTACCGAGCACAATGTTAATGACAGGACCTATAAACAGGGCTACAAAACTGGATAAAAGCAATGGTTTGTAAAAACGATACACATCCCCCTTGCTCTCAACGGGATGATCCTCCAGCTTGGCAGGCATTTTTCTCATAATGTTTCTGCCTTCCAAGTAGCTAACCAGAGCTTCAATCATCATTCCCGTAGCAAAGATGATAGCGCCTACACGACCGCTGTTAATAGAGTCTGTGTAGATGAAGTACAGGGATAACCCATACATACCCGCTAACCTGAATACCATGCCGATCGTGAGCCATTTGGTTCGGTTATTTGTGATGATTATGCCTTGATAGATATTACGGATGACAGAAAAAATACTGACGTACATCAGGATCTCGTATACGTCGATCACTTTGCTTAGTAGATCCGGGCTGACGCCGAATAAATATTTGAACACACCGGTACCAATGGGTGAGTACACAATAAGAAATCCGATGAGTAGCACGCAAGCCAGAAATATTTTGGTCACAAACGTAAGAGCCTGAAAGGAGAGGCGGTCACGCACCAGGGCGGAACAGGTTTGACGCAACAAGGTGGAGGGACGCTCCGTGAGGGTCAGCAAACTTCCCGCAATGGCATAACTTGCAATAACAGTCTCTGGATGAGCAGAGCGTGCAAGTGTGCTGTTAATGATTACGTGTGATATCGTAACTAGAGAGGCGGAGATGCCAAGTGGCACAAAAAAAGAAAATAACCGTCTCCACGAAAGTGGTTCACCTGACGACATGTCAACGACTCCTTTGATGGATAGAAATATGGATAGTATATCATAAAGCTTTGAACGGGGATGCGATTTTTTACGCGGTTTATGCGGTAGATCATTTGTACAATTAAGGGGATCATATTATAATAGGAATGGTTAAAATCGCTCTAATACGTATTCAACCAAAGTGGAGGCACATTTATTTTGAGCCAATCAAATCGAAAACGTCATCAGTACCCGCGAGGACCGCTGGCATTGATGAGAGGGGTGTACAAATACACCATTCCGGAAACGCGTAAGGCATTGGATGGATGGCGTGCTCAGGCAGAGACAATTCCAAATGAGGAATTACGTACTCAAGCACTTGCCAGTCTAAGGGATAAGCAATTTCACTGTGAAGGTGGAACTGTCTATGCATTAGCGGATATGTCCAATAGACATATTCTTATTCCGCTAATCGTTTCGTATCAAACCATAAGTGATTATTTGGACAATCTGTGTGACCGCAGCACCTCGATGGACCCGGCTGATTTTCGCTTGCTCCATCAATCTATGCTTGATGCGGTAGATCCCGAGGCAACACCTGTCAATTATTATGCGCTCCGTGAGGATCAGGATGACGGTGGGTACCTACGGAATCTGGTGACGACATGTCAGGAGCTCACTCGTCAGCTACCAGGATATTCGTCAGCCAAGCCCCAAATACAGGATCTGGCAGGCCTATACACGGACCTGCAGGTATATAAGCACATCAAACCGGAACTGAGAGAAACGGCTTTGCTCGAATGGTGGTCGGAGCATCGCCACCGCACACCTCAGTTACGCTGGAACGAATTTGCCGCTGCTACGGGCTCTACTCTGGGTGTATTTATGCTGTTTCTCGCTGCAAGTGACGATCAGCTGACCGAAGAGCAGGCGGTATCGATCCACACTGCCTATTTCCCGCACGTATGCGCATTACACATCATGCTCGATTATTTGATCGATCAGGATGAGGATCGTGTCGGTGGGGATCTCAACTTCTGCAATTATTATGAGAATGTAGAGATGATGCTGGAACGAATTGCTTTTATTGTGGAGATGGCTCGCAGTGATGTGCAGAAGATTCCGGGCACTTCTTTTCACCGGATGATTATTGAAGGACTGATAGCCATTTACCTGTCTGATCCCAAAGTCAGCGAACAGCATGAAGTTCGCGTCGTGTCCAAACGCTTGATGAAGAACAGTCCAATGACACGTGTGTTTTTCTTCATTTTCAGTCGGTGGATACGGAAGCATATGTAAGTCAGGTGTATTGTTGCGGAGCCTGAAGTGAAACTAGAGGAGGAAGAAACATCATGACAGCAGTAAAGAAAATCGCAGTGCTAACGAGCGGTGGCGATTCACAGGGGATGAACGCGGCTGTTCGTGCGGTTGTTCGCAGCGGACTATTTCACGGATTGGAAGTGTTCGGTATTCAGCGCGGATACCAAGGGCTTTTGAACAATGACATTTTCCCGATGGATCTGCGCAGTGTTGGGGATATTATCCAGCGCGGGGGAACCGTTCTGCAATCTGCACGTTGTAAAGAGTTCTATACCGCGGAAGGCCAGCAAAAAGGAGCAGATATTTTGCGCGCACGCGGTATTGATGGTCTTATTGTTATTGGCGGAGACGGTTCATATCATGGTGCAAACAAATTGAGCAAGCTTGGCATTAATACGATGGGTTTGCCAGGTACCATTGACAATGATATCTCATTCACCGATTATACAATCGGATTTGATACATCCGTAAGCGTCGTGGTTGATGCGGTAAACAAGCTTCGTGACACGATGTCTTCCCATGAACGTTCATCGATCGTTGAGGTTATGGGCCGTCACTGCGGAGATATTGCGCTCCATGCCGGACTTGCTTCGGGAGCAGAAACCATTCTGGTGCCGGAAGTACCCTTTGACATGGACGAAGTGGCTGAACGTATGAAAGCAAACTTTGCACACGGCAAACGCCACAGTATTATCATCGTAGCTGAAGGTGTAGGTAAAGGCGAAGACGTGGCCAAAGAACTGATGGAACGCTGCCCGACATATGAGCCGCGTGTTACCGTTCTTGGACACATCCAGCGCGGTGGTACACCAACGCCATTTGACCGTAACCTCGCTAGCCGTCTTGGTGACTTCGCTGTTCGTAGTCTGATTGCGGGCGAGACGGATAAAGGCTGTGGACTTGTCAAAGGTGAGCTGGTTCTTACGGACATCGATAAAGTTGTAAATACGAAAAAAGCATTTGATATGGAAACGTATGAGCTTGCACAACGCTTGTCTCAATAATTCCTTTCAACAAAAAAAGAGCACACTCCGTATGATTCGGAGCTGTGCTCTTCTTTTTGTATTCGGTGTATTCTCTTTCTTCTGTGTGAAGAAAGAAGAAAAGCATGCGAGGAGAACGCAGTTTGCTTACGCGCGAAGGGAAGCTTTCTTCTGAACCCGGAACAGTCTCCACAACAGCGCAGTTGCCCCCACTGCGAGTCCTGCAATAAGACCAATCCAGTATCCAAATGCCCCAAGTGAAGTGTAAGTTGCCGTAAAATAACCAACGGGCAGACCGATAATCCAATAAGCGACAAAGGTAATGATTAACGCCGGATTGACATCTTTGTACCCCCGTAGTGCTCCTTGTGTCGGCGTAGCAATGGCATCGGAAATTTGGAAGAAAATTGCGTAGATTAGAAAATGCTGCGTTAGTGTAATTACTTCCTGTTCGTTGGAATAAATTCTCGCAATGGGCTCTCCGAAAACCAGCAAAATAATCGCTGTAATCAAGGAAAGGCCAATAGCTCCCCCGATTCCTAGTAGACTATACTGTCTGGCGTCTTTCAGTCGGCCTGCACCATTTTCAAAGCCAACCAGAATGGTGAGTGCCATACAGATGCTCACAGGTAACATATAGAGTGTAGAAGCGAAGTTCAGTGCTGCCTGATGGGCGGCTATCGTGACCGTATCGAATCGGCTCATCAGCAAGGTGACCGCAGCGAAGATAGACGTTTCAAAAAAGGTTGCAAATCCAATCGGGACCCCAATGACCAGAAGTTCCTTCCATTTGCTAAACGAGATCCGTGACCATTGACGGAAAATAGAATGCTTGGCGAATGGCTCGATACGATGGGCGAAAAACAGGCTAATCAAAAAAATAAGCCAATATGTACATGCTGTGGCCACACCTGCACCAACACCGCCTAATTGAGGGAAACCCCACCGCCCAAAAATGAGCAGATAGTTGAGCAAAATATTAACGGGGAGCGAGACGAGTGTGATGAGCATGGTAACACGTGTCTGTCCAAGTGCATCCATAAAACTGCGAAGTACTGTATATCCGAATAGGGGCATAATGCCAAAAGCTAGCGCACACAGAAAATAAAACGCTACATTTGCAACATGCGGCTCGAGGGGCATCGCGTTTAAAATGGGACTCAACAATAAAGCGCCTGCTCCTAGCACAATAAGACCTACAGCAATGCCCAGGTAGAGCGCCTGAATGACGCTCCGTCCAATCTGATCATGTTGCCTGGAGCCGAGCAGGTGAGAGACAACAGGGGTTATTCCCATTAAAATCCCGCTAAGTCCGGTCTGCACGGGCATCCATAGGCTTGTACCTATAGCGACTCCTGCGAGATCAGCTGGAGAAAATTTGCCGGACATATTCGTATCAAAGAACGACATGGCCGAAAGCGCAATTTGAGTGGTGAAGATGGGCAAAAATATAATCAGGAACTGTTTGATCTTTTGTGGAAAGCTCGATGTGTTCATATTCACTTAAGGTGCCTCACGATCTATATAGTTATCATGCTGATGTCATATCAGACAGCTATTAATTGTAGAGGATTTTTACGAATTTGGATAGTGCAACAGGAGAAAGGGGCTTGAAGCAGGAACAGAGTGCCTTAACAAATATTCAGGATGTTAAAATATAAAAAACCTCGCTCCCGCGATAAACGGGACGAGGCTCGAGATTATGGAGTTCATAATCAAATCTGCGGTTAAACGAGTAAAATTTTATAAGTGCTAATTAAGTTATTTGTACTGTACGCCAGGAGTATAGCGATTGGATGCATTCCATAGCAAATATTCATCCACATTCATTTCTTTCATCGCTTTAATCTGATCTTCGACCTGTTTCTTACCGTATTTGATATAATGTCCGCTACCCAGCCAACTTGCGGTGAAGTCTTGAATCCATGGCCGAATGATTGGTTTGAGTTCTTTGGTAGGGTCGAGCTTCTTATGTGTATCCTTCATAGAACCTTTAATCGTTGTGTAGGGGTCTTTGTCAGGGTCTTTCACACCATACCAGCCGGTGGAATAATGACTTGGATAGACCATAGGTGAGATGACATCCACGTTTTCTGATATTTTCACAAAATCCTGACCAATACCTTCGGCTGCCGGCACAGAGGCTGCATATCCAAAAATATCTACCGAAACTCGGACACCAAGAGGTGCAAGCTCTTTACGTGCGTATTGCACAAATTCGGCGACAACGTCAACACGTGATTGATCGGTCTGTGTGTACTTTAGTGTATCTGCGCGTGTTTCAAATCCCTCGGGAAAGCGAACGTAGTCAAACTGAATTTCCTTGAAACCGAGCTTCGCCGCTTCTTTGGCAATTTCAATATTATAATCCCATACCTCTTTGCTGTAAGGATTCACGAAACTGTCTCCTTTACCGTTGGCCCATACAGAGCCGTCCTTATTACGAAAGGATAGTTCGGGGTTCTTCTTCGCTAGAATGGTGTCCTTGAATACAACAACTCGTGCGATAGGATACACTTTGTGTTTCTCTAATCGTTTCATCAAGGCATTGATATCTCGAATAAAAGATTTTGCTTCGCCCATAGTTTTCACGGCTTTGTTTTTGGACGGATATGTGATATACCCGAGATCATCCTTGATATCAATAACCATAGCATTTAGTTCTGTCTGATCGGTTAGTTCGAGCAGTTGTGCCATTCTTGCGCCACCAGCACTGTACGCTGTGACATATATGCCTTTAACAACAGGAGCATCAGGTTGCGGATCGACCTTGGCAGGGGGATTGTCAGCATCAATGACGACTTGTTCTTTTTGTGATTGAATAATGGCTGTGTTAAAACTGTTGCTTAACGAGGGTAATTGACTATTATTGCTATGACCCAGATCCGGAGCTACCGACGTTCCTCCGAAACCTCCCAAGGCCATTGCGAACAAAGCCCACAGTATGTTCATACTTTTTCACTCCCTTTATGTACATTCCATACTTGATTATACAACAAAGCCTCCGTGCTTTTAACCATATTAATCCTTTTATGAAACATGTGGAAAAAATGAAAACCGCTCCCTGACTGAGGAATACCTCGTCAAGAAGCGGCGTAATCGATCTGAAAAATATTATTGAATATACACATCATTCTGATGCTCACAAATACTGTACTGAATGATTTCCATTGCATCTCCCTGTTCCAGGATGCCCAGCCCATCCCGGAGAACAATCAAAGAGTCGAGTTCATTCGGTTTTAAGAAAGGGAGCATTTCCGGGCACCATTTGTTGACAATTTCAAACAGTTTTACCGTTTCCGTATCCACAATAATCACCCTTTCCTACTCGAATTCCAAAATGGTAAGTCATTCGGCGCGAATCGGGAAAGCATATGGCTTTGTGAAAAGTAAAGGTTAGAACCTGCTTACAACATATTTAAGAGCGGTGCACCATTATTATACCACAAACTTGCGAATTGTTAACGGGCAGATAACTAACTGCGGCGGAATGAGCCCATCACGCCTACGGTTTCCACGATGTTAACAAATGCTTTTGGATCGGTCTCTTTGATAATGCGTTTGATCTCAACCAGTTCGTAACGGGTAGTCACAGTCATTAACATATCCTTTTCAATGTCAGTGTATGCCCCTTGGGTTTTAATTTTTGTGACGCCGCGTGGACGAGTCAGAAGTTTTTTCAGCATCGCTTCGGTTTCATTGGTGATGATGTAGAGCGTAACCTTGACGTGACTGATATGAATGAGATCCAGCACTTTACCTGTAACATAGATTGAAACCATGGAGGCCAGAGCGGTATTCCAGTTATTATTCAGATAACCAGCTAGTAAAATGATCGCTCCATTCATACCCGCCATGACGGTGCCAATCGGGAAATCACGATTTCTGGTGAAAATGGAACCGACAATATCCAAGCCTCCAGTAGAGCCGCCCACTCTAAAGGAAACACCGGTACCTATTCCAACCAGCACGCCGCCAAACACACAGCTTAGAATTGGATCGGTCGCTACAGCAGAAACAGGCAGCAGTCCAATAAACCAGGAAGTGGCTGCTACCGACACAATGCTCAATATAATGAAACGTCGTCCAAGAATAAACCAACCTGCAATGAGCAGAGGGATGTTAAGAACAAAATACATTATACTAAGATTCAAATTGGTAAAATAACCTAAAAGCATGGAAATACCGGATACTCCACCGCTCAGAAGCTGGTGGGGCACCAAAAACCAGTTAAAGCCGCAAGCAATAGCTGCAGCACCCAAAATGATCACCAAAGAGTGCCAAATTATTTTGGGCAATTTAATCACCTCATTTTTATTTAAAACCAGATTGCTGGTAATCTTGAATAGTTTTATGATATAATGATTTGTGGATATTCTTGAGTAGGAAACTTTTCCCAAATCGAAAGCTAAAATTTGAAATGTTTCAAACACATGATTGTAGTTTTAGTCTTATCTTGGGGACCCATTCATGGAATTATGTTCGTTCATGAAAATAATTCGTCCCGTTGGGATACCCTATAAATATTAACGCTACTTAAGAATACAGACAACAAAGTGGATTGTCCACCATGTCCACCATATAAAAGGAGTATGAATAATTTTGACAAATTTAAATTTCACAGATTTCAATCTTGAACCACTGGTGCTGCAAGCCATCACTGAGCTCGGGTTTGAAGAAGCAACACCGATTCAATCCAAATCGATTCCTTTTGCACTTGAAGGTAGAGATTTGATCGGTCAAGCTCAAACAGGTACAGGTAAAACCGCTGCATTCGGTATTCCGTTGATCAGCAAAATCTCCAAAACGGATGATAAAATCCGCGCCCTCATTATGGCACCTACACGTGAACTTGCGATCCAAGTCGCTGAAGAGATCGAAAAACTTACTCGCTTCAAAGGTCTACGCTCCCTGCCAATCTACGGCGGACAAGATATCGTACGCCAGATTCGTGCATTGAAAAGAAAACCACAGATTATCATCGGTACACCAGGACGTCTCCTTGACCACATCAACCGCAAAACAATCAAACTTGATGATGTACAAACTGTTGTATTGGACGAAGCAGATGAAATGCTCGACATGGGTTTCATGGAGGATATTCAATCGATCCTGAAACAAGTTCCAGACGACCGTCAAACGATGCTGTTCTCTGCAACAATGCCTCCTAACATTCAAAAATTGGCTCAACAATTCTTGACTAATCCAGAACACGTTTCTGTTATTCCTAAACAAGTCAGCGCTCCGTTGATTGATCAGGCTTATATTGAAGTACCTGAGCGCCAAAAATTCGAAGCTCTTAGCCGTTTGCTGGATATGGAATCCCCAGAACTGGCAATCGTGTTCGGACGTACCAAGCGTCGTGTTGACGAATTGGCTGAAGCTTTGCAAAAACGTGGATATTCCGCTGATGGTTTGCATGGTGACCTGTCTCAAAACCAACGTGATACGGTAATGCGTAAGTTCCGTGATGGCAGCATTGATGTACTCGTTGCAACAGACGTGGCGGCGCGTGGTCTCGACGTATCTGGCGTAACACACGTTGTGAACTTTGACCTTCCGCAAGATCCGGAAAGTTATGTTCACCGTATTGGCCGTACAGGTCGTGCGGGTAAAGAAGGTGCGGCATGGTCTTTCGTAACTCCGCGTGAGATTGATCACTTGCACTTTATCGAGCGTGTAACACGTCACCGTATTCCGCGTAAACCGTTACCTACGATGGCAGAAGCGGTTGAAGGAAAACAACGCGTAACGGCTGAACGTCTCCTGGAGATTGTACAATCCGGTGAGCTGAACGAATACAAAGGTATTGCCATTCAAATGCTGGAGCAATATGATTCTGTACAATTGTTGTCCGCAGCTTTGAAACTCCTGACAGGCGACAAAAAAGATGCTCAGGTTGATCTGACTCCTGAAGATCCAATCCGTGCTAAACGTCGTAGACCAGATGTTCGTTCTGGCGGACGCAAACCATCAGGTTACAGCGGTAACCGTAGCAGTGGTGGCGGTGGTGGTTATAACCGTGATCGCAACAGCAGTGGTGGTGGACGTGGCGGTTACAACCGTGACCGCAACAGCAGTGGTGGAAGTGGAAGCAGAGAAGGCGGCTACAACCGTGATCGCAAACCGCGTCCAAGCAATAACGAAGGACGTCGTCCGGCTAGAGATAACTCTTTCGAATAAGTGTAACATTTAATGAGGATGGGGCAGGAAGCTGCTCCATCTTTTTTTACTTTGTAAAAGTTCATAAACTTTCCATTTATTAGAGCGATCAGTCTTGCCTAAAGTGATCTACTTTCGGGAAGTGCTGGCTTTTACTATATATAATAAGGTATATTAATATTAGAATTCAGGTTAGACGCAAGGTGCGGAGGAGGAGAAATGTTTGGAATTTAAAGGAGCTATGGGCGGGCTTTACCGGCTGACAGAATGGATCACAAGACTGGCCGCAAGCAATCTCTTGTGGGCGATCTGTTCTTCACCTTTCTTGTTTTTCATGATTATGAAGCTGCTCGTCATGCAACAGAATCTCGCGAACGAATCATTACAAATGAACTGGGCTATAGCCATTGTGGCACCGCTTACACTGTTTCCGGCGACCTCGGCTTTGTTCACGGTTGTTCGTAAATGGAATATGGGAGATACGGATGTGCCGATCTTCCGTACATTCTTTACAGGTTACAAGGAAAACTACAAACAAAGTTTAATTGGTGGCATTTTTTACACACTGCTGTTCGCAATCATGTATCTGGACTATACGGTTTATATGACCCAGTTCCGTAATATGCAACTGGTTGGCATTATTATGCTTGTGTTGTTGTTATTGTTGTTTGTATCCTTGTTTAACTTTTTCTCAATGGTTGTACATTACCATATGTCGATCGGCCTTATTATTAAAAATGCAGTCCTGTTAACGCTGATTCGACCTTTCCGTGTGTTCTCCACATTACTGGGAAGCGGGTTGTTGTTCTATTTCGGATTGCGTTATCCGGTGCTGTTTATCTTTTTCATCATGAGCATCGTGGCTTGGTTTGCGTTCTTTAACTTCTATGCAACCTACAACAAAATGCAGGAGCAGATGCAAAAGATTCAATTGCAAAAAGAGGAAGAAGAGGCAGCTGCTTTGGCTGAAAAATCAGGAGAACAGGATGAAGCACAGAGTTCTGAACCTGCTGAAAATAAAGAGTTTACACAGCAAAAATAAAACATGTCTGTATGGCATTTACTTTTTACACAGTTAGGGATATAATAGGTGTACATCCTGCGATGTACGTTTCGGTTATTCGTTGTTTTGAACCAATGATGATGTCTTCGGGAGATTAATACAAAGTGTTGCTGAAAAGCCCTGTCTATACGACATGGGGACTTCAAATGCATTTTTGCAGTCACCCACCTGCCAAGCAGGTTCATAAGACAATGTAGCCGGACGGCATAGGCGGGTTTCTAATTTCACCATGTACAGCACCCTGACTTTTCCTTTTTACGAGGAAGCCGGGGTGTTTTTATGTTGATTTTTGGGTGGATCTGATGAATGATTTAATTCGGATTATTGTTGATCCTAGTATTTTTGTTAAATATGATGCTTACCCTTTTGTTACTACTTGAACAATGTTACACTAGAATACATAATGGAACGGTTACACTCAAAGGAGGAAGGGTCTTGACCTTAAAGAGAACGCTCGTCGGTATCATCCGAAGTATGGAGGGGACCAGCGATCGAGCCAAGGATCCCAAATTAAAAACACGCTATTACAATTTATCCAAAGAAAAAGCCTGGGAAGAAGTATCTTCGACACTAAAAAAAATTCCGGGTTATAAAGTACTGCATGAGGTGCACTCTGTAGGCGAGATTATACTGGAAAAACGCACGACGTTTGGGCGTACAATGGATATTACGGTTTCCATTATTTCGGTGAGTCCTGTACGAAGTGCAGTGGATATGTACTCTGCTTCCCGCGGTTCATTGGGAGATCTCGGTTCCAACTATCGTACGATTATGCACTTGTTCTCCGTACTTGATAAAAAGCTCAGCAAGTATAAGGCGAATGAGTGAAATAAATGATGAAATAATAAAAAGCGAGAGAAGGATGACCTTCCTCGCTTTTATTCTGCAATTACGAAAGTTGTTTTACAGCAAAGCTTTTACTGCAGCAATGGCTTGCTCGAAGTTAGGGGAGTCTGTCATTTCAGGCAAGTACTCCACATATGTAATTTTGTCTTCGGCATCCAAGACAAAAATAGAGCGCATATCCAGTTGGAATTCTTTGATCAGAACGCCATAGTTTTGGCCGAAAGAGCGTGTTTTGTAGTCGGAAAGGGTAACCACGCGGTCAACACCGGCCGCACCGCACCAACGCTCCTGTGCGAATGGAAGGTCTACGCTGACGGTCAGAACAACAACGTTCTCACCGAGTTCAGCTGCCTCAACATTGAAGCGGCGAGTCTGAGCATCACATACGCCAGTATCCAGAGAAGGAACAACGCTGATTAATTTAATCTTGCCTGCGAAGTCTTTCAGAGATGCATCTTCAATCAAGTTTTTGCTCACGGTGAAGTCAGGTGCTTGATCGCCCACTTTCAATTCAGGTCCGATCAATGTGATAGGGTTGCCTTTAAATGTGGCTGCGCCTTTACGTTCTTGTGTCATAAATAATGTTCCTCCTTATAAATTGGTGATCCGTGCCAAAATCCATTATAATCTTTTATGAAAGACATTGTCCAATCTGGGCGTGTATCATTGTGATGGATTCAAGAGAAGGTCTGATTTTAACAGGGTGGAGTGAAAGTAAAAATCATGATATTTATCCGTTATGAAAATTGGAAAGATTACTTGAAGTATTTCCCTTTGACGTCGATTCTTTTAATTGCGAATGTTGTTATGTTTATCGTGTTAACGTTTAATGGTGGTTCCACCAACAATATGGTATTGCTCAAGTTTGGGGCGCTGACGAATTATGAATTGTTTGCCCAGGATTGGTGGCGTTATGTGACTTCCATGTTTTTGCATGCAGGGTTCGGTCACCTCTTGTTTAACAGTTTTGCGTTAATTGTATTTGCTCCGCCGATGGAACGCTTGCTTGGATCGTTGAGATACGGTGTCTTGTATCTTGGGGGAGGAGTAGTGGGTAATATTCTTGCTGTTGCCTGGTATAATTCGATCGACAAAATTACGATTTCGGTAGGCGCGTCTGGTGCAATCTATGCTGTCTACGGGGCATTTCTCTACGTGGCATTGTTCCAGCGTAATATTATGGATGAAACCTCGCGCAAAACGATGTATACACTGTTGCTGTTCGGGATTATTTTCTCTTTTGCAGTGTCTAATATCAATTGGATGGCGCATTTAGGTGGTTTGCTCGGTGGATTCTTTATTTATGGTTTGATTATTCGTTTATGGAAACCACGGATTTTTAGGAAATAGGTAGAACGTTCTCAAGATGGAATGTGCGGTGAACGATATAGTAGGGTATAACAGATTGGAGCGATCAGGCAAGTGGAATTAAGACAGTTGCATTATTTTCTGAAAGTTGCTCAAAAGGAACATGTTACACAGGCGGCGGAAGAATTGCACGTGGCACAGTCT
This sequence comes from Paenibacillus intestini, assembly GCF_030803945.1. Classification (NCBI taxonomy): domain Bacteria; kingdom Bacillati; phylum Bacillota; class Bacilli; order Caryophanales; family Paenibacillaceae; genus Paenibacillus; species Paenibacillus intestini. The sequence continues at coordinate 585,130 of NZ_JAURUN010000002.1, read as the reverse complement.
GCGGTCAGCAGACAGATTCATCAGCTTGAAGAGGAGCTTGGTGTAGATCTTTTTATGCAAAAAGGACGGAATTTGCAGTTAACTGCGGTAGGACAGCTTTTTTGCAAACGGGTTGAAGGTATTTTGAAGGATCTTGACAAAGCTGTAGGTGAAGTACATGAATTTCTTGACCCGGAGCACGGAGAAATTCGGATCGGCTTTCCGCACAGTCTAGGAATTCATCTCATACCTTCTGTAGTGGCGTCTTTTCGTCAGAAGTATCCGAACGTAAAATTCAGATTCAAGCAAGGGATGTACCCGACATTGATTCGGGATGTATTGTCGGCAGAAGTGGATCTTGCATTTATTTCACCATTTCCAGAAAAACATGATCAGGTTGCTGGTGATATTGTGCTTACTGAGGAATTGCATGCAATCTTGCCGCCGAATCATCCGCTTGCGGGAGAAGAGACCATTGCACTCGAACAGCTGAAGGATGAGAAGTTTGTGTTGTTCAGCAAAGGTTACTCCCTGCGGCCTATTGTATGGCATGCCTGCCTGGAAGCTGGATTTACACCGAAAATCGCTTTTGAGGGTGAAGAGACGGATACGATTCGTGGTTTGGTAGCGGCAGGTATGGGTGTAAGTCTGTTGCCAGAAATGGCTTTATTCCAGACGAATCCCTTGCAACCTGCACATGTGGCGATCTCTCAGCCGAAAGTAACCCGCACGATTGGGTTGATTCACCGTGCAGATGATAAGTTGCCACTCGTTGCTCAGTCTTTCCGCTCATTTTTGCTTCATTATTTTGGTTTACAACAAAACAATACCCCATCCGAATAACGGTGGGGTATTGTTTTGTTTTTATTTATTTAACTTGTTCATTGAGTATCTGCAGCAATTAGTCCCGGCTATTAAAGATTCCGATGTAACGAATCAGTTCAAGTAAAGAGATCAATGCAGCGGCAACGTAAGTTAAAGCTGCGGCATTCAATACTTTGGCTACGCCTTTTTCTTCTTCATTACGGATATATCCTTCTGATACCATTATTTCACGTGCTCGATTGCTGGCATTGAATTCGACCGGTAATGTAATCAACTGAAATGCAACAGTGACAGAGAAGAAGATAATACCGATTCCGACCAGGTTCATCGCGTTAAAGAGGAAACCTGCAATCAACAGGAATGGTGCGAGTCCAGAAGCAAAGTTCACAATCGGAAAAATCCGGTGACGCAATGCAAGCATAGGGTAACTTTCCTTGTGTTGAATGGCATGGCCGACTTCGTGACATGCAACGGATAATGCCGAGATGGACTTTTCGTAGTACACAGGTTCTGACAAACGTACAACCCGATTGATCGGATCATAGTGGTCAGAGAGTGAGCCACGAACTGGTTCAATCGGCACATCGTGCAGACCGTTAGCATCGAGCATATGACGGGCTGCATCGTAACCGGTCATTCCGTTCTGGTTCGGTACTTCGGACCAACGTCTAAAGGTGCCCTTAACGCGAAATTGCGCCCATAACGAGAGCAAAAAGGCGATGATAATCAATACGAACATACCGTTATTAAAACTCATATCCATTCCTCCGCTTTCATAATAAGCTACATCATGGTGTTTTCAAGCAAGATTTTTAATGCCTCCATTGTACCCGCGCTTTTGGTGAGTAGTCCTGCCATCATCTTACGTGCTTGTACAGGTTTCATCTCTCCAAGCAATGGTTTGAGTTCATTGACCTCTCGCTCAAGTTGCTGAACATGAAGTTCAAGTGTTGTCAGTTTGCTGGCTACTTGTTCTTCAGTACTGACCAGACGCCACTTCTCAAGAGATTGTTTAATCTCTTCGAGACTATACTTCTCTTGTTTCATCTGTACAATACGTTCAAGTCTGGTTAAGGTTTCATGACTATAAAGACGATAATTTTTTTGGGTTCGTTCTTCAGGAGCGATTAACCCGAGCTTTGTGTAATAGTCAATTGTCCGTTCGCTTACACCAGCCGTTTTGGCAAGTTCGCCAATTCGAAAAAGTTTCATATCCCCAATGATATTCACCTCGCTTGCAAGTTCAAATGTAGGGAAATGTAGTTTCCACAAGCGCCTCAATGTACACGCTCAATTTTTCTTTCTAATAAGTATGATACATGATCATGAACCGTACAGTCAAACGTTATGCTTTGAAGATAGCTTGCTTTATTCCTATATCTATGTACTCAAAGTGTATGAATATGTACTTAAGTGCAAGAAAAAGACGTAAGACTTTATTCCCATAAAATATTTTTGGAAATGATAAAAATACTCTTGTCAACTTTCCTTACTTCTGCTTATAATGACATTAAGAGTTTCACGATATGTAAAGAAACATAACACAAGAGGGAGTGGGGCAAATGAGAAAGAAATGGTTGGTTTCAATGTTAGCAATGCTTACTTTACTGGCTTTTCCGGTAAGTGCATTCGCTGCTGCGGAGGGTCCAAGTACTATTGAGCTTCAAAGCGGTCTGAACTCGGCATTTACGTTTCTGGCAGTAGTGCTAGTGTTCTTTATGCAAGGGGGGTTTGCACTCCTTGAAGCGGGTTCGACACGAATGAAAAATGCAGGACACATTGCTGGTAAGACGATCCTGACATTGGGTATTTCAGTTATTGCATTCTGGGGGCTTGGCTTTGGTCTAGGCTTCGGTAACGGTAACGGATTCTTCGGAACAACCGGTTTCTTCATGAGTGGAGACAACATGGCAGCTTCCTTTGAATCACTCGCTTTCTCCGATGTTCCACTAACGATTAAATTTGTATTCCACCTTGCATTTGCTGCTGTCTCCCTGGCTATTGCCTGCGGTGGTATGGCAGAACGTGCAAAGATGAGCGTATATATCGTGTTTGGTACACTGTATACCATTATTATGTATCCTGTTGTTGCTCACTGGGTATGGGGCGGTGGCTGGCTCGCAGAGCTGGGTATGCAAGACTTCGCGGGTTCAACAGTAGTTCACTTAACGGGTGCGACAGCAGCGTTGGTAGCTACCATCTTGCTGAAACCTCGTATCGGTAAATATAACAAAGACGGCAAACCTAACATCATTCCAGGTCACAACCAAGTGTATTCCGTACTCGGGGTCATCATCCTCTGGATCGGTTGGTTCGGTTTCAACCCAGGTAGTACGTTGTCAGCGATGGGTGAAGGATTCTTCGGTTACGTGGCGCTCACTACAAACGTGGCTGCTGCTGCGGGTGGTGTTGCCGCACTGTTGATCTCCTGGGCAGTTCTCGGAAAATCAGATATTCCTAGCATGTTGAACGGGGTGCTTGCTGCACTCGTAGCGATTACTGGTGCTTGTGCGTTCGTAGAACCTTGGGCTGCACTAGTCATTGGTGCAATCGCTGGTATCATTACATTCTTCACTGCTCAATATTTCGATCGCAAAGGTATTGATGATCCGATCTATGCGTTCTCTGTACACGGTATCGCTGGTATGTGGGGTGCCATCTCCACCGGTTTGTTCGCAACACCTGAGCTTGCTGAGAAAGTAGGCGTAGGTCAAGCGGGTCTGTTCTATGGCGGTGGATTCCACCAACTGGGTGTTCAATTGTTAGGTCTTGCTGGCGCATTTGCCTTCGTACTCGTGATGTCCTTCATTATTCTCGGCGGTATGAAAGCTGTAATGGGTATTCGTGTCACGGAAGAAGAAGAGACAATGGGGCTTGATCTTAGTGAACACGGGACATATGGATATCCTGAGCAAATGAAACATGCAGAATCCAAATCAGGTGGTACATTCAGCTCCTGAGGTAAATCAAGATTGAAATTGCTTCAAGGAGGCTGGATATGATGGAACCTATCTCAATAACAAACCTTTCCTGGTCTTATCGAGGGATCGATGGTGCAACTTCTGCACATGAACTGCGCCAGGCACGTGTTATTTTGCAGAGAGAACTCCAGAAATCAATGTCCGCTTCCTTGTCGCTGGTCGAATGGTACGAGATGGTAAATGAACTGCATGACCGCATTGCACGGAAAGCAGTAGAGTTATGCATTCAGGGGATGGTAGAGGAGGGCTTCGGCCAGCCTCCCGTCCCCTATGCCTTTATCGTATTTGGAAGCTCCGGCAGGGAAGAAGCGACATTATGGAGTGATCAGGATAATGGCATGATTATCAGTGATGCTCCGCATGCAACTAAAGAAGAATATTTCAAGGAACTGGGAAACCGTATTGCGGATTTATTGGAAGAGCTGGGTTATGCCAAATGCGAGGGCAAGGTGATGTGCTCGGAATCTCTTTGGCGGAAAACGCTGGCGGATTGGCAAAAGCAATTATTCGAATGGAGTTCCGACTTAAACTGGGAACCGGTGCGTAACCTGATCATCGCTTCTGATATGCGTTTTATTGCAGGGGAATCTAATTTGGCAGAGGCTTGGCTTACGAGCTTTTATGAACAGTTTCGCCGGGTTCCACAGCTCTCTGATGCGGTATTACGTAATACGGTAAAACATAAGGCGACATTAAATATACTGGGTCGTGTCGTTACAGAGCGATTTGGTGAACATGCGGGCGGCTTTGATGTCAAATATGGCGTTTATATCCCGCTGGTCAACAGTGCAAGATTTTTGGCTTTGCAGCATGGGATTCAGGAATCATCAACATTAAAACGTATGGAAAGGCTGACTTCGCTTGAGGCCATTCCTTTTCAGTTAACGGACACATGCCAGCGTGCATTTACGTCTGCTTTGAAGCTACGTCGAAACACGCCGGTTGTTATACGTGAGGATTTACAGCAGAGCAGTGGTTTTCTGGATGAGAAACAGATGAAGCAGAAGCAAATTCATTATGAACTGAGGGAGACACTGGGATTGGTCAAGCGAGTGCATCGTGCTTTGCAAAGACAGTTGCGTTTTGCAGAAAGGAGACGTCCATGAGAGAGCCGGCAAGGGGCAGTACAGGGTTTTGGAATTCGCTGCGTCAGGGAGGGGTTCCTTCCGCCATCGCTTCCATTATGGGAGCCCCTACGGCGCAACATATGGCGTTTATCCGTTCCATGATGAGGGAGCAACGTAGACCAGAAGTGTTGCATACGCCTCTGGGCGAATTGGATGCTGTTGTATTTGATCTGGAAACAACAGGTTTTTCCCCCCAGCATGGAGATGAGATTTTGTCCTTTGGTGCAGTGCGTCTTCGAGGTGGCGTTGTGTTGGAAGAGGAACAGTTCTATACGCTGGTCCAGTCAAAAACGGCAGTGCCGAAGCATATTACCGAACTCACCGGGATTACGCAACAGATGACAGAGAAGGCACCTACACTGCTTCAAGGATTGCATGATTTCATGTCCTTTGTGGGTGGGAACGTACTGGTAGCTCACGCGAGTGCGCATGACCGGGCTTTTCTCAATGCAGCGTTGTGGCGAACCTCCAAAGTTAGGTTGACTCATCGTTTAATTGATACGATGATGCTCGCCCGCTGGCTTGAACCTTCGAGACCCGGATACGGGCTTGACGAACTGCTTGAATCTAGAGGCATTCCAATCTATGGACGGCACCATGCGCTTGAAGATGCTAAAATGACGGCGCAGTTATGGTCTTGTTATCTTGAGGATATGCAACGCAAAAATATAGAGACCTTGGGTGACCTTTACACCCAATTAAGTCATGCGTAACGTTAATGGTATTAAGCTGTAGGGGTATAGTGGAAACGAAGCCTCACCACGTGGCTGTGCTTCATTCGATATAATTTGATAAGCGTTCAGGAGCATAGATGATTTGGAGTTCTCTGAAGCTGAAACCGAGAGATCGGGTGCACCAATCAGATATGTGTGCATCATTCCCGCGAAGTTCGGGAGGGCTTGCAGGTCCTCTTGCGAAGGAATCGGCAATGAACACGGATGGGTGTGGAAAATGCCAACGATCGTAACATCAGAGAAAAAACATTGAATCCATTCCGATTGATCCAGCGAGAAGTGATGCAGCGGGTCAGGCGCTACGTTACGAATGGGCTGAAACCGACTGATTCGTATGCCGCCCGCTGCGGATTCACCCAGCACAACCCCGCAGGCTTCTTGCGGCAGCGAAAGATGCATGTGCCTGGACATTTCTCGTTCCACCGAGCGAGGAAGGGTTAAGGTATTTTGCTGCCCGTGAAGTGCTGCCATTTGTATTCACCCCTCTCTCTTTTGGCTCCTGCTTAATGCAGGAGTCCTTTTTTATTTTATTTTGTTCGGTGCCGATTGTAAAATTTTAAGGGAAAAGGGTACAATATGAGAAAGGAATGATGTAATTCCATTGGATACACATTGAATGAACAAGAGGGTGGCGAGTGATGAAACGTAACATATACATACTGCTCGGAGCTGTCCTGCTTATTGGTATAGCTCTTGCTCAGAATACGGATAGTGGTATTGCCGCAGTTTTTAAACAGGAACAGCCTATGCCAACGGAGACGGGGCCGAAGGCAGGGTTACTGGCACCGCCATTTTCGCTGACTGGACTCGATGGCAAGACGTATAGCGTAGGCGGGGCGAAAGAGAAAGCGACCTTTGTCAGTTTCTGGGCGTCATGGTGTGACCCTTGTAAACAAGAAGCACCTGAACTGAACCATCTGGCTGAAAAATACCAAGATAAGCTGGATCTTTACGGTGTAAATGTTACTTCATACGATAAATTGAAGGATGCCAAAGCGTTTGTGGACGAGTACAAGTTGACATTCCCGATCCCGCTTGATGAAAAGGGAACCGTCTATGCTCAGTATAATGGCGTTGCATTTCCAACGAACGTTCTTATTGACTCCCGGGGCGTAATCCAGGAGATCGTTCTTGGCATCCTCCCAGAAAAAGAGTTGGAGAAAAAAATTAAAAAGCTGATCGCAAACTAAAAGAAAAGATTTTTTGCTTATCGTTTTGCATTGAAAAAGCTTCCGCCACCATCGTTAATGGTGACAGAAGCTTTGTTTATTTTCCGGGAAATAAGAAGCAGGATCATGTGTAGTGTTTGATTTAGACTTCTAGTGATTGATTAGACCTGGGGTTGGCATCGAAAAGGATTCCGGCTCATCCGAGATATTTTCCTGGAGTAGAGCATACCGGAAGCTGTGTACGAGCGCTTCCCAGCTGGCTTCGATGACGTTCTCGGATACACCGACAGTGTTCCATGTGTTCTCGGTATTTTTGGATTCGATCAATACACGAACCTTTGCGGCGGTAGCATCCTTTTCATCCAGTACACGAACTTTGTAGTCCGACAGGTGCATATGAGCAAGAGAAGGGAAGTACTGCACAAGAGCTTTCCGAAGTGCATTATCCAGTGCGTTGACCGGGCCGTTTCCTTCTGCTGCGGTATACACACTTGTTCCGGCAACATTCAGCTTGACAAAAGCTTCGGATACCACGGATTTGCCTGCCGTTTTCTCCACAAGCATTTTGAACGATTCAAAGGTGAAAAGTTCTTTCATATCTCCGTTCGCTTCACGAATCAACAATTCCAGTGATGCATCAGCGCCTTCGAATTGATAACCTTGATGCTCCAGGTCTTTGATTTTTTCGATGATTTGACGGGAGTTCGGGCTGCTTGGATCAAATTCCAATCCCATTTCCTGTGCTTTGGACACAATGTTGCTCTGTCCAGCCAGTTCGGAGACAAGCACACGTTGCTTGTTGCCGACCAGTTCAGGCACGATATGCTCATAGGTCCGGGAATCCCGCAAGATGGCAGATACATGGATCCCACCTTTATGAGCAAATGCGGCATTACCCACATAAGGCTGGTTGATTGGCATATTCACATTCGCAATCTCGCTGATATAACGAGCAACATTCGTGAGTTGTTTCATGGAATCCTCAGAGACACATTCGTAACCCAGTTTGAGCTGCAAGTTCGGGATAATGGAAGCGAGGTTAGCGTTACCGCAGCGCTCTCCATAACCGTTCATTGTGCCTTGAACCTGTCGGGCCCCTGCTTGTACAGCACTAAGCGTGTTTGCAACCGCTAGCTCACAATCATTATGGGTGTGGATACCAAGATGTGCTTGCGGCAACATCCGATGCAGGGTGGATACGATCTCGTGAACTTCGTGAGGCATCGTTCCTCCATTAGTATCACACATGACGAGCCAGTCTGCCCCGGCTTCGTGGGCTTTGGTCATGACAGCTTGTGCATAATCCGGGTTGTTTTTAAATCCATCAAAGAAATGCTCGGCATCAAAGATCACTTCCATGCCATTTTGTTTCAAATACGCGATGGAATCATAGATCATCGACAGATTTTCTTCAAGCGTAGTCTGCAAGGCGGTATGCACATGGAAGTCCCATGATTTTCCGACCAGGGTTGCGGCCTGTGCCCCGGATTCAATCATACGTTTCAGATTGGCGTCTTCGCTGGCGATGCTACCTTTGCGGCGAGTGCTTCCAAATGCAACAACTTTGGCGTTCAGCTTCAATTCCTTGACTCTTTTGAAAAACTCAATGTCTTTGGTATTGCTACCGGGAATTCCGCCTTCAATATAGTGAGCACCCAGGTCATCCAGCTTTTTGGCAATTTTGAGTTTGTCATCTGCTGATAAGCTGACACCCTCTCCTTGTGTGCCGTCGCGTAATGTTGTATCGAAGATGGAAATGGCCTTTGACATGAAGATCCTCCTTAAGGTAAAGCGCTTTTTTATAAGTTTTGATGGTATGGTTGAAAAAAGGTAAGAACGTTAATGGATAAATCCTTCGATGTAGCAACGCTACACTGTGTTAAACTGGTTAGATGGATTTGTCCCAAACTCGTGAATTTGTATAATTAATTATTATAGCATCATTATAGCCAAATGCTACATAGAATTCGCAGGTTGACGTAAACAATTTTGATTTAATTGTGAAAAAGGGTCCGGGGTATCAAAAGGCGACCTATGTTATAATTTTAACAACGACAATAAAGCGAACTCCCGGCCGGGAGGAGAGAAAGGGTGGGGGGCGTGAAGTCTTCAGACAACAATCCTCCAATGAATGTAAGCGAGTATTATCCAGCGGCTGGCAGAGTGATTCTGCATGTCGACATGAACGCCTTTTATTGCTCAGTACATGAAGCAGAAGAGCCGGCGTTATATAGAGGAAAAGCGACTGCTGTTGCGGGTAGCAGCGAGTTGCGTAAGGGTGTTATTGTCACTTGTTCTTATACAGCCCGAAGCAGAGGGATTTCAACCGGCATGGTTGTGCAACAGGCGATGAAAAAATGTCCTGATCTGATTGTCATTCGACCGGATTTCCACCTGTATCGTCAATACTCCAGAGCGTTTATGCAGATTGCGTATAGTTATACGCCTTTGCTGGAAGCAACCTCAATTGATGAGTGTTATCTGGATATTACGGGGTCGAAACAATTCGGTACACCTATTGAAATCGCTGAACAGATTCAGCAGAGAATCATGGAGGAACTTGGCCTGCCCTGTTCCATTGGGATTGCGCCGAACAAGCTGCTTGCCAAAATGGCTTCGGATCTGAAAAAACCGAACGGCATATCGATTTTGCGAATGAGGGACGTGCCGCGCATTTTATGGCATAGACCATGTAACGAGATGTTTGGTATCGGGAAAAAGACGGCCGAGAAGCTTAAAAAGCTGGGCATTGATACGATCGGCCAACTGGCTAAGTCGGACGAAAAAATGCTGATAGACCTGTTTGGTGTAAATGGAACTTGGCTCAAAAATTCGGCTAATGGCATTCATCACTCGCCTGTCGTTGCGGAGCGGGAAGCGAATAAATCGATTGGGCATACAACAACACTGCCAGCCGATGTCTCTGAAATGGGGGATATCCACCGCGTGTTTCTCAACATCAGTGATCAGGTAGCCCGAAGATTACGCAAACACGAAATGCTCAGTCAAGGCATACAGATCACGATTCGTACACCTGATATGAAAACGATCACGAGGTCCCGCATGATGGATATACCTACAGAGGACGCGGCAGTCATCTATCGTGAGGCCTGTAAGCTTTTTGCAAAACACTGGGGAAATGGAAAACCTGTACGAATGCTTGGCATCACGTTGCAGACATTGATTCCGCGAGAAGAGTCAGCTGTGCAGATGGATTTGTTTGAATATGAACAAAAGCCGAAAAAGGAAAGTTTAATTCGAATTATGGATCAGCTCCGGGATAAATTCGGTGAGAATGCGGTAGTGACTGCAGGGATGCTGGGGGATGACCCTTCCGTATTGCTTCGTAATCACAAAGTAAGGGGAACGTCACTGCAAAAAGATAACTTGCAAAGTTTCGACTAAACAGGGATAATGTAAAGTTGTGGTTGTTGCAATTTGATTTGTAATTATTCAAACTTTGGTTTAATATGTTTTTAGATAAAAACACGGTTCGTGGTGAACTCTAGGAGGAGAGATTGTACAATGAGTAAATATACTTGGGTTGAAAAAGACACATGTATTGCATGTGGCGCTTGCGGAGCAACAGCTCCAGATATCTATGATTATGATGATGAAGGTTTAGCAGAAGTGATCTTTGATGGCGATGCTAACAAAGGAATCAAGGCCATCCCTGATGATTTGTTCGATGATATGCAGGATGCATGCGATGGTTGCCCTACAGACTCCATTAAAGTAGCGGACGAGCCTTTTAATAAAGAAGGTTAAGTTTTTTCAGTTCATGTACATCAAAGCACATTTTTTGTCGCAGAGACAGGAGGTGTGCTTTTTTATATGTTAAATTCAAATGGTTAGTACCAAGTACTGAAGTCCTATGCATATTTTGACGCTGGATGCCGATATATAACTCTATAAGCTTAAGCCGGAATAGTGGAGGATTAGATGCAAAATACGGATCTAAGGTCATATGTCAAGAAACATCCAGATAATAAAATGGCATGGTATTTGTTAGGCAAAGAGTACCTTGGCGAAGGACAGGAAGGAAAGGCCAATTATTGTTTTCAGCAAGCGGGCGAAGTGTATGAAGCTTTCGAGCGGAGTAAAGCCCCTGCTGACATATGGATGGACTATCAGGATAAGTTAGTAGAGATGTCTGAGCTTAAGGAGAAAAAGAAACGCAGACGCAAAATGTGGCTGACTCTGTTAATGGTACTACTTTTAGCGGGTTTACCGCCTGCAGATGCCCCTGGTGCCCATAAAGGGGCGACGGATGCCCTGTCTGAAGCCCTGGAGTCAGAGGACGACACACCTCCTGCAGAGCTTGCTAAAGAGCAACAAGGAGTGAGTCCAACGTCCACAGAGCAGAGCAATGTATTCACAGCGGCCGGATTTGGCAATGGAAATGATGGAGGGGATGCTCTTGCTGCTGCCTGGTCCGGATCAGGTGCCGGAATGAATACGACGGCTGTTCTCGGCATGCAGACCTCAGAGAAATGGTCTGTCTGGAAGCGGGATATGCCAGTCAAATACATTATGCAGACCAATGAAAAAGGCAAGCTCACGGCCCAAAGTTATGATGCAGAACAATGTAACTGTGAACCGCCTAAAGTATCCTCTAAGATCAAACGTATGGCATCCGCGTGGACAGCTAAACAGGAGACAGCCGCAGCGTTGTCAAGTGCAATCCTTTCATATCATAAACAACACAAATCCTGGCCAAAGACTGTCACAGCACTGGCCCAGCCGTTTCCTAACAATATTTTGGGAGAAACTTCAGCTGAAATGAGTGAGATGTTTCCACAGCTGTTAGCCACTCATCAATCCAAGGCTCAAGAGGCAAGTTCTAACGGTAACGGGAAACAACAGGCTACCGGGTCATCCAAGACGAAAAAGGCACCGTTTGCTGATACGTTAGGGGGACAGCCTTTTTTTGAAGAGCCGTTTGAGATTGTGATCGACAAGAGTAACCACAGGTTGGCACTCATCAGCGGGGATACGATCATTCGAATGTATGAAGTGGGTCTGGGCGGAGAGCGGACGCCTGAGGGCTCTTATGTCATTACGGACAAAGTGGTTAATCCGAATGGCCACTCTAATGGAGAGTTCGGAACTCGAGGCATGCAGCTCTCGAATACGAATTATGCCATCCACGGGACTAATGAGCCTGATAGCATCGGCCTTGATGAGTCCCTTGGATGTGTGAGGATGAGCAAAGCGGATGTGGAAGAGTTGTTCGCTCTTGCTCCGCAAGGAACTCCGGTGCGCATTGGTAAAAATCTGCTCCCAGAGCTAACATCTGTGCCAAAAGCCGAACAGCGGTATAAGTACAAACTTGTTCCTCAGCAGAACAATCCAAACAAAACATATCACTGGCTAAATTGACCCTGCAGTTCTCTGATATAATCGTAAAGTTCCCTTTAAGCTCAGAGATTACTATATGTAAGTTCGGTTAGTGGATGCTGATTCAACTACATATTGGCAATAATAAGCAAAGCACCAATGATAACGATCAAACCGCCAACGCTGGCTGCTGTCCATATGATGGCTTTGCGATTGACCTCTTCTTTTTTTTGTTGCAATGCAGGTGGTTTACGTTTCTGAGCCATGGCTTTTTTTCCTCCTTCATAGGTATCGAAATGGTCTAGAGTAACCATGCTTTCATTGTAAAGAATTCAGCCTGCTATTTCCAGTGGGTAGGTCGATTTCTTATGCTTAGATCATCTGATTTGAAATTTGTTTGTCTATGCGTAAATGACTTTCTTTTTGAAGGAGAAACGGCTAGACTTGTGTGTAGAGTTTTTTTACATATAAGAGACGGAGAGCGGCCATATGGCGTACCGAACCAGAACGGAGTGAGTGATTTGTTATACAAAAGTCTTGCTAAACCTTTATTGTTTAAAATGGACCCTGAACAGGCCCATCATCTGATTATTGGTGGCCTAAGCGGTGTGGGTAGTGTCCGTCCAGTTCCATCCGGACTACGTGTCATGTACGGCGTGCGTGAAACCCCGGATCTGGCGGTGGACATGTTCGGTTGTCATTTTCCTACACCGGTTGGTCTAGCCGCAGGTCTGGATAAAAACGGACAGGCTGTTACCGGTTTCTCTTCGATTGGGTTCGGATTTATGGAGGTTGGAACGGTGACACCGCTCGCACAGTCTGGCAACGATCAACCCCGCCTATTCCGTTTACCGCCAGATGAAGCGCTGGTGAACCGGATGGGCTTCAACAATCTCGGTGCAGAAGCGATGGCAGGAGAACTGGCGCGTCTGCAAGAACGTCGTATCCCTGTAGCGGTCAATATTGGGAAAAATAAAGTCACTCCAAATGAGGAAGCTCATCTGGATTATGCGAAATGTATACAAGCGTTATATACTTATGCCGATTTGTTTGTGGTCAATATCAGTTCACCAAATACACCGGATTTGCGTAATCTGCAACATGGGAATGAATTGAAAGAACTGCTGGCTGCAGTGATGGAAGAGATGAATCGCCAACAGGCTAAGGTTGGTGGAGCAGCCAAATCCGTGCTTGTCAAAATAGCTCCTGACGTGAATGAGCAAGAACTCGAATATATGGTTGGGACGATTGCGGCGAGTGGGGTGTCGGGTATCATTGCAACGAATACAACGATTAGTCGTGAAGGTCTCTCGCATCAGCACGCGAAGGAAACGGGCGGGCTCAGTGGAAAGCCGCTACGTGAACGTTCAACAGAAATCATTCGTCAGGTATACAGACAGACTGAAGGCAAGCTCCCCATCATCGGCTCCGGTGGCATTTTTACCAGTGAGGATGCTTATGAGAAAATTAAAGCCGGAGCAAGCCTGGTAGAAATCTATACTGCGTTAATCTATGAAGGACCAGAAGTAAACCGTAAAATCCATGCTGGATTGCGCGAATTACTGCGTAGGGACGGATATCATCATATTTCAGAGGCGGTTGGTGCAGACCACCGTTAAAGAGCGATATACCCCCAGAACACGGAATAATAGAAGCGTGGGAGAGTGTAGAATGGATCGGGACTCTTCCCCCCGGCAAACATCATGTATAATGGATAAGAACAGGGGATGCTATAGAGACAGGAGGCTTAACGATGGACGGTAGAGACTGGGGTACATTTTTACTTCCTTATGAACAAGCGGTAGAGGAATTGAAGGTCAAATTCAAAACGATGCGGGCCGAATTGAAGAAACGGGAAGAATATGCCCCGATAGAATTCGTTACGGGCCGTGTCAAAAAAATCTCCAGTATTCTGGAAAAATCAAGACGTCTGAATGTGGCACTGGATGATGTGGAGACGGGGATAGAGGATATTGCGGGTATTCGGATTATGTGTCAATTCGTGGATGATATTCGGCGTGTTGCCGAGTACATCAGAGCACGGAAAGATTTAACCGTATTGATTGAAAAAGATTATATAACCAACTTCAAAGAAAGTGGTTATCGCAGTTTTCATATGATCATTGAGTATCCTGTACAGACGGCCTTGGGGCAGAAAAAAGTGCTTGCCGAAATTCAGATTCGGACACTTGCCATGAATTTTTGGGCAACGATTGAACATTCTTTGAGCTATAAATACCGGGAAAGTCTGCCGGAAGACATGCGAGCGAGACTTAAGAAAACAGCGGAGGCCGCTTTCGTCCTCGATAATGAGATGTCAGCGATCCGTCTGCAGATTCTGGAAGCGCAGAAGGCTTTCGAGGATGATTCCAATATTGTGTCAAGAACGCTCAGTATCATTCAACAGCTGTATTTCTATCATCTGGTTCATGAGGCAATTGAAGCACAGAGACGATTCAATGACTGCTGGGAACGGAATGATATGGAGGGGCTCAAAGTGCTGCTGGATGATGTGAAGGAACTTCTGAACAACGCCAGAAAGGGCGAAAATCCAGATGAGCAGTTATGAACCGCTCTACATTGATTATCTGATTTATTTTAATCGGGATCGGGATTATTTCGAGTGTCATGAGGTGCTTGAAGAATTGTGGTTGGAACGAGACCGAGACCCGCTATACAAAGGCCTGCTGCAAATCGCGGTGGGACTGTATCACTATAGAAATCGTAATTTTCGCGGTGGACGAATGATGCTGCAAAGTTCTCTCGAACTACTGGAATCGTATCCTGACAGTATTCTCGGTATCCATCTGGGCGATTTGAAAGCTGACGTTCACAGAATTGTAAACGAGTTACAAGATCATGATTCTGAAAAACTGGAGTATCGTGATCTGTCTATCCTTATTGAGGATAAGGCACTTGTACAGCATATACAGAAAAGGTCGCTGGAGCTGAAACCTAATGTTCCGCAACGGCGAAGTCCAACCCGGGGACGAATTTACGAAGAGAAAATGAAGGCACTACAGCAGACGGAGTTACATGAGCATGACGAGAACGCTAATCATCAAGCAAATAATTAGGGTCCTACATCCTATGTTTGTATAACAAGACACCCCGACGATTCCTTTACAGGAATGATCGGGGTGTTTTTGGTTTATTGAATTTAATTTTACCAAAGTTCATTGAACTAGCTTTTACTTGGAGTTGCACTGCCTTTATACTTATCAAAAAATTGCTTGTAGTCGTCCAGAGTATAACCGTTGTCGCTTCCGTTCTCTTTCAAACCGCCAACCATGCGGTCTTTCTCAACGCCATCTTGGTAATAAACGAGAGTAGGTGTGAATTCAATGTTGTAATCTGTCCAGCCGGATTCGAACTCGCGCAGGTTAAACTGTGGAAGCTTAATTCCTTCACTGTCTACCAGCGGCATCAATTGTGGTGTCGTTGCACGGCAGTGTGAACAGTCGGAAGCGAAGAAATAAACAAAGAAGCTATCCTTGTTATCGATTCTAGCTTTCAGATCAGCCGGCAGGATGATTTGTTGATAGTTGGGATCTTTGAGCAATTCCCGTGTAGCCGGATTAAGCTTGGAAGCTGCAATGCCATAAGCGTTTTCTACAGTATCCATCTGTTTCTTGGATTGTTGGTTCACGAGAACCAGCGCAGCAATCATGACGACTAGTATGCCGAGGAAGATAAGGATTGTGGCGCTTTTCTTTTTCTTCTTGGAATTCATTGTTCATCCCCCATTTTTCATATCGAGATAAAATTTGCAACAAAAATGCAGGCTGGGATAATATGCATAAACAACCGAATTTTTGCTGATAAAACAATCTATTAGCATTATACTACATTACACGCTGTAGTGGAATACACATGATAGGATAGGCAAGCAAAATCAGGATATGATAACATAGAGCAATATGTCATTTTAACAGGATAGGATGAGTGGAACTATGGCCGTACAGTTGCCTTTGGACTTCGCAGAGCGAATGAAACGTTTGCTTGGCGATGAATTTGAATCTTTTATACAATCGTATGAACAATCCCCGCATGCCGGGCTCCGCGTAAATACGCTTAAAATATCAATGGAACAATTTAAAGAGATTGCCCCGTTTGACTTAAGACCTATTCCGTGGTGCGAAACTGGTTTTTACGTGCCTCATGGGGTGAAGCCTGGCCTGCATCCCTATTACCACGCGGGTCTCTATTATATTCAGGAACCGAGTGCAATGGCTCCCGTGGAGCAACTGAACGTCCAGCCTGGAGATCGCGTACTCGACTTGTGTGCTGCTCCTGGGGGGAAATCAACCCAGATTGCTGCCAAGTTGCAAGGTAAGGGGGTGCTTGTCACGAATGACATTCATTCAGAGCGTACCAAAGCACTTGCCAAAAACGTGGAGCTGTACGGCGTAAGAAATGCCGTTGTGCTGAATGAGTCACCTGAGCGCATCGCGGATGCGTTTCCTCATTATTTTGATAAAGTGTTGATCGATGCACCGTGCTCAGGCGAAGGCATGTTCCGTAAGGATGAAGACATGGTGAAATCCTGGGAACATCATTCTGTGGAGAAGTGTGTGTTGATGCAGCGAGATATTCTCGAAACGGCAGCGCGGTTATTGGCTCCAGGAGGAACGATTGTTTATTCGACCTGTACCTTTGCGCCGGAGGAAAACGAAGCGATGATTGCCGAGTTTTTGAAGTTAAATCGTGATTTTGCTGTAGTTAATATTGCTGATACCGCTGGATTTGCCCCAGGACGTCCGGATTGGGTGCGTGAGATGTTGCCAGATCAGGCGACGGAGACAGAAGAAGTGCTGGATCAAACGCGCGGTACAGCCCGATTGTGGCCTCACTTGTTAGAAGGAGAGGGACATTATGTTGCTGTGATCAAACACTCTGATGAATCTAATCTAGAGTTAGGTAAAGAGTTACATGAAGAAAAACGTGGTGCTGGACAACGTGTGCCTGAGTCCGGATTGTTGCATGAACCGAGTGAGGATCGTTCCTTTTTACGATCGGCTTCGCTTCCTATAACCAAAGCCGATCGTAAAAAGGAACGTTTGTTACGGGTTGAATCTAGAGCAAGCAACGACAAAAGTACACGCGGTGGTAAACACACCGCGAAACCAGGCAAGAAAGGGAAAGAGGCTGGTGGTCGCAAGTCTGACCGAGGGCAAGGAAGAGCTTCGGATTCCAGCTCCGTTGATCCATTAGCGGTCTATGCTCAGTTTGTAAATGAGAATCTGGTTATACCGCTTGAAGGTGAAACGGTATGTTACGGGGATCGTGTATACCAGTCAACGGTAGGTGCTGCCCGTCTGGAAGGGTTGAAAGTGATTCGCCCCGGATGGTTTATGGGCACGGTTAAAAATGGGAGATTCGTTCCGTCCCATCCCCTGGCGTGCGCTTTGCGTGCATCCGAGGCACATCGAAGTGTGCATCTGTCTTCTGAAGATGGAGAAGCAGTAAGGTACTTGAAAGGGGAAACGCTGAATATAGAGCAAGAACGGCTTAACCTTCTGGAAGGAGCAGCGCCTAAGGGGTATGTGCTCGTATGCGTGGATGGATATGCGGCCGGCTGGGGCAAATGGCTGGATGGTGTATTGAAAAATGAATACCCTGCAGGATGGAGGTGGACATCGGTATGAGTGGGAAAGGCAAACAAACACAGCGATTGGATAAAATTTTGAGTCATATGGGTGTAGGTACACGCAGCGAGCTTAAAAAAATGGTGAAGCAGGGACGTATTCATGTGGATAGCAAAGCGGTAAAGGACAGCGGCATTCAGGTTGATCCGGCAATAAACATCATTGAAGCGGATGGTGAGCGGATTGTTTACCGTGAAATGATCTATCTGATGCTTCACAAACCGCCCGGTGTTGTATCTGCGACGGAAGATGCTCGGGATAAAACGGTGCTGGATCTGCTGCGCAAAGAAGATCGGATCTTTCAACCATTCCCGGTAGGGAGGCTGGACAAAGATACGGAGGGACTTCTTATTTTGACAAATGATGGCCCTCTTGCCCATGATCTGTTATCGCCTCGAAAACATGTACCCAAAACATACGAAGCACGGGTGCTCGGGAAAGTGGATGTGGATGACGTGCAGCGTTTCGCAGCCGGCGTTAGACTCGATGACGGGTATGAGGCCATGCCGGCGGAGCTGACTGTGCTGGGATATGAAGAAACAGATGAAGGCATCGTATCGCTTATTTCGCTTATTATCCATGAGGGGAAGTTTCATCAGGTCAAACGCATGTTCCAGGCTGTGGACAAACGTGTCATCTATTTGAAACGTGTAGCCATGGGAGAACTTAAGCTGGATTCCGATCTGGCAATCGGGAGTTACCGCGAGTTAACTGCAGAAGAGCTGACTTGTTTGCGAAATAACAATGCAACCAACTAAACACAGATGGGATGAGAAGCATATGACGTACAAATTGATTGCACTGGATGTTGACGGAACTTTATTGAATGATGATCATGAATTGACTGAATGGACACAAGAAACACTGATTCAGGCCTCACGCCAAGGGGCAGAGATTGTGCTTTGTTCAGGCCGAGGCCCGGCCAACACGATTCCTTTTATGAAACAGATGGGTCTGAATGGTTATGTTATCACGCATAATGGTGCGGTTACTGCGCATGTGGAGACACGTGAAGTTATTCATCAGTTTGCTCTGGATACCCAGGGACTTGAACCTATTATGACGTACTGCCGTGAAAATGATGTGCATTTTGACATCAATACCGCCTTTGGTCTATATGTGGATCAACCCGAAGGTTTGGAATTACAGGTAAGGCAGATGTATTATAATTTCCTGGCTGAGCCGCTTAAGCTACCCCGTTGGGCAGATATGACTGAACCTCTGGCGAAGTTTACAGCTTTTGGCCCCATCGAGCAGATGGATATGGTCCAGCGCGAGTGGACGTCCTGGAATCTGCCGTATTACATGACACGTAGCGGTGACTTTTTCATTGATCTGATGCATCCCGAAGCTTCCAAAGGTACGGCGCTTAAAAGGCTGGCTGATTCCAAAGGTATTGTGCCATCCGAGATCATGGCCATTGGTAACTATTTCAATGATATTACGATGCTCACTTTTGCCGGTAAAGGGATTGCGATGGATAACTCTCCAGAAGAGGTTAAGGCCGCATCCGATGAAGTGACCTTGTCCAACAATGATGAAGGGGTTGCGCACGCGATCCACAAGTATATTTTGTCCGTATAAATCTTCCGCTTCTTCCTTACTTGATCTACGAAAAAGGCTCCATCATCGTTCGAAAATGTACAGTGCCTCATAAACTACTGTCTCTAGGGGCATCCTAAGAGAATACGTTAGGAATGAGGAGGACTGTCAATGGTACAGATTGATTTAACGGCGGATCTGCGCACAGCAAGTGGTGAAGTGCAGGATATTATGGTAGATGGCAGATATACAGGCTCGCTTTTACTGATCTACAGAGAAGGGGAGCGTCTGTCAGGCAGCCTTCAACTGGAACAGGAGTCTATAGAAGAGGAAGTAGAGCAGCTCATTATTGATAAGGTACATGCTTATGTTCGTGCGCTTGCAGATGCGGTGGCGGCATCCTACTATGAAGTTTTGGTGACCTGTGGCGCGTTGTATTCCGTCCTGCAACCAGCGGAACGAAGTGAGGAGACGTTATGGTCTTATCGCGGAACTGCGGCTACGGAAGATGATGACCTGTATGACGAAGAGAGCCGTTATGGTGATGACTTTCCAGGCGAGCTGAATATCATTCCCGCATCTCGGGATGGATCGTTTACATATGAAGACCAGGAACATTTGCTGGAAATGGAGATGATCAGTGCCGGTCGTAACTTATCTAGCTATGTATTCAATGATGTTGAAGGGGAAGAGGTAGCAGAGGCTACGCTCAAACAGTATGGAGCCGATGCACAGGGGGAGATTCACTGGTACGAAGAACCTGACGACATGGTACAGGAAGCTGCGGCAGAATTGCTTGTACGGGAACTGGATGAGGAGATCATTGATACGATTACCATTCGGATATGGCATCAGGGGAACGAGTTGCAGACGCTAGAATGGGTGCATCGTGATTTTTCCGAAGAGCTGGAGGAAGATGAAGAGCAAGATAACTCCATTGATGCGATCGGAGATATGATTGAGCCAGAAGAGGCGGAAGAAGCATGTTATGTAATGCTCAGGAACAAGGATCGGGAGTTCAGAATCTATGATCTTTTCGTTCAGGAGCGCGGAGGTCTGCCCGTGGGCACAGCGACCATCGATACGTCACATTCCGATCTGACAGGTTATATGGATTACGATGTACCAGGCACAAGTGAACAGCGTAAAACCCTGGTAGAAGTGCTAATGAGGGAGCTAAACAGAGAGATTGAATTCGACTCATTACATCTCACCATGCTGTACAGGAATCAAATTATTGATGAAGCCAGAATGGATGGGTAAGAGGCGAAAGCCTTTTATCCATTTTTTTTGTCTTTATGCTTTTTGGTTTTGATTTTGACGAAAAAAACTTTTCTCGGTATATTACGACTAGTTCTTTAATTAATGAAGTTGCGATGGTATCGAATGGGAGCGACTTTTGGATTTGGACGTAGTCCAAACCAAGGGAAGCGAGCAGTCGAAACTAGAGCATATAGGAGGGACATGATGACACACACATTCACCATTCACAGCCAGTACATTAATGATGGCTTTGAAGCTGTTCAAGCACAGCCGGAGGACACGGAAGAGGTGCTCTCATTGCTTGCAGAGACGGCATCCTGGTTGAAAAGTAAAGGCTCTTCCCAATGGAATGCATTGTTACAAGGGGAAGATTCTCATGATACACCTTCGGCCATTCGCCGAGGGGACGTCTTTGTTTTCAAAAAAGAAGCGCAGATTGCTGGAATGGTCATTCTCATGCAGAAGCCAAGTCCATGGGATCTCAAGCTGTGGGGAGATCAGGCCCACGCGGAAGATGGGGCGCTCTATCTACATCGACTTGCCATACGAAGAAAATATGCTCGAACAGGTCTGGGGAAGTCCATATTGGAATGGTCGAGTCGTGGCATACAATTCGCAAATAAGTCTCTCGTACGATTGGATTGCGGGGCTGACAATGTCACATTAAACACGTTTTATGCAGGAAATGGATTCGGCTATGCAGGTAAGCATGATGGGTTCAGCATTTACGAGAAACCGGTTGAATTGTAGCAAGAATTCGTGACGAGTTGTTGAGAACGTCATGAGGAAGGACCTGGAAGCTGTTAACACTTGTGCGTCTAGTTTTCTATACTCAGCTTAGTCCTTTGATGAAGAGACAAATGTAAAACATAAGCTTCTGCATGTGGAGTTGACTGAATATGTTGTATATACGACTCAATAATTAAGTTGTCAAAGCGGTGGATGTTCTTGCTTTTCTATGTCATAATAAACATTAATGATATGCAATAAAATGCATGAAAATACATTTTCGTGTAAAGAACGGAGTTGGAGGCTCAAGAGCCGCTTTACTGAACATATGTTCTAATATATCATAAATAAATGTGGAAAAAGAGAAATGAAGTTGGAAAGGGGGATAATGACGTTGAAATTGCTACAGGCTCTATTCTTTCCTCCAGAGCAGCCCGGAGGTGTATCCTCTATGATTCCTTATATGCAGGAGAGGTTTGCAAGCCCAAGATGGGAGATGGACCTGTTTTCCTTGCCCAAACGTATTCGTAACAAAGGGAGAGAGGAAGTACAGTTTGATACGTTTGACTGGACCCTCTATCAGGATAGTCCTGTGGTACAAAAGTATATTCAGACATATCGTGACTATCTATGGTGGACCAAGCTTCGCATTCAGAAGCCCTATGATCTGATTCATGCGCATCATCCTATTGCAGGGCTTGCCATGAAGTCGGTGTTTCCTGAGGTTCCCCTCATTCAAACCATTCACTCCAGTTATGAGAGAGAGCTTATTTTGAATGGCCGTATAGAGCCTGATGGGCTGGAACATCAATTCCTGCAGGCCATCTATGGAGAGCTTGAGTATCGTGCCGAGCGTCTGCTAACGGTATCTGATTCGTTCCGTCGATATTTGAGCCCGTATGTGAAACATCCAGACCGCATCGGCATTATTCCTAATGGTTTTGATGAGAAGCGGTTCAAACCGATTCCCCATGATAATGCGGTCCCGCAACTGGTAACGGTCTGCCGGCTTGTTCCTGCCAAGGGGCTAGATATTTTGTTTAAAGCGTGTGCGGAGTTAAAGGATAGGGGACATGATTATGTACTTCATATTATTGGAGATGGACCAATTCGTCCTGATCTGGAAGAGCTCGCACAGCGTCTGGGAATTTATAATGAAACGATTTTTTATGGATATACGCTACATCCTGAAGAGTTTATGCCATTCTTTGATGTGTTTGTACTGCCATCGCGTGCAGAAGCCTTCGGTTCAGTGTTCGCCGAAGCGGCGCTTAGCTGTCTGGCGCTTGTAGGCACCGATGTGGGGGGAATCCCTGAACAGATTGAGGATGGTGTAAATGGACTGCTCGTACCGCCTGAAGATCCAACTGCGCTGGCTGATGCCTTGGAAAAGGTCATGCTGGACCCGGCATATCGCTATGAACTGGCTCGTTCCGCTTGTGAAAAAGCCAAAACATTTTACTCGCTGGGTAGATCGGTGAATGATTTGAAAAAAATGTACTTGCAATTTCAGGCGTAAAACGGGAAAGCAAATATATGAAACAAGCCGCTGTAGTGATACAGCGGCCTTTTTGTATATAACGGATTTTACAACAGCCAATCCTCTGGATTGTTTGCTAATTCCTGAACAGCATTCATGAACAATCCGGCATGGTACCCATCACAAACTGAGTGATGAACCTGTAGTGATAATGGTAAAAATACCGAATTACCTTTGTGGATGAATCCCCCTGCCGTAATGATGGGAAGAAGGTAACGGTTATTATTGTTGATATTTAAGTTAAATCCAGTAAAAGATGTCCAAGGAATCGTCGAAAGGGAAAACACATTTTCAGGTATAGGTGTCTTGGGAAACAATTTGCCTGAACGTTTATATTTTTCTACATCGATAATGTAGGCATCTTGAAACGTGTTGAAATCATCGGTAACACGAGTCCAAATGGCAGAGAACGACTCAGATGAGTGATCAAAGATGGTATAGAGCGGTTCCAGCATATCCCAATATCCCAGATCTCCATCCTTGTTGTAACCCGTTCTAAAAGCACGATTTGAGTTAACCACACTTGAAATTAAAAAGATAAATGCAGGATAGAATCGATATTCTTTTTGTTTGATGAGTTGATATACAGCAGTTACATCCATTTCATTGGTTAGGCTGAATGAAGTATTTTGATTCATATAGTGATGAAATATGTCTGTTCTATTCCAAGTGTTAAAATCAATTTTGTTAAAATTCATTAGATGAGCCTCCTAAATTTTATCTAAAACGAATTTAGGAGGCCAAGTTGTCTGCTTTTTTCATCAGAACCCATCCTTTACTAAGGTTTACTTTAAATTGTACCATAACTTTATCCATTTAAACGGCTTCAACCTCATATCTACGCCTTCAATTCATATTATTCCGACCACGAAATGTACCCCAGCGATCCCTAATGAGCTTACCCGCCCAAAAGAGTGCCATGCATCCGAAAATGGGATAAAGAACGGATAAAAGGGAGCTGAATCCAAATTGGCTAAACGAGTAACATAACATCATGATGACTAGTGTAATCAACCGGGGATGAACATCGATATGTTGTCTAAGTTGCAAAGTCATGCCGTAGATGTCGGCAACAAACGTTGTAAATATTTCCATGAAAATCAATGAGACATATACAGATTGCACTATCCATCCCAGTTGAAAAGCGATACTTCCCATAGGGATTTCAAACTGTACGATGCCTGGCATCTGGGCCGACATTGCAAAATGGGCTGCCATCAGCATAAAACCTACGCCAATCCCGCCTAGAATTCCGCCCCATTTTAATGTATTGCGATGACGAATCTGATTGCCTACAGGTACAAGTACCGCTTGAGCGAGCGCAAGGTTAAATGCAGTGTAAAGTAATGGGGAAATCCATACCTGAAACGGATTGCTATCTGTTGTCAGTGTGACAAAACGAAAGACACCCGGATGATGTAGCGTACTGAAAATCATAAGCAGGGACAGCAGAAGCATCATGGGTACCACAATACTGTTCATTTGCAGAATCGCCTGCATTCCGCGTCCCAGAAGAAGATATGTACCGATCAAAGTGATGATCAAACCTGTTTGGTAGTGCAAACCCAGATGTTCCATAAAGACAGAACCCGCCCCGGCGAGCATCACGCTGTTTACACCGATCAGAACAATAAGAGTAATCCATGTAATCCATTTGCCAGCTTTGTGACCAAACAGATGTTTGTTAAGATCCTCATAGGAACGCGAACGGGTATCATGAGCAATGAGCATCATTTTGGTTCCGAGCCAGACAAAGAGCATGGTGGACAAAGCAATGGTGATTGTGGCCCACTTGCCATATTGGGTAAAAAACTGCAATATTTCCTGTCCTGTGGCAAAGCCGGCCCCGACAACAGTTCCGATGTATGTGAATGCAATCTGTAGCACCCGGAATACCTGTTTCATGTGTTTCCCCTTTCAGGTCCCGGGATTGTTGGACATGCGGGTACCATAGTACAAGTTATGCTTGACCAATGAAAGTCATGACTGCAGGATCGGCTAATGACTCTGAATTATCAGGTTCTGTTGACTTAGGGTTGATTTCGCTTGAACTTGTAGCTGGATATATGATACTTTATACCTCATAGGATAGGCTTGGGAGGTCAAATCATGGACGTATTAAAACAACGAATTTTACAAGAGGGTGTCGTCATCTCGGATCAGGTATTGAAACTGGATGGTCTTCTGAACCATCAGATTGATCCTGCATTAACGATGGAGATGGGACGGGAGTTTGCTGCTCGTTTTCGCGAGAGTGGAGTTACTCGTGTGATTACGGTGGAATCATCAGGGATTCCGGTTGCTTTTGCCGCAGCACATGAACTGGGAGTACCTTTGGTATTTGCCCGCCGCAAAAAAACGCTTCTGGCCGATCCTGATGCCTACTGCGAACGTGTACCATCCTTTACGAAAGGAATCGTAACGGATATTATGGTGTCTCGCGAATACATTCATGAAAATGACCGCATTTTGTTCATTGATGACATTATTGCAAACGGAGATGCCGCCCGCGGCGTAATTAAAATTATTGAGCGTTCCGGCGCAGAACTTGTGGGATTTGGTGTTGTGGTGGAGAAGAGCTTCCAGGCTGGTGCTCGCACCATCCGTGAACAAGGGATTCCAGTAGAAGCTCTTGTACGAATTCGTTCACTGAATAATGGCACCGTGCAATTCGACGATAATGAAATGTGACTTTTTGAAGGAAATTGGGCCTAATTTTTGAAGTATGACTTTGCATGGTCTTAGATTTCCTTTATAATGGGGTTATGTTAGGGAGAGGAGGCAACACCATGGGGAACCAACCGGCAACAGAACAATTTTTTATTGATAAGCTGGCGGAATCGAAAGTTCATTTTGAACGTGCCCTGGATTGTAAACATACGGAATTCGATGACCTTTATCCCTATATGATTGAACATCCTCAATTTTTCTGGTACAAACGCTATGTTGCCTGGTCAGAATTACTGACGATTGTAGGCTTGTGTGAAGAGTTGTCCTTCTCTTGGAAAGAACAATTTACACCGCACCAAGTAGAGTACCTTGAAGAACGTGTGATGTCCGCCAAAGTGCTTGATTTTTGGTTCGAGAAGAACGACAGCAAAGAGCACGCGCAGCGGTAACTCTCAGTCGGGACATTTTTTTCGAATGACATGACAGTCCAATACAGTCACGTGAGACCTAAATGACTTTTCATTTAGGTCTCTTTTTGTAAAGAAATTTGAGTATAGGAGTTATGACATGATTAGTGATACAGAATTGGATGCCCTGCGTTTGTCAGGGGAGAAGGTAAGAGTAGTGCGGGATGAACTGGAGTCTAATGATGTAACGGGCATCGTGGTAGCTTGGGATGATGAGCAAGTACTTATTCGCAGGCAAAATCGCCGTGTTGTGAAGCTGGATCGGTCTTACCGTTATCAGCTGTTCAGTGAGCCTCGTCAAAGTGTTTTAAGTGAATAAATGACATGAGTGCTTAGCTTAACGGATTCACGTTACCGGAGCTCCTTCTAAGAGAATGTCTGCTACACCAAATGTTTGGAATTACCATCAGGAACAGGCATATTTGCGACGCACGCGAGAGAAGATAGGTACAGTGGAACAATTCGCTGTATTTACAGCCGAAAGGGTGTGCTGCAAGTCATGACATTGATGAATGATAAAGTTCATGCGTATAAGGATCAGATTGGCGCATTAAGCGACGTTCTCCCCGATGTGGTGAAATCATATCATGAGTTTACGGGAGAATGCTTCCAGCCGGGTGTGCTTGATGCCAAAACCAAGCAGTTAATTGCGCTAGGTATCGGTTTGTTTGCTAATAACGAAGTGTGCACGTTCTATCATGTGGAGGAAGCCCGGTCCAAGGGAGCGACCGATCAGGAAATCATGGAGACGGTAGCTGTCGCTGGTGCAGTGGGCGGCGGACATGCTCTGTCACAGGGAGCAATGAGGGTGCAGAAGGCGCTCCATTAGTGGATGAAGCAAAACAAAAATTAACAAGGTCATACACCTCTTTAATAGAGGCGTATGACCTTGTTTTTTTATAGCTCATCTTTACTTTCTTTACTGTAAGGAGGTAGCCAAAGGCTACTCCCCGTTCTTTAAATTCAATTAAAGTTTACCCAACATTTTGTTATACATAAATTGACCTGTCACCCGTCTTGCGGTTACATAACGATCACTGAAATACGGATTGGACAACTTGGTGATGCTGACACCTTTGCTGCTGGAGGCATGTGCGAATTGACCTCCACCGATGTATACTCCTGTATGTGAGATGCCTCTACCTGTTGTGTTGAAGAAGACCAGATCTCCTGTACGAATGCTTGCTTTGGAGACAGGTGTTCCGGCTTTCGCTTGTTGTTGCGACGTGCGAGGGAGCTCAATGCTATATTTGTTGAAAAGATATCTCATAAACCCGGAACAATCGAAGCCAGCCATGGTTGTGCCGCCCCATTTGTACGGGATGCCTGTCATATTGTTAACCATCGTATTAATTGTGCTTGCCTCTGTGCTTGTTGCCCCGGATGTAAATAGTACAGCAGCCCCAAAAATGGAAATAATCAGTTTTTTCAAAATCAATGTTCTCCCTTCGATGCCTACGGAGTTAGCTAAGGGTTCGGTAGAAGGTTCCCTATATTTCCTATGTATAAGAATAATTCACCCAAAATGGTTCCCCCGTTTTCAATCCTGAAACTCGGCAAATGAATAATTAAGTTTTTGTAACTATTTGAAACTATATTGCATAAATGCGTAATTGTCAAACCTGTTTAAAGGTGTTCATTTAGCCTCAATGTTAGCGGAATTATCGATTTTAGTTATCATTTTGTTGAAATTAGGGAGTTAAAGATTACAAAAAAGTCATTTGTGTTTCATATGAGAGAACTTGGATAATAAACAAGATTGTTATGAGCTAAAAAGGAAACCATTCTGTTTAACAAATTTTTTTGGTTTGTTGCATATATTGACAAAAATATATTTATTGCATATTATAACCATATTAAATACATAATTTGTATTTAAATTGTTTTCATTGGAATATATGTGATATAAGTAATCAAATTTGTGAATGGGGAGAGTGTTGTCGAGTGAAAGCAAAAAAATTAGTAACATTTGTACTGGCGTGTTCTATGGTATTCTCCGTAGCGGGAATGGCTATCCTTCCTGTACCGACCGTATCGGCAGCTGATGCTTCCGGTACAACGGCGAGTATGTCCGATATCTTAAAGAATCAGCGCCCCGATGGAGGCTGGAGAAAAGATTACAGTCAGACGTCAGGTGAATGGGCCAAATCAACGATCGATAACAAAGCTACATACTCAGAAATCAGAAGGCTAGCAAGTGAATTCAAAAAAACAAATGATCCGCGATACTCTGCTGCAGCGGTCAAGGGCATCAACTTTTTGCTTAATATGCAGTATTCCAATGGCGGTTGGCCTCAAGTCTATCAAAGTTCCGGCTATCATAAACATATTACCTATAATGATGATGCGATGATTAATGTGATGTACATGCTTGATGAAGTCGCAGGACGTAAGGGGAACTTCTCCTTTATCGACAGTTCTCTTGCAAATCGCAGTAAAAATGCAGTTTCCAAAGGAGTCGATGCTATCCTGAATACCCAGGTGGTATCCGGTGGGAAGTTAACGGCCTGGGGACAACAGCATGATTCCAGTTCACTTAGACCTGCGGGAGCCAGAATCTATGAAGTGCCTTCATTAACGGCAGGTGAAAGCGTGAACATTGTGAAGTTTCTGAAAACGAGACCGGCTAATTCAAGAATCACTGCATCTATCAAAGGTGCCGAAGCCTGGTTTAATAAAGTGAAAATTACAGGATATCGGTATGAGAGAGCGAATGGGGATAGCCGAATTATTGCTGATTCCAGTGCATCACCGATTTGGGCACGTTTCTATGAACTCGGTACGGACAAACCGATCTTTGTGGGACGTGATGGCGTTGTGAAATATAAGCTGAGCGATATAGAAAAGGAAAGAAGAGGCGGTTATGCATGGTACGGCAACTGGCCGTCCAAGCTGTAGAAAATTGTTTATTTAACCAATTTTCTAATAAGTCCACTACTTACGGATATATAAGCTTAATCTGAAGCAGGCCTGATAAGTGCGAATCGGATACATATCTGTTTCGCACTTATTTGGTGATGAATAGTTGTTGACATGTTAAACTACGCGTGGTATATTATTTCTTGTCGCCGATATTAGTTGGAAAGATACAATATATGCGGTCGTGGCGGAATTGGCAGACGCGCACGGTTCAGGTCCGTGTGGGCTAACCCCCCGTGGAGGTTCGAGTCCTCTCGACCGCATTAGATAGAAAAAGACCTCTTAGCAATAGCCTAAGAGGTCTTTTTCTATCTAATGATATAAAGAACAATCAACAGTCTTTAATTACAGTATTGTCTCAAAATAGACGAGTAGAGCAACTTAGGTCTATTCCACATGGGAGCTTGGCTACTTTTTGCCCAGCTAAAAAAGAAAAAGGTTTAGAATTAGATAACTTATGATGCTGCTGTCACCGTAATGTTATCAATGTTGGGTCCCTCTGTACCTGTTGTTACGATTCGGAGTGTATTCGTACCTGAATTCATAGGTACTTGAATTGTTTTTTCACCCCAAGTAGACCAGCTTCCTGTTTGAGTAAAGGGCTCATTACTGAGTACTTTTGTGCCATTAACATAAATATCTAGAGTCCGCGTACCACTTTCCAAAGCGTAACGAAACTTTACATTTTTGGTGCCTGTGATTGTGTTATTGATATCATTCCATTGGATTGCGGAGCCTGTATAAGCGTTGAAGTTAACATATCCAGAACCGGTGAAGCCCGGATAAGCTGTTTCAATGACTGCATCCGTAAGTGTTGTTCCTGTTTCGGCCTCATATGTGGTGCCCGTGCCTACATTGCCGCCACCGTTGCCGCCAGTAATATTAGCAACAAATGTTGTTACACTCTGTGCTGGGAGTTGAGCTGTGAATGCGCCATTGGAAACGTTAATTGGTGCAAGACTTGCCAGATTACGACTGCTGTCTGTTACATATGAAGATACAGTGGACGCATTGCCATTTTGCAACACAAAGCGTTGACTTTTTGCCGAAGTGCTGCGGTTAATGGCTACGATGACGACCTTGTTATCACCTTTGTAAGCGGACACGTAAGTATTTGTATCCGGATTTTTGGAAGCATCTACTCTGACATAGCCTGGGCGAACAAATTTGGAGAAATGGGCCATATTGTATCCGCGCTTACTGATTGTACCGTCTTCCTTCATTGGTCCATATTGCCTGCGGATATACCACCATACATAGGCTTGGAAGTCGCCTTCAACCATGGCATTATGCATGTGGTAGGAGACGTCTAAGGCTTCCGGCCAGCGGTCAGCGGAATTGTTGTCACTGTTTGGATAGTACACTTCGGTCATCCAAAGCTCTTTGCCAGCTCCTTTCTGTTTGAAAAGAGGATAGGCAAAATTGTTGACCTGTGTTCCATACAAATGCGCTCCCAAAATGTCCATGTTAGCAAGTGCCTGTGGATCATTCAGGATTGGGTCGGATATGTTTTTCAGGTATTGGAAGGATTCTGGAGCCATGACTTTGGTACCTTGGATGCTACCTGCATTTTCTTTCATGAAACGCAGGATTTCCTGTGGAGTCCACCAGGTCCAGTCATGGGCATAATCCGGTTCATTTTGAACGGATATGGCATACAGATTCACGCCGTTATTTTTCATAAATGTTACAAAGTCATTCAGATGTTGTGCGTAAGCAGCGTATTTGTCATAACGTAACCGCTTAGCATTGGTATCACCATTTCGATTAAACGTCTCAACCATGCTGCTTGGAGGGTTCCAAGGCGAGGCAAAAACGATAGCTCCCTTTTCAATCGCACGTTTGGCTGTAGCAACTTCAAGAGCCCAATTATTGGGGTTCGGGTCTACCCAGATTCGGAGTACAGAGAATCCTAGCTGATTCTGACCATTTCCGAAAGCGGTTTCACGTTGTGCTGCAGTTAAGTCACCAACCCAAACCGGATGGTTGATACCACCAAAGCCACGGATTACTTGTTTTTCCGAGGATAAGTTGATGTTGGCGTCACTTGCTGCAGATACGTTGGTTGGAGTCAACATTAGGGGGAGGGCAGTTAAGCAGGCTAACAACAGGTTGACTGATTTTTTAAATTTAAACTTCATCTTCAATGTGTTCACTCTCCTCAATATAAGTGACTTGCGAAAGCCTGGACAAGAAAAATAAATTTCTCGGCATAACTTCGAAAAGGGAGGCATCACATCCTCTCAGAAACGATTGGGATAGATCTTTTGACAAAAAAAAGGATTTGTTTTGTAAATTCTACTATATTATTCCTGTAAAAAATACCCGATATATTGCAGTTGTTTGTAATTTTTTATGTTTTTTTGACTCGAATGCTATTTTCATAGGATAACAGCGCTGTTTAAAATTTATGTCAACCGGTTGACATATTGAATCATCAGCGTTTATGATAAAGCTGTATTCAAAATGTAAACGCATTCATAACAAACATCAGGGGGGAAGTTAAGAAATGAAAAAGATGTGGGTACCGTTTGTTGGCGTATTGATACTGATGTTGGTCATTACCGCCTGTTCCTCGGGTAAAACAACGGATTCTTCAGCAAAGGGCTCTGACAAACAGGCTGGAGAGGCTTCAAAAGAGGTGAAATTGACCTTTTTTAACACATCCGCAGAAGTCAACGGTGTTTTTGAGAAATTGTTCAAGACGTATCATGAGCTGCATCCTGAGGTAACCATTGAGCTTATTCCTACCCCGATTGGTGGAGCGCAGCTGGAGAAGTTCCAATCCTTGCTTGCTTCAGGCAATCCGGCAACAATTGCCAATCTGGATGCAGGCACAATCTTGCAATATAAAGACAAATTCCTCAATCTGGATTCGGAAAAGTCAACGTATGAAGGGTTAACGAAGCCTGGTGCGGTAGATGGAGCGCTACTGGATGGTCAGTTTTTGGGTATCCCTTGGACAGCACAGGGGTATGGCCTTTTATACAATAAACGGGTTGTAGAAGAGGCGATGGGTGGCTCTTTTGATCCAAACAGCATTAAAACTCGTGACGATCTGGAAGCTGTTTTCAAAAAAGTAGAGGCGACTGGCAAAGCACCTGTCATGCTTCATGGCGCAGACTGGTCACTTGGAGCGCATTATCTGGGACTTACCTATTCTCTTCAATCGAGCAACGTGGAAGACAATCGTAAGTTCGTGAAGGACTTGGAAAATGGAACTGCGAAGCTCACGGACAATGCTGCATTTAACGGATTAATCGATACCTTCGATCTGCTGAAAAAATACAACGCACGTAGTAAAGATCCACTCGTGGCAGATTACACCAAGGATAGTACGGATTTCGCCAAAGGAGATGCGGCTTTTTATTTCATGGGTGACTGGACATGGGCTGTTATAGGTAATCTGGAAGGCCGCGACAAAGAGTTTGGCATTATCCCTGTTCCGATTAGCAACAACCCTGAAGATTACGGAAATACTCAAGTAGCTTACAGTGAACCGAAACTCTTTGCTATTGATAATTCAGGTTCTACGGAAGAACAACAGACTGCAGCCAAAGCATTCATTCAGTGGATGGTGACGAGTGATGAGGGGCAGGATGCGATTGTAGCGCAAATGGGGTTGGCACTGCCATACAAAGACGTCAAAGTGAAAAGCAGTAACATTTTATCTGAAGCAGTGAGTAGTTACGTAGACCAAGGTAAAGTGTTGAATATCAGTGTGATTAATTATTTACCACAGGATTATTGGGCAAAGACGGGTGCATCTATGCAAAAATATTTGGCTGGTGTAATTGATCGAAATGGACTGGCAGAGGAAGTGCAAGCTTACTGGGCTAGTCAGGCAGGAAAATAGAATTATAAACGTTCGAAAGGGGATGTGCATCCATACAGGGGGCGCATCCTCCATTGTTCCAATCGTTCATCAAATCTTTCGTCAAGCCGTTACCAAGGGAACCACAGGAGGTCAACATGGATAGAAAAATACGGATGAGAAATGCGGGAACCTTCTTACTGTTTGGAGCTCCTTCCGTTGTCGCTTTTCTCGCAGTGGTTGTGATCCCGTTTATCGTTGGATTGTACCTTACATTCACCAATTGGGATGTTCGTACCGGGGATAACACATTTATTGGTATATCCAATTATATCGCGGTTTGGCAGGATACCGTGTTCTGGACTCAATTATGGTTTACCCTTAAATATGTATTTTTCACTGTCATTATCGCAAACGCTGCTGCTTTTTTTATTGCTCTTGTGCTGACGGGTGGTGGGAGAGGCGAGCAATGGCTTCGCACTGGTTTTTTTACACCCAATCTGATTGGGGGCATCATTCTCGGATATCTTTGGCAGACTTTGTTCTCACAAGTACTTCCTTACTTAGGGCAAAAGTATGGCTGGTCCTGGTTTGAAACATCCTGGTTAACCAATACAGACACAGCTTTCTGGGCGCTCGTCATCACAACGTCATGGCAGTTGATTGGTTATCTCATGATCATCTATATTGCCGGCTTTGCCGGGGTTCCGAATGATGTGCTCGAGGCTGCCAGCATCGATGGGGCAAGCCGCATGGCAACGATACGCCGGATCATGTTACCGCTCACCATTCCAGCCATTGTGATCTGTGTATTTATTTCGATTTCCCGTTCGTTTCTGACCTATGATATTAACCTTGCGTTGACCAAAGGAGGGCCGTTTAACTCTACGGAGCTCGCGACTTATCATATCGTGCAAAAGGCATTTCTGTCTAACCAGTACGGGGTCGGCCAAGCGGAGGCTGTGGTGCTCTTCGCCGTAGTCGCCATTATTGCGTTGACGCAATCGTATCTGCTGAAGAGATTGGAGGTCGAGTCCTGATGTCGATCCGCCAATTCCTTCCTTCGTTGAAAAAAATACTGCTATACGTGTTGCTGTTTCTTTTTCTCACGCCGTTTTTGTTGATTATTATGAACTCATTCAAATCGACCCAGCAGTTCGTAGAAAATCCGTTATCGTTGCCAACGGGAATTCAACTGGACAACTATGTCAGTGCATTTGAGAATATGAATTTTCTGGATGGATTTCTGAACTCGTTGCTGATTACCGTCGGCTCCGTGTTGCTGATTCTTTTTTTCTCATCGATGACCGGGTATCTGTTTGTTCGTTTTAAATGGCGTGTGAATGGCATTCTTTTCTATGCGATGCTGGCTTCACTTGCTCTACCGTTTCAAGTTTTAATGATCCCACTGGTGATGTTATACGGCAATATGAGTCTGCTCGACTCCAAAATAACCTTGCTGTTTATGTACCTGGGTTTCGGTGTACCTTTTGGCGTATTTACCTTCCATGGATTTATCAAGGGTATCCCTTATGAACTCGAAGAATCTGCTTTTATCGAAGGGAGTTCGCGTATGCGGACGTTCTTCCAGATTGTGCTTCCCTTGTTAAGGCCGGTATTTGTGACATTAATTGTGCTGGATGTGTTATGGATCTGGAATGACTACTTGCTACCAAGCCTGGTGCTGTTATCGCCGGAGCACAAAACATTACCACTATCTACGTACAATTTCTTCTCGTCCTATTCAGTGGATTATGCGCCGCTCATGGCTGGGT
This sequence comes from Paenibacillus intestini, assembly GCF_030803945.1. Taxonomy (NCBI): domain Bacteria; kingdom Bacillati; phylum Bacillota; class Bacilli; order Caryophanales; family Paenibacillaceae; genus Paenibacillus; species Paenibacillus intestini. Next base: position 550,608 of record NZ_JAURUN010000002.1, on the reverse strand, counting down.
TGATTATGACGATTATTCCGGTACTGATCATGTATTTGCTTCTGCAAAAACAGATTATCAAGGGGATTACAGAGGGGGCACTGAAATAGCACTGAAGTACCAAGAAGTGAACTGGAGTGAAATGGAAAACGATTAAGCTTATAATGGATTAAAAAGAGCAAGGTGGTTAACGGTTATGCCCAAGATTGATGATGTTGCCAAAAAAGCAGGAGTATCGGTTACAACCGTGTCCCGCGTATTAAATAATAGAGGATACATTAGCGAAGAAACGCGCGAAAAGGTCTATCGGGTAATGAAAGAACTTGATTATCAACCCAACGAGATGGCCAGAGCTTTGTTTCGTAAAAAATCGAATATGATTGGTCTGATCATTCCAGATGTATCCCACCCTTTTTTCAGTGAGATGACTTATCATCTGGAGTATTATGCGGACAAGTCTGGATATAAGCTTTTATTGTGCAACTCCAATCGAGATGTTAGTAAAGAAAGCAAATATATTGATATGTTGAAAAAAAACAAGGTGGATGCCATCATTACAGGCAGTTCTGTTCTTGATGTACAGCATTACCTGAATCTGAATCTTCCGATTGTTTCATTGGATCGTGAAGTGGCCGACAACATTCCGGTCGTTTCTTCGGATAACGAGATGGGGGGCAGGCTGGCTACGCAGCTACTCCTTGATAAAAATTGCAGCCAGCCAGCCTTTCTCTATCGAGGGATTGGAGGGCCACACCATGTCGCTTTGCTGGCAAATGGCCGAGCACAAGGATATGAAGCCGTGATGCAGCATGCAGGACTTGAACCGATTCATCTGCAACTGGATGCTTCAGCCGGGGATGAGCAGGAGATTCAAGAGGAGATCATAGGCTTCCTGGAGCAGCATCCAGCCGTTGATGGTATATTTGCGAGCAGTGATGTCATCGCTGCTGAAGCTGTGCAGGCTTCTCGCCAGGCGGGAAAACGTATCCCTGAGGATATGCGAATTATCGGTTATGATGATGTGAAAATCGCTTCTCTGCTCAGTCCACGTCTGAGTAGTATACGGCAGCCAATACAGGAGATGGCTGAACGAATCATCGGCTTGGTTCTACAACAGATTCAGGGAGAAGAAATTGCTTCGGGTACAAACCTGTTCCCAGTCCAGCTGATTGAGCGGGAAACGACATAGAAGGGGTGCTTTCAAGAAAGCACTCTTCTTGTTTGCTATATATGTCAACCGGTTGATATATAAGGTGTAAGCATATCTTTGTTCATTATATTTTTTGTAATAATGTTCTTGTATATATCGATTGTTCAACTTATATCGTTCATGACTATAGCTTCATTAATTAAACATTGGATCGAGACAGGGGGATACAGAATGGATTTTATGAGCAGGGTTGCACCGGAGCTAAGGGCGGGTCTGTTAGGACTTGAGGTTATACAGTTGCCTGAAGACCTGATGAGAGCACGTACAAATGCAGATCTGAATGCATCACAAGTTGATCAGACTTCAGACGCAGTTCAAATCGTAAATGAATATATTCAAGGATCGGATGGAGACGAACTGCAGCTGCGCATTTATACACCTGTACGTGAGAATACACAAGAGAGGCCGGCACTGCTATGGATTCATGGGGGAGGAATGATTCTGGGAAGTCCAGAGGGGGATGACCCGCTCTGTACGGATTTTGCGATTCGAGCAGATTGCATCGTTGTCTCTCCGAATTATCGATTGGCACCGGAACATCCTTATCCTGCAGGGCTTGAGGACTGTTATAGCACACTTCAATGGATGTCAGAAGAAGCCGAAGCACGAGGCATAGATCTGAAGCGTATCGCCGTTGGGGGAGCCAGTGCAGGAGGGGGGCTGGCGGTAGCCCTCACCCTTTTAACAAGAGATCGCAAAGGTCCTGAACTGTGCTTTCAGCTACCGCTGTATCCGATGCTGGATCATCGGAATGGCACATCGTCCAGCTATGAGATGACACATCCTTCGATATGGAATCGGGCGCATAATGTAGCGGCCTGGAAGATGTATCTCGGACACCAATTTAACATTGAAGTTCCTGTATATGCTTCTCCCAGCCTTGCTACCGATCTTACAGGCCTGCCGCCCGCGTATATTTGCGTGGGTGAGCTGGATCTGTTCCGGGATGAGATCTTAGAGTATGTGTCTCGTCTGTCCAGAGCAGGAGTTAAGGTTGAATTTCACTTGTATCCCGGGTGTTATCATGCTTCAGAGCATGTTGCTCCCGAGGCAGAGAGTAGTCAGCTGATTCGAACGGAGTATATTGAGCGTTTAGCTCAGGCGTTAAAACGTGAACCGGAGAGGGCAACCTCTGATTTTTGAAAAAAGTGATCGTCTTAATGAAAGTATTGTACAGCAGATAGCCCTACAATAAAGGAGTCATGTCAGTCAGGTGACAGCTTTTTGAATGAATACCGTGATTGGTTCAGGGAGGAATCAGGATGATTGGGCTGGATGAACGGATGAAACTGGAGGATCGCTTCAATGATCTCTTGGCCATAGGGGAACTGTTAGTAGACATGATATCGAATGAATATGGTGATCATCTGGGTTCTGACGGGTATACGCGTTTTGTTGGAGGCTCACCCTCCAACATTGCCATTAATGTCAATCGGCTGGGTATCCGTTCGCATATCGTCTCAGCTGTAGGGGAGGACGGATTCGGCACTTTTCTGCTGAATCGTCTGGGTGAAGCGGGCATGGATACTCGCGGGGTTCGGCGCGTTAATGAAGCGACAAGCATGGTTGTTGTTAGCAAAAGCAAGGGTACACCTGTCCCGATTTTCTATCGGGCGGCTGATTTTCAACTATCATTTGAGGCAACTCTCGTGGAATGGCTTCACAATTCCAAAATCGTTCATTTCTCTTGCTGGCCGTTATCTCGCCAACCTGCCAGAGAAACCATTGAAAAGGTTATTGTTGAAGCAAGGAAGCATGGTGTATTGATCGGTTTTGATCCCAATTTCCATAAGATGATCTGGCAATCGGGAGAAGATGGTGCGGCTTATGTGCAATCGATTATTCCGCAGGTGGATTTCATTAAACCTTCCAAGGATGATGCAGATCGTCTTTTTGGTGAAGCATCTGCCGAGGAACATCTGAAACATTTTCTAGCGTTAGGGGCACGATTGGTCATTCTGACGTTAGGTGAAGAGGGAGCACTGGTTTCGAATGGTCAAGAAACAGTGGAATTTGCGACCTGTGCAACGAAGGTTGTAGATACTACAGGAGCGGGTGACGCGTTCTGGTCAGGGTTCTATACAGGTCTGGTAAAAGGTTACACAGTTCAGGAAGCATTAAAATCGGGTTTTGCTGTAAGCGCGTACAAATTGAAGTATCACGGTGCAATTGTAGAACTGCCAGCTCTGGGGGCAATCAGAGAACAGTATGGACTGGAAGAGGGGGAGCATTTTGCTTAAAAATCAGGTTCAGTTAATTACCTATCCGGATTCGCTTGGTGGCAATCTGAGTACACTGAATCATTTGCTTCAGAACGAACTGGCTGGTCTGTTTACAGGAGGCGTGCACATTCTGCCGCCTTTTCCTTCATCAGGAGACCGTGGATTCGCTCCATTAACTTATCTGGAGATTGATCCTGCCTTCGGTACATGGGATGACATTCGATCAATAGGCGAACATACGGATATACTGGTTGATCTGATGGTTAACCATATTTCACAGCAGTCGCCTTATTTTCAGGATTTTCTGCTGAAAGGCCGATCATCCGAATATGCCGATCTCTTCTTGACTCTGGATAAGGTTTGGACGGATGGAGTGCCTGTGCAGAAGGATATTGACCAGATGTTTTTGCGTCGTGAGGTACCCTACTCTACGTTTAAAATCCATGAGAGCGGTGAAGAGGAGAAGGTATGGACAACGTTTGGCAAAACAGACCCCTCAGAGCAGATTGATCTGGATATACGTGCGGCGATCACACAGCAACTGCTGCGTTCATTTTTTGAGAACTTCAAAAGTAACAATGTCAAAATTGTGAGACTGGATGCCGTTGGTTATGTTATAAAGAAGCTGGGGACCAGTTGTTTCTTTGTTGAACCGGATATTTACGTTTTCCTTGACTGGGTGAAGTCACTAGCGGACGAACTGGAGATCGAGTTGTTGCCGGAGGTTCACGCCCATTACAGTGTACAGTACAAACTGGCCGATTTTGGCTGCTGGATTTATGATTTTATATTGCCATACCGGGTGCTGGAGACGTTAGTCAACCGCTCAAGCCGGGAATTACGTCATTATCTGGCGGACAGACCTGCCAATCAGTTCACCATGCTGGACTGTCATGACGGCATTCCGGTCAAGCCCGATCTTGATGGACTGATACGCACAGATGAAGCGCAGCGGCTGGTGGATATCTGTCTGGAGCGGGGAGCCAACCTTAGCTTGATTCTGTCAGATAAACATAAGTCAGAGGATGGTTTCAACGTGCATCAGATCAGGTGCACATATTACAGTGCTTTGAACGAGGATGATGATGCTTATCTGGCTGCGCGTGCCATTCAGTTTTTTGTACCAGGCATTCCCCAGGTCTATTATGTCGGACTGTTCGCCGGGAAGAATGATCTGGCACGGGTAGCCGAAACGGGTGAAGGTCGAGAGATTAATCGTCAGAATTACACAATGGATGATATCGAGCAGCAGTTGGACAAAAAAGTGGTGCAGCGTCTTATGGAGTTGATCCGTTTCCGCAACAGCCATCAGGCTTTTCAGGGCGAATTCAGCGTTCTGGATTCTCCGGATAATCAGCTCTGTCTGAACTGGAAGCTGGAAGGGCAACAGTGCAGTCTGACGGTTGACCTCCAAACGTATCAATCCATGATACACTACACGGACCCGTCAGGGCATCTCGAAGCTTATCGGATCTAAACCATAATCAGGAAGGAAATTGCTAAAATGGCTACAGTACAGGTGAACTTTTTCTCAAAAAGCATGCGCAGAGAGGTATCGTTTAATGCTCTGCTACCTTTAGACTTGCCTGTCATTCCGGGTCAGTCCGAAGTAGCGAACGAACAGGAGCCGCTGAAGTCTATATACCTGCTGAATGGATACTCTGGCAGCCAGTGGGACTGGATCACCTTCTCGCGTATTCGCGAGCTTGCTGACCGGCACCGGTTCGCTGTGTTTATGCCGGCAGGTGAAAATCATTTTTATCTGGATGATGAAGATAAGGGGGATCTTTACGGACAATATGTAGGCAAGGAATTGGTAGAATTCACACGCGGGTTATTTCCTCTCTCTATGCGCCGTGAGGACACATATATCGGCGGATTGTCGATGGGAGGGTATGGTGCGATCCGGAATGGTCTGAAATATGCGGAGCATTTCGGTGGCATCATTGCACTCTCCTCGGCGATTCTACCTTACAAAATAGCGAATGCGCAGCCGGGTTACTCTGACGGAGTAGCGGATTATAAATACTTCAGCCGGGTTTTCGGGGATCTGAGCCAGCTGCAAGGTAGTGATAAAGATCCGGAAGCTTTGGTGATGCAGTTAAAGGAAAAGGGCGCGTCGATCCCTGACATTTATATGGCCTGCGGCACCGAGGACTTTTTATTGGATGTGAATCAACGTTTTCGGGATTTCCTGCAACGTGAGCATGTTCCTGTGACCTACACGGAGAGTCCGGGGGTGCATGACTGGGATTTTTGGAATGTCTATATCGCTCTTGCACTGGAATGGGCAGGACAGGGCAGACGGCCTAACGAATAAGCGTTTATCATAGATCTATACCAAGCCTCTGGGGGGTCGTGTGTCATCAGCGACTGTTCAGGGGCTGGTTGATTATCCGGTCAAGCACGGAAGACAAGAGAAGAGGGAACGCATGAAGAGAAAATACTTATTCCGTAACAGAAGCATCGTATTCAGACTGTACACCCAGATCACGGTTATTTTGGTTATTCTCTTCGCAGCTCTTCTTTTGAGCAACATTTATTCGCTCCAAGTGGTTCAGAATCACATCGTTAGCAATTCGGAACACACACTGGCGATCTACACGGAATCTATTCATAATAACCTGGATATCTACGCCAAAGACCTGATGGAGGTGTTCGAGAATCAAGCCGATTTCGCCAGGGACTATGGGGAGCAATATATACGTGCTGGTCACGAAGGGGACTACTTTAAAGAAATGCGGCTGATCAACGCGCTCAAGTCCAAAATGACAAATAATTATGCCAGCGATGGCATGTTTGTTCAAATTGCACGTGATGAAAGACTGCTGACCTTGTTTGGCAATCGGATCAATTCCTCGAATAAACTGGCTTTATCCGACTTTTTGAAGCACCAGAACTGGCGGGACATTCAGATACAGGATCATAAGGATGGTCAGTGGAGTATTGTACAAGTGAACGATGTATTTTATTTGTTCAAATGTATCACGTACGGGGAAGTGAGCTTTGGGACGTTTGTTCAGGCTGATCATTTACTTTCACGCACAAGTCGGGAAGCAGATTCAGCCAGCCAATTTATGTTAAGTGGTCAAGAGGGTCGTATTCTGACAACGGTCAGTGGAAATGTCATGACAATAACAAAGGATTTGGCAGCGACCGAGCAGGAGCTGGGTAGTCGTTACCTTTTTGTGAGCAAACCGATTGCCGAATTCGGTCATATGACCAATATCGTTGCGAAACAAAGTGTATTTTCCGGACTGAAATTAATTCAATGGCTGATCATCGTGCTAGGTGTCGTCTCCATGGTCGTCGTGCCGCTTGTCATGAGATTTATCACCAAGGAGATGCTTCGTCCGATCCTGGAATTGGTCCGAGCTGCCAAAGAAGTTGAAAAAGGACAGACGTTATTCCCTCCTCCTTCCAGAGAGTATTCGCTTGAATTTATGAAACTGTTCCATGCATTTCAATCGATGGTTCATGAGATTACACATCTGAAGATTCAATCCTATGAAGAGAAAATTGAGAAGAGCCGCGCAGAGTTGAAAGTGTTACAGATGCAGATCAGACCTCATTTTTATCTGAATGCTATATCGACGATCTCCAGTCTTACCTATCAAAATCGGAATGAAGAAATTCGGCGTATGATCCAGATGTTATCCCAGCATCTCCGTTATATGTTCAAGGCGGAACAGATGCTTGTCAGTGTTGATGAAGAGATGGGGCATGTTGAAAATTACATTCGTATGCAGGAAATTCGCTACCCGGATCAGATCTTTTATATGACGGACCTGGAAGCGGCAGCGGGTGATATTCGTATTCCGCAACTGTTGATTCAGACATTTGTGGAAAATTGCTTCAAACATGCCCTTACGTATGGAGAAATGTTATCTATTTTTATTCGGGTACACATGGAGCGGACAGCAGATGATGGGGGTTATGTTCAGATCGTGATTGAGGACAACGGTGAAGGATTCCCGCAAGCGTGGCTTCAACAATTCCAAACATCCGTAAGGGCGGGGGATGAAGGTGAGCACGTAGGCATCGCAAATATTCATAAAACGTTGCAGTTATTATACAAACAGGATAATTTGCTGGTGCTGTCGAGCGGAGGGGAATCTTCAGGAGCCAAAATCGAAATACGGATACCTGTCTCCAACGAAACGAATCCGGTGTCCATTTCTGAGTCTAGCATGTGAGTGGGGGGAGCTTAATGAGGTGCATGTTGATTGACGACGATATCCCTACGGTTCAGGTGTTAACAGAACTTATCCCTTGGACAGCATATGGTTTTAACGAATTATCACAGGCTCACTGTGTTCAGGATGCACAGACGTTGTTTGCCGCAGGTATTCCCGATTTGGTCATTTGTGACATTGAGATGCCGAGAGGTTCGGGAATTGAGATGATTCAGTGGATCAGGGAACAAGGATATGACTGTGCATTTATATTTTTTACGTGTCACGAGAGTTTTGACTTTGCTTCCACTGCGATTTCATTTAATGCGGACTCTTATCTGCTCAAACCCTTGAATCAGGAGAAGCTCGAAGCGGCTGTCATGAAGGCGGTGGGTGGATTGAAGTGGAGAAGGCAGATGGGAGAGTATCAGAAATTCGGCATGGCGTGGCTAAAAAATAAAGGACTGGTCGAGGCCAGCTTCTGGACCGATATTCTGATGGCTACCATCTCGCCCCGGCTCGATCTGATTCAGGGGGAGATTCTTAAACGGGAGCTGACGATCAAGACAGAGCAGTCGTATGTGCTGGTGCTTGCAAGTGTATTTTTGTCCGAGATCGATGAAAAATGGAATGAAAGTACATTTCGATATGCATTTGCCAATCTCAGTTCCGAAATTATGCTGTTGCGACTTGAGTATGACCGGATTGTTTCTTATCAGAAAAATAGCATGTTGTATGTTGCTGTTATTTTGGACGAAGATGATACTAGCCAGGTTCAACTAGAAGAACGAGCTACATTGCTGATTCAATTGATGAATGAATACTTGAAATGTATGGGAACCTGTTATATTAGCGAGGCGAAACCGATTAACGAGCTGTCTGGTGTAAAGACAGAACTGGAACGCATGGATCATTCAAATGTGATGTTTCGAGGCAAAGTTCATGGACAGCATACCGTATTTCAACGAGAACAACCGGAACGATATGATCTGGATACAGAGATGTATACCAGCTTGTTTATCGAGCGGGAGAAAGCCCAGATTGTGAACCGGTTGAAAAAAGATTTGGAACAACTCGTTGCCAAAAACCAGCTGCATGCTGAAACGTTGCAAGTGATACGTGAGGATTTCCTTCAAGTGGTTTATGCAATTTTGGCTAAGAAAAACGTACAGGCACATCAGCTGTTTACGGATCAGCTTGCGCAGCAGTTGTATGTTAAATCGGAGCACAGCCTTTTTGATTTTATGAAATGGGCTCACCTTGTCACAGAACGTACAGTCGAAACGATTAAGGAAAGTCAACGTTCGGAAGGCATTGTCGATAAAGCGATGCGTTATATACAAGACAACTACACCAAGGATCTGAATCGTGATGAAGTGGCTGCTAGTGTATTTCTAACGCCGGACTATCTTGCGAAGGTATTCAAACAAGAAACGGGACTAACGATGAAGGAATATCTGAATGACTATCGAATTAAAGCGGCAAAACTTATGTTAATTGAAAGCCGCCTGAGTATCGGACAGATTGCGATGGAAACCGGATACGAAACGATTTCATACTTTTCTACCGTTTTCAAAAAGCTTACAGGAGAAACGCCCAACGCCTACAGATCCAGACAAAGTTATGACCAGGAGAAAAATGGAGTCTAACGTTTGGAATTCAGGGACATTTGCCCATAATGTACGACTCTGCTTCATTTTGAAGCAGGGTTTTTGTTTTAACTGAATTGATGCAAAATTTAAACCGTTTTTACGAAAAAACAGACCGTTTTTGTTAAAGCTGTAATCGCTCCAATTTTATAAAATGAAAACGAATACAAGCACGACATAAGGAGGTCATGAAGCAAGATGAAAACAAAGAGATTATGGGGTTCCCTGCTATCACTGGTGCTTTGCGGTTCTCTTCTGGCGGGATGCGGAACGGAATCTTCATCTTCAAGTGCGCAAGAGGGGAACGGTTCACAGAAGGTGGACAAAGTGGTGTTCGCCATGCCTTCATTTAACCGTATTCCCGATGATATCAGTAAAGTTACAGCCGCAATCAATGCCATTACCGTTCCGAAAATCGGGGTTGAAGTGGATTTCAGACTATATGGTCCGGCTGATTATGCTCAAAAAGTAAATCTTGCACTACAAAGTGGTGAGCAAATGGATGTGTTCACAACGTTGGGGCAATTCACGAACTATGCATCCAAAAACCAGTTATACCCACTGGAGGAACTATTGCCGCAATATGGTAAAGAGTTGACGCGGATTTTGGAAAAGGACTTTGGTCCGAATCTGCTTGAAGCAACCACGATGGACGGACATATTTACGGTGTTCCGGTAAATAAAGGCATGTCGCTGCCAACCAACATCGTATACAATGCCGACATGCTGAAGGAATCCGGTCTTACAGCGGATCAAATGACGTCACTGGATGATCTGCCAGCTGTATTTGAGGCAGTCAAACAAAAACATCCAGACGTGATTCCCTTCGGTCCAGTCAATGTGAATCCAAGTGATACCAATCTCGTTCTGGCGCTTAAAGGGATGCACAAGATCGATTTCCTGTCAGATACAACCGGTATTGGTGTGGTTGTAGGTAATGACGGAAAAGTTCAAAATTTCTATGACACAGATGCATTCAAACAGGGCACCAAGATGATGAGAAATTGGTTTGAAAAAGGGTTTCTAGAGAAAGATGCCGCGACGACATCCATTTCTTTCTCCGATACGATTGCTTCAGGGCGCGGTTTTTCCTTCCTGGGCGGATACAGCGGGATGGAAGCAGCTAAAGCGCTGAGTGCACAAACGGGCAAAAACCTCGAAATGAAACGTCTGGTGCCGTACTACTTTGATACCGGTGCAGTTAATCTGGTGAGCTGGATGGTGTCCAGTACAACCAAAGTTCCCGAAGGCTCCGTCAAGTTTCTGAACATGTTGTATACTGATCAGCAGTTGATTAATACGATTCTGTACGGTATTGAAGGAGAGGACTATGTCAAAGTAGATGAGCATCATGTGAAGTTTCCGGATGGCATGGATGCATCTACCGTTCCGTATACAGCGATGCTGAGCACGGGGATTGTAGGCTCGGAATCATTGCAATACCAGCTGGAGGGCGTTAATTGGTCGGATGTGGAGTTGAAACTGAAGGAGAACAAGGAGACAGAGCGCTCACCGTACTTCGGATTTATCTTTGATCCGAGTGAAGTGAAGACACAAATGAGTGCTGTTACCAATGTGGTCAATCAATTTTTACCTGCGCTTGTAACGGGTGTTCTTGATCCTGATGCGACGATTCCTCAATTCGTAAAAGCATTAAATGATGCGGGAGCTTCGGATATTATTGCGAGCAAACAGAAACAGCTGGATGAGTGGATCGCGCAGCAGAAGAAATAAAACGTGGATGAACGTTTAATGTGGGGCGCTGTATAGCTAAGAAGCATTGCAGCGCTTTGCATTAAGGATGAGAATGGAGCGATGACTGTGAAAACCAAATCCGGAGGGCTCAGAAAAACATTGCCGCTACTGCTGCTCGCTGCTCCTGGTCTGTTATATTTTCTAATCAACAATTATTTGCCAATGACCGGTATCTTTATCGCATTCAAAGATGTGAACTATGCCAAGGGCATATTCGGAAGTGATTGGGTAGGCTTTGATAATTTCAAATTTTTATTTCAGACGAGTGATGCCTGGATTATGACTCGCAACACTTTGTTATACAATTTGGCGTTTATCGTACTGGGGACGATGCTGTCGATCTTGATTGCAATTCTAATGTCGGAATTGTTAAAAAGCGTTTGGTCTAAGCTGTTCCAGTCGGGACTTGTTTTACCTAACCTGATTTCGATGGTGGTTCTGTCCTATATCGTGTTTGCCTTCCTGAATGCAGACAGCGGTTTTATTAACAATTCAATATTGAAACCCCTTGGTATTCCAGAGATTAACTGGTATTCCGAGGCCGAGTATTGGCCCTATCTGCTCGTGTTTATACAATTGTGGAAAACAGCCGGCTACGGTTCAATTGTGTATATCGCCTTTATCTCCGGGATTGACAAAAGTATCTATGAAGCGGCCAAGATCGACGGGGCAGGCAAACTCAAGCAGATTCGCATGATTACGCTACCTTTATTGAAGCCAACCATTATTATACTGACCCTGATGTCCATTGGGCGCATATTCAACTCCGACTTCGGCTTGTTCTATCAGGTGCCGATGAATGCCGGAGCGCTGTACAGCACAACGCAGACCATTGATACGTATGTGTACCGGGCGCTAATGCAGGTCAATGATATTGGGATGTCAGCCGCTGCTGGCTTGTATCAATCGGTTGTGGGATTCATATTGGTCATGGCTGCGAATGCAATTGTCAAAAAGGTAAATCCTGAAAATGCATTATTTTAGGGGGAAACACGAGTGATACAAACTAAAGGTGAACGCGCTTTTCATGTGTTTTCCATCGTCGCTATGGTTATGTTTACGTTACTGGCATTTCTACCATTTATGCTGATCATCATGGCATCCTTTACGGAAGAGTCCTCGTTAATTCGTAACGGTTACAGTTTCTTTCCTGAAAAAATGAGCGTGGATGCTTATGTATACATGTGGTCTTCTGCTTCTACATTTGTGCGGGCGTACGGTGTATCTTTTCTTGTTACTACATTGGGAACGGCACTTGGGTTGTTAATTACAAGCATGCTGGCTTACCCGATGTCGCGCCAGGATTTCAAATATCGCAATGTGCTGGCGTTCATTGTATTTTTCACGATGCTGTTCAGCGGAGGAATTGTACCTTCCTACATTCTGTGGACGAAATACTTTCAGATCAAAGATACACTGGCCGCCCTGATTATCCCGAATCTATTAACGAATGGATTTTATGTACTGCTTATTCGAAATTTTTATAAAAATAATGTACCTGTTGAATTGATCGAATCGGCTCAGATTGATGGAGCTTCAGAGCTCCGTATTTTCTACCGTATGATGCTTCCTCTGTCTGTACCCGTACTGGCAACAGTCGGACTGTTTATGGGACTGGCGTATTGGAATGACTGGATTAACGCCCTTTATTTTATTACGAAGCCCCAGTACTATGGAATACAAAACATGCTGATTCGTCTGATGAATAACATTCAGTTTCTCAAGTCAGGTCAGGCCAGCAGTATGCTTGGGGCCAATGCTGCTGATCTGCCAAGTACGGCAGTCCGCATGGCGATGGCGATTATCGGTATATTGCCTATTCTGGTCGTATTTCCTTTCCTTCAGAAGTACCTGACCAAAGGTATCATTGTGGGTGCAGTTAAAGGTTGATAACCATTTTAAAATGTAGGGGGAATCCACGTGAATGTACAGCAAGTGATGGAGACGGTTATGCAGGATTCCTGTGGAGATCAGCGTCTATCACCAACGGGCGATGTTCTTGTTACAGGAGAAGCGGACACTGTAGTGACAGGCATTGTGACGACGTATATGGCAACGGTCGAGGTTATTCGGCAGGCTCATGCAGCAGGAGCTAATCTGATTATTACACATGAGCCTACCTTTTATACCGGGGCAGATCAGCTCGACTGGATACAGCAAGATCCGGTATATGAAGCCAAGCGCAAGCTTATTGAGGATTACGGCATGGCGATCTGGAGATATCACGATTATATGCACATGGCGAAGCCGGATCGAATCTATACCGGTCTGATTCGAGAGCTGGGCTGGGAGTCAAATCAGGTTGATTATGCTTTTCCGTGGATTTATGAGATTGAACCCATGCAGCTTCGCGATCTGGCCGAAGAATTAAAGGGAAAGCTAAAGATAAATGTATTGCAGGTCGTGGGCAGCCAGGATATGACATGTTCCCGTATCGGAATCCTTGTTGGAGGCGGAAGCCTCGGATTAGGCAAAGAATCGATGCCGATGGAACTCATGAAAGAGCAACAACTGGACGTCATGATCTGCGGCGAGATTACGGAATGGACGTTGTGTGCATATGTTAATGATGCATCAATGCTTGGGTTAAACAAGGCTATGTTAGTCATTGGTCATGAACGAAGCGAAGAATGGGGAATGAAACATATGGCGGAATGGTTACAGCCGCTCGTTGGGGATATTCCGGTTCATTTTATCGATGCAAAAGAACCGTTCCTATATTTGTAACACAATCAACAACATTCAGATGCTCCTAGAATGAATTGGGAAAGGGAGCTTACATAGAACTGCGTCTGAAATCAAACAATGAGAACACCACGTTTGAAGGAGGCTGCAGGATATGATACGAAATCAAGCGAAACAGGGATATTCGGTTAAAATAAGGTTTCAAATGCGGATCTTCCTGTGTTTCATCATAGCTGTTATTGGAGCAGGAGGAACTGGGGTTTCTGCCAGGCCAGCCATGTTACCGGAGCCGGCTTCATCATCATCTCAGTTCAATCGAATGGCCATCATCATCGATGATGTGGGCAACGATATGAAGGGCACAGCAGAAATTCTCGATATGCCTGTGAAGCTGACTGTGGCTGTGATGCCTTTTTTGAAAACGACGAAGAAGGATGCGATCGCTGCACATGAGAAAGGCATGGATGTAATTGTGCATATGCCGATGGAACCCAAGAAAGGCAAGCCGGAGTGGCTTGGCCCAGGGGCAATTACATCCAATCTGACAGATGAGCAGGTTCGCCAGCGGGTTGAGAAGGCAATTGATGATGTGCCTTATGCCATCGGCATGAACAACCATATGGGTTCTAAAATCACATCGGATAAACGCATTATGTCCATTGTACTGGATGTATGCCTGGAACGCGGCCTCTTCTTTGTGGATAGCCGTACGAATTTTCGTTCCGTGGTTGGCGATCTTGCCATAGCCAAAAACATGCCGCTTGTGGGCAATGACATTTTTTTGGATGATCAAAATTCAAAGGCACATATTCGCAAGCAACTTGATTTGGCTGCTCAGCGAGCAGTTGAGAAGAAAAGCTGTGTTGTCATTGGTCATGTCGGTCATACAGGCATGAATACTTCGGCAGTGATACGGGAGTCGGTCTCCCGCCTGCAGAATCAAGTTCAGTTTGTAGGAATCGGTGATATGGTAAGGGATGTATGGCACTGGCAGGCCGCACCTACACTACCGACAGATAATAAATAATACCATCCGTAATCGACTGTGCAATTCGCTTTTGCTCTGTCGGGTCACTGATTCTGGCCCGGTCGGCTGGATTGCTTAAAAACCCGGTCTCCACAATGACTGCCGGATGTTTCACATAATTTAGCATGTAAAACGGTTTGCCCCAGACCACTTCACGGTGTGTACCGCACAATTGGTTCATGGCATCCTGTATCGATTGTGCCAGCAGATAACTGCGTCCCTCTTTCTGATGAAGCACTACCGGACCGTGCGTAGCTGAACGAGGGCTCCAGTTCGCATGAATGCTAACGACGATATCGGTGCTGACTTCCTCACTAAGGCTTTTGCGCTGTGCGAGATCCCTGATGTGACGTGAGCGACTGTTTAACCAACGGTTCTCATCACTAAGTGCGTAATCACCTAGACGGTTAATGATGACGGTGTAACCTTTGCCGCGAAGCAGTAAGTATATCTTTTGACTGATCGCTAAATTAATGTCTTTTTCCAGAACACCTGCTTCGGATGTTCCTCCGTCAATACCTCCGTGGCCAACATCCAGCAGGATAACGGGTGCCGCAAAAGCATGATGACTTGAATGATAGGAATCGCCATCGGTAATTGGCATGATCGACGGCCGATAGGCAGATGGATCGTGACGAGTCAGTGTAGAAGCAGAGGAGAAACCGGTCATAGAATAAACACTAATCAGCAGGGCTATAGAAGTTGTCAGAAGTAGCTTAAACATCGAATTATACACTCCTTCAAAATATAAGTGTTGAAGCGAAAAAGGCAGGATGGATACCTTTGGCATTAGACTGTGCATTTTAGATCATTTCATACGCTATTTGCACAAAAAAATGTTTAGTTCAATCACGTCTTGCGCACAATAGGGATAACGTTAGATCACGGATGTGCGGAAGAAGAGGAGGCTGCTTTATGGCTAAAAGTGATGAACTGGTTAAATATATTACGCAACGTGTTGTACATTACATCGACACGCCGAAGGATGAGCGAAAGGAACGGAGAGCACAAAGCAGAAGGAGAGAGCCCTGGTCCATGAAATGGTTTGGCATGATTCCATTTGCGGTATCCTTATGGGTAGACAAGAAGAAACGAAGATCAAAGAAGAGTTGAACCGCTTCCTTAAAAAAGATGAACACGAGTGCCAATTCAAGAAGACGCAATCCTGTATTAGGATGCGTCTTTTTATGAGTCATTTTGAGTTATAAAAAAGATTATGAGTG
Source organism: Paenibacillus intestini (assembly GCF_030803945.1). Taxonomy (NCBI): domain Bacteria; kingdom Bacillati; phylum Bacillota; class Bacilli; order Caryophanales; family Paenibacillaceae; genus Paenibacillus; species Paenibacillus intestini. The sequence continues at coordinate 534,683 of NZ_JAURUN010000002.1, read as the reverse complement.
CATGTGCTAAGAATTAAACTTGTAGAAATGTCCATCATGCAAAAGCTTGTTCAAGGGAATGAAGCGTTGTGTGGAGTTGTAACCACCAAGACCAACGTAAAGATCAAACGTTGAACCTGCAATACTCCATATCTGGTATCCGCTTACTGGCAAAGGACCACCATAGAACAGATTCCATTCTTCTGCTGAGAAGACAAGGGCTTCACTATGGTTCTGCTGAAGCTGTTGCTTCACTTGAGAGGGTTGCAGAGGTTCAGATATCAGCCAGGTTAGTTGAGATGAAGGGTCAAAAGCAGGCTGTAGAATAACAGGACTCGTATGAAATCTTGTTGGTTCAGGTATGGCTATCTGTTGTTGCAACTCCTTCAAGTTGAAAAAATTCGTTCCAGAGCCAGTCTCTACACGTTCTAACCGATTAGCCGGCAACAAGTCTCCATTGGATGCATCAATGTACATCGCGGGATGATTTACACGTTCCACTTTCCAATAAGCCAAAAGAGGAGCAGCATATCGACGTGTAATCTTATCACCAGCAGTTTGTAATATTTTCATATTCAAACCCTGTCGTTCCAGAGCCTGTCCTAGTAGCTCGTTATTATATAGTGCTTGTTCTCCCTGACCATACTCACTGAGAAGGAGCTCCCCTTGCGGAGTTGTGGAAATAATCATATATCCAACGGGCTTGTCCTGAATGCTGGCATGCACAAACCAGCCATGGTTACCTGGCCCTAATGGATAATATTCAAGCTTCGCTGCAAGCCAATCTGGATTGGAGGTACCAAGTGCGCTCACTTGCAGTTGCGCGAATTGCTCTACAGAAGCGGGTGCAAACCTGTTAGTTGTTGCCGCTGCATGAGCCGTCGGCCAGATGGAGAGAAGAGCAAAGCAGATGATCATGCTCAAGAAGATCGATAGGCAATGCCCGATATTTCGTCGTTTTGACCGGGGCCGTTTTTTCATCGTAAACACCTTCTTCCTGACTTCATTGTAGAGGATAGGGGGTGCAAAGGGTGCTGCAACCTGTCGGTTCAACGGTTATGAATAAACACTACTTTTGCCAGCATTTGCAGGAAAAGTAGTGTCTTCGTCTTATCTTAAGTGAAACATGCCGCTGCTTATGGCAGTGACCTTCACCTTCGGCTCATATTGCCAGATCATCTCGGTTCGCCTGTTCTCATACTGCAGTTTCATCGCTTCGCGATCTATGACCGCCTGTTTTGCTTTTTCTTGCTCAGGGTCTACATCATCTTGCGTCTGTTGTATGGTAGATTCGGCGGCCAGTTCCACATCAGCTGGGACCGGTTCTAATATGCCGCGAACCCGATTAATAACAGGACGAGCCGTTTCATCTTCAGTAACCTCAGTAACCTCAGGCATGTCTTCTCGCAATACGGCTTCATAGTAGGCGTCCACCACATCGAGTTCGAGTTGCAGGCGTTCTTTCGCTTTTTCCGCCCAGCTATAATCGAGCCTGCTTAAGTGAGCGGTGAGGTGTGATTCGAGAGCAGCCCCTGCATCAGCGAGCGAAATTTTCGGTGACTGAGCATGCATATTTTCAGCCAGTCTTGGACTGAGATCACGCCGGCTCAGCTTGCTTCCGAACTTTTCGATGATTTCACCCGATCTTAGTGAAATGCCAAGGAAGTGTAATTCCTCCCGTTTCAGGTCACAAGCAAACTCGACTTTAAAACAAACCCCTAGCCAAGGTTCATATACAGCCGGAGATGTGGCCCTGATCTGGCGTTTGGCGGCTTGTTCAAACAGGTTTACGAAGGCTCCACCTTCGCGTGCTGCGGCAAATATCTGCTGTAATCTGCGGCTACCATACACAACATCTTCTCGCAGAATGCGTCCGGGACCAAGCTGCGGCATGGAAGGCGTGATGCCAAAATAACGTCCGAGTATCGTTTCTTTCGGAGCATCAGGCTTCGCTTCAGGTGGCGTTTGAACAGGCTGAGACGCTTTGGCCTTGGCTTGCGCCGCCTCAGTGATCTGCTGATAAGCTTCCGGGTCAAAAACAAAAGTAAATGACATGGTCTCAGGCTCCACCCCTACACGCTCGACAAATCCCCAGTAATACGGACGGTTCGTTAATGCCTTGTCTGCTTCAGGTGATAATTTAACCGTCACATGAGCAGGTGACCGCTCCATGATCTGGCAATCCAAAGCTTCCAGATAGGTTAGGACGTAAGCTTGGATCTCATGCGGTGACATTGTCATGGATATCAGTTGCCCCCTTTGTGAAGATCAAGTTTGGTGATTAAAGGCACCTCGTCAGCAACTTCGCGCTGAATTGTGTTCAGCGACTGTCCGAGCGAGTTCATTTTACGGCGAATATCCTCTTCGTTCTGCGATTCCAGCATAATTTTGTACAGACTCTTTTCGATCGATTCCTTTTTCTCCAGCCGTTCGAGAATGACATCCAGTCCACCGATGACCATCTCGAACATATTAATTTTTTCATGCAACAGATGCAGGATATGTTCCTCAATCGTACCTTTCGTAGACAGGTTGAAAATGTTAACGTCATTCTGCTGACCGAGCCGATGAACCCGGCCAATCCGCTGTTCTACCCGCATCGGGTTCCACGGTAGATCAAAGTTAATCATATGGTGACAGAATTGCAGGTTGATGCCTTCACCACCAGCTTCCGTTGCAATCATTGCCTGTACACGGCCGCGGAAAAGATCCATCATCCAGTCCTTTTTGCCTCGATTCATCCCGCCCCGATAGGGAACAGCCGTCAGTCCGTTGTTACGAAAATAGTTCAGCAGGTATTCCTGCGTCGCTCGGTATTCCGTGAAAATAATGACTTTTTCATTCATATCTCGAATCAGTTCCATCGTTTTTTCGGCTTTTGTATTTTCTTTAATCGCCTTGATATGAGCCACCAGTTCCCAGATTTTATCCCGCAGTGGGGAATCCAGCGGCAACTTTTTGGACAGATTCACGAGTGTTACAAACACAGCGTCCCGACTGCTACAGACTTCCCGTTGCAACGTAACGAGCGAAAGCATGCTGCTAAGGTTGCCGCCTGCTTCCTGGTATTGATCTTTGACAAACGAGGTTACCCCGTCATAGAGTGCTTGCTCTTCGGGCGAAAGTTGCAGATCCACGTTAGACACGTTGCGTTTTGTAAATTGCACGGGGCCTTCGCCACGCCTGTTACGGATCATGACTTTGGAAAGCTCATCTTTGAGCTGCTCCTGATTTTTTGGCACACGTTTATCGACGACAAAGTTGGCGGCAAAATCGCCTTGACGACCAAGCTGACCGGGCTTCAGCAGGTTAATGAGATTGAAAAGCTCGCTCATGTCGTTCTGCACAGGCGTAGCAGTGAGTAGCAGGCAGTATTTTTTGCGTAATTGCAGCATGAATTGATAATTGGTTGTTTTTTTATTTTTGAGTTTATGTGCTTCATCAATGATGATCATGTCATAGTCCATACTTAGTAACATATCTTTGTGCGGGTCTCTCTTGGCAGTGTCCATAGAAGCAACAACAACGTCATTTTGCCAGGAATAAGCCTTTTTCTGTGCAACTGCTGGGATGCCAAATTTGGAATTGAGTTCACGTACCCATTGCAATACCAGAGAAGCGGGGACAAGAATTAACACTTTAGATACAAGACCACGAACCATATATTCTTTCAAAATCAGGCCGGCTTCAATCGTTTTGCCCAGACCTACTTCGTCGGCGAGAATGGCTCGGCCTGACATTTCGAATAATACTTTGCGTGCCGTATCCATTTGGTGAGGAAGTGGGGTCAGATCTTGCAAATGTTTCAGACATTGAATTTCGTCAAAGTTCGGAATGAGATTCGTTTCTTCAGCCTGAATACCGAGTTGAAAGAGTCGGTAATCCCCCCAAGGACCGCCCTTGTCCAAACGAGATTCAAGCTGTTCCAGCCAGCTTCGATCAAACTCAAGAGGAACAGGTAAGTCAGCTACAGGTTGATTCATATGATGCGGATGTTTCCGGTTCATGATGCTTCCTCTCCGTTCTTGTGTTATTCGTAGGTAATAGTATGGACGAAGGAAGGCAAGTTCATAACCCGTTTCAGAGGATCTATGATATAGATCACATAGAAAATCAACATATAGTGTAATATAATGGTTATAAATCACTATATGTAGTGTCTAGGCATAAATTATTCTCAAAGACAGCATTGAATTTAAAATGAACGGTTTATTCGGGGAGGTTGATTGCAGAGATGGCATCCAACAATACAGGAACGAACCAACAAGTGAAGCATCATGAGAACAAACATAAGCTGGAAGGGCTCAGCGAGAAAATATTTCTGGATCGGTACGCATGGAAGGACGCTGATTCAAATCATGCAAAAGTCGGAGATGTAGTACTTGTATTAACGAAAGATGATCCCAAGTTTCCGGTGAAGGAAGTCGGTGAGATTGTTGAACGGCAGGCACAACTAGTTAAAGTGCGGACACGTAGCGATACGATCATTGAGACCGATGTGGAAAAGTTGACACTTACGATAGAGAAAACACCGGAAGAGATGTGGGATCGTCTTGCCCGAGCGATGGCATCTGTTGAATCGACACCTGAACAACAGGCTGTTTGGGAGAAGAAGTTTCGCTTGGTGCTGGATGACTGGAAACTGGTTCCTGGTGGACGTATTGCTGCTGGTGCAGGGGCAGGGGCCAGTGATGAGTTGACGCTGTTTAACTGTTATGTCATTCCTTCTCCGCAAGACAGCCGGGGCGGCATCATGAAGACGTTGACCGAAATGACTGAAATTATGGCTCGCGGCGGTGGCGTGGGTATCAATCTGTCATCCCTTCGTCCGCGGCGGGCTGTGGTGAAAGGTGTGAACGGCTCGTCCAGCGGATCGGTATCCTGGGGCGGTTTGTTCAGTTATACGACGGGGCTTATCGAACAAGGGGGCAGCCGCAGGGGTGCGCTGATGCTGATGATGAACGATTGGCACCCGGACGTGCTGGATTTTATTACGGTTAAACAAACGATGGGGCAGGTGACCAATGCCAATCTGTCGGTCTGCGTAAGCAATGCGTTCATGGAGGCTGTGAAGCAGGACGGTGATTGGGAGCTTGTTTTTCCCGATACGAGTGACCCGGATTATGATTCAGAGTGGGATGGGGATCTGGGCAAATGGAAAGCGTCAGGCCGTAACATTATTCCGTATCGTACCGTGAAAGCACGAGAAATATGGCATACGATTATTGAATCCGCCTGGAAATCAGCCGAACCCGGTGTTGTATTTATGGAGTATTACAATCAGATGTCGAACAGCTGGTATTTTAATCCGATCATTTGTACTAATCCTTGCTTCCATCCTAAAACAAGAATAGCTACCCAATATGGACTTATAACAATTGAAGATCTGTATAGAAGGAAAACAGGAGAGTTTTTTATGGTAGGTACGGATAATCGACTTATCGAAAAGGCCAAAGTTGTTGGCGGTCGTTCATACGAAATACCTGGATTACAGATGAGATCAGCAACAGTGTTTCCAACTGGAAAGAAAGAGACCATTAAAATACATCTACAAAATGGAATTGAAATTAGTGTGACTCCTGAGCATCAGTTGTACACTAATTTTGGGTGGAAACAAGCCAAGAACCTAGACTCTGAAGACTATGTTTATATTCAGTCAGCTGAAGGTGGATTTGCAGAAGAAGATCAACTTGGAGAGGAATGGGGATTATTTTTAGGGTGGTTAATTGGTGATGGATGGGTTTCTGCTCGTGGGGAAGTAGGCATGGTTTTTGGAGCTGACGATGAAGAGGTGATACCGCATCTTATAGATGTCGGTGAGAAAATATCGGGAATAAGGGCAAAGATCTATCAAAGAACAAATGGAACAAAACAAGTTTACTGGTGGAGGAAAAACTTAGTTTCACAACTCGCAAGTATTGGAGTAACTTCAGCAAAAGGACCGGAGAAGGTGGTTCCCGAGTTGATATTTACATCCTCGAAAAAAACAGTGACAGCTTTTTTACAAGCTTTGTTTAGCGCTGATGGTACTGTATATGAAAGAGATGAAATGCATCGAACAGCAAGATTAACTTCTAGCTCTAAAAAGTTGTTACAAGGTGTTCAGTTGCTGTTATTGAATTATGGAATCAATAGTTCAATTTATGCTCGCCCTAAATCTTCACAATCTTTATTCAATTACACAACAAAAGGTGGAGAATTTAGGACTTACAAGAGTAAGGGTTTCTACGAGTTGATAATATCAGGTAACAATCTACTTTGCTTCAAAGAAAAAATTGGTTTTAAATATGTTACGAGGAAACAACAGGCTCTAGAGCGAATTGCAAGACCGTCAAGAAAGTCAGAAAAGTTTATGTCGAGAGTGAAGAAGTTGGAAAAAGGAGAATACGTCACTGTATATGATATAACAGAGCCAGTTACACATTCCTTGATTGCTGGTGGAGTTGTGGCTCATAATTGTGGGGAACAGGGCCTTCCAGGCTGGGGCGTATGTAACTTGTCAGCAATCAATTTGTCCAAATTCTATGATGAAACAAACCACGATGTGGCATGGGAAGAGCTGGCGGAAACGACGCGCATTTCGGCAAGATTTCTGGACAATGTGATTGACGCGACGCCGTATCATTTTGAAGAAAATCGATTGAATCAGCATCGTGAACGCCGGGTGGGGCTAGGAACTATGGGACTTGCGGAGCTGATGATCAAACTGCGTATCCGTTATGGCAGTCTTGAATCGCTAGATTTTCTCAATAAACTGTATGGATTTATGGCAAAGGAAGCCTATCTCGCTTCAGCGGAGATTGCCGCGGAGAAGGGGGCGTTCCCGGCGTTTGAGGCAGAACCTTACTTACAAAGTGGATTTATGAAACAGATGATCGCGACGTACCCAGAGGTTGGAGAAGCGATCCGTGAAAAGGGAATTCGTAACGTGACGCTGATTACTCAGGCGCCTACAGGAAGTACTGGAACGATGGTGGGCACATCGACTGGCATTGAGCCGTATTTTGCTTTTAAGTATTTTCGCCAGAGTCGTCTTGGGTATGATGAACAGTTTGTGCCGATTGCTGAGGAGTGGCTGGAGCAACATCCTGGTGAGTCCCTACCGGATTATTATGTGACGGCGATGGATCTTTCGGCCGAAAATCATATTCGCGTGCAAGCTGCCATTCAGAAGTGGGTGGACAGTTCGATTTCAAAAACGGCAAACTGTCCGGCTGATTTTACGGTGCAGGATACGGCAGAGCTGTATGAGCTAGCTTTTGATCTAGGTTGTAAAGGGGTAACGATCTATCGGGACGGCAGTAGAGATGTTCAAGTACTTTCTACTTCGAAGAAAGAAGACACCTCAGCTATTGAGGGGCAGAATGCGGATAAAGAGGAATTCAACAGTCTGGTAGCTGAGTCCGTTTCGGTAGCAAATCCGGTGTATGCAGAGCGAGAGTCCAGCTTGCCAGACTTGGGAGAACAGACTACGGGTGTGGTGGATAAACAATATAAACGCCGTCCACAAGTATTGCGCGGAGCAACGTATAAGATGCATACGCCGTTTGGCATGGCTTACATTACGATTAATGATCTGGACGGAACACCGGGTGAGATTTTCCTCAACGTAGGCAAGGCAGGCTCAGACGTGTTTGCGATGGCGGAGGCACTGGGCCGTGTGTGCTCTCTATTCTTGCGATATGGCGATCATGGCCATAAGGTGGAGTTGCTTATCAAACATCTGAAAGGCATCGGAGGTTCAGGGGCTATTGGTTTCGGAGCTAACCGTGTGGAATCCATTGCCGATGCCGTAGCGAAAGCGCTGGAAAGCCATGTTCAGATGAATGAGCAAGTGAAAGAGGGTGATCCGCTTGAAGCACAGAGTGAAAAGAAGAACGAGGACATTGGAGTGAAGACCCCGAACAGTGCTAACAGTAGCAACAGCACCAACAATGCAAAGGGAGTTCTGCTGAACACACAGGCACCCACCGAACATCTGGGCGATGCGGGAGGTGAGGGGCAAAAAGCTTTTATCCAATCCATCGACTTATGTCCTTCATGCGGCTCGGCGTCCTTGATCAATGTGGAGGGCTGCAAAACATGCAGTAACTGCGGATACAGCAAGTGTAATTAAGCTATTCCAGAACAAATCTGGAGTAAATTGTTGCTCTAATGAGCCTGAACAGGGATGTTCAACCTAAAAAGTGTACAGACGAAGTGCTGACATACCAGCACTTCGTTTTTTTTGTTGCTAGACTTCAATTGAACTGCCTAGACGTCGATAGGTCTCTTTAGTCAACGGTGTACATTGAATCTAGTTTCCTCTGAATTATTTATTCAATAGACATCCCTTTAATCTTAAATATGTTAAAATAAGGACGGTGTTCTTACAAATCCAGTTAAAAGAGGCACATATTCCGTTTAAATGAATGTTCATGTCAGGTTCTGGACGAAGGAAGGAGGCAGCATCTATCATGAGTAAACATTGGAAAAAGTACTTGTTTTTGTTTGCTCTGATCGTGCCGATCTCAGTAGGTACCATTTTTACGCTCCCATATCACCATCGATATATTGCAGTAGTTATATTTCCACCTCTATTTTGGATGCTCTACTATTCATGGATCACATTAGAAAGAAAACGGGATCGTTAGTAAAGGTTGGTGGAAAGGTGACAATGAAGGCGTTCTTATCGCTATGGTCCGGCTACTTTTGTATTTTTTATGGGGATTATTTTCGTATACAGTGTCGTTCCGAATCCAGTAATGGCTAGTTATGCATTTTCAACAACATTTATTTTTATTATTTCTGTTGTCATTTGTTATACGTTGATTGATATGGAAACGACAAATCAGGAATCGGTAACGGTATTGCATAGTGGCAGTTTAGTAAAACTTTATGTTGCAAAATTGTTGTATTGCTGGTTTTTTACCATTCCACTCGCTCTGTATGCCGTTTCGTTCCCAGCCATTTTTCAAAAGTTTGATCGAAATCCGAGTGTTGAAGAGCTAGGCATGGCCCTGATTTATCATTTGGTTTCATCTTGGCTGGGAGTTGCTTTAGCCTGCTGGTTTAGTTCTAAGTTTGTTCGTTCCCGCGTCATGTCTTTTTTAATGCTGAGTGTGCTCATTGTTATTACACTTTCTGTGCAAGGTATAGAACAGGTGTTGCCAGAGGGATTTACACCAATGATTTATCTGTTGCCTCCTCTAAGTAGTACTATAGATGTGTTAATTAATTATGATGCATAAAGTCTATTTAAGAAGCTAATGGTAATAATTATATCGCTCGTATATGGTGCGATTACAGCAGGATTATTTGTTTTAATGATTTACAGACGCAAGCTGGATTCAATGCATTGATATTCTCGTTCCACCTCTAGAGTCCTAGGAAGGAAGAAGCAATTATAAGCAAAACTTTCAATCCGCTCTGAGTTAGGTTTATAATGGATAGTGGCTGCTGAGCAAGTCGGCGGCCTTTTTCTATTGAATAAGTTCAGGTAATTATGTCCAGTCGATGAAAAGCACTATATTAAACATTAAATATAGAGTATGATTTTACAGCTGATTATGCTGGCAGAAAAGGTTACATCGGTTAAACGGGTTTGTAACTATTCTTGTCAATTATGAAGTTGTTTTCAGGCGTATAATGCTAAACGTAATCGTGAAATCACGAGAAAATATAAGTTAGATTCACAATCAATACAACTAAATCTATAGGCAGTTCGTCTTCTTTATGTTGTAAATGAAAGATGGAAGGTGCAATACGTATGTTAATAACAACTAGAATGAGCCAGTGTAACAGGATGCCCCGATCTCGATGGATGTGGACTCGCAATAACAAGGAGGGGCGCGCATGTCACAATCAGTGAAAAAAAAGAGGCATATGAACGGACTGGATGGCTTACGAGCCATCGCGGTACTTGGCGTGATTGCTTATCATTTAAATTTGGATTTCATTCCGGGCGGGCTGCTCGGTGTAGGTATATTTTTTGTTCTGTCAGGCTATCTGATTACCGATATTTTGTTATCCCAGTGGCGGGAACATGGGCGCATTGCGCTTGGAGATTTCTGGTTAAGGCGGTTTAGGCGCTTGTTGCCTGGCATGCTAACCATGACAGCGGTTGTGATGCTCTGGCTGTTATGTACAGACTCGTCCCGGCTTGCTTCACTCAAAGGGGATATCTTATCCGGTGTTACGTACATAAGTAATTGGTGGTATATCTTTCACCATGTTTCGTATTTTGAAAGTTTCGGTCCACCATCACCTTTTGGACATTTCTGGTCACTGGCTGTTGAGGAGCAGTTTTATCTGCTTTGGCCGCTTCTGTTAATTGCAGCGATCGTTTTGTTCAAAAGAAAGGGATGGCTGATCGTCTCCATTGTCGTTGCAGCTGAACTTTCAGCTGGCGCCATGGCCATCATGTACAACCCGGATTTGGACCCGAGCCGTGTATATTATGGAACAGATACCCGTGCATTTGCCTTGCTTGCCGGGGCAGCGTTAGCTGTAGTCTGGCCAAGCCGGAAGCTGTCTGGCACATTGCCTGCGATGAATCGGCTCGTATTGGACGTATCAGGAATTGCTGCCTTAGCGGTGCTAATCTATATGATGCTGAATACGAGCGAATACGACTCGTTCCTGTATCAGGGGGGCATGGTGATACAAGCGATTGCCGCAACCCTGCTGGTGGCAGTACTTGCCCATCCTTCGTCTTTGCTGGCAAGGATTATTGGGGCAAAACCATTGCGCTGGATTGGTGAACGTTCGTATGGAATATATCTGTGGCATTATCCGATTATTGTTCTGACCAGTCCTGTTGTAAATACAGGCGGTGCACATCCTGTACGTATGTTGCTACAAGTCGTTGCAACGGTTGTACTTGCATCGATGTCGCTAAAATATATTGAAAACCCGATTCGTTATAACGGTTTTCGGGATTCCTTGTCAAAACTGTGGGGAAGAGGGCGTACCTCTTTCGTTCCCCGTCAGGTATGGTGGAAACGAACAGGCCTGCTGATGACGTTCCTGTTACTATGTTATGCCATATCGCAGACGGTACTGCCAGTAGCAGCCAATTCAGATTCACATTCGGTGTCCCTGTCTACGGTGTTCAATGGCGAAAAGTCTGCTGAAGAAAAGGGTCAGGACGTTGTACCCGTTACAACAAAACCTTCGAATTCCGAGGAAAAGAATCCATCTGTTCAGTCAGGTACGGAGTCGACGTCAGACGGGAAAACGAATGGGAGTCACAAGCCTGGAACTGCATCTACAGATGGGTCTAAATCGGCCAAGCCGGACGATTCATCCAGCGATAGCCGGGATCAGGGCAACTCACCCTCTAATCCTGACAATAATCCTGCTTCCAATTCGTCTGATTCAGGAAACAAAGAAACCGACCCATCGGGTTCGAAACCAGATGAAGGCACAACCGATGCAACGGATTCAGGGGCAACGGATAAACCTGCGACACCTGTCACTAAGAATGGAAAAGTCCAATATACAATTATCGGAGATTCCGTTATTCTGGATGCCAAGCCTTATCTGGAGCAGAGCATATCCGGTGTGTACGTAGATGGCCATGTCGGCCGTCAGATGTGGCAGGCTGGAGATGTGCTGAGGGATCTGAAGCGTAACAAGCAAATGGGCAATCAGGTGGTACTTGAGCTTGGAACGAACGGTTCCTTTAATTCCAAAAATTTAAAGTCCGTACTTGATGGATTGAAGGATAAAACACGGGTTTATCTTGTCACGGTACGTGTGCCGCGTCCTTGGGAGCGAACGGTGAACAAGGCTCTGACGGATGCAGCCTCCAGTTACAGTAATGTTTCTCTTATTGATTGGAATCAGGCTAGTGAAGGGCATGACGAATATTTTGAAAAAGACGGGGTGCATCTGACCGCCGAAGGTTCTGAAGCTTTTGCAGCATTGGTGAAAAACAGTCTTCAATAACCGAACGATTAACATGTAGAATCCTTTAATGCGAACTTATCCAGCTATTATATCTTTGAATCATGCAATACATGTTCAGCACATGGAGTATACGTCCAATTTTAAAGTCTCTCCCTGAGAGCAATGGGATTGAAGTTAGTCTTGACTTCATGACATTGTCCAGGGAGGGCTTTTTTGATATGTAAACAGGGAACCGATATTATTCACCCCTGCATCCGTGGATCGTCACCTTACGTTATGATAGCGTTACCATTTACAATACAGATATTAAGTGCTCAAGGGGGAGTAGAAACAATGTGGAAAAAATGGTTTTCAGGCATATTGGCACTAACTTTATTCGCTGTTATTTTGGCAGGATGCACAAGCGGTGATTCTTCCGAAGGCGGTAGCGGCAGTGACAAAGTCACCGTGACCATCTGGCATAACTGGACGGGGCAAGACGCCAAAGCGGTGGCCATGCGTAAAATTATTGAGGATTTCCGTACAGCACATCCAGATATCGAAGTGGTAGATGAAGGCTTGCCTACGGACGGACTCAAGACAAGGTTACGTACGGTTGCAGCAGCCAATGAGATGCCGGATCTCTTCGTGATGTGGCCGGATGCAATGACCAAGGAGTTTGTAAAAGGAGATCTGTTGCAGCCGATTAACGCAGATCTGGATGCGAAGCCGGAATGGAAAGAGAATTTTATTCCGAATGCACTGGATGGATACACAGTAGATGGAAATATTTATTCCGTTCCGATGAATCTGGCGCCCAGCTCTTTTATTTATTACAATGAGGCACTCTTCAAAGAGAATAACGTAAAGGTTCCTGAAACGTGGGCTGAATTGGAACAGGCGGTTGCTTCGTTTAACGAAAAAGGAATCATTCCGATGGCTCTCGGTAACAAAACGAACTGGGTTGCCCAGTCTACCATTTTCAGTACGCTGGCTGATCGGGTGACGGGTACAGACTGGTTTTTGAAAGCCGTAGCTCAGGATGGTGCAAGTTTCACTGATCCGCAATTTGTTGAGGCGCTGAAGAAAATGCAGGAGCTTGGAAACATGCAGGCTTTTCAGGACGGATTCAACAGTATTGATGAAACCCAGATGATGCAACTTTATTTTCAAGGGAAAACGGCGATGGTCATGAACGGTGGGTGGGCGCTCGCCAACCTCGTTAACAATGCACCGGAAGAGGTGCTGAAAAATACACATATTACGATTCTGCCTCCAGTTGAAGGTGGCAAAGGTGAACCAAGAACAACATCAGGCGTTGTAGGAACGGGTCTTGGTGTTAGCAAAAAGTTGAGTGGTGCTCAAAAAGACGCCGCGATGGAGCTATTCTACGCCCTGGCTGGTCCGGACGGTCAAAAAGCTACGCTGGACAGCAGTACATTGGTCAGCTATAAGATTGATCTGGATAAGGACAAAGCTCATCCGTTGTTTGTGGAATTGTACGATCTGATGCAAGAAGTGAAGATTACGCCGGTATACGATTCCAAGCTGGGATCGGCTACGGTTGAAGTGATTAATAACGGGTTACAGGAGCTGCTGATGGGCGGCAAAGCGGAAGATATTGCAGGCCGAATTCAAGCAGCTCAAGCGAATGCGATGAAACAATAGGTTGTTTCCTGCTTCTGGAGGCTGACTAACCTAACCTAAATAAAGTAAAGCACAGTTCATTCCCCTTCCCGGCAGGGGAGGGGTTTTTAGATAAGAAGTTAACGTCCGATACCGGACAGATTAGAAAGGCAATACGAGGGGAAGTGAAGCCATTGAACGCATTGCAAAGTCGGCGTTTTATTATGCTGGGGCTTGCACCGGCAGTTATTATCTATGCATTGTTTGTATTTGTGCCTGTTGTGTGGTCAGCATACTACGGCTTTTTTAACTGGTCTGGCATTGGTGCATCGACATATATTGGCCTCAGCAACTATGTGGAAATCTGGAATGACGCGATCTTTTGGAGGGCTTTGAAAAATAATGTCATTTTTGTGCTTGCTTCGGTGTTCGGTCAGATTCCATTAGCACTCATGTTGGCAGTTATGTTACACAAAAGCAACCCGCTCCAGCGCTTTCTGCGATCGGCCGTATTTCTGCCGATGGTATTGTCCACCGTGGTCATCGGCATGATCTGGCAGTATATCTACCATCCACAGATCGGTATCTTGAACTTCCTGCTGGATGCACTAGGGCTGGAGAGTTGGAAGCTGCAATGGCTGTCCGATGCAAAGATCGCCATATTTTCTCTTGTGCCACCCTTGCTCTGGAGTTTTGTTGGACTGTATCTGATTATTTTCATCTCCGCTTTGCAGAACATCCCGGGTGAAATCCATGACGCAGCCAAAATAGATGGCGCATCTGGACTCCGCAAACTGGTTTCTATTTCTCTGCCGATGATTTGGGGCACGGTACAAGTTGCAATTATCTTATGTATCTCAGGCAGTCTGAAGTCCTTTGATCTGGTCTACATCATGACCAAAGGTGGACCAGCTCACGCAACGGAGTTGCTCGCTACGTATATGTATAACTCTACGTTTACAACGTACCGATATGGTTTTGGTAGTGCGATCTCTACAACGATTGTTCTGATTTCCTTGTTACTCATCGGAACAAGCCAGTGGGTGACCAGTCGGAAGCGTAAAGAAAACGAATAGAAAGGAGGCACGCTCATGCGAACAACACCTGTGACTATATCAACACCACGAGGCCATGCAGGGCATTCCATTCGGCAGATTCGTAAAGGAATCTTTTGGACGCTGCTGACGGTCTATGGTATTTTAACATTGTATCCGTTTTATTGGCTTGTGATTAGTGCGTTCAAAACAAATGAGGATTTCTACAGCAGACCTTTTGGTCTACCGGCACACTGGAATGTGGCCAATTTTACAAATGCCTGGGAAAGCTCGAAGCTCGGAACGGCCTTTGGCAATTCACTAACCGTATCGATTGGCTCGCTGATCCTGACGCTGTTTATCGCGGCGCTGGCTTCATTCATTCTGGCACGATTCCAGTTTCGCTGGAAAGGGCTGATTATGACGTTTTTCGTTGTAGGCATGCTCATTCCTATTCATAGTACACTTGTTCCGTTGTTTATTTTGATGAAACAGATGTCCTTACTCAATACGTATTGGGCTTTGATCTTGCCGTATACTGCGTTTGCTTTGCCAACGGCAATCTTTGTGTTGACAGCTTATCTGGTCAGCATTCCGCGCGATATTGAAGAGGCAGCTTTTATGGATGGAACCGGCCTTTGGGGACTTTTTACCCGGATCATGCTTCCCATGTCGCTTCCTGCACTGTCTACGGTGACCATTTTGAGTTTTTTACATGCGTGGAACGACTTTTCCTTTGCCCTTGTATTTATTAATAAAACAGGATTGAAAACGTTACCGCTTGCCATTGCAAACTTCGCAGATGGATATCAGACCGATTATGGTCTAACGCTTGCTGCCATGACCCTATCGGTTATTCCTACGATCATTGTCTATTTAATCTTTCAGGAACAGGTGATGAAGGGCATGACAGCAGGTGCAGTCAAAGGGTAAGCGAGGGGCGCATCCAAAGGAGGAACAGATTTGGTTCGCTGGCTTACATCATCACTGCAACGAAAACTATCCGTGGTTGTCACAGCTTCGATGATTGTGCCACTTGTAGCGCTTGGACTATTTGCTTTCCTGTTCGCCTCACGCATTACGGAGGAAAAAACGAAGCTGTCCGGGATGGACACGTTGAAACAAGTGGAAGCGAATCTTCGTTATATGCTTCAGGATGCAGAGAATTTATCGATTTTCCTCATTGGAGAACGGGATATTCAGCAGTATCTAAGCCGGGACGAGGATCATGAAGCAGATCGCTTGGATATTGTGGGCCGAATGACCAATCTGGCCGCATCCAAAAAGTACATTGCGAACATTGCCATTTATCCCGGACGCTTTGATGCTGCGTTGTCCACGGCCACTTGGTATGAACCGGACGGAGGCAGTCTGTTTTCCCCATCTCTCCCTAGTGGAAACGCGGATAAAAGGTGGACGGGTGTATATCCCGTTCGCAATTATGCTGGAATTCAAAACGTCATTACGTTGATCAGGCCAATTCGCAGCATCCACAATTATCGTCCCATCGGCTGGCTTAGCATCAGTTTAAATGAAAATGCGATCTCTAAAGGATGGCCGGCGTTTGGACTGGGTAGAGGGGAAGGTAGCCTTGAAGTGATTGGCAACACAGGAGAGGTTCTGTCCTCCATGGATAAATCCCGGCTTGGGCTACATGTATCTGATCTCGAACCGGGACTGATTACGCGTATTCAGAAGGGGCATAGTGGGACGATTACTTATGGTGAGGAAGAAAGAAAACATACGGTCCTTTATTACCCTGAGGAACTGACGGGGTGGACGCTGGTTGGTATGGTTCCTTATGAGCACTACCGTTCAGAGAATAGTTACATTATCATTTTGACAGCAATTGCGGTTGCCTTGTCAGCGTTAATCAGCGGTGGTTTGGTCTGGTTCACGGTTCGCAGGGTTACGAGGCCGCTGCTTGTATTAACCAGACATTTGTCTCGAATTGATCCGAAGCGTCCCTTGCCGTTATTCCGAGCAGAAAGCGATGACGAGATTGGCAAGCTTGGGGAAAGTTACAATCTGCTTGGTGCACATATTGAATGGCTTAAGGAAGAGATCATTCGTGGGGAAGCTCGCAAAAAAGAAGCAGATCTACGTGTACTCCAGGCTCAGATTAATCCTCATTTTCTGTATAACACGCTCTCCTCCATTCATTGGATCGCGCTGATGTCCAAAGAAAACCGGATCGCGGATATGGTAGAGGGACTAAGTGATTTTCTACGAATCAGTTTGAATAAGGGACAGGATTACTGCCCGGTTGCCCAGGAGATTGCGCATATCCGTCATTATGTACGGGTACAGTCGATTCGTTTTCCGGATCAATTCGTGCTGCATTATATTGTTGATCCTGCATTGGAGCAACGAATGATGTTAAAGCTTCTGCTACAGCCACTGGTGGAGAATGCGATGATTCACGGGATTCAACAGGCAGGAAACCAAGGCACGATAACGATTATGATTCAGAAGGATTCCGCGGTTGAGCGCATGAACATTTTGGTACTGGACGACGGTGCGGGCATGGAACTGGAGCAATTGGAGCAATTGCGGGCCAGTATTATCCCCGCGGATGAGAGTAACATGTTGCCGCAGGGTAGTCATTCCCAAGGGAAGCAACTGGGGCAGTCGTTGTCCGATGGAGGGTATGGTCTCCGTAATGTAAACGAAAGACTGTTTCTTCACTATGGGACGGATGCGTTACTTGAAATACACAGCAAAAAGGGTGGGGGCACCCGAATTTCGTTCTCCATTCCAATTCTGGAGGAATCGCCATGAGATTATTGATTGTGGACGACGAAGTCATCATTCGCACAGGGCTCGCGAGTGTGATCGCCTGGCATGAACTTGGCATTGAGATTCTTCCGCCAGCTGCTTCTGCCGAGGAGGCTTTAACTCGACTAGCGGAGGAACGCCCGCATATTTTGATGACCGATATTCGAATGAACGGCAAGTCGGGGCTGGAGCTAGCGGAAGAAGCACAGCATCTGCTTCCGGAGCTGGAGGTCATTATTTTATCGGGTTACGATGATTTCTCTTACGCCCAGCAAGCGATCCGTAATGGAGTCACAGACTATCTCTTGAAAACGAGCAAACCGGAAGAGATCATCAAAACGGTGCTGCAGGCCAAAGGAAGAATTACAGAACGATGGGCAGAGAAGTCCCGTGAGGGACAATTGTTACGTGAGAACCGGGAGAGGAAGTTTGCCAGATGGGTGATCGAAGGTCATACGAATTCGGGGAGTTGCCCATCCTTTCTCGCATTTGATGAGGAACATGCGCTCCCCGTTCAATCCATAGAGCAAGTTAGTGGCGACAAACGGCCTGTGAGCAGGCAAGTTGTTGTGATTGAGGCAGAGGGTTGGGGCCGCTCTTCGGATGCGCTGCTCCGGTTTGCAGTGCAGAATATGATTGAAGAAGTGCTCCCAGGAACGATTGCTCAGGTTGACAAACAATATATTGTCTGTGTTCTACCTGTGGCTTCCGAAAATGAAGTAAGCGTATACAGGATCAAGGAAGGCATAGATCGTATGGAGGCATGGTTGAAATGTTCACTTCGCGCTGTGCTTGGTGAACCTGTTAACCACTCTTCTGAATTGCACCGTAGTTATCAAACGGCGTTGTTAGCTTTACAGTACCGTGGACTGCTGGATACCAAAGTGTGGCGATATCAAGAGGTTAACGGCAGGCGAGGTGGCAAAACGGTGTTGACACATGAGGAGGAGACTACCCTCGGTACGTTGCTCATGGACAATGATCCAGTCACACTTACAACATGGATACGTGAACTGATTACGAGGTTGATTGCAGAACCTGATGTCACACCAGGATCATATGTAGCTTGTCTACATTCGGTAATCATTGCAGGACACCGCTGGCTAGCGCGAACACTTCAAGCGATTGGAAGGGAACAACCCTCCAGGCTTGAGCCTTGGACTCCTGAAACCGACAAGAAACCGGCAGAGATCGGGGATGAATTGTTCCACCATTTATATGATGTGATGCAGGCATATCACAGTCGTATGGGACAAGGGCAGGCCGCACATGTGCAGAAAGCGATAGGTTATATTGAAAATGCACTGGCACAGGATATTAGCTTGCAGCAGGTGGCCGGACAGGTTCATTTGCATCCAGGACATCTTAGTGAATTGTTTAAAAAAGAAATGGGTGTAACCTTTGGTGACTTTGTTACAGATATGAGGATCAGGCGGGCAATGGATATGCTCGTTGTGTCTCCGGCAAAGGTCAGTGAAATCGCAGCAATTAGCGGTTATGAGGATGTGAAGTATTTCAGCAGACTGTTCAAAAAGCATACAGGCAAAACACCGAGTGAATACCGGGAGCAGGCACTTGCATTTAAATCTTCAGGCAGCTAGACGGGAGGAGCAGGAGTACAATGGTCAACGTTTGTCGTACAAGTCAGGATTTATCAGGACAGTGGAAGATACAACATTACGAGGTTGAAGAAAAGCGAGCAATGGATGTTGCCGCTGCAGCGCTGGATGACCGATTCTGGATCGGGGCAACCGTGCCTGGTGATGTTCATGGGGCACTTGCAGAGCGCGGCATTATAGATCCGATTTATTTTGGACATAACGATGTCAAGAGTCGCTGGATCGAGAAGAAGGAGTGGTGGTATCGCACCACCTTTAATTTGGACGCGGGTGCATCTTCCGAGGAACGTATTGAACTTGTGCTTGAAGGCTTGGACACGTTTGCAACGGTATATGTCAATGGACATGAGGTTGGAAAAACCGCTAATATGCTGATGTCTCATACATTGGATGTGACCCGTCTGGTGCGAAGCGGCTGGAATGCGATTGCGGTACGCTTTGACCCGCTTCATCTTCATCATCGTGAGAAGGAGACGTTTGACTGGTCTTCGTATACGAAAGAACGCCCGTGGCTGCGTAAAGCGGCTATGAATTTTGGCTGGGACTGGGGGCCACGCATCGTTACGGTAGGGATCTGGGGAGCGGTCCGTCTGGAGCGAAGCACGATTGCCAAACTGCAACATGTGTATGCCCGAAACAACGCCGTAAGCAAGGAACAGGCTCAAGTACAAGTCACTGCAGAGGTTCAATCTGTTTTATCTTTGCGTAGCAAGCAAGAACGGACACAGCCAGTTGTGACCACTTGTGATATCCGTCTTCTGGATCAGCAAGGAGAGGTTGTAGCCAGCGCTATTTCTTTGCCTGTAAAACAGGGGAAAGCAGATGTAACGTTAGATGTGGCTCATCCCTGCTTATGGTGGACTCATGATCTGGGGGAACCCTATCTGTACACACTTGAAGTTACGCTGTATGCAGATGATATAGCAGTGGATCGGTACTGTCAGTCATATGGCATACGGACGATTGAGCTAGCTTTGCATAATGAGCAGGGAGAGAGCCGGTTTGCTTTTATCCTGAACGGGGTCAAAATCTACGCCAAGGGAGCAAACTGGATACCTGCCGATCAGCTGATTGGAATGATTCCGAATTCGCGGTACCGCGAGCTTGTGGAACTGTCCGTTGAAGCACATATGAACATGCTGCGTGTGTGGGCAGGCGGCATCTATGAGAAAGAAGTCTTTTACGACGAATGTGATCGGCAAGGGGTACTTGTCTGGCAGGATTTTGCCTTTGCCAACGCTTTATTTCCGGATTTCAATCGTGACTTCATGCAAAATGTACAGCAAGAGGTCGAGAATAACGTACTTCGTTTACGTAACCGGGCTTCGCTAGCGATCTGGTGTGGCAACAATGAAATCGACTGGCTGTATGACATGAAAACAGCTAGCGGTGATATCGCAAGTCCGTTCTACGGCGAACAGATTTACCACAAACTGATTCCTGAGGCGTTGGAGCGGCTTGATCCGTCCAGGCCGTACTGGCCTTCTTCACCTTATGGCGCAGATCATGGACAGGATGCGAATGACCCGGATACCGGAGATCGGCACAACTGGCAAGTGTGGCACGGTTCTGTATACCCGAGGAAACAGGGAGAAGTACCTGTGCTGGACTATAGCATTGAAGGGGTCACGTTCAAAAATTATAAAAAGGATCAAGCACTGTTCAGCAGTGAATTTGGCATGCATGCTTCAGCTAATCGGTATACGCTGGAGAAAAATATACCTGCCGGCCAGTTTTACTGGGGGAGTCCCGAAATGGCCTATCGTAATAAGGATACGAATCATCAGAAAGGTATTTTGCTAATGGAAGGGTACACGGGCATTCCACAAAATGTAGAGGATTACATGAACTTCTCCATGTTGACCCAGGCAGAGGGGCTACGCTATGGGATAGAACATTTCAGGCGAATCAATGACCGTAACAGCGGTGCGCTGGTATGGCAGCTGAATGATAGCTGGCCGGGAACAAGCTGGTCGATGATCGATTATGAACTGCTGCCGAAGGCTTCCTTTTATTATGCCAAAACGTTCTTTCATCCTGTACTATTGTCGCTCGAGCATGAGCCAGGACATTCGCTTAACGTATGGGTAGTTAATGATACACAGGATGAAGTGGGAGGACAACTTCGACTGAATGTTTATGGTTTGACTGGAGAGCGACTGTACACTTCAGCATATGGAGTGAAGGTACCCGCTCAGTCATCTATGCAGATCACAGCTTTAGAGGAAGCCGAAGTGCTTGGAACCAAACGGGCGGAAGAAGTGATGGTGGAATTGCAAGCCGAAGGGTTTGTTGCACCCATGAATCGTTACTTTTTGCGTGATCCCAAAGATGTGATGTTACCGCACTCACGGCTCAGCGTTCATGTAAACGAGGAAGAACAATCCGTAACCGTTAATGCGAGTGTCGCCATTGCACGTATGGTGAAGCTGGAGTTGCCGGTTGGCCGGGTTCGATTCAGTGATAACTATTTTGATCTATTGCCAGGAGAGAGCCGCACAGTAACGCTACAGCATCCAGAGATGCAAGCTTTACCACTTAAAGAGCTGCGAGTAAGTGCGATGAATGCAAGCGAGGCTTGATTTAACCTCCAAAAACCTCCATTGGCGTGGAGGTTTTTTAGATTGAACGGAAAAATATATCACGAAAAAAGAAATCCGCTGATGTTGTGTATTCATGGATTCGCAATCAGCGAAAGGATTCATACCGTTGCTGAAAAGAGGACTCCATGTGCACTTGACGTGCTAGTTGTTGCTGTACTTTGGAGCCACGAATGACCTGCAGTTGCTGTAGCACATCGGAAGATGTGAAATCATTCTGTGCCATCTGCATAAGCAGTTCGGCAAGAACATCGGCATCCTCAAGCGCAGCATTCAAGCCAAATGCTCCTGTAGGTGTCATCGTATGAGCAGCATCGCCAATGAGTACGACATTATCCTCCGCCCACTTGGAGCTATAACTGCTCTCTACAGACAGTAGCACAAAGTCACTCCAGTCCTTAATATGCGCAGCGACAGAATCCGCAAGACAGGGGAAAGCTGCTACCAGCTTGCCTACAAAAGGAGCAAAGGGTTGTTCACGCAACTTAGCATATCCTCCTTCGGGAATGTTCCATCCAATCTGTACATAACCGCCGTATTGTGAAAATAACGCGAGTTGTTGCCCATCCATACTTGCCATACGAACGGCAGGTTCCCATCCTGGTGGGGCAGGAATACGAGCCCATAACAGATCGTAGCCGTGTTTGCGAATCTCGGGTGCAAGGCCGGCATGTTTGCGCACCGCCGAATATCTACCGTCAGCTCCAATAACGACAGATGCTCTAATGGAGGCAGGAACACCATTTTGACGCACGTTAATGCCAACAACATGACCATCTTTGTCCCGAAGCAACCCGGTCATGACTGTATTGAAGCGAACCTGATATAACGGGCTTAGCGCTTCAGTCTGGGCCGTAATCGCTTCGAGGAGATGATTTTGTGGTACGTGAACGCCAACATGATGCTCCCCTTTGCTTGGATCGGGGTTAATGGTATGGATGATGTTTCCTTCTTCCCAATATTGAATCTGCTCTAGATGCAACAAGCCCTGCTCTTGAATATGGGAATATAATCCGTGTTTGTTCAAAATAGCTTCGCCATCTGCATTCAGCAGTTCTCCACGGAATGATTTATGCAGATGAGGCTGTCGCTCAATGAGTAATGTAGAGATACCTTTCTGGTTAAGCAAATATGAAAGCAAGGCGCCTCCGGGCCCTGCCCCGACAATGCAGACATCCGTGTAGAGTGTATCGTTTGTCTGAGATTTCATCAATTTCATGTACATTATTCCCTTGCTATATAGTAGTGAAAATCTAGTAGTGGACGGAAGTTTACTTTATGATAACAGATTTATTTAAATCATTAAGTAACTAAAAGTAACTTAGTGGATATACGTTATTATAAACAAAGTGTTCTTTATATACAATAGGCCAAATTCAAATTTTTTATCAACATAAAGGGACGCAACCATTTTGCTCACTAGGCAATCTTTTTTTTCACAACCAAATGTGTGTAAATATGTTACAATATAAGGCAGGTTACAATGAAAGGCAGGAGGAACGGATATGAGCCCGAATACGGAGCGAAACTCGCAATTGGCAAACGTTGATCAATTGTTGGAGGCCTTCTTCAGATATAAAAATAAAGTATTGGATCAACAGCAAAAGTCAGAAACAAACTGCAAGCTGAATCCAACAAAAAGCCATATATTGGGCATGATTTTACGTGAAAAACGCTGCATGGCAGTTGATGTTGCGCGTCAGCTTAGTCTGTCCTCTGGAGCTACGACGATTGTACTTAATCAACTTGAAAGCGAAAATTTGATTCAACGTGAACGCAGCGAGGAAGATCGCAGAATCGTCTGGCTGTCCTTAACGGATGAGGGAGAGCAATTAGCCAGAACGTTGAATGCTAATCGTGGCCGCATGACATGGGAGCTGTTACAAGCGCTTACGGAGGAAGAACAGCAGTTAATGCTGGGCATGCTCAAAAAAATAGAAATGAAGCTGCTGGAAAATATGAAATCTTTCGAGCAGACCTATCGTTAATGCATATGACACCTGAAGACGTCAGTCCTCATGCATTCGTACCCGGTACCGGGTATGAATATGTGAAGACTGGCGTTTTGCGTGTTATAACAGAGCTATAGATGAAAGCGAGATACATGATCGTTCAAGCCTTCCTGTATAAGAATATCTTTTTGCCGGCTGCCCATTAAGTCAAAATGAGGGAAGGGCTGTCTTCGGTGAATATAACGCGGGTCTAACCCGTGTTCACGACACCATTGTTCCAGGCGATCAAGGTCTGCACAGCCTACTTTGGTGACACTGGTTATGCCGGGAAATCTGGAATCGATCCAGAAATGAGTGAGATAGGCGATTTCACCGCGAGCGACTCGTTCTTTCCAAGCTGTAAGTTCTTGCCGTTTAATCCCAAAAGCCATAGTTGAACGTTCCTTTCCGACTGAGTATGTCCTTAACATATTGTACATCTTATATATGAACTCAATCAAAATGTTTCGGCACGATGTGTATCAGCATGATTGAAGTGGGTAAATGAATATGAAAACTTTGTTATAAACATCAATGCTTTTGTTAAAATAAAACGATTCATGACTTATATAGCGGAAAGGGTTGTCATCATGGAACTATTCATTGCGGTACTTGCACTCCTCGGACTGATCGGTCTATCTAACGTGTTGAACCGGTTTGTCCCTTTTATTCCCGTTCCGCTTATTCAGATTGCACTGGGAGTAGCTGTAGCTCTGCTACCAGCAGGTGTACATCTACCATTGAATCCGGAATTGTTTTTTGTGCTATTTATTGCGCCCTTATTGTATAACGATGGAAAAAGAACGCCAAGGAACGAACTATGGAATCTGCGAGCACCGATTCTTTTGCTTGCACTGGGACTGGTATTTGTTACGGTTGCTGTTGCCGGATATGCCATACACTGGCTGATTCCGACCATTCCACTTCCTGCCGCATTTGCGCTTGCGGCCATTCTTTCTCCGACAGATGCAGTTGCTGTAGGTGCCATGGCCGGACGTGTACATCTGCCCAAAAGTATACATAGACTTCTTGAAGGAGAAGCATTAATGAATGATGCTTCGGGCCTGGTTGCATTTAAATTTGCTATCGCAGCTACGGTTACGGGTGTTTTCTCACTCACTCAAGCCACATTCAGTTTCATTATCATTGCCGTAGGAGGTCTGCTTGCTGGTGCGCTCATGTCTTTTTTGTTTATTCGGCTCGGGGTATGGATTCGCAGACTGGGCATGGAAGATGTAACGATTCATATGTTGCTTCAGATTCTGACTCCATTCGTCATCTACCTCTTGAGTGAAGAAATCGGGGTCTCCGGCATTCTGGCCGTGGTTGCAGGCGGGATCATTCATGCGATTGAGCGTGACCGGGCAGAATCGGTTCAGATTAAGATGCAAGTGGTGTCTGCGAGCACTTGGTCTGTTATTTTATTTATATTGAATGGTCTGGTGTTTGTCATTCTCGGCGTGCAGGTTCCCGATGTGCTTAGTAAGATCTTTGTTAACGTATCATTCAATAACTTCGAGGTGCTGGGTTATGTACTGATCATCTCCGTTCTACTTGTGTTGTTACGTTTCTTGTGGATTTATCTGTTCTGGCAAGTCAATGAATGGCTACGTGCGAAGTCCGCTATTGGCAAACCACGCTTCAAGGAGATTACTATTCTCTCTCTATCGGGAGTAAGAGGTGCAGTGACACTGGCTGGAGCATTTTCGATTCCATTTGTGCTTCAGGACGGGTCGCCTTTTCCCGAACGTGATTTAATTATTTTTCTGGCGGCTGGTGTTATTTTGTTCTCTCTGATTGCGGCGAGCGCGTTGTTACCTGTGTTAGCCGAGGAAGAGGGGAAATCCTCCGATGAAAATACACCTCAGAAATCTGAACGCAGAGCACAGGACATTATGCTGAATGCCGCTATTCGAGCAGTCAAGTCTGAAATGAACGATGAAAATAAAGCTGCCGCACTGGCCGTTGTGTCTGACCTGTCCAAATATATTAAACAGGCGACAGGGCAGTTTACAGCAGATAATCGTAAAGCAATGCAGAAGCAGGAAACAGCGATCAATCTAATTGCTACCCGGGCTGAGCGCAAAGAGATTGAAGTGATGATGGATGAAAATGCCCTTGGGCCTGAAGCGGCTTTCAAATGTGATAACTGGCTGGATCGTAAGGAGATGATGCTCTCCAACCGGACGAACACTCAACTGCTGGCGTCGCTCAATGAGATTGGACGAATGCTGGGTCAACTGTTCACCAACCGTTCCAGCAAACCAGATCAGCCCTTTATGCTTGAAAATGCCGAACTGTTCCGCAAGGTGAAGCTACGCACCTCTCAGGCAGCAATCAAAGCCATCCGGGCACATATGAATGACTCCAATCGTGTGGCGGCTCTCGCGGTTATTTCCAAATATGAACGGGTGATCGCAAAGTTACGTGCGTGGAATCAGGATAAGACGACGGAAGATCCGTTCAATCAGGATAAACTGGAACTTCAGATGGTAGCTATTCAGGAGCAACGCAATACAATACAACAGCTGTATGAGAACGGAGAGATTACACGCGATGTTGCAGCCAGATTACGTCGTTATATCAATGATGTAGAGGCAACAGCTCTTAAAAACGATTAATGGATTATTCATGAGTTCGCATGAATCGGGCAATGCTAACGTAGAGTTTGACGTATGAAATTCAAAGTGAGGATATGACATGAACCTGAAAGCTACCCGATTCATCGCATTGTTCGTACTGACTGGAACAATCCTTGGCAGTTCGACAAGTTGGGCGTATGCCAAGCCAGTGCAGAAGAACCGTCAGTATTATGAAGAACGGGGAGAGATCGTATGGGAAGTCCCCACGCAGGACAAACTGATCGCTCTGACTTTTGATGATGGACCAGACCCTGTTCAGACACCGCAGATTTTAGCTTTGCTCAAACAGTATCATGCGAAGGGAACTTTTTTTGTACTCGGCAAATGGGCAGAGAAATTTCCTGACATCGTCATGCAGGAGCAACGTGAAGGACATGAGATCGCAAATCATACATTTGCACACACGTATGCGGTTCGTTCAACAACAGCGGACAAGTACTTGAAAGACATGCAAGAGGCAGAAGCTTCGATTGTAAATGCTGGTGCGGAGCGCCCACTGTTGTTCAGACCTCCTGGGGGGTATTATAACGATATGGTGATTCAGGCGGCGAAGCAGAAGGGCTATACGATCGTATTATGGTCTTGGCATCAGGATACTCGAGACTGGGCTCTACCTGGTGTATCAGCGATTACAAACAAAGTATTAAATAATGCTCGTAATGGAGACATCGTTTTGTTTCATGACAAAGTGGAAAGTAAATCCCATACGATTGATGCTCTTCGAATGATTTTGCCCAAACTGCAGGAACAGGGTTATCAATTTGTTACCGTATCTGAACTTCTTGCTGTGAAAGCTCGTGAAGCTTCCAAGGGCGGGGTGTCGTCCTCATTACCACGAAAGCATCCGTAGTGCAGGCGATTGAGAGCGATTGAAAGATTCATCTGTAAAATCAGCTGCACCTAGAATGCGTTGGAAAGTAAGATTTTTTAGTAAGTCTAAAGCTAATCACAGCCGCAATCAAGCTGAACCAATGATGCTTTGCGGCTGTTTGTCGTGAAGTTATTCATTGAATCTCGGTTTGGCGGGTATGCTGCAAATTGATTGGAAATAAGTCCTAGGCTTTTGTTTTACAATCGAAACGTCTACAATAGATAAAGTCTTTATATCAGACAGTATTATGTTAATAGAGAAGGTGAACAAGTTGAATGGACAAAAGAGAGCTGACATCAGACCTGGTTTAGAGGTGGATATCGTACTGAAACAGGATCAATCCAGTGGCAAACTCACGAGAGGAATCGTCAAGGATCTGTTAACCAAGTCTCCTTCACATCCTCATGGAATCAAGGTGAGATTGACAAACGGTCAAGTGGGGCGAGTGAAACAAGTAATTTCTGCAGGAAATCATCCGCAATGAGTGTGAACGGGAGGCTGGATACAACCGAAAAAGTAATGGCGCACCTGTCGGTTGGCAATCAACAGCAACAAGATGCTTACCGTGTGTTGCAGGAGAGCGGACTACTTTTCATGCTTTCTACCCACGCTGCGTTCCCTGCGGGGACGGTACCGATTGACGTGCATCTTCCTGATAGTGATCTGGACATCCTGTGTTATTCAGAAGATCTGAACGCTTTCCAAGTTAAGATGACTAGGCAACTAGAGAGCATTGCGGTGAACGGAAGGACAGAGTGGACGTTCGGAGATCATGCCTTAGGTCAGAACGTATATGTCACATGTAAACTGAGCTTGGGATTATGGCCTGTTGAAATATTTGCCCAAGCAATTCCTGTCGATCAGCAGAATGCCTACTTACATATGCAGGTCGAATGGAGTTTGTTGCAGTTATGGGGAGAGGTAGGGCAACGCGAGATCCGCAGACTTAAGCAAGCAGGGTGGAAAACAGAGCCTGCCTTCGCCCATGTCCTAGGGTTAGAGGGTGATCCTTACATAGCAATGAGAGATCTAGCCAGCCTGCAGAAACCGGAGCTGTGGGACTTTGCCAATTCACGCGTCACATTTAAATGAGAAAGATCGCTACAATTGTAGTTACCGTTAATCCGATGATAACCGGTTTCAGATTACGCCTCGCAAGTTCAAACGGGCTGACCCCGCAAATTGCGGCAGCCGGAATTAATGCCCACGGAATCAACGTTCCGCCGCCAACCCAGATTGCGGCTACCTGGCCCAGTGCGGTAAGTACCGGAGCCGAGTTTGTCGTACCTGCAAACATGGCAGCAATGGAACCTACGAGGGAAATTCCCGAAAAACCAGAGCCATCCAGACCGGTTACAGCTCCAGTGACGGTCATCGTAATCGCCCCGACGGTTCCATTCATTGGCACAATCCCCGCAAATGCAACGCCAAGATCATTGACGATCCCGTGTGACCCTTCAGGAAGTGGATTCATAAATAACTCCGTTATAGCAGCATCCCCGAGATAAAAGAATGCGGCAATCGGAATGACCGGACCAAATACTTTGAATCCGAACTGGAATCCTTCGATAAGATAATTAGTAGTTTCCTCTGAACCGTTATGGCGGTGTGCGGCAATGGAAACAGCAATCAGAATAACGACGGCGGTTCCCCCGATTAGTGCCGTTGCATCCCCGCCCTGAAGGTTCAGCACAAACATCAGTACGACATCCAGTGCGAATAACAACGGAATGAGTATAGCAAATATTTTTCTCAGACGAAGAGGCAATGTGGTAACTGGTGCAGACTCATTTGGTTCTGACTGTGACTCAGACGCCGGCTGCTGTCGTGGAGCAAACTCCTGTTCCTTCCATTTGGGGGTCTTCATTTCTTTGCGAAGCATCCAAAAGGCGGTAAGAGTAGATATCGTGCCCATGACAACGACGAGAGGAACACTCGCAACCATTACTGACGTAACTGGAATACCTGCTGCGTCTGCAGTAAGTTTGGGAGCACCTTGGATAATGTAATCCCCTGACAAGGCAATGCCATGCCCAAACAGGTTCATTGCAATGGCGGCTCCAATCGGAGGTAAACCTACGCGAACCGCTACCGGCAAAAGTACTGCTCCAATCAAGGCTACTGCAGGAGATGGCCAAAAAAATAAAGATACGACCATCATGATAAGTCCAATGCCCCAGTATGCAGCTTGAGGCGTGCGAATAAATCGGGTGAGCGGTGTGACCATGATTTCATTAATACCTGTGCGGATCAGAACACGGCTCATCGCTACGATAATTGAGATGATAAAGATTGTACTTAACAATTCCTTCGTTGCATAGATAAAACTGTTAAAAACCCCGGTGACGGAGCCACTTAATGTTTCAGTTGCCAGCAGTCCGATGGTCATAATGCCTGCGACACAGATAATGGTTGTATCTTTGCGCCGAACCATGACAGCGATAATCAGGACAATAAATGCCAAATACACATAATGCAACGGGACAAGTTGAATATTCATCATGATGACAGCCTCCTGCATCCCTGGTCATTGATCCTGGGAGTGCTATATCCTATGCATGTCAAGCCTAGGTGTTCGTGGAGATGGCAGCAGGATTTTTTTTACATCCAGAGAATTATATGAGTGAAACGAGCAAACACACGACAGGGGACTACGACTATAGCAAGTCACGATAACACACATCAGCGGGTCACCGAACCTGATAGACAACGGCAAACTGAGGTGATTACAATATACATGCCATCTTCAGGTAGAAATTAGAAAAAATTCAGCCAGCCTGAATCAAAAGGACGTTAATGTATGAACTTGATCCGTTCATTACGCTTTAAATTTATTGTGGGACTTACGTTAATCATGCTACCGCTGTTTATGCTGTTGTACTATAACAATGTGTATGCCATGAAGGTCGTACGTGATAAGGTATCCCTCACCAATATGAATCATTTGGCCAAAAACGTGGAACAAAATGAGCGTGTATTACAGGAAACCAATCGATATTTATACAGCTTGGGTGAGCGTGACCCTGATATTATCTCGCTGTTTTTTCTGGAATACGGAAGCGGAGATTACATCATTGCCAAGCAGCGAATCATGAACAAGTTTATGACCGATATCGGTTTCTATAATCTTATCGATTCTTTTTATTTGTATGATGCGGTGAATGATGACCTGTTGCTAGCAACCGCGGGCAATTATGATATTAAAAAATCGGTGGTACAGCGCAATATGCCTGCACAGATGCGGCAGCTCGAAGGGGATATCCAAAGGCCGGAATGGAGCATCGTCCGCGGAGGATCATTTAATGCACTTGTGAAAACGGTACGTATCAATCAGCAGTTCTATGCTGGCGCACTGGTCGATATGAATGCGCTGAATGACACACAACAGTTTGCTGAATCAGGTGACAGAGGTGGAGCGGTGATCGTTACACCTGATGGCAGAG
The DNA here is from genome assembly GCF_030803945.1 of Paenibacillus intestini. NCBI lineage: Bacteria > Bacillati > Bacillota > Bacilli > Caryophanales > Paenibacillaceae > Paenibacillus > Paenibacillus intestini. The sequence continues at coordinate 504,229 of NZ_JAURUN010000002.1, read as the reverse complement.
CATTATCTGATTCTACGTTAAATAAGGGGCAGATCAAGCTGGTCGGCGATCATTTGACCGATTTGGAGAGTCCGTATCAGGTCATCTCGGAGCCGGATAGTACTGCTCGTCAGTATTTAATGGTGGGCATTCCCTCAGCCATGTCGGATATGAATTATATCGTCTTGTTGCCAGAGGAAGATATGATGCGTAACCTGCCGTTTTTCCAACAGATCATCAGGCTACTTCCGATCGGGGCGGCCGTTATTTTGATCACAGCACTTTTCTTCCTAAGACAGCTTCTGTTCCGTCCAATGAATGCGCTTATTCGGGGAATGAGAAGGGTTAGCCGAGGGGAACTCGATGTAACGCTGGAGGCACCGTCTTCGTCTGAACTGGAGTTTGTGACACGTAGCTTCAATCAGATGATTCAGGAAATTCAACATTTGAAGATTGATGTATATGAAGAGCAACTGCGTACGCGAGAGGCGGAGTTCAAGCAATTGCAGATGCAGATTAATCCTCACTTTTATCTGAATTCCCTGAATATTATTCATAGCCTCGCTTCCTTGCAAAAACATGAACTGGTGCAACAGATGGCTGGTCATCTGGCTGATTATTTCAGATCCAGCTTAAGGGCTGGCAAACGAGTGATCACGCTAAACGAAGAGATGGAGCACATTCGACATTATCTTGAAATTCAGAAGTTAAGGTTCCCGAGCAAGCTGGATTTTGAACTGGATATTGATCCAGAGGTGGGACATGTTGTGCTTCCGCCGCTGACAATTCAGCCTTTTGTCGAAAATGCAATTATCCATGGTTTTCAACGCAGAATGCAGTCATTTGTGATTCGGATTACCGCACGTCTGACGGAAACGTCCAGTAGTCAGGCCGAAGATGGTATGCTCCTGCTACAGATTGTGGACAACGGGGTCGGGTTCAAGCCCGTGCTACTAGAACAACTACAACGGGGAGAATATGCCAAAGATCCCGGGGGGCAACACATCGGGATATGGAATGTTGCACATCGGTTACTGGTGAAGTATGGTCCGGAGGCCGGGTTAACGTTTGAAAATAGGATAGACGGAGGCGCTGCAGTAAGCATTTATTTGCCTGCTCAGACCGAGGAGCAAGAAGGAGGAAATCATGCGGAACCTGTTGATCGTGGATGATGAAGTGTATGCCCTGCAAGCCATGCTGGAGGGAGTGGACTGGAATGCAGCCGGAATTGACCAGGTATTCGGTGCATGTGATGTGGAGGAAGCTCGGCAGGTCATCCGAACCCATGCTATCGACATTCTGATTTGCGACATCGAGATGCCTGGGGAAACCGGGCTCGACCTGCAGAGCTGGGTATTGAAGCATGACCCTGGCATTCTGACGATTTTTCTGACAGGTCATGCGCTCTTTGATTATGCCCAGACCGCCATCAAACTGAATAGTTTTGATTATCTGTTGAAACCTGCTCCCGCAGACCAACTGCTCAAAGTAGTTATAAGAGCATTGGAGAAGATTAGAGACGGAGAGCAACGCACACGAACGAACGAAGTTTACGAAACCGTATACAAACGCTGGAAAACCCATAAACCACTCCTGACGGAACGTTTCTGGAAGGACGCAGTATCTCAGCGAAGTGCACTTACTCCACAACGGCTGCAAAAACTTGCTGAACTGTACGGTGCAGAGATTGATCCCGAGGTGCGTGTACTGCCCATCGTGATCTCTGTTGAAGAGTGGGTACGTGAATTTAATCTGCGCGATGAAGAGGTACTGGAATATGCTCTACGCAATGCAGCGAGAGAAATATTACTCGGAGAGAAACCGGGTGAAGTGTTCCAAGATCACAGTGGCTTAAATATAGTGCTAGCCTATGAGCAAGATGATGTCATCCTTGCTGCTAGTGAAGCGGAGCAACGTTGTCAGCGTTACATTCAGGAGTGCGGCACATACTTCTACTGCCGGCTATCCTGTTATGTAGGTGCACCGGTAGCTGTAACCGAATTGCAAGGCATGTTGAATGAACTCATGGACATGGAGCGCCGCAACATTAAAGAGCTCGAAGAGGTTTTTGTGTATGATGAGCGGGATCGGGATCAGGAGGATCGGTTTTTGCCTATCCCGTGGTTCTCGGAGCTGTCTATCCTTTTTGAAACCGGCAAGGTAGAAGATTTGCGAGAACGTGTGGATGAAATTTTTGATTTACTTGCTGCCCAGGATGGGTTATCTCCAGAGATGTTACGGCTCTATTATCATGCGATGTTGCACGTTGTCTATCCGCTTCTGCACCAGAATAATGTGTCTATTCGCAGCTTGTATCCCGGAGAACGGGAGCCGGAAGAAGCCGTAGTCACGAGGTCATTACCGCAGTTGAAACAATGGACTCTGGATCTCATAGATCGTGTCATTCCCGTATTGTACCCGGATGATCAGAACCCGATGTCGATTGTAGATCAGTTATGTATCTATATTGAAAACCACATTGGAGAAGAACTGATGCGGGAGGAACTGGCTGCTTTTGCCGGATTTAACCCGGCATATTTGTCACGTTTGTTCCGTAAAGAAAAGGGAATGTCTCTGTCCGAGTTTATCCTTCAGCGCAGAGTGGCCATGGCGAAAACGTTGTTATCTCAATCCACCGTCAAGGTAACGGATATTGCGGGTAAGGTCGGATACTATAATTACTCTCATTTTACGAAAATGTTCAAAAAATGTACCGGCATTACACCACAGGAGTTTCGCAAACAATCCAGAACCATGTAATCAGGCGCAGCATGCTGCGCTTTTTGTTTGTTTTTTATGGCATCAAAGTCATAATTTGATAACTGAATAGGTCACCACAGCAGATAGAGGACTTGATCGCCCCGCCGTATACTTGAACCACAGGAGGCGCACGGAGCTTCATCCTGAGGAAGAATTCAAGAGGAGTGAGGGAGAACACGTTATGAAGACACAACCCCAAGCGGGTAAGGGCGTACGGATATCGGAGATACCGGAAGGCACGGTTCGAAAGCGCAAGTCCGTGTTGTACAATCTTGGCAAGTACAAGGTACTTTACCTGATGTTTTTGCCAGGCATTCTGTTTCTGCTGGTAAACAATTATATGCCGATGTTCGGCGTTCTGATCGCATTCAAAAATGTAAACTACGCGGATGGAATCTGGGGAAGCCCGTGGAGCGGGTGGGACAATTTTAAATACCTGTTCTCGACCAGCGATGCATGGGAAATTACGCGAAACACCCTTGCATACAACACCGTGTTTATTGCACTCAATCTTACTGTCGGTGTAGGTCTCGCCATTTTGCTTAACGAAGTTAAAAACAAAGCGATGTCCAAACTGTATCAGTCGCTGATGTTGTTACCTTATTTTCTATCGATGATTGTGGTTAGTTATCTCGTTTTGGCTTTCCTCGGCAAGGACTCGGGATTCATGAACTCAACCATACTGCAAATGTTCGGAGGACAGCCAATTGACTGGTACTCGGAACCGAAGTATTGGCCGTACATCTTGCCGCTTGTGAATACGTGGAAAAATATCGGTTATTATGCCGTCATTTATCTGGCCGCTGTTGTGGGCATTGATGAAGAATATTATGAAGCGGCTGTGCTGGATGGTGCATCGAAGTGGCATCAGATTCGTTTTATCACCATTCCGTTTTTGATCCCGCTGATTGTTATTATGACATTGCTTCAGATTGGCCGGATCTTCTATGCAGACTTCAGCTTGTTCTATCAGGTTCCGCTGGAATCAGGTGCGTTGTTCCCTGTAACCAACGTTCTTGATACGTATGTATATCGGACATTCCTCATTGGTGGAGACATCGGGATGTCATCTGCGGCAGGTCTATATCAAGCGATTGTCGGATTTGTACTGGTGCTGGTGTCCAACACCATCGTCAGACGGATCGACAAAGATAATGCACTATTTTGAGAGGAGGCAAGTCAGTTGTGAAAACACGTGATCCATTAGCTGTATCCAAGCGTTCTGCTGCTGTTATTCATTTCATGTTTTTATTCTATGCCATTGCCTGTATCGTGCCGATCATACTGGTCTTCGCCATCTCTTTCTCCGACGAGACAACGGTTATTGCGAATGGCTACAAGCTTATACCGGAGCAATTCAGCCTCACGGCCTATGAATTCCTCTTTAAAGATATGGATCAGATCATCCACTCGTATGGAATTTCTATCATCGTAACGGTTGTTGGTACGGTTACGAGTGTTGCGCTGACCGCATTATATGCTTATCCACTATCACGAAGAGATCTGCCATACCGAGGCTGGTTCGCCTTTTTCATCTTCTTCACGATGTTGTTTAACGGTGGACTTGTTCCCTGGTATCTGGTTTACGTCAACGTGCTGGATTTGAAAAACTCGATTCTCGCTTTGATCTTGCCGTTGCTCTTATCACCGTTCTTTGTACTTGTCATGCGTACTTTCTTCGCGAACTCCATTCCCGTTTCGATTCTGGAATCGGCACGTATCGATGGAGCAGGTGAATTGAAAACGTTTTTGCGAATTGTACTGCCGCTTTCATTGCCGGTTATGGCAACCGTAGCGCTGTTCAGTACGCTGAACTATTGGAATGACTGGTATCTTAGTATGATTTTTATTTCGGATAACCGGACGATCAGCCTTCAGTACCTTATGTACCGGACGCTGCTCGATATTCAATATTTAACAACCAACTCTAACGTTTCTTCACAGATCTCATCGCAGGGCGGACTTCTCAATCTGCCAAACAAAACGTTGCAAATGGCGATGGCTGTCGTCGGTATAGGTCCAATCGTACTGGCGTACCCGTTCTTTCAGCGTTACTTCATCAAAGGTCTGACAGTAGGTGCTGTGAAAGGATAACTCCGGGCCGGTTAGGGAGGGAGTATGGTCAATCGAAGATAGACGAAAGGGCATATACAGAAAGCTTGCCGTTTATGAGGAATTGGGGAAGAACGGTAAACGTGTGGAAAACAAGGGTCCATTATATGAACAGGAGGGGTTCAATTGGTTCAATCGTTAAAAGTATGGTCACGTATGACGGCGGCGGCCATGGCACTGGCACTGGTGCTTGCAGGCTGTTCGTCAGACAAGGGAAACTCTGCAACACCTGGTGCTGAGGGCAGTACGCCGAACACAAATAATGAAAAGCCTTATGAGGTATCATTGTTCTATCCGGGCACACCTCAGAAAGATGTCGCTCTTGTGGAAGCGGAAATTAACAAAAAGATGGAGCCCAAGATCGGAGCAACGATCAAAATTAATGCTGTAGACTGGGGACAGTGGGATAACAAGCTGAATCTGATGATCTCCTCTGGAGAAAAGGCAGACATAATCTTTACCGCTGCTTGGCAGAACTACACGGTAAACGTGGCGAAGGGGGCATTCCTGCCGCTGAATGATCTGCTTGATGCGCATGGTCAAGATATCAAGAAAAATCTCGACCCAGCCTTCCTGGAAGGTTCCCAGGTGGATGGTGTGAACTACGGTGTACCTACAAACAAGGAGCTTGCAGCCACTCGCGGCGTGCTGGTGCGCAAGGATCTGGCTGATAAATACAAACTGGACCTGACAGCAGTTAAAACATGGGCTGATCTGGAACCACTGCTCAAAACAATTAAAGAGAACGAACCGTCTGTTACTCCGTTCTACATGTCCAATACGAATGGTAATGGACTCTTGGAAAATCTGGATTGGGATTACCTCGGTGATGCATCTGTACCTGGCGTAATCTCTAAGACCGCAGGAGAGACTACCGTTTTGAACGAGGTGGAAACACCGGAATTCAAAGAAGCAGCCGAACTTGCACGTAAATGGTATCAAGCGGGTTACATCAACAGTGATGCAGCTACGTCCAATGTATTCCCGAAAGATCAGGCGAAAGCGGGTAAAGCCTTCATGTGGACGGATGGTATGAAGCCAGGTAAAGACAAGGAAGAGGAAGGTTATGTAGGACATCCGCTCACGCAAATTGAGATGACCAGTCCAACGATTACAACTGGGGATGCCTCTGGTGCAATGCTTGCGATCTCCCGTTCTTCCGAACAACCGGAGAAAGCAATGCAAGTCATTAACTTGTTACACTCTGACAAAGAAATTAACAATTTGCTCAACTTCGGTATTGAAGGCAAACACTATGTAAAAGTAGAAGGTCAAGAGAACATCATTAAGTTGCCTGACGGCGTAGATGCAAACAGCCGTACCTACAATCCAGGTGCACAATGGCAACTGGGTAACCAGTTCCTGAACTATCTGTGGGATAACGAAGATCCACAGAAATGGGAAAAGTTCAAAGAGTTTAACGCAAAAGGTGTAAAATCTCCTGCCCTTGGTTTCACGTTTAACAGCCAGTCGGTTAAAAACGAAATTGCGGCCGTAAATAACGTCAACAAACAATTTAAGCCGGGAATGACTTCGGGTGCCGTTGATCCGAATGAAATGATTCCGAAGTATTTGGAAAAATTAAAAGCAGCAGGCATCGATAAGATTATCGCAGCCAAACAAGAGCAACTGGATGCATTTTTGGCTCAAAAATAGTAAAAAAGCTGTCCTGAGAGATCGCATGATTCCATCATCCAATGCATCTCATCAGGCAGGACTCCAAAAAGGGATGTTATCGGTAAAAACCGATAACTCCTTTTTTTTGTGTCTGGATCGTTAATCAAAAATAGGAAAAATATGATATAATCAGGTGGTTGATTAGGAGGTGCTTTCGTGTCGAGAACCAGGCTTGTGTTCTCAGGGGGATTATTGCTGTTTGCCATCATCTTTACCTTTAAACATCATCTCGGTTTCTCAGTAGGGGATTCGCTGTTATTATTCATTGGTATTTCTCCGTATACCACATCCTATTTAAGTGGTGTACACATCACGATGTACTTTGGACTTGGAATGCTTGCCTGTGGATATTATCTTACGCGTAAAGAGATCATGTGTACGTTTCCACTTGTGGCAAAAACGTTATGGATTGCTGTTCTGGCTATCATACTCTGTTATTCATTTATGACAGACAAGTTGATGTACGTGGTGAAATGGGGAGCAACAGGTATGAATAGCATATCTTACATGCAGAATGACAGCTCATGCACCTATGATGTGTCATCTAATGGATATGCCTTGGCAACCTGTGAATTGACGCTGAAAAATTACAGTAACTCTGCGGTTGCTGTAATGGTTAAACCTGATTTGTATGGAAGCTATTCAAATCAGGATGATCCGCTGTCCGAATCATTACAGTCGGTTCATCTAGAGGCGAGACCGATTCGGATTGAGCCGAGGAAGACATTCACGGGTACACTTGAATTTTCAGGTGTGGCGGAAAGCCCACTCGAAGTGAGGGGCAGATTGAAGGATATTGTATTAGATGTGGAAGTCGATGGAAGAAATACGGTTTTTGATTATGACATTCCTTAGTTCGTGATAAACAGACTCTAGTTTCAAGTACATAACATATATAATGAATCACTTGCAGAAGGAAAACATAAAAAAAGCTTTGCTTATACGGACGGAACCGGCAGATATGCCGGTTTTTTTCGTGTACAGAAGTTGAATTTAGTGCTGATAAATTGCTTTTATCTCCTTTTCCACAGGGGAGACAATGTTTAGGATAGATAGTGGGGCACTCTATTGATTTGGTTTGCCCGTGTGCAAGAAATAGATTGTAATTACAACCAATTTGATTACAATTAATGTCACGATATAAGTTAACTCTTTTTTACACGTTAACGGAGAGAACAGAAAAAACCTGGAAAAGCGAAGCGGTCGCCTTTATCACCGGATTTCCCCTTTTTTAAAAAGGAATCAAAAAATCTGGGGATAACAGCGAATGGAAGGTTATTCTGTCATCGGAGTGGATTGTGTAAAATCGTTAGTTCCACTTCTGTAGTAAAAGTAAAAAAACAAATAAAGCGAGATGAAACTTCCATGTCATACCGGACAAATCTGTTTTCCAAGATGGTCATTTTAATTCTGATCATGCTTATTCCCGTTGTGCTCCTGTACTGGTATTCCAATCATAAAACAACAGCCGTACTAAGGACTGAGCTTAATCGTTCGAACAGCAATCAGCTTGAATTTTTCCAGAATCAGGTCAATACCCATATTGAATTATTATCCTCTTGGCCGAACCTGCTGATTCATGACCCCGATATTGCGAGCTTTCGGCGCATATTTGCGGAGAGCCGTTATTTTGATCTGGATGCCATCAATCTCGTCAAGCGAATCCAGAACAAGCTGAGTATTCAGGAAAGCTCATCTAACTGGGAGACCAAATTATATCTGTACTCTCCATCGCTTGGCAGGGTGATCTCGGAACGGGATGCCCGTACTTATGACAAGCAGGCTTTAAAAGAAAGCCTCATCTCTGGCTGGGATGTGCACAAAATCGAGGATGGGCAGAATGATCGGTTCAAATTCAGCTGGATTACGGTGTCACCTTATGGCATCGAGAATCCTGCGGAGAATGCAGAAACGATTATCAAGCTGGAGTTCGATAGCGATAATATCCGTGACATGCTCGATAAATTCAAAGGCGACGGCAGGCATGACCCGTTCTATTTTCGCGAAGGGACTGGGGTGATCTATAACCGGACATCAGATCGTACGTTAACTAATCAATTAATCAAAGAATTATCTAGCCATACACTGCAAGACGTAGAAAATCGCACGATCGTCATTGGAAATGAGCCATACATGGTCAATTCTGTGAAATCGAGTACAACCGGCTGGTATTTGGTCGATTACATGCCGCTTTCAGATATTTTGAAACCGATTCACCAGTCGAATCAGCTGTTTTATTCTGCAATGATTTGTCTGCTGCTGATGAGTTGTATTGCGGCGTACTTGTTATATGTGCAAGTTCAAGTACCGGTAAAGCAACTGATTCGCGGTTTCCAGCGATTGAAGCAAGAAGATTATTCGGTTCGTATTGAGCCCAAAGGCCGTAATGAGTTCAGTTTTTTGTCTGAACGTTTTAATTCCATGGTGGAAAAGATTCAGCAGTTGTTTGAGCATGTATACCTTGAGCAAATCCATGTCCGGGAAGCACGTTTAAAGCAATTGCAGTCACAGATTAACCCGCATTTCTTCTATAATTGTTTTTCATTCATTACGAGTATGGCGAAGCTGAAGCGAGTCGATGCCGTTGTGGCTATGTCGCATAATCTGTCGAGGTATTACAGGTACACCACAAGACAGGAGCGGGATGTTGTTCCGTTATCTGAAGAGATTGAATTTGTGACCAACTATCTTGAAATTCAACGTATGCGTATGGAACGTATCCACTACACGCTGGATCTGCCAGAAGATATGTTGCGGATTGAAGTGCCTCCGCTAATCGTACAACCTCTGGTTGAAAATGCGGTCATCCATGGTATCGAAGCGGATGCAGAAGCCGGAGAGATCCGGGTGTCCGGTGAGCAACGAGGCGGTACACTTTTTTTGATTGTCGAAGATGATGGTCAAGGAATGACGCAAGAAGAGCGAGAAGCGATGTTGATCAAACTTGCAGGTACTATGGATCAGGAGATGGGCTGCGGATTGTGGAACGTGAATCAGAGGTTACAACTCAGGTATGGAGGGAAGGGTGGCATTGAGCTGGCGGAATCAGAGCTCGGGGGAGTTCGTGTGACCTTGTCATGGCCAGTGGAACAGCAACCTCTGCTGAAAGACAAAGAGTGAATATAAGGGACTAGGGAGTGACCACATTGATTGATATATTGCTTGTGGATGATGAAACATATGTAACAGAAAGTTTGGAGTTAACGATTCCTTGGGGGGAACTTGGAGTCACGACGGTGTTGCGTGCAGCATCGGGCAAGGAAGCGCTGGAGATTATGGAAGAAAATGCAGTGGACATCGTCGTGACGGATATTCGCATGCCAGGTATGACAGGCCTTGATCTGATTGCGGAAGTAAACCGGCGCTGGCCTCATGTGCGCTGTATTCTGCTGACAGGTCACAGTGATTTTGATTATGCTAAAAAGGCAATTCAATTACAGGCGGCTGACTATATTTTAAAACCTGTTAATGATGATGAGTTTATGAATTCGGTATCAGCGGCGATTACCTCTCTGCGGGATGAGTGGGATGAGTTCGACAAATATCATCGTCTGCTGTACAGTCGTAAATCCGACTACAAGATTCTGAGAGAGAATCTTATGCATGATTTGCTGCTTGGCCGAGAGGTTTCGTCGAAAGCGCTGCGCGAGCAATTAGAGCAATATGAGCTTCATATAGAGCCGGAACACCCTGCTGCGATGATGCTGATTCGTCTTGCTGGACGTTTTGCATCCATGGATCAGCAGTCCATTGATTTGATGGATTTTGCTGTTGGAAATATCGCCGAGGAAGTGCTCGGGGAGACCTATCATGTCTGGTTCAGCCGTGGGCCACATGATTGCTTGGTGATGTTCCTGCAGAACAGGGAACAGGCGGAAGAATCCCTGCTGGTTAACAGTCCATTACGTAATGTCGCCGAGACCTTCCGGGAGCATGTGGTGCGTTATCTTCAAGGAGATTTATCCATCGTTGTGACCCCTCCGTTTCCTTTTAAAGAACTCACCAACGTTTATCGAAAAAGCCTGGGTTCTCTTGTTCTTTCGGGACCGGAAGAACACAAGATCATCTATGTGGATATGGAAAATACCATAAACAAGCGCCCCGAAAATGATGCGGCTCAGGCTCTTGAAGAGTTGTACAAGCCACCGGTACTGCCGCAGCTACTGGAGACCAAACAATGGGAGACAGCAGCCGCCAAGTTGAATGCCGTTTTTGATGCGGCGGATCAGGTTTGCTTGTCCAGAGAGTATGTGTATGAGATGTACTTGTCGGTTACCAATGCTTTTATGTACATCGCCCACAAACAGGGTCACTTGGTGCACGAGATCGACCATGCGGGGTTTGACTTGTTGCTGGCTCATCAATTGATCCAATCTCCAGAGAAGCTAAGGCGCTGGGCCATGGATATGCTGGCGAAGCTGCAGGAGGAATTGTCCGATCAGGAGGGAGCACAGAGTCGTAGACATGTCATTAAACAGGTGCAGGAACTGGTGACCAGAGACACCGGGCAAGACCTCTCCGTGAAGATGATTGCGGATAAAGTCTATTTACATCCGGTATACCTTTCGAAAATATATAAAGCAGAGACAGGCGAGGGTCTGGGAGATTATATGATTCGCATGCGTATGGAACGGGCACTGTATTTGCTTAAAAATACGAATAAAAAAATATATGAGATAACGAGTGAACTCGGATATCAAAATCCGCAATATTTCAGCAAAATGTTCAAAAAACATTATGGGTTAACACCGAATGAATTCCGGGATCAGACATAAATACAACATCATTCGAGCATATAGGTTGGCAAAGGTGCAGAAATCTTGATTTCGTATCATAGGCTGATGTACCTGACCCGTCCTATAATGAAAGGGTAACCAAAACGATTTAAGGGGGAACAACATGAGAGCGCAATCAACGAAAAAGAGATTCTTGTCGCTTCTCGCTACAACGCTGTGTCTGACTGTCGTGCTTGCAGGATGTTCAGGTGGCAATGAAAGCAAAGAGAGTGCAACACCCAGCTCCACAGGAGCTCAAAATGAATACAAGGAAAAGTATGATCCAGCGGTAACGATCACGACGGCATGGGGGATTGACCCGGAACTGAAATTTAAAAACGGTGAATCCATGGAAAATAACGTAGCTACCAAATGGGCAAAGGACAAATTTGGTATTGATATCAAATCCCTGTGGTCCGTGACGGATACGAACAGTGCATTCGCAACAAAATTGCGTTTGGCGATGTCTTCCGGTCAGGAAATGCCTGATATCGTTACGGTTGGACAACCGGACAATCTGGTGGCTCAAGACTTAATTGACTCGGGTATGTATCAGGAAGTTGGACCATTGTTCGATAAATATGCTTCAGACACATGGAAAAAAGCGATGGAGCAAGATCCAAACGTATGGAATCAATACAGCCGTGACGGTAAAAGAATGGGTATTCCCGTACTGGATTACGCATACAACAACGACTACCTGCTCTGGATTCGTCAAGACTGGCTGGATAAGCTGAATATGAAAGCACCAACAACCATTGACGAGCTGGAAGTGGTTATGGATGCATTCAAAAACAAAAATCCGGATGGTCTTGCGCCGGATAAAGTAACACCCCTGAGCATTGGTTTCAAGAAATCCATGAATACATGGATGGGTGATCCATCTTGGATCTTCGGCGCTTATGGTACACTGCCTTCCCAATGGAATGTAGGTGCAGATGGCAAGCTGGAGTATGGTTCGATTAACTCAGGCATGAAACAAGGGTTGACAAAACTGAATGAATGGCTGACAAAAGGATACATTCCTCAGGAAGCAGCGCTGTGGGATGAGAACAAAACGGCTGAGCCGGCAGTGGCAGGTACAGCAGGAATTATCCCTGGCCCTTACTGGATGAGTGGATGGCCATTGATCGATACCGTGAAGAACGTACCAAGTGCCGTATGGAAGCCCATTGCTATCCCGGCTGGACCCGATGGTAAAGCAATGCGTCACGGAACACAGTTTGTTAACGGTGTGACATTGATCAAAAAAGATATGGCACATCCAGAAGCATTCTTTACGTATCAAAACTACCTGTTTGATAATTATGCAGATCCGAAGCCAGGAAGTGAATATGATAACGGTTTGTTTGATGGATACGACTATCAATTGGATGCCAACGGCAAACAGAAAAAACCGGATGAAATCGATGGTGGATATGTCAACGTCGTACGTTACCTGCTTGTTCGTGACGGCGCGCGTATTCCGGATGCTCAGATGAAAGCATTGATGAATCTTGCAGACGGTAAAGAGCCGCAAACGAAGCTGGAAAAAGACGTAGCAGTGAACTACGGACCTGAAACGCCTGCAGCAGCGAAAGTGTTGCTGGAACAGAAAGATATTTCTTTCAAAGACATGTTCACAGGGCCTACAACGAAAACGATGAAGTCCAAACTGGATTACCTCAACAAAATCGAGAACCAGACCTTTAATGAGATCATCTATGGCAAGAGTCCGGTCGATTCGTTTGATACCTTTGTTCAAACATGGAAATCCGGTGGCGGCGATCAGATCACTCAAGAAGTGAACGAATGGTATGACGGCGTGAAAAAATAATCGGCTATACACGATGAAAATGTAAAGCCAAACGTGACGCACAGACGATAAAAGTCTGTGCGTTTTTTCATTTTTCAAACCTTGAAGAATGCATAAAAAAACCTGCGAAACGGGGGAATACAGCTCCAAGAGTCCCTCTTTCCAGTACATGTCCAAAGTAGTTGCTTTTGTGCCATTTATATTGCTTTTATGCGCTGTTTTGGGGTGCTGGTAGGTTGATATAATTTGCCTATAGAGCCACTCAGGAGTACTTGAGTAGGAAGAATTACAGGGGGAGCAATCATGAGAACTTTAAAACGAACTTGGCCATTCCACGTAATGCTGCTGCCAGCCATCATCTTTCTGATTATTTTCAGTTATGTGCCTATGGGCGGAATCGTTATGGCATTCCAGGACTACAAACCATGGATGGGTATCAGCGGCTCGGATTGGGTCGGGCTTGATAACTTTAGATATTTATTTGAACGTGATGATAGTTTGCAGGTTATCTGGAATACCCTCATCATCGCGGTACTCAAACTGATTTTTAATTTGTTTGTCCCGTTTGTGTTCGCCATTCTGCTCAATGAAGTTCGCAAGATGGCCATTCAGCGTACGATCCAGACGCTCGTATATCTGCCTCACTTCTTGTCCTGGGTTATCCTGGGCGGAATTCTGCTTGATCTGTTGTCGACGGGAGGACTTGTAAACCGGGTGCTCGGCACATTTGGCCTCGGACCCTACTTCTTCCTTGGAGATAACAGTTTGTTCCGACCAACGATCATTTTGACGGATGTGTGGAAGGAATTCGGGTATAACATGATTGTTTTCCTGGCTGCCCTCGCCGGCATTAACCCGGCGCTGTATGAAGCGGCAGAGATCGACGGAGCAAACCGCTGGAAGCAAACGCTCCACATTACGATTCCGTCACTTGTACCGATGTTGATGGTCGTTGGAACGCTGGCTTTGGGTAACGTACTCAATGCAGGATTCGATCAGATTTTCAACTTGTACAATCCGCTCGTATATCAATCAGGAGACATCATCGATACATTCGTATACCGCTCGGCGTTGGAAAATGGAGAGATGGGCTTTGCAACCGCAATTGGATTGTTCAAATCCGTGATTAGTATGGTTCTGATCCTCGTATCCTACAGCCTGGCCAAGAAATACGCCGGATACCGCATATTCTAATCGAATGAACAGAGAAGGAAGGGACTACGATGTATCATAAATCACCATCATATCGCATTTTCAATGTCATCAATATCAGTTTTCTTATTCTGATTGCTATCATGTGTATTGTGCCAATGATTCACGTACTGGCTGTATCTTTCAGTAACAAGGCTGCGGCAGATGCAAATCTGGTCAGTCTCTGGCCGGTAGGGTTTTCCCTCGAAGCCTATAAAAAAACAATGAATAATCCGATTTTCCTGAACTCACTCTGGATTTCACTACTTCGTACCGTCATTGGTACAGGTATTACACTCCTGATTACTTTCCTGGCGGCATATCCGCTATCCAAGGAAAATAGTGAGTTCAAAGGCAGAACGGTATACTCCTGGATTTTCGTCTTCAGCATGATTTTCAACGGCGGTTTGGTACCGTTCTACATGGTTATTCAAAAGATTGGTCTAATGGATTCCTTCTGGGTGCTGGTGCTTCCGGGTGCAGTCAATACGTTCCTGGTCATCCTGATGCTTAACTTCTTCCGCGGCATTCCGAAAGAGCTGGAAGAGGCGGCACTGATTGACGGAGCGAACCATTTCAGAACCTTGTTCAGCATCTTCCTGCCGATCTCCATGCCTTCCATTGCAACGATTGCACTGTTCAGCATGGTGTTTCACTGGAATTCGTGGTTTGACGGTCTCTTGTACATGAACAATGCGAAAGATTATCCTTTGGCAACCTTCATGCAGACGGTCATTATCAAACGTGACATGAGCACGATGGCGATGAATCCGCAGGAAATGGCAACGATCTCGCAAACGACGGTGCGTGCAGCCCAAATCTTTATCGGAAGTGCGCCGATTCTCATTGTGTATCCATTCCTGCAACGTTTCTTTGTAAAAGGTATGACACTGGGCTCAGTAAAAGGCTGAGCCTCAATCCCTAATCACTGGAGGCTGATATTTTGAATTCATCAACCAATCAACCATTTGTTCTCGGCATGGATGTGTCATTTATGGACGAGATCGAACAGCATGGGGGAACATATCGTGATGTGGATGGCAAAGAAGAAGATCTGCTGACCATTCTCAAATTAAATGATACTAACGCTATCCGGCTTCGCATCTGGAATGATCCCGTCGGCGGATACTGTAATCTGGAGCGCACGGTAGAAGTAGCCAAACGAATCAAGGCACAGGGATTACAGTTTCTGCTCGATTTCCATTACTCTGATCGCTGGGCTGATCCCGCGAATCAGTGGAAACCGAAAGCATGGGAGAACCTGTCCTACGAACAGCTTAAACTGGCTGTATGCACATATACGGCGGATGTGCTTCGCACATTGAAAGAACACGACGCTTTGCCGGATATGGTTCAGGTTGGTAATGAAATTACGCCAGGCATGTTATGGGATGATGGGCGTGTCGGTGGTGAAGAGCATGATACAGACGAACAGTGGCAACGTTTTGCAGGGCTTGTGAAGTATGGTATTGCAGCGGTTAAATCCGTTGATCCCTCCATTCAAATCATGATTCATATTGACCGCGGCGGCGACAATGCCGAAAGCCGTAAGTTCTATGATCGTTTCGAGGCGTTAGGTGTAGAGTTTGATGTCATCGGTCTGTCTTATTATCCTTGGTGGCATGGAACGTTGGATGCCTTGCGTGACAATTTGAATGATCTTGCCAAACGCTACGGCAAACCAATTAACGTGGTTGAAACGGCATACCCGTGGACGCTGGAACAGCCAGAAGGCATCGAATGGATCATGAATCAGGAAGACATGCTGCTGCCAGGTTATCCTGCAACGGTAGAAGGACAAACCCGATATCTGAAGGATATGTTACAGATTATTCGTGATGTTCCCGGCGGTTTGGGCCATGGATTCTATTATTGGGAGCCTGCGTGGATTCCGAGTAAAGAAGAATGGTCTGTGGGGCACCCGAACAACTGGGGTAATCTGACGATGTTTGATTTTAAAGGGCGCAAGCTTGAATCATTTAAGGCGTTAACTGCGGCGCAAGAATTGAATGTTACAACTTTTGTTTAAAAGATATGCATTAGGTAAATTATCGTAATTCAACAGCAAGGGAGTTTTTCATAAATGACGTACAAATTTCCACCCGTAAGTTCCAAAGCCCCGCACATGCTTCATGGTGCTGATTACAACCCGGAGCAGTGGCTTCGTTATCCAGAGGTACTTGAAGAGGACATTCGTTTAATGAAACTGGCGAAGTGTAATGTGATGTCCATCGGTATTTTCTCCTGGGTATCCCTAGAGCCGGAAGAAGGCGTGTATACGTTTGAATGGCTGGATCAGGTGCTGGACCGTTTTGCCGCGAACGGGATCTATGCGTTCCTCGCAACACCAAGCGGTGCCAGACCGGCCTGGATGTCGGCAAAATATCCTGAAGTGTTGCGTGTCTCGGAAAATCGGGTTCGTAATCTGCATGGTTTCCGCCATAACCACTGTTATACCTCTCCGGTGTACCGGGAAAAAGTAACGGCGATGAACAGCAAGCTGGCGGAACGTTACTCGGATCACCCGGCTGTCATCGGCTGGCATATCTCGAATGAGTTCGGAGGAGACTGTCATTGTGATTACTGTCAGGAAGCCTTCCGCGGCTGGGTTCAAAACAAGTACAAAACACTAGATGAATTGAATCATGCGTGGTGGACAACATTTTGGAGCCATACGGTAACGGATTGGAGTCAAGTCGAGTCTCCGGCACCACACGGCGAAACTCAGGTTCATGCGATGAATCTGGACTGGCGTCGTTTCGTAACGGATCAGACAGCGGATTTCATTGTTCATGAAACGAAGCCACTCAAGGCGAAAAATCCAAATCTGCCGGTAACGACGAATCTGATGGAGTTTTACGGCGGTTTGAACTATTGGAAGTTCGCAGACATTCTGGATTTCCTCTCTTGGGACAGTTATCCGACATGGCATGATGCAGAGGACGATGCGAAACAGGCATCCCGGATTGCGATGATGCATGATATTGTTCGTTCAATCAAAGGCGGACAGCCTTTCCTGCTCATGGAGAGCACACCTAGTTCTACGAACTGGCAGGATGTAAGCAAGTTGAAGCGTCCTGGCATGCACCTGTTGTCCTCCTTGCAGGCGGTAGCTCATGGATCAGATAGTGTTCAGTACTTCCAGTGGAGAAAAAGCCGCGGATCAAGCGAGAAGTTACACGGTGCGGTAGTAGACCATGTAGGCACAGAGCATACCCGTGTGTTTCAGGATGTGACCGATGTAGGTACAGCACTGCAGAGCATGGAGGATATTGTAGGAACTACGGTTCCTGCTGAAGTTGCAATTATCTTTGATTGGGAGAACCGCTGGGCTGTCAATGACTCCCAAGGTCCACGCAACATCGGGGTGAAATACGAGCAGACGGTAGAAGCTCACTACGAAGCGTTCTGGAAAAAGGGCGTAGCGGTTGATGTCATCGATATGGAAGCTGATCTATCCAAGTACAAAGTGTTAGTGGCGCCGATGCTTTACCTCGTTCGTGAAGGAGTAGGCGAACGGATCGAGAAGTTTGTAGAGCAGGGCGGTACATTTGTGGCAACCTACTGGTCTGGCATTGTGAACGAAAATGATCTGTGTTTCCTGGGTGGATTCCCTGGACCGCTTCGTAAAACGCTTGGCATCTGGTCAGAAGAGATCGACGGATTGCATGATCGTGAACTCAATGGAATTATTCCAGCGCAGGGGAATGAACTGGGACTCACTTCGGAGTATGATGCAATTGAGCTTTGCGACCTGATCCATCTGGAAGGTGCGAGGTCACTGGCCGTGTATCGTTCCGATTTCTACGCTGGGCGTCCAGCATTGACGGTAAACGAGCTTGGCTCAGGGAAAGCTTATTACATGGCTGCTCGAATGAAAGCGCCGTTCTATGATGACTTTTACGGCAAGCTGATTGCTGAACTGGATCTGGAGCGTGGTCTGAAATCAGACTTGGCTGCAGGGACTACTGCACATGTTCGTACCGACGGTAATTCCGATTATGTGTTCATTCAGAACTACACCGAGCACGAGAAACAGGTTCAGTTGGACGGTCCGTCGTATACAGATGTACTTAGTGGAGAAGCGGTTGAATCAAGTCTGGACTTACAGCCATACGACATTCGTGTATTGCGCAGAGCGGCGAATCGTAAGTAAGTTTAACGGGAGATATGAATAGGGCATTGGAGTTTATCGGAAACATGAGCCTTAGGAATGCACTCCGATAAATGAACGAATGTTACACCTAGAGAGATATTAAAATGGATTGTCTTGAGCCTTCAAACAGGTGCCAGGACAATCCATTTTATTTTTTCTTTTATGGGACTTGAGGGCTTTTTTTGGACAATATAAAGGATAATCGTGTCCACGTAGCGAAGACAAACACGTAACTTGTCAACTTAAGACTTTCATTGTCTGGGAGGAATTGAAATGAATCAGAGAAATCTGGACGGCAACAGCATTATTATTCGGCTGGAAATGACAACGAAAGATATCAAGTTTGGCGAAGTGGCCTCGGCCATCTCGGAAGCTGGAGGAGACATTATTGCCATCGACGTCATTTCGACCAATCAGGATGTCAGTGTGCGCGACTTGACTGTCGCGGTCACCGATTCACAGGATAACAGCAAAATTATAGAAGCAGTACGCCAGCTTAAAGGCGTGTCCATCGTTAACGTATCAGATCGTACATTCCTGCTGCATCTGGGCGGCAAGATTGAAGTTACACCGAAGACACCGATTCACAACCGGGAAGATCTGTCCCGTGTGTACACACCGGATGTGGCTCGGGTATGTTCGGCTATATCAGAAGAGCCCGGCAAAGCTTTTTCATTAACGATTAAACGGAATACCGTAGCGGTGGTTTCTGATGGTAGTGCAGTGCTTGGACTTGGTAATATTGGCCCGCGTGCAGCCATGCCGGTAATGGAAGGTAAGGCGATGCTGTTCAAACAATTCGCAGGTGTGGATGCGTTCCCGATCTGCCTGGATACACAGGATACCGAAGAGATCATTCGCACTGTGAAAGCGATATCACCTGCATTTGGCGGCATTAACCTTGAGGATATTTCTTCTCCGCGTTGTTTCGAGATCGAACGCCGGTTAAATGAAGAGCTTGATATTCCGGTATTTCATGATGATCAGCATGGTACAGCCGTTGTATTGTATGCAGGTCTGATCAATGCGCTCAAACTGGTTGGCAAGTCTATCGACGAGGTGAAAATTGTCGTGTGTGGCATCGGAGCTGCGGGTGTAGCTTGCAGTAATATCTTATTATCTGCAGGAGCGAAGCGGCTGATCGGTGTGGATCGCGACGGAGCGATCGTACGCACGAATTCCTATGATAATGATGTATGGACGGAATATGCGGCACGTACCAATCCCGATCTGGAGACAGGTTCCCTACGCGAAGTTATCCGTGATGCCGACGTATTTATTGGATTGTCCCGCGGTAATCTATTGACACGTGAAGATGTGCAGACAATGGCGGACAATCCTATCGTATTTGCCATGGCGAACCCGGTACCTGAGGTTATGCCGGCTTTGGTTGAAGATATTGTTGCGGTCATGGCAACCGGACGTTCGGATTATCCGAACCAGATTAACAACGTGCTTTGTTTCCCAGGTATGTTCAGAGCTGTTCTCGATTGCCGGGCGACGGAAATTAATGAAGAGATGAAACTGGCTGCTGCTCAAGCGATAGCCTCATCCATCTCAGATGAAGAGCGTACGCGTTATTACATTATCCCAAGTGTATTTAATGATAAGATTGTCAAATCGATGCGCAATCGTGTTATTGAAGCGGCAATCAAGACAGGTGTGGCGAGACGTGTCCCTCGTGAACAAGCGCGTGAAGGCGGAGAATCCTGATGACTTTAGATTCATCCACTAATGAAACCATTTTGCTTGCGGCTCGTGCCTTCGTGCAAGAAGAGGCTTCCAAACATTCCGACGGACATGACTGGACACATATTCAGCGTGTCACTGTCCTGGCGGTCAGATTAGCACGGCACATGGGTGCAGATCCGTTTGTATGCGAGCTGGCTGCGCTATTGCATGATGTACCGGATGAGAAGCTCAATGACAGCTTGGAGGCCGGTATGGCAAAGCTGAACACTTGGCTGGACAACCAGCCACTACTAGAGCCTTCCACACGGGAAGTGGTAGTAAACATAATCAGTACGATATCCTATGCGGGTGGGCAAGGGGCTGCAGTCGACTCGTTGGAAGCACAAGTGGTGCAGGACGCAGACCGGCTTGATGCGCTGGGGGCGATTGGAATTGCCCGTACGTTTGCCTTTTCAGGAGCCCGTGGGCGTGAAATGTATGATCCATCCTTACCGCCGCGGGAACAGATGACCCGCGAGGAATATCGCAATGGGCGCAGCACTACGATCAATCATTTTTACGAAAAGTTATTCAAGCTTAAAGATCTGATGAATACATCCTACGGCAAGGAACTGGCGCAGCGGCGTCATGAGTATATGGTGCAGTTTGTGGAGCAGTTCAAGCAGGAATGGGAAGGCACGGACGTATAAATGTATAGAAGGTCACCATAGGTCTTTAAAGGCTAAGTGGTGACTTTCTTTCTTAGATTAACCCTTACATAACCAAGGTTCAGGACAAAAGAAACGGGAAGGAAGCTTCTTCTGTCTTCGTAGTGGCGGTATAAATAATTTACTTATTTGAAATCGTGTCTAAGACTTATGAGAATGAAGATGCAAAGCCATAAGCTCTCATGGTACAATAAATCGTTCTCCTGAACTCATTCGGGCAAAATAAGAAATATGGGGTAATAATGAACATGATCATCATCAAACGTAAACGAACAGGTCGGGAAAGAGGAGGGAGATGCCATGTCATTTGGAGCACGTGTACTTAAGACAGGTATAGCGGTCACGCTGGCTTTATATCTGAGCAGTTTGTTCTTGAACCCGCAATCTCCTGTGCCTGCCGCGATCGCAGCGATATTTGCCATGCAACCTTCCATCTATCGTTCATGGAAGTATTTCCTTGATCAGTTGCAGACGACCACGCTGGGCGCAATTGTAGCGCTACTGGGTGGGATGGTGCTGTCCAACGAGCCCATTGCCGTGGGCTTGATTATTGTGCTGGTTATTATGATTTGTCTTAAATTAAATATGGGTGAAACGGTTGGGCTAACACTGGTCACGGTGGTATCGATTATGGAAGCTTCAGGAGATTGGCACTTTGCGCTGAATCGCTTCTTGCTAACGCTTGTGGGCATTGTATCCGCCTTTCTGATTAATATCTCGGTGTTCCCTCCTAAACCGAAGGTGCAGTTTGTGAAGCAGATTCAGAGTGTGTTTAATGGGATGTCACTGCTTCTTCGTACATCGATCTCCGATGAGATCAAAGAGGTTGTTTTCCGGGAAGAGAAAAGCAATCTAGGCGGATCGATCAAGTCTTTATCTGACAAGTATCATTTGTTTGAAGAAGAGCAGAAGAAGATGAAACGTGCCAAGTTCAGTGAAACCCGTCAGATGGTTGTATATAAACAAATGCTGTTAAGTTTGCAAAAAGGATACGATGTACTGGATTCGGTAGAACGCCATTACTTTCAGGCACAGCGGACACCGGAAATGGATTTGTTTTTTGATACCCATCTCGAACGGGTTATTAAATTTCATGAGCATGCCTTGCTCAAATTTGAAGACAAACTCAAACCAAATGGCGAAGAGGCCGCACTGTTTGTAACCGAGAATGATCATTTCATGGAACAGGCCATTACCCAGTTTGATGTCGATAAGGACGGCATGTTAAGGTTATCTATTGTGGCTGCAGCTATATACGATTACGGATATCAGCTGGAGCGGTTGAATCGACTTGCGGACCATGTGCGCACTTCAAGTGAAGATAAAGAGTCGCATGACCACATGCTAAATTGGCTGAAATGGCCTTAGATGGCAAAATAAGATACAATATAGGCAATATAAAGCCCGGACAGTAGCGTCCGGGTTGTTTGTTCTATCGGTGAATGCAAGTGACTTGAATCGCTGAGAATCGATAGGAATCAATGGTAACCATTATGAATGAACTGAGGGGTAGAAATGGAGATCAAGCAGTTGGATGCAGAACTGTTGGAATGGTTAGGCGGAAGCGATCTGGAGAGCAAACAGCATGAAGCGATGCAGTTACTAACCGTCACTGGTGGACAATGGCCTCATCTGGCGATGATCAGCATGGGAGAAGTTATCGCTATAAGCCCTGATTGCCTTCGGTTGGCGCTCTGGCAAGGGACACAAACGAGTATGAATATGATGGAAACGGGTAAGGCTACGTTAATTGCAGTGCATGGTCAGCGTATATTGCATATTAGGCTTGAAGTCCGTTTACTTCCTGAACTCGGGGACACGATTCACCCGCGAGATCGGTATGAGTGTAACATCCTTCATATTCGGATCGATCAGGCACCATATGCAGAAATTACGTCTGGTATTACGTTTCAATTAAAAGATCAAACGGGGGCATTAGCACGCTGGAATGCAACCATTGAGGAGTTGAGGAAGTAGAGGGACAGGCACATGTGGGTAATACTGTGTGACGCGGTAAAGCTCCTAGATCAATGAACAAAGCGACAAGACCACAAGCAAAAATAACAAATAACGTCTCCGCTTGCATCGGGACGTTGTCACTGGTACAATATAAAATGGTTTTCAGAAAATTAGAATTAATTAACATAAAGTTAAAATGTTTACTTTCTAATAATTATACCATTGCCTTTTCGGGCTTGTCAAATGGATATTCGAAGACACAATCCGGGGAAAGAGAGGCGCATAACATATGAGTAATGAGCAACAGTGGAACCAGGAACAGGAGCGGGTGAATACCGTGACTGATCAGATTGAGCGCAAAATCGCTACATTGGAAGAAGAGGTAGGCTCCTTCCGTGACGAAGTGGTCGGGATGCGTAAGGATTTCTGGGATGAAGTCACAATGAACTTTAGTGAAGCCGATGATGTCGGGGAGACGTCAACGAGTATGCGGCAACAATCGCAGGTTTTGTCCGATCGTGAACGAAGTCATCTGAATACAGCTGCGGCTTTGGATAAAATGAAACGACTGCATCATTCACCTTATTTCGGACGAATTGATTTCAAGGAGGATGGATACCCGGAATCGGAACGTATCTATCTGGGTATTGCATCCCTGCTGGACGAGAAGGAGGAGTCCTTCCTGATCTACGACTGGCGTGCACCGATCTCCAACCTGTATTATGATGGTGCGCCTGGACCGATCTCTTACCGTACCCCAAGCGGCGAGATTAGTGGAGAGATAGAAATGAAACGTCAATTCGTCATTCGGGATGGGCGTATCCGTTTCATGTTTGATACAGGGGTAACGATCGGAGATCAGTTGCTTCAGGCTGTGCTGAGCCGAACGTCTGATGCACAGATGAAGAGCATTGTGGCAACGATCCAGAAGGAACAGAACCGGATCATTCGTAATGACCGGACGCGTATGCTGATTGTTCAGGGCGCAGCAGGAAGTGGCAAAACCTCTGCCGCTCTCCAGCGAGTCGCTTATCTTCTCTATAAATACCGCGAGCATTTGCAAGCGGATCAGATGGTTCTTTTTTCACCGAACCCGATGTTTAACAGTTATGTATCTACGGTACTTCCAGAGCTTGGGGAAGAGAATATGTTGCAGACGACGTTTCAGGAGTATCTGGAACGCCGTTTGGGACGGGAATATCAGCTTGAAGACCCATTCATCCAGCTGGAATATGTGCTGACAGGAACGGAGGAGCCTGGTTACGATGCACGAATGTCCAGCATACGATTCAAGTCCTCTGCATCATTTTTGAAAGTCATTACACGTTATAAAGAAAGCATGTTAACGGGAGACATGAAATTCAAGCCAGTTCGTTTTCAGGGTAAGGCGATTGTCGATGCGGAAGCGATGGCAGCGAAATTTTACAGCTTCGGTTCGTCTGTCAAACTTGTTAGCCGCCTGGAACTATTACGCGATTGGTTGCTTAAGGAACTTTCGACGTTTGGTAAAGGTGAACTAGGTGCACCGTGGGTTGATCAGCAGCTTGATCTAATGGAAGCGGAAGATTTGCAGCGCGCTTACCAACGCTTGAAACGTAAACAAAAGGGCAAATCACATACGTTTGATGATTTTCAGCAAGAAAGAGAGATTCTGGCGAGAATGGTGGTCAGTGACCGACTGAAGCCTTTGCGCAAATGGATCAAATCACTGCGTTTTGTGGATGTCCGTCAGTTGTATGCAAACCTGTTCGAGGATCAGGCGCAGATGGTTCGTCTGCTTGACAGGGAACCTTTGCCTGTCCACTGGGAAGAAATCTCGACCATGACGTTACGCAGATTAAGGATCCAGGAGTTGGCTTATGAGGACATTACGCCGTACCTGTATTTGCGCGAACTGTTGCTGGGATTCCATATTAATTCGAACATTCGCCATGTCATTATTGATGAAGCTCAGGATTATTCTGCCTTCCAGCTCGCTTTTATGAAAAGACTCTTTCCACACGCGAAAATTACGGCTCTGGGTGACTTTAACCAGGCTATTTACGCCCATTCATCCGTACTCAGCGGCACTGGACCATTAAGTGACTTATACGGGCCAGAGAACACGGAGGTTATTGTGCTGACACGCAGTTACCGCTCTACGATGGAGATAGTGGAATTTACACGCGGCATGGTTCCTGGTGGGGAGGAGATCATCCCGTTTAACCGAAATGGAGAGAAACCTAAAGTCATCGTGACTTCTGATCCAAAGCAGCATGTGCAGCAAATTACGGCAGATCTTCATCATCTGATGCAGGAGGGGTATGAATCCGTAGCGGTCATCTGCAAGACGGCAGAAGAGAGCCAGGAAGTTCACAACCTACTAAGTCAAAAGCTGAATACTGCCCCTAAGCTGATCAAAAAAACAACGCTGGCTTTTGAACAGGGCGTTCATGTGATTCCTGCTTATTTGGCGAAAGGTGTGGAGTTTGACGCAGTCTTAATCTATAATGGCTCCGCTGATGCCTATTCCCGTGAGCAGGAACGTAAGCTATTCTATACCGCCTGTACCCGGGCAATGCATTTACTGCATGTATACTCTTTAGGAAAACCAAGTCCATTTATCACCTCACAGTCAGAAGAGTGGTACGAGATGAAAGATATCCCTGCAACTCGTGTGGAGTAAAAAGAGCACTAATCTCCGAGCGATATGTTGGGGTGAATACTCTTGCAAGATGAGGTCAGCCAGACATGTTCTGGTTGGCCTTTTTTTGTGTATGCTATGAAGAGAAAGTTGCTAACAATAGTGACATAAGCAGACATATCTTAGTTGTTATTGATAAATAAGGTGAATCTCCTTGTGCATGTATTCAATAGATGTAATTTTTCTTTACACACGAAGCTCAGGCTCATATAATCGTAACAATCTATTTTTTGGAGCGTTGCATGATGATGGGGAAAAAAATTCATTGTATGAGTAACAAATACTTTAATTTTAAGAGCAGGCAACGGAACAGGGAATCTAACGAAGGAGGCAGGTAATTTGAAAACAACAGCTTTTGAGCGGCCGCTGATGGCCGATTGTGTACCGGATCTGGTCGCTACAGCCCGAGGAGATAAGAAGGCAACTTTGGTGATTCGGGGCGGTACTTTGGTTAACGTGATATCAGGGGAAATCTTGCCGGATATGTCTGTCGCTGTGCAAGGGGCACGAATTGCGTATGTTGGCAGAGATGTAAGCCATACGATCGGAGAACATACCCGCATTATTGAGGCAGATGGAAAGTATATTGCTCCGGGACTATTAGACGGTCATTGCCATATTGAGAGCACACAGATGAAAGTATCGGAGTTCGCAAGAGCTGTACTGCCTTCCGGTACGACAGGTGGATTCTTTGATCCGCATGAAATTTCCAATGTGCTTGGGCTTAAAGGACTGCGGCTCATGCTGGATGAAGCACGTACTACTCCCATGGCGGCTTACATGCAAGTAGCTTCATGTGTACCTTCAACTCACCCAGGGCTGGAGACTACAGGAGCTTATATTGGGCCGGAAGAGGTAGCAGAGGCACTATCATGGGGACCGGACATGATCGGCCTTGGTGAAGTGATGAACTTCCCGGGAGTGGTGTACGGGGATGAGACCATGATTGGGGAGATTCAGGCAACTCTGCGCGCTGGCAAAGTGGCTGATGGACATTTTACTTGGGCCTCGGACGACTGGCGTCTGCCTGCTTATGCGGCGAGCGGTGTGACAGGAGATCATGAGTGTGTTACAAAAGAAGATGTAGTGGAGCGCTTGCGGCTGGGGATGTATGCGAAGATGCGGCAGGGTTCTGCATGGCATGATGTCGCGGAGACGATTAAAGCATGTACGGAGCTTGGACTCGATACCCGGCGAATGATGCTGGTAACGGATGATCGAAGCTCGGAATCTTTGCTAAAAGAGGGTCATATGGACTTTGTCGTTCGACTGGCCATTTCCCAGGGCGTGAAGCCAGTAACTGCGTTCCAGATGGCTACGATTAATACGGCAGAACGTTTTGGTGTGGCGCGTGATATCGGGGCGGTGATTCCGGGTAACATAGCCGATATTATTTTGTTAGACGGACGCCTTGCGGATGTCCGTGTAGGCACAACGATTGCTGCAGGGCAAGTCGTAGCCGAGAACGGTAAAATGACAGCTGTGTGGGACACGTTCACTTATCCTGAGGAAGCGCTCAATACGGTGAAGCTGGAAGCAAACATCCAGCCGCAGGATCTGGAACTGTCTGCACCTGTTGTGGAGGGAACTATAGGCGCACGCATCATCCATGTGACGGAAAATCATGTGGAAACGAAGCAGAAGCATGTGCAAGTGAATGTGCAAGGCGGCAAGGTGGTTCTGCCTGCTGCTGGTGAGATATGCAAAATTGCCGTGCTTGAACGCCATAAACAAACGGGAAATCGCGCAGTGGCATTGGTCGGTGGGATCGGGTTCACTTCGCCAGCAGCTATAGCCATGACGGTAGCCCATGACAGCCACAATCTGTTAATCATCGGAAACGATGATGCACTTATGGCAGAGGCCGGTAATCGTGTCATTCGTATGCAGGGCGGTGTAGCTGTTGTAACAGATGCGGGTGTAACCGAGTTTCCTCTTCGGATCGCGGGACTGATGTCGGTGGAGCCCTTCGAAGTGGTAGCGGAACAATCGGCAGCAGTCAGTGAAGCACTGCAATCGGCAGGATGTACGTTGAACAATGCGTTTATGACCTTATCGCTGCTGGCGCTGGTGGTTATTCCTGAACTGCGTTTGTCTGACATCGGACTGGTACGCATCTCTGCAGAGGGCATTGAACGGGTCTCTTTGTTTGATGAAACGAATGTGGATTAAGCAGATAAAGCAAAGGTAAAGCATCAAATGAGAGATATCGAGTAATAAATATCAATGTTTCATTGCAAGCCTCGCCGCCTTCGGGCGGTTTTTTGTTTGGAGAAGAAAACGCTTCCTAGGTCTACAGAATCGAAGTATTAAAAGGAAATATAGACTGAAGTCGTAACTGAAATTCTGATTTTTTACATATAACATTAAATTTTGTGACTTTTGGACTATATATTCAGAACTGTGAATTCCCGAAATAAGTTATATGATTCTTTCGTCGTGAGTCTTAAAGGTGATGTTGCGTATAAAAGCAGTTTAAATTCATGGAACTTCCGTAATGATGCAAAAAATGAATCCTAAACGACATCCTTTCACCCGGATTTATACGTAAGAGCTGCCATAACTTCAAGGGAGTGTACAAATATGAAAACCAAAAAAGAATTTCGTTTTATTCTGCTGATGAGTTGTCTGGTACTGTGTTTAAGCACAGCCTGTTCTACCCGAGTGGATGCGGTAGGTTCGGTAGAACCGGTAGACAGTTATGCCACAATACATGGCAAGCTGGATCGGCCTGTGCGGGGGACGTGGGTGTGGGATACGACTCAAATCCGAAATAATGCGCAGGATATTTTAAGTTTTGCTAAGGCCAACAACATTAATACGATCTATCTGCAGATGAACCGGGACATTAAAATCCCTGAATATAAGAACTTTATCCGTCTTGCACGGGCTCAAAATATCGCTGTGGATATCATGGATGGACGTTCCGCTTGGGGACTGACTGAAAGCAGGGAACAGATAGCTTCCTTTATGGACTGGATTGAAGCTTATCAAGCACAGGCACTGGCTAACGAGAAATTTGCAGGTATTCATCTGGACATTGAACCTCATGTGCATCCGCAGTGGAAGATCAATCAAGCCAGCGTCATTACGCAGTGGCAGGGAAATGTAAATTATATTGTAGACCGTGCTGCGCGTATGAAGATGCCTGTGGCCGCTGATCTGCCGTTCTGGCTGGACAATTACAAAATTCCAGGTTCAACGATGGCTGTGAGTAGCTGGATGATCCGCAAATTTGATTCCATTACGATTATGGCTTATCGGGATACAGCTGCTGCTATCTACAATGTGGCAAAGGACGAACTTATCGATGCGGCCTCTGTAGGTAAGAAAATATCGATTGCGGTGGAAACGAAGCAAAGCAAGGAAGGCGACTTTATTACCTTTTACGAAGAGGGGGACGCCTACATGGAAGAACAGTTGAAGCTGGTAGAGAAAATGGCGAGTGCCCACGCTTCCTTTAATGGCTTTTCTGTACATGAGTATTCTTCATGGAAGACGTTAAGAAAGTAGAGCAAGCCACCGAACAATAGAGGTTAACGTAAATAAAAGGTGCTTGCAGCTTACGTGCTGAAGGCACCTTTTTGTTGACCTTGTAAACATATATTCTATCAAAAACTCATCAATGGTAACCGTCGATGTGATTCATTCCTTTTTTAAACCAGCAAAGTCTCTGTAAACGTAACAGGCACCAGTGTGATATTTTCGGAAAATATTTTACGATACTGAGACGGTGTTGTGTTCTTGTGTTTCTTAAAGGTAGTAATGAAATAACTCAAATGCTCAAATCCAACATCCATAGCGATATCAACAATCTTATGATCCGTATTCTCCAGCTGTGTGCAGGCCTGCTGTACCCGATAATAATTGATGTAATCGACAGGGCTCTTCTGCACCAACTTTTTGAAAAAACGACAGAAATGTCCCTCGCTCATATTGGCTTCATCCGCCAGGTCTTTCAGCTTCAGCGGTTCAGGATAATGCTTATGAATGTAACTGAGCACTAATTTTAGACGCTCCATCTTATCCGGTGTGCCCCCGTTAACTGCGCTTTTGAGCGGAAGCACCTTCCGCTGTTCAAACATGCGAGCAAGCATGAGATAGAGATAGGCTTTCGTGGATATCTCACAGGTGTCTGTCCCGCTCGCGTGATCTGCGAAGATGCGTTTCAGGTAGGCCAGAACTTCTGAACCCCAAGCTTCATTAGCTGTAATGTGATAGGGGAGCTGTATACTTTTTCGCAAAATAGGTCCAATAAACTTCTCCTGCACCGCATCAAACGTATGACTACCGAGCAGATCCGAATGAAACACAATGGAAGAAAATATACAAGGCTCATCGCCCATCAGATATCCTGCATGAATCTCACCTCGATGAATAAAAACAGCCTCTCCGGCCTTCACCTCAACCCGGTTCATGTCAATTTGAAACACAGCAGAGCCTTGCGTCACCATCGTAAACTCCATCTCATCATGCCAATGGCAATCGAGAATGCTGTCCCCATTTAATTGCTGAATGTCGGGATACACACTGACCGGATACATGGCATTGCCGTGGATTCGATCTTCCCGTAAATGTTCCCGTTCCATCATGGAACCTCCTTATGCATATAAATAGATGTAATCGTTTGCAAATTATTATAGGAATTCGTCAGAATTACGTTTGGAATATCAAAATACTGATATAAATGATCAAAATCCAAGAAGAAAATCGTCATTAATATCAATATCATTATAGTATAACCGAAGGAGGTAATCCAAGATGAAATTTACCGATGGCTACTGGCAGATCCGCGACGGATATCATGTTCAAAATCCGGCGGATATTCGAGATATTGTACAAAAGGGTGATTCCTTTACTGTATATGCAGCAACGAAACGCATTGAGCGCAAAGGCGATACACTGAACGGAACGCTGCTTAAAGCAACCTACAGCTCCCCGATGCCTGATGTCATTCGTGTGCAATTGAACCACCATAAGGGCAAAGTTAATCCAGGCCCCGAGTTTGAACTGAACACGCTAAATACCGATGTGCAAATTGCCCAGGATGAGAACGGTGCAGAACTGAAAAGCGGAAATCTTCGTGTAACCGTGAACAAAACAAAAGGCTGGGATATCGGCTTCCATTATAATGAAAAACGCCTGACAGGAAGCGGCTGGAGAGGCCCAGCGTACATTGAGTCAGCATCAGAAGGTGCGTTCTTCCGGGAACAACTGGAGTTGGGCGTGGGCGAGTATGTCTATGGCCTTGGTGAACGCTTCACTCCGTTTGTGAAAAATGGTCAGGTCGTGGATATCTGGAATGAGGATGGCGGTACAAGCAGTGAACAGGCCTACAAGAACATTCCGTTTTATCTATCGAACAGAGGATACGGCGTATTCGTCAACCATCCTGAGAAGGTATCCTATGAGATCGCTTCCGAGAATGTATCGAAAGTGCAGTTCAGTGTTCAGGGTGAGACGCTGGAATATTTCATTATCGGCGGTGCTAATCCGAAAGAGGTGCTGGATAACTACACTAAGCTCACAGGTAAACCGGCTCTGCCGCCGGCATGGACATTTGGTTTGTGGCTGACGACATCGTTTACGACAGATTATGATGAAGCGACCGTTAATCATTTTGTCGATGGCATGGCTGATCGTGATCTGCCACTATCCGTATTCCACTTCGACTGCTTCTGGATGAAGGAATATCAATGGTGTGATTTTGAATGGGACAAAGATATGTTCCCTGATCCGGAAGGCATGTTGAGACGGTTGAAGGACAAGGGACTCAAAATCTGTGCGTGGATTAACCCGTATATTGCCGAGAAATCCATTCTGTTCGATGAAGGTATGGAAAAAGGTTACCTTGTCAAGACAGCCGATGGCAGTGTATGGCAGTGGGATAAATGGCAGGCGGGCATGGGCCTTGTAGATTTCACCAATCCTGAGGCGACTTCATGGTACAAAGACAAGTTGAAAGGTTTGATTGACCAGGGCGTGGACTGCTTCAAGACCGACTTTGGCGAAAGAATTCCGACCGATGTTGTGTATTATGACGGTTCCGATCCGGTGAAAATGCACAACTACTACACCTTCCTGTACAACAAAGCGGTATTTGATGTGCTTGAAGAAAACCTGGGTAAAAACGAAGCCGCTCTGTTTGCCCGTTCGGCAACCGTAGGTGGTCAACAATTCCCCGTACACTGGGGTGGCGATTGCTCGTCCAACTATTCGTCCATGGCAGAATCACTGCGCGGCGGATTGTCGCTCGGTCTTTCCGGGTTTGGCTTCTGGAGCCATGACATCAGCGGTTTTGAAGCGACAGCCGAGCCTGATGTATACAAACGTTGGGTACAGTTCGGGTTACTCTCTTCACACAGCCGCCTGCACGGTAACGAATCGTATCGTGTGCCTTGGTTGTTCGATGAAGAGGCTGTCGATGTCGTGCGTGACTTTACGAAGCTGAAGCTTAGTCTGATGCCGTACCTGTTTA
Source organism: Paenibacillus intestini (assembly GCF_030803945.1). Lineage (NCBI taxonomy): Bacteria > Bacillati > Bacillota > Bacilli > Caryophanales > Paenibacillaceae > Paenibacillus > Paenibacillus intestini. The sequence continues at coordinate 472,265 of NZ_JAURUN010000002.1, read as the reverse complement.
ATTCCGCGGTAGAGTCCTCTGTACAGGGATTGCCAATGATGCGGGCGATGGTGCTGGAATATCCAGATGATCCGACTTGTGCGACACTTGACTTACAGTACATGTTCGGAGATTCTATCCTGGTTGCACCGATCTTCAACAAAGAAGGTAACGTTCGTTATTACCTGCCAGAAGGTACATGGACCAATTATCTGACAGGGGTAAAAGTTCAAGGTGGGTGCTGGATCAGTGAAAATCATGACTTCAAAACACTGCCAATGATGATCAGACCGAACAGTTTGATCGCGGTAGGTGCGATAGACAGCAAGCCGGATTACGATTTTGCGGACAACGTATCATTGCATTTGTTTGAACTTGCCGACGGGCAGACAGCGCAAGCAGTTGTTGTAAATCAAAGTGCCGAGCGTGAGTTGCAAGTGACCGTCACACGTAACGGTTCGAAGCTGGAAGTTCGAGCTGAAGGTGCAGGCAAGCCATGGAAAATCGTGCTTCGGGGCATTGATTCCGTATCCAACGTGGATGGCGGATCACAAGAAGCTGGCGAGCAAGGCATCATCGTAACGGCATCAGCAGATGCAAGCCAACTTACAATTGAGCTGTAACATGTTAGAATAGACCATAAAGGGACGGTGCCTGAAGGCGCCGTCTGTTCGTTTATTTATACGAAATAAATGCATAGTTCCTTCAAGGAGAGAACGGAAAGAGGGAGGCAATACAATATGGCACACCAACACTCAGATAACCAACAGCATGCAAATCAGAACCAACACCAACATTCGGGCTTACATAGCCCAATATCAGCAGAAGTTTTGCATGCACTGGTACATCGACATTTTGGAGATAAAGTTGTCGTAAAACAGTACGGACTGCTGCAGGGTGGTCTGTTTAACACGACGTATCGCATCCAACTGGAGCATACGGCGATTACGGACGTCATTTTGCGCCTTGCACCGGAGGGTGTACAACCACTGCAACTGGCAAACGAAAAGGGTGAGCAACTAACCGAGCATGATCCCTTATTTTCATTTGAACGCACAATGATGGCCGCGGAACCTGTCATCTATGAGCATTACCGCCTAGCTGGCATTCCCGCACCAGAAGTGCTGGCTTGTGATGACAGCGCTCAGGATGTTTCGCGAACCTATATGTTTATGGCGTTTATCCCAAGCGTGCAGCTTGATCATGCGTCTATCGAAGAGAAGGACAAAAATCATTTGTATATCCAATTAGGCATGTACACAGCCACCATGCATCGGATCGAAGGAGCATTATTCGGTTGGCCTCAGGCGGATGGCACGATTCGCGGATCGGAGCACTGGTCTGAGGTGTTGATAGCTATCGCTGATGAAACAAGCAAAAAAGCGGCCCTAGTAGGGTTTATGCCTGGCATAGGCGAAAAGATTACGGCAATCTTCAAGCAAAATAAAGCTCTTTTTGATCAAATTAAACAACCTGTGCTTGTCCATAATGACCTATGGGCAGCAAATGTGCTCGTGCACGGTAAACAAGGGGGAATGAGCATTGCCGCTGTTATTGATGGAGATCGCTCGATGTTCGCCGATCGGGAATACGAGGCCATCCTCAACACGGATTCTGCCGCATTTCACGCAGGTTACGGTTGTTCCCTTGAATCATCACCAGAAGGGCAAGCACGCCGGCTTGCATATCGTCTATTGTCCTCATACTTTAACGCCTACGTTCATCAGCATCAGGTAGACCAACCGGAAGATGGCCGAATATTTGAGGAGCGTACGCTGGATTTGTTGGAAAAGTGGGATATGGGACAATTCCGCTAATGGAACCTATCCATTTTGACATATGCTGAATAATCACCCCCGGATAAACCAACAATAACGCTGTTGTGTGTAAAATCTGCGAAGGTGGTTAGGGTATGTCTGATAAAAAGTGGGACCTCGTCGCACTTGCTTCCATCCCTGTCATTATGACATTGGGAAACTCCATGCTTATACCGATTTTGCCACAGATTGAACGGGAATTGAAGGTATCTTCATTCAAGGTCAGTATGCTAATAACGGTATATGCTGTAGTGGCCATCTTGCTCATTCCATTGGCAGGATATTTATCGGATCGATTCGGCAGGAAAGCCGTGATTATTCCCAGTCTTGTCATTGCAGCAGCCGGAGGTGCTGTGGCCGGGATTGCCGCATGGTTCATGAGCGGTAATATCGCCTATTGGACGATTCTTGGGGGAAGGTTTTTGCAGGGAGTGGGTGCAGCAGGCGCATTTCCGATTGTGATTCCTCTTGTTGGAGATATGTTCAAGAATGAAGATGAGGTTAGCAAAAGTCTGGGTATTATTGAAACTTCAAACACCTTTGGCAAAGTGCTTAGTCCGATTCTAGGTGCTGCGCTGGCGGTGTGGTTGTGGTATTCGCCGTTTTTAGCGATTCCAGTACTATGTCTCATTTCACTTGTGCTCGTAGTATTTTTGGTGAAAACACCGAAGAGGAAGGAAAAACCCCCTACATTTTCGGAATTTGTTGCTTCTATCCGTGACGTTCTCAAAGTAAAGGGACGCTGGTTGTACGCTTTGTTTGCGATCGGTGGAATTTGCATGTTTCTTATTTTTGGCGTCCTATATTATCTTTCTGAGACGCTGGAGAGTGAGTTTGCGCTCAAAGGTGTAGTCAAAGGACTGGTTTTGGCCATCCCTTTGGCATCGTTATGTCTGGCTTCGTTTTTGGCAGGCAAGTGGATTGGTAAAAATAAATCACGCATGAAATGGCTCGGTTTTGCCGGACTAGCCTTGGTAACGGTATCGCTGGGGGTCATCGGCATGTTCGATAATATTTACGTTGTGGTGGGATTGTTCACCCTAGGGAGTGCGGGTATTGGTGCTGCACTGCCATGCCTCGACACGTTGATTACAGAAGGTGTAGACAAAAAGCAACGTGGTACCATTACAGCCCTGTTCAGCAGCATGCGTTTTATCGGCGTATCGCTCGGTCCACCCATTGTTTCTTTGTTGATCGGTTCTCACCATTTTTTGCTTTTTGGCATTCTGGCTGCGTCAGGTGCTGTCGGAGGTCTGCTCACATTACTGGCGGTTAAACCAGAGAAAAAAAACGAGCCTACTTCTGGGAGTGATGAGAAGCAAGATGATCAGAAGAAGCAGGACGAAGAAGACAAGCACGGTAACAAAGAGAAGCAAGACGGTCAAGACAAGCTACCCAAAAGGCGTGTGCAAGAAAGTGAAACCGACCAAGGATACAGACCTTCGCCACTGCGCCGCAAAAAAAGTCCTTACTAACGGGTGGATGGGATGCTCCCTTACGTTAAAGGGAAACCTGAAAACGCGTTTACGTCTCAGAAAGCAGCTTAGCTGCTTGCCAGATGTAAACGCGTTTTTTGTACTGACAACGTCACAGGTGATATTGTCAGTGTGGATATTTTTATGAACACCCATGTTAAGGTAAGGCCTCAGTAAATACATATTATGAAGGAAAACGTAATTATCTATTAGTTTCTTTTATCAGGTGCTACTTGCACATCACTCGTATCATGTGAAGCAGCGCTATCCGTTGCCGTGATATGTGTATGGGATAACAGCGGATGTGTTTCGATCTGGAAACTGCCACTTCGTTTACCCTGAATCAGATAGATCAGCAGGAACAATGCCATAAATAAAACAGAGTAGCGATACATTTCCGTATAACTTGTCAAGGAAGCGATAGCGCCAAGCAGAAGTGCACCCGTAGCAATACCAAAATCAAGTGTGTTCAAAAACATCCCGTTCGCCATCCCCCTTTGAGCAGGGGCGACGACTTGAATCATCCAGGTCTGTATGGATGATTGCATAGAGCCATATCCAATACCATAGATAAAAGCAGCGACAAACAAGATGGGCATCGTCGTTGCCCAGGAAAGCGTGACAAGTCCAAGTGCGATACATATTGCCCCAGGAATCAATAAAGCTTTAGGACCCTTACTGTCGTAAATTCGACCTGCGAACGGTCTGACGAGTAGAACAGCCAGTGCATTAAACAGGAAAAACAGCGCTGGGTTAGCGAGATGCGCTTCTTTGCCATACAAAACGATAAATCCAACCAATCCGCCGTAGGTAATAGACAGCAAACCGTTCAGCACACTTGGAAGGATCAGTTTTCGGTTAAACGGAGCCTTTTCTTTAGAACTCGGTTTTGCTCCTGAAACAGATGCAACATCGCGAGTAGCTTGCTCTTGATGTGACGGTTGCATCGAAATAGCCTGCGTAGTCTTTTTCTTGGCTATTTTTTTACGTGTCAGGCTGTAACTGAGTGGATAGATCACAGCAATCACTCCGGCTGTACTGAGCATAAGGGTGACAAACCCAGCTCCTTGTAGCAAAGTGACGCCGATAATCGGCCCCATGGACATCGCCAGACTGGTGGACAAGCCAAAGTAACCCATGCCTTCGCCCATTCGTTTGACGGGTACAATATCAGATGCCATGGTCGGAAATGCAGTACTGCTGAGCCCGAATCCAACCCCAAACACCATGCGGAGCAGAAGCAGAACAGCGATACCCGCAGCAAAATAATAGCCGAGCGTAGCAAGCAGGGCTACAGACAAGCCAATATAGATCATCGCATTACGAAAACCTTTCTCAAGCGCTTTCGCAGAAAAGAGTCGTGCTACGATGGCACTTAATGCAAACAGGCAGGTGAACAGGCTGACTTGAAATGCATTGGCATGGAATCGATCCTGTACATAGGAAGGTAATGGTGAAACGATCATGTGTAGCTGCAGAAATAATAGAAAATTACACAGCATGAGCAAAATAAAATCGGTCGTCCATAATCGGACAGGTGCAGATTGTTCTTTCATGGTGAAACATTCCCCCTGAGTTGTAATAGTTACAGATTGTGATTGATGAGGGAAAGAGTATGTTTAAATGCTTCCATCTGGTCTTCCGGTATACCTTCAGCAAGTTTTTTATTCATTTCTCTTTCAATTGGAACAAGCACATCAATTAATGCTTTGCCATCTTTGGTAGGATACAGCAGATAGGCTCTACGGTCCTGGTCGCTCGTGCGGCGCTCGACCCAGCCTTTTTTCTCCAGTAAATCGATAATCCGTGCGGTGGTGGGCTGGTCTTTGAACACAAACCCTGCCATTTCTTTCTGATTAACGCCTTCCTTACGTACCACATTAAAAAGCACAGAAAATTGCTCTGTGGTAATATCGTAGGGTTTAAATTGTGCCGCTAGAAGGGCAGATGTTTTGCGGTGGGTGAGTCCGAGCATAAATCCGACGGACTGCTCCAGAGAATAATCCATGTATTGATGAACCTCGCTTCCGTAGAAAATGTCTCTAAAATTCATATAGTTGTTATAACAACTATATGTGGAACAAGTAATTTTGTCAAAGGAAATGGTAGTGCCGCAGGAGCGGAGCACATCGATGCAAAACGTTAAAAATCCTGCTAGAATAGGGATGAAACGGCTTCCAAAGTAATAAAAAATTTGTTATGTAAGGAGCGTTTAATAATGCTGAAAAATATTCCTGCGATCCTCCCGCCAGAGTTGCTTAAACTGATGTCCGAAATGGGACATGGGGATGAACTTGTGCTAACGGATGCGAACTTCCCTGCAGCCAGTCATGCTGAACGTTTAGTACGCTGTGATGGCATAGGCACTGTACAGCTATTGGAAGCTATATTACACCTATTTCCGCTAGACACCTATGTAGAGCGACCAGCCGCTGTCATGCAGGTGGTTAAAGGTGATCCGGTCATTCCGATCATCTGGGAAGATTATCGGCGGTTAATCGAGGAATACGAGGATATGAGCGAAGCACTTGAATACGAGGATCGTTTTGATTTTTATGATCGTGCCGCCAAAGCTTATGTCATTGTTGCAACGGGTGAACGTGCTCAGTATGCAAACCTCATTTTAAAAAAGGGAGTTATTTTCCCTGAACCAGGACATGTTCAAGAGCGGCTGAATTCAGAAACCTATTAAAATCCATATGCGTTTAGGGCGACGGAGCTGGCGAGGCTTTCGTCGTTTTTTTACGTTTGCCTGATCATTCCGCTTACGATCTGCTGATCAAGTCTGATCCGAATTCGGTTCGTGCAGCCACTTCAAGCAATGGTTACCGTATTTGTCAGTGAACAACGATCACTATAGTGTGCAACAATTGGGTAGAAATATACTTTATGCCTGGCATGTTTCGGGAAAGGGGACATAAATGCAAACTTTACGCCTGTTGATGAATGGGGGAAAGGTATGATTTCTTTTACAATGAACTTAAGGAAGATTTGATTCGAGGGATGTATCGTAAGGAAAAGAATGAAGCGAAAGAGGGGAAAAAAGTACGTGGAAAATACAAAGAGAATGACAATTAAAATTAGACAAGCGACTTTAAATGATATTTCGGAAGTATCGAGACTTTTTAATGAGTACCGCATATTTTATGGTCAACATTCGGATCTAGAGACAGCTACCTTTTTCATTAAAGAACGAATGAGTAAGCAAGAATCAATGATTTTTGTTGCTGAGTGTAACGAAGGGAGAGAAGAAGGTTCAGTCGCAGACACAGTCATGGGTTTGGTACAGATTTATCCCAGTTATAGTTCCGTCTCGATGGGACCGATCTGGATTCTCAACGACCTTTTCGTGGATTCAACATATCGGCAGCAGGGGATAGCCCGAAAGCTGATGCAGGCCGTGATGAAGCAAGCGAAGAAACAGCAGATTCTTCGTATTGTACTTTCTACGGCGATCAGCAATCGGCAGGCACAAGCATTATATGAATCCGAAGGATATACACAGGATCAAAGCTTCATGTATTATGAATGTAACGTCGAGCGTGAACATGAATCCTGATTAAAATGCTATAGATCATCTGGTATTGTCGGGATGAGGAGGGATAACCAGATATGATGCAGTGGATTGCGATGATTACGATGTTGATAGATCATATCGGAGCTGTGTTTTTTCCACATGTGGTTGAACTGAGAATCATCGGTCGTATCGCTTTTCCAATCTATGCCTTTGCCGTATATATCGGCTACAAGCATACACGTAATGTTCCGAAATACATATGGCGGTTATTCTGGATTGCAGTAATTTCCCAAGTTCCGTTTATGGCTGCGTTTAATCATTTTTCGCTAAATGTCGTCTGGACCCTGTGGTCAGCACTGTTGGTGTTGCTGGCTCTGGATAGGTTTCCTTCCAAGCTGATTAGTATCCCGATTGCGATCGGGGCGGGATGGTTAATGGAATGGTCACATATGGATTATGGTATGTATGGCCTGCTTCTCGTGCTGTTATTCTGTTATTTCAAAGGGCCGGTGCTAGTTATGGCACATGTTATATTAAATGCCCTTTACCTGATGCTGCACCATAGTTTTCTGCAGATGTACAGCGTAATTGCAACAACTGGTATTGCCATCGCACAGTACTACCAGGCAGGTTTCCGTTTGAAAGGACCCCGGTGGATCTGGCGTTATTTCTATCCGGCTCATCTTGCTATCATTGCAATAATCCGCTGGCTATAGTTTTTGTGATGCAAAGGGTAGCGTATAAAAGGAGAAGGTTATGATGACGGGCTAGCCATTTTTGACTCATCTTTATGCAAAAAAGCCACTTATCGCCGTAACTCGATAAAGTGGCTTTTGCTTTATTAATTTCTATTGATATCGTTATCCGACATATCGTTTAATCTGCAACCGTTGTTGTACCGTAATTCGGACGGATCGCTGCGGGGAAATAACCGATCTGAACCGCATAGCCCAGCATGGTATGAATGAATCGCTCATCGGTCTTGGCGCAGAAGATTCCTGCTGGTTCGACATAAGCCGTTGTTACCGGTGATGCATACGCATATGCTGAATCCTTCGCTCCGTCACCTTCCAACTGAGCGATCGCAAGTTGAAGAGCTTCTGGCTCTTTGGCAATGGTTGTATCAAACAGCCAGTGTTGATAGTCTTCAAACGGCATCGTTTCGACATCGTAACCTGCACGCTTCACGGCTTCTACTAAGGCATCATACCGGATCGGCTCCGGATTACAGATGTGGAACACACGTCCAGCCGTATCCTGACGTAAGGCCAGATGTACGATTGCTTCGCTGGCATAATTGATCGGGGTAAAGTCCATCAGCCAGTCCGCGGCAGGGGCTTTGCCCAGCAATAACATGGCCTTGATCATGCGGTAGATCGCATTGCTATCGATATTGGTCTGAAAACGACCCGTACGAGAATCACATGTCAGGTTGCCTGCACGGTAGATACTGACTGGCACGCCTTCTTCTGCGGCAGTCATGAGTACTTTCTCCGCTTCGAGCTTACTGTCGGAGTAAACATTGTCCACATGTAATTCTTCCGGGAAACGGTCATATTGCAATGTAGATTCCCATTGTCCACTGAGGGCCAGATCTTCGGGTATGCCCATCGTTGATATGTGATGGAACGAAGCCCCTTTTTTGTTACGTATCAGGTCTAACAGAGCAACTGTGCCTTCGACATTGGTTTTAGCGAACTGCGCCGCCTCCCCGAAATGACGAACATCAGCCGCGCAGTGAATGATACGGTCAATCCTTGACTCAAGCAACGATTGTTGCTCAGCGGCAAGACCCAGGTTCTTTTCCTCCAAATTCCCCTCAACGATCACAACACGATCTTCAAGCTGGTCAGCAAGTTGTTTGCCGAAATAACCCTGCATCACTTTGCTTAAACGTGCCATTGCTGTCGTGCCATCGCCTGGGCGACGAACAAGCGCGTAGATCCGTGCCGAAGACGTCACAATTAACTGTTGCAGTACATGTGAGCCCAGATAACCGGTCGCACCCGTCAATAGCACATGCTCAGGCTGAAGAATGTTCGGATATCCAAGCTGTGGAGACAGTTCCACCGGATGTTCGGAAAGCTGCGTGATGATGCCATTTGCAGTGGTTGTCCGTTTCGCTGGTTCACGTTGCTCCGTTAAAAGTATGGCTCGGCGAGCAAGAGCACGAATTGTTTTTTCCGCAAAGAAATCAGCGATTTTCAGCTGCGGATAATGTGGTTTCAGAAGAACCAGTACGTGGATGACTCGCAGGGAGTCGCCACCAATACTGAAGAAACTGTCTTCGACACCAAATTCTTCGTGTTGTAAAATCTCCTTCCAAGCATGGAAGAGTATAGATTCCGTTTCTGTCTCAGGCATCACGCGGTCTGGCTGATCGGTATGACGTTCAGCATGTGGCATGGACACCATGGCCTTGCGGTTGATTTTCCCTGTTGGGGCAATAGGCATCTCATCCAGCTGGCAAATCCATTTCGGTACGAAGTACGATGGAAGTTTCTCTGAAAGTGTTGCTTTGATATCCGTTACGGAAAGGGTGCTTCCATCTTTGGACGTAAAGTAACCCACGAGCATGTTTTGGCCGTCCGCTTCCTTCTTTGCAATAACGGCAACATCCTGGATCTGTTCCAGTCTGGCCAGATGATCTTCGATTTCACCGATTTCGATTCGGTGACCCCGAATTTTCAGCTGAGAGTCACTGCGTCCCACATATTCCAGTAATCCGGTATCCAGCATTTTGGCAATATCCCCGGACTTGTAGATTTTCTCACCAATCGCAAACGGATTATCAATAAAGGATTGCTCTGTGCGTTCTGGCAGGTTCAAGTACCCTTTGGCAAGTGCAGGAGTTGCGATATACACTTCGCCTGGTACGCCTACAGGGCATAACTGGTGCTCTTCGTTGACAATGTATACTTTGTAATTATGAATAGGTCTGCCAATCGGAATATTAACAACGTGTCCCGGGACCTGTTCACTAATCCGGTGTGTCGTGGTGGCCACGGTGCATTCTGTTGGCCCATATACATTAACGATGTCAATCTGATTGCCAAATTTGCGTTGGAAAGCCCGAACCTGCTCCCCGTAGAGAGCTTCCCCAGCTACGGTGATGATACGGACTTTTTCCAGTTTATGAAAGCCTTCATCTGACAGATAAGAGGCCAGTTGATTAAAGAAAATCGTTGGCAATATCGTAATAATGGTCGTCCCTGTTCTTTGGATTGCACTTGCAAACTCTTCAATAGATACTCGTTCTTCCGCCGATAACAGATAAAGCTCGGCTCCATAGAACAGAGCACCGATCGTATCCCATACGGATGCATCGAAGCTGTATGTGGCAAACTGCGTTAACACATCGCCAGGTTGAATGTCGCAGTCACGCTGTACAACACTGCCCAGATTGGTGACACCCCGGTGAGCGATCAGTGCGCCTTTCGGTCTGCCAGTAGAGCCTGAAGTATAGATGACGTAAGCGAGATCATCAGGTTTGATATCCAGGTTCGGATTGCTGGCAGCAAATCCTGCAAGTCGTCCGTCCACGGAAAGAATGTGACGTACCGTAGAAATGCCGGAAAACAATGCTTTAGCTTGATCGAACGAGGCTTCTGTTGTCAGTACAAACGGAGAAGCCGTATCTTCGACAATGTAACTGTTCCGTTCTTGCGGATGTTCGGGATCAATCGGCACGTAGGCACCGCCTGCTTTAAGAACACCGAGCAACGAGATAATCGTATCCAGGCTGCGATCCATAAAAATACTTACAAATTCACCTTGCTTTAATCCGTTGGATATTAACACGCGAGCAACCTGATTCGCGCGTTCATTTAATTCCCGGTACTTATAACTCGCTGAAAGTGAGGTAATCGCCGGAGAATTCGGGTATGCCGCAGCAACGGCTTCAAACCAGCCATGGATGGTCGGATGCGCTGGCTCAAGTACCGCGGTGTCATTCATTTCCCGATAGAGCAATCGGTCTGAAGCAGTCAGGATGTCTACTGCACCGATTGCTTTGTGATCATCACGCAAGAGAGCGAGAAGTAATGTTTGAAAATACTCCGCATATCGCAATATCGTTGATTCTTGTAACAACGAACGGTCATAAAACAGATCGAGAATCATCTCGTTCTGATCATAACGAACGTTCCAATTCATCACCTGAGGTGCCTGAGGCAACTGGACACTGTTTAGCATAAACAGTGTCTCAGGATATCCTCCGGTTTGTTGTATATAAGGAATCTGAAGTTGCCGTGTAATTTGTTCGAATAATTCACTGAAAGTTGTCTTGCCCTGAAGCTCTAATGAAAGATAAGAAGCTGCCTGATCCGGAGCAAGTACTCCAATCGCGAGCTCCTCTTCAGCAGACAATCGGAATAACAAGGCTGCATAAGCTGAAAGGAATGCAGGGTACACCATCTGTTCCCCAAACTTCTGATTAAGTTCACGACTCAATGACGCTTTCAATGTAATATGAGTAGACTCATAAGAGAATGTTTGCTGGCGACGTCCATAATCCAATGGAATCTGAAGAACAGGCAAGCCAGATTCCACGGAGTGGGAGAAAGATTGGTTTTCAATCACTTCAGGTATCCTCCTTGGTTGAAACCGAGTGTTAGTTATTTTTTTATTGCTGTTTACTTACATTGAAATGAGAAATCAATTCCTGTAGTTCTTCAGACATATCGTTGAGTCGAGTAGAGGAGTCTACCAACGTAATCAGAGAAGCCTTTTGCTCGTCTACAGATACAGAGATCTTTTCACTGCTATCAGCTGTCTTGCTTACACTTGCAGACAAGTCATCCGCTGTTGCGGTCATCTCTTCTGTGCCTGCTGAGATTTCCTGGGTTGCACTTGAAACTTCCTGGATTTGGTGGGATACCTTTTTCGCTGCTTCTAGGATTTCATCAAATAATTGACCGGTTTGATCCGCTACGGAGAGACCTGTATCTACTTCAGAAGTACCTTGTTCCATGGCTTGTACAGCTTGTTTAATACCGGCCTGAATCTCTTGAATCAATACGCCAACCTGACTGGTTGCCTGTTCGGACTGTTCGGCGAGCTTACGTACTTCGCCAGCAACTACCGCAAAACCTCTTCCTTCTTCACCTACACGAGCCGCCTCAATGGATGCATTAAGAGCAAGCAAATTAGTTTGGCTTGAGATCCCCGAGATTATGTTCAGAATATCACCGATTTCCTGTGAACGGCTCTCCAGCACTTCGATCGCTGAAGCTGTATTTTTCACAGATTGCGTAATCAGGTTCATTTGCTCGGATACCTGACGAACTACAGTATTACCTTGTTGTGAACGACGCTCCATCTCATAGGCTTCGTCCGCAACACTTGCGGAACTACTCGCAATGGTCTGGATTACGGTAGCCATCTCGGACATTGCGCGTGCACTATCACGGGTAGCCTGTTCTTGTGAACGGATGTTTGTACTAATATGAGTAACGTTATTGTTAATGGAGTCTGCATTTTCACTGTTGCGCTCAGAGACTTCATAGAGTTCCTTCGCAGACTGGTTTACTTCCTGGGAGGTCATTTGCACTTTAACGATCGTGTCGTTGATACGGCGTACCATGACATTGAATTTTTCGTTTACAAGTCCCAGATCGTCTTTTCCTGTCGGGATGTTGACATCCAGATTACCTCTGCTGACTTCATCGATGCCTTTGATCAGATGACGAATCGGAGAGAGGGTATTTTTCACGACAAGATATTGAATAATGAGGAACAGAAGCAAGAACGCTACCAGAATAATAACTCCATTTAATAACAAGGAATTCAGACCTTTTGGAACTGCGCTGGCATCCGCATCCACAGCGAAGTATGCGAAAATTTTGCCGTTGCTGTCTTTGATCGGATAAGCAATGGTCGTCCAGGTTCCGAAGTCATCGGAATAAAAGGTGGTGAACGTTGGACGATCGGTATTTAGCATCTCTTTCAGAGCATTGGCTACAACGACAGGTTGTTCGTACATATCGCCAATATTTACATTGTCGCTCTGAAAAGCCTCTCTCAGGTTTGTTGGCATCGCAACAAGGGAAGTTAACCGTTTGTTGTCGCCGCCAAGCTCCACACCGAAGATATAGGCTTGTGCAATGTTAGGATAATATTTTTGCATTTCGTCGAAATAAGCTCTTAGTTTCGTCTGAGCAGTACCTTCGTAGCTGCGCTCTGTAATTGCAGTTTGTACATCTGCCGCATTGATATCTTGAGCCCACTTTTTCGTAATCTGCGCTACTTGTCCATGCAGTTGATCAACCAGAATCGTTCTTTGGAAGTAATAACTGCTTGCAATCAGAGCCACGCCAATAATGATGATGTTGGTAAATGAGAGCAATAGGTTTTTAGAGAAAAACGACATGTTTTTCCAACTCAATGATTTCACTAAACTCCACTCCTGATCTTCTGTAAATTAAAAATCTGTAAGATGCGCTTTTGGAGCAAAAAGTTACTTCATTCTGTCATCTCCTTCTAAAGGGAAAGTGCGACAATGGTCTTGGTTTTCTTAGTCACTATGCAAGACTTATGTACCTTTTGAAACCAGTGTGTCTAATTATTAAAACACATCTATATCTATTATGTCGTGTAAAATGTCGTTAATTTGAATAGTTTTGTTAAAACTTTTTTAATATTTTACGTATTTATGGACATATCTTTCTTTTTATAGGTAATTAGTACTGTTTATTTTTAAAAATTGCCATTTTTTAGTTTCATTCTGTATTCTATAACATAGCGGGAAAAATTACACCATTTATCATCAGAAAGTCGATCTTAATCTGTTCAGGAAGCTTGGATATACATCGGATGAGGTTTTATCTATAATAACTACATAATGGTTTATACAAATTAATGAGCAGGCGGGGGTTAAATAATGAATCTGAAGCAGATTGCAGCAGAACATGCGGCAGCGTTCGTTGAAGATGGAATGAAAGTTGGTTTGGGCACAGGCTCAACCGCATATTATGCGATATGTCGAATTGGGGAGCGGGTTCGGGAAGGTCTGAACATTCAGGCAGTAGCTACCTCAGAGGCTTCAGACAAGCTGGCACGAGAATGGGGTATTCCGATTATTCCTTTTGACCAGATTGGACGACTAGATCTGACGATTGATGGGGCGGATGAAGTGGATCCAGATTTTAACCTGATCAAAGGCGGTGGCGGAGCTCTATTGCGTGAAAAAATAGTGGCAGCAAATAGCGATAAGCTGATCATTGTTGCTGACGGTAGCAAGGCTGTTCAAAAACTGGGGAAATTCCCTTTACCGGTAGAGGTTGTACCCTTTGCATCGGAATGGACTTTTCAGGCGCTTGAGAACATAGGATGTCAGCCGGAGTGGCGGATGGATGGGCAAAAACAATACCTTACGGATAACGGAAATCTGATTGCAGACTGCCATCTGGGGGCCATTGCCGATGCTTCCGAACTTAACGTACAACTGAATATGTTACCAGGTGTCGTGGATAATGGACTATTTGTGAAGATGGCGGACGTTGTGATCATTGCCAAAGAAGACGGCAGTATCGACGAACTTCACCGTCCGTAACGAATTTGACGGAAAGTTGGTGTCATGATCTAGAATGAGAGAATTTCCCCTTAGAGATGATGAGCTTGTTCTTCGAATCGTGGAGCAAGATGACCTTACTGAACTATATGAGCTGATTTATAAGGATGACAATCCCGAATGGAAAAAGTGGGATGCACCTTATTATCCGCTGGAGCATGAGCCATACGAGCGTTTTGTGCAGCATACACTTGCACGGTTGGAAGCAGATCAAAAAGCAGGGCGGCCAGCATCCCTTCGAATCATTGAGGCAGACGGAGAAATCGTTGGGCTGATCAGTTTGAAGATCCGTTATCGATGTGGCTTGAGATGGGAATTATCATCTACAAACCTTCTCGATGGGGGAGGGGGATCGGTACACTTTCACTTTATATGTGGTCAGGTCATTTATTTGAAAATCTGCCCATCGTGAGGGTTGGACTGACTACGTGGTCTGGTAATGAGCGAATGATGCAGGCTGCAACAAAAATCGGACTGCAAATCGAGGGGCGGATGCGGAAATGCCGGCTCGTTCTTGGAGAGTATTATGATTCCATTCGGATGGGCATGCTCCGCGAGGAGTGGGAGCAGAAGTTAACCGGTGAAACGGACGGAAATGTATATAACTGATGGAGGATTATAGAAATGCTGAAAACGGAGGATAACCGGGAGTTGTCATTGCAATTGTTTGTGGTTCTTATTCGCGCATACAATTCAGTGACATCACGTTCCAATCGGGACATCCAAAGCCATGGACTCAATTCCACAGAATTCGGAGTACTTGACTTGTTATATCATAAAGGACCACAGGCTTTGCAAAAGATCGGTGAAAAAGTATTAATGTCTAGTGGCAATATTACGTATGTTGTTGACAAGTTACAAAACAAGAATTTGCTTTTTCGGCGTCCCTCCAAGGAGGATCGCCGGGTTATATATGCGGAATTGACGGAAGAAGGGAAACAGTTATTCACGCAAATATTTCCACAGCATCATCAAGTCATTATTGACATTCTGGAGGGGCTTGAACCATCCGAAAAAGTTGAGGCGATACGCCTACTGAAGAAACTAGGGCTTGCTGCAGAAGGCAAAACGGACCTGCGTATATAACGTGGATCCGTTTTTTTTTTGTGTCTTCAACATACCTCGGATACTGGCTATATGGCTTGCGTATAGCTACATAATATAGGAAGATTGTTTTATATCATCGAAATGATATAGAACTCTTCATGTATACTAGATTAGTAGAGTTTCCTAAACGGAATGATATACATGATATAGATTTATGCGGCACAGGATGCAGGGCAAAGGAGGAATGCGTCGATGAGTCATCGGGAGGCCGGAGAACGTTTACTTCAAGATGCAGAAATCTTGGCTGAGAAAATAACCGAAATGCAGTATCGGTTGCAGCCCGACTTAATGGAACGTTTCGGTCCAATTGGAAAAATAAGAACCAAGCAGGACTCACAGTACAGTCTGAGCTATCTGGCAGAAAGTGTGCTTGTGAAAAGTCCCGGTTTGTTCACTCACTATATATCGTGGTTAAAAGTTCTGCTTGCCGGCTATCAGGTATCTGCGGAAGATCTGGAAATGAATCTTCAGTTGATTAAAGAGGCGTTAAATGAAGAAATCGAACAACCTCACCGTGAGTTTCTATTGGAATATCTGGAGATGGGGATCGATGTAATGAAGCATATGGATACCCAGGCCAGCTTTATTCATGCATCCATGCCCTACGGGCTCGAAGCAAAGACGTATTTGCAACATTTGCTAGATAATAAACGCAAGGAAGCTTTCGAAATTGTAGAGTCAGAACTGAATGATGGTGCAACGATCCGCGATATGTATCGCTACATTTTTCAGCCTGTTCAATACGAGATCGGTCGGTTGTGGCAACGGGGACAGATTAGTGTTGGTCAGGAACACTTTTGCACAGCAGCAACACAATCATTTATTTCTCGTTTGTACTCCAGATGGCTGATTGGACCGAATAAGGGGAAAAAACTGGTTGCAGCCTGTGTGGGGAGTGAACAGCACGAGATTGGGTTACGCATGCTTACAGATGTATTCGAAATGGAAGGCTGGGATACGTATTATCTTGGAGCCAATGTTCCAAATGGAAGCATTGTGGAAGCAATCAAGCGACATGAGAGTGATGTAATAGCGATTTCGGTGACGATGACTTATCATCTTCATCTGGCTAAAGAGTTGATTGAACGTATTCGCAACCATGCAGAAACGGCTCATGTCAAAGTGATGGTTGGCGGTTATCCGTTTAATATAGACAAAGAATTATGGCGAACAGTCGGTGCTGATGGTTATGCACCTGGAGCAGAAGAGGCTGTTGCTATTGCTGAGCGTCTGCTTAATCATCCGGTGTCGCTTGACAATGTAAGTACGGCAAGTGAATAGGAAAGGGATGAAGGGATGCCGAGTGACAATGAAGAGATACAGAGACTGCGTAAAACGATTGAGCAGTTATCTGACCAACTGATTCGAAGCAAGGAGCAAGAGGAACGCACTCTTTCAGCATTTTCTGATATGAATAATGAGCTTGTGACGCTTCAGCGGCAACTTTCCAAGAACAATGCGGGTCTTGAGTCAGCACGTCAGAAGGCTGTAGCATCTGACGAATCCAAAAGTGCTTTTATGGCGGTCATCAGCCACGACTTTCGGACCCCGTTAAACGGAATACTGGGGATGGCTGAGTTGTTAACGTTATCGCCTTTATCGGAGGAGCAGAAGGATTCAGTAATTGTTATCCAGGAGGCAGCCAAGCTTTTGCTCAAATTAATTCAGGATCTTCTGGATTTTTCCAAGCTTGAAGCAGGTCAATTGCGTCTTGAACAAGGAGAGGTAAAGCTCCAAGAGATTATGGATTACATCTTGCGTCTGCTTAAGCCCCAGATTGATAAGAAAAGAAATCGCATGATCATGGATTGTGACCCAGAAGTCGCCGCCGTGCTTGAAGGAGATTCCACCCGAATTACACAAATATTGATTAACCTGATTCAGAACGCAAACAAATTCACTACCGATGGATATGTTAAGGTGGAAGTTAAGCTTGTAAGGCAGCAGGTACGCACTCAGCTTGTACGCTTCGAGGTGCATGATACGGGAATTGGTATTTCAGAAGAAGATCAGATAAGTTTGTTCGAACCCTATATGCAGACAGAGCAGGGACGTTCGAAAGAGTATGAGGGTACAGGTCTTGGTTTATCGATCTGCAAGTCACTTGTTCAATTAATGAACGGAGAGATCGGAATCAGGAGTAAGGAAGGGGAAGGTTCCACTTTCTGGTTTGAGCTTGAACTTGGGCTACACTTGGTGGAAAGCAAAGAGAGTGCCAAGTTAACGGTAGCTGACGAAACTTCGGATCTTACAAATGATGCCAAAAACGATGTTGGTGATGCAACGAAGAACAGCTCTAAGGATGCACCTGAGCAAGATGCTCGCACCTTGCCCATTCTACTGGCTGATGATAATGTTATTAACCGTCAGCTTGTTCAACTGCAACTCAAAAAGCTGGGTTTTACTGAACTCGAATGTGTATCCAGTGGGGAAGAGGCTGTAAATGCGTTTCGTGATAAAACATACAGTCTGATTTTGATGGATAGTATGATGCCCGTTATGGACGGGATTGAAGCAACACGCCAGATCCGTGCAATAGAGCAGGATGAGATGCGTCCAGCGACGCCGATTATTGCAATGACAGGCAATGTAATGCAAAGTGAGAAGGACAAGTGTTATGAGGCTGGAATGAATGACTTTATCGGTAAGCCATTTACGTTAGAGGTGCTCGATACGACGATTCGGAAGTGGCACTCGGCATCGAAACCTGTACAGATTCTGAATATGGACGTTGTCCGTGAGATTGCTGAATTAAATACGGATGGTAGCCAAACGTTGCTCAGTATGTTGCTGGAGATGTACCGGGCGGAAACGCCAGGTAAAATTGAGGATTTGCGCAGACATGTTGTTTCAGCCGATCATAAGGCGGCGGCCGAGACTGCCCATGACTTGAAATCAGGAAGTCTAAGCCTCGGAATTAGTTATCTCTCAACGTTGTTCAGCCAGATTGAGAAATACGCGAAACAGGAACTAACCCATCAAGCAGAACCACTGCTTGATAAGCTACTTCCCGCGTACCAGGCCGCTTGCGGAGCGCTGCAGCAGGCTAATAAAAGTTGAAGCATGCTAGGTTATGACGGCATTATAATTGATTTAAATATGGAGTCGCTTTAACTCATAGACTGAAATGGAGGATTTTTTACATGATATTTTACGGGCTGGCGGCTCTCATCATCATCATAATAGCTCTGCTGTGGGTTGGAGGACTTTATTTCTTCAAGACAGCGATTCGGCGTACGCCGAAAACATTTTTGGCGGATAATCCGAATCTTAAAACGGAAGTGGAAGATGAACTGATCAGTTCTGTTGCTGATTTACAATGGCTTGATGCTCAGGATACCAAGACCGTGACCATCCAGTCTCAAGATGGATTGAGACTCTCTGGCATCTGGCTTCCTTCCAAGAACAAGTCTGCAAAGACAGTTATTCTGGCTCATGGCTACTCGGGGAAAGGCAGAGAAATGGCGGGCTTCGCCCGATTTTACGCTGAAACCCTGGGTTATCACGTATTAATGCCGGATGATCGCGGACATGGTCAGAGTGAAGGAGAGGTCATCGGATTTGGCTGGCTAGATCGGAAAGATTATGTTCAGTGGATCGGATGGGTGCTGGGACATGTAGGACTAAATACAGATATTGTTCTGCATGGCATATCGATGGGAGGTGCGACTGTGCTGATGACAGGCGGGGAAGAGCTGCCTGATCAGGTCAGAGCTATCGTATCGGACTGTGCCTATACATCGGTTGAGGAAGAACTGACATTCCAATTGAAACAGTTGTACAAGCTACCGCCTTTTCCATTCATTCCGGTGACCAGCTTGATTACAAGATGGAAGGCCGGATACTCATTTAAAGAAGCATCTGCACTGAAACAACTCGCCAAAGTTAACGTACCGGTCCTGTTCATCCATGGTGAGGCGGACACGTTTGTGCCAACGGAAATGGTATATCGCTTGTACGAAGCCTGTAAGGCAGAGAAGGAACTGCTGACGATTCCTCGTGCAGGTCACGGAACGGCCTTTCAGGTTGATCGCGAGAAATATAAAGCGTTGCTGGGAGCTTTTTTGCAGAAACATATGCCACTTTGAGATAACGGTTCACTGATGGAGGAAGATAGATATGCCACGTTTTTCAAGAGAATGCTCGTATTGTCATCAACCTATGAGAGAAGATGAATTCAAATGTAAGTCGTGCGGCAATATGGTAACGACCAAAACGGCCAAGCCAGATCAGCCATATATGTCGGAGTATGAAGAATCGACATTGGATCGTTATTCTATGGTGCTGCTCGTGATCATGACGATATTTTTTGCGCCCATTGCAATGACCATTGGTGGAATACTGTTGTTTAATGACTATGCCAGTAAACGGGATGCGGGGAAAATACTTGTCACGGCCAGTTTAATTATGATAGTAATTTATATGATTCTTTTCTTCGTTTTTAGGTGAACGTTACTGTAAAGGTCTAAATCCCATTGCAGGAGGTAACTGAATGCGGGAAGAACAATTTGAGGCTGCTCGTCAAGCCGAAGCGGGATATCATTCTAACTTTTATAAAAACAATGAATTGTTTGAAGACGGAACATGGATGTCCAGACCCATGCCTATGGTGATGGAGATGTTGGAACGTTTGCTTGTTCATAAACAGGAATTACGTGTACTTGACCTGGGATGTGGTGTGGGCAGACATACGATTCCGATTGCACAACGTCTGGCAGATACAAACAGCGAGGTTATTGGCGTGGATCTGTTGGATGAAGCGGTAGACGGACTTCGCAAGTATGCGAAACAGTATGAGGTGGATCACATCGTTCAGGCCGAAAAAGCAGATGTTGAGCATTACCGGATTCAACCGAAAGCTTTTGACTTTATTGCGGCCTGTTCCTGTCTCGAACACACATCTAGCAAAGAGGCTTTTCTTGAAACAGTGGAACGATTAAAAGAGGGAACCCGGCTCGGAGGTATCCATTGTATTACGATGAGTACCAGTGTGGAGGAAAAAGAAATCCAGACAGGCCGTCAGATTGAGCCATTGATTGAATTGAACCTGCCGACATCCGAAGTCATGGCTTTACTGGAACAAGCCTACGAGGGCTGGAATATTCTGTTTCAGGAGCATGTAATCCAGACGATCCAAGAAGAGAAATATGATAAACCGACAGAGTTTCGTTGCGAGTTGCTTCGGTTTGCTGTGCAGAAAGACTAAGTACTTATATTGGAGGAATTGTTTTGTTGAAAAATTTGAAGCCACGACTGCAGGAGCCGGAGGTACAGGAGCTGCTCTCTTATGCTGTATTCCCAGACCCGGATCAGGTTAATGAAACGGTACAGCAATATGTGACACAAAGTAACCTGTTTCTGACGGGATATGAGGATGAAGAACAGCTGGTTGGTCTAATTGGCTATGAACATACGGGAGCGAGCGAAATTACCATTCGCCATATTGCAGTTCTGCCCGAGAACCGTTTCAAAAATTATGGGCGGGGCATGATTTCACAGCTTCTTGCAGAGTACAATCCGGATACTTTGATCGCAGAGACAGATCAGGAAGCGGTGGAGTTTTACCGAAACACAGGATTTGTCGTTTATAGTCTCGGTGAACTGTATCCAGGCGTGGAGAGATTCCGCTGTGTGCTTGAGAAAGAGGACGATGAGCAGGAAGCTTAACAAGGGATGTGCTTTAAAACGTTTTGCGTATAATCATATACGATTAAATCAGATAGGATATTTGGCTTGGCAAAAGTGCTGAGCCAGATGTCCTGTTTTTTTGTTTAAGGAGTAGGAAAAAAGTATTGCTTCACAACATAGTTTCATTATAAAATTGTTTTATTGATGAATAGTTCGTTAAATGAACTAGTTTTGAAAGGAGAAAAATATATGAACATTCCAGATGCCAAAAGTTTGGTGAATCGTTATCTGGATGCGTCTTTCCTGGTTACCAAACGGTTTGATACCCAGATACGTGAAAAGGTAGGGCAAACGGTCACAACGGATCAGTTTTGTGCACTGCGCCTCATACATGAAAAGCCTGCCTGCACCCCGTCGGATCTTGCGGAGCTCCTATGTGTGGGCAAGAGCAGCATTACGGCTCTGGTAACCAAGCTGGCTGACCGGAATCTGGTGCATCGTGCAGGAGATGAACGTGATCGTCGTGTTATCTATCTGACTCTGACCGAGGCCGGTCTTCAGATTTACAAGGAGACTGAGCTGGAGATTCAGAAGGTTCTTGAACCTTACTTGAAACATTTTACACCAGAAGCGGTCCAGAACTTTATTGAATCTTTTGAGAAGCTTGCAGCGTTACTAACACAAGAAGAAGGGCTGGAGAAGTAATGAGAGCGATATTAAAAGGACGCTGGTGGATCATGGGGCTGTGGATTGTCGCCGCAGCTGTATTGATGTTTACCGCGCCAAACATGAGCGAATTAATTCGTGAAAAAGGACAGTTTTCCGTGCCGGAGGGGTACTCTTCCACAAACGCAGCGGCAATTTTGAATGAAGCCGCAGCCCAAAATGGAGAACAAAAAGGAACTTCTATTGCACTGGTGTTTTATAATCCAGATGGTCTTGGCACAACAGGTAAACAAGAGGCGGAAAAGGCGGTTAAACTGCTTGAGGCCGATAAACAAAAACTCGGCATTCTGTCTGTTCTGGAACCATTCTCACAGCCGGAACTGTCAGACAAAATGA
Source organism: Paenibacillus intestini (assembly GCF_030803945.1). Taxonomy (NCBI): domain Bacteria; kingdom Bacillati; phylum Bacillota; class Bacilli; order Caryophanales; family Paenibacillaceae; genus Paenibacillus; species Paenibacillus intestini. Next base: position 450,110 of record NZ_JAURUN010000002.1, on the reverse strand, counting down.
TCTCGAAGGACGGTAAAACCATTCTGACTTCACTCTCCATTGAGATGGGTGACCGCACGGTAAAGGAAATGCGGAACGATCTGAATGATGCGCTGGAATCAGTGAATGTCGAGCATTATATTACAGGTAAAGGGTTAATTGATGAAGATACGATTGAGAGTTCTCAGGAAGGACTCAAAAAATCGGAATACATTACGGTTGTCTTTATTTTGCTTATTCTGTTCCTCGTGTTCCGCTCGTTCGTGGCACCATTCGTACCGCTGCTGACGGTGGGCATCAGTTACATCGTATCCCAGCAGATTGTTGCGTTCCTGGTCGATGGGGTTAACTTCCCGCTCTCTACGTTCACACAGATCTTTATGGTTGCAGTCATGTTCGGGATCGGTACAGACTACTGCATTCTATTGATCAGCCGGTTCAAGGAAGAACTTGCGCACCATGAGAACACATGGGATGCCATTATAGCTACATATCGCACCGCAGGTAAAACAGTATTTTTCTCTGCTCTGGCAGTGCTGGTTGGATTCGTGGCCATCGGTTTCGCCCAGTTTATGTTGTACCGTTCTGCGGTCGCTGTCGCTGTAGGGATTGCCGTGATGATGCTGGCACTCGTGACGATTGTGCCATTCTTTATGGCTGTGCTGGGCAGAAAGTTATTCTGGCCATCCAAAGGATCACTTGAACATGCCGAGAGCAAAATCTATGGGGCTGCGGGCAAATTCTCACTTAAACGTCCGTGGGCAGCTCTGCTGATTGTTGCCGCAGTTACGGTGCCTCTTTTGTTGACATATGACGGGAAATTATCATTCAACAGTCTGGATGAGATTGGTGACAAATACGATTCGGTCAAAGCTTTTAATATTATTTCAGATAGCTTCGGGCCAGGAGAATCCCTGCCGGGTCAGATCGTCATTCAGAATGACGAAACGATGGATAATGCCAAATATATGGCTGTGGCAGAGAAGATCAGCCGCGAAGTAGAGAAGGTTCCCGGTGTTGCGGGTGTTCGTAGTATGACACGTCCAACGGGGGATGAGATCAAAGATTTTGAAGTAACCAAACAGGTAGGTACACTATCGGATGGTCTGGGCGAGGGCAAGACAGGTCTGGATAAAATCAGCGATGGTCTTAGCAAAGCTAGTAATGAATTGAGCAAAAATGAACCACAGCTTAAAGAGGCAGCAAACGGAGCAGGTCAGCTAACCAAGGGAACAAGCCAGCTGCAATCCGGTATTACGCAGCTTAGCGACGGACTAAAGCGCATTGAAAAAGGGATTCGGGACGGATCGTCTGGTGCAGGGGATCTCAAAGCCGGACTTCAACAAGCCAAAACCAGTGCAGACCAGCTAGCCAAAGCGAATGATCAGTTGTTGCAAGCCTACCGTCAGGCAGGAGCAGGTGTTGCTGCGCTGGGGAATGGAACGAAGGAACTGGAGCAGCAATTGACAGGTGTTTCAACAGCTTTGACGAGTCTTACAGCATCTTTCTCTGCTCTGGAAGAGCGTTTCCCTGAGTTGCAGCAAGATGCTGACTATCAACGCATCAAAGGCACGATTGGTCAAACCGGTTCAGGCACTGCGCAGCTTGCGCAAGGACTTTCCCAAATTCAGACGAATCTGAGTGCAGCGGCGGCTGGAATCAATCAAGCGAATGAAGGTTTTGCTTCCGCAGCGTCCGGACAGAAGGCTTTGGCCGATGGTCTGGGTCAGATTGTAACAGGTATTGGTCAACTGGAAACAGGATTGAAACAGGCTGCTGATGGTCAAGGTAAGGTGATCAAAGAAATCCCTTCTATCCAGAATGGTCTGGGTCAGCTTCAGGGAGGGCAGGAGAAGATCCAGAAGGGCTTCTCGGATCTCAGTGGTCAATTAACACAATTGACAGATGGCTTGAATCAAAGTGTTGATGGAATCAAGAAGGTGTCGGGCGGTCTCGATTCCGCTCAGGATTATCTGACACAACTGCAAAATTCACCGGATTCCGATCTCGCAGGCTGGTACGTTCCTGAAGAAGCCTTGAATAACAAGGACTTCAAAAAGGTATTCGATACGTATCTGTCCAAGGATCGCAAGACGATGACACTGGATGTTATTTTTGCAGAGAATCCGTATGGTACAGAAGCGATTGACCGTGTGCCGGATATCGAAGCGGCAGTGCATCGTGCAATTCAGGGCAGTGCGCTTGAAAAAGCCGATGTTGCCGTAGGCGGTGTAACCAGCACGTTTGCCGATTTGCAGTCGATCTCGAACAAAGACTACACACGTACCGTTATGCTGATGCTCGCAGGAACATTTATCATCTTGGTAATCCTGCTTCGTTCCGTCATCATGCCGATTTATCTCATTATTTCACTTCTGCTTGCGTACTTCACATCGATGGCACTTACGGAAGTGGTCTTTGTGAATATCATGGGTTATGCCGGAATCAGTTGGGTTACGCCATTTTTTGGATTCGTTATGCTGATTGCGCTTGGCGTTGATTACAGCATTTTCCTTATGGATCGATTTAACGAAAACAAAGGAATGAGAGTACAGGATGCAATGTTATACGCGATGAAAAACATGGGAACCGTCATCTTGTCCGCGGCGGTCATTCTAAGTGGAACTTTCGCGGCGATGTACCCGTCTGGGGTACTCTCGATGATGCAAATCGCTACCGTTGTGCTTAGTGGTCTGATTCTGTATTCTCTTTTATTCCTGCCATTATTCGTACCTGTAATGGTGAAGATGTTCGGGCGGGCGAATTGGTGGCCGTTCCGTAACAAGGAACAGTCGGAATCTTCCGAATCGAATCATACCGTTGGTATGTGATCATCATTGATGTTGATATTTCATATGGAAGGAAGGCTCTGCCGCATGATGCGGCGGGGCTTTCTTTTTTTATAATACTCATCATGGACACAAAGATTGGTGTTTGCCTAAGGACACTATCCCGCGCTTTGTCGAATCGATCTTCATAGGATATAGGGAGTTCATGAATGATCAGGGAGATCAGCAGAGAGAGGAGCGGCGGGATGGTATATCGTTATGTAGCTATAGGGGATTCCTTGACGGTAGGTACAGGAGCTTTGCTCGGAACCGGATTTGTTCCAATCTATCGCCGTATGGCGGAAATGAACCTTCGTACATTTGTCTCTATGGACAATTTGGGTGTGAACGGACTAACATCGGCAGAACTTCAGCAGATGATTAACGGACATCCTCGGGTGCGTCAAGCGATACGTGAAGCAGATATGATTACGGTATCCATTGGTGGTAACGATCTGATCCGTACATTTAAAGCTAGCGGAGGTATTCCAAATGCCGGGAAAATGACACAAGTGCTTGGTGAAACACGTCATCATGTATCTCAGGTTATGCGACAAATTCGGCAGTTAAAAGGGGATCAGAAGTACTTTGTTCGTTCCATTGGATTGTACAACCCGTATCCACAATCAACCGAAGCTGCATACTGGGTGCGACAGTACAATTCTTATCTGAATGGTGCAGGTTCAGGTAACTATGCATGTGCTCAGGTGTACGACAAGTTTGAAGGACGTGAGCGAGAATTGCTGTTCTGGGACAGAGTCCATCCAAACGCAAGAGGGTACCGGATTATCGCGGAGCAGTTGAATCGAACGGGCTATGTTCCTTTTGCTTGAAGCCTGAAGAAAACTAGACCCGCCTTACAACTTCCGATATGATGAAAGAGTTCATTCAAATTATCGTAACAGGGGAGTTCAAATCGGTGTCTAACAAACAGCAAAATTCTCTTCTTCCATCGGAAAAACAATTAATCTCTGAAGTGTTAGCCTTATACGGCTTCAGATCGGATTGGCAAGGTAAGCGCAGCAATGGAGGTATGAATAATTCTACTTTTGTACTTCACACCCGTGATGCAGATTATGTTATGAGACAATACGAAACACATAATGATCAAGCGAAAATAGCTTTTGAACATGGCGTGCTTATCGCACTGTCCAATACAGATTTTAAACTTCATTCGCCAACACCAGTCATTTCATTATCTAGTAGTAGCGGCAAGACCGCGGATCAAGAATCGAAGGAAATTAACCATTCTAATGAGGAGAATAGGCAGACTTACCAGATTGTACAAGATCATATCACGGGAACTTTTAAAGTCGTGGCTCTGTTTCGTTATTTGGAAGGCGTAAATCCGGTATGGGATTCCCCCGAGCAATTGCTTCCTTTGGGGCGGGCAGCGGGAAATCTCTCAACAGCTCTTGCCAAGCTCGAATTGGAACTTAAGCCGGTATATCCGCCATATTACCGGATCGACGAGGCTTATCCGCTGTGTACACCAGAACGTTTACTGGGAATGTGCGCTTCGCCGCCGGAAACGCTGAAGGCTTGTGCCGAGGAGTTAGAGCAGTTGCTGGTTGAACTGCCAGGTTTGTTCAAAGCATTGCGTGGAATGGAGCAACTTCCGCATCAAATCGTGCATGGTGATGTGAACGCATCCAATGTGCTGGTAGACCCAGAAGGCAACATGAGTGCGATTCTTGATTTTGAGTTTGCCACCTGGGATGTGCGGGTCATGGAACTGGCTGTTCCGATGTCTGACATGCTGACCATGGACAAGAGCGAAGAATGGATGTGGCAGGCGCAGGCTAATCTGGTGCAGGGCTTTCGAGAAGAGGTTGAACTCACCGCTGACGAACTGAAAGCAATCCCGCAGCTGATTTTGCTGCGAAGTCTGGATGTGGTTATGCATTTTATCAGCCGGATGCTGGAAGGGACGGATAAACCAGAGGTGGCTACAGAGCAAATTGTGAAACTCAAACAGCGAATGGACTGGATGGGGCGGCATGAGAATCAATTACGTCAATTGTTAACGAATTAACATGCGTGGCAAATAAATAAGTGTGCTGGTTCTGCTACGGACAAAAGAGCAGAACCAGCACACTTATCTTTCTTTTATAGGATGCTTGCTGATATACGAAGGTAGTTCAATCTACAAAGCACGTTTGCGGAACCAACTGCGGACAGCCCAGCGCCGTTCCTGACGTTTTTTATATTTGGGCAAGGAACGATACACATTCAGGGATTGATCATATGCTTGTTTGGCATCTTCATTACGCCCTAGCGAACGGTATACCGAGCCAAGCAGATAAAAGGCTTCACTGGAGGAAGAATGGATTTCCTGAAACTGCTGCACATAATGAAGGGCTTTGTCACGATCCGTATCCTTGAAGGCTGTAGCCAGATTCAGATAAGGCTGTCCGTACTTGACTCTGGGGTTAATCTCAAGTGCATGCAAGATATGACGTTCGCCTTCCGAGATTTTGCCGAGATACAGTTCAGTTGTGCCCAAAGCTTCCCAGTACTCAGCAGACTGTTCGTAAGGGCGTTCCAGTTCAAGCAAAAAGGCATGTGCCTCACTGTAACGTTTGCGTTCAATGAGCAATCGGGCCAGTTCCAGCTTGGAAGATACTTCGTTAGGGTTCAGCGCTAGCTGTTGTTTCAACCTGGAAATGTTACGCAACCGTTTAAGGGGTTTGGTGAAGCTTGGAAATACGCCGACAAAACGACGATCCAGGAAATACAGGATGACGAGCAGAATCAGAATGGCGATGAACGGATTGCCAACGATCTGCCAGAGCAGGCCAAAAATAAGAAATTTAATAATCACAGGTTCAACTCCAGTAACAATATAATCGTGTTGCGCAAACCTTGAATATCATACCATATCCTCTCTTGGAATAATATGTGTGTGCATATCTCCGTTTCACATCCTAGCGATGTTGTACCATCGTTCTGCGATATGCGGCCGGTGTCGTACCCGTCAGTTTCTTGAACTGTCTGTAAAAATGAGGCAAACTGTCAAATCCGCAAGCATCTGCGACAGCAGCCATCGTTTCATCCCCATTCAGAAGATGCTCCTTCGCCATAATAACTCTACGAGCGAGTACATAATCCGTTAGCGTCATTCCGGTGTAACGCTTGAATGCCCGGCTAAGATGAGCAGGAGATACGGCAGCTTGTTGTGCAAGTTCAGGTAAAGTCAATCGATTGCGCAGTTTAAGATCAATGTCAGACAGAATGGAGGACAGCCATGACGGTGTAGGTAGTGATGTTGTAGCATGGGCAGGACCGGTAGCTGAATCCAGACGTTCAAGGAAAATAAGCAAGAGCTGCAATCGGAGCAGTGCGGCGTGAGAACTCAGATGATGATCGGAACGGAACTCGGCATGAATATCATCAATGAAGGCAGACACTTGTGTCTGCTCGGCATGGTTTAGATGCCTTTTGTATATTCGCCGTTTGCGACAGCGTTCAAATGGGTGTAGCAAGGAGGAGGACATGCCTCCGGCGGTTGAAGCCAGTAACCCCGGACTGAAGAACAGTGCAGAAGAGGTAACCGGATTACCTGCATCAGGCAATGCACGGTGCACGGTACTGCCTGGAATAAGAAATAAATCTCCCTCCTGCATATCTTCGAGACCTGCATCGATAAAAATACTTCCCTGTCCCCTATAGACATATATAATTTCATGCCAGTCGTGCAGATGATCCGGTAATTCATTTTGTGGAGATTTCGTATCACTATAGACAAGGCGGAACGGTATGCCCGATTCGGTCTGAATGGTGGTGCGAACTGGTGAATGTTCCATTGGGACTCCTTTGGGAGACAAATGTCTCAGATAAGATGTCAATTCTGATCAAAAAACAGTATATTTAACGCAATATAAGCAATTTAATTTCCTTTTATTGATGATACAATGAATTTAAAGCGTTTACAATAAAAGGATGCCAGCATATGCTGTTCGCATTCTGAGTTCGCAAATAATCGGTGAGGTGAGTGTCCATGTCTGCAAGCACAAAGCGGCCAAGATTGAAGATGCATCTGCTCGGCAATGATAGTCAGCGCAAATGCAAAGAAATGATTGAACGTCCCGTCAAAGTTTTGCAGATCGGGGAAGGTAATTTTTTACGGGGATTCGCAGACTGGATGCTTCATGAGAGTGCTCGGCAAGGCAAGTTTCACGGCTCTGTAGCCGTGACACAGCCTCGGCCTGGGGGCAAGGCCAAGCTGGAGCAGATTCGTGATCAGGATGGATTATATACAATGATTACGCGTGGTCTCTCTGAAGGGAAACGTGTGGAACGTACGGAAATGGTCTCTGTCTTCTCCCAATTTATTAATCCATACGAGGAGTGGCAGACGTTTCTGGAACTTGCGGAGCTGCCATCGCTGGAATTTGTAATCTCGAATACGACAGAATCCGGCTTGAAATATATCCAATCAGACTATATCCCAGGAGAGCCCGTTCAATCTTTTCCTGGTAAATTGACGGTTTTCTTGCATCAAAGATATGTACGTTTTGCTGGAGATCCATCGAGAGGACTCATTCACCTGCCATGTGAATTGCTGGAGGGCAATGGTGATGTTCTGCGAGAATGCGTGCTCCGTCATAGTGAAGATTTCGGATTCTCGGACAGCTTCCGCTCTTGGATCGAACATCACAATCAATTCCTGAACAATCTGGTAGATCGTATTGTGACGGGTGCGCCAACCCAGGAAGAGGCAGATACACTTACGGAACGCTGGGGTTATGAGGATCAACTGATTAATACGGCAGAGCCTTATCATTTCTGGGCGATTCAAGGCGAGGAGTCGCTGGACAAGCGCCTTCCATTGAAACAAGCAGGGCTCAATGTGCACTGGGTTAAAGATTTGAAGCCATATCAGCTTCGTAAAGTGCGCATCCTGAACGGCTCACACACCCTGATGTCTTCTCTGGGCTTGCTTCGCGGTAAACAACATGTAAGAGAAACCATGGAAGATCCGCAGTTTAGTTCCTGGATTAGGCAAGCGGTGCTTGAAGAGATTGTGCCTGCTTTGGATATGCCTGAGCTGGGATTGGAGCCATATGCGGAAGAAGTCTTTGAACGTTTCTTAAATCCATATATTGATCACAAGTTGCAGGACATTGCACTGAATACGGCCGGTAAATTCAAAGTACGTGTACTGCCAACCCTGCTCGCCTATGAACAGAGTCAAGGAAGCTGGCCTGAGCGGCTAATACAAGGTTTTGCCGGATTCCTCTATTTATATCGCCCATTGCAGACGCAAGAGGGCTACAGAGCGCAGCTTTTGAGCGGAGAAACGATTCCACTAAGAGATGACCCTGATGTACTGGCAGCTTTGGCTACTCATTGGGAAGGTTACGATCACTTGACCAGTGGAACGGCTGAATTGGAGAAGAGGGTTGCTGCGGTTCTCTCCGATGAAGTGATCTGGGGAGAGAATCTGGATGCAAAAGAAGGATTGCGAGCAGCACTCGTACATGAAATCAGTAAACTGGAAGGTGAAGTGAAATGAGTACAACAAGCACAATCAACGACTGGATTGCGATCCAGCCTCAGGACGATGTCATCATAGCACTTCGCGATTATGTGAAGGGAGAGCGTATCGATCTGCCGGATGGTCACTCGTTCACACTGCAAGATGATGTACCTAAAGGGCACAAAATCGCTGTGCACGATCTTGCACAGGGAGCAGATGTGATGAAATATGGTTTTTCCATCGGCATCGCCCAGGAAGCAATTGCACAGGGGAGCTGGATACACAGCCATAACTTGAAGACAGGTCTGCATGGTTTGCTTGAATATGAATATCAGCCAGGACAACCGATGACGATAGACATGCCTCCGGAACATTTACGAACATTCGATGGGTATTTGCGTCCGAACGGGGAAGCGGGAATCCGCAATGAAATCTGGATCGTCAATACCGTTGGATGCATTAACAAGGTGTGTGAAGCTCTTGCACGGATGGGGCAGTCCCAATTTGGCCGTCGGGTGGACGGTGTGTTTCATTTTCCGCATCCTTTCGGCTGTTCACAGCTAGGGGACGACCTGAAATATACTCAACAGTTGCTGGCCTCACTGGTCGAGCATCCAAACGCTGGTGGTGTGCTGGTCATTGGTTTAGGTTGTGAGAATAACCAGGTGGATCAGTTCCGTGAGTGCATCGCACCGGAGTATCGGGAGAAGGTACGTTTCCTCAAAGCGCAAGAGACCGACGATGAGTTGGAAGAAGGATTGCGTTTAATGGAAGAGCTGGTTGAGATTGCTGAGCAAGAGAAACGTCAGCCTCTGCCACTGAGCAAACTGAAAATTGGATTGAAATGCGGAGGCTCGGATGGCTTATCCGGCATTACAGCGAATCCGCTCGTAGGCGCTGTCGCGGATCTGCTCGTTGCTGCGGGTGGAACAGTGATTCTGACTGAGGTTCCGGAGATGTTTGGAGCGGAAACCATTCTGATGAACCGTGCGGCAGATGAGCATGTCTTCAACGATTTGGTAGACCTTGTGAATGGTTTCAAGCAATATTTCGTGAATCATGGTCAAAATATCTACGAAAATCCTTCGCCGGGTAACAAAGCAGGCGGAATTACAACACTTGAAGAAAAATCACTCGGATGTACGCAAAAGGGAGGACGCTCCTCGGTTGTCGATGTGCTCCGTTACGGTAAACGGGTGAGCAAAACGGGTCTAAACATTGTAGAGGCACCCGGAAATGACCTCGTTTCCGTGACAGCTTTATCTGCGGCAGGAGCGCATATCGTGCTGTTTACGACAGGACGCGGCACACCGTTTGGCGGTCCGGTACCTACGGTCAAAATTGCAACGCAATCGGACCTGGCGAACCGTAAAAAGCACTGGATTGATTTTAATGCCGGTCAGCTGCTTGAAGGACAGACGATGGAACAAGTCAAAGAACAATTATTCAGTCAGATTATTGATATTGCTTCTGGACGTGCGCAGACTCTTAGCGAACAGCATGGTTTCCGGGAGATCGCGATCTTCAAAGACGGAGTTATTCTCTAACCTCATCTACGTGTTGCAAAATAAAACAAGACAACAATCCGGCGAGTTGTAATAAACTGCCGGATTGTTTTTTTATTTCGTTTCGAAGTCTTATGCACGCGTAGCGGTGCAACAATATAGATTATACCGCTACGTTGTGCGTTCTAAAATGTGCACGCCGCGGGCTTCAATACTAATCTCTCCAGTGTATTCCTTGCCTGTTAACAACTCACGGACCCTTGAATCACCGAGATCATATGACTGCGGGGAAGCATTGTGGTTCATGACAAAAAGATAAGTTAACCCGTCTTTCGTACGTGCGCTTACCTCTACACCTTGCGGGGTTTCGAGCAAAGGTTTAATATTTTTTTCGGCCGCAAGCTCTGCGAGTAAACCTTCGAGGAAAATGTTTTCCGGATCAGTGGCGACGTACCAGGCTTGCCCTTGACCAAAGGTATTACATGTAAGTGCAGGCATGCCTTGATAGAAGTCTTCACCGTACTCGGCAATCACTTCTGCACCTTCACTGTGAAGGAGGTCGCACAACATACCGCATTCGTATACGCCTTCAAGTGCGCCCCATGTTTCCTTCAGAACGATGCTATTCTTCTGTTCGGGTAGGAGAGCATCAATCTCTTCGACCCAGATGCCAAGCAGGTTTCGAAGCTCACCGGGGTAACCGCCAGTGGTCACGAGATCATGCTCGTTAACAATTCCGCTAAAGAAGGTGGTCAGGAAGGTACCGCCGGCCGCAACGAACTGCTCCAATTTTGCAGCAAAGCCTGGTTTGACCATATATAGCACAGGCGCAAGAAGCAGATCGTATGAGCTGATATTGCTGTCTACACTTATAATGTCCACTTGAATGTTGCGGTGGAAAAATGCCGCGTAGTATTTGTGAATTTGCTCGACGTATTTCAAAGCCACCGTTGGCCCGCTTGATTTTTCAATTGCCCACCAGTTATCCCAATCGAATACAATCGCTACCTTGGACTGAACTCTGGCATCAAGCGTGGTGTCGCCGAGGATCTGCAGTTCCTTGCCGAGCTGTGCGACCTCTCTGAACACCCTTGTGTTTTCGTGTCCTGCATGTTCAATGACGGCACCATGGTACTTCTCGCATGCACCGATGGAACGGCGAAGCTGGAAGAACATCACGGTATCCGCGCCGTGTGCGACTGACTGATAACTCCATAGACGCATGACACCAGGGCGTTTCAGTGAGTTATACGGTTGCCAGTTCTGCTGACTGGGTGTCTGTTCCATTAGCATAAATGGCTGACCGTCTTTGAGACCGCGCATGAGATCATGAGCCATGGCGGTATAGCTGATTGGTGTCGCAAGACCGGGATAACTGTCCCAGGACACGATATCCATATATTTAGCCCATTTGAAATAGTCGATCTGTTTGAAAAAGCCCATCAAATTCGTTGTGACGACAGAATCGGGAATATGCTTTTTAATGGCATTGTACTCCAGCAGATAACATTCGAGCATGCTGTCCGAGTTAAAACGGGAGTAGTCCAGTGAGATGCCTTGGAATGATGAACTGTTGTGACCCCAATGTTCACTCAGATTGCTTGGAAGCACAATCTCGTCCCAATCATAGAACGTATGGCCCCAGAAGTTGGTGTTCCATGCTTTATTGACCTGTTCTATGGTTTTATAACGTTTCTTGAGATATACACGGAATGCTTTTTCGCAGTTTTCACAATAACAATCCCCGCCATATTCATTGGAAATATGCCAGACAAGGACTGCGGGATGATCTTTGTATCGCTCGGCCAGTTTGTCTGCGATGATTTCGGAGTACTTCCGGTAGGTCGGACTGTTCGGGCAGGAGTTATGCCGTCCGCCAAATTTCCGTTTGCGTCCGTCCGCGTCTACGCGCAGGACATCGGGGTATTTTTTGGCCATCCATGCTGGGTGCGCGGCGGTACTTGTGGCAAGGCAGATATAAACCCCATTTTCATACAAACGATCAATCAATTGATCCAGATATTCAAAATTATACGTCACCTCGTCAGGCTGAATTAGTGCCCAGGAAAAAACGTTAATCGTGGCCATATCAATGCCCGCCAGTTTAAACATGCGGAGGTCTTCCAGGTGGGTCTCATGATCCCATTGTTCAGGATTGTAATCGCCTCCATAAAACATTTTGGGTAATTTGCTGCTGATCAATGTGCTCACCTCTTGTATAAGAATAATCCTATACTATATGATACATATGACTTTTAAAATATAATAAAAGTGATGATGCATATAAGAATATGGAACTGGATTCTATTGTATTTAAGGAGGTTATCATGCTCATCTCACCGGGGCATCAGCGTTTTTTTATGACACCGCGGGATCAGCCGCTCCCACTATATATCGAGAGTATAGGATATAACGGAAATCAGGAAAAAGTCTCCAGAACTGCGGGTTATCCGTATTACCACTGGCTGCAAACGGTCAAGGGAGCAGGAGAGTTCAAGCTGTCAGGGACTTCAGCAATTGTTGGCGAAACCTCGGGTATTTTGCTTCCCCCAAACCTGCCTCATGAATATGCTCGTGTTCAAAACGAGTGGGAGACCATTTATATTACATTTGGTGGTTCGCAGTGTGCCGCCATCGTAGATTCACTTGGGTTGGGTGAGGCCGATATTCGCCAGTGGGAAACAGATAGTCCACTAAACGATTATGGTCAGCATGTGCTGAGTTCGATCGGGAGTGATCAGGATTTATCCGGATTGGAAGCCTCGGCGGACATGTATCGTTTCTTGATTTTGCTGAAAAAACACGGAATGACTGGCAATCGCTCTTCCATCTCCCAAGCTGTAGCAAGGCTTGCTCCGCTGCTTGCCTTTATGGAGGAACATTACGGCGACCCGGACATCGGGTTAGAACAAATGGCATGCATTATCGGAATCTCATCCAGGCATATGAATACGCTGTTTAAACAATCCTTCGGCATAACGGCCTACAGTTACTTCATTTTGCTTCGCATACGTAAAGCCAAAGAAATGCTGACGGGCAGTATGGAACTTACGATCAAGGAGACTGCGGCACGGGCCGGGTTCCGGGATGCCAGTCATTTTGTTGCCACATTTCGCCGGATTGAAGGGGCCACACCTGAACAGTTTCGCAACTTGTACTAATTACGCCAAGGTTGAACAAAAAGATCAGAAGGGTATTGATGCTTCTTCCTGTTGCCGTTATGATGGTATCGAATCCTAGAATCGAAAACGATTAAACGAATCTATTCCATATACATGAGAGAGGATGAGTCCGATCATGAGTTCAATTATTCCTTTGTGGGAGCAGGCGGCCCCATACGCGGCTACAGGCCATGAAGACGAAATGCCACATCTGATTCCTTTTATTCAACCGGGTTCCGAGAGCGCTATCATTGTATGTCCAGGGGGCGGTTATGGCCATCTCGCTGACCATGAGGGTGCGCCCGTTGCTGAGTTGCTCAATCGAGCTGGCATTAGTGCTTTTGTGCTCAAATATCGAGTAGCACCGCACAGTCATCCGGCGCCTCTGGCGGATGGGCAACGTGCAATCCGTTATGTAAGAGCTCACGCGGAACACTACGGGATCAACCCGTCCAAAATTGCAGTACTTGGCTTTTCGGCAGGTGGCCATCTCACAGCAACATTGGGTACGCAGTACGATGATGGACAACCGGGCCATGAGGATCCGATTGAACAGGTAAGCTCTAGGCCGGACCGTGTCATTCTCTGTTATCCGGTTATCACAATGGAGTCTTATGGACATGAAGGCTCGCGTATCAACTTGCTAGGCGAGGATGCAACCGAAGAACAGGTTCAAGCGTTCAGTGCAGAGCGACAGGTTAGAGCAGATGCTCCTGAAGCATTTATTTGGCATACGAGTGATGACCAGGCTGTACCCGTGGAGAACAGTTTACGGTATGCTTTGGCTTTGGGTGCACATGGGATTCCATATGATCTTCACATCTTTGAAAAAGGTCCACATGGTTTAGGACTGGCGGAGCATGATGCTACGGTTCGAGTGTGGTCTGATCTATGTCTCACTTGGCTTAAAAATCAAGGTTGGTGACGTCGGCAACGGCACAAACTCTATTTTGCCAGTGAACTAACCGATCAATATCCAGCAAAGGAGAACAACGCCATGAAATTGCAAAAGAATGACAGACTTCTTTTTATCGGGGATTCCATTACCGATTGCGGACGAGCACATCCTGTAGGTGAAGGAAGTTCAGGGCTGGGACATGGGTATGTGGCACAGGTGTATGCTTTATTGCGGTCCATTTATCCCGAACTGATGCTGAGATTGCAGAATGTGGGTAATAGTGGGAATACCGTTCGTGACTTGAAGCAACGCTGGCAACAGGATGTACTTGATCTGAAACCGGACTGGCTCACAATTATGATCGGTATTAACGATGTGTGGCGGCAGTTCGATCACCCACTGGCTGACTCACAGGTGTTTCTGGAGGAATACGAGGCAACATTGCGTGAACTGGTCGCATCCGTGCGCCCGAATCTGAAAGGGCTTGTGCTTATGACCCCGTATTATCTGGAAGCGAACCCGGAAGATCCGATGCGGGCGACGATGGACATCTACGGAGAAGCGGTTCGCAGAGTAGCATCGGAATATGACGCGTTGTTTGTAGATACGCAGGCAGCATTTGCGCCACTGTGGGATCATTTTTATACATCGGTTCTCACACATGATCGAGTACACCCGGATGCTACGGGTCACATGGTACTTAGCAAAGCTTTTCTAGATGCGATTGGATTTGAATGGACGAGAAATACGAAATCCTAAGAAGGAGCGATAATATGAGTCATGTAACTGTAGTTGTGGATACACCAGCACAATTGGGAGAAGGACCAAGCTGGGATGCGGAAAATAGTCGTTTGTTATGGGTAGATATTGAAGGGTTTAAAGTACATGCATACCATCCCGAGACAGGTGAGGATCAGGCTTATGATGTGGGTGAACATGTCGGAGCGGTGGTGCCCTATCGTGGGGATGAAGTGATCGTTGCACTCCGAAGCGGCTTCTATACATATCATCTGCTCACGGGTGAGAAGCAAGCGATCGCGGACCCTGAGCAAGACAAATCTACCAATCGGTTCAATGATGGAAAATGTGATGCATACGGACGTTTTTGGGCCGGTACGATGAGCCTGAACAACGAACAAAAGGCTGGATCGTTATATTGTCTGGAGGAAGGGAAGCCTGTACGCAATATGGTGCAGCAAGTATCCACCTCTAACGGTCTGGGGTGGAGCCCGAATCGGGAGTTCATGTATTACATCGATACGCCGACACGTTCCGTGGATCGTTTTGATTTTGATCTGGCTTCGGGTACGATCTCCAATCGGACGAGTATCATCTCAGTGCCGGAAGACATGGGATTCCCGGATGGCATGACTGTGGATGCGGAAGGTATGCTGTGGGTTGCCCATTGGGGCGGAGGAAGAGTCACCCGCTGGAACCCGGAGACAGGGGAACTGTTACAGCAGATCGAAGTGCCTGCAGATCAGGTGACTTCCTGTTGTTTTGGCGGCCCGGATCTCGAAGATTTATATATTACTACTGCACGTATAGGAATTAAGGAAGAGCGCTTGCAGGAAACGCCGCAAGCAGGTGCATTATTTGTTGTTAAGCCGGGTGTTAAAGGGCAGGAAACACATGTCTACGGACGAAAAGCGTAAGCAAAGTGAGCAGGAAAAATCATAGTGGGTTTAAAGGTGCTGTGTGAACAGCATCTTTTTTTATTTTACCAGAGGATTACAAATTTTTTTTGAAAAGTGGATATTTACACAGAGGGGAAAAACGTTTTCTATCGAATGTTATTATTGAAAGAATTATCCATTTTGTGGTGGCGTTCGAAAAATTTTGTAAGCGCTTAACCGCAAAGTGAAGGGAGGTGGGTCTCCTCTAAGGGAGAAGGTATGGATTCGTCTGATACGCCATCATCAGCAGGTGAGACAGCGGGGATAGACCGAATTGCCAAAATGTACAAATGCGAAAAGGAGGAGTAGTTGAGATGAAAAGGTGGATGAGCAAGTTACGAATCCTGAGTTTAAGTGTGGCTATTGTTACAGCTTCACTGGGTGGTCTGGGGATGGCAGGAACTTCAGAGGCTGCGCCGAGTGAGGCCTACGAATGGAAAAGCGTCGTTACTGGCGGAGGCGGAGGTTTTATACCCGGCATTATCTTTAATGAATCTGAAAAGGACTTGATCTATGCACGCACTGATATAGGTGGAGCTTATCGCTGGAATCCGGTGGACAGTAGCTGGACTCCGCTTACTGACTTTGTAGGCTGGGACGACTGGAACAATAATGGAGTAGATGCGCTCGCCTCCGACCCTGTTGATCCAGATCGGGTGTACATGGCTGTAGGGACGTATACGAACTCATGGGTGAAGGACAACGGATATATCTTCCGTTCCACTGATCGCGGAGATACGTGGGAGAAAACCGAGCTACCCTTCAAGGTAGGGGGAAACATGCCCGGACGTTCCATGGGTGAGCGTCTGGTTGTGGACCCGAATGATAACAGCATATTGTATTTCGGAGCCCGCAGTGGCAACGGATTATGGAAAAGTACAGATTCTGGAGTAACCTGGAGTGAAGTGACCAGTTTTCCGAATCCGGGTAACTATGTTGAAAATCCTGCTACGGAGTATACAAGTGACATTATAGGTCTCGCCTGGATTACTTTTGATGAAAGAAGTGGCTCTGCGGGACAGGCTTCACAAACCATTTATGTCGGCGTAGCTGATAAAAGTGAAAGCATCTATCGCAGTACCGACGGCGGCTTGACCTGGACTGCTGTTCCCGGACAACCAACGGGTTATCTGCCTCATCATGGGAAAATGGACGTAGATGGAAGTTTATATATTACTTACAGTAATGGTGCGGGACCCTACGACGGAACGAAAGGGGATGTCTGGAAGCTAAACACAGCAACCGGAGTATGGAAGAACATCAGCCCAGTTCCGAGCAGCAGTTCAGATAACTATTATGGTTATGGCGGCTTGGCTATTGATGCACAGGAGCCTGGAACGATAATGGTCGCAACGCTGAATTCCTGGTGGCCTGATGCTATTCTGTTCCGTAGTAAAGATGGTGGAGATACCTGGACACGAATATGGGACTTTGAAGGGTATCCTGACCGAAAATTCAGATATACACAAGACATTTCCGCGGCGCCTTGGTTAACCTTCGGTGTGAATCCTGCACCGCCGGAAATTTCGCCTAAGCTGGGCTGGATGATTGCTGCTCTGGAGATTGATCCGTTTGATTCCGACCGATTGATGTATGGAACGGGGGCAACCATCTACGGAACCAACAATCTGACGGATTGGGACGAGGATAAGAAAATTAACATTTCCGTTATGGCCAAAGGCATTGAAGAAACCAATGTCATGGATTTGATTAGCCCGCCAAGCGGAGCGAATCTGCTGAGTGCACTCGGTGATGTTGCCGGGTTCCGTCATGATGATCTCACCAAAGCTCCAGCAACGATGTTTACGAATCCGAATTATCCTTCAACAGAGAGTATTGATTTTGCCGAATTGAGCCCGAACACCATGGTACGGGTAGGGAAAGCAGATTACACGGTTGATCCCAATGCGAGATCCATTGGATTATCCAGCGACGGAGGAAAAACGTGGTACAAAGCAAGCGCAGAGCCGTCAGGTACTGCCGGAGGTGGAACTGTTGCCATCTCGGCGACAGGCAACCGTCTGGTCTGGAGCACATCGGATCGCGGGGTATTCCACTCTGTAGGCGGTAATTCCTGGACGGCAAGTACAGGCATACCAGCAGGCGCCAAAGTCATTTCCGACAGAGTTAACCCGAGCAAGTTCTATGGCTTCGCTGCAGGGAAAATTTACGTCAGTGTTAATGGTGGAGCATCGTTCACTGTATCTCCAGCTACTGGGCTTCCTGCCTCAGGTAATTCAGACCTCGACGCTGTGCCAGGTGTGGAAGGAGAACTGTGGTTTGCTGGGGGCAATGAAGAAGAAGGGCCCTACGGCTTGTGGCACTCAACAGATTCCGGAGCGACCTTTACGAAGCTCGCCAATGTAGAAGAAGCGGACAGCATCGGTTTTGGTAAAGCAGCTCCTGGGCAAAGTGTTGTCTCTTTGTATGCCGTTGCACAGATTGATGGGACTCGCGGATTTTTCCGTTCTGATGATGGTGGCACGAACTGGGTGCGAATTAACGATGATCAGCATCAGTACGCCCGTGTGACCACAATTACAGGTGACCCACGTATTTATGGCAGAGTATATCTAGGTACCAACGGACGCGGAATACTCTATGCGGACCCGGTTAATGGCAATGGGGGCACACCTACAGTACCTAATTCGACCATCACCCCGGTAACGGCTCAATTTGATCTGAATGTGGATCATCAGGCCAATATTCCTGTCACGTTAACACTTAATGGCAATACACTGACCTCTATTCGCAACGGAAACGCGATACTTGTAGCCGGAACCGACTATACCGTTGCGGGTAATCAGGTTGTGCTGTCCAAAAACTATTTAGCCACATTGTCTAAAGGTGCAGCTGTGTTGACTTTTCAGTTCAGTGCAGGCAACCCTGCGGTGCTAAATCTGACCGTTAAGGATACAACTGTGGTCATCCCAGGTGGAACAATTCGTATCGAGATGTACAATGGAACAACGGCAGCTACGGGCAGTTCCATCACTCCCAAATTCAGACTGACCAATACCGGTACAACTCCACTACATCTGTCCGATGTGAAAATTCGATATTACTATACGATTGACGGTAGTCAGCCTCAAAATTTCTTCTGCGATTGGGCTGCTGTGGGAAGTGCCAATGTTACCGGTACGTTCAGTTCCATTAATCCTGCGTTGCCAGGAGCGGATCATGTGTTAGAGGTTGGATTCAAGGCAACTGCGGGAATGTTAAACGCAGGACAGAGCACGGAAATCCAGACTCGCTTTTCCAAAGACAATTGGACCAATTACACTCAAACGGATGATTACTCCTTTGAAGGGACACATACCTCTTATGCTGACTGGTCCAAAGTAACTGGATATGTTGCTGGACAACTTGAATGGGGAATGGAGCCGTAACATTCGGTTTATGATTGAATTGAGAAAATAATAATGAACAAGAGGTCTCAAGATGCCAGAGTAGGTCGCGGCGTTTTGGGACTTCTTGTTTTGTCGAATTATAGTGTAAACTATAGGTAGTAACTATTGCTTAAACATAGGATTTAAGATATAACAATATGTACGATTATTATATTGTTCATGTAACCGCTAACAAGGGGAGAGTTCGATAACCAACATATAGAGGGCTAAACCGTATAGATATAGAGTGATAGATGAGACAGGGGGGTCGCGATCATGAACCGGTTATGCAAGGTGCTGATTGTTGACGATGAATTTTTGGTTAGACAGGGCATCAAGCATCACATGAATTGGGAAGCTGAAGGATTTAATATTGTTGGAGAAGCATCCAATGGTGAAGAGGGCTTGCAACAAGTGGAGCTTCTAAAACCGGATATTGTCATTACCGACATTGTAATGCCTGTTATGGATGGTGAAACGTTTGTTCGTACACTCAAAGCGGGGTATCCGCATATTGAGGTCATTGTGCTGAGCAGTTTCAGTGAGTTCGAATATGTTCGATCTACATTGCAGCATGGAGCGGCAGATTACATATTGAAGCCCAAGCTGGACACCAATGAACTTCTGGAAGTGCTAAGACGTACGGCTGGTAAAATACCTGAGCTTCAATACGAGCCTTCTCATGATGGCTGGCGGCTTGGTCAATTAATGGAGAAAATGTTGTCTGGTTTTACGCTGGATGAAGACAACGAAATGCCGGTCATTCGTGAAAGTTTCCCGTTAGGTGCTTTTCGTTTACTGGCATTTCAGCCTGCTGATCGCCATTTGAAAAATCAGGATCATGAACAGATTGAAGCTCAAGTCCGGCGTCGTATGCCTGAGATCGAATGTGCCGTTTTACCAGCAGATAGCCGACTGCCTGTTATGTTGTTAAATGTAAAACCTGAGCAAGACGCAGGTATGGTGGATCAGATCAAGGAATGGGCCGAGGAAGCAGGAACTGGGCAAAATGCTCCAGTGTGGGTGCTCAGTGAGAGATTTAACTTATTTGAAAAGATGGGTGAAATCTACCGTGATCGTCTGATTAAACTAATGGAGTTTTGCTTCTATTATACGAATCGTTCTATTTTGATTGATGGTGAGCTTCCACCGATGCATCCTGCAGGGTATCAATTCAACGTTAATATGTTCTTGCAACATGTGAAACGCAATCGGGTGGAAACAGCCAGAGAATATTTGCATGAACATGCAGCGACACTTGGGAGAGACTATATTGCTGATGTATTTGAGATCAAATCATTTCTGGGTAACTTGATCTTCAATGTTACGATTACTCTGGCAGATATGGATGTGCAGTCAGCTGGGCTTGAAGAGGGTAAATATACGTATTTTAAAAATGTGGATGGAGCCTCGACCCTTACCGAAGTGATGCTGGTTCTGGATCAATTCATGACGGAGGTTCAGGAATGTGTTTCCGGTTCAGGAAGCAGACGAAGTGACCCGAATATGACGATGTTGCTTGATTACATGCATGCAAACTATGACCAGCCCTTGGGGCTGTCCGAAGTGGCCAAACACTTTCATTTTAACCCGTCATACCTATCCAGTTACTTCTCTTCTCATAAAAAAGAAGGATTTAATGAATATCTGAACAAGATTCGCATTGAAAAAGCGGAGGAATTGTTGCGATCGGATGATGTCACGATATCGGAAATTAGCAGCATGGTAGGCTATTCAGATCACAGTTACTTCTGTAAAGTGTTCAAAAAGTTCACAGGACTATCTCCAAGTCGTTATCGGCGTAAATTTTGGGCTTAACTAGAAATGGATGAGATTACTTCATGAAAAAGTGGAAAAATGGCTTGTCGCGCCTCGGATTATTCCCCAAGATAATATCGGTTATGGTTGTCAGTATTGTCCTGGTTTCGGTGCTTATATTGTGGACAACAATTCATATGTCAACCAACCTGTTTACAGAAACGTTCAGTATCACGAATTCGAAGGTGCTCAGCCAGATCAAAACGAATTTTGATGCGTTTAACGATTCCATCGCTGCGGTGACTAACAATGTGGCCCAGAGTGGAGCGATTCGAGGGTTCCTGTCGGATGGAGATGGGAATTCGGTTACCATGTCCAGATCGTACTACAGTATGCGTGAAACGATGAAGCGGGTTCAATCCATCATTGAGTTTTATGAAGTAGGTATTACGATTGCGGGTGTCAATGGACGAAGTTTTTCTACGAATCCTTCATACATTCAGAAAACAGCGGAAGAATTGAAACAGGATCAGATCACGAAGGCAGCGACCGAGTCGCCGAGCCGTCTGATCTTTGATGACTATCAGGCCCAAACCAAAGAGG
Organism: Paenibacillus intestini; assembly: GCF_030803945.1. NCBI lineage: Bacteria > Bacillati > Bacillota > Bacilli > Caryophanales > Paenibacillaceae > Paenibacillus > Paenibacillus intestini. Next base: position 428,831 of record NZ_JAURUN010000002.1, on the reverse strand, counting down.
GTAAATTGCAAATGATCTCTGCGACCAAAGCGCTGACAGATCGAGCGAGAAACCGGATTTACGGTACCGTTTATATCACGATGAGAGAAGAGTCGTTTCGTAATTTCTATGCCAATTTTACAAGCCGAGGCAATGATGTCGTCATTATGAACGAAAAAGGGGAGATCGTATCCTCTAACCGGGAAGACTGGATCGGTACGACGCAACGTGAACTGTTATCTTATGCCCAGACGATGAATGAAACAGCACCCAAAAATATTACGGCAAGAGTCATGGGGCAGGAAAGCATCATCGTATCTGAATATTTACCATTTTACCGTTTGTACATGGTGAACATTGTGGATAAAGAATCTGCGATGGGACAGCTGATTGATATGAAAACGGTCGCCTTGATCTGCGCTGCAATTGTGTTTGCGGCTCTGTTGCTGGTGTTCCTGATTACAAGTCAGATGACGAAATCACTGCGCAGACTGGTCAAACAGATGTCCAACATTACGAAGAGTGATTTGGATAACTATATCCCGATCAGTGGCAGTTATGAGAGCAGACAACTGGGGCATGCATACAATTACATGTTAGACGAACTGCATGATTATGTGGACCAGTTGGTACAGACGCAGCGAGAGCAACGTAATGCCGAGCTCGCGGCGCTGCAAAGCCAGATTAATCCTCATTTTCTGTATAACACTCTGGCTTCTGTCAAAGTTCTGGTACAGCAGGGCAATAAAGATCGGGCCGCGGAAACGATTAATGCGCTAATTGGTTTGTTGCAAAATACGATTAGCGATGTCAGAGAGACGGTAACAGTAGAGCAAGAGGTCGAGAACCTGAAAAATTATGTCTTCATTAACCATGTGCGCTATGGCGGACGGATCAAAGCAGCTTTTTACGTGGCTCCGGACTGCACGCACTTTCATGTTCCCAAGCTGGTGATTCAGCCATTTATCGAAAATGCCTTCTTCCATGGATTTATCAAAAAAGAAACGGGTACGATCCATGTGATGGTTTCCCGCGCAGGGGAATCATTGGTTTGTGAGATCATGGATAATGGGGATGGTATTGAAGGACTTAATATGGAGGGGGCACTGCCCAATCCGAAAAATAACCGTCAGCTATTCAGCGGTATAGGTATTCGAAACGTCCATGACCGAATTGAGCTTCTGTATGGCTCACCTTATGGTGTGACGATTATGAGCACCGTTGGCGAGGGAACGAGAGTCACTGTAACGTTGCCGTTGATTACGAGTTAATAAAAAGTCTCAAAATACAACAACCCTTCATTTCTGATCCCCGGAGATGAGGGGTTTTTCATATGCAAAATCACGGACTCACTGCATATTTGTAAAATTTTCAGCTCAAAATAGTACAAAATCAAAAGAAAGTACAAAAAACCAAATTAAGTGCAACCGTTTTCTGTAAAGGTTTTCATTGTGGCAATAAGAAGACAAATCTGCACAAAATTTTTACTAACGAATGGAGAAATGGGAATGATAAGATGAATACATCGGAAGCAACCGCTTTCAGAAAACGCAAACAAATTTACAAACAAAGAGGTCGAAGGGGAGTTGAATGTTTTGAAAAAAATGTGGGTATTGATGCTCGTAACCGTATTGCTGTTGTCCGCATGTTCATCCGGCGGTGGAGGTAAAGAAGCTGCTAGCGGTGGTGGCGAGAAAGCAAAAGAAATTACGATCTGGGCTTGGGATAAAGCATTTAACGTTGCTGCTCTGGAGCAAGCTAAAGCCATTTATCAAAAAGAAAACCCGGATCTGAAAATCAACATCATTGAGAATGCTCAAGATGCGATCATTCAAAAGCTGAACACTGGATTGAACTCCGGAACAAGCAGCGGTCTGCCAAACGTAGTTCTGATTGAAGACTATCGTGCACAAAGCTTCTTGAGCGCTTATCCAGATGCGTTCAAAGATTTGTCTTCCACAATCAAAGCATCCGACTTTGCAGAGTATAAAATTGGACCAACTTCTTATGAAGGTAAACAATACGGTATTCCGTTTGACTCCGGCGTAGCTGGTTTGTACTACAGAACAGACTTGCTTGAGGAAGCAGGCTACAAAGCTGCTGACCTGCAAGATATCACGTGGGATGATTACATCACAATCGGTGAAGCTGTAAAAGCAAAAACAGGTAAAGAGCTTCTGTCTCTTGACCCGAACGATCTGGGGATCATCCGTATGATGATCCAAACTGCAGGTAAATGGTACACAGCTGAAGATGGTAAAACACCTGATCTGAACAACAACCCTGCATTGAAAGAAGCGTTCGAAACATACAAAAAAATGATGGATGCTAACATTGTTAAATTGCATTCCGACTGGAGCCAATTCGTTGCCAATGCCAATAACGGTGCTGTAGCAACAATTCCTACAGGTAACTGGTTCTCACCATCCGTTCGTCAAGAAGCTTCCCAATCCGGTAAATGGGCTGTAGCTCCAATGCCGAAAATGGCTGGTCAAGCAAACTCTGTACATGCATCCAACTTGGGTGGTAGCTCTTGGTACATCATGAATGATGTTCCTGGTGCAGATCAAGCGGCTGACTTTATGGCTAAAACTTTTGGTTCCGACAAAGAGTTGTATCAAGAATTGTTGACTAAAATCGGTGCAATCGGTACGTACACACCGGCTGTTGATGGTGATGCATACAACAAACCAGACGAGTTCTTCGGAGGTCAAAAAATCTTCGCTGATTTCGCTAACTGGACTAAAGAAATTCCAAAAGTAAACTATGGTAGCAACACTTATGCAATCGAAGATATCTTGGTTGTTGAAATGCAAGCATACCTGAACGGTAAATCAATCGATGACGTTCTGAATGATGCACAAAAACAAGCTGAGGCACAATTAAACTAATATCCCAAGGTAACTTATAGAACCTAGGAAACAACGGAGCCGTCTCCCTTGTCTGGCGCAAGTCGAGCTGGACATGGCGAGAGGCTCTGTAGGTTCTAACCATGTTGCATGGAGAGAGAGGAGCCATACTGTGAAAGCCATAAATACAGGAGACAGTCTCCAAAAGAAAAATAATTTGACTGGATGGGCTTTTGTTTTGCTGGCTGTTGTCGGAATCGTAGCATTCTACTTCTATCCGATGATTCAAGCGCTGCTCTTATCATTCAAGTCAGGCAAAGGTGCCAACCTTGAGTTTTCGGGCCTCGCGAACTACAAAAGATTGCTCGTGGATACAACATTCCGGACGGCTTTATCGAACACATTCATTTACTTAATCATTCAAGTACCTTTAATGATCATTCTCGGTTTGTTCATTTCCGTATTGCTGAATGACAGCACACTTCGTTTCCGCAGCTTTTTCCGTACTGCAATTTTCTTGCCTTGTGTAACTTCACTTGTTGCTTACTCGGTTGTATTCAAATATTTGTTTGCACCGGATGGTATGGTGAACCAGGCATTGCTGGGGATGCACATTATCGGCACTCCAATCCAATGGATTACTGACCCGTTCTGGGCTAAAATTACGATCATAATCGCCGTTACTTGGCGTTGGACCGGATATAATATGATTTTCTATCTGTCATCCTTGCAGAACATCGACCAATCGATCTATGAAGCAGCGAAGATTGACGGAGCGAATGCTTTCACTCAATTTTTCAAAATCACTGTACCATTGCTTAAACCGATCATTCTCTTCACGTCCATTACATCAACGATTGGTACATTGCAAATCTTCGATGAAATTATGAATATTACCAAAGGTGGTCCGGGTAACGCGACCATGTCGATCTCACAATACATCTACAACCTTTCGTTCAAATATTCACCGGACTTCGGTTATGCAGCAACCGTTTCGTATTCCATCGTAATTCTGATCATTATATTGTCCATTATCCAGTTTAAAGTGGCAGGTGATAATAAAAATGGCTAAATCAAGAGCAAAACGCATTTTCACATATGTTTTCCTGTCCATCGTCGCTTTTATTTCCATCTTCCCATTTTTCTGGATGATCGTCAGCGCTACAAATAAATCGGTAGACGTAACTAGAGGCACTTTGCTACCGGGCTCTGCTTTGATTGAAAACATCAACAAATTGCTCGACACCACGAATCTGGTGCAAGCTTTGGGGAATTCAGCGATAATCTCGATCGTTTCCACGATTCTGGCTCTGTTGATTGGTTCCATGGCGGGTTACGGATTTGAAGTGTTCCGTACGAAATCCCGCGATGTCGTGTTTAACATCCTGTTGATGTCGATGATGATTCCGTTTGCAGCGATTATGATTCCGCTCTATCGGATGTTTGCAACCATTTCGAGTGTAGCACCGGTAATCGGTATTAATACGATGGCTTCCGTTATTATCCCGACCATCACAACAGCGTTCCTGATTTTCTTCTTCCGTCAGAACACCAAAATGTTCCCGAAAGATTTGCTGGAAGCAGGACGTATTGACGGTCTGAGCGAACTGGGTATTTTCTTGAAAATTTATATGCCTACGATGAAAACAACATACGCAGCAGCAGCGATAATTACATTCATGAGTAGCTGGAACAACTACCTGTGGCCGCTCATCGTGTTACAAACTCCGGATCAGCAAACCATTCCGCTCCTGATCTCCAACCTGGGCGCAGGTTATGCTCCGGATTACGGGGTTATTATGACCGCAGTTGTTATTGCAACACTGCCAACCGCAATTGTGTTCTTCATTATGCAAAAACACTTTGTTGCAGGTATGGTTGGTTCTGTAAAATAAGCATTAACCGCGTATCACGTCCAGATGGACGAATGCAGGAAAGAAGAGAGGACGCCTGTACAGGCGTACCTCTATCTTTTTTGTATAGATGAAAAAAAATTATGACACGATCAGCAGAGGGAGAGAGAGCCGATGAAAGCAACAAAGGCAGATATCAACTGGTTAGGTGACGTAAGCGTATTTGAGGTCAACCGTCTTCATGCCTATTCCGATCACCGTTATTACAGCACGATGGAGGAAGCAAAGGCTTCCGCTGCAATGTCAATGCGTTACGATCTGAATGGAACATGGAAATTCAACTATGCAATTCGTCCGGATTGCCGCCCAGAACTATTTTATTCTTCCGAGTACTCCAGCGAAGGCTGGGATGATATTGAAGTGCCAGGACATATTCAGCTACAAGGGTACGGACAGATCCAATATGTGAACACGCAATATCCGTGGGATGGATTGAATGAACTCCGTCCGCCAGCTCTGCCGCAGGATAAAAACGCGGTGGGTAGTTACATTCGCACATTCCATCTGCCAGCAGGCTGGGAAGCGAATCCGGTATACATTTCGTTCCAAGGTGTGGAATCCGCATTTTATGTATGGCTGAACGGACAGTTCGTAGGGTACGGGGAAGACAGCTTCACACCATCTGACTTTGACCTGACACCGTTCCTTCAAGATGGAGAGAACAAACTTGCGGTTGAAGTATACCAACGCAGCACAGGTAGCTGGTTAGAGGACCAGGACTTCTGGCGTTTCTCCGGTATCTTCAGAGATGTATATCTGTACACCGTTCCGGCTGCACATATCCGTGATGTTCATGTTCGTACCGATTTGGATGCTTCATATACAAACGGTACATTGGAACTCGATCTGAAACTGGAAGGAAAAGCGGCAACAGGTGCACGGATCGAAGCCGAGCTTCAGGACAAGGACGGAAATACAGTCAAAAGTTTTGGCGGTAATGTAGTCGATAATGGTCTGGTACAACTGCGTGAAGAAATTGGCCAAGTTAACCTCTGGAGTGCAGAGATTCCGTATCTGTATCGTCTGTACATCCGTGTGTATGATGCAGCAGGCAAGTTTGTGGAAGTAGTTCCTCAAGCCGTTGGTTTCCGTAAATTCGAAATGATCGACAAAGTGATGCACATTAATGGCAAGCGTATTGTGTTCAAAGGCGTAAACCGTCACGAGTTCAACCCGCGCCGTGGTCGTGCTGTAACGAAGGAAGACATGCTGTGGGATGTGCGTACGATCAAACAAAATAATATGAATGCTGTCCGCACATCACATTATCCGAACCAAAGTTTGTGGTATGAGCTCTGCGATGAGTACGGACTCTATGTGATTGATGAGATGAACCTGGAAACGCACGGTTCTTGGCAAAAGCTCGGCGCTGTTGAGCCTTCATGGGTAATCCCTGGCGATAAGCCGGAATGGCATGACATTGTTATGGATCGTGCAATTTCGATGGTAGAGCGTGACAAAAACCATCCGTCCATTCTGATCTGGTCTTGTGGTAACGAATCCCATGGTGGTGAAGTGATCTACAAAGTGTCTCAATACTTCAAATCGGCAGACCCGACACGCATGGTTCATTACGAGGGTGTGTTCCACGACCGCCGTTTCAATGACACAAGTGATATGGAATCCCGGATGTATGCAAAACCGGCTGACATCGAGGAATTCCTGAACGATAACCCGACCAAACCATATATCAGCTGTGAGTATATGCATGCAATGGGTAACTCCATTGGTGGTATGCATAAATACACAGAACTTGAAGATAAGTACCCGATGTATCAAGGTGGATTCATCTGGGATTACATCGATCAATCGATCTACAAAAAAGACCGTTACGGTAAAGAGTATCTGGCTTACGGCGGGGACTTCGGGGATCGTCCATCAGACTATTCGTTCTGTGGCAACGGGATTGTGCACGCAGATCGTAAAGTGACAGCTAAAATGCAGGAGGTTAAATTCCTGTATCAAAACATTAAACTGTTCCCAAGCCGTGACGGCGTTAAAATCGTAAACCAGAACCTGTTCGCAGATACTTCCGCGTATGAACTGGTGTACAGCCTGGAGCGTGAAGGAAATGAAGTATTGCGCGGTACACTGGATGTAAATGTTGCTGCGGAAAGTGAAACTGTGATAGAACTTCCTTTGAATGCAAAGGCTCTTGAAGGTGGCGAATATGCTGTTAACGTGGCGTTTGTACTGAAAGAAGCAACGCTGTGGGGTGACAAAGGTGACGAAGTCGCGTTTGGCCAGTTTATTTTCACACAAGAAGGTAGCCAAGCGGCTGTTGTAACGGATAAAAACGTTGTGAGCGATATTCAGGTGGTTGAAGGTGACGTAAACATTGGTGTTCGCGTTGGTCAAACGCATGCGTTGTTCTCCAAGCAGTTTGGAACACTCGTTTCCCTGAAATTCTCCGGTCGTGAAACGATTGCGATCCCGCCTGCACCACTGTTCTGGCGTGCAACGACAGACAATGATAAGGGTACAGCAATGGGCTTTGAGCTTGGTGCATGGTATGCTGCCAGCCTGTTGCCACGTTCTGTAGAATGGAAACATGAACAAAAATCGGATCAGTACCGGATTGAGTTCACCTATAAATTGAACATCTCGACCGATGTAGAAGTGAAAGTGACCTATACGGTGCTTGCGGATGGAAGTGTACACGTGCACAACACGTACAAAGGTACCGAAGGATTGCCAAACTTGCCGATCCACGCACTGTCGTTCAGAACGTCTCCGGATTATGAGAACGTGGAATGGCTGGCAATGGGACCAGAGGAAAACTATTCGGATCGCGCATTTGGCGCTCGTCTGGGTATCCATGGTAGTAAGGTTGCAGATACGATGGCTCCATATCTTGTACCGCAAGAGTCGGGTAACCGTACAGGGGTACGCTGGGCTAAGTTGACGGACAATGCAGGACGCGGTTTCAAAATCGAAGCTTCCGGTGCACCGGTTGAATTGAATGTGTCACCATATACAGCGTTTGAACTGGAGAATGCGCAGCATGTGTATGAGTTGCCACCAGTGCATTACACTGTCGTTACGGTAGCCGGTAAACAAATGGGTGTTGGCGGTGACGATAGCTGGGGCGCTCCGGTACATCCGGAATATCAAATTCCTTCCAATGGTGAACTGAGCTTTGAATTCGTTATTCGTTCACTGTAAAAGGGAAGTATACGGTAAGAACAACGAGTGATGTTGCCACCCGTGTCAATGTAGTGGTAACTTGAATTGAAACGTGATTATATCAGAGGCAGAGGTTCCCTTGGATGGGGGCCTCTGTTTTTTTGCTTTCCCTTATTGAAACCGTTCTCGCTTCATTCTCGTAGAGTACTGCACAAAGATACTGAGGAGGGGACAGGATGAGCAGAAAAGCAAAAACAGGGGTGTGGGTGACAGTGATCGCCGTTCTGGGCATCATTGTTGGATCATTTATATGGTATTTTAATACGGCTTCAGGTGAACGTGCACTCAAAACGATGAGATCAAATAATGCTGGCGGTTTGGAACGTGTAGTTAAGGTATATAGTAATTCGGGTGAGCTGATTCAGACTTACGAAGGCAAGATTGACGTACAGGATACGGAGTATGGCAATAAAGTACTGTTTGACCTGAACGGGAAACGGGTTGTGATCTACAATGCTACGATTGTGACCGAGGAGAAGTAAAGTGAAGTGAGGTGACAAGTACTCTGGTGATCCAGAGTACGTAGACAGATTCAAGAGACATAATTCTACTTCTGTAGTAAAATTAAGGAAAAGTATGAGAGTTGAGTGATTCAGAATGATGATGTTAATCGTTGCTCTTTCCTTGCTGGGTATGTTAGCGTTCTATAGCTTAATTGCTTACGTCTTGATTCGTTTAATATCAAAAAAGACTTTTAAAGTGACGTTAACGAAGTTGGAGATAATTGAAATCATAACTTGGCTTGCACTGATTTTTGTTGCTTTCTATGCGATCCGATCAGGATCATCTTCTATGTTCTTGCCGTCTGTCCTACTTTTTATAACGTTAATGAATATGCGAATCTCGAATCGAAAAGCAAGAGAACGTGTTAAACAAGAATGTACTTGAGTTGTCGGGACAAGGAGGTTGTACTTTGATTCTGGACAAAACAACCGATACGTCAGGGTTGACACAAGTTGCTGACCTATCCGATGAATTGCAGCCTGTTTTCGACAAAGCCGCTGAAAAATATGCTTCGTGTGATATTGAACTGTACTTTGTGTTCCGCTGCCTTCCCGATGAATATGGGCGCAAATCAAACGTCAGACATGTGAAGGCAGAAAAGGTAATCTATTTCGATATGACGGTTAGTGAAGACCGTTATAAGACCTGGAGCAAAAGTAAACAGCGATATGCATTAAGCCGTGCGTTTTATACGTTTGTGAGCGACAAGATGAAGAAGTATAAGATAGATCATCTGGATAGGGATGCATTTATTGCAGATATGGGTGCGTGGCTTAAAGAAATTGGATGGTTGCAGACGGAAGAGGAAGCAGAGTTGAATGAGATGCAGGAGAAGTATGAGTAGAAACGGGTGAGTCCAATCATTCTTAGAGTATCCTATAAGAAATAAGTTAAGTGTCAAAATAGCAGTATCTGGCCGACTGATTAGTCGGTTTTTTTAATAATAGACAAATCAGAGCATTTCTGAGCAAGAAGATGCCAGAGGGTTCTTTTACACTGTAAAAGAAAGGAGATGAGAGATCCTGGAAATATTTAAACAGCTTCACCAATCGATTGATTATGTGGAACGACATCTTCATTTGCCAATTGAGATTGAAGATATTGCTAGGGCAGGCATGAGTTCGAAGTATCACTTTCAGCGAATGTTTCATGCAGTAACCGGCGTAACGGTTACCCAGTACGTAAGAAACAGACGTCTCACACTTGCGGCTCAGGAGTTAGCAGGAACAAACTGTAAAGTTATTGATGTTGCACTTAAGTATGGTTATGAAAGTCCAGCAGCTTTTACAAAAGCGTTCCAAAGGATGCATGGGGTAACACCTCTTGAGGCGAAGAAAATGAATGTGAAACTTAAAGCATTTCCTCGAATCTCCTTTCAAATTCAGGTTAGAGGGGAATCAGAGATGAATTATCGATTTGTCGAGGAAAAAGGCTCTATTGTATTTGGAAAAAGCGTTATCATCCATGAAGATGCGTATAAAGAGATACCCGTATTTGTGGAGGGCATTTGGAAAGATGGGACCCATGGTCAGATACTCAATTTGTTAGAGAAACCCGCTGGAACATTGTTATATGGGTATCATTATGATTTTGCGGAGAATGGTTCGAGGCGGTATTTGATGGGAGCAGAAGTGCCAGAGGGCATTCAGGTACCGGATGAATTTACTGTCCTTCCTATACCTGATCAAACTTATGCTGTTTTTGACAGCCGAGGGACGATGGCAGATGATGTCGAAATTGATGTAAGCATTCAGGATATTTGGAAACGGATCTACACCGAGTGGTTCCCGTCAACAAGTTTTGAACAAGTGGAAGGACCCTGTATAGAAAAATATTACTGGGTGGATGAACGGGAGAAGGATTTCATCACTGAAGTATGGATTCCGGTTCGTAAAATGGAAGAGGACATTAAATCATTGTAAGGAATGATTACCGTATAAAGAAGGAAGATGCCCAGCAATTGATCCAAAATATATTGTTATCTATTTTTTTGAGAAAAGAAGGTTGGAAATCTTGGTGATGAATGCACTATTAAGAGGTGGAATACCCTTCGTGATTATGAACGGTATCGCTCTAATCCTTTATTCTCAAGGGAAATATGCTGACGCTAAAGGCACATTTGTTGCAAGTCTGATTGCTCTTTTTGTCGGTGCTGCAACTGTTATTTATAACATAGAACATTGGACTTTGGCGAAAAAAAGCGGTGTCCATTTTATTGTAATGCTTGTAACCATTTATCCGATCCTGTTGTTAAGTGGCTGGTTTACGATTCATTCTGTTTTCGATGCTTTTAAAGTTTTCCTGTTTTTTATCTTTGTTGGGATCATTTTATGGTCTGTACTTTTCACATTAACCCAATTTTTCTCTCGATAAATTGCTCAACAAAAAGAAGCCCTCTTTCGAGAGCTTCTTTTTCATGGGAGAGGAGAAACCGGACGAAGAGCTTATGGGGAAACGTAAGTCTTCTCCGCGGTTGTCTACGACACTTGTGATGTCGATAATTATAGAATGGCCCAAGGGTTTCCTTTTTATACATATTGCTCAACAGTATTTTTCAAACGGAACCTGATTGTGGTACGATAGCTTTATCAATAAACTTACATAGAGAGAAAAGGTGACACATTCGTGAGAGTGGTATCTGGAAGTGCGAAGGGCAGGCCGCTGAAGGCTGTTCCCGGCACAGGTACGCGTCCAACCACTGATAAGGTGAAGGAAGCGTTGTTTAGTATGATTGGTCCTTATTTTGAGGGCGGGGCAGCATTGGATCTGTTTGCAGGCAGTGGAGGTCTCGGTATCGAGGCGCTGAGCCGCGGCATGGACAAGGCTGTTTTTGTTGATCTGGAATCGAAAAGTATTGAAGTGATCCGCGAAAATCTGAAGGCAACAAGGCTGGAGGATCAGGCGGCTGTATATCGGAATGACGCAGGTCGTGCGCTCAAAGCGCTGGCTAAACGTAACGCAACATTTGATCTAGTGTTTCTCGATCCGCCCTATCGCATGAAGAACGGGCACGAGTTAATGTTAACGATGCACGAACTGGAGCTGCTTACCCAAGGTGCGACCATCGTGCTTGAGTATGAATCCAAACATGAATACCCGGAGCAATTTGGTCCGTTTGAACAAACGCGTAAAGCGGTGTACGGGGAGACAGCTGTATCGATTTACGATTATGTACCCGGTGCGGCAGAGGATGAAGAAAACAGCATCACAGAAGAGGAGGCTCCTCATGACTGAAATGATTCATCGGCAGGAACGCATTGCCGTATACCCAGGAAGCTTTGATCCCGTAACGATGGGACATCTCGACATTATTGCGAGAGCGTCTAAACAGTTTGACCGTGTAATCGTCGCTGTATTGAACAATATGAGTAAAAATCCGCTGTTCACGGTAGAGGAACGCAAAGAGTTAATTCTTACTGTAACCAGCCACCTGCCGAATGTGGAAGTGGATAGCTTCCGTGATCTGACCGCTAATTATGTACGTCAAAAGGAAGCGCAGGTTATCGTTCGCGGCATCCGCTCCGTAACCGATTTTGAATATGAGTTGCAACTCGCGTCGACCAACAGCAAGTTGAACCCGGATGCGGAAACGATTTTTATGATGACCAACCCGAAATACTCCTACCTCAGTTCCAGTATCGTTAAAGAAATCGCTCACTATCATGGGGATGTAACGGATCTGGTATCGCCTGAAGTTGAAGCTGCGCTTCGTCAGAAGATCAGCGAGAAAAAAGGCGGTTAATCCATAAGGTAAGGCCCGAGAGACTAATCATTACCCCAAGAAGTAAAGCGAGACTTAGGGCTGCTACAGGGAAGCTGTTCCAGATGAGTTGCCATGTACTTGTGGTGTCTGGAAATTGCAGAAACGGCCAATAGAATAAAGAGTTTGAGCGCTCTACCACAGTGGTCTGCCATGTGGTCGATACTTCTGTGCTGTAACGGCTGAATGGTTCCCACAACCAGAGGGTAAGGATAAAGGCGGTTAACCCATGTCCTAATCGAACGATAATGAAAAAGAGCATGGAATGCAGTCCGGGGATGGCTGCTCTTAGCATCGACGAGACTTGTAGGTGCGAGCATACGCCTCCCCAGCCAAGCGCACCTGCCAGGAATGCCATCAGTAGGGCGGGTGCTATTGCTGTTTTGCTAATGTGGTATGTCCCCAGGTGAAGCTCCAGCACAGAAGGCCAAACTGCAGCTGAAATACCGGGAGTCAGATAGAGTGAGAGTAACCGGATAAATACAGCAAAAACGATGATGTATCCTCCAGTTAATAATAGAATTTGTACGGCCTGAGATACGGTGTCCCCCAGTAATTTGCCAAACCCTCGTGCGTCCCGGCTATGTGCTTCTCTAGCGGCTCGCAACATGCGCGAACCGATGCGGAGTTTCTGAGAATCTGGAGCTAAGGGAGGCAATTGCTTCTTTTCTGTCTCTGTGTGATCTTGGGCTGGAGAGAGAGAATGGACATCTGTATTAGGTGACATAGAGTCTGGTACAAGTTTTTTTTTGCGGGATGCAGGTATAAAACGAATGGCAACGGCGGCTGCAATCCAGCCACTGATCCAGTGTGAAATGAGGAGAAAATATCCAGCGGCAGGATTATGAAGAAAAGCACCTCCAACAACAAGCAGAATCATCATGGGGTTGGCAAAATGAGCTGCTGCCGTAATAATAACCGCCTGTCTGGCGGTCATTTGTTGATCCTTGAGTAATCGAGATACGGCATCTACGGCGGTTGGAAAACCTCCACACATGCCCACAGCGAGAGCGAAGCCGGTATGGCCGGGTAGCTTGAACAAACGCCTCATCAGGGGCTCTAGCAGAACTCCCAGGGCGTGGGTAAAGCCAAACGCGGTCAGCATTTGGGATAACATCAGGAACGGCAGCAGGGCAGGAAAGACAATTTTCCACCAGATGTCGAGTCCTTGAATGGATGCGTCGAACGCTTCTTTCGGAGATGCAACTATTGCAACAACCAGCATGAATGCACTGGTGCTCAGGAATACGGTTCGTACCAAACCCGGACTTCGAACCTCACTGGATACGGTCATCGTTTCACCTCATATCAATTAACGCCCCTCGGGCATTGGGATTATAGTGGACGGCCGAATCACGTTCGTAAACGGTTCGGCCTTGACCGGATAGACGGCGAATCATCCTGCGGCCTATCCGGCCTGTACCATTGTATGCAGGAACAACAAGGTGTTAGACTTGGATTGTAATCATGTGGAATAAGATGAGCTAAATGAATTACTCAAAGCAACTCTTGTGGAGTGGGTTCAGCTTGTATAGAGATAAAGAACGGAGGCTCATGAGATGAATCGGTTCCGGAAAACAGGTGGTTTCAGAGCTTCGATCTACGTGATCGCGGTGGCTCTTATTGTCTATCTTACGGTGTACATGCCAACGCCGTATATTATTTATAAACCTGGCAGTGCGGATGAAGTTAAACCCATGGTTACCGTGAAGGACGGTGACAAAGATGAAAAAGGCGTATTCATGATGACCACCGTGTCGGCAACGTATGCCAATTTATTTTTGCTAGGCACTTCGTATTTTGATAAAAATGCACAAGTGGATAAAAAGGAAGATCGTCTGCGTGGCAAAAGCGAGGCGGAATACTCCGCTGAACAGGTCTGGTTCATGAGTGATTCGCAATCCTCTGCCATGGAAGCGGCCTATGAGAAAGCGGGTATTGCATACTCCATTGTGCCTGAAAACATCTTTGTGTTTGGTCTTTCGGAAAATCCCAAACCGGATGGAGATATTGAACCCGGAGACATTATTCTGGGTGTGAACGGTACAGCTACACCGGATAATACGGTGCTTGCCAAACAGCTGGAAGGAAAAAAAGCCGGGGATACGGTGGAGATGCAATTGGAGCGCGGCGGTGAAACGATTAGTCGGGATATCACGCTGGTTGAGGTGAAAGACAGCAAGACAGGCAAGATGCGTACTGGACTTGGGGTGATGATTGGTGCGGTGCAGAAGGTGAAGCCGGAAGACCCGAACAAACAAATCACATTTTCAAGCACGCAAGTGGGAGGTCCTTCTGCCGGGTTAATGTTCACGTTGGAGATTTATAATCAGTTGACTCCTGGTGATCTGACCAAGGGACATCGGATTGCTGGTACAGGTACGATTACGAAAGATGGTGTTGTAGGAGCCATTGGCGGTGTGCAACATAAAATTGTCGCTGCCGACCGTAAAAAGGCAGAAATTTTCTTTGTACCTAAAGACAACTACAAAGAAGCTGAGGCCAAAGCAAAAGAAATCAACACTCCAATGAAGCTTGTGCCCGTAAGCACACTTGATGATGCGTTAGCCTTCTTGAAAACTCTGTCTGTGAAGTCTTAAGTGAAATAAGAGTATCTTACTAGAAGATTGGACTTAGAAGAGCTTGGGCAGTGACCTCTTTTAAAATAAGAAGGTACGCTCGGAAAAACAGTTATAGGAGATTCATAAAAAAGAGCGAGAAAGCAATGAGAAAAAGGGATGTAAATTAAGTGTCCAGGTCAGGTTGAATAATACGATAAGTGTTATGCATTGGTAGGTACATGTGTAAGACGTTGCTTTTAAAAAATCGAAATGACAAAATCCCTTGTGATGACAGCCAAAGGCTGGGCACAGGGGATTTTTTGCTGGTTCTATAGTTTGTAGGGCGAGATGAGTCAGATTCTCACGGGTGATTCGTAGTAGTCGCTATACATTATGCGTGATATGTTGCGCGAATCCTGTTGGTCATGGGCAAGAGCATAGGCGGCTTGCGCCTGGATATCCAACTCCAGTTGAGCATGTTCAAACGTTGAGGGTTTCATTACAACAGGCAGGGTGGCTGTTTTTTTCATCTGTTTCAGCAGACTCTGGCCTGTTGAAGTAAAGCCGAGGACACGCAGATATCCGGGTCCGGTGGCTAATCGCTCTGGTGAACACTCTTCTTTTGTGTGGTACAGGAGCAGGTGAGCGAGCATGCGCTGCAGTTTGGTGCGCGTGTAACGCCGGGTTTTGAGCGCATTCAGGAGAGTTTCGACTGAAGGCTCGGGGAGCTGGGCGAGTGCACGTATGAGCCGATGCTCCAGTCCTTCCGTGACTTCGGCGATACGTTCCAGCTCGGAGGCACGGCGGGTGGCCGCGATGTGCAGCAGCGGCTGGGCAAAGCGCTCCCAGTGCATGGGAGCGCGTCCTTCTTGCCATTCGTGATGCAGAATGGCGAGGGTTGCCGCCGGCACATATGGTGCGGCGGCTTTGGGCCCGTCCGCCAGTAGCAGGCGGCGGACAGCTGTGGCACTGGCGATCGCCCCCGGACCCGGCGTCGCTTGGTGATAGGCGGCACCGGTACGTGCCGCCGTCAAGGGCTGGATCGCGCTGCCAAGCCGTTGCAGCGCGATGAGGTAGTGCAGCCCAAGCGAATTGTTGGGCTGCTCCAGCAGTGCCGCGGCGTCGTGAGCATCGACGCCGCCGGGCGCCAGCGCTGCCGCCGCGCCTGCGTACGCGGCGGGGTAGCTGGCGCCTTCCCGCAGGCGGCGCGCGATATCCTCGCGCAGCCCTGCGGGCTCCACAGCCAGCACGCGCGCAATGCGCTGCAGGCTGTCGATGTCGCCGGACTCGCTGCCAAAGCAGAGCGAGTCCACAACCCCGGTGCGGTGCAGCAACGATACCGCACCAAAGGCAAACCACTCCGCCGGTTGAACCGCATAGGCAACCGGCAGTTCAAGCACGAGATCGGCGCCAGCATGAAGCGCCATCTCGGTGCGTGCCCTTTTACCAACGATGGCGGGTTCGCCACGCTGGAGAAAAGGGCCGCTCATCACGGCAACAACGGCATCTGCTGCGCTAAGCCGCCGCGATTCATTCAGATGATGCACATGTCCGTTGTGCAACGGGTTATATTCCACAATAACGCCTACAGCTTTCATGAGCGTTACTCCTTCCTGCCGCGTTGAAATCTCCCATTGGGTCGTTAATCACGCGGGTCATTACATTTTTACAATATGGGATAGCATACATTAGTTTGTTCACCGTCAAAGCTCATTTTACCTCTTTCATCATAGAATAGAGCTGGCATTAGAGCAAATGATGAAAAAAGGCACAGAACCAGCATCCGCAGATGCAGCCTGTACCTGAAATATAGCTGTTATTATCTTTCTTTCCGACTGTATTTTATGCTCACACATTCTCCGTAGCAGGAGCAAGACTGGCTTTTGGCCCGAAAAATTCATAATGGATACGATCTTCTGCAACACCAATGGACAGAAGTTCTGCATATACCGAACGCATAAACGTGACAGAGCCGCACAGATAATAGTTCGCATCCGGTTCTTGAATGACTTGACGAAGCCATGCCGCATCCATGTATCCCTGTTTGTAAACCAGCTCATTTTCCAGATCGGAATCGGCAGGAGAAGTGTAACAATAGTGTGCGTTGAGATTAACATGCTCCTGAGCCAGTTGACTTACGTGATCGCGGAACGCGTGCGATAATCCGTTCGGGCTAGCATGTAAAAAGGTAATGGAACGCTGATCATCCGACTCCAACATTGTATTCAGCATGCTGACCATAGGGGTTATCCCTGCACCTCCGCTTAACAGCACAACAGGACGCGGATCTTCCATATCCAATGTGAAATCACCCGCAGGAGCGGAAAGTTCGACCAGGCTCCCCTCTGTAATATGATTGTGAAGATAATTGGAAATTACACCGTCAGGGCGATCCGATCCGCCCGACTCACGTTTCACGGATATACGATAATAGGGTTTGCCAGGTGCGTCGGAAAGGGTATACTGACGAATCTGAGTGAATTCCTGTCCGGCAGGCTGGATTTTAATGCTGATATATTGTCCTGCCTTGTATGAAGAGATAGACTTGCCATCCTCCGGTATCAAATAAAACGAAGTGATGAGTTCGCTTTCTTGTACTTTTTTGGCAACTTTGAAGGTTCTGAAACCGTCCCATCCACCCGTTTGATTTGCGGCTTCGCTGTACATATCCTGCTCAATGCCTATAAAGGCATCTGCAATCACTTGATAAGCATCGCCCCAAGCAGCTAAAATTTCATCAGTTGCGGCATCACCGAGTACATCTTTGATGGCTTGAAGCAGATAAGTGCCAACGATAGCGTATTGTTCAGGTACAATGCCGAGGCTACGGTGTTTATGAGCAACCTGACGAACGGCTGGCAAAATAGCTGCGAGGTTATCGATGTGCATTGCCGCGGTGTAAACCATGTTGGCGAGTGCGGCTTGCTGACGGCCTTGTTTTTGATTTGCGTGATTGAAAATGTTTAATAGCTCCGGGTGAGCCGTAAACATCGTTTGATAGAAATGGCGTGTAATGGCTTCTCCATGAACTTCAAGTACGGGTACTGTAGATTTGATTACGTCAATCGTTTGTTGGCTTAACATGTAATTTCCCTCCCGATTTTCTTTGAAATATCAATAATGGATGGTTATAAAAATGGTTGTGAAAGTTACTTTGTGATTGAATCTACGACAAGTATAGGCATCAGGTTTAGCGACCTGTGTGACATAGATCACACCATTCGTTAACGATTGGTGACCGTTGTAAGGAGTAGAGAGCATCAGATATAAGTAAGGGATAGAATTGTAAGTATAGATCCTATAGATGACTTGTAGTTATGATGGAGTAGGTCTATAATAGATCAGATGTGACGGTTGAATCGGAGTGATCGTTTTCCAGAAAGGGTGTAAAGTTAAAAGTGTTGACAAACCTCTTGGAAAATCGGTATAATGATTTTTGTTTGTTAAGTCAGTTTCATAAATCTTTTGTGAATGACAGACAGCATACATACAGTCAGGAATGAACGCACATATTAGGATCGTCTTGAACTGTATACTGCCGCCATTCGTTAGACAACTATTTATGAAATTGGTTTCGTTTGGAGTGATAGAACATGATAATGCCATTTCGCAAAGTGGCAACCAGTGATCGCCCCCTGCGCTTTAACGAACAGTGGGATATCAAACATCTGGTTTCTAACCGACAAGATATCACAGCCGTTACTCCGCTGACTGCAGATTTGTCTGCAGAGATCAGAGAGGAGAACGTTGTGGATGTTCATGGCAAACTGACAGTAGGGGTGGACATGTTGTGCTCCCGTTGTCTCAAGCCGCTAAGTGAACATTTTCATATTGATTTTCATGAGCAATTCAAGCAGGGAAAACAACCAGAGGAATTATCTGAGGATGACGATACACTCTATGTGGATGGGGATAGCGTTGATCTGAAGGTTTATGCCGAGGGAGCTTTTCTGCTGGATCTTCCGTTTGTGCCGCTCTGCAGTGATACATGCAAGGGGCTCTGTCCCAAGTGTGGCCATGAGTTGAACGAAGGTGACTGCGGTTGTGATACCCAGGTTATCGATCCGCGGCTTGCAGGACTCAAGGATTTTTTTAAATGAGCATGATTGAAAATCGAACGTAACAACTACCTGCAAAGGTTGATTTTGATAAGGAGGTGGGAATAATGGCAGTACCTCAACGGAGAACGTCCAAGACGCGTCGCGACAAACGTCGTACTCACTTTAAATTGGCTGTACCGGGCATGGTGAAATGTGAACAATGTGGCGAACTTAAACTGAGTCACCACGTGTGCAAAGTGTGCGGAACGTACAAAGCAAGAGAGATCATCTCTCAATAATAGCTACACATCAAGCAACACTTCATTTCGATGAGGTGTTGCTTTTTTGTGTAAAGAAAAGCGAACGCATAAGCTTGTTCAAGCGGGTATGTATGCTTGCTACACATATTCATCAGCACTGTAATGAAGTGATGTGAATTTGTTATACTAGCCTTTCTTTTTGACACAGGATGAGATATACTATAGTTTAGTACCAGGTTCTAAGATTTGACGTTACATACAGATCATCATACACTTTTATTTAGAAGCTCCCTGAATAAGCAGGGCTACAGCATATAAGAAGTAAGGCTTGGAAGAACGAACTTGACCTAGAGGTGGGTTTTGGAAACGATACAGCGGGGGGTGTCAGGCATCGAGCGTTTACCGAAGAGACAGAGGCAACAGCAGTTAACCAAAATGATAGACGAGAATCCGTTTGTGACCGATCAGGAGCTTACACGTCAATTGAAGGTAAGTATCCAGACGATCCGACTTGACAGGCTGGAACTTGGCATACCGGAGCTTCGGGAACGGATGAAACTGATGGCGGAGCGCTCGTATGATCAGGTGCGATCACTGCCCCTGCATGAGATTATCGGTGACATTGTGGATTTACAGCTGGACAAGAGCGGGATATCCTTATTTGAGATCAAAGAGGAACATGTTTTTTCAAGAACAGGTATTGCCCGCGGGCACTATGTCTTTGCACAAGCGAATTCACTTGCAGTCGCTGTCATTAATGATGAGATTGCGTTAACTGCTTCGGCAGATATACGTTTTGTTCGCTCTGTTCGTTTGGGAGAAAAGTGTATTGCCAAAGCTTATGTGAAATCAATCCCCGGTCAGAAGGGGAAAGCCAAAGTTGAAGTGTTCACCTATGTTGGAGAAGAAATGGTGTTCCAAGGTAATTTTGTGATCTATCATTCAGATGGAGAAGACAGCAAAGAAGGAGGTCATTTGGGATGAAAATCGTCATTGATGCCATGGGAGGAGATCATGCTCCTGCGTCAACCGTAGAAGGGGCTATTGCCGCAGCTACGGAATGGGCGGATACACAGATCGTCCTGGTTGGCGATGAAGCCAAGATTGAACCTCTTTTAAGTCAGTCAGGAACAAGACCGGCCAACTTGAGCGTTCGGCACGCTTCCGAAGTGATTGGTTCAGATGATGAACCGGTAAAGGCAGTAAGGCGCAAAAAGGATTCTTCCATGGTTGTAGCCGGACGTATGGTCAAAGAAAAGGAAGCCGACGCCATGATTTCGGCAGGAAATACAGGGGCGTTAATGACGGCTGGTTTGCTTGTTGTAGGCCGGATGGATGGAATTGAGCGTCCTGCACTTGCCCCCATGATTCCCACGATGGATGATGTAGGTGTGCTTGCGCTAGACCTCGGTGCGAATATGGATGCTAAACCGGAACACTTGGCACAATACGCGCTGATGGGCAGTTTGTACCGGCAAAAAGTACAAGGCATTGCCTCCCCGAGAGTGGGCTTGCTCAACGTGGGGACAGAGCCAGGCAAAGGCAATGAGTTGACCAAACATGCCTATCCGCTCTTAGAACAGCTTCCGATTCGTTTTGTGGGGAATGTAGAGGCACGTGATGTGCTAACTGGTGCCTGTGATGTGCTGGTGTGTGACGGGTTTGCCGGCAACATCCTGCTGAAATCATTGGAAGGCGCGGCAGGAGCGATTTTTGGCCTGCTCAAAGAAAAGTTCACTTCATCCTTCAAAAATAAATTGGCTGCGGCGGTACTCATGCCAGAATTGCGTGGGTTAAAGAGCAAACTTGATTATACGGAGCACGGTGGTGCCCCATTGCTAGGTTTGAGTGGACTGGTCGTCAAAAGCCATGGTTCCGCTGACGGCAATGCGATCAAAAATGCCGTGCGTCAGGCACGGATTGCAGTACAAAACCAGTTGGTGGAGAGTATATCTAAGGAAATTAGTGGGAAGTGAGTGACGATATGAATAATTTGCGCCCAGTAGGGATTATTGGTACAGGTAAATATGTGCCGGAGAAAATTTTGACAAACAGTGATTTGGAAAAAATGGTCGATACGAATGACGAGTGGATTGTCAGTCGTACAGGAATTAAGGAGCGGCATATCGCTGCACCGGATCAAGCTACTTCTGATCTAGCCTATGAGGCAGCAATAAAAGCGCTTGAATCTGCTGGCATGACAGGCAGTGATCTGGATCTGATTATCGTTGCTACGATTACACCGGACTCCTCTTTCCCGTCGACAGCTTGCATTCTGCAAGATAAACTGGGTGCCAAGGGCGCTGCTGCATTTGATTTGTCTGCTGCTTGTTCCGGGTTTGTATACGGCCTTGCAACGGCAACCAGTTTCATTCAAAGCGGCATGTACAACAACGCGCTTGTTATTGGTGCAGATTGTTTGTCACGTATTACAGACTACACAGACCGCAACACTTGTGTTCTTTTCGGTGATGGAGCAGGAGCCGTCGTTGTTGGTGAAGTTCCGGAAGGCCGTGGTTTCAAAGCATTTGATCTCGGTGCAGAAGGGGCAGGAGGCAGTCTTCTAAACATTGAAGGCGGTGGTTCACGTCTGCCAGCAAGTGCGGAAACGATTGAGAACAAAAAGCATTATATCTATATGAACGGCCGTGAAGTGTTTAAATTTGCTGTTCGTGTCATGGGTACGGCAACGATTGAAGTTCTTCGCAAAGCTGGCATGGATCGCACGGATGTTGATTTGTTCGTTCCACATCAGGCGAATGTTCGAATTATTCAATCGGCTATGCAACGACTGGAACTTCCAGAGGAGAAAGTGGTTGTCAATGTAGACAAGTATGCGAATACGTCGGCGGCATCCATTCCACTTGCACTGGTTGAAGCTGCAGAAGAAGGCCGTATGAAAGCAGGAGATACTGTTTTGATGGTTGGTTTCGGCGGCGGTTTGACTTGGGGCGCATCCGTACTCGTATGGTAAACTAGACAGCTGGAGGATGAATGAAATGGGTAAAATCGCTTTTGTATTCCCTGGACAGGGATCACAAAAAGTAGGTATGGCCAAAGATGTATATGAGTCTGTACCTGCAGCCACGGAAGTTTTTCGCACAGCAGATGAGGCACTGGGCTTCTCGCTGAGCAACCTGATCTTTGAAGGACCAGACACGGAGCTGAAACAGACATCCAATACACAGCCAGCACTGCTCACCGCGAGTATTGCGCTGCTGGAGGCTTTCAAAGAAAAAGGGATTGAGGCAGACTACGCTACAGGTCATAGCTTGGGTGAATACAGTGCACTAGTGGCAGCTGGTGTTCTTTCCTTTGAGGATGCTGTGCAAATTGTCCGGGCACGTGGTCAGTATATGGAAGAAGCTGTTCCGGGTGGACAGGGAGCAATGGCTGCTGTACTGGGTGCGGATCGGGAAGCGCTGGGGGTGCTTTGCCGTGAAGTGTCAGAAAGTGGACATGCAGTTGAACTTGCCAACATTAACTGTCCTGGACAAATCGTTATTTCAGGTGTAAAAGAGGGCGTTGCTGCCGTGTCAGAACGGGTGAAGGAAGCAGGTGGCAAGCGTGCAATTGCACTAGAAGTAAGTGGTCCGTTCCACTCTTCATTGATGAAAGACGCTGCAGATAAGCTGGCGGATAAGCTGAGTACAGTGACGTTCTCACCTGCGAAGGTTCCTGTGGTAGCTAACGTAACCGCAAGACCTGCTGAAGATGGACAATTTCAGAACTTGCTCACGACTCAGGTCTATTCTCCGGTTTTATGGGAAGACAGTGTGACATGGTTGATTGAGCAAGGTGTGGATACGTTTATTGAGATTGGTTCAGGCAATGTATTAACCGGTTTGATTAAAAAAACAGATAAAACCGTAAAATTATACAATGTAAACAGTCTTGAAACCTTGGAAGCAACTGCTGCTGATCTTAAAAATAATAATTAAATCACATAAGTAGAACCATTTATTTACACTTTAACGGAGAGGACAGAAAAAACCTGGAAAAGCGAAGCTGAAAGCTTTCTGAAAGAAAGCTGCATCGGAAGCGTAGGCCTCGCCTTTATCACCAGATTTTTCCCTTTGGAAAAGGGAAACAAGAAAATCTGGGGATAACAGCGATTGAAAGGTTATTCTGTCATCGGAGTGGCTGTGTAAATAATCGAAGTTCAACTTATGTAGATTCAGGGAGAGGAGGAATGGTTATGTCTAAACCGTTAGAAGGTAAAAATGCATTAGTAACCGGAGCATCCCGCGGAATTGGCCGCAGTATTGCACTTGCCCTGGCTGAAGCCGGAGCGAATGTTGCTGTAAACTATGCGGGCAGTCAGGCTGCGGCAGAGGAAGTGGCCGAAGAGATTCGTGCAAAAGGTGTGCAGGCGATTACGATTCAGGCGAATGTAGGTCAGATGGTTGAAGCGGAACAGATGGTGAAAACAACGCTTGAAGCATGGGGCAATGTCGATATTCTGGTGAATAATGCGGGGATTACACGGGACAACCTCATTATGCGGATGAAAGAAGAAGAGTTCGATCAAGTTATCGAAACGAATCTTAAAGGGGTGTTTAACTGTCTGAAGGCAGTAACACGTCCAATGATGAAACAACGTTCAGGAAGAATTATTAACATCTCTTCTGTCGTTGGTGTGCTGGGTAATCCGGGTCAAGCCAACTACGTGGCTGCCAAAGCGGGAGTTATCGGTTTAACGAAGGCTTCTGCTCGAGAACTTGCTTCTCGCGGAATTACGGTGAACTGTGTTGCACCGGGCTTCATTGAAACCGATATGACCAAGGAATTGTCTCAGGAGCTGGTCGATGGTATGCTTAGTGGCATTCCGTTGTCCCGTCTTGGACAGCCGGATGAAATTGCTGGTGTGGTTACATTCCTTGCATCAGAAGCTTCATCTTATATGACAGGTCAAACACTGCATGTCGATGGTGGCATGTACATGTAAATTTCCTGGACTTTGAATCAAAGTCGGGGAACAGGCGCTGGACGATCCGAAATGCCGGAAAAAGGCCGGGTTCCCCGGCCGGGAGCCGCATATGTCTTCTATGGCATTTTGCCTGCGATTCTCGTATAATACCAAGGAGGAGGTGAACCGGATGTCCGATGTATTGGAGCGTGTAAAACGCATCGTCGTCGACCGCTTGGGCGCAGACGAAGCTGAAGTTACACTTGAAGCATCTTTCAAAGAAGATTTGGGTGCTGATTCTTTGGATGTAGTGGAATTGGTCATGGAATTGGAAGATGAATTCGATTTGGAAATCTCTGATGAAGATGCAGAAAAAATTACGACCGTAGGTGAAGTTGTAAACTACATACAATCTCATACCTAAAGTCAATTCAGTCCCGCTCCTGTTTTCGAACAGGCGGGACTTCTCATCATTCATTGGTTTTTCACATCCCGCAGACAAGGTGTTTGCTGATCTTTGGAGAGGCGTCTTGCATTCGAGTCTGCGGATATTCCCACAAAATACTTGCGTAATGCAGTCGATATAGAGGTGAGTCGGTTGAAACAAAGAGTTGTAATTACCGGAATGGGCGTAATGACATCGCTCGGAAAAGATATAGAGACGTTCTGGGGCAGTTTAATGGCAGGAAAGTCCGGAATTTCTCAGATTGAGGCATTTGATGTTAGTGAATACACGACACAGATTGCAGCCGAGATCAAAGATTTCAACCCGGAAGAATATATGGATCGAAAAGATGCACGGAAGATGGATCGTTTTGTACAGTTCGCTGTGGCAGCTGGTTTCAAAGCTGTGGAAGATAGTGGTCTGAAAATCAACGAAAACATTGATGCAGAACGTTTTGGTGTATCGATTGGTTCTGGTATTGGTGGATTGGGAACTTGGGAAGATCAGCACAATGCGCTTTTGCAAAAAGGCCCTAAACGTGTGAGCCCGTTCTTTATTCCGATGATGATTTCGAATATGGCATCCGGACAGATGTCCATTTCACTTGGTGCCAAAGGACCGAACATCAACGTTGTTACCGCTTGTGCGACAGGAACACACTCCATTGGAGATTCGTTCAAGTTAATTGCGAATGGTGATGCAGATGCGATGATCTGCGGCGGTGCTGAAGCAACCATTAGGCCAACTGGACTTGCGGGTTTCTGCGCGATGCGTGCGATGTCTACACGTAATGACGATCCTACGAAGGCAAGCCGTCCTTTTGATACAGGTCGTGACGGATTTGTTATGGGTGAAGGTGCCGGAATTCTGATTCTGGAATCTCTGGAACATGCTCAGGCTCGTGGCGCACGAATCTACGGTGAAGTAATCGGTTACGGTCTGACAGGTGATGCACACCATATGACAGAACCAGATCCAGATGGAGCAGCACGTTGTATGACGATGGCGCTTCGCAATGCAGGAATTCAGCCGGAAGAAGTGGATTACATCAATGCACACGGAACTTCAACACCAGTAGGTGACCGTTCCGAAACGTTAGCCATCAAAAAGGCGTTTGGCGATCATGCGTACAAGCTTGCCGTAAGTTCCACCAAGTCCATGACAGGCCATATGCTTGGCGCTGCAGGTGGTGTAGAGGCAGTTATCTGCGGATTGTCCCTGACACATCAGACACTGGCTCCAACGATCAACCTGGAAGATCAGGACCCTGAATGTGATCTGGATTACGTGCCTAACGTCCCACGTCAAACCAAAGTGAATGTGGCAATGTCCAATTCATTTGGATTTGGCGGTCACAACGCTACCATTATTCTCAAAAAATTTGAAGCATAAGGGGCTAGTTCGTTTGAGTGAAGATCTGAAGCAGTTACAACAAAAACTTCAAATCAAATTTGACAACAGGCAGCTTCTAAAACAAGCGTTTACCCATGCTTCTTACGTAAACGAACACCGATTCAGTCAACATCAGGATAACGAACGTCTGGAGTTTCTGGGCGATGCTGTATTGGAGTTGACTGTATCGGAGTACTTGTATCATCTGTATCCTAACCGTCCGGAAGGAGAACTAACAAAGATGCGGGCATCCATTGTCTGTGAACCTTCCCTGGTCAAATTTGCTGAAGCGCTTAGTTTTGGACAATATGTACTTCTTGGAAAAGGTGAGGAATTAACTGGAGGACGTACACGTCCAGCTCTTCTGGCGGATGTGTTCGAGTCATTTATAGGTGCGTTATACCTGGATCAGGGTCTTGAACCTGTGCGAGCATTTCTGGATGAGCATGTGTTTCCGTTAATCGTTGTTGGCAGCAAGCTGCAAATGAGTGATTACAAAACAGAGTTGCAGGAACTCACACAGCATCACAATATGGGGGCTCTGGAGTACCGGATCGTCGAAGAGCGGGGACCAGCCCATGAACGTGAGTTTGTCTCGGAGGTCCATATGGGCCAAGAACGACTTGGCCGAGGTACGGGACGCTCCAAAAAAGAGGCGGAACAACAGGCAGCATCTGCGGCGCTTGAACGATTGAAGCTTCCGGAGGCCTGAATTGTACCAGGCAGCGCTTAGACAAACGAAGAGCAAAGAGCAGCCCGCGGGCCCGCCCCGGCGGAAGTAATCGGCCGGACTGCTTTTTGCTCTTTTTTTTGTAAAGAGACTCGGGAGGCATTATCGGATTTTTTACTAGGTGTCGAAGGCATTATTTGAAATTCGCAAGAGGAGGTGACGAGAAGCCCTATGTTTCTGAAACGAATAGAATTGGGTGGATTCAAGTCATTCGCCGACAAAACGGAAATGGAATTTGTTCGTGGCATTACAGCGGTTGTAGGTCCGAACGGAAGCGGTAAAAGTAATATATCCGATGGTATCCGCTGGGTATTGGGGGAGCAAAGCGCCAAGTCACTCCGTGGCGGTAAAATGGAAGATATTATTTTTGCAGGCAGTGATGCGCGTAAAGCTGTCAACTACGGAGAGGTTTCCCTTACACTGGACAATGAGGATCATGCACTCGCTTTGGATTTCGGTGAAGTAACCGTGACCCGTCGTGTTCATCGCAGCGGGGACAGTGAGTATTTTATCAATAAACAATCCTGTCGCTTGAAAGATATCACAGAACTGTTCATGGATACGGGGATCGGTAAAGAGGCTTACTCGATTATTGGACAAGGACGCATTGAGGAGATCTTGAGTACTCGTTCAGAGGATCGCCGTGGAATCTTTGAAGAGGCTTCAGGAATCGTTAAATATAAATCCCGCAAACGGGATGCAACGCGCAAGCTGGATGAGACAGAGCAAAATCTGCTACGTATTCACGATCTTGTAACCGAACTGGAAGATCAGATTGGCCCGCTGAAAGAACAATCCGAGAAAGCCATGCATTACAAGCAACTTCGTTCCGAACTCAAATCAAAGGAAATTTCGATGTATGTGTGTCAGATTGAACAGATTCATGCTTCCTGGAGCAAAGCGAGCGAACGTCTGGAGTCGCTAAAACACGAAGAAGTTGGATTGGCGGCGATTGTATCCACACATGATGCGAAGCTGGAGAATGATCGCAATGCACTGCGTCTGCTGGAAACGGAGACAGAAGAACTTCAGGCTGCTTTGTTGCAATTTAGTGAGGCAACAGAGAAAAGCGAAGGGCATGGAGAACTTCTTCGGGAACGTTCGCGTAATCTGCAAGCGAATCAAGAGCAACTGAGGGAAACGCTGGCGGTGAGCGAGCAGAGACATCAGGAGCGTGAAGCTGAGTTGATTGCCTTGCGAGAGAAGTTTGGCAAGCTTGAACTGGAACTGGCTGATGTAAAAAATCGTTTGTCTGAAGAAGAAGCTAAGCTTATCGGTGTTACGGGTGGAATAAGTCAGCAGCAAGAGGAGAGCCTCAAAGGGAACTTGCTGGAACTGATGAATCAGATGGCGCAGGCACGAAACGAAATACGGTATGTGGACCAGCAAAAAGAAACGCTGGAGCGCAGAATGAACCGTGCATCAGAAGAATCCGGCAAATGGGAAGAACAGAAAGAGACGTTAGAAGGCCGTAAAGCAGAGATTCAGAAAAAAGTGGTTCGGTTAGGTAAGGAAATCAGTGAACTGCGCGGGGGCTATATTTCGGAAAGCGAACGGCTGCAGTCTTTGCAAAAACTCCTGGAAGAGAGCCGTGGTACTGTACGTAAATGGGAGCAAAAGCGCGAAGCACAAGTGTCCCGCCGGGATACGATGAAAGAAATGCAAGATGATTTTGACGGCTTCATGCTGGGCGTAAAAGAAGTGCTCAAAGCTTCTCGAAAGGGGACGCTAAACGGAGTACATGGTGCTGTGGCAGAACTCGTCAAAGTTCCCGAAAAGATCGAGCTTGCGGTAGAAACAGCGATGGGGGCTGCGCTACAGCATATCGTCATGGAGAACGAGGCCGTATCCAGACAGGCTATTGCTTTCTTGAAGCAACGTCAGTTGGGACGTGCAACCTTTCTTCCGTTGGACGTTATTCGTCCTCGTTCAATCGGTGCAGGTGAACGATCGATGGTTGAGGGTATGGACGGTTTTGTTGGCATCGGTGCTGAACTTGTACAGTATGATTCAAGATATGCCTCAATTATCGGTAGCTTGCTCGGAAATGTCATCATTGCAGAAACGTTGGAGTTTGCGAATAAAATTGCGGCACGTTGTCAGTATCGTTTCCGTGTTGTAACCCTCGAAGGGGATGTCGTCAACGCTGGCGGTTCCATGACTGGCGGCAGTCAGCACAAAAAAAATGGCAGTCTGCTCAGCCGCAAGCGGCAACTGGATCAGCTGGATCAAGATATTGTGGATACCGAGCAGCAGATTGTGAAACTGCATCGCAGTGTGGAAGATGTCAAAGCTCAGCTGGAGCAGTGTCAGGACAAGCTGGATCAGCTACGTCAGTCTGGTGACGATACCCGAAATGCAGAGCAACAGGCCTCGATGGAGATGAAGCAGGTTGAGCATGAACTGCGCCATGTATTGGAGCAGGTCGCTGTGGCAGGTCAGGAAAAGAACGGCTTTACGGAAGAAATTAAGGAACTGGACAAATCCCGGGTTGAAGCGGAGAAAAAACTTGAGCAACTTGAGGAAGAGGAGAAAGCAACTCATCGCGCTATTCATGCAGCAGAGTTTGCCCGGAAGGCCAATGAGTCTGCAAAAGAAGAGTTGCAAACACAGCTGACCGAACTGAAAGTCCGGGAAGGTAAGCTGGATCAGGAACGCTTCTCAAATGAAGAGCAATTGCGGAGATTGGAGCGAGAGGTTGATTCACTAGTCAAAGATCTGCGACAGAATCGTACGTTGCTCGCTTCGATGGAAGCTGATTTTAAGAAAACACAGAGTGAAAGTGTAAAACAGATTGAAGATTTAAACGAGTACAAGCTTAAAAAGGCACAGGCATCTCAAGAATTGGACTTCAAACGTGCCGCGCGCAGTGAACTGTCGAAAAAGCTGGAGCTGGCCGAGAGTGAAACGAAGGAGCAGCGCACACAGCTCAAAGCGGTGGAAGAGCAGATGCGTCAGACTGAAATTTCCGTGAACCGTCTGGATGTTGAGCTGGAAAATATTTTGCGTAAGCTGACAGATGAATATGAGTTAGGCTATGAGCTTGCCAAAGAACGTTATCCAGTGCCTGAAGATGTGGAGAGCACACAAGCTGAGGTACAGAAGTTAAAACGTGCAATATCCGCTCTTGGCGATGTGAATCTCGGTGCAATCGAAGAGTTCCAGCGGGTGAATGAGCGGTATGAGTTCCTGAACGAACAGAAGAATGATCTGGTGGAAGCCAAAACGACACTGTATCAGGTTATCAAGGAAATGGAAGATGAAATGGCGAAGCGATTCAAATTTACATTTGACGCGATCCGTCGTGAATTTGGTACCGTCTTTACGAAGCTGTTTGGCGGTGGACGTGCTGATCTGGTTCTGATGGACCCTGAGCGACTCCTTGAAACAGGTATTGATATCGTAGCCCAGCCACCGGGTAAGAAACTGCAAAATCTGCAACTGTTGTCGGGTGGAGAACGGGCATTAACGGCGATGGCGTTGCTCTTTGCCATTCTGCACGTGAAACCTGTGCCATTCTGCGTATTGGACGAAGTTGAGGCTGCACTGGATGAGGCGAACGTCGTTCGTTTTGCCCAATACTTGCGTGAGTTCTCTGAACAAACCCAATTTATTGTGGTTACGCACCGGAAAGGCACGATGGAAGAGGCAGATGTCCTATACGGAGTTACGATGGAAGAGGGCGGAGTATCCAAGCTCGTTTCGGTTAAACTGGATGATGAGGAAGCAGACATCGCCTAATTGCATGGAGATTGCTGTGTGCTTCAAATAGGATTCATTTAATTTTACAAAATCATGACCATTTACGATTTAATTATCTACACGATGGAGGGGCTTTATGAGTTTCTTTAAAAAGCTACGGGACAGCATTGCAAGTAAAACGGAGTCGGTTACTAAACAGTTTAAGGATGGCCTAGAAAAGACACGCAAAGGGCTTGTGGAAAAAGTAACCGATCTGGTCATTCGCCGCAAAAAAATTGATGAGGAATTTTATGAGGAACTTGAAGAAATTCTGATCGGGGCAGATGTAGGCGTCAATACGGTCATGAATCTGATTGAAGACCTGCGCGCAGAAGTGAAGAAACGCAAAATTGAGGATGCGGCTGAGTTACAGCCTGTGTTGTCCGAGAAACTGACAGATTTGCTTCGTGGGGAACAAAACAATGAACTGAAAATGAATCCGGATGGCATTACGGTTATTTTGTTTGTTGGTGTGAACGGTGTTGGTAAAACAACGACGATTGGCAAGCTGGCTCACCGTTTCAAGCAACAAGGGAAAAAAGTAATTATGGCAGCGGGCGATACGTTCCGAGCTGGAGCGATCGAGCAACTTGAAGTATGGGGCCAGCGTGCTGGCGTAGATGTGATTAAACAGCAATCGGGTTCTGATCCGGCTGCTGTTATGTACGATGCAGTACAGGCGGCAAAACAGCGCGGAGCTGATGTGTTGTTATGTGATACCGCAGGCCGCTTGCAAAATAAAAGCAACCTGATGGATGAGCTGAACAAAATCTATCGTGTGATTCAGCGTGAGATTCCAAGTGCGCCGCATGAAGTGCTGATGGTGCTGGATGCGACGACGGGACAAAATGCGCTGAATCAGGCCAAACTTTTCGGAGAGAAAAGTGGAGTAACGGGTCTTGTGTTGACCAAGCTTGATGGAACAGCTAAAGGTGGTATTGTAGTGGCAATTCGTCAGGAGCTGGACCTGCCTGTGAAGCTCGTTGGTCTTGGGGAGAAAATTGATGATCTGCAGGAATTTGATTCTGAACAGTTTGTTCACGCGTTGTTCGCAGGATTAATTCAGGAGCAACCAGCAGAGAATGCCGAAGAAGAGAATACACAATCCTGATCCTGATCTTGGGTCGTAAATGAATAATCATGTTCACCGTATTGCCGCTGCATCATGTGAGAGCTCACGTGTAATGTCATCGGCAATACGTGTATAATGAAAGGTAACTGATATTGTAATGGGTTAGAAAGGAAGGTTGATATGGCCAATACCTATACCTATTCCCGTCGTGAAGAGGTCGCCAATGCCGTGACACATGGAATCGGTGCTGCGCTTAGTGTAGCTGCGTTAGTGTTGTTAATTGTATTTTCCAGTATGAAAGGTACGGCCTGGCATGTTGTTAGTTTTACTATCTATGGTATTACCATGCTAATGCTCTATACGAATTCAACGTTGGTGCACGCGCTCAAAGAGGGGAAGGCAAAAGACTTGTTTGAGTTTTTTGACCACTCTTCCATCTATCTGTTTATTGCAGGCACATATACGCCGTTTTTATTCGTCGCAGTTCGCGGAACACTGGGCTGGACTCTATTCGGTGTCATTTGGGGCATTGCACTGGCCGGAGTGATCTTCAAAGCCTTTTTCACCAAGAAGTTTCTGTTTATGTCGACGGTCTTCTATATCGCGATGGGGTGGCTGATCGTTATTGCTTGGCAACCGCTTGTGTCAGCGATTCCCACAGGTGGGATTGTACTATTGGTTGCAGGAGGCCTGATGTATACGCTGGGGACATTGTTCTATGTATGGAGAGGTTTCCCGTTTCACCACGCGATCTGGCATCTGTTTGTACTGGCAGGCAGTATTCTGCATTTCTTCGCAGTCTTAATCTATCTGACACCACTTCGTTAGAAGCATTAAACGAAGCGTCTCTTCTTTAGGGATGTTTCGTTTTTCTTTTTGGTTCTGGTTTGAAAGACTTCTAGTTTACGTTATTGAATGGACAGAAAATAAGGCTTTATAACGTCTAAAGATAGCATTTTTAAACTGTACATGGCAGGCGTAGCGTCTCTTTTTATTGTGACAAGTATTTTTGCTTGACATCCTGATTTGTTTTAGGTATTATTAGGAACGTTGCAAGAGTGTAAAGTGTTTTTCCTTGACGAAGGGAGTGCCCTGATATGAGTCAAGAAAACCGGCTTGAGAAAACAAACCGGATTAACTTACTGTTTGCCTTTTATGAATCACTGTTGACAGAGAAACAGCAAACGTTTCTGAAATATTACTTTCATGATGATTTTTCACTTGGTGAAATTGCAGCCGAGTTTGAGATCAGCCGCCAGGCGGTATACGAACATATCAAGCGTGCTGAACAAGTGCTTGAGAACTATGAAAGCAAGCTTGGCTTGCTTGAAAAGTATGAAAGACGCAGCCGCTGCCTTGAAGATTTACAACAAGCACTGGAACGCGCTGGCGTTACCGTGGATAACAACAAACCAATACACGATCTCGTTGCTTTACTGGGAGAATAACCATTGTTTGCAGTGAAGTGAGACGAATCGGTCTTAAAATGGAATGAAGCATGAAGGAGGTGGGATCATGGCATTTGAAGGATTAACGACCCGATTGCAGAATGTGTTCAGCAAGTTGCGCGGCAAAGGCAAGGTGTCTGACGAAGACGTAGCCGAAGCGATGCGCGAAGTACGTCTGGCATTGCTTGAAGCGGATGTAAACTTCAAAGTGGTCAAGGAATTCATCGCCAAAGTGAAAGAGAAGGCTGTCGGCAAAGAAGTAATGGACAGCTTTACACCCGGAATGGTCATCATTGACATTGTTAACAAAGAATTAACAGAGTTAATGGGTGGAAGTCAAGCTAAGCTGGCGAAGTCGAATAAACCACCTACAGTGATCATGATGGTTGGTTTACAGGGTGCGGGTAAAACGACGACTTCCGGTAAACTGGCAAAAATGTTGCAAAAGCAAAATAGCAGACCTTTGCTGGTTGCAGGCGACATTTACCGTCCGGCTGCGATCAAGCAGTTACAAGTACTGGGAGAGCAGTTGAAGGCGCCAGTGTTCACCCTCGGTGATCAGACAAGCCCGGTGGAGATTGCTCGCCAAGGTTTGCAACACGCAAAAGATAACGGACATGATTATGTGATCGTGGATACAGCCGGACGTTTGCATGTTGATGAAGAACTGATGGAAGAGTTGCGTCAGATTCACAGTGTAGTGAACCCGGATGAAGTATTACTCGTTGTCGACAGTATGACAGGTCAGGATGCCGTTAATGTGGCGGAACACTTTAATCAGCAACTTGCCCTGACCGGAGTTGTACTGACCAAACTGGATGGCGATACACGTGGTGGTGCGGCACTGTCTGTTAAAGCAGTTACAGGTTGCCCGATCAAGTTTGCCTCTCTGGGGGAGAAGCTTGATGCACTGGAGCCATTCCATCCGGAACGTATGGCTTCACGTATTCTTGGTATGGGTGACATGTTGTCCTTGATTGAAAAGGCACAGTCCAATATCGATACCGAGAAAGCGAAGGAAATGGAACGCAAGATGCGGAATGCAGAATTCACGTTCGAGGATTTCCTGGAGCAGATGGATCAGGTGAAAAAGCTTGGACCAATTGACCAGATCATGGATATGATTCCGGGTATGGGCAAGATGAAACAAGCGAAGGACCTGAAGGTCGATGATAAACAGATGGGCCGAATCGAAGCGATTGTCTATTCAATGACAACGGAAGAGAAGCGTAACCCGGATATGATTAACCATAGCCGCCGGAAACGGATTGCTACCGGAAGTGGAACGTCACTCGCAGAGGTGAATCGTCTGATCAAGCAGTTTGATGAGATGCGCCGTATGATGAAGCAATTCTCGGATATGATGGGTCCTAAGGGTGGCAAGAATAAAGCAATGAAACAGTTGAAAGGTCTCGGTAAAGGAATGAAGTTTCCTTTCCGTTGATTGAACAGCCGTTTACATGAGAACCAGATTTCATTGAAGGAGGTGAATTTTCAAATGGCAGTTCGTATTCGTCTGAAACGTATGGGTGCTCACAAAGCTCCTTTCTACCGCGTAGTGGTATCGGATTCCCGTTCCCCACGTGACGGTCGTTTTATCGAGGAGATCGGTTACTACAACCCGGTTGAACAACCGGCTGTTGTTAAGATCGATGAAGATAAAGCATTGCAATGGCTTCAAAACGGTGCGCAAGCATCCGACACTGTCCGCAACTTGCTGAGCAAAGCGGGCGTGATGAAGAAATTCCACGAGTCCAAATTATCTAAATAAGGTGCTGATTCGGAGGGTCATCTATGGAAGAATTAGTAAGCATAATTGCTAAGGCTTTGGTCGATCATCCGGATGATGTGGCGGTTCGGACGATTGAGAAAGACCGGCTTGTCGTTTATGAGTTGACGGTTCATCCCGACGATGTCGGAAAGGTGATCGGAAAACAGGGACGAATCGCAAAATCTCTTCGCACGGTCGTCACATCAGCAGCAGTTAAGATGGATAAACGGGTTACCGTTGATATCATATCTTAAAGATATACGAAAGGGGGTTAGGATGCATGTCCTAGCCCCTTTTCGTGCATGCTGAACTTATCATTTAATTGTTTAAGGGAATTTAGGATTAAAATTAATTTGGAGATTACACTTTAACGGAGCGGGCAGAAAAAATCTGAAGAAACGAAGTGTTCGCCTTTAGCACCGGATATCAACCTTTTGATAACTTATTCAAAATATCCGGGGATAACAGCGATCGGAAGATGTTTCTGACCGTGGAGTGTGCGGGTAATCGCTTATCATTTTGATTGAATTTCGTAGGAGGATTGTATGGCAGAGTTTATGAATGTAGGGAAAGTTGTGAACACGCATGGAATTCGTGGAGAGTTAAAGATCATGCCTTTGACTGATTTTCCAGAAGTACGTTTCGCCCAAAATGCTGAATTGTTTTTGTTTACTCCGGATAATCATCCGGTGCCAGTTACAGTGGAATCTGCGCGTCTGCATAAAAATATGTATATCGTTCGTCTGAAAGAATACGGCAACATTAACGAAGTGGAAAAGTTCAAGGGGGGGATAGCGAAAGTATCCAAAGAAAACCTTGCTGAACTTGAAGAAGGGGAGTATTACTTCCATCAAATCGTAGGATGCGCTGTCATTACGGAAGAGGGAGAGTCACTCGGGACGATTTCGGAGATTCTGACCCCAGGTGCGAATGATGTATGGGTAGTCAAAACACCGGCGGGAAAAGAAGTGCTAATTCCGGTGATTGACGATGTTGTTCTGGATGTGGATGTAGAGCAGAAGCAGGTCAAGATTCACCTGATGGAAGGACTGCTGTAACATGAAGGTGGATGTATTAACGTTATTCCCGGAAATGTTCGATGGTGTGTTTGGCACAAGCATTCTGGGTAAAGCGCAGGCCAAGGGGCTTGTCTCGCTTGGGGCGACCAATTTCCGAAATTACGCAACCAATAAACATAACACTGTGGATGACGCACCATATGGCGGCGGTGGAGGTATGGTGCTCAAACCTGATCCGATTTTTGCTGCCGTAGAGGATGTTTTGCAACAGCGCGGAGAAGCTGCCGCCACAATGAAAGCGCCCCGGATTATTCTGATGTGTCCGCAAGGTGAGACATTTACACAGAAAAAGGCAGAAGAACTGGTTCAAGAAGATCATCTGATCTTTATCTGCGGTCATTATGAGGGATATGATGAACGAATCCGCGAATTTCTGGTGACGGATGAACTATCTATTGGTGACTATGTTCTGACTGGCGGAGAACTACCTGCTATGGTGGCCATTGATAGCATTGTACGGCTGATTCCGGGGGTGCTCGGTAACGAGACAAGTGCAGTGACGGATTCATTCAGTACGGGGTTGCTGGAGTATCCTCACTATACTCGCCCGCCTGAATTTAGAGGCATGAAAGTGCCGGATATGCTCTTGTCTGGACACCATCTGAATATCGAGGCTTGGCGTAGAGAACAATCGCTGATTCGTACGTTGGAGCGCAGACCTGAACTGTTGGAGTCGGCAGATCTGACGGAGAAAGAACGGAGATGGCTGGAGCAGTACCGGGCTGAACAAGATAAGAAATAGGTAAAGATAAAGCCGAGTGGACAGCTTAGACTGCATCCATCGGCTTTTTTGATTTAATCAAGGCAGAATTGAATTATTCGTTTGAAAGTATTACTAATCTAGAACCGCTCACTGAGTATATTGGAACCCGTTTGTAGCAGGGTAGGGAGATCGGTATCATTTGTAACGGTTAAGCGAGGTAAAACCATGGGTGAATCCCCAGGGTGAACAAATCCGGGTCTAACCGTGAATCCCATGCGATATCCATGCTGATGGAGTTTGTAAATCATTTGTTCACTGAAATATCCATAAGGGTAGGCGATATATGGCGTATTGATACCGATATGTTTGATCTGCTCAATATCGTGATCCAGCAGGCTGGTATCCAGCGTAACGGGCAGATCGTCTCCACATACCATATATCCTTTGTGATGCAGGTTAAAGGTGTGGCTATTATACTCAAATACATCGCTTCCTGCAGCCATCTCTTGCTTGGAGATATCGCTTTTTTTACTAGGTTTAAAAGCGACTGGTGTGGACTGAATCCGGCTACCTATGACAAAAAGGGAAGCATGGAAATGATATTTTTTGAGTATGGGATAAGCCAGCGTATAATTGTTTTGATATCCGTCATCAAAGGTAATGACAAATGATTTCTCAGGTAGCGAGATTTCACCGTTAACGTATTGTTCAAGCTGAGCCAGAGTAACGGTTCGGTACCCATTTTCGTGTAAATATTTCATATTCTGCTCGAACACATCCAGGTCAATGATGGATTTATTCTTTGGCTCGTGATTGTCAACTTTTGGTGTAACATAATGATACATGAGAACAGGAACTTTTGTAGCCGTGCCTTGTTTGATAACAAAGTTAGAGCGATCCAGCTTGGAATGCAGCGAAAAGTCCGAGTGAGTTAATGTGAAGAATTTACGTTGTACGATATTCCAAGACG
The DNA here is from genome assembly GCF_030803945.1 of Paenibacillus intestini. Classification (NCBI taxonomy): domain Bacteria; kingdom Bacillati; phylum Bacillota; class Bacilli; order Caryophanales; family Paenibacillaceae; genus Paenibacillus; species Paenibacillus intestini. The sequence goes on along the minus strand of NZ_JAURUN010000002.1, from coordinate 391,519 downwards.
AGCAGGCCTTGTGAGATAACGCGTTGGTGGGATGATTAACAGCATAAGCGTATAATGTAACGGTGCATGTGAGCAAAGCAAGTGAGGCTAGCAATAATTTTCTGATGTGTTTCATGTCTCTCCTGGTTCTCCTTTAGAATTCATCTATTTCTTAAAATTCGTTACGCTGCTCGTGTAATGAGCTTTTAAGTATATGATAGACGATCTTCTATGTCGGAAAGTTACATTATTTTATCCACGAGAGTGGTTGACTTTTTAAAAATGGACCAAAACTTTTCACCTATTTACTAATTAAGAGAAGAAATGGATAAGAGAATTGCGAACTATGGGCTGTTAATAAAAAACACAGATGGATGTAAGACGATCTATTATAAATTTGGTTATTTAGCTTGTGTTTTAATGTGCCACGTGATACAATAGTTCTGTTATGTGGAATACGGCGGTCCTCTATGGATAATGAAAGAGACAAGGTGATCTCTGGAAGAAGTATGAACGCCTGTACGGAAGGAGGGAGTCATAGATGAATATCGTTCAAGCGATTACACAAGAACAACTTCGCAAAGATATTCCGAGTTTTCGTCCTGGTGACACTTTGAAAGTGCACGTTAAGGTAATCGAGGGAACTCGTGAGCGTATCCAATTGTTCGAAGGTGTTGTGATTAAACGCCGTGGTGGTGGAATCAGTGAGACTTTTACAGTTCGTAAAATTTCTTACGGTGTAGGTGTGGAAAGAGCTTTCCCGCTTCATTCCCCTAAAATCGATAGAATCGAAGTGGCTCGCCGTGGTAAAGTGCGTCGTGCGAAGCTTTATTATCTTCGTGAACTACGCGGTAAAGCAGCGAGAATTAAAGAAATTCGTTAATATAACGGATACCGGGAGGGGCTTGGAGACAAGCCCTTTTCGTTTTTGTCCGGGAAAAGTTGAACCAGAGGTACACTTCCGAGTAAAATGGTATGGCGGATATGCGGCGTAAAGTCCGGGAGGATTGTGACATCAGTTATCCAAGGAATTTGAATTATTGTTCAATGTACGGTTGTAATGCTTGGCTTCAAGAATTACATAACTGAGTTGAATAATTTGTTTTCTCTAGTTCTATATAGGGAGGAAGCAAAAAGCTGAATGTATACTGCTATAATCATGTACTGTGAAGAGAGGAAGATCTTGAATGGAACAAGAAGTCCAACAGGACCAGAGCTTACCTGCGGAAGAAAAAAATAATCGATCCCAAAAAGCAAAAAATGAAATTGTCGAGTGGCTGAAGGCCATTGTCATTGCACTCGTACTGGTTATTCTGATTCGCTGGTTACTTTTTAAACCATTTGTGGTGGACGGGCCATCCATGCAACCGAATTTCTCGACAGGAGAACGTGTCATTGTCAATGAGATACTATACGATATCCGCGAGCCAAAACGTGGTGAAGTGATCGTCTTCCATGTACCTTCCGAAGGACGGGATTTCATTAAACGTGTTATCGCAGTTGCGGGAGATACGGTTCAGGTTCAGGGAGACACCGTAACGGTAAATGGACAAAAGGTGAATGAGACCTACATCCAGGGTGCTATTGATGCGGCTGAAGCGAGTGGCGGAACGTATAACGTGAAGGATTTCCCGAATGAACAATTCCCAGACGGAAAGGTGCCAGCGGGTCATGTGTTTGTTATGGGGGATAATCGACCTAACAGTACAGATAGCCGAATGATCGGTTATGTATCCCTGAAAGAGATTATTGGCCGTGCTGATGTTATTTTCTGGCCTATTGGAGAAATTAAGTGGATTAACCACTAAAACTTAAAGTATGTATTAAATGAGGTGAAGACAAGGTGACGATACAATGGTTTCCAGGTCATATGACCCGAGCCAGACGCCAGATTCAGGACAAGTTGAAGCTCATTGACGTGGTCATCGAACTATTGGATGCCCGTCTGCCTGTCTCCAGCCGTAATCCGATGATTGACGAGATTTTGATGGATAAACCCCGCATGATTTTGCTCAATAAGTCGGATTTGGCGGATGCCAAAGTGACGCAAGAGTGGATTGAGTATTTTAAAAAAGAAGGCATTACAGCGTTCCCTGTGGATGCTTCAACAGGTACCAATGTCAAAGATATTCCTGCTCAGGCAAGACTTCTTCTAAAGGAGAAGATTGATCGTCAATTGGCAAAAGGCATTAATCCCCGAGCCGTTCGGGGATTGATTGTCGGTATTCCTAACGTAGGTAAATCCACATTGATCAATCGTTTGGCTGGACGGAGCATTGCTGCAACTGGAGATCGCCCAGGTGTAACTAAAGGCCAGCAATGGATCAAAGTAGGCAAGGAAATGGAACTGCTGGACACCCCAGGTATTCTGTGGCCGAAATTTGAAGATCAGAATGTGGGTTACCGACTTGCTGTGACGGGTGCGATCAAAGAAGAAATCCTGAATGCAGAAGATATCGCATTTTTCGGAATCAGTTATCTGATGCGTTATTATTGGGATGCGCTGGAAGAGAGATATGGTCTTCAGGAGTTCTCCAAAGATGCGGACGATTCGGACAGTGTTATTGCCATTATGGAGCAGGTTGGCCGAATTCGCGGTTGTGTTATCAGTGGTGGACGGATTGATCTGGAGAAAGCATCACGAGCGTTTCTGCGCGAATTACGAGCAGGCAAGATGGGGCGTTTCTCTATGGAAGCTCCTTACTGATCGAAAATATCCTTACAAGAGCCGAAAGAAGCGGCCGTTACCGGATTACCGGGAACGGCCTTTTTGTGTTTTGAAGGCTAAGGGGATATAAACCTAGCATGAATATGGTAAAAAAATGAAGTTAAGTGTGCTTGGTGGAATTGTTTGTTCTGTATAGGAGGTGTCCTGAAATCATGCTATGATAAATGATGTTGAAAATTTGCAGAACATCAGTTTGTATGTATTCAATTTAACGCTATGATAACCGATAAATGAAGACATCAGGATATTTTTTAAATCATACTTTTAACACGAAACATTGTGCAGGAATACGATTAATCAGAACAAATATGCGATAGCCTACGTCTAATTAATTATATACATTACATGGGATTACACAGCTACACGAAACATGGGTGAGGAGATGAACAGAATGACAGCAAACCATGAAATGCCGGAGCTTGCATTGCCAGAACTGCAACGCAAACCGAAGAAAAAGAAAAAAGAAACTAGCGAACCTCGGGATCTTTTGGTGTATGAGCGGGAGTATTGGGGTAGCGGGTTTGAATATATCGCAGGAATTGATGAAGTGGGACGAGGATGTTTGTTTGGGGATGTGGTTGCGGCGGCCGTGATCTTGCCTCAAGGGCTTATTTTGGAAGGGGTCAATGATTCCAAAAAGTTGTCAGAAAAGAAACGTGATACGTTATATGACATCATTATGGAGAACGCGCTGGCTGTAGGTGTAGGATATGCAGATGCGGAAACGATTGATCGTCTGAATATTAAACAGGCCGCCAGACTGGCCATGAAACGTGCGGTAGAGGCACTTGATGTAACACCTCATTACATGCTGGTGGACGCGGAAAAGGTGGATTTGAATATACCGCAGTTATCTATTATTAAAGGGGATGCAAATAGCCAATCGATCGCAGCGGCTTCTATTGTGGCCAAGGTAACGAGAGATCGGCTGTGCAAGGAAGAATGGGATACGTTATACCCGGAATATGGTCTGCCCGTACATAAAGGCTATGCAACTCAATTTCATCGGGAACAGATTATGGCACTCGGCGCAACACCGATGCATCGGCGGAGCTTTCTCGGTAATTTATTAGGTGAGCAGCATACGTTGTTTTAATTGAAAGGGAACGGAAAGGAGGGAGAACGAGTTGAATGTCAGCTCTATGATTCGTGGTTTAATGGGAGACAGTAAGCCCGGAAACGCCAAGCCGCTCGAATTAAAAGAAGGTCAGGTCGTTCGTGGGTCTGTCGTCAGTGTATCGGATGATGGTGGAGAGGCAGTGCTCCAGATTCAAGGGGTGCAGGTGCGTGCCAAACTGGAGACACCGCTCCGTCCGGGTGAGACGACGCTTCTGCAGGTTCAACCTCCAGGTGAAAACGGCATAACGGTAATGAAACCTGTTGCTGGCTCGCTTGCGGAGCTGCCGCAGGCTTCACTGAATAATTTGTTGCAAGAGGTAGGTTTGGCGGATACCAAAGACAACCGTGAATTGTTACTTGCTATGCAACGCAGTGGGCTTCCGCTGACCAAGGATAACGTAGCCATGGTGCAAAACATGATGGTAGCCAAACCTGCACAGGTGCCTGTGGAGGAATGGGTACAGGCGGCGGGCATTGCTTTTCAGAGGGGCCTGCCTATTACGGCCGAAACGGTGAAAGGTTTACATCAGACCGTATTTGGGCCTCCTTTGCATCAGTTGTTAAGTGGTCTTGCGGATCAACTGGAGTCGTTTTTGTCTCAAACGGTGGCAGGTAAGCCGTTTCCTGGCGGCGAAGCAGCAGCAGGCTTAAAAGCGGGGGCGTCCACAGGACAGGCGGGAGCTTCTGGAACTTTTACTAATGTTGCTGTTCAGCCAGAAGAGGGAGCGCCAGCGGTAAATGTGAGCAGGCCAGGAGTCGGAATACCCGTAGCCTCTCCTGTAGCGTCACAGCCGAATCAGGTTCAGACCACTCCAGCGGCGGGTGCAGGAGTGACTACAGATGCTGCTGAAGGTGCGGCATCAGACCAGGGGCAACAAGCCAAAGGTAACGTGCCGCTGAATGCAGGCCAGGCGAATGGTGGACAGACAGCAGGAGCTGAGACTGCTGCGAAGAGTGTTTCCAGCCAAGCGGAAACGGCTGGCAAAGGCAATGCAGGTATTCCGGCAGGTACCGGAATACCTGGTGAAGGCCCGCCGCGCGTTGCGGATGCGGGCCAAGTTGCGAGCCGCCCGGGAACACCTGGGACGGCGGATGCGGCGGCTGGCCGTGCAAGTGCGGGCCAGCCGGAAGGTGCGGCCGTGCGTGCAGACGGCCGCGCAGACACGCCTGCTGCTGCGGCGACACCTGCCGCAGCAGGGCAGGCCGCGCCAGCAGCGCCTACGCCAGCACAGCTGGCGCCAAAGCTGCTGGCGCTGCTGGACGCGCTGCGCAGCGCGTCCACTGCCGCACCGGCACAGCCGGGTGCGGCAGCACAAGCCGCCCCTGCTGCGCAGCAGGGCGGTCAAGTGGCTGCGGCTGCCGCAGGCTCGCCGCAGCCCTTGCCAGCCGGCGCTGATGCGCAGCCGGCTGGCGGTGTTGCCGCCGCTCCCGCAGGTGCGGCGGCAGTGCACACGCCCGTCACCCACGGAGGAGACCCGTGGGTGGGACGCGTGCTGAAGCTGCTCGGTGCGGAGCACGAGCAGCAGGCCGTTCACGGCGCGGCGATGCAGCCGCGCGTGGGTGAGGCAGCGAGTCCGGCGAACACGGACTCGCTCAAGGGTTTGCTGCTGCAGTTGGCCAGCAGCGACAGTGCCCCGGCGGCGCTGAAAGATGCCGCCAATCAAGCCATACAATACCTGACAGGTCAGCAACTATTGCTCACAACCGATCGCGGTGCAGCGTTTGCGCAAATGCATTGGTTTATCCCCATCACAGGTCCGGACGGTGAACAGACAGCCTCTGTGCAGATTCAATCACGCCGCGGTCAGCGCGGGGAATTGGATGCCTCGAATTGCCGTCTGCTGTTTGACTTGGATATGAGAAGTTTGGGTCATACCCTTGTCGATGTACATGTGGTCAATAACATTGTCAGTTTGCGTGTACTTAATGATCGGGAAGAAATGGGAGCTTTGATGGAGAGTGGACGTGAAATCATTCATCAATCGCTCGACAAGCTTGGATATCAGTTATTGACCTTCCGGGCAGAACCTTGGCCAGCAGGGCAGGAGCTCGGGATGGAGCGGAAGATGACTGCTGCAGATTATAGCCCTGAGCGATACAAAGGGGTGGATTTCAAGGTATGAAAGAGGAATTACCACAGCCGGAGCTTTTATCCAAAAAAGCAGTTGCATTAAAATATGTCCCGGGAGAAAGTGAAGCACCTGTTGTCGTAGCCAAAGGCCGCGGCAAAGTGGCTGAAGCCATACTGGACAAAGCTAAGGAAAACGGCGTACCCGTACAGGAAGACGCAGCTTTAGTTGAAGTGCTCTCCAAGCTGGATCTGGATGAACAGATCCCGACAGAATTGTATCAGTTGGTAGCAGAAGTGCTTACCTATGTTTATCGAGCCGATCGGCTTGCCTCAGGCCGAAGTGATAACGAATCATGGTAGAACAGGGATCTGGCCAGAAACCTAGTGGCAAGTTGACCCGTCAGCAGAAGGGAAAGATTGGCGAGGAGGAAGCTTGCCGCTGGTTAGTGAAACAGGGTTATTCTATCCTCCAGCGAAACTGGCGTTGTCGTAGCGGAGAAGTCGATATTATCGCAGTACGTGAAGATTTGTTAATATTTGTTGAGGTGCGAAGCCGAAGTTCCAATTCAGGATTCGGAACTCCACAAGAGTCTGTCGATCAGCGCAAAATGCAACAGGTTCGTTCAACGGCTGGAGTCTACATCCAAATGAGCGGAGAACATACTCGTCAAATTCGATTTGATGTTATTGCGGTGATGATGAACCATTTTGGCAAGATCATGTCCATAAATCATCTAGAAAATGCATTTTAGCTTGGAGTTAGTTGATAAAAAGAGATGAGCGTTTAGACGAGTATAATGTCTATAGTTCATCTTTTTCTATTTGATCCGGAACTCTCTTATCTGCCGTCCTTTGAATCTGGTTAACAGAGAGGTGTATAATGAAATTGCAACCTGGTGTGTACCATTTGGAGAGGGAGGCATGACCCATGAGTAAAACGACGAAGACAATCAACGAAGTCCGCCATGCGATCGAGAATCGCCGCACCGTCAAAAAATTCAAGAAAGATCCTGTTCCAACGGAGCAAATCATCGATTTGCTGGATACAGCCGTTTGGGCACCTAACCATAAATTGCGTGAGCCGTGGAGATTTGTGTTGTTCAATGGCAAAGGACGTAAAAAGCTCGCAGAGGCCATTGAAGCCGAGATGGGTGAGGATAACAAGTTTTCGGGGAGTGTACAACAGGTGCCTGCTATTTTGCTTGTTGTGCTGGAGGAAGATCCGAGACAAGCGATTTGGGATGAGGATTTCGCCGCAGTCAGCGCCATGGTTCAGAACTTTATGCTTGCAGCATGGAGCGAAAATATAGGCACGTTTTGGGTGACCAAACCATTTTTATATGCACCTAAATTTCGGAAGCCACTAGGTATCAAGGCAGGAGAAAAAATTATTGGAATGATCTATATGGGATACCCCGATGTCATTCCATCAGCGAAAGAGCGTACACCTGCCAAGGAGAAGCTAACGTTATTTGAATAAAAGAACTTCATTCGAGACCACATACATGTGGTCTTTTTTTATATGATCATTTTCAAATAGTGTTTTGTCATAAACCAAATTCCTGTCACTGTTTGATGTTCCCACGATATCTCCTCCGATAAGCTTTTTTTGAAAAGAGACATTCATTTATCTTATGATTTACGTGTAACTGCCAATTCAATTTTTGGATGTGCTTATGATGCCAACCAAGCCGTATAGGTACTCTTCATTAACATGTAAGCAGAGTTCAAATACGGCTTTTGTTTAGCAACTGAATATCCGTATTAAAATAAACTCAAGTCTAACTGCCGATATTGTATTGCTTCCGCGACATGGGCAGTCATAATCTCACCTTCATGATCCAAGTCAGCAATAGTTTGTGCCATTTTCATAATTCGGTCATGGGCACGCATACTCAGGTTCAACGTCTGTATCGTTTGATCCAATAAATGCTCTGCTTCACGAGGTAGATGGATTGTCTTCCGTAAAAATGTGCCAGAGAGCTGACTGTTCCAGCGCACTGAGCCGTTCGTGTACCGTTTGGCCTGAATGGAATGGGCAGCCATCACTTTGGACTGCATCTCGACAGATGAAGGAGAAGTGCCAGCCATACGCCAATCTCCTGGTGGGGGAACTTCGACTTGGAGATCAATACGATCCAGCAGTGGGCCCGAAATTTTGGCCCTGTATGCTGCAACGCGAGCCGGGCTGCAGATACAACGCTGCTCCTCCGCCTGTGCCGACAAATATCCGCAGGGACAAGGGTTCATTGAACAAGCCAGCATAAATTGTGCAGGAAATGTGAACGCAGCTCTTGCCCTACTGATTGTAACCGTCTGATCTTCAAGCGGCTGTCTTAGTACTTCAAGAACTTGACGCTGGAACTCCGGTAGTTCATCCAGAAACAAAATTCCGCGATGGGCTAGACTGACCTCGCCTGGCTTTGGAATGCCGCCACCCCCAATCAAGCCGGAGGTGGATATCGTATGATGAGGTGACCGGAAGGGTCTGTCTGCAATCAGTCCTTGAGGAGCTTCTTTTAGATGTCCCGCCGCACTTAACACTTTAGTTACTTCGAGTGCTTCTTCTTCCGATAAAGGGGGTAAAATTGTCGGTAATCGTTTAATCAGCATCGTTTTGCCTGTACCAGGTGGGCCAACCAGCATGATATTATGCATGCCCGCAGCGGCAATCATAAGTGCACGCTTGACATGATGCTGTCCAAGTACATCACTATAGTCTTCATGTGGATAAGAGAGAATTTCTCTACCTTGATTGGACCGTGCACTGGAACGTCCTGAGATATGAAGGTGACTGTAGTCTTTTAAAATGATTGGCCCCGCACTCGTTGTTCCCCCTAAAGTGTTGCCATTTAAACCTTGGGATGTAAGGGTATGACCAGGAGCAAGGTCCTTCAGATGTTGAAGCCCATAGATCCCGATTCCACGAATCAAACGCGCCTCCTCCACGTTCTCATAAGGGAGCAGAACCGAAGTAAAGCCTTGCCTTTTGGCTAGATCAACCATCGACAATATTCCGGGAACGGGCCGGATTGAACCATCCAGTGCCAGTTCCCCGAGAACTAAAGTGCGTTCCTGCGGGGGAAGAACAAGTTGACCGCTGGTCGTAAGTAAAGCAATGGCAATAGCAAGATCAAAGGAGGAACCTTCCTTACGCAGATCAGCTGGGGCCAGATTAATCGTAATTCGTTGCAAAGGATACTGATATCCACAGTTTTTAATCGCCGCCCGAACGCGTTCCACAGCTTCTCTGACCGCCGAATCCGGTAGTCCGATAATTGAAGTCAGAGGCAACCCATTAGATAAATCCGTTTCAACTTCAATTAATACACCGTCAATTCCATAGAGACACGAGCTATACAACTTTCCATACATAACAAAGAAACACCTCTCTCGAATGTTGGGCTACGCGCAGGGCGAGCCAGTCTCGAATTAAGGTGCTTCCTCAGCTTCTACTAGCATTTTATATAAAAGGAATCAGAGCGTCAACCCGGTGTGAATTGAACTGCAATGAGTTTGTCTGAATCCTGAATTGTTCTGGTGATTGTTCTGATGATCCTCCCTGAAGTAGATTATCCGTCCTATTGATCACCTGTAATTATATTTTATACAACTAAATTTAACATGATTAAATAGCAATGTAAAATAATTTGTGCTCAATTATTCTTTTTTTAATCTATTTTGTGATAAGATAGTAATGGGGAACTCAATTTCGCCGCTAATAAAGGTGAAGCAGGATGATTAGCCCATGAGATATGCAATTTAAAGTACATTAGGCAGGTGAGATAGCTAACATGCAGACAGACCGTTTAAAGCTGGATAATCAATTATGCTTCGCCATATACGCTTGTTCACGTGAAATTACAAAATTGTACCAGCCCTATCTGGAAGTGCTTGGTGTAACGTACTCTCAATATCTGGTATTAATGGTATTGTGGGAGCGGCAGGAATGTACCGTTAAGGAAATTGGTGAAGCTCTGTACCTCGATTCAGGTACGCTGACGCCTCTTCTCAAACGGTTGCAGTCAGCCGGGTTCATCCACCGTGAGCGCTCTGCACAAGACGAGCGTAAAGTGTTGATTACACTAACCGATGCGGGACGTGAACTTAAGAATAAGGCATTATCCATACCTGAAGCCATTCAGGGAGATGCTTGCTTGAACAGCACAGAGTTTGAAGCACTACTTGGGCAGTTTAAAGGCTTGCTCGAGAAAGTTCATGAATCGAATATAAATGCCGCTAAAAAATAATAATAAAAGTCTCCATGTGATGAAAACCTTAGCCTAATCGGTTGAGGTTTTTTCCATATATATCCAAGCATTCACAAAAAGGGATCATATCCATATCAAAATGCTGTCTATTAACCATTACTTTTTTAAGGAAAGCGTTTTAAAAACATGTTACAATGAATTGGGTTTAAGTGAAAATAGTCAACATATGTCTTTTGTTCGTCTACCAGCCCGCCTTGTTGCAGTCATGTTGATAGGAGGATTCGAGAATGAATATCCATGAATATCAAGGAAAAGAAGTACTGAAACAGTATGGAGTTACCGTTCCAAACGGAAAGGTTGCTTATACAGTCGATGAAGCGGTTGCGGCCGCAGAGGCACTGGGCAGTCCGGTGACTGTAGTTAAAGCGCAAATTCACGCAGGGGGTCGGGGTAAAGCCGGCGGCGTGAAAGTAGCAAAAAGCACAGAGGAAGTTCGTGCCTATGCATCCGAAATTTTGGGCAAAGTATTAGTAACCCATCAGACAGGACCAGAAGGTAAAGAAGTAAAACGTCTTTTGATTGAAGAAGGATGCGATATCCGCAAAGAGTATTATGTGGGTGTTGTTGTCGATCGTGCTACAGGACGTGTAGTCATGATGGCTTCCGAAGAAGGCGGAACAGAGATCGAAGAAGTAGCTGAAGCTACACCTGAAAAAATTTTCAAAGAGGTAGTTGACCCTGCGATCGGGTTGCAAGTGTTCCAGGCACGCAAACTGGCTTACAGCATTAACATTCCGAATGAACTCGTGAATAAAGCTGTGAAGTTCATGCTTGCGTTGTACAAGGCATTTGTCGAAAAAGATTGCTCTATTGCCGAGATCAACCCACTGGTTGTTACCGGAGATGGAAACGTTATCGCGCTGGATGCAAAGCTGAACTTTGACTCCAACGCTCTCTTCCGTCACAAGGATATTCAAGAACTTCGTGACTTGGATGAGGAAGATGAAAAAGAAATCGAAGCTTCCAAATACGACCTCAGCTACATAGCGCTTGACGGCAACATTGGCTGTATGGTTAACGGTGCGGGACTTGCGATGGCTACGATGGACATCATCAAATATTACGGTGGAGACCCGGCCAACTTCCTTGATGTTGGGGGCGGTGCAACAACAGAGAAAGTTACGGAAGCATTCAAGATCATTCTGTCTGATGCCAAAGTAGCCGGTATCTTTGTTAACATCTTTGGTGGTATCATGCGTTGTGATGTCATTGCCAACGGTGTTGTTGAAGCAGCGAAGCAGCTTGGCCTGACCAAACCGCTGGTTGTTCGTCTTGAAGGAACTAACGTGGAACTGGGCAAACGTATTTTGGGTGAATCCGGCCTGAATATCGTTCCTGCTGATTCCATGGCCGATGGAGCACAGAAAATTGTTGCCCTCGTAAAATAGGTTCATTCCTTCGTACCGGAGCTGTCCGGGAATTGAAAAATAACCGTAAGGATGTGAAGCAACGTGAGTATTTTGATCGATAAAAATACAAAAGTCATTACGCAAGGCATTACGGGTTCAACGGGAATGTTCCACACGAAGGGCGCATTGGACTACGGAACCCAAATGGTAGGCGGTGTTACGCCAGGTAAAGGCGGAACCAATGTTGACATCACGCTGGAAGACGGTTCAGTAGTCAGCTTGCCGGTATTCAACACGGTGCAGGAAGCGAAGGAGGCTACTGGCGCAACAGCGAGCGTCATCTATGTTCCTCCAGCATTTGCGGCGGATTCCATTATGGAAGCTGTTGATGCGGAACTGGATTTGGTCATCTGTATTACTGAAGGTATTCCGGTACTGGATATGGTCAAAGTAGACCGTTTCATGGACGGAAAAAATACAGTATTGATTGGGCCTAACTGTCCAGGTGTGATCACACCGGGCGAGTGTAAGATCGGCATTATGCCTGGATACATTCATATGCCAGGACATGTTGGTGTCGTTTCACGTAGTGGAACACTGACGTATGAGGCTGTTCATCAGCTCACAACTCGTGGTATTGGCCAATCTTCTGCGGTAGGTATCGGAGGAGACCCGGTTAAGGGTTCCGAGTTCATCGATATCTTGAAACGTTTTAATGAAGATCCACAGACACATGCTGTCATCATGATTGGTGAGATCGGTGGTACTGCGGAAGAGGATGCAGCAGAATGGGTAGCGGCTAACATGACTAAACCGGTGGTAGGATTCATCGGTGGTGTTACAGCGCCTCCAGGCAAACGTATGGGTCATGCGGGTGCGATTATCTCTGGCGGTAAGGGTACAGCCAAAGAGAAAATTGCGAAGCTGGAATCATGCGGTATTAAAGTTGCTCCGACACCAGCGGAAATGGGCTCCACTTTGGTAAGTGTGCTCGAAGAACGCGGTATTTTGAATTTGTGCACGACACATTAATCCTATTCCGTTATAATAGAAGAAACAGCACGGAAATGATTCATTTTCGGAGCCGTTGATTCATGAGACGGTAAAGGTAAGCAACCTTTTGTCCTTTAAACAGGGCGAAGGGTTGCTTTTTTGCGTTTTTTTAGAAAAATGAGGACGAACTTTAGTGTGCAAAATATGTTAACGTGTGCAATTTATCGTTGTTTATCACACAAATAGAGGGCAATTTGCCCTCTCACAGGAGGCAGAAACATGGAAGAACGTTGGATTTTGCTTGGACTCTATGAAATGGAAGGCATCGGTAAGAAAAGTGTTGCAAAATTGATGACAGGTCAGCACTCGTTGCGGGAGTTGCTTTATTACGAGGAAGGAGACTGGATTGAAGCTGGACTGAGGAAGGATCAGGCGACTCGTTTGGCTAGAGAATTTAATGCCGGCTGGATTGAGAGTAGAAGAGAGCAGGTTTATGATCGCGGGATCGAGGTTATTACTTATCTGGATTCAAATTATCCTATATTAATGAAGGAAACCGCTCAGCCTCCCTGGGTGATGTACACTCGAGGAGACACTCGGTTATTACATCAACCTTCGATTGCGATGGTAGGAACAAGGATGCCTACAGTTTATGGGCGTAAAGTTGGGGAAAAGCTTGCAGAACAATTATCTCTTGCGGGGGTAACTATTGTCAGTGGACTTGCCAGAGGTATTGATCGTGTGTGTCATGAAGCTGTATTACGAGCAAATGGTAAAACAATTGCTGTTTTTGGTACAGGGGTAGATATGGTTTACCCACCTGAAAATACGAGCCTTGCAGAACAAATTGCTGAAACGGGTCTACTCTTGTCAGAGTACCCTCTAGGAACCAGGGCTCGTCAGGGCCTTTTTCCCGAGCGAAACCGGATTATCGCAGGATTAACATTGGGAACGCTCGTTGTAGAAGCGGATGTACGAAGTGGTTCTCTCATCACCGCAGATGCAGCACTCGAGGCAGGCAGAGATGTATTTGCAGTTCCAGGGCCGATTACTTCGCCGAAGAGCCGAGGGGCACATAATTTAATACGACAGGGGGCCAAATTGGTCACTTGTGCTACTGATTTATTAGAAGAGTATCGTTTGGACTTGCCAAATGCAGAACAACTTCCTTACAATAGAGGACGTTCGGCAGAAATGTCAGGACATGCGGAGCAAGGTTTATTTCCAAAGGTGGAACTTTCTACAGATGAACGACGTATCATCATTTTACTTGAGCAGGAAGAGCAGTCTTTAGATCAATTGATAGATCGGTTGGGTTGGGATTTTGGACATTTACATTCAGTTCTGTTATCTTTAATCATAAAAAAGCAGATTAGCCAATTACCAGGAACCAAATATGCTAGGGTATGACGATGCTGCAACCTGTGCAGTATGTGGAGTATATAATACGAAGTATGAAGTGAAGTACAAGAAACAGTTTCATGACTGAGAGGAGGATGGACCTATGGCGGATGCACTCGTAATCGTGGAGTCGCCCTCAAAGGCGAAGACGATCGGCAAATATTTAGGCAGCAAGTTCATCGTGAAAGCTTCGATGGGACATGTACGCGATTTGCCAAAGAGTCAGATCGGCGTTGAGGTAGAGAATGATTTTAATCCGAAATATATTACGATCCGCGGCAAAGGTTCAGTATTAAAGGAACTTAAGGATGCACGAAAGAAAGTGAAAAAAGTGTATCTCGCAGCCGACCCGGATCGTGAGGGTGAAGCCATTGCCTGGCATTTGGCACATGCACTTGAACTGGATGACACGGCTGATTGCCGAGTTGTATTTAATGAAATCACCAAACAAGCGGTTAAGGACGCATTCAAAACGCCGCGTAAAATAAATATGGATTTGGTCAATGCACAGCAAGCTAGACGCATTCTGGATCGGCTCGTGGGTTACAAGATCAGTCCACTATTATGGAAGAAAGTAAAAAAAGGATTATCAGCAGGACGAGTTCAGTCTGTTGCCGTCAAAATTATTTTAGATCGTGAAAATGAAATTGACGAATTTGAACCGGAAGAGTACTGGAGCATTACAGCCAAACTGAGTGCAGATGGCAATCCGTTCGAGGCGAAGTTTCATAAGTTGAACGGAACGAAAACAGAGCTTGGCAGTGAAGCTGAAGTACAAGCGATTTTGAAACAGATCGAAGGTGCTGATTTTACAATCAAGGAAGTGAAGGAGAAAGAGAGAACTCGAAATCCTTCGGCGCCATTTACGACAAGTTCACTGCAACAGGAAGCGGCACGTAAACTTAATTTCAGGGCTTCCAAGACGATGTCGGTTGCGCAACAGCTTTATGAAGGTGTAGACCTTGGAAAAGAAGGCACAGTCGGTCTCATTACGTATATGCGTACAGACTCGACTCGTATCGCTGCTTCCGCACAGGAAGAAGCCAAAGAATATATCGTTGGAAAGTATGGTGAGACATTTGCACCAGAGAGCCCGCGGAACTATTCCAAAAAGGCTTCCAACGCTCAGGACGCGCACGAAGCGATTCGTCCGACTTCCATTTTGCGTGACCCAGATTCGATAAAGTCGTTTATGAGTCGTGATCAGTTCCGTTTATATAAGTTGATATGGGAACGTTTTGTAGCAAGTCAGATGTCTTCGGCTATTCTGGATACACTTTCGGTTGACATCGCTGCAGGAGATACGATCTTCCGTGCTGCGGGTTCCAAGGTGCGCTTTCAGGGATTCATGAAAGTGTATGTAGAAGGCAATGACGATGGTACAACCGAGGAAGATCGTTTGTTGCCTCCGCTCAAGAGTGGAGATGTGCTGAAAAAGCAGGAGATTGAGCCTAAACAGCACTTTACGCAGCCGCCGCCACGTTATACCGAAGCACGGTTGGTTAAAACCTTGGAAGAGCTCGGCATAGGTAGACCAAGTACTTATGCGCCAACACTGGAGACCATTCAGAAACGTGGATATGTTGCGATCGAAGAGAAGAAATTTATGCCGACTGAGCTGGGAGAGCTGGTCATTGAGCAGATGGAAGAGTTTTTCCCGGAAATCCTGAATGTGGAGTTTACCGCGAATATGGAAGGCGATCTCGACCATGTGGAGGAAGGCTCTGAAGATTGGGTTAAAGTGCTGGCTGAATTCTATGAATCTTTCGAGAAACGGCTAGAGTTTGCTGAGGAAGAAATGAAAGAGATCGAGATCGAAGACGAGGTGTCGGATGAGATCTGTGAGAAATGTGGCAAGCCGCTCGTATATAAACTTGGTCGTTTCGGAAAGTTCCTCGCATGCTCAGGATTCCCTGACTGCCGTAATACGAAACCGATTATTAAAGACATCGGTGTAACTTGTCCGAAGTGTAAGGAAGGACATGTGGTGGAACGCCGCAGTAAAAAAGGACGTATTTTCTATGGCTGTGACAAATATCCGGAATGTGATTTTGTATCTTGGGATAAACCTTCCGCTAAACCTTGTCCGAGCTGTGGATCGTTAATGATTGAGAAGCGAAACAAAAAGGGAACAAGATTGCAGTGTACTTCATGTGATCATCAGGAGCCGGTGGAAGAATCGGATGATGATTCAACGGATTAGCATATGATGGGGGTAAATGATTTTGACAAGTGAACAACAAGTAACGGTTATCGGTGCGGGATTGGCTGGATCAGAAGCAGCGTGGCAGATCGCCAGTCGCGGTGTGCGAGTGAAGTTATATGAGATGAGACCGGTTGTCAAAACGCCGGCTCATCATACGGATAAATTTGCAGAACTCGTCTGCAGTAACTCTCTTCGTGCCAATGGACTGGCTAATGCAGTTGGCGTGTTGAAAGAAGAAATGAGAATGTTGAATTCGCTCGTACTCGGAGCAGCTGATCGACATGCTGTTCCGGCAGGAGGAGCCCTGGCTGTGGATCGGGATGGCTTCTCGGGTGAGATTACATCGACTTTGCATCAGCATCCGCTGATTGAAGTGGTGAATGAAGAACTTACTTCACTTCCAGAGGAAGGCATTGTTGTTGTAGCGACCGGACCACTGACTTCGCCGGCATTGTCCGAGCAGATTAAAGCATTGATGGGTGAGGAATACTTCTATTTCTATGATGCTGCAGCGCCGATTATTGAAAAAGATTCCATAGATATGAACAAGGTATACCTTGCCTCTCGTTATGATAAAGGAGAAGCGGCTTATCTCAACTGTCCAATGACAGAAGAAGAGTTTGAACTCTTTTATGAGGCTCTGATTACTGCAGAGGTTGCTCAGTTAAAAGAATTCGAAAAAGAAATTTATTTCGAAGGTTGCATGCCGATTGAAGTCATGATGAAACGGGGCAAACAAACAGCATTGTTTGGACCGATGAAGCCGGTAGGTTTGGTTAATCCGCATACGGGTGAATTGCCTCATGCTGTAGTACAGCTTAGACAGGACAATGCGGCGGGAACGTTGTATAACTTGGTAGGTTTCCAAACGCACTTGAAGTGGGGAGAACAGAAACGTGTCTTCTCTCTGATTCCGGGTCTTGAGAATGCTGAGTTTGTGCGCTACGGTGTCATGCACCGGAATACATTTATTAACTCACCGAAGTTGCTTCGTCCAACATACCAATTCAAAGAGCGCCCTAATTTGTTCTTTGCTGGTCAGATGACAGGGGTAGAAGGATATGTTGAATCTGCCGCATCGGGTCTTATTGCCGGCATGAATGCAGCTAAAGCAGCGTTAGGACAAGAACTTGTTGTACTGCCGGTAGAAACGACACTAGGTAGCATGGCAGAGTATATTACAACAGCGGATTTCAAGCATTTCCAGCCAATGAATGCTAACTTCGGTTTGTTACCGAAATTGGAAACTAGAATCCGTAACAAAAAAGAAAAAAATGAAGCACTTGCAAATCGTGCCCTGGATGGTATCGCCAAGTTTATTGCTTCAGAAGGTCTAACCGTTCCGGAACGCGTATAAATTATTCGTGGGGGAGCTGATATCATGGATATGTCATTTCATGCGACGACGATCTGTGCTGTCCGTCATAATGGCAAGGCAGCGATTGCGGGCGATGGTCAGGTAACTATGGGCCAGAGCGTTGTGATGAAGAATACAGCCAAAAAAGTAAGACGTTTATATCGTGGACAGGTTGTTGCTGGCTTTGCCGGTTCTGTAGCTGATGCAATTACACTGTTTGAAAAATTCGAAGGTAAACTGGAAGAGCACCATGGCAATCTGCAACGGGCGGCGGTTGAACTTGCAAAAGATTGGCGGCAGGATCGCATACTGCGGAAGCTCGAAGCTTTGTTGATTGTGATGGACAAAACAGGAATGTTGCTTATTTCAGGTGGCGGCGAGATAATCGAACCGGATGATGATATCATTGCGATCGGTTCAGGTGGTAATTTTGCTTTATCCGCTGCGCGGGCGCTGAAACGTCACGCTGGACAGATGGAAGCGAAAGATATTGCGCGTGAGTCTCTTCAGGTGGCTTCCGAGCTGTGTGTATACACGAATAGTAATATTATCGTCGAAGAATTGTAGGAACAAAGAAATCTCCCGTACAGGAACTAGATGCTACATCTGCTCCGGTTTACGTTAAGGAGATTCTTTGCTCTTGTGGCTGAATTGACGTCAACATACTTGTAGGAGGGAAGCTTATGAATTCTCAAGCTTTAACGCCAAGACAGATTGTTACGGAACTGGATAAATATATCGTAGGTCAAAAACAGGCGAAGAAATCAGTGGCAGTAGCCCTTCGTAATCGCTATCGACGTAGTCTTTTGCCAGAACACACACAGGATGATATTGTACCTAAAAATATACTGATGATTGGGCCTACAGGCGTCGGTAAAACGGAAATTGCGCGTCGTCTTGCGAAACTGGTAGGGGCACCTTTTGTCAAAGTCGAGGCAACCAAGTTTACCGAAGTGGGATATGTTGGACGTGATGTGGAATCCATGGTTCGTGATTTGATTGAAACATCCCTGCGTATGGTCAAGCTCGAACGAACTGAACAAGTGAAGGACAAAGCGGAAGAAGCGGCTAACGAGCGCATTGTACATATTTTGGCTCCTTCTCAGTCCAAGTCTAAAAATCAGCGTAATCCGTTTGAAATGATCTTTGGGAACAACGGGAATGGAAATGCCCCTCAGGATCAGGACGAACCTGAACCTGACGCAAACGTTGCTGAGCGTCGCCGTAAAATCAAATTCGATCTATTGTCTGGTAAACTGGAAGATGACATCATTGAGATCGATGTAGAAGACAATACGCCGAACATGATGGATATGTTTGCTGGCCAGGGTAATGATCAGATGGGCATGAACATGCAGGAGATGTTTGGCAGTTTGTTGCCGCGCCGTACGAAGAAACGTAAGTTGGCTATTAAGGAAGCACGTAAAGTGCTTATTCAAGAAGAAGCGGGCAAATTAATTGATATGGATGATGTGACTCAAGAGTCCATAAGACGTGCAGAGCAGACAGGCATTATTTTTATCGATGAGATTGATAAAGTAGCCAGTCAAGGTCGTGGAAGTGGTCCAGATGTTTCCCGTGAAGGCGTTCAGCGTGACATTCTACCGATTGTTGAAGGATCAACGGTCATGACCAAGTATGGGCCTGTCAAAACGGATTATATTCTGTTTATGGCGGCTGGTGCATTCCATGTGGCTAAACCTTCAGATCTGATTCCGGAGCTTCAGGGACGCTTCCCTATTCGTGTAGAGTTAAACAGTCTTACCTTGGAGGAGTTTGTTTCTATCCTAACGGAACCTCAGAATGCGCTAACGAAGCAATATGTCGATTTGCTCCGCACAGAGAATATTGAGATTGAGTTCTCGGAGGATGCAATACGCGAGATTGCCAAGCTCGCGGAAGCTGTTAACCAAAACACAGAAAACATTGGGGCTCGCCGTCTGCATACTATACTGGAAAAACTTCTGGAAGACTTGTCCTTCGAGGCTCCTGAGCTTACGTTGGAACGTATGGTGATTACACCAGAGTATGTACGTGAGAAATTACATGATATTGCGACGGATCGAGATTTAAGTCAATACATCCTTTAAGTAAGAGCAAAGGGTAATGAATGTAGCTTCTAGTATCACATGATAAGATGGTCGTATGGAATAAAACATGGGGTATGTACCATAAACAGTGAACATTAATCAAGATGTTCTGTACTTTTATACAGAGCATGCTGTGTTAGATGTCGTGTTTATGCATACATATCCTTATTTATATTATGGTCTAACCTTTTCTGATGATTGGACCGATAATAGAGAGGTGGCGATCATTTATGCTAGAAACTAGGACTTGGGCCGCATGGATAATTGTATAAAGGGTAGCGGATTAGTTGGTATTCCTATTTTTATGCAACCATGTATTTCCATTAAAAGAATTTTAATTATTTAAATGTTATCTGGTGCTAAGCGAATAAACCGGAATATTTTGCGCAAATGTGCAAAACGTCGTTTTGTGGGAAATGGAGAAGGCATCAATTGTTTTCTAAATATAAAATAGTAGTGACCTATACAATTGTTAAGAAAGTGTTGCGTCAGAAATGATAGTTCCAATGAATTTTCATACATAAAATGTGAAATAAAGTAGAGTTGGCTACATAAAAATACAGTGTAATATAAGCTTAAAACCCTAATATGACGGTAAAAAATGCTAAACTTAACAAATTGAAATCCTTTTGCGGAAAGGTACATTTAAAGGTGCTCAGACTGAAATACAGGCTGGAAAAATGAGTTTTATTTTAAGAATGTTTAAGGGCATGCCTCAAGATTGTTAACACATTTTTGATTTGGGACTGAATATTTACGAAAAAAATCATATTTTGCAGAAAATACACAAAAAGCCCTCTCTTTAAGAAAAGATAGGGCTTTTTTCTTATTGTAATATATCCCAAACTCGAAGAAACTTATGTTATACGACAACATCAGAGTTAATTCTACTTAAGTCCTAGAAAACCGTGTAAACACGAATGTTTTTGTCGAAAAAACAACAGCAGTTTCACGTGAAAAGATTCAATCTTTTTCCATATATACTAATGAGAGGAGGGATGTTGTGAATCTTTTAAACGATATTAGCTTTAAAAGATTACAAGGTGCGCTCGATGCGTCGAACATGCGACAACGAACGATAGCTGATAACGTAGCGAACGCCGATACCCCGTATTTCAAGCGATCAGACGTTTCTTTCGAAGAAATGTTACAGGATCAGATGAGCGGTGATTTACCTGTTCTTAAAGGGAAAGTAACGGATCCAAGGCATTTTGTCATAGGTCCTTCCTCTTTAGTACCAACACCAGTAGTTAATATGGACCAGTCCACTTCCATGAATAACAACCAGAATAATGTGGATATTGATCGAGAGATGAGTCTTCTGGCGGATAATCAATTGCGTTACAACGCTTATATCCAGCAAGTGAACGAACAAATTAAAATGATGCGAGTAGGCGTAGAAGGGAGATAACCGCGTTGAACATTAGCAACAGTTTTGGAATCAGTGCTTCGGCTCTTACAGCTCAACGTTTGCGTATGGACGTCATTTCTTCCAATATAGCAAATGCTGAAACCACGCGCGCGAGCATGTCGAATGGGGTCGCAGTTCCATATAAGCGGAAAATGGTAGTGCTTGAACCGAATAAAACATCCTTCAGCACGATGTTACAAAACCAGATGCGTGGTGGAGGTTCAGGTGATGGTGTAAGGGTAACCGAGATTCGGGAAGATCAGTCGCCATTCAAACCGGTTTATGACCCGACTCATCCAGATGCAAACGCAGAAGGGTATGTGTTCATGCCTAATGTGGATATTGCAAAAGAAATGGTCGATATGATCTCGGCTTCACGTTCTTATGAGGCTAACGTTACTGCACTGAATTCAACCAAAGCGATGATTTCTAAAGCGTTAGAAATTGGAAAAGGTTAACTGTTGCATTCTTCGACAACGAACTGAAAAGAAGAGATAAAAGGGAGGGACATTTATGATTCAGAACAATATGTTTAACGCTCAGGGAGTTCAGCCGTTGCAAATGAAAAGTGTAGGAACTGAAAATAAATCTTCTACACCGGCCGAAAGCATTCAGAGCTTCGGTACATACTTACAAAATGCACTGGGCTCTGTAGCCGCACAGGAAACCCAGGCTCATGAAATGTCAAATCAATTTTTGGTAGGTAAAGCGAATGTAGATCAGGTGTTGATTGCTTCCGAACAAGCCCTGCTTAGTCTGCAACTTACCACTCAAGTACGTAACAAAGTGGTTGAGGCATATCAAGAGGTTATGCGCACACAACTATAAGAGTTCATTTGCGCAAACAGTAGCGCTGATCATTACGACAAGCAGCTGCGATGCTGCTCCTGATCAAAGCTAGGAGAACGCTCAAGCTTTTGTCAGGACAGACTAAGCAAAGTTTCGGATGGGGTGACAGAGTGAATGAGAGAATTGCCCAGTACAGGGACAAGGCATCACAGTACTGGAATAGCTTTAGCAAAAAGCAGAAAACATTATTTATTTCAACCTTCTTATTTCTGATTTTGGCAGCAGTGGTTCTCACGATGCAGTTATCCAAGACAGAATATGAAGTGGCGTTCACAGATTTAAATGCAAGTGATTCAGCTGGTGTCATCAATTATCTGAACTCATCTAATATCCCATATAAACTTAGCGCGGACGGAAAAAGTATTTCTGTACCCAGTACAGATGTAGCGCTGACCAAAGTGAATATCGGATCCCAAGGCATCATACAAAATGGTTCCCTTGGTTATAAAGCGTTTGAAAGCTCATCATCACCAATCGGTATGACAGATAAAGAGTTTGATGTGAAATACAACAATGCATTAAACGGAGAAGTTGAAAAGCTACTCCAGCGTATGCAGGGCATTCAGGATGCCAAAGTCCTTGTTAACATGCCAAAAGATAATATCTTTGCAGGTTTGGAAGAACAGGACAAAGCTTCGGCTTCCGTAGCATTGCAATTTAAACCGGGGTATCACCCGAATCAGGCAGCTGTAGATGGATACTTTAATTTGGTTAAAACAGCTGTTCCGAACCTGCCCATCGAGAACATCACGATCACGAACACGGATGAGGCTGAACTCGTTCCAACCGCTCGCGGTGGCAGTGGTGGCTTGTCATCTGAAGTGCAGGAGAACATGGCATTACAGAAAAAGTTTGAGAGTGACGTGCGAAATAACGTGAAGCAATTCCTCTCTCAAATTGTAGGTGAGGATAAGGTCAACGTTTTGGTGGCCTCCAAACTGAATTTCGATAAAGTGACAAGCAAAGAAAATCTCGTTACACCTGTTGATCAAGAGAACATGAAGGGGATCGAAATCAGTGTACAGCAAATTCAGAAGAGCTACACTGGTGGGGGAACTCCGACAGGTGGTGTAGCAGGTACCGGCCAACAGGACGTTCCAGGGTATCCTTCTTCTGATTCTAATAGCAATGCGAATTCGGAAGAATCATCAAGCACGATAAATTATGAAGTGAATCGAATTGCCAAAGATATCATTTCAAGCCCATATACTGTAAAAGATTTAACCATCAACGTGGCGGTTGAACCACCCGCAGGGCAAAACGAATTACAACAGCCTGTTCGAGATGCGATCGAAAATATTCTAGTTAATATCGTTCGCGCGTCATTGGCAGACTCAGGCACAACAATAACTGACGCAGACCTGACAAAAAAAGTATCAGTCATGTCACAGGGCTTTGCAACAGCTGCAGATGCCAATACGGGCTTCCAGTTGACACCTGCAATGATGTGGGGTGGCGGAGCACTTATTGCGGTCCTGATCGCTGCGGTAGTGATCTTGTTAGTACGTCGTCGTCGTAAACAAAATGAGATCCAAGAAGAGGAAGAAATCCCGCTTCCAGTAGCAACAGAGTTCCCGTCCATAACATTGGACAGTGTGACGAACGAAAGTCAGGTGCGCAAACAATTGGAGAGTTTGGCCAAGAAAAAGCCGGACGAATTCGTCAATCTGCTGCGTACGTGGCTGGCTGACGAATAGAGGTGAACGCATTGGCAAAGGCAGGCAATGCCGGATTAACTGGCAGACAAAAAGCAGCAATATTATTAATTACATTAGGTCCGGAAGTGTCTGCTCAGATCTTTAAACATCTCCGTGATGAGGAGATTGAGCAGCTTACGTTGGAAATTGCCAACGTGCGTAAGGTTGATGCATCCGAAAAGGACATGATTATGTCCGAGTTTCATCAGATTTGTTTGGCACAGGAGTATATCTCTCAGGGCGGTATTACCTATGCAAAGGAAATTTTGGAGAAAGCACTCGGCTCCTCCAAAGCGCTTGAAGTTATTAATCGTTTGACAGCTACGCTACAAGTCAGACCTTTTGACTTCGCACGTAAAGCTGATCCGAATCAGATTCTGAACTTTATTCAGAATGAAAGTCCGCAAACGATTGCGCTTGTACTTTCTTATCTGCAATTTGAGCAAGCTGCGGCCATTCTGTCCTCTCTCCCTCAGGAGAAGCAAGCAGATGTTGCTCGTAGAGTAGCTGTGATGGACAGCACTTCACCAGAAGTTATTTCACAGGTGGAACGTGTGCTGGAACAAAAGTTGTCTTCTACAGTGACGCAGGATTACACAAATGCAGGCGGTATCGAATCCATCGTTCAGATTTTGAATGGTGTCGATCGGGGGACGGAACGTACAATTTTGGACTCCCTTGAGATTCAGGATCCGGAACTTGCAGAAGAGATCAAAAAACGGATGTTTGTTTTCGAAGACATTGTCAATGTGGACGATCGCTCCATTCAACGTATTATTCGGGATATCGACAATGCCGACCTGCAACTTGCACTCAAAGTCGCAAGCGAAGAAGTACGTGAAGCTGTGTTCCGTAATATGTCGAAACGGATGTCCGAAACTTTCAAGGAAGAGATGGAGTTCATGGGCCCTGTGCGGCTACGTGATGTGGAGGAAGCTCAGACACGTATCGTAGGTACGATCCGCAGACTGGAAGAAGCTGGCGAGATCATTATCGCACGTGGTGGAGGAGATGATATCATTGTCTAATTTGATTAAATCTTTCCAGTATGTACCGGTAGAAGACCATAAAAGGCTCGAAAATCATCACTATTATGGCGGTGAAGATGAGACTGGATTGGAAGAGGACGGTGCAGCAGTTTCTGAATCGGAAGTGCTTCAGGCACGAGTCGATGAAGAGACAGAACGTCTTACTGCTGAGATGCTGGAAGATGCCAAGGAGTTTGCGGAAAAGCAGGTGCGTGATGCTTCGGAAGAGGCGGAGCGAATGCTTCAGGAAGCCCAGGAACAGATTGAACGCTGGTGGCAGGAGCAACGAGAGCAGGATGAACATCTGACTGAAGCTCTCCGCGCTCAAGGTTTTCAGCAAGGGTTTGAAGAGGGAAGAGCACAAGCTGAACTGGATCTCCAGGTGAAGATCGAAGAGATGATGAAAGAAGCACAAGGGGTGCTTCAGGAAGCGTATGTTGCCAAAGAACAGATTATTCAGGAAGCCGAGCCGTTTCTTGTTGAACTTGCTTGTGGCATTGCGGAGAAAGTGATAGATAAGCAACTTACGGTAGAGCCTGAACAAACGATTGAGCTGATACGTCAGAGTTTGTCCAGAAAAAGGGAGCAAGGACAGATCGCGCTCTGTGTGGCGCCTGAGCAGTTTTCTTTTGTACAAGCTTCAAGGGAGGAACTTGCTCTTTCCATTGATTCGCAGGCAGAGTTACAGATTTTGCCTGATGCTACGGTTAAAGATAAGGGCTGTGTTATCCGTTCTTCATTTGGAAGTGTTGATGCAAGAATTGATACACAGCTTGCCGAGATCAAAAAGGAACTGATCCGCATAGCACTTGAGGATGAGGAGCGAAGAAATCAACATGAAGGTTCTTAGTTCACAGCGTTATATGGAGCATCTGCGGCAGTTTGATCCTGTGCGTATAAATGGAAAAGTAACCCAGGTCATTGGGCTTATGGTGGAATCAGAAGGACCGGATGCCAGCATTGGCGACGTATGTTACATCTATCCTGGCAAATCAGCTAAGCCGCTACAGGCTGAAGTTGTGGGGTTTCGGGATAACAAGGTGTTGCTTATGCCGCTTGGAGAACTTCAATCCATTGGTCCGGGTTGTGACGTGGTCGGAACCGGAAAACCTTTAGGAGTACAAGTAGGCTCTGAATTGCTTGGTAAAGTGTTGGACGGACTGGGACAGCCGCTTGACGGTTCATTGTTACCATCCCGAATGCCGATGTACTCTACTTCCAATACCCCTGTTAACCCTATGGATAGACCGCGTGTTCTTGAAACGATGAGTGTAGGCGTGAGGGCAATTGATGGCTTGCTCACTGTAGGCAAAGGACAGCGTGTGGGTATATTTGCCGGTTCAGGTGTCGGAAAAAGTACATTGATGGGCATGATCGCTAGGAATACCGCTGCGGATGTGAACGTGATTGCACTGGTAGGTGAGCGTGGACGGGAGGTTCGTGACTTTATCGAACGGGATCTTGGTCCGGAAGGCCTGGAACGGTCTGTCGTCATCGTGGCAACATCAGATCAACCTGCTCTAATCCGAATCAAGGGTGCTGTCATAGCAACGACGATTGCGGAGTATTTCAGAGATCGAGGCATGAACGTGATGTTAATGATGGATTCGGTGACCCGTTACGCCATGGCGCAAAGGGAAGTCGGTTTGGCAGTAGGAGAACCGCCGGCGATGAGAGGTTATACACCTTCCGTTTTTGCAAGTCTACCGAAACTGTTGGAACGTGCAGGAACAGGTCCCACTGGCTCGATAACGGCATTCTATACTGTTCTCGTCGATGGGGATGACATGAATGAACCAATTGCAGACGCAGTCCGAGGGATATTGGATGGTCACATCGTGCTGAACCGTGCGATAGCGAATAAAGGTCATTTCCCCGCGATTGATGTGCTTGCAAGTATCAGCCGTGTCATGAAGGACATCGCTCCTGAAGAGCAGATTGATGCGGTTAACAATATGAAACGTCTGATGGCAGTGTACAAAGAGTCTGAAGATTTGATTAACATTGGTGCGTATCAACGGGGATCAAATGCAGCTATAGATGAAGCGATGGATCAGATTGATCATATCTGGGATTTTACGAAGCAAAAAGTTGATGAAAAGGTAACGTTAAGTGAAGTACAGGAGCGTTTGATTCTTGAATTCGCAAGGAGATGAAGGGTAAACGATGAAATTTCGATATCATTTCCAGAAGGTTGTTGACCTGAAAAGCAATGAGAAGACACAGGCAGAATGGATGTTATCCACAGCGATCGGTAAACTTCAGACGGAAGAAGAGCATTTGTTGCAATTGATTAATGATCGAAATAATTTGATGAACATTATTCAAGCGGCAACTGAAAATTGTGCTTCCGTATCCAGTTTGCAGGAAATGCAACGATATGCATATCACCTTGACGAATGTATATCGCGTAAGAACAGTGATGTGGAGCATGCTCAGGTCAATGTGCAGCGGAATCAGAGCTTTCTGAATGGTAAAGTAGTTGACGAAAAAGTGTGGCTTGGAGCGAGAGATAAGGCTAAAGGCAGATTTCAGCAGGAGATGCTCCTCCGGGAACAGAACGATCTGGACGAGATGGCTACTGTACGCTTCGCCGCCAAAGCCCGCGCGAACTGATGTGAGCCGGATGCGAAGTTGTCTCGTGAAGGAGGAATGAACGGTGGCTGTAAAAGACACTGATATCGAAAAAGAGTCCGGGAGTGGATGGGAAAAGTTTCTCATGATTTCGATCCCGATTGTATTCACGGTTGTGCTCTTAGGTGTACTGCTTACTCTATTTAATGTAGATATTCGAAATAACGCGCTCGAACTTGCCAAAAAAATTCCTGTAGTCAAGAATTGGGTACCTGATCCGGTGCTTGATCCGGAGAAAGAGAAGTTGGAAAAGAGCGAAAAGCAGGTTGAAAGTGCGGAAGCAACGATTGAAAAGCTAAAATCTCAGGTCACAGCGAAAGAAGCAGAGCTGAAAGCGGCCAAAGATGCGGCTACTGTGGAGACGCAGAAAACAGCTGATTTGCAAAAGAAATTGGATGATGCAAATAAGGCTTCTGAAACAGCTGCAACTTCTGAACCGGAAACCGAAAGTGATTATCAGAAGCAGATTAAAAGTCTGGCTAAAATGTACGCTGATATGAGCCCAAGTAAAGCCGCTCCGATTTTGCAAAATATGACGAATGAAGAAATGGTGCTTATGTTGAGCGCGATGCAGTCGACTGCCCGGACGAAGGTGCTGGAAAAGATGGATCCGAAGACTGCAGCGGATGTGACCATGCTGATGAAGGATGCGAAGCCTTCAGGCGATCTTGCCTTGGATGCCCTGCAGTCCCGATTGAAAAAGGAAACAGCAGCAACGACCACGACAACAGGAACTAATAGTAAAAATTTGGATAAAAATCAGTTAAGCCAGACCTTTGCTTCGATGTCTGCGTCAAGCGGAGCCAAACTATTGCTCGAAACCTATAAAATTAGTCCGGATAAAACACTGACCATACTCAATTCAGTTAATGATGCAACACGATCCCAGTTGCTTGAGAACATGTCTAAAGAAGATTCGGTTGAGACAGCCAAAGTGTTGAATCGGCTAATGGGCAATAAGTAACAACTCTATTCTTAATGCATGGAGGGGAGGTGAAAAAATGTCACTCGTATATCAAATGAACGCTGGGGCTTATTCCAAAACTTCTGGTTCAACACAGTCATCAACAGCGCAGTCTAAAGGTTCGGTTACAGGAACTGGAGCTGAGTTCTTGCAGACGCTGGCACAGTCATTGGCTGGGGGAAGCGGAACTGGTGAGGGTACTGATGGAACGAATGGTGCAGTAACAACAAAGACGTCTGCTCCGTTGATGTTTACTTTTGCCTCAGAAAATGAAGAAAATAACACATCTGTAACGGACGCGTTAAGTTCACTATTAGTTGGTACGGATTCGTCAGGTTTGATGGAAATGCTTGAAAAATTATTTGGTGATCTGGATACGTTAGACAAAGCTCTGGGAAATGATCCGGCCTTGCTTGCAGGTCTTCAATCGTTGATCCAGCAATTGTACGCATTATTAAATAAAGATTCAGATGGAAATCAGCAAGCTTCACTAAGTGAGGTTGGTTCTAATTTAGATCAAGCTCCTACATCTGCATCTGCTGTTGAACTGTCTCAGCATCCAGCTGCAGTCCGTTTTGTATTACAGGATGTGCTGACACAATTGGCAACGGAAGTTCTTAAACCAGGTCCTAATGTAGTCAAGAGTGCTCCGGAATTCCAACATTTACTTCAGCAGTTGCAGAGTCAGTTGAAGGAAGCTGGAGTCGAAACGGATGGGAAAAAGGGTTGGTCTGAACTCAAATCGATACTGAATACATTCTCAGCAATAAAGGATGCAGCTGTTCAAACACCTAACGGTGCTCCGACTACAGCGTCCAAAACAGATGGGATAACACCTCAGACGACTGCATCAGCAACAGTTCAAACAGAAGCTAAAGCAACAACAGTGACGGTTAAAAATGACTCAACACCCGTTGCCGATGCGCAACCTGCAATCCATCATTCAAACATTGTAACAGCTGGCGAGTTGTCCTTGCGAAGCTCAGGTACAGTCGTGAGCAAACCCGCTGAGCCTGTCATGCAAGCAACGAATTTTGCCAAAGAAATGACGCAATTTGTGGTTAGCAAGCTGGATATCGTGAATCAAAAAGGATTTTCTGAAGCCACAATCTCTCTCCGCCCTGAACATTTGGGAAAATTGGATGTACAGATTACGTTGCAAAACGGACAATTGGTTGCCAGGTTCATGACTGAACATGTCATGGCGAAAGACATGCTTGAACAACAGATGATGCAGTTACGTTCCTCGTTACAATCTCAGGGCATTCAGGTGGAACGGCTCGAGGTCACTCAGAACAGTTCGCTCGGATCTGAAATGTATCAGGATGGCGGACGTCAACAAGGAAATCAATCTCAGCAACAAAAACGTTCCCGTGAGCGTGGGGAGCATACCGATGAAGCTGTGACAGCCGCGGGGCTGCAGGAAGAGTTGCGCAACTGGCGTAGCGAGCAGGTGGAAGGTAGCGAAATTCAGAGAGAGTCATTTACTGCAGAGGCTTAAACAGGGATGAGGTGAATATATGGCAAATGAAATTGTTTCTACTAATAATACTTGGCCTAATTACGCGGCTGCAAATAGAGCCACAACAAGTGCTGCAACGAAAGAACTTGGTAAGGATCAATTTCTGAAAATTTTGATTACACAGTTGCAGAATCAGGATCCGATGCAGCCGATGGAAGATAAAGAGTTTATCGCTCAAATGGCGCAATTTAGCTCAGTGGAGCAACTGGTTAACATCTCTACGCAGCTTAAAACGTTAAATCAGTCACTTGGAGCGGTATCGGGTATGATCGGTATGGAAATCAGTTGGCTTTCTTCTGATAAAACAGACAGTGGTACGCTTCGTCAGGGGACTGTAGATTCAATCATTGTGCGAGACGGCGTTCAGTATGCGAAGGTGGGCAACGACGAAATTAAACTGGATGAAATCATTCAGGTGAATCGTGCCAAGCAAGCTGAGGAAACGAAGTCAGCTGCCCAGAACGTTCAAAGTGATGCTACAAATACTAATGGTAGTAACCCGTCTGATGTGAATGCCGGGACGAGTGAACCTGAAGATCGAGAGCAGAGCATATGAGTGACCGTATAACCGTTGGACAGTTATATACGGGTCCTGTTACTCCAAATATGCTTCGCAAACCCCAAACGGGAGACACATCTGGCACACCGTCTAAACCCTTTGCTCAAGTACTGGAAGATAACCTTTTAAAACTCAGCAATCATGCAGCTAAACGATTAGAACAACGTGGTATCGAGTTGAAAACCGAACAAATGAAACAAATTGGTTCTGCACTGGACAAGGCTGCTGCCAAGGGGGCAAAAGAGTCACTCATTTTGATGCAGGATATGGCTTTTATCGTCAATGTCAAAAATCGTACTGTCGTTACAGCAATGGATAGTGAAAGTATGAAAGATAATGTCTTTACTCAAATCGATAGTGCTGTAATTATTTCATAGCCGGCTGGCCCTTCTCGGGAGCCGGAATGCCGCTGACCGACTGATGCGGCAACCAATTTAAGGCTGGGAGGATTTTGTAAAATGTTGAAATCGATGTACTCAGGCGTTTCCGGGATGAGGGGTTTTCAAACCAAACTCGATGTCATTGGTAACAATATCGCGAACGTAAACACGGTTGGATTTAAAGGAAGCCGAGTGATGTTCAAAGACATTATGAGCCAAACGACTAAAGGGGTAACGGCTCCAACGGATGCACCTTCTGGTGGTGTCAATGCACAGCAAATCGGTCTAGGTGTTTCAGTAGGGTCGATTGACACAATGCATTTGGCTGGTAGCCCGATGACCACCAATAATCCTACTGACCTTCGAATTAATGGAGATGGATTTTTTCTGGTACGCTTGAGTGATGCGCAAACTGTACCTTACTTGACTCGTGCGGGTGATTTCCATGTTGATGCTGCCCGGAACCTGGTAACTTCTGATGGCTTGTTCGTATTGGATAATGGTGGTGCCAACATTACTCTTGAGGATGATGTGGTTTCATTCACAATCGGTCAGGATGGTTTTATCAATCAGACGATGGCTGATGGAACGGTTCAAGCCGGAGCGCAGCTGGGGATTGGTAAAGTTGTTAATCCTGCAGGTCTTGAGAAAATTGGCGGCAACTTGTATCGTATGACGGCGAATGCCAATCCGGATGGGGTACTTGATCCAGTTACAGCAAATAGTGCAGAAGACGGTACAGGGGCTATCATTGCTGGTCAGCTCGAAATGTCCAATGTTGATTTGACGAATGAGTTTACCGAGATGATTGTGTCACAGCGTGGCTTCCAAGCGAACTCCCGGATCATTACAACATCAGACGAAATTCTTCAAGAGGTCGTTAACCTGAAACGATAATAACTGATTAGTGATTTTGAAATGGTGGGGGAGCTTGCTCCTCCACTATGATTGAGGGGGCTTGACATGATTTCAGTTACGCGGTTAAATGGTTCTCCCATGTGGTTAAATGCGCTGATGGTCGAAATCGTGGAAGAGACGCCGGACACGTATATTACTCTGGTAACGGGAAAAAGATTAATCGTGCTTGAAAAGGCCGATGAAGTGATTTCCAAAATCAAAGAATACAACCGTGAAATTGGAGTTCAGGCAGCCACGATTAAAGTGCAGCAAACGGAGGAGTCCTGATGAAAAAGATGATGCCCTGGATTGCAACAACGTTGCTTGCAATCACACTCATTGTGGTCGTAGTTTTTGTATTTATGCAAAGTCAAAACAAGAACGACAATACACATACAGCGGCAGCTGCTGAAGAAAAAAAGCTGACAGCAGATGAAATTGTAGAGGTTTCATCCGAGCTTGGACAGATTAAGACCAATTTGGCTGATGCAGATCGTATTATTATGGTTAGTTTCTCTTTCAAGTTGTCGGATAAGAAAGCTAAAGAAGACTTTGAGAAAATTAAAAGTATTACGGTTAAGCCAATCATTATTGAGACGCTTGCGGATACCAAGGCTGAGGCACTGAGTTCGGCAAAAGGTATGAAACAATTCAATGAGAAACTAACGGGGCTAATTAATGAGGCATTGCCTGAGCCGAACTTGAAAAGCACAAGTGTTTCAGACATTGTTATAGCACCAATGTAATGAATAGAACAAGCTGTAGACCTGTAAGGGGGTGAGAACATGGTGGATGTATTATCACAAAACGAGATTGACGCCCTATTAGCAGCCCTTTCTTCAGGCGAAATGGACGCCGAGGAATTGAAAAAGGAAGAAACTCAGAAGAAAATCAGGTCTTACGATTTTAAACGGGCAGTGCGTTTCTCCAAGGATCACATTCGAAGTCTGACGCGTATTCACGAAAACTTTGCTCGTTTTCTCACCACTTATTTTTCGGCCCAGCTGCGGACGTTCGTTCAGATCAATGTTGTGCAGGTAGAACAGTTGCCTTATGACGAGTTTATCCGTTCTATTCCCAAGATGACGATTTTGAACATTTTCGAAGCAGAGCCATTACAGGGACGAATGGTCATGGAGGTTCACCCGAATGTGGGATATGCGATGCTGGATCGTCTGCTAGGAGGTACAGGCAGTGCTCCGACCAAAATTGCAAGCATGACAGAAATTGAAACGACGATTATGGAACGCATATTCAGCCGAGCCTTCGAAAGTTTGCAGGAAGCCTGGAAGACGGTACTGGATATCTCGCCTAGAATGGAAGCACTGGAGACGAATCCTCAGTTTATGCAGATTGTATCTCCCAATGAGACCATTGCCTTGATCTCGCTAAGTACCAAAATCGGCGATACCACAGGCATGATCAATTTGTGTATACCGCATGTCGTTCTTGAGCCTATTATGTCCCGGTTATCAACACATCAGTGGTTTGTTTCAGAGAAGAAAACGAGAGCTCCGGAAGAATACGAAGCGCTGAGATCACGTGTAAACAAAGCCAAATTACCTGTTGTAGCCGAACTTGGTGAATCCAGAATTTCGATAGCCGAGTTTTTAGGATTATCGGTTGGCGATGTCATTACGCTGAATAAACCGGTGGAAGAGGGGCTTTCCATTAAAGTTGGTGACAGACTGAAGTATATTGGCAGTCCGGGAACGATTAAGGACCGTGTGGCTGTGCAAATAGATCAAATTGTCACCGAAGGAGTTGAAGAATTTGACGAGTAAGGATTATTTATCCCAGGAAGAGATCGACGCTTTGCTTCGGCAATCGGAATCCATCTCGAGTTCTGAACCCGCTGAGAAAACGGTTGATGATTTTCTGACGGAGCTGGAACAGGATGCCTTGGGGGAGATTGGTAACATCACTTTTGGCAGTGCTGCGACTGCGTTGTCCACACTATTAGGCCTTAAAGTGGATATTACAACACCTAAAGTATCAATTATTAGCCGAACACAGTTCGAAGAAGCGTTCCCTAAGCCACATGTTGCTGTTCATGTGAACTATGTGGATGGATTCGAAGGCATTAACTCACTGGTTATCAAAAAGAGAGATGCGCAAATTATCGCTGATTTAATGCTGGGCGGTGAGGGGAATCCGGTCGACGAAGAATTGAACGAAATTCACATTAGCGCGGTACAGGAAGCGATGAACCAAATGATGGGGTCTTCTGCCACATCTATGTCGACCATCTTCAACCGGTTTGTTAATATTTCTCCTCCAGGGATTGATATTCTCAACTTGGAAAGCGGCGAAGGTGTGACCAATCTACCACCAGATGAAACACTCATTCAAGTTTCATTCCGTCTGTTAGTAGGGGATCTGATTGATTCGAATTTGATGCAGTTGCTTCCTGTACATTTTGCGAAAAACATGGTGGATATGTTAATTGGAGGTGCTCAAGAGTCGACCTCCAGTGCTCCTGTAGCTTCAACACCCGAGCCTGCTCCGGCGCCAGTGGCACCACCAACGCCGCCACCGGTTATGGAACAGCCGCCGGCTCAGCAACAGATGCCTCCACAGGCTCCACAGCAGCCTGTTCAGGACTATAGTGGATATGGTCAAGCTCCGATGGGGATGCCTCAAGGTATGCCTCCACAGCAACCATACGGTATGCCACCGCAGCAACCATATCATATGCCACCACAGCCAGCCTATGGTGAGCCTCAACACTATGGTGCTGCGCCAAATAGGAATGTGAATGTACAGCCTGTTCAATTCGCCAATTTGCAAAATGGGGCTTTTGCTAATGTAGACGAGAACAATTTGAATTTATTGATGGACATTCCCCTTAAAGTCACCGTAGAATTAGGAAGGACCCAAAAGCAAATTAAAGATATATTGGAACTATCACAAGGTTCGATTGTCGAACTGGATAAGTTGGCTGGTGAACCTGTTGATATTTTGGTAAATAACAAACTGATCGCCAAGGGTGAAGTTGTCGTCATTGACGAAAACTTTGGTGTTCGTGTTATAGATATTCTAAGCCAATGGGACCGTATTCAGAAATTACAATAAGCACAATTCAGGGAGGATTTGAACCAACATGGCAAACCGAATTTTAGTCGTAGACGACGCTGCATTTATGAGAATGATGATCCGGGACATTTTGTCCAAAAATGGGTACGAAGTCGTAGGAGAAGCACCAGATGGTGCACAAGCCGTTGAGAAGTTCAAGGAACTTCGTCCGGATCTGATTACAATGGATATTACAATGCCTGAGATGGATGGTATTGCTGCTCTGAAAGAAATTAAAAAAATTGATGCAAATGCAAAAGTAATTATGTGTTCTGCAATGGGCCAACAAGCGATGGTTATTGATGCCATTCAAGCTGGAGCCAAAGATTTTATCGTTAAACCTTTCCAATCTGATCGGGTTATCGAAGCAATCAGCAAAACACTGGGAGCTTAAGAAGCATGTTGATGGCTCAGGGGGGTACTCCAGAACCAGCTGGCGCAGGAATCAATTATTATCTACAGCTAGTATGGGTGATTGTTGTCCTGGCCGTCATCCTGGTTCTTATTGTCTACCTGATCCGATTCTTGAACAAACGAAATCAGCAATGGTTTCGAAGCGGAACCATTCGCATTTTGGGCGGGGTCGGACTAGGACAAAACAAGTCACTGCAAATTTTAGAGATTGGCGGAAACGTTTATTTGATCGGTGTGGGCGAGAATATACAGCTGCTGGATAAGGTTTCGGATTTGGAAGAAGCACAGAGAATTGTGGATTCCTTTGAACGGGATGCTGTTTCACAGCAAGGAAACCTCCCACCCATCATAGCCAAGCTCGCTAAACGTCTTCGTAAAGAAGAACCGCCTCGGGAAATGGAAATTGAGGACACTGCTTCTTTTCATGAGATGTTTGAATCCAAACTTCGGCAGATGCCAAACCGTAAAGAGAAGATGGAGAAGCTCCTGGATCAAGACAATACTACAGATCGGTCGAGGGATTCATGAAGAAAAAGATTTGGTTAGCGTGTTGTTTCGTAGGACTTATCAGCCTGGCATCCGTTACGGTGGCTTTTGCCGAGCCGATTCCTAATATTGATATACAGATTGGGAACGGTGATGGCAGCACGCCAAGTACTAGTTCATTATCTATTATTCTATTAATTACGGTGCTTAGCATAGCCCCGGCATTGCTGGTACTGATGACCAGTTTTACTCGGATTGTGATTGTGCTTGGGTTTGTCCGAACTTCACTCGGAACCCAGCAGATGCCTCCGAATCAGGTATTGGTCGGTCTGGCCCTTTTTCTTACACTTTTCATCATGTCTCCTACGTTATCTTCTATTAATCAGGTTGCATTACAGCCTTATCTTAAAGGAGATTTGACACAAACGGAGGCGCTGGAAAAGGCAGCAGATCCGATTAAAAAATTTATGTTTACTCATACACGTGAGAAGGATATCTTGCTGTTCATGAAATACAATCAGGCGGAACAGCCGAAATCGTATCAGGATATTCCAATCACGGTAATGGTACCGGCATATGCAATC
Source organism: Paenibacillus intestini (assembly GCF_030803945.1). NCBI lineage: Bacteria > Bacillati > Bacillota > Bacilli > Caryophanales > Paenibacillaceae > Paenibacillus > Paenibacillus intestini. The sequence goes on along the minus strand of NZ_JAURUN010000002.1, from coordinate 355,455 downwards.
AGTGAGCTCAAAACAGCTTTCCAGATGGGATTTATGATATTTATTCCTTTCCTGGTGATCGACATCGTTGTGGCGAGTACACTCATGGCCATGGGTATGATGATGCTTCCCCCGGTCATGATCTCATTACCTTTCAAAATACTGCTCTTTGTTCTGGTGGACGGGTGGTATCTGGTAGTCAAGTCACTGTTGCTGAGTTTTAATACTTGAACCGGAGCGTTAAAGGAGGACGGTCATGACTTCGGAGTTTATTATCGGTCTGGCCGGAAAAGCAGTATACACGTCATTGCTGGCCAGTGCACCTATGCTTATACTAGCTCTGGTTGTAGGACTTGCTATTAGTATTTTTCAAGCAACGACTCAAATTCAGGAGCAAACGCTCGCCTTTGTACCCAAAATTGTTGCAGTACTGTTAGCAGTACTTATGTTTGGGCCTTGGATCTTGAATATATTGATGGATTTCACGTTTAACATACTCGATAATCTATACAGATACGTAGGGTAGGCTTTAGCCGATGGAGACATTGCTGCAAAGTTTCCCTGTTGCTCTGCTTATGTTTTGTCGAATAGCCTCATTTTTTGTAACAGCACCGGTTTTTTCAGCTCGAAATGTACCAACTTCATTTAAGGTGGGCATATCTGCTTTTGTTACGTTGACAGTTTACATGACCTTTGGCATTAACCAAACTGTACCGACTGACTTGAGTTATATCCTGCTGGTTATCAGAGAAATCATTGTTGGCCTGCTTTTAGGGTTTACAGCCTACCTTCTGATGACTGCAGTCCAGACAGCTGGTACATTCATCGATCTTCAGATCGGTTTTGGTATGGCTAATGTTTACGACCCCATGACTGGTGCATCTGCACCGCTTACAGGTAACCTGAAATACGCTTTTGCGATGCTGCTCTTTTTGACAATGAATGGTCATCATTATTTGTTAGATGGAGTTGTGTACAGTTACCGCTGGATTCCATTATCCAATCAATTTTATATGAGACTGGCAGACGGAAGTATAGCAGAATTTTTGGTGCGAACGTTGGGACAATCTTTTATGTTAGCCTTTCAGATGGCAGCTCCCATTGTTGTAGCGTTATTTTTGACAGATGTAGGCTTGGGGTTTCTGGCCAAAACGGCTCCACAATTTAATGTTTTTGCTGTCGGAATGCCACTTAAATTGCTTGTTGGTTTGGCCATTTTGCTTTTGCTTGTTCCCAGCTTTGGATTTATATTTAGTCAATTATTTGAAGCGATATTCAAATCCATGGAGAAATTGCTTGGCACAATTGGGCAAAGGCCGGGATGAGGGAAATGGAGGGTAAAACTCACATGAAACTTCAACTCGACCTCCAGTTATTTTCCGGAGAGAAGACGGAAAAAGCCACTCCCAAGAAGAGAAATGATGCCCGTAAAAAGGGACAGGTTGTTAAGAGCACAGAAATATCAGGAGCATCCATTCTGCTTTTTACATTTTTAATCCTTATGACTTTTAGTGATTTTTACAAGGTGCGTATCGTTCGATTATTCACGGATATTTTCATGAACAGGCTGAGCATGGAAGTGAATAGTGAGAATGTGATGGCTCTGATGATGCGGTATGGAATAGAAGTTATGTTATTGCTTGCACCTGTTTTGATTGTTGCTTACCTTGTAGCCTTACTTGTGAACTATATGCAGGTTGGATTTCTCCTCGTAGGTGAGGGATTAAAGCCGAAGCTTGAGAAGCTGGATCCGATTAAGGGCTTCAAAAATATATTCTCGCTGAATTCATTGGTAGAATTCGCCAAGACAGTCTTTAAAATGACAATTATTGGTTACATGGTATACAGCACCCTTATCAGTTACAAGGCAGACATAGCAGGACTTTCCCATTTCTCACTGGATGCAATTTTACACTTTGCTGCTTCAATAACCTTGAACCTCGGTGTTAAGATTTCCGTAGCATTAATGGTTTTGGCTATATTCGACTACATCTACAAAAAGTATGACAACGAAAAAAAACTTCGTATGTCCAAGCAAGATATTAAGGATGAGTATAAGAAAATGGAAGGCGATCCGCTAATCAAGGGCAAAATTCGGGAGCGTCAGCGTCGTATGGCTATGCAGCGTATGATGCAGGAAGTACCAAATGCGGATGTAATCATCACAAACCCGACACACTTTGCTGTAGCATTGAAGTATGAAGGGTCTGAGATGGAAGCTCCGCAAATTATTGCTAAAGGGCAGGATTATGTGGCTCTGCGCATTAAAGAAATTGCCAAAGAACACGGTGTGATAACAATGGAAAACAAACCACTGGCACGGGCATTGTTCCAGAGAGCTGAGATTGGTGACGCTATACCAGCCGATTTGTTCCAAGCTGTAGCCGAAGTGCTGGCTTATGTATATAAACTTAAGGGCAGAACGAAATAACAGGGATCGGAGGCCATACATTCATTGAAAACAAAAGATTTAGCTATCCTTGCGGGGATTATCGGCATTGTGTTGATGATGATTCTCCCGATCCCGGTCTGGCTGCTCGATATGCTGCTTGTTGTCAACATCTCTATTGCTTTGATGATCTTGCTTGTTGCCATGAACAGCAAAGAAGCGTTGCAGTTTTCCATATTTCCGGCTTTGCTGCTCATTACTACTTTGTTCCGTTTGGCACTAAATATCTCAACCACGAAGCTGATCCTTGGTAAAGGGGATGCGGGAGCCGTTGTTGCTACCTTTGGTAGCTGGATAGCTGGCGGGCAGATAGCCATCGGGTTTGTCGTGTTTTTGATCCTGGTGGTGGTACAGTTTATCGTTATTACCAAAGGATCTGAGCGTGTGGCTGAAGTAGCAGCAAGGTTCACCCTTGATGCAATGCCCGGTAAACAAATGAGTATCGATGCGGACTTGAATGCTGGATTAATCAACGAACAGCAGGCCCGTGAGCGTCGTTCCAAAATTGAACGTGAAGCTGACTTTTACGGGGCGATGGATGGTGCCAGCAAATTCGTAAAAGGGGATGCGATTGCAAGTATTATCATTCTCCTGATTAACCTGATCGGTGGCTTTATCATCGGTATGACAGTACATGGTTACGATTTTTCAACATCACTCTCCACATACTCGGTTTTGACGATAGGGGACGGATTGGTTAGTCAGATTCCTGCGCTTCTCATTTCGACAGCAGCGGGGTTGATCGTGACTAGAGCCTCATCGGAAGGAAACTTGGCGGATGACATTACTGGCCAGTTGTTTACATATCCGATACTCATTTATATCGTAGCTTTTGTTATCGCGATGCTGGGATTCTTCACTCCAATTCATGTGATTACAACGCTCCCGCTGGCAGGTGTTCTTGCTTATGCTGCCTGGCGAATGCAGAATAATCTGAATTTGAAACAGGAAGCAGAAGAACAAATGGAAGAAGAACAGCAGATCGAAGAAGTCAGAAGTCCTGAAAGTGTTATTAATTTGCTTCAGGTAGATCCGATAGAATTCGAGTTTGGTTACGGGCTGATTCCACTGGCTGATAATCAACAAGGTGGAGACTTGTTGGATCGAATCATTATGATCCGAAGACAATGTGCTCTTGAACTGGGTTTGGTAGTACCAGTCATCCGTATTCGTGACAATATTCAACTAAGACCTAATGAGTATGTGATCAAAATTAAGGGTAATGCGGTTGGTGGCGGAGAACTGCTGCTGAACCATTATCTTGCGATGAGTCCTGGATATGATGAAGAATCTGTAACAGGAATTGAAACAACAGAGCCGGCATTTGGTTTGCCTGCGCTATGGATTGATGAAGTGACTAAAGATCGGGCAGAGCTCGCTGGATATACGGTAGTCGACCCGCCTTCTGTCGTTGCGACTCATCTAACAGAACTAATCAAGAAACATGCGCACGAATTGCTTGGAAGACAAGAGACGAAGGCACTTGTGGACAACCTTAGAGAGAATTATGCTGCACTGGTGGATGAGTTGATTCCTTCCGTTCTCTCGATTGGTGATGTACAAAAGGTACTAGCCAAGTTGCTACGTGAAAAAGTATCGATTCGAGATATGGTTACCATTTTTGAAACACTTGCAGACTATGGAACTTATACGAAGGATCCAGATGTGTTAACGGAGTACGTTAGACAATCGTTATCTCGTCAGATTACACAACAATTCTCGCAAAAAGGCGAAACCCTTCAAGTGATCACGGTAGGACCAGGACTTGAGAAGAAAATTGCTGAAAGTGTGCAACAATCGGAGCAAGGTAGCTATCTTGCACTGGATCCGGTCTCTACTCAAAGTGTGTACCAAAAGCTGAGTGAACAAGTAAATCGATTAATTCAATCGGGTCAACAGCCCATCGTGTTAACTTCTCCAACCATTCGAATGTATCTGCGTCAGGTGATTGAAAGAACGATGCAGGATATTCCGGTGCTTTCCTATAGCGAGTTGGAGCCGAATGTTGAAATTCAAAGTATCGGGGTGGTGAACTTATGAGAGTAAAACAATACGTTGTTGAGACCATGCCCGAAGCTATGCTTCAAATTCGCAAAGACCTGGGAAGTGATGCCGTCATTCTGTCCACCAAAGAAATCAAGGTGGGCGGAGTGCTCGGGATGTTCCGCAAAAAACGTATCGAAGTGGTTGCAGCAGTAGATAAAGAGCAGCCTAATCAGGCGAATGGTTCTTCTGTTAAGAAGGCGCAAAATTCATTTACGCCTGTGCCTCGTTCGTTTGTACCTGAAGCTTATGCTCAGACCGCTCGTTCGTTTGTAGGGGGTTCCGATGCAAGGGAAACTGTAGCGGCGGTGGACCAAAAAGGGCAGGAGAAAACGGCGGCTGTTCCATCTGTATCCAAATCAAGTGGAATAGATGAAAAAATGGATTACGGCTCAGATTTTCTGAGCAGTGAGCATAAACCGCGACCGCAAGGGGCGGATTTTTCGGGTTCAACGCCTAGTATCCAAGATCGTGGTATGGATCAGCAGCAGGATATGCTGTTGAACGAGTTACAGGACTTGAAGCAGATGATGACCAAGCTTTCCAAGCAAGGAACAGTTGCGACAACAATTCCTGAAGAATTAATGAAGAGCCAGGAGCGGCTTGCGGACCAAGAAATTTGGCCGGAAGTATGGGAATCCTGGTTTGAACCTATTGAGCAGGGGTTAGCTGAAGGTAAATTGCAAGAATCGGATGTTGAAGAGGCACTTCGGTTGGAGATAGCGACTTTTCTGAAAGACCGTATTCAAGAGGGCATCATGCCTAGCACTCGAATTGTATATGTGGCTGGACCTACAGGAGTAGGAAAAACAACAACGATTGCCAAACTGGCTGCGGAGCAGATGTTTAAAAAACAGCGTAAAGTTGGTTTTATTACGTCAGATACGTACCGTATCTCTGCAGTTGAACAGCTAAGAACGTATGCATCGATTCTGAACGTGCCGCTTGAAGTTGTGCAGTCGCCAGGAGATACGCAACGTGCCATATCACGGCTAGAAAACTGCGATCTGATCTTTATGGATACGGCAGGCAGAAACTATAGAAATGAATTGCTTGTCTCCGAACTGCAGAGTTTACTTGCTCCAGTTGAGAACAGTGAAACCTTTCTGGTGATGAGTATGACTGCGAAAAGCATGGATATGGTACAAATTACTGAGCATTTCAGTAAATATGGATTGGATAAAGTGATCTTTACCAAAATGGATGAAACAGGAACTTGCGGTCCGCTCTTTAATCTTCTACATCGTTTCCCGCTCAAACTTGCTTATGTGGCAAATGGTCAGAATGTTCCTGATGATCTGCTGAAGCCCAATGTGGAATGGTTGTCCCATGCGTTATTGGGAGACGGGACACAACAATGAAGGATCAGGCAGCATCACTCCGAAGTTTGGTCTCCGCGCCACTCGAGAGCGATAAAAGCAAAGTGAGTAGCCGTTCCTCCAAAATTATTACGGTAGCTAGTGGTAAAGGTGGGGTAGGCAAGTCCAATTTCACATTAAACTTTGCACTGACTCTTCATTCTATGGGTAAAAAAGTGCTGGTGTTTGATGCAGATATCGGTATGGCAAATATCGATGTTTTAATGGGAACTTCTTCTTCCTATAATCTGTATCATCTTTTATACCGACATAAAACTATAAGGGAAATCATACAACTTGGTGCTGATGGCCTGCCATATATTGCGGGGGGGTCGGGGATGAAGGAATTATTCTCCTTGTCTGATCGGGATCTGGAGTTTTTTGCCAGTGAGGTGGAGGACATTGCGCAAGAGATGGATTACGTCATTTTCGATACCGGGGCTGGCCTTTCCAGGGAAAATATGAGATTCATCGGCGCTGCTGATGAATGCCTGATTGTAACTACTCCTGAACCGACTTCAATAACAGATGCTTATGCCTTAGTTAAAGTCATGCACGGCGAGGAGCACGCAACTCCTTTTCGAATGATTGTAAATCGGGTTGAAGATGAAAGGGAGGCGGAGCGTGTAGCAGATAAAATAGCTGGAGTGGCGAGAAGGTTTTTGCAAACAGATATCCCGCTTCTTGGGTATATTTCAGAGGATGCTCAGGTTGTGACAGCAGTAAAGAAACAGATGCCTTATCGATTAGCCTATCCTCATTGCAAGGCTTCTAAAGATATACAAAAACTTGCTCTTCGATATCTGGCTGTACCTGCAGCTCCGGAATCCGGAACCTTGTCAGGAATCAGAGGATTTATGAAAAAGTGGCTTAAACGAACAACATGATTTCTGAAAAAAGGAAACAGAGGTGACACAATATGGCGGTCTATCAAGTATTGGTTGTCGATGATTCCGCTTTTATGCGCAAAATTGTGACGGATTTAATTGAAGCGGACTCAGAGTTCAAGGTTACGGCCACAGCGTCAAATGGCAAAGAAGCTATACAAAAAGCATTAGAGTTGAAACCTGATATGATCACAATGGATGTTGAAATGCCGGAAATGAATGGGCTGGATGCGCTTAAATCCATAATGGAGGATTCCTTCATTCCTGTGATTATGCTCTCTGGTATTAATGAACAAGGTATGAAAGAGACAATTATGGCTCTCGAAGCTGGTGCATTTGACTTTATTCGTAAGCCGTCTGTTGTGCATGATCAGGATATTGCTCAGGTTGGTAAAGCATTGGTTGAACGAATGCGTGCTGCCATGCATGAAGTGAAGCGAAAAGCTGAGCGTAAAGAATCGATCAAAAAAATGGAGGCTTCCCGCAATACTGTAATTCCTCCAGCACAACCGGTAAAGAAGGAAGAAACGTCGAAGGAAGTTGTTGAACCGCTTCAAAAAACAGTTCCGCCGATACTTCCAAAAAGAGAGAATTCATTTGAAGAGCGTACTGGAGTCTTACAGGCTAAAAAGCAAGCGAGTGTCCCGCTTTCTCCTCCGAAATCGGAGCGTACGATCACGAAAAAGGATGGCTTAGGCAAGCCTGATCAATCTGCTCGTGCGAAAACGGATATACCAAGTAAGCCACCTGTGAGTTCACTGCAAGCTCGTAAAGAGGTCAGATCGGCAGAGGTGCCTCGACTCCAGACGAAACAGCCAGCAACCAGTTCTGCGTCTGCACCTGTTCCTGCGAAGGAGCCAACTAAACTTAATACGGCTTTTAAAACTTCAGCGGGATCGGAAGGATCGTTCAACAAACTTGTTGCGATCGGTTCTTCAACCGGTGGACCAAGAGCTCTCAAGACTTTATTGGAGCAGTTGCCATCGGATTTGCCGGCGCCAGTTATTATTGTGCAGCATATGCCGCCTAATTTCACCCGTTCACTTGCACAACGGTTGAATACATTTAGTCCGCTCCATGTAGTCGAGGCAGAAGACGGTATGGTGCTTAAAAAAGGAACGGCTTATATCGCACCTGGTGGTTTCCATTTGAGAGTTCACAAGACAGCAGATGGAAGGTTTATCTTGAAGTTGAGTGAGGATCAACAGGTGAACGGTCACAGACCTTCAGTGGATACGATGTTTGAGTCGCTTCTGCCGTTTACATCTTTACAACGACATCTTGTTCTTCTGACAGGTATGGGGAGCGACGGGGCGCGTATGATGAAAAAATTATACGAGACTGGAGTCACATCAACGTTTGCCGAAAATGAAGAAACTTGTGTTGTCTATGGTATGCCGCGTTCAGCTGTGGAGCTGCAATGCGTGCGTCATCTTCTGCCCCTGCAGGAGATTGCGCCAAAACTTGTTCAAGCAGTGAAATAACGGAGTGTAACTTACGGAGGAGGTGCCTCACAATGGACATGAACCAATATTTATCCATGTTTATTGATGAGTCTAACGATCATCTACAATCTCTTAACGAAAACATGCTACAACTAGAAGCGAATCCGGAAGATCTGGGTATAGTGCAGGTCATCTTCCGTTCAGCTCATACTCTCAAAGGTATGGCGGCAACCATGGGATTCGAGGATTTGGCTTCACTGACACACAAAATGGAAAATGTACTGGATATGGTTCGTAATGAAAAGCTGAAAATGCAGGATTACATTTTTGACACCATGTTCAAGAGTTTGGATGCTTTGGAGACTATGGTTCAGGATATTACAGGTGGCGGTGAAGGTAAAGCGGATGTCTCCTCCATTGTTGCTTCGCTTCAGGCTATTGAAAGTGGCGAATGGACAGGAGGCAGTGCTCCTGTTGCAAAGGTAGACAAGCAAACGAACTCCTCGATCTCCAATGCTGTAGAACTGGATGAATTCCAATATTCAGTTCTTGATCAGTCGATCGCAGAAGGTCACCGTGTATTCTACGTTGACGTCCTTGTGAGTGAGCATAGTCAGTTAAAAGGTGTTCGGGCATACATGGTATTTGACATGCTTGAGCGTTCAGGTGAGGTTGTTAAAGCCTATCCTTCTGTTCAGGATATCGAGCAAGAGAAGTTTGAGCGCAGTTTCTCGTTGTATTACATAACGACCAAAGAGGCGCAAGAACTGGAAAAGGGTATTATGAGCATCTCGGAAATTGAGAGTGCCAAATTGATTCAGCTGGATCAAGAAACGTTGCAACAGATGACCAATCAGGCGGCAGCCGCGGTTGCGGTAGAAGCAGCACCAGCACCAGCACCTGAGGTTGGTAAGGATACGCCTGTTTTAGATTCTAAACCTCAAGAAGAAGGCAAAGCAGCTCCCGCGAAGGCAGCAACGCCAAAACAGGCAGCCGCACCTTCACGCACAATTCGTGTTGACATTGAGCGTCTTGATGTGCTGATGAACTTGTTCAGCGAATTATTGATTGACCGTTCACGCCTTGAACAATTAGCAAGTGAGACAGGCAATAACGATCTGTCGGATACTGTAGCTCACTTGAGCCGTGTGAGTACGGACTTGCAGAACATCGTACTGAAATTGCGGATGGTTCCGGTTGATACCGTCTTTAACCGCTTCCCACGGATGATTCGTGACTTGGCTAAAACATTGGATAAAAAGATCGATCTCGTCATTACAGGTGCTGAAACAGAGCTGGACAGAACGGTTATTGATGAAATCGGAGATCCGCTTGTGCATCTGTTGCGTAATGCGGTTGACCATGGTGTTGAATCGATCTCGGAGCGGGTTGCGGCTGGAAAACCGGAAATGGGCACAGTTAACCTGCGAGCTTTCCACAGTGGTAACCACGTGTTTATTGAGATTGAAGATGATGGTAAAGGGATTTATCGTGACAAACTCCTGCAAACAGCGATCAAACGAGGCGTTGTGACGGAGGAGCAAGGTGCGAAAATGAGCGATGATGAAGTCAATCAATTGTTGTTCGCCCCTGGATTTAGTACAGCTGATAAAATCTCGGATATTTCAGGCCGCGGAGTAGGTCTGGACGTTGTAAAATCAAAAATCACTTCGCTTGGCGGTAATGTAACGATTACGTCGACTCCAGGCAAAGGGACTAACTTCTCCGTACAGCTTCCATTGACACTGTCTATCATTGCAGCCATGCTGGTACGACTTGGTTCAGAGAAGTATGCAGTTCCATTGTCTTCCATCGTAGAGACCGCGATTGTACAGCGTGAGCAAGTTCGTAATATCCATGGTAATAAAATGATTACGTTCCGCGAGTCTTTGATTCCTTATCTGTCATTAAGCGAAGTTTTCGGAGTGCCGGATTTCAACGATGCGGATGAGAAAGAAACTGAGATTGTTGTGATTCGAAAAGGAGAGCGTCTGGCAGCTGTCGCTGTTGAAGAATTCATTGGTCAGAGCGAAATAGTTCTGAAGTCTATGGGCACGTATCTTCCTGCGATTGAAGGAATCTCCGGTGCGACGATACTTGGAGATGGACAAGTGGCTTTGATTCTTGATCCAAACGCATTTATTAAATAAGCATAGTGATGGAGTTTTAAATCGAATAGGGAGGTTTTTTACATGGAAGAAGAGTTGAAGGTCATCGTCTTTAAATTGGGAACCGAAGAGTACGGAATTGAGGTAGACAAGGTTCAGACTATTGAGCGCATGATGCCCATTACCCGCGTTCCCAAAACACTTTCATTTGTAAAAGGAGTTATCAACCTGCGTGGTGTTGTTATTCCGGTTATTGATCTCCGCGGACGCTTCTCCCTTGCGGAAACGGAATATACAGATCAAACGCGGATCGTCATTGTTGGTGTTGACGATATGCAGGTTGGTTTTATCGTTGACTCTGCCAATGATGTTATCGACATTAAAAGCAGTTCGATCGATACTCCGCCTGAAGTGGTTGGTGGCGTGAAAGCGAGATATCTTCGTGGTGTTGCAAAATTGGATGATGGCCGCTTGTTGATTATGCTTAACCTTAACGAAGTATTAAATAAAAGCGAGATTGTGCAGCTGGAAAGTGTTGAGGGCTAGCACGTGGAGATGTTTAACCGATTTGAGGGTTTCCAAATGGATGTGCTCAAAGAGGTCGGTAATATTGGAGCAGGCAACGCCGCTACGGCGTTGTCTCAACTCCTTAACAGACCGATTGATATGGGCGTACCCACCGTTCAGATGCTTCCATTTGAGGAGATTGCTGAAAAAGTGGGTGGTGATGAGCGCATTGTAGTCACAATATTTCTTCGTGTAGAAGGTGAAGCGCCTGGTAATCTCTTCTTTATGATGACACCAGAGGCTGCTAAATTGTTGTTGAACCGCCTCGCTGGTTTTGAGCTGAAAGAAGGTTTGGCGTTCACTGAAATGGAACATTCAGCTCTATCTGAGATCGGAAACATTCTGGCTGGATCTTACCTGTCTTCTCTGGCGGATTTCACAAAGTTATCGATGTACCCAACGGTGCCGGGGCTTGCGATTGATATGGCGGGAGCAATCCTTAGTTATGGACTGTTGCAATTTGGAGAGATGGGCGATGCGGCATTGTTAATTGATACTTCTTTCTTTGAAGGTAGAGATCAAGTAGAAGGGCAATTTTTCCTGATTCCTGATCCGCCGTCATTTGCAAAGATTTTTGAATCGCTAGGGGTGCCACTGGACCATGATTGAGGACAAAAGCATCGTTAAAGTCGGTATGGCGGATCTGAATATCGCTCAACTTCCTGGCGTAATCCGTACAACTGGCTTAGGGTCGTGTGTGGGGCTAACGATGTATGACCCACAGTTGAAACTCGCTGGAATGGCACATGTCATGCTTCCGAGTTCAGAGATTGCCCGGGAGGGTAATTTGAACACGGCCAAATACGCGGATACAGCATTGCCAGAATTGCTTGAGAAGATGCTGAAAATGGGCGCGTCTCAATCGCGAATTGTATCTAAGATGGCCGGAGGTTCGCAGATGTTTGCTTTCTCGGGTGCAGGAGATACAATGCGAATTGGACCGCGAAATGCAGACTCCTGTCGAGAAATGTTGGAACAGCTCAAAATTCCACTTTTGGGCGAAGATACAGGAGGAAATTACGGTCGAACTATCGAAATGAATTGTGAGACAGGACTTTTAACTATTCGCAGCGTACAAATGGGTGTAAAGGAATTATAATACATGATAGGAAACTACCGCATTAATCTTGGAGCAGGCATAGTCGGATTCGTTCTGACTTTTTTTGTAGCATTCAGCAGCAATGTGTTGATGACCAGTTTAATACGCGGATTAATTGGATTCGCAGCCTGGTATGTTCTTGCATATGGTCTGCGTTGGGGATTGGGCATATTGTTTAGCCCTCATGTAGAAAATGGATCTGGTTATGCTTCAGAGGGTACTCAAGATCTAAGAGGTTCACAGGTGGACATCAAACTCGAAGACGATGGACAAGAGCTGAATGACTTGCTCAAGAACGGACAGAGCGACTCCGCCGGGGCTAATCATCCGCCATCTGAGACGAAAGCTCCAACGGGATTTGCTCCCTTGGATCCGCCTAAACTTGTCCGGACCAAGGACCCGGAGGAGTTGGCGCAGGCCGTTCGTCACCTGACAGACAAATAAGGAGGGTGAAAGCAATTGAACGAGCGTAAAGCTTCACATTTGAACCATTCAGATCTGTGGGAAAAGTGGAAAGAATACGGAGATCTTGAAGCAAAGAAATTGTTGATCGAAAAATATCTTCATATTGTTAACTATGTGTCAGGCCGTCTGGCCGTTGGTTTACCCAAAAACGTTCCGAAAGATGACTTGGAAAGCAACGGGGTAATGGGTCTAATTGATGCACTGGAAAAATTCGATTATGAACGAGGCTTGCAATTCGAGACATATGCTTCATGGAGGGTTCGCGGAGCCATACTCGACGGATTGCGTCAAGGAGACTGGGTTCCCAGATCTGTACGTGAAAAAGCGAAACGGATAGAAGATGCCTACCAGCAATTGGAGCAGACCTATTTGCGTTCTGTGAGTGATGAAGAAATGAGCCAGTATCTGGACGTGTCAACAAAGGATTTTCAACATATGCTTCAGGAGGTAGCAGTTATGTCGCTCTGCTCGCTGGAAGATCCGATCCGGGAAGAAGAGTCAGAGACACGTCTGTCTTTAATGGTAGATGAAAAAGCCAAAAATCCGGATTATAAAGTCAATGAATTTTATTTAAAAGAAGCGCTGGTCCAAGGGCTTGAGAAGCTGACAGTGAAAGAACGAACGGTGGTCTCCCTTTTATATTACGAAGACCTTTCTTTAAGTGAAATTGCAGAGGTCATGTCTCTTTCGCCGTCTCGTATCTCCCAACTACATTCCAAAGCTATATTGCGGCTTCGCGGCACACTGGATAAACAAAAAGATCTACTGATGCGTAAAGACTAGAGAGCAGAAGTTAAGATTCGTATAGGGAGTGGACAGGCTAATAAGGAGGAAGATCTGCGTTGACACAACGGACTGTTATGGAAAAATCACTAAACGTTGTTTTATCCGATGATAAATGCATCGCCTATCTTGAATATTACAACGAAGAAGAAGGCTTTTCCTGTACCACGGAAGAGCTTGAACAATTTGTGGAGAGCAAGGGCGTTAAGCATGGTCTATTGCGAGAAGCATTACTAGTATTTGTGAATAACCCGTCTGCCTACCTGAAAGATAAATGCAAGATAGCCGAAGGCGTTTCTCCTGTACAAGGGATTGATGGATATATTCAAGTTTTGATTGGTAAAGAAGATGACAGAGAGCAACGGCCACTTGAAGCAGAAGATGGAAAAGTGGATTACAAAGAGCTGATACAGTTAGACAATGTGCGCAGTGGTCAGATCATTGCAAAGCGTATCGATCCTGTAGATGGCACACCAGGTAAAGCAGTGACTGGTGAAGAAATCCCTTTTCGTTCCGGAAAAGAAGCCCGATTCAAAGTTGGAAAAAACGTTGTTGTCAGTCCTGACGGTTCTGCGATGTATGCTGCAATTGACGGCCTGGTGAGCAGGACAGATGGAAACAAGCTTAACGTATTTCCAGTGTACGAAGTCAATGGTGATGTCGATTATAAGCATGGAAATATTGACTTTGTAGGTAATGTCGTGATTCGAGGCAATGTACTAACTGGCTTTAAGGTAAAAGCGGCAGGTGACATTCGTGTCGTCGGAGGTGTCGAAGGAGCAGAGCTGGAGGCAGGTGGCTCTATCGAAATTACCGGTGGCATCATCGGTTACAACAAAGGTTTAATTCATGCCGGGCATCATGTGAAATGCACATTCATTCAAGAAGGCAACGTTGATGCAGGTGAAGATGTACTTGTATCCCAGAGTATTATGCACTCCAATGTCCGTGCGGGTCATGCTGTAATCTGTGCAGGAACAAAAGGACTTATCGTTGGCGGCTCAACACAGGCCGGAGAGCACGTATCTGCGCGTGTTATTGGTAACACGATGTCTACAGTCACCTCGATTGAGGTTGGCGTGTTACCAAGACTCCGTAACGAAATGAATGAATTGCGTAAAGAAATGAGAGAACAGATGGACTCCTTGGATAAAACCAAGAAAGCATTGACTCTACTTGATCAGCTGGCTGCAGCAGGACAACTAACGCCAGACAAGATGGCGATGAGAATCAAATTAAACTCAACTCAAAAAGCGGCTCTTCATCAGAGTGAAGAAATGAAAATGCGTATCTTGGAAATTGAAAAGGTACTTGAAGATACAAGCAGAGCTCGTGTTGATATTTTGAAGATGATCTACGGGGGCTCTAAAATAGTTATCGGCAGATATACGAAATTTATTAAAGATCCCGTTAGCCGAATGTCATTTTATTATCAGGACGGAGATATTACCATGGTGCCGTACGTTTAAAACCAGCAACATCCTTTTGAGGAAATCCATTCGAAACCGTGAGGTGAGCGTATGAGTTTCAAAGCAGTGGAGTTGCAGATTGCGGTACCGCGAACGAGTGAAGCAGGACGATATCAAAGTGAAGCCCAGCAGAGACCGGTTACTGACCAGAATCTGCTCGCCGAACAGACGAATAAAGAAGCCAATGAGGCACGGCAGCGCAGTGAAGCCATGGCTGAGACATCGCATACTTCGGTACGAGATGGTCATGCAGACGGGCGAGACCAGCATAGTGGGACTGATGGACGGGAGACGATGGATGAGCAGGAGCACTTGAAACTTGCTGAACATCCCTACAAAGGTAAACATATTGATCTGTCTATGTAAAAGACTACAAACATGCTGGAAGCTTGCGCCCGAGGGTGGTCGTAACAAAAGGAGAGAAGCAATTTGTCACCATGGATCATTATTGTCATATTAGGAGCTTGCGCAATTGCTTATGCTTTCATAATGCCTCGTAAGGACAAAGTACAGCAACCATCGCATCAGTTGGTGCAGGAGATGGAGTCAACGCTTGAACATTATATGACAGAGATTGAACAAGATAACGATGCTCTTATTCAACGTGTGGCTGAACTCAAAGGTGAAGCCACCGCAGCAGATCATCGGATGCAGTCACAGCTTCA
This sequence comes from Paenibacillus intestini, assembly GCF_030803945.1. Lineage (NCBI taxonomy): Bacteria > Bacillati > Bacillota > Bacilli > Caryophanales > Paenibacillaceae > Paenibacillus > Paenibacillus intestini. The sequence goes on along the minus strand of NZ_JAURUN010000002.1, from coordinate 340,138 downwards.
GGAATTACAACAACGGCTTGACCAGCTGGAGCAGCAAAAGGTTAAGACAACTGAACTCAGCACTGCAGAGAACATAATGGGCCAGAGATCAGAGGGTTTACAAGCACAAAGCCTCATGGACAGTGTCAGGGTTGAAACGAATCAACAAATTGCATCAGCATCAAAGCTACAAGATAACCCGCAGCAAGAAGAAGATCAGAAGGGTGAATCGATTAAAGATCGTTACACAGAGCTTTTTAGGCTACATGATGAAGGAAAGTCTATGGATGCTATTTCTAGACAAACAGGCATACAGCTTGGTGAGGTGCAATTAATACTGCAGCTTGCAGAGCGGGAGGAGAGCTGACCATGGACAAGCGATCTTTGTGGATTGGTATAGGAAGTGGCATGATTACAGGAGCAATCTTGCTTCAACTAGCTACGGTGGGGCAAAAAGCCCTGTCTGACAGTAATTTGGAACCGGTACAACGTGACAATTGGACGAAAGAACAATTGGAAACAGCAGCAAAGAGTCTGGATATGAAACTGGTTGGTACTCAGGACGAGTTATATACTGAAGCCGAATGGGTGTCAAAGAAAAAGCAGGAAAGCAGCCAGATGCAAGGGAAGTCAGCTGAAAAACCACAGCAAACCACCTCTGCTGCAGAACCGACAGAACCAACGCAGCCACAGACAGATCAACCCAAGACGAATACACCTGTGACGCCAACTAAACCTAATGGACCGGCCGTAACATTTAAGGTTCGTTCTGGAAATAGTTTGGTTATGGTTGCCGAAAATCTGAAAGAAGCCGGTATTGTGGACGATGCACAAGCCTTTATCAAGGCAGGGAAGTCTCAAGGTATTAATAAAAAAATTCAAGTGGGCACGTACTCTCTTGAAAAGGGTGAGAGTTTTAAGTCGATTATCGCCAAAATTACCAAAGAACCGTCAAGCTGAGCGTACATGCTCGGACTGGACGGTTCTTTTTGATGGTAGGTGGATTATTTTTGATATAATGTAACTATAAAATTTAGATTCAGATAATGTTGCAACAGACTGACACTTATGATATATTAGATAACGGTGTTAAAACACACGCTGTGCTAATTTTGTTGAGGGTGCTTTCCTAATGGAGAGTCTTAGCGAAAAATGATGCTGGCGGAGGACACAATAAAAAACCATATTAGGAGGTGTGTGAAGATGGCAGTAATCTCCATGAAGCAGCTTCTCGAAGCTGGGGTACACTTCGGTCACCAGACTCGTCGTTGGAACCCAAAAATGGATCGTTATATCTTCACTGAAAGAAACGGAATTTACATCATCGATTTGCAAAAAACGGTGAAAAAAGTCGAAGAGGCTTACAACTTCGTTAAAGGAATCGCAGGCGAGAATGGTACTATTCTTTTCGTAGGTACTAAAAAACAAGCTCAAGACTCCGTTAAAGAAGAAGCTGAACGCGCTGGTCAATTCTACATTAACCAACGTTGGCTCGGCGGTACCCTGACTAACTTCTCTACTATTCAAAAACGTATTGATCGTTTGAAACAGTTGGAAGCTTGGGAAGAAGACGGTACTTTCGCTGTTCTGCCTAAAAAAGAAGTTATCTTGCTTCGCAAAGAAAAAGATCGTCTCGAGAAATTCTTGGGCGGTATTAAAAATATGAAAGGCCTGCCTAGCGCCCTGTTCATCATCGATCCACGCAAAGAGCGTATCGCTGTTGCTGAAGCTCGCAAATTGGGTATCCCAATTGTTGGTATCGTTGATACTAACTGCGATCCAGACGAGATCGATTATGTTATCCCAGGTAATGACGACGCGATCCGCGCTGTTAAATTGCTGACAGGTAAAATGGCTGATGCCGTTATCGAAGCTAACCAAGGCGAAGAAACTTCCGCTTAATAGTTTTCGAACATAACATTCATGAATTAAATGAAAAGGGTGGTTGGTAGGTGGATAACCTCTCACTGCCCTTTTTTTAGAGTGTACGTGTACGTACAATACTTAATCTGGAGGGAATTTATAATGGCAGTTAATGCGAGTGCAGTAAAAGAACTTCGCGAAAGAACGGGCGCTGGTATGCTCGATTGTAAGAAAGCACTGGAAGAAGCAAACGGTGATGTAACGAAAGCGGCTGAATTGTTGCGTGAAAAAGGTCTTTCTGCAGCAGCAAGCAAAGCAGGTCGTGCAGCTACTGAAGGCGCTGTAGAATCTTACATCCACGCTGGCGGACGTATCGGTGTCTTGGTTGAAGTTAACTGCGAAACTGACTTCGTTGGTAAAACGGATCAATTTAAGGATTTCGTTAGAGACGTAGCTATGCAAATCGCTGCAGCTAATCCTAAATATGTTACACGCGAAGAAGTTCCTACAGATGAGTTGGAAAAAGAAAAAGAAATCTTGAAAGCTCAAGCTCTTAACGAAGGTAAACCAGAAAAAATCATTGAGAAAATGGTTGAAGGCCGTATCGGTAAATACTACGAAGAATATTGCCTGATGGAACAAACTTTTGTTAAAGATCCAGATAAAACAATTTCCCAATTGTTGAATGAAAAAATCAGCCAAATTGGTGAAAACATCTCCATCCGTCGTTTCGTTCGTTACGAACTGGGTGAAGGTTTGGAGAAAAAAGTGGATAATTTCGTAGAAGAAGTTATGTCCCAAGTTAACAAATAAGACGTTATCAAGCCGACAAAGCAGGATTGATTTTCGAAGATATAAGAATGATGAAACTTCGAAGCGTAAACTCCCTTATATCTCAGGAAAACAATGACTGAACGGCAATTTGTTTTTCCTAAAAGAGCGGAACACTTCTGTGTTCCTTTCTTTTTAAGCAGGAGTCCATGCGCGAGAAGTTTTGTTGGTTGGACACTGGAAGGTGTTCAATTCAAAGTGGAGGGTGAACAATTGGAACAGCCAGTATTTAAACGTGTTGTCTTAAAGGTGAGCGGAGAGTCTCTTTCCGGTCAAAACGGCTATGGCATTGATGCAGTAACGATCTCATCCATTGCCCAGCAGGTAAAAGATGTAGTTGCGCTTGGCGTACAGGTTGCGATTGTATGCGGCGGAGGAAACATCTGGCGCGGTATTGCTGGCAGTGAAAACGGGATTGATCGTGCAACTGCGGACTATATGGGTATGCTCGCGACGGTGATGAACTCTCTGGCGCTGCAAGACGCACTTGAACAGATTGAAGTGCCAACTCGTGTGCAGACATCAATTGCTATGCAGCAGATTGCTGAGCCGTACATTCGTCGTAAAGCCATTCGTCATCTGGAGAAAGGCCGTGTCGTTATTTTTGCAGCAGGTACAGGTAATCCGTTCTTCTCCACGGATACAACAGCAGCACTGCGCGCAGCGGAGATTGAAGCAGAAGTGATCTTGATGGCCAAAAATAAAGTGGATGGTGTCTATTCGGCAGATCCATTCAAAGACAGCACAGCTGAAAAGTTTGAGCAGTTGACATACCTGGATGTACTTAACAAAAACCTTGGCGTAATGGATTCAACGGCGTCCTCGCTCTGCATGGATAACAACATTCCGTTGATTGTATTCAACATTACTGAACAAGGTAACATCAAACGTGTTGTTCTGGGCGAGCGTATCGGAACAATCGTTAAAGGGAGTGTAGATTAATGCCACAAGCAGTTAAACAACATGCTGAAGAGCGTATGGAAAAAGCAATTCAGGCATTGCGCCGTGACCTAGCTACGTTGCGTGCAGGTCGTGCAACGCCTGCTCTTCTGGATCGTGTGCAAGTTGAGTATTATGGTGCAATGACACCTCTGAACCAATTGGCAAATATCAGTACACCGGACTCCCGGACACTGATGATTCAGCCTTGGGACAAATCAGCGATGAGTGATATCGAACGTGCGATTATGAAATCAGACCTGGGTCTGACCCCGGCTAACGATGGCAGTATGATTCGTCTCGCTATTCCGCCGCTGACGGAAGAGCGTAGAGCTGAGCTTGTCAAACTAACCAAAAAGTTTGGCGAAGAAGGTAAAGTTGCGATTCGTAACATTCGCCGTGATGCGAATGATGATATTAAGAAAATGGAAAAGTCCGAGATTTCCGAAGATGAATCCCGGAGACATCAGGACGACATCCAAAAGTCGACTGATAAATTTATCGCTGAAGTCGATAAGGTACTTGCTGCCAAAGAAAAAGAAATCATGGAAGTGTAAGACAAGCGCAGCCCCTCCAATACGGTGGGGTTTTGTCTCTTTTTCCAAGCTTCAGATGAAGAAACTTCAGGGATTTTGGAGGAACAGGAATGATCAAACGGGTTCGGTCGTGGTGGAATGGGGCTGACAAGCAGGAAACGCTGACTATATCCGAGGATAATATCCCGCAGCACGTCGCCATCATTATGGACGGCAATGGACGATGGGCCAAACGTCTGGGTCTCCCGCGTATAGCTGGACACCAGAACGGCATGAAGGCAGTCAAACGTGCAACCATCGCGGCGGATGAACTGGGCATCAAATATCTGACGATGTACGCTTTTTCGACAGAAAACTGGACGCGTCCAAAAGAAGAAGTGGATTTTCTGATGAGACTTCCGCAAGAGTTTTTGGCTATTGAGTTAGAAGAACTGATCGAAAAAAATGTACGTATCCGTATGATGGGACATGAGGAACATCTGCCTTCACATACGGTTAATGCTTTGCGGGAAGCTATTCGTCTTACGGAGCATAACACTGGTCTGGTGTTGAACTTTGCAATGAACTATGGAAGCCGCCGGGAGATGACGGAATGTGTGAGAGACATTGCTCTGCAGGTAAAGTCGGGGGAACTGGCTGCAGAAGATATCACACCTGAACTTATTGACAAACATATGCTGACCGCAGATATGCCAGATCCGGATCTGTTGATTCGAACGAGCGGAGAACTGCGACTGAGCAATTTTATGTTATGGCAGCTTGCATATAGCGAATTATGGTTTACGGATATATACTGGCCCGAATTTGGCAAACAGCATCTGCTTGAAGCAGTAGCCGAATATCAGCGCAGAACAAGGCGTTACGGCGGTTTGAAATAGATGGAGGATGAAGCCGTTGAAACAGCGATTAACGACTGGAATTATTGCAGGTGTGTTGTTTTTGGGTTTTTGTATGCTTGGCGGGCCTTGGTATCACGGATTGGTCTTGCTTATGGCTCTCATCGGTTATTATGAATTTGTGAAAATGACCGGGGTGAAGCCGTTTTCGGGTGTAGCCCTAATCGGATATGCTGGAATTGTTTCTATGGTATTTCCTTGGGAAATGGTATGGGATGTAAGACCGTTATCCTTGTTTCAAATTTCGTGGATCATCATGCTCATTTTGATGACCGCTTCGGTTGTCACTAAGAACAGATTACCAATTAATACAGTCGCTATGCTTTTCATCGGCGTGTTGTATATTGGAACAGGATTCTATTACATCGCAGAGTCTAGACATTTACATCATGGTTTATTCTGGACATTCCTTCTGCTAGGTTCGATCTGGGCAAGTGATGCCGGAGCATATTTTGTAGGTAAGTGGATTGGGAAAAACAAACTTTGGCCTTCGATCAGTCCAAACAAAACTGTGGAAGGCGCACTCGGCGGCATTGTTATTGCGATTGCCACCGCGGTGGTGTTTGCCTTGGTATCAGATGGCTTGCTCTCCTGGCAGAGAGCAATTCTCATCGGGATTGCTTGTGCGGTAGTTGGTCAGATGGGTGACTTGATCCAGTCAGCCTACAAACGCGTTTACAACATTAAGGATTCAGGCAATCTTCTTCCTGGGCATGGTGGTATTCTGGATCGGTGCGACAGTTGGATTGTGGTGTTTCCATTTGTACATATACTGATGCTACTGCCTTATTAGAAGAAGACGGCTTAAAGATGACTAAGGTGGCTCGCCCACAAGCATTGGATTCGTTAGAGGTGAGGTGCATTAATGAAAAAAATAGCGATTCTTGGTTCGACAGGGTCGATTGGGACACAGACATTGGATGTTGTTGATATGCATCCAGAACACTTTCAAGTGGAAGCACTAGCTGCAGGGGGCAATACAGATTTGCTGATCGAGCAAGCTAGACGTTATCAGCCTAAAAAGATTTCGGTAGGATCAAAAGAGTTGGCTGATAAGATTGCTCCACATGTACCAGCAGGTACGAAAGTGTATTACGGTTCAGAAGGTCTCATCGAGGTTGCTGCAGGAACAGATGCAGACACGGTTGTTACGGCTGTTGTAGGAAGTGTTGGGCTGGAGTCTACGCTTGCAGCGATCGAGTCCGGAAAACAGATTGGACTTGCCAACAAGGAGACTCTGGTTACAGCTGGACACATCGTTATGGAAAGGGCAGTAGCCAAAGGAGTTTCTATTTTACCTGTTGACAGTGAACACTCGGCAATTTTCCAGTGTTTGAATGGAGAGAATCGCTCCAGTGTGGCTGGAATTACATTGACTGCATCAGGTGGTTCATTTCGACATCTTACACGTGAGCAACTACAGCAGGTGACTGTAGAGGATGCACTCAAGCATCCAAACTGGTCCATGGGTTCAAAAATCACGATTGACTCAGCAACGATGGTTAACAAAGGCCTTGAAGTCATTGAGGCACATTGGTTGTTTGGTCTTGATTATGAACAGATTGATGTACTACTTCATCCAGAGAGCATCATTCATTCTTATGTGGAATTTGAAGACACAAGTATCATTGCGCAGCTTGGTACTCCGGATATGCGTGTCCCAATTCAATATGCTTTGACCTATCCTGACCGTATGCCTTCTCCGGCAAAACGGTTGTCTCTTGCCCAAATTGGACAACTTCATTTTAGGGAGATGGATATGGATCGTTTCCCGTGTTTAAGAATGGCATATGAATGTGGTAAAATGGGAGGGACTGCAACGACGGCTTTTAATGCAGCCAATGAGGTTGCTGTAGCACGTTTCTTGCGGAAAGAGATTTCATTCCTTAAAATAGAAGATATCATTGCCTCAGTGCTAGAAGCGCACCAAAATGTGGACAACCCTGATCTGGAGCAAATTGCTGCCTGTGATCAGGATAGCCGCAAGCTTGCTTCCGTGCTGTAATCTCTTTTTTTGAGGTAAACGGAACGAAGCGATTCTCTTGTGCGGGATTAGAGAATAATGATAGTCTAGAGGGACAGACTGCGGTACGTGCCGTGAAGGAGGATGAATAGGGATTGGAAACCATACAAGTGGTATTTCTAACGGTGCTTATGTTCTTTGTCATCGTAACGGTGCATGAATGGGGGCATTATTATTTTGCCAAGCGCGCCGGCATTCTTGTACGGGAATTTGCGATCGGTTTTGGTCCCAAATTATTCTCATATAAAAGAAATGAGACGCAGTTCACACTGCGCTTGCTGCCTTTTGGCGGATATGCACGGATGGCAGGAGAAGACCCGGAACTGATTGAGATTCAAGAAGGACAGACCATAGCGGTACGAACTGTGGACGATCAGGTCAAAATGATCTATTTGGACCAATTGGATAACCGTAAAAATGTGATTCGCGGTGAAGTGATCTCCATTGATATGGAGATCGCGCTTAAGTTACAACTGGATGTGGATGGCGAAGTGCAGCATTATCAAATACATCCACGAGCAATGTTGGTCAGCCGAGGCAAGCAGACACAAATTGCGCCTAAAGATCGACAGTTCGGCAGTAAAACGGTTGCTCAACGCGCTATGGCAATTTTTGCAGGTCCACTCATGAACTTTATTCTTGCTTTTGTTCTGTTCGCTGTTTATGCACAGATGGCAGGCGTTCCGGTGGAAAATCCAAAGAATTTGCAGATCGGTGAAGTGTTTAAAGGCGGAGCGGCAGATCAAGCGAATCTACAAAAGGGCGATATCATTGAAACCATTAACGGTACAGTTATCGGTACGGATTCTAAGAAGATGGTATCCATGATTGCTGAGTCCAAAGACAAGCCGATGGAATGGACTCTGCGCCGGGGGAACGAGACATTTAATGTCACGATTACACCTCGTGCGGTAGAAGGTCAGGAAGGCGGAAAGGTAGGCATTGCGCCTGTCTTGCCGACTCGTTCTGTTGGATTCGTGGAAATGTTCAAGTTCTCGGGAGTAGCTATGGTGGATACGACCAGGGTTATCTTTGAAGGATTCAGACATTTGATTAATCAGTTTAGCATGGATGACATTGGTGGACCTGTGCGTACGTTTGAGGTAACTGGTCAGATTGCCAAGCAAGGTATCGAGCAATTAACAAGATGGGCGGCGATTCTAAGCCTTTATTTGGGAATCTTCAATTTGCTCCCGATTCCTGCGCTTGATGGAAGCCGTCTCGTTTTCCTCGGAATCGAAGCGTTGCGTGGACGTCCGGTTGACCCTAACCGGGAAGGTATGGTGCATTTTGTCGGGTTCGCGATGCTCTTTGTGCTAATGCTGGCTGTAACATATAATGATATACTACGTTTAATTAACGGATAATTACGGTTTGACTATGTTCTGAGTATTCAGTACTAGTCGTTATGGGAGGACGCTGGAGTCTTATGTCAAAGGAAAACGATAAACAGTTCGTGACAGAAATTACACCGCAGGGTGAGGATTTCTCTCGCTGGTACATTGATGTTATTAAAAAAGCAGATCTGATGGACTACTCACCGGTTCGTGGCTGCATTGTATTTAAACCGGACGGCTTCGAAATTTGGGAGCATATCAAGGATGAGATGGATCGCCGTTTCCGCGAAACGGGCCATCGCAACGCGTACTTCCCAATGTTCATTCCCGAAAGCTTTTTCCAAAAGGAAAAAGAGCACGTAGAAGGGTTTAACCCTGAGTTGCCTTGGGTAACTGAAGCAGGCGGAGAAAAGCTCGAAGAACGTTTGGCGATCCGCCCAACTTCCGAAACGATCATTGGACATATGTACTCCAAATGGATTCAGTCCTATCGTGATCTGCCAGTATTGATTAACCAATGGGCTAACGTGGTTCGTTGGGAAAAGAGAACGTTGCCGTTCCTTCGCACGAGTGAGTTCCTGTGGCAAGAGGGGCATACAGCGCACGAGACAGAAGAAGAAGCTCGCGAAGAAACGATGAAAATGCTTGAAATCTACCGTGAAGTAGTCGAAGAATACCTTGCCATTCCGGTTATTACGGGGCAGAAGACCAAATCCGAGAAGTTTGCCGGGGCTGTGGATACGTTCTCGATTGAAGCCATGATGAAAGATGGACGTGCCGTACAGGCAGGTACTTCTCACTACATGGGAACGAACTTTGCCAAAGCCTTTGAAATTCAATATTTGAGCCGTAATAACGTTCTGGAACTTGCGCATACCACTTCATGGGGAACAAGTACACGTTTGATCGGAGCTTTGATTATGGTTCACGGAGATGACCGTGGTCTTGTGCTGCCGCCAAAAGTGGCACCAACGCAAGTGGTGATGATCCCGATTGGACCGCCAAAAACACGTGATGCCGTTGTAGGTCGTGCGGATGAATTGTTTGCTGAACTGAAAAAAGCAGGTATTCGTGTGAAAATGGATGATCGCAGTGATGTTCGTCCAGGCTGGAAGTTCAACGAGTATGAGATGCGTGGTGTACCGATCCGTTTGGAGATTGGCCCTCGTGATATGGAGAACGGCGTATGTGTTCTTGCCTCCCGTATTACTGGAGAGAAGAAAGTGGTTGAGCAAGCAAACCTCGTTGAAGAGATTCAAACGATGTTAACTCAAGTTCAGGCAGACATGCTTGATCGTGCTCGTACATTTATGTCAGACAACTTCTACTCCGTAGACACACTGGATGAGATGAAAGAACTGATGGAAAACAAACGCGGATTTACACTGGCTGGCTGGTGTGGGTCAGAAGTATGTGAAGATAAAGTAAGAGAAGTCACGGGTGCAACCAGTCGGAACATTCCGTTCCAGCCTGCGGAAGAAAAGCACATATGTCTGGCGTGTGGTGAAAAAGCGCAGCACACTGTTGTGTTTGCAAGAGCATACTAGTTGACGGCTTGATGAAGAGAGCTTATTCACCGGTTTAGTAATGAATGAAGAGCTTCTGTCGGATAAAATGGATCGGTGCGGGTTCGGATCGGGGACATTTTTGAATACAGAGGCTTTTCATGTTTTAAGGGGGCACAGGAGGAACACGATGAGTGGATTTGAGGAGAAGAGAAAACGGTTTGAGTTGTTGATGAAACAGGCAGAACTTCCGGTAGGTTTGACTGACCCTTATTTCCTGGATGGGTGGATTGAACAGGTCGAGACCAATCGTACGAATCGCGAATGGCATATTCAGATTGGAAAGGACACACTGGTGCCAGCGCCGATCTATCGAACGTTCAGTCTGCATATTCAGGAGAAGTTAAATCATATAGCTAAAATTACATTTGCTTTTAAATATACAGACAAGGTGCTGTCTAATGATATCGTAAATGAGTATTGGAACCTGTTTCTGGAATGGGTTACTCGTGAAATTCCGTCTGTAAATGGTTGGATGAATCGTGCGACAGTGGAATGTGAAGACGATCTGCTGCAACTGACGATGAGTGATTCCACATCTATGGAACTTGCTCGCAAAAAGCAGATTGACCAAGCTATTACTCGATTCTACGAGAAGTATTTTCACTTGCCACTGCGTATTAAAATACAGGTGGGTGAAGCGGGAAGCAACAAAGAGGCGATGGAGCAATTCCAGGCCCAGAAGAAAGTAGAAGAACGACAGGTAATCGAAAAAATGATGAGTGAAGTCATAGAGACGGAACTGCCGGAAGAAGAAGATCAAGGTGATGTGCGGTTGCAGATGGGGTATGAGATCAAAGAGCCGGCTGTTCCGATGCAGGAAGTTCAGGATGAGGAGAAGAAAATTACACTCCAGGGAACGATCTTTGGTCTGGACCGCAAGGAACTGCGGAATGGAAATACCTTATTCACCTTTTATCTGACAGACTTTACGGATTCAATGCAAATGAAGATGTTTGCCAAAACCAAAGAAGATGTCAAAATTCTCAGCTTGCTGGCGAATGGAAAATGGGTAAAAGTTCGCGGACGTGTAGAGTACGACCGGTTTATGCAAATTCCTGAGCTTGCTATGATTCCTTCGGATCTGACTGAAATCAAGGCACCGCCATCTCGTAAGGATACAGCGGAGGAGAAACGTGTAGAATTCCACTTACACTCTACGATGAGCACGATGGATGCCGTAACGTCCATTGATAAATATGTCAAAACAGCTGCTGATTGGGGACATAAGGCCATTGCCGTAACGGACCACGGTGGTGTTCAGGTTTACCCAGAAGCATCCAAGGCAGCCAAGAAAAATGGGATTAAGATGATCTACGGCCTGGAAGCGAATGTGGTGAATGACTCTGTAGCGGTTGTGCTAAATCCACAATCAATGGATCTGAAAACGGCGACGTATATCGTATTTGATATCGAGACCACGGGACTGTCGGTAACGCAGAACAAAATCATTGAGATCGCCGCTGTCAAAGTTCAAGAGGGCAAAGAGGTGGATCGTTTTGCTACCTTTGTCAATCCGCATGAACGAATCCCATACAACATTCAACAGTTAACCAACATTACAGATGAGATGGTAAAAGATGCACCAGAGCTTGAACCGGTTATTCGTGACTTTGTTGCTTTTGCCGGAGATGGTGTACTGGTCGCGCACAATGCACGGTTTGATATGGGCTTTATTCAGGCATCCCTCAAAAATCTGGACATGCCTGAGCTACCAAATCCGGTGCTTGATACCCTAGAACTGGCTCGTCTTTTATATCCAAAAATGAAAAATCACCGGTTGAATACACTGGCTGATAAATATAAAGTTGCACTGGAAAGCCATCACCGGGCGATCGATGATACGATTGCTTTGGCAGGCATTTTGAATGGACTCATCAATGATGCAGCCCAATTAAAAGGTCTGACGATGCTGGATCGTTTGAATGATTTCGTTGGGGTAGATTTGTCGAATACACGTCCTTTCCACTGCGGAATTTACGCGTTGAATGATGTAGGCAAGAAAAATCTGTATAAGCTGGTTTCCCTCTCACATACCGAATACTTCAAACGTGTTGCATGTATACCAAAGTCCAAGCTCGTAAGCTTGCGCGAAGGATTAGTTGTCATATCAGGCTGTGAAAAAGGAGAATTCTTCGAAGCTGTCCTTAACAAATCGGTGGAAGAAGCCGAGGAAATCGCCGAGTTTTACGACATTCTGGAGATCCAACCATTGACCATGTACATGCATCTGGTGGACAAAGGACTTGTGGCTACGCCAGAAGAACTAAAACTTGCGGTTCGTAAAGTCGTAGATATCGGCGCCAAATTGAATAAACCTGTCATTGCTACAGGTAATGTTCATTACTTGGAGCCGCGAGATAAAATTTATCGGGATATTACGATTCATGGGATTACCGGATTCAGTCCGCTTAAAGACCAGCGCAAACCGGATGCTCACTTCAGAACGACAGCCGAAATGCTGGAGGAATTCCAGTTCCTTGGACAGGATAAAGCGTATGAAGTTGTGGTTACCAATACCATTGAGCTAGCCGATCGTTTTGAGGAGATCAAGCTCTTTCCGGACAAACTCTTTACGCCGATTTTGGAGGGTGCGGAGGAGGAAATCCGTAACACCTGTTACAACACGGCCAAATCGATCTATGGTGAAGACCTGCCGGAAGTCATTATTGCTCGTTTGGAAAAAGAATTGCAGCCAATCATCAAATACGGATTTTCTGCCAACTATCTGATCTCGGAACGTCTCGTTAAAAAATCAAATCAAGATGGTTATCTTGTAGGTTCGCGGGGATCGGTGGGTTCGTCCGTCGTAGCAACGTTCCTGGGCATCTCGGAAGTTAATCCGCTTCCTGCACATTATATCTGCGTGAACCCTGAATGTAAGCACAGCGAATGGTTCCTTGACGGTAGTGTACCGAGTGGATTTGACTTGCCAGACAAACCATGTCCTGATTGTGGTGGGAAACTCAAAGGGGAAGGACAGGATATTCCGTTTGAAACTTTCCTTGGGTTTAAAGGGGATAAAGTTCCCGATATCGACTTGAACTTCTCGGGGGATTATCAGCCCCATGCCCATAATTACACGAAAGTGCTGTTTAGTGAGAAAAGTGTGTTCCGTGCGGGTACGATCGGAACGGTCGCTGAGAAAACGGCGTTTGGTTTTGCGAAGAAATACGAAGAACAACATCAAAAGAAATGGCGCGGCGCCGAGCTGAATCGTCTGGCATCCGGCTGTACCGGTGTAAAGCGAAGCACGGGACAGCATCCCGGCGGAATCGTCGTTGTACCGGATTATATTGAGGTGGAAGATGTTACACCTGTCCAGTATCCGGCAGATGATGTTACAGCAGAGTGGAAAACGACCCACTTTGACTATCACGCATTTGAAGAAAACCTGTTGAAGCTTGATATTCTGGGACACGATGATCCGACGATGATGCGTATGCTGCAGGATCTTACGGGCGTTGATCCAACAACGATTCCGATGAATGATCCCAAAGTCATGAGCATGTTCAACTCCACGGATGCCCTTGGCGTAACCCCGGAGCAGATTCGCTCCCCTGTTGCGACATTCGGTGTGCCAGAGATGGGTACGAAATTCGTGCGTCAGATGCTTGTCGAATCTCAGCCGTCGTCTTTTGCCGATTTGTTGCAGATTTCGGGGCTTTCTCACGGGACTGGCGTATGGCTTGGCAATGCGCAGGATCTGATCAAGAACGGCACATGTAACATCAAAACGGTAATTGGCTGCCGGGATGACATCATGTTGTTCCTGATCTATAAGGCGGGAATGGATGCGAGTCTGGCCTTTAAGATTACAGAGAGTGTTCGTAAAGGACGTGGACTGCCACAGGAATGGATTGACGAGATGAAAAACTGCAAGGTACCGCAATGGTACATTGACTCCTGTCTCAAAATCCAGTACATGTTCCCGAAAGCCCACGCGGCTGCTTACGTTATTTCAGCTGTACGTACAGCATTTTTCAAGCTGTATCATCCGATTGAATATTACGCGACATACTTTACCGTTCGTGCAGACGAGCTGGATATTGAGCTGGTGTGCCAAGGTTATGATGCCATCTATCGCAAAATCGTAGAGATCGAACAGCTCGGTTTCCAGGCGCCGCCAAAAGAGAAAAACAGCCTTCCTGTTCTTGAAATGGCACTGGAGATGGCCGCTCGCGGCTTCTCGCTTAAACCGATTGATCTGTACCGCTCAGAAGCGACCAAATTCATTGTGGACGAGAAGTCTCTGATTCCTCCATTCTCTGCACTGGCAGGTATTGGGGATAACGCGGCTCGTAACATTGCAGCGGCCCGCGAGCATGGGGAATTTCTGTCGATTGAGGATTTCCAGCAGAAGTCCAAAGCAACCAAAACGATTGTGGAGTTGCTGACCAACATGGGATGTTTCCGTGGTTTGCCTGAAAGCAATCAGCTGTCCTTGTTCTAATTGACAGGCAATTAGCAGGATAACTTCATTTGTTATGTCTGAAGCCATACACTTCGATTTTTCCTTCATTAGTGTGGTTGGTATGCAAAGGTGGGTTACTTGTCACTATTACCAGACTATGTTATAATTTTTGAAGTGAACGAGATAGTACGAATTTCTGAAGAGTGGGGAAACCCACTCTTTAGTCTTTGGTATACAAGAATCTTGGGTATTTAATCATCTGCCAGCGATTATAGTTGGTGTGACCTAAGTTGGAGGTTATCGGTTTTGAGCACAACGAATATTAAATCTACCGTGGAAGAAATGATCCAACCCTACTTGAACGAACAAGGCTTCGAGCTGGTTGACATCGAATACGTCAAAGAAGGCAGCAACTGGTTTTTACGGGTGTATGTCGACAAAGAGGGTGGAATCGACATCGACGATTGTGTCTTGATCAGCGAAAAGCTGAGCGCCAAGCTTGATGAGAACGATCCGATCCCATCTGTCTATTTCCTTGAAGTGTCTTCTCCCGGTGCGGAGCGTCCACTGAAAAAAGCGGAGGATGTTGCCAAAGCCGTAGGCAAAAACGTATTTGTTACAACCTACGAGCCGGTGAATAAATTAAAGGAATTCGAAGGCAAGCTGCTTTCCTTTGATAATGGGGAGCTTGTGATTGAAGCAGGCAAGAAGCAGCATACCATTTCTTATGAAAAGGTTGCCAGTGCGCGCTTGGCCATTTTGTTTTAAAGTGCCTTGTTCACTTGATTAATGAAAAAGACACATCTCACGATAACGGCAAGGTGCTCACAAGTTTCGAGCCTTAGCCGTTTTACGTATGGGATGCCATGTTTGAAAGGGGGATCAACATTCATGAGTATGGATTTTATTGAAGCAATGAATGAATTGGAACGGGAAAAAGGGATCAGCAAGGATGTGCTGTTTGAAGCGATCGAGGCTGCACTTATCTCCAGTTACAAGCGTAATTTTAACACGGCGCAGAACGTACGTGTTGACATGAACCGTAATACGGGGGTTATTCGCGTATATGCCCGCAAACTGATCGTGGAAGAAGTCCTGGATTCACGCACTGAGATTTCATTGCCTGCTGCACGGGAAATTAATCCACACTTCCAGCTGGAAGATATTGCGGAGATTGAAGTTACGCCGCGCGACTTTGGACGTATCGCCGCACAAACGGCTAAACAGGTTGTAACTCAGCGGATTCGTGAAGCCGAACGTGGCCTGATCTACAATGCTTTCGTGGATAAGGAAGAAGATATCGTTACGGGAGTAGTGCAGCGTCAGGATTTGCGCAATATCTACATCGACCTGGGCAAAATCGAAGCGGCACTGCCACTCACAGAGTTAATGCCGAACGAGAAGTTTGTTCACGGTGACCGCATCAAGGCTTACATCACCAAAGTAGAGAATACGACCAAAGGGCCACAAATCATTTTGTCCCGTACTCATCCGGGCCTCTTAAAACGCCTTTTCGAACTGGAAGTGCCTGAGATATTTGACGGTGTAGTTGAGATTCGTTCGGTTGCCCGCGAAGCAGGATTCCGTTCCAAAATCGCAGTTCATTCTCGCAATGAGGAAGTTGATCCGGTTGGATCTTGTGTAGGTCCAAAAGGGATGCGCGTGCAGACCATTGTGGGTGAGCTGCGCGGTGAGAAAATCGACATCGTTCGTTATTCCGAACAAGTGGACGAATATGTGGCGAATGCACTGAGTCCTTCTAAAGTCTTGGAAGTTCACGTGTTCGAGGAGGAAAAGATGGCTCGGGTGATCGTTCCTGACTATCAACTGTCCCTTGCCATCGGCATCAAAGGTCAAAATGCTAGATTGGCAGCCAAATTAACGGGCTGGAAGATCGACATTAAGAGCGAGAGCCAGGCGGAGCAGGAATTCGGCAGAGAAAAAGATTCTTCTTCGGAAATGCATCAGGATTCCGTCTCCGTCGACTAAAGGAAAGCACGGAGGGGGCGCTGACGTATGAAACCTAAAAAAGTGCCGCTGCGCAAATGTGTGGCATGTCAAGAAATGATGCCCAAAAAACAACTGATTCGCATCGTTAAAACGCCTGAGGACGAAGTACTGATCGATTTGACCGGGAAAAAGTCCGGACGAGGCGCATATCTGTGTGGCAAAGAGTCTTGTTTCAAGCTTGCACTTAAAAATCGTGCGCTTGATCGTGCGCTGAAGAGTAAAGTTTCACCAGAAATCTATGAACAGCTCGCTGCCGATTTCGTTGCAGTTGAGGATGAATTCATTGCTGCACAGGAGCGTGAAGAGGATGAGTGATATGAAAGTGTTGTCTTACCTCGGTCTGTCCATGCGCGCTGGTAAACTGCTCACAGGTGATGAGATTGTGCATAAGGCGATCCGTTCGGGTGAAGCCAAGATGGTTATAGTTGCAGGCGACGCCTCGGCGAATACACAAAAGAAATTTCGCGACAAATGTGCTACTTACAAGGTTCCGCTTCTTATCGGATTGGATCGTGACCGTATTGGGTCAAGCATCGGTAAAGACACGCGGGTGGTTCTTGCAGTAACAGACCTTGGGTTTGCAAAAATGATCTCCAAGCAAGTCGGTATAATGTCGGAGGTGGAGTATATTGAGTAAACAGGAAAACAAGGAAAAATTGCGAGTTTATGAATATGCGAAGTCCCTTAACATGAGCAGTAAAGAAATTATAACCATTCTTAAAAAGCTGGATATTCCCGTTAACAATCATATGAGTGTGATGGAGAATGGTTCAGTCGGTAAAGTGGAACAATTTTTTAAAGATATAAAATCCACTGCCGCTTCGAAACAAGGTGGCGAAGCCAAGTCTGTTGCGACTTCGGCTGTGCGCAGTGACAAACCAGTGGACAGCAACAAGCCGGGCGGCGGAGTGAACACGCCGAATAACAGCACAACAGCCGGTAGTCCCGTACAAACAAAAATACAACAGGAAAAGCAGGTAGGTATGAACAATAGACCAAATTCCAACAATAACAATGGCACTCAGAGACCAAGCGGCCAAGACAGCCGTAACAGAACAAATTCTTCTTCCCAAGGTTCAAGCCAAGGAGGACAAACAGGAAATCGTCCAAGACCAGCTTCAAGCGGTCAAGGAAACACGGCTTCCCGCCCGCAAGGGTCCGGACAACGTCCGAACAATAGCGGTGGTCCAGGCAGAACTACAGGACCGAACACCGGTAGTAACTCTGCCAATAGCGCTAACCGTACTGGTGGCCAAGGGCAGGGACAAGGCGGCCAGCGCAGAGGTGGTCAAGGCAATTCCGGTAATAATAACAGCGGCAACCGTTCCAATAGTGGTGGCGGAGGCGGACGTCGTTTCGACGATAACCGTGGCGGTAACTTCCGTAATAACCGTGGTGGCAAGAACAACCGTAACAGAAATCAGCAACAATATGTACAACGTGAGAAAATCGATAACACGCCGAAGAAAATCATCGTTCGTGGTGATATGACGGTTGGTGAAACAGCGAAACTTCTTCACAAGGATGCTTCTGAAGTTATTAAAAAGCTGATTGGTATGGGTGTTATGGCAACCATTAACCAAGAGCTTGATATCGATACCATTCTCCTCCTTGCAGGTGAATTCGGTGTTGAAGTTGAAGTGAAAATTGTGCTTGAAGACGATCGTTTTGAAACCGTTGAAGAGAATGATGATCCTGCTGACCTTCAATCCCGTCCTCCAGTTGTAACGATTATGGGTCACGTTGACCATGGTAAAACAACATTGCTGGATGCCATTCGTTCTACGAATGTAACTGGCGGCGAAGCGGGCGGAATCACTCAACATATCGGTGCATATCAAGTTGAAATTAACCACAAGAAAATCACGTTCCTGGATACTCCGGGTCACGAAGCATTTACAGCAATGCGTGCCCGTGGAGCACAAGTTACAGATATGACGATTATTGTAGTCGCTGCCGATGACGGTGTTATGCCACAAACGGTTGAGGCGATTAACCACGCGAAAGCGGCAGGTTTGCCAATCATCGTAGCGGTTAACAAAATTGATAAGCCGGGCGCTGATCCTGACAAAGTAAAACAGGAACTGACCAACTATGAACTCGTTCCGGAAGAGTGGGGCGGAGATACGATCTTTGTAAACGTATCTGCGAAACAAAGAATGGGTCTGGAAGGTTTACTTGAAATGATTCTGCTCGTTGCAGAAGTAAATGAATACAAAGCAAATCCGGATAAACGTGCCCGGGGTACGGTCATTGAGGCTGAGCTTGATAAAGGACGTGGACCAGTTGCACGTATCCTTGTACAGCATGGTACACTGAAAGTCGGAGATGCGTTCGTAGCGGGTAACTGTTTTGGTCGTGTACGTGCAATGGTCAATGATAAAGGCCGCCGTCTGAAAGAAGCAGGACCATCTACACCGGTAGAAATTACAGGTTTGACTGAAGTGCCAGGAGCAGGAGATCCGTTCATGGTGTTCGAAGATGAGCGTAAAGCTCGTTCCATCGCTGACAAACGTGCGATTACGCAGCGTGAATCCGATCTGGGTACGAACACACGTGTAACTCTGGATGATCTTTTCCAACACATCAAAGATGGTGAGATCAAAGATTTGAACGTGATCATTAAAGGTGACGTACAAGGTTCGGTTGAAGCATTGAAAGGTTCCCTTGCGAAAATCGAGGTTGAAGGTGTACGCGTGAAGATCATTCACAGCGGTGCTGGTGCGATCACGGAATCCGACATCATTTTGGCTGCAGCTTCCAATGCCATCGTGATCGGTTTCAACGTTCGTCCTGAAAACCAAGCCAAAATTACTGCGGATCAAGAGCAAGTAGACATTCGTCTGCACCGCGTCATCTACAGTGTTATCGAAGAGATTGAACAAGCAATGAAAGGTATGCTTGATCCGATCTACAAAGAAAAAGTGATTGGCCATGCTGAAGTACGTAATACCTTCTCCATCAGTAAAGTGGGTACCATTGCGGGTTGTATGGTTACCTCTGGCAAAATCACTCGTTCTGCGGAAGCTCGCCTGATTCGTGATGGTATCGTCCTTTACGAAGGTAAGCTGGATTCCCTGAAACGCTTTAAAGATGATGCCAAAGAAGTGGCTCAAGGTTACGAGTGTGGTATCACATTGGATAAATACAACGATCTCAAGGAAGGCGATGTAATTGAAGCCTTCATCATGGAGACCGTACAACGATAAGCAAGGAAGTTTGAGGTGAACAACAATGGCTAAGATTCGTACAGGTAGAGTGGGCGAGCAGATCAAGAAAGAACTGAGTCTGCTCATCCAGTCAGAACTGAAAGATCCACGCATCGGTTTTATTACCGTGACAGGAGTTGAAGTAACTGGCGACTTGTCGCAAGCCAAAGTTTATCTGAGTGTCTTCGGTGAACAGGAGCAAAAGGATAACTCGCTTAAAGCACTTGCAAAAGCAAACGGCTTTTTGCGCACGGAGCTGGGCAAACGTATCCGGTTCCGTCATGTTCCCGAGTTGATATTCAAGATTGACGAATCAATTGCATATGGTAGCCGAATTGAAAAGCTGCTTGGCGATATTGGTTCTGACAACGACAAAAACGAATCCCAGTAACAGAATAGAGGAGACGGCAATGCACACTTATGAACAGGCGCTCCAGGCAGGAAAACAATTCTTGCTGGAGCATGACGATTACCTGGTCGTGTCGCATGTACAGCCGGACGGTGACGCAGTCAGCTCGACGGTAACGATGGGCTGGCTGCTGTCATGTCTGGGAAAAACATTCACAATGATTAATGAGGGCGAAATCCCATCACGCATGCGTTTTCTGTATCATGCGGATGCCATTGTGAACATGACCGAACAACCCCCGGAGCGTAAGTTTAAAGCGATCATTTGTGTTGATTGCGCTGACTTTGCAAGAGTGGGGCTTACCCGTCAATATTTTGAAGAAGACGCCATTATTTTGAATATCGATCATCATCCTACGAATAACGGATATGGTTCAGTTAACATTATAAAATCCGATGCAGCAGCAACGGCCGAAATTTTGTTTGAATTGCTACAACTATTTGACATTACATGGGATAAGGATATAGCTACGGCAGTATATACAGGCTTGCTAACAGATACGGGTGGATTCCGTTATGCGAATACAAGTCCCAATGTGATGACTGTTGCTTCCCGCTTACTGGAGCATGGTGTAGATGGGCCTTATTTGGCACAAACGCTACTCGAAGAGGTGACGCTCCCGCAGATTCGCATATTGAACAAGGCACTGTCCTCTTTGCAAATGTCAGAAGACGGTAGAGTTGCCTGGGTTGTTATTACACCAGAAGATATGCAGGAGTGTGGAGCAGCCAACGAAGATCTGGAAGGGATCGTCAACTATACCCGTAACATTCGTGGAGTAGAAGTGGGCATCTTTTTCAAAGTGATCAACGATAATGCTGTTAAAGCTTCCTTGCGTTCTGCCGGTAAAATAGATGTTGCAGCACTGGCACAAACTTTTGGTGGCGGCGGACATGTTCTCGCAGCTGGATGCCGACTGGAAGGCAAAGTCGAAGAAAGCGTGGAAAAAGTGTTGAAGCAGGTGAATACACAATGGTAAAACCGTTTGAAGGTATTCTCCCGGTATACAAACCAGCGGGATTTACTTCCCATGATGTTGTAGCCAAAATGCGTCGGATTTTGAAAATGAAGCGCATCGGTCACACGGGCACGCTCGATCCGCAGGTAACTGGCGTTCTTCCGTTATGCCTTGGGCGAGCGACACGGGTGGTGGAGTATATGCAGGAACTTCCGAAGGAGTATCTGGCGACACTAAGGCTGGGCCTTGCTACAGACACCGAGGATCTGACGGGGGAAGTTATTGAACGTTCGGAATCCCCTGTAGAAGTAACTCAGGATCAGGTGGAAGAGGTGTTACAGAAGTTTCTGGGTACCATTTCGCAGGTTCCGCCGATGTATTCAGCAGTAAAGGTCGACGGAAAACGGCTATATGAGCTTGCCCGCGAGGGTAAGACTGTAGAACGCAAGAGTCGTGAAGTCACCATCTACGAGCTTGAGCTTATCGGGATCGAAACCCATGATGGCACAACGGATATATCGTTCCGTGCCTTGTGCTCAAAAGGGACGTATATTCGCACATTATGTGTAGACATCGGTCGTGAACTTGGTTTCCCTTCCACCATGGTTAAGCTGGAGCGCACCATATCTGCTGGTATCTCGGCAGATCATTGTCTTCGTATCGAAGACGTGGAACAGCGTATGAACGAAGGGACTCTCTCTGAAGCATTGATTCCCGTAGATGAAGCGATCTCTTCCATTCCAGCCCATAAAGTTGGAGAAGAACAGACGAAGGGCGCTCTACAGGGCCAAAAGCTGTCAGCACGTTTACTGGAGCCACCTGTGGAGAAGCCAGGGCTACTCCGTCTATACGCTCAAGATGGAACGTTTCTAGGTATTTTTGAACGGGATGAATCGAAACCAACCGTGAGGGCTGTTAAAGTCTTCTTACCGGAATAAAGAGGCAATGGCTTGGCGTGATGACGAGGTTCAAGCTTGGCCTATCAAGTGAAATGCAGGTGAATGATTGTGAAAACCGTAATGCTAACCTATCCGCAAACATTGCAATCGGCGGAACTGAGTACACATCCCCAAGTGCTGGCTATCGGTCAATTTGACGGGTTGCATCTCGGACATGCAAGCGTCATTCTATCCGCTGTTCGCATCGCTAGGGAATCGGATATGAAGGCGGCCGTCATGACCTTCCACCCACATCCGAAGGAAGTTATGCGCAAAGGGGATTACGAAGGTTATCTGACGCCTCTGAGAGACAAAGAAGAAATTTTGGCTGGCATGGGCGTAGACATACTCTATGTTGTTGAGTTCAATGAATCATTTTCACAGCTCTCGCCAGAGCAATTCGTTCATGAACTGTTGCTTCCTCTCCAAACGCGTACAGCGGTTGTTGGATTTGATTTCCGGTTCGGGCACAAAGGTGCTGGGGATGAACAAATGCTTCGTGCGCTCGGGGATGGAGAAATGACAGTAGAGACCGTGCCTCCGTTCTTGCTGGGCGGGGAGAAAGTAAGTAGCTCGCTGATCCGTGCTCTTTTGAAGCGTGGTGAGATGGATGAGGCAAGCCAGTGGCTTGGACGTCCTTATAGTGTCAGAGGTACTGTGATTCACGGAGAGAAAAGGGGACGGACCATCGGTTTTCCTACCGCCAATCTCGAACTTACCGATCACTATGTTACACCAGCCAAAGGTGTATATGCTGTACGAGTAAACGTTGGCGATCAAGAATTGACAGGTGTGATGAACCTTGGTGTCAAACCTACCTTTCACGAGAATGGAATGAGACCGACGTACGAAGTACATCTGCTTAATTTTGACGGCCAAATCTATGATCAGGAACTGAAAGTAGAACTGGTGCATTACATTCGAAATGAACGAAAATTCGATTCCATCGATGCTCTGATTGCTCAGATCCGAGAAGATGTACTGACCGCAGCTCGCTTACTGTCCTAAAAACTTTAATAAAATGGATGTTTACATTTACTTTGTCCGGGCAAGTATGGTATAATGTACTACGTTGTCGAATGAGGCAACATTAACCTTAGCTTGGTTACACGCTCTCACCGGCGGTGACGAGGCTAATGGCGATTATAATGAAGGAGGTGAATAGGATGGCATTGACTCAAGAACGTAAACAACAACTGATCGACGAGCACAAAACTCATGAGTCCGATACTGGATCACCTGAGGTGCAAGTTGCTATCCTTACGGAAAACATCAGAAGTTTGACAGACCACTTGCGTACGCATAAGAAAGACCACCACTCACGTCGTGGACTTTTGAAAATGGTAGGTCAACGTCGTAAGCTTTTGGCTTACGTGAAAAACAAAGATGTTAAACGTTACAGCGCACTGATCGAAAAACTCGGATTGCGTCGTTAATTATCGTACATGTTTTCAAAATCAACCTGGCTGTTATCCGCTTTTCTTTTGTCTAAAAGGACAAGCGGAGCTTACAGCCGGGTTGTTTTGTAGATGAACATGTTGCCATATATTTGTAGCTGAGGGCTCCGCAAGGAGCTTTTGTTTTGCAAGTCAGTCTCCGGCCTGTCCAACTATAGTTAATGAATGCTGGACAAGCAGGAAATACTGTGAATATGCAGAATCCATTGTGATAGGAACGAATTAAAGGAGGGATTTCATGGAACAGCGTGTTGAAATGCAGCTTGGTGGAAGAAAGCTTACGCTTGAAACCGGGCGTTTGGCCAAGCAGGCAAATGCTGCCGTAAAGGTAACATACGGGGATACCGTCGTATTGTGTACCGTGACAGCATCCAGTGAGCCGAAAGATTTGGACTTTTTCCCACTAACGGTGAACTATGAGGAAAGATTGTACGCTGTTGGTAAAATCCCAGGTGGATTTATCAAGCGTGAAGGTAGACCATCCGAGAAAGCAATTCTGGCAAGTCGTCTGACAGACCGTCCGATTCGTCCATTGTTCCCGGAAGGTTTCCGTAACGATGTACAAGTTCTGAATATTGTTATGAGCGTGGATCAGGATTGTGAACCACAAATCGCAGCAATGATTGGTACTTCAGCAGCACTGAGCATTTCCGATGTACCTTTCAGTGGGCCAATTGGCGGTGTGAAGGTGGGCCGTATTGATGGAGAGTTCATCATTAACCCAACAATTGCACAGCTTGAAGTCAGCGAACTTGAACTCGTGGTTGCAGGAACTAGAGATGCAATCATGATGGTTGAAGCGGAAGCGAATGAATTGCCAGAAGAAGTAATGCTTGAAGCAATCATGTTCGGACATGACGAGATCAAAAACATCGTGACGGTCATCGAACAGCTTGTACAAGTTGCCGGTAAAGAAAAAATGGAAGTCAAACTGCATGCGGTTAATGCAGAAGTAAACAGCAGCGTTCGTGAGTATGCAAGCGCACGTCTGGTGGAAGCAGTTAAAATTGCCGAGAAACATGCACGTCAGGATGCCATCGATGCAGTGAATGACGAAACCGTTGCTCACTTCGAAGAGAAGTATCTTGAAACGCCTGAATTGCTCAAAGATGTGAAAGAAGTGCTGCACGATATCGTCAAAGAAGAAGTGCGCCGTCTGATCACTCACGATAAAGTACGTCCGGATGGACGCGGCCTTGCTGAAATTCGTGCAATTGAATGTGATACTTCACTGCTTCCGCGTACACATGGTTCAGGTCTGTTCACACGTGGACAAACGCAAGCACTGAGCATCTGTACACTAGGTGCACTGGGTGACGTTCAAATTCTGGATGGCATCAGTTTGGAAGAAACGAAACGTTTCATGCATCACTATAACTTCCCGCCGTTCAGCGTAGGTGAAGCTCGTCCGCTTCGTGCGCCAGGACGTCGTGAAATCGGACATGGTGCCCTTGGTGAGCGTGCATTGTCTAAGGTTATTCCTTCTGAAACGGACTTCCCATACACGATTCGTTTGGTATCTGAAGTATTGGAATCCAACGGTTCTACGTCCCAAGCAAGTATCTGTGCAAGTACACTTGCCATGATGGACGCAGGTGTACCAATCAAAGCACCGGTAGCTGGTGTGGCGATGGGTCTGATCAAAGACGGAGACCATGTATCTATCCTGAGTGATATTCAAGGTATGGAAGATCATCTGGGCGATATGGACTTCAAAGTAGCAGGAACACCTGAAGGCGTAACAGCGATTCAAATGGATATTAAAATTGATGGAATCGATCGTCAAATCTTGTCCGAAGCGCTAGCTCAAGCCAAAGAGGGACGTATGCACATTTTGGGTAAAATGACCGAAGTGATGAAAACACCTCGTGAGCAATTGTCCCAATATGCGCCTAAAATTACGACTATGCATATCAATCCGGACAAAATCCGTGATGTCATCGGCGCTGGTGGTAAAATCATCAATAAAATCATCGAAGAAACCGGTGTTAAAATTGATATCGAGCAGGATGGACGTGTCTTTATCGCTTCTTCCAATCAGGAGATGAATGATAAAGCCAAAGCGATCATCGAAGGCATTGTACGCGAAGTACTTGTTGGCGAAATCTATGTCGGCAAAGTAAAACGCGTTGAGAAATTCGGTGCATTCGTTGAAGTGTTGCCAAACAAAGAAGGTCTGGTTCACATCTCCCAATTGTCTACTGAGCGTGTAGCGAAAGTAGAAGATGTTGTGGCGATTGGTGATTCTATTACTGTAAAAGTAACCGAGATTGATCCGCAAGGTCGAATCAACTTGTCTCGTAAAGCAGTACTAACAGCAGAAGCTCCTGCGCAATCCTAGGTTGCTGACGTTGGTTTGAATAACATAAGCATGATTGAATGAAGAGACAGAATGTGAATTTCTGGCTCTTTTTTTAACGTTTAAACAAAAATACGTTCCATTCATAAGATTGCAGTTTTTATTCATATTCCTGTCCTTGTCCTCATATGATGGGGACAAAGACGGCAGGAGGATGGAGCTGTGAGAAACCAATCCAAAAAACTGGCGGTTGTTCTTGCGGGTGTGGCGGCGGTCATGCTAATCGGACAAGTGGACAGTGTACGTACATACATTACGGAGATCCGTGATGGTCCGGGAACTCAGAATGCTTTTGACATGTTTAAGGAAGTGACCGGAGAAGAGTCATTGTTATCTGCGATCAAGGATAAGGCAGCTGAAACTCGAATTGCACCGGTGAATGCGAGAGTTGATCGAGTATGGAAAGCGATCCCGGGTTATAACGGCCTGGAGATCGACGTAGAAGCTACGTATCGCAAGGCGCTGGGTGGCACGCTGAATACCAAAATTCCATATGTCTATCGCCAGACCGAGCCGGAAATTCAGTTAAAAGACCTGGGGGCACATCCGATTTATCGAGGCAATGAGAGTAAACCCATGGTTTCTTTTATGATTAATGTCGCTTGGGGCAATGAATTCCTTGTTCCAATGTTGGACACGCTTGACGCGGAGAAGGTGAAGGCTACATTTTTTCTGGATGGAAGTTGGCTGAGCAAAAATGCAGAACTCGCCAAGGAAATTCAGAAGCGTGGACATGAGCTTTCCAACCATGCATATTCACATCCCGACATGAGTCGTTTGAGTGCAGAGCGAGCCCGATTAGAAATTAGCAAAACCCAGGATCTGTTGCAACAAACCCTTGGAGTGGAAAATCGTTGGTTCGCTCCGCCTTCGGGTGATTTTAATCAAAAAACGGTGGATATCGCGGCATCTATGGGGCTAAAAACCGTCTTGTGGACGGTAGATACAGTGGACTGGCGCAAACCCAGCCCAGACTCTGTCATAGCCAAAATTGCCAATAAAACCGAGGCCGGATCGTTAATTCTCATGCATCCAACCGCATCCTCCGCAGGAGCACTGAAAGGTATGATCGATTCCATCCATGCTAAAGGACTGTCGTTAGGAACTGTAAGTGAAACGTTGTCTTCTGAACGGGTGCAAGGCCATACGGTTGAGTGAACGCCGTTTTTTTGTTAATATCAAAAAGTTGGAACCAAATGTCGATTTCATCATTATTGAAATCAGGGCAATTATAGAGATGTAGGAGGGCCAACCGTGAAAAAAATTCAGCTGGGCAATGGCCTCAGAGTTGTGATGGAACAAATCCCGACCTGTCGTTCCGTGTCATTTGGAATCTGGGTCAAAACAGGTTCGCGTAATGAGCGAACAGAAAATAACGGGGTATCCCATTTTATTGAACATATGCTTTTTAAGGGGACGGATCGGTTTGATGCGAAGGCGATTGCGGAGCAGTTTGATGCGATCGGCGGTAACGTAAATGCATTTACCTCCAAGGAATATACCTGCTATTACGCAAAAGTGTTGGATGAGCATCTGCCTATTGCGGTGGATGTGTTGTCCGATATGTTCTTTCGCTCCAAAATGGACGACGGTGAACTCGTCAAAGAGAAAAATGTGATTTTGGAAGAAATCTCAATGTACGAGGATACGCCTGACGACATGGTTCACGATTTGATGGCGCTCGCTGCATATGGAGAGCATCCACTGGCATATCCAATCCTGGGAACCGAAGAACGTCTTAAAGCGATGGATTCCAGTCATTTACGTGCATATATGAAGGAACATTACACCATCGAGAACACCGTGATCAGTATTGCGGGTAACATTGACGATAGCGTGATTGATCTGATGGAGAAACACTTTGGTGCGTTTGATGTTAACGGTGTAACCGAGGAAGTAAACATTCCGGCTTTTCAAAGCGGTCAGCTCTTCCACAAAAAGAAAACGGAGCAGAATCATATCTGTATTTCGTTTCCAGGTTGCAAAATCGGAGACCCGCTACAATTTGCGATGGTTGTTCTTAACAATGCGATTGGTGGCGGTATGAGCTCCAGATTGTTCCAGGAAATCCGTGAAAAGCGAGGGCTAGCTTACTCCGTTTATTCTTATCACAGCTCTCATGCGGACAGCGGACTATTCACGATCTATGCGGGTACAGCGCCGAAACAGACCAAAGAAGTACTGGATCTAACCAAAGAAGTGCTACGTGATCTGGCTGTAAATGGATTATCCGAAGATGAACTGCGTAAAGGCAAGGAGCAGCTGAAAGGTAGTCTGATCCTGAGTCTGGAGAGCACGGGCAGCCGTATGAACCGACTGGGAAAAAATGAATTGATGCTTGGCAGACATCATACGCTTGACGAGATGATTGCCAAGATTGAGCAAGTCACGATGAAAGACATTGACGCTGTGCTTGATCTGATGTTTGCAGAGCCGTTTGCGCTCGCGATGGTAGGAGCATCAGACAAGACGATTGCTGGACTTAGAAGGGATGATTTGGTTGCATTACGTTCAAATAAAGAAATTACCGGGTAACGAAGATATTAAACTGCCGCAAAAGATGTCCGAGCTGGCTGCTGGCTTTGATGTGGTGGCGGCATTGGAAGAAGAAGTTGTGCTAGAGCCAGGGCAGCGTACATTGATTCCGACTGGTCTTGCGATGGCGATGCCTGCCGGGCTGGAAGCTCAAATTCGTCCACGTAGCGGACTTGCTTTCAAACACGGGATTACTTGCCTGAATACACCGGGAACCATTGATGCGGATTATCGTGGTGAGGTGAAGGTGTTGCTCATTAATTTGGGTCAGGAGCCCTTTACGATTGTGCGTGGGGAACGGATTGCTCAAATCGTGTTTCAGACGGTGCCTGCCATCGAATTGACGGAAGTGGCTGAACTTTCGGAGACCGTGCGGGGCGAAGGCGGATTCGGGCACACAGGTAAATAACAATACCGATTTCTTTTTTTCAAATATATAGTTGGATAACTATAATAATATCGTGTTTTTCCCAGCCGTCCTTTACAGGGCGGCTTTTTATGTTGAACAAGGATTTCATTCCTTTATTGTTTCACCCCCCTGTAGGCCACTGCATACGATAAGGCATACATGTGGTGAAAGGAGTGACGTCCCGATGCTGACCGGAGTCCGGATAGTCGTTCTTGGCGGAGATGCAAGGCAACTTGAAGTCATTCAAAAATGCGCCGAGCTCGATGCGACGGTAAGTGTAGTAGGCTTCGATCAACTGGAGCAAGTGATTCCGGGCATTGAGCACCGCGAACTCAAGGATGAAGTATTTGCTTCTGCAGATGTACTGGTACTGCCTGTTGTGAGCTGTGATGATCAAGGAAAAGTGAGCTCTTCGTTTAGTGGTGAACCGATTGTTCTGAAAAAGGAACATATGGCCGCCCTGCCGGAGCATTGCACCGTATTTACTGGTATGGCAAAGCCGTTTTTGCGTGAACTTTGCGAGGAGAATGGCCTTCGGCTTGTGGAAGTGCTTGATCGTGATGATATCGCACTATACAACTCTATTCCGACAGCGGAGGGAGCCATCGCCATTGCAATTAAAGAAACGGATTTTACGATTCACGGGTCTGAATGCATCGTGCTTGGCATCGGTCGAACAGGGTTTACGCTAGCCAAAACATTGCAGGGACTTGGAGCTAATGTACGAGTGGGAATTCGGCGGAATGAGGATGTTGCCAGAGCAACAATCATGGGCTGGAAGCCTTTCATGACAACGGATTTGGCCGCTCAAACCGGGGAAGTTGACTTGCTTTTTAATACGATACCGACTATGATAATCACAGCACAAATCCTGTCCAGAATGCCTCAAAAAGCGGTTATTATTGACCTTGCATCCGCCCCTGGCGGCTGCGATTTCAGATATGCCGACAAACGTGGCATCAAGGCACTGCTCGCACCAGGCCTCCCCGGCATTGTTGCTCCCAAAACGGCTGGCGGCATTATTGCCGACGCGTTAATCCGTTTGCTTTTGGAAGAACAGAACGCACGGGAGGTTAAATCATGAACTGGCAGGGTAAAACGGTAGGTTACGCAATTACGGGGTCTCATTGTACGTTTGAAGAGGTTATGCCAGTCATTAGCCGCTTTGTATCCGAAGGCGCGAATGTCGTTCCGATTATTTCGAACTCGGTACTGACGACGGATACACGTTTCGGTACAGCGCAGAATTGGCAAAAACAATTGAAAGATATAACGGGTAATGATATCATCTCTACAATTGTTGAGGCGGAGCCTTTAGGGCCCTCTAAGCTGCTTGATGTGCTGGTCATTGCTCCATGTACGGGGAATACCACAAGCAAGCTGGCGAACGCGATGACGGATAGTCCGGTGCTTATGGCTGCAAAAGCGCAGATGCGTAATCAGCGTCCGCTTGTGCTGGCGATATCGACGAATGATGGACTTGGTTTGAATGCAGCAAATATAGCTAAATTATTAGTGGCCAAATATGTATATTTTGTACCGTTTGGTCAAGATGATCCAATGAAAAAACCAAACTCGTTAGTTGCCAAAATGGAACTTATCCCGGAGGCTTGCTGGAGTGCACTAGAAGGAAAGCAATTGCAACCGATGATTGTGGAGCGTGCTCCACAGGCTTAAGGATGGCATTAGGGCAATAACGGCAATGCGCTTGGAGAAATGAAGAAGGGTACGAGAGACAAAGAAAATCATGGGGGACGATAGCTGGTCTATACAGCTACCTCTAAACACGTTCCTGTTCATAAGGGCATTCCTGCTTGCATATGATCTTCATGCAGCAAGCAGGAGAGATGTATTTGATATACATGTCATACATGCCGTATACATTGCTGAGATTATCGCATCGGAACGCTCCCAAGGGTTATGCATTTGTTGATTTGACCCGTGTCCAGTCTTCTTGCGTACACAAATGGAGGAATAAAGATGCGTATTATGGTACAAAAATTTGGAGGTACATCGCTCTCTACAGTGCAAGCGAGAGAGCATGTGCTCCGGCATGTTAAACGTGAGCTCGAAGCGGGTTTTAACCTCGTTATTGTGGTTTCAGCTATGGGCCGCCGCGGTGAGCCGTATGCTACGGATACACTTTTGGACTGGGCTGCACAGAACGGAAATGCTCTATCTGCTCGGGAAAAAGATTTACTGCTGTGCTGTGGTGAAATTATTTCTGCAACAACGCTCAGCAGCTTGCTTGAACATGAAGGCATTCCAACTTCAGTGCTGACCGGCGCACAAGCGGGTTTTGTGACGGACGACAATTTCGGGAATGCCCGGATATTGGATGTCCGTCCTGTTCGTGTGCTGGAACAGCTTCAACTTGGTCGTGTTGTCATTGTAACTGGATTCCAGGGACAAACGGAAAAAGGCGATTTTACCACACTCGGACGCGGAGGCAGTGATACATCCGCTACAGCTCTGGGTGCAGCACTACAAGCTGAGATGGTGGACATCTACACGGACGTTAACGGGATATTAACGGCTGACCCTCGGATTGTTGAAGATGCTCGTCCACTAACCGTAGTAAGCTATGCAGAAATCTGTAACATGGCTCATCATGGGGCAAAGGTTATTCATCCGCGTGCCGTCGAGATTGCGATGCAATCGCAAATTCCTGTGCGGGTAAGATCTACTTTTGCCGATACAGAAGGTACGCTTGTTACCCATCCGGAAGGGTTTCAGGATGTACAGACAGGCATTATTGACCGCTATGTAACCGGTATTGCTTATGTGAGCAATGTTACGCAAATTACGGTGGATGTGCCTGGTGGGACGGATCGACTGCAATTAAAAGTTTTCAAAACGATGGCTGAAAATTCAATTAGCGTTGATTTTATTAATGTTACCCCCTCGGGAGTCGTCTATACCGTATTTGATAGTGATTCAGAGAAGGCTATACGCGTATTGCAGGAGATCGGTCTAAAGCCTCAAAGTCTGTCCGGCTGTGCCAAAGTATCTGTTATTGGCGGAGGAATTAACGGTGTGCCTGGAATTATGGCCCGCATTGTGGAGTCACTGACGCTCGCAGACATTCAGATTTTGCAATCAGCGGATTCCAACACGACGATCTGGGTGCTTGTCAAAAAAGAAGATATGGTTCAGGCCTTGAGGGCACTTCATACCTCATTCGAACTTCACTTGTAACTCACCCATGTTAGCGGACCCAGACTTGTTTTGAGGGAGGAATCGAATTGGACTTTGGAAGATTGATTACAGCAATGGTCACTCCGTTCAATGCACAAGGAGAGATACATTGGGAGGAAACGGCACGTCTCATCGATTATCTGATCGTTGATCAAAAGTCGGAGACTCTCGTGATTTCTGGTACAACAGGGGAGTCGCCAACACTTAGTGATACAGAGAAAGTTCAATTATTCGAATTTGCAGTGAAACATGCGGCTGGAAGGTGCAAGATTATAGCCGGGACGGGTAGCTACAATACAGCGCATTCTATCCATCTGACAGAGGAAGCTGAACGTGTCGGGGTAGACGGGGTATTATTAGTTGTACCGTACTACAACAAACCTAGCCAAGAAGGTATGTTTAGACATTTTGAAGCGATTGCTGCTGCAACGACGTTGCCAGTGATGCTGTACAATGTACCTGGACGTACTGTCGCAAACCTGTCTGCCGCAACCACATTGCGACTGGCACAAATCCCGAATATTGTGGCGACGAAGGAATGTGCATCCATGGAGCAGGTGACTTTAATAGCAGCGGGTGCGCCTGACCATTTCAGAGTCTATACAGGGGATGACGCAGCAGGTCTGCCTGCTATTGCAGTCGGTGCTCACGGTATTGTTAGCGTGGCGAGTCATGTCGTAGGTGCGGAGATGAAAAATATGATCGATGCCTTTTATGGCGGCGACCCTCTACAGGCGAGACGCATTCATCAGAAGCTCTTCCCGCTCTTCAAAGGGCTGTTTGAGTGCCCACAGCCTTTGCCTAATCCGGTAGCGGTAAAATATGCATTAACTTTACGTGGACTGAACGTAGGTTCAGTACGTCTGCCTTTGATTCCGCCTACTACGGAGGAGCAGGATTACATTAAAAATCTGCTTCAATTGTAAATAAAAGTTGGATTCTTTAGACGTTTATTAATGATAAGCATGAGCGCTTTGTTTAACGAAAGAACCGCACCTCTCAAGTTGAGGCAGCGGTTCTTTTTTTGACGAGCGATGTAAGGTTTCTTTTTTTGCAGGAAGGGAAACCTACAGGTTAACGAGAGAGTGACTTGTTTTTTCTGTTTTTAATCATGTATAATGATGTCAAGTGACTGGGTGCGGTATTTTTTTGAAATTGAAAGCGACATCGTTTCGTTGGTGTGGCTTTGCGGTGAAAAAGGAAGGAACGGCTAAGAGGGGAAATTCGGATCCAACCTGTTGGTGATGGGGTATAACTTCGAAGAACTTCTTCCAGATATCGTGAATAAAGGTGTTCTTTTGCATTCATCCCTAATTCTTAGGGGTGTGATGTTTGAACTACTTTTCTTAACTTACAATAAATAATAAGGTACGACGTCCAACTACCATAGGAGGTTCAGATTCATTTGTCTAAGAAAAATAATAATAACGAGAAGCTGATGATTTTTGCATTGGGCGGCGTAGGCGAGATTGGTAAAAATATGTATGTTATCCAATACGCGAACGACATTGTAGTCGTAGACGCTGGTCTTAAATTCCCTGAAGAAGATATGCTTGGTATTGATATTGTCATCCCTGACATTTCGTACTTGACTGAGAACCGTGATAAAGTACGCGGCATTATTTTAACTCACGGACATGAGGATCACATCGGCGGTTTGCCATATGTCCTCAAACACTTGAATGTTCCTGTTTACGGAACAAGACTTACACTTGGTCTTGTCGAGAACAAACTGAAAGAAGCTAATTTGCTTGGTGAGACGAAACGTATCCTCATCAACGCAGATTCAGAGCTCGAACTGGGAACAACGCTGAAAGCATCATTCTTTGCTACTAACCATAGTATTCCGGATTCCGTCGGGGTATGTGTAGAAACGCCGGAAGGCGCAGTTGTTCACACGGGAGACTTTAAATTTGATCATACGCCAGTGAATGGTCAGTATGCAGATCTTCAACGTATGGCACAGATCGGAACCAACGGCGTACTTGCGTTGCTCTCTGACAGTACCAATGCGGAGAAACCTGGATTCACTCCATCTGAGAAAAACGTAGGCATTGTGCTGGAAGATATTTTCCGCAAAGCTAGCCAACGTGTCGTTGTCGCAACGTTTGCTTCCAACGTGCACCGTATTCAACAGGTTATCAATGCAGCAGAGGTTACTGGACGAAAAGTTGCAGTGATCGGACGTAGCATGGTAAATGTGGTGGGGATTGCTTCGGATTTAGGTTATCTGGAAATTCCAGACGGAATGATCATTGAGCCGGAAGAAGTTGGCAAAATGGCTGCAGATCGTGTAGTTATCCTTTGCACAGGTAGCCAAGGTGAGCCAATGTCCGCATTGACACGTATGGCGCGTTCTACGCATCGTAAAGTGGACATCCTTCCTGGAGATACTGTTATCATTGCGGCAACACCAGTACCAGGAAACGAAAAGTATGTAGGCCGTACAATTGACGAACTGTTCCGTTTGGGAGCTAACGTACATTACAGCGGTGCTAACAGTGGCGTTCACGTATCTGGTCACGGAAGTCAGGAAGAATTGAAGCTTATGCTCAACCTGATGAAACCGAAATACTTCCTGCCAATTCACGGTGAATTCCGGATGCAACGTCGTCACGCGGTTCTCGCTGAATCTGTAGGCATCGACCCGGACAATATTTTCATTACGGATATCGGTGAAGTTGTCGAGATTCAAGGCGGAGCTGCACGTAAAGCAGGTAAAGTAACTGCAGGTAACGTGTTGATTGATGGTCTGGGTGTAGGTGATGTTGGTAACATCGTATTGCGTGATCGTAAGTTGCTGTCGCAGGATGGTATTCTGGTTGTCGTGGTAACACTCAGCAAGCAGGATGGTAAAATCGTCTCTGGTCCGGATATTATCTCCCGCGGATTCGTGTATGTACGTGAATCAGAAGGACTGCTGGATGAGGCTAATCGCATTGTAAGCAGTACTTTGCAGAAGCTGATGAGTGAAAATGTAAACGAGTGGGCATCACTTAAAACAAATGTTAAAGATGCTTTGGGACGTTTCCTGTATGAGCAAACGCGTCGTAGACCGATGATTTTGCCAATCATTATGGAAGTTTAAAATAAGTTTAATGAAAAACATATAATCAGGCACACAGTCGCCCCTTCTCTACGAGTAATATTGGACGGTTCCTCGTAGAGAAGGGGCTTTTTTGTGTTTTTAAAAGGGAGTATGAGAGGGGAGCAAAAATTTCAAAGACGGATTGATGGAAATGTTTGTTCAGGGAAAGTATAAGGTCGTTGACAGATTCCCCATACTAAGGAAAAGACAACAATTATATTTTTCAGGAGAAGGAGACAGCATTTTATGAATGAGCAGATGAATAACAACAAACGAATGCCAAAATCCAATCAGTCGGAGGCCGAAGCTCCAGATATTCCGGTGCAGGAGGAGAAGCAACTTTCTCCAGTCACAGAATCCATTCAGCAGTTCGGGCAAACACAGTCACCAGCCAGTGAATCTAATATTTTCTGTATGACCATTATCGGTCAGGTAGAGGGACATTTGATTTTACCCCCACAGAACAAAACAACCAAGTATGAGCATATTATCCCGCAGCTGGTAGCGGCAGAACAAAATCCGAAGATTGAAGGCATTTTGATTATTCTCAATACGGTAGGTGGCGATGTGGAGGCTGGACTTGCTATTGCTGAGATGATTGCCTCTTTGAGCAAACCAACGGTGACCGTTGTCATTGGAGGAGGGCATAGTATTGGTGTACCTATTGCAGTTGCTTCCACGTACTCGCTTATTGCGGGAAGTGCCACAATGACGATTCACCCGATACGTATGAACGGACTTGTCATAGGTGTACCCCAGACGTTTGAATACATGGAGAAGATGCAGGAACGTGTTGTACGGTTTGTAACTTCGCACTCTAACATTTCCGAAGACATGTTCAAAGAATTGATGTTCAAGACAGGAGAATTGAATCGGGATATTGGAACAGCGGTAGGAAGTGCGGACGCAGTGAAGTACGGTTTGATGGATGCTGTTGGTGGTATTGGTCAAGCCATTGCACAATTGAACAAGCTTATGGGAGATAAAAGACAGTCGATGCAGGCGGGAGGATACACGCAATGACAATGTATACTGTGATGCCTCCAGAGCAACTATGGTCAG
Source organism: Paenibacillus intestini (assembly GCF_030803945.1). Classification (NCBI taxonomy): domain Bacteria; kingdom Bacillati; phylum Bacillota; class Bacilli; order Caryophanales; family Paenibacillaceae; genus Paenibacillus; species Paenibacillus intestini. The sequence continues at coordinate 304,123 of NZ_JAURUN010000002.1, read as the reverse complement.
GCATGTGGACAGAGGCGGGGGATACGAAAGAGATTCGAATGAATGGTTTATTAATGCAGGTCAGACCGGTAAACGACACCGAGGCTGTTATTGTGCGTTTACTTGACTGCCCACTTGAAGCGTATCTGGACCCGTCCAATCTGCCGGGCGCAACCGTTCCGCTTTCGGGTAACACAAGTCCAACATAACGCGACGAATTCAGACAAATGGTGCAGAAAAAGAACATATGTACGGAATATATTTGTATGGTATAATATTCTTCTGGGGGTGACCTGATTTTGGCCAGAAGAAAAAAGAGGAAAAAAAAGGGTGCCGGATTTAGTGGCGTCTTAAAATATGAAATTTATGGCATTGTGCTAATCACGCTGGCAGTTATAGCACTATCGGGTGAAGCTACAGTGGGACGCTCGCTTTCCAAGATGTTTGGACTGATGCTTGGCAAGTTTTATTTTGCGATTCCGCTTGTGGGCATATATTACGGTTTGATGGTGATGATTCATCGGAAGTGGCCGAGTGGCTGGACTACACGCAAGACTGGTTTGGTACTGCTCGTCTTTGCGTTAACCTTGATGAGCACCATATCCGCCATGCATCAGAAGCTGCTTCCGGTTGACGCACTTGAACCAGGTGCGGTGCTGACCCAGGTACATAATGATATGCAAATTGAACTATTGACACCTGCTGCCTCTGGAGAACGGGATTCCATGCTGGGTAAGGATATTAGCGGCGGGTATCTTGGTGCAGGACAGTTTGCTTTATTTTTGTGGTTATTTGGCAGTCTAGGCGCAAGATTGATCATGATCGTCATGTTTGTGATTAGCTTTATGCTTGTTACGGGATTGTCCTATGTTGATTTGATACGCATATTCCGAACAAAGATTTGGGATGCTGGCAGCTCGATGTACAAAAAGCTGGAATCCAGACCAGCAAAACGTTCCGCTTCCAGTGTGGCGGGGATTAAGAAAAACAACGCACGTAAACTCGCAACTGTACCCGTTGATGATGAGGAAGAGGATGACGAATATGATTCTCCCGACTCCCAAGAAGGACAGCTGCCCAAACGTAAGGCACCGATATTCTTCCAGTTGTTTGGAAAATGGGGGGCGGATCGTCAGTCGTCGACGAAGCAGGCTGATGAATCATCGCAAACAGATGTGCTTGAATCGGAACAGGTCGTTTATCGTGCTGGGCAGGAGTTGCCAACCGAGGCATGGTCTGGGGAGCCTGAGTCACTTGTGATCAAAGGTTCTGTTGTAGCAGCTGTTGGTGCAAGAGCATCAGTAACGCAGACCAAGGCAGATTCGGCACCGATCATTCGTGACTTCTTTGAACATGTCAGATCAGATGGCTCTGACAAAGATGATGATCTGGATGATGCATATCCGTTTCCGGACGATCTGAATCATAACGACAGTACTCTGGATCAGGTAGACAAAGCGGATATTAAATTTACAGATGAACTGGTAGAAGCTGAGTGGACTGATGCGCATGACGCAACAGACAAGCTTCAAGCCGATCTTGAGCAAGAGATAACGGATGGAGCAGACGGACCGAGTGAAACGTTGAACTCAGGAACGGAGCAGGATGGTGTGACAGGAGAGAATGCGCAACCGGTCGTACCGCCACCACCACCGCCGAAACCATACAAGCTTCCTTCATTCCGTCTTTTGTCCAAGCCTAATAATAATGGAAAAGGCGCAGACCAGAAGGATTATATGCAGACAGCACGCAAGCTGGAAGCGACGCTAGAAAGTTTCGGTGTACGTGCCAAAGTTCTGGAGGTTGTCCGAGGTCCAGCGGTCACAAGGTATGAAATTCAGCCAGATATCGGGGTCAAGGTTAGCCGGATCGTCAGTCTTACCGATGATATCGCTCTAGCTCTGGCTGCGAAGGATATTCGGATGGAGGCACCAATTCCAGGAAAATCGGCAATTGGCATTGAAGTTCCGAATGGCGAGGTATCCGTTGTGACCATGCGTGAAGTGATGGAAACAGCCACGTTCCAGGATGCTGAATCCAAAGTAACGATCGCATTTGGACGTGATATATCAGGTCAGACGATCATTGGCAACTTGGCTCGTATGCCCCACTTGTTAGTGGCTGGTGCTACCGGATCAGGAAAGTCGGTATGTATCAACGGCATTATTACCAGCATTTTGTATAAAGCAAAGCCGGATGAGGTCAAGTTTCTAATGGTTGACCCCAAAATGGTTGAGTTGAATGTTTATAACGGAATTCCGCATCTGATGGCACCCGTTGTGACCGATCCGAAAAGAGCGTCGCTTGCGCTCAAAAAGATCGTAGTCGAGATGGAGAAAAGGTATGAGTTGTTCTCCAAATCAGGTACACGTAACGTTGAGGGATATAACAATCTGATGAAAGATAATCCGGCGGCGGTACTGCCTTACATTGTGGTTATTGTGGACGAGCTCGCTGATTTGATGATGGTAGCTGCTGGAGATGTAGAGGATGCGATTGCGCGTCTTGCGCAGATGGCTCGTGCAGCCGGCATTCACCTGATCATTGCGACGCAGCGTCCTTCCGTTGATGTTATTACAGGGGTAATCAAAGCCAATATTCCTTCACGGATTGCATTTGGCGTATCCTCACAAGTCGATTCACGGACGATCCTGGATATGGGCGGAGCGGAGAAACTGTTAGGTCGGGGCGATATGCTGTTCATGCCAATGGGTGCTTCCAAGCCAATTCGTGTTCAGGGTGCGTTTATGAGCGATGAGGAAGTTGAAAATATTGTGAATTATGTCCGAGGTCAAGGTGAAGCGCAGTATGATGAATCCCTTGTACCTGAGGTAGATGATTCCAATCAAGCAACGGAAGAAGTACAGGATGAGCTATACGAACAGGCTGTACAGATCATTCTGGAAGCGAAGCAGGCTTCGGTGTCACTCTTACAACGTCGAATGCGGGTAGGTTATACGCGTGCAGCGCGTTTGATTGACTCGATGGAAGCCAGAGGTGTGATTGGGCCATATGAAGGCAGCAAACCGCGCGAAGTCCTTGTTTCGCTGGAACAGTATCAACAGAACAAAATAAGCTCATAGCGAAGCATTAGAAAACCTTCAACCGTTATGGTTGAAGGTTTTTTGCTGTTTCACAGCTTTTGAGGTTTTGCCATTTGATCCAGAGTTCGGATCGTTTGGTGCATAGGAAACAACACTGCTTGTCATAATAACGGTAGCGATTCTGTTAAATCCCACAAGAGAAAGGTAGAGCATAGTCTATGCGAAAAATGAACCTATGGCTTTTCACTGCTATTTTGCTGATAACCGCGCTTGGAATCCGTTATTTGCTTCCTGAGCATACAGCACCTCAAAGTGCTGCTCAGAACAACCCTCCAGTAGAGGAAAAAGCAGTGCCGACCTTCAGTAACAATACCGTGAAATATGGCAGTTACGGTCAGGATGTCTACGAGCTTCAGGGACGATTGAAGTATCTCGGTTTTTACAATGGCAAAATCGATAGTAATTTCGGCAGTAGCACGCTAAAATCAGTGAAATGGTTTCAATCTGAATTTGGCATGAAGGCAGATGGCGTGGTTGGAGCCAAAACGAAGCTAAAGCTGTATAACGCCAGCACCAAATGGTCCCCTACCGAGCCTCCTTTGCACAAAGAAGGAGCATCTGGCGGAGACACAGGCGGAGGTGGAGAACCTTCAAGTAATGAGAAGGACAATATGGGTTCTGCCAATGCGCTCGGACTCTCCGAGAACGAGCTTAAAATTATGGCGAATGCCGTATATGGCGAAGCGCGAGGAGAACCGTTTGAAGGTCAGGTAGCCGTAGCCGCTGTTATTCTGAATCGCGTAAACTCAACAAGTTTTCCATCTACGCCTTCTGGGGTCATCTTTCAACCGGGAGCCTTTACAGCCGTAGCAGATGGACAGATTTATCTGGAGCCCAATGCACAGGCGAAAAAAGCTGTAGAACAGGCATTGAACGGGTGGGACCCTTCCGGTGGATGTTTGTATTATTTTAACCCGAAGACAGCCACATCCAAATGGATATGGACTCGTCCGCAGGTGAAAACGATTGGGCAGCATATATTCTGCATGTAATCGGGCGGGAAGCAACCAGAAGGCATGACTTCGGTTGCTTCTTGGCTTTTGGATGGTTTAAAATGGTGGTTACGTTTAAGCTTGAGGAAATGTTATCTAAATGACGCCGTAAAGGGGTTTTGACATTTGAATACCGTAGCATTTGAACGAGGTAGCCGTAAACAGCTACGTATCCATGTGCTTCCAACCAAACGTTTCAAGACGTTCGCTATCTCACTGTATGCTGGAGTTCCGCTACGCGAGGACACCGTTACTCCCGTGGCACTGACACCGTTTGTTTTAAGAAGAGGGACGGAGTCGTATCCGGAAACAACGCAGTTTCGAGAGCAATTGGAGCACTTGTATGGAGCAGGATTTGGTTTTGACGTCTATAAACGCGGTGATTATCAGATTGTGCAGTTTCGTATGGACACCATTAATGATTCGTTTGTCGGAGGTGGGGAGCAGCAACTTCTGGATCGTTCGTTTGCGTTTCTTGGAGAAGTATTGACCAAGCCCGCGAGGGAAAATGGACACTTCAAAACGTCGTATGTACAGGCAGAACGCGAGACGGTTCGTAAAAAGCTGGAGTCGATTGTGAACGATAAAATGCGTTATGCAGCTGAACGGTGTATCGAAGAAATGTGCAAGCATGAACCTTACCGGCTTCATCCCTTGGGTGAACGAAAAGCACTGCCAGCCATTGAACCTCCTGAATTAACAGCTACTTATGAAAACTGGCTAAAAGAAGCCAGTATGGACTTGTATGTGGTCGGGGATACAACTCTGGAAGAAGTGGAGGAACTGGTAGAGCGTCATTTTAACCTTGAACGCAAGACTTCCTCTGACTATCAGGCTCAGAAGTCGGTGCGTGGGGATGAGGAGCCAAATACGGTCATTGAACGGCTGAACATTGGGCAGGGCAAGCTGAACCTGGGGCTTCGCACTTCCATTACCTATGCAGACGATAAATACGCATCAGCGCTAATGTATAACGGTATTCTGGGTGGATACCCGCATTCGAAGCTGTTTGTCAATGTTCGTGAAAAAGAAAGCCTCGCCTATTATGCTTCTTCCAGATACGACGGGCACAAAGGCATTGCTACTGTTCAATCCGGGATTGAAATTCCCAATTATGAAAAAGCAGTGACCATCATCAAGCAGCAACTTGAGGAAATGAAACTTGGCCATATCACAGATCTGGAGATGTCCCAGACGAAAGCGATGATCCGTAATCTGTTAAAAGAAATGCAGGATGCTGCTTTTGAGATGATTGCTTACGATTTTAACCGTCAGTTGTCTGGTAAGGAAAGAACGTCTGAAGAGCTACTTGCACAAATCGAGCAGATTACCAAGCAGGATGTTCGTGAGGCCGCAGAGCAGTTCCGTCTGGATACGATTTATTTCTTGCGGGACGAGAAGGAGGAATAGTCGTGGAGAGCATTCGGTATGAACATTTGCAGGAGACATTATATTACGAAGTAATGGCGAGTGGACTGCATGTCTATGTTTTGCCTAAACCGGGTTTTCAGAAAACATATGCCACCTTTGCGACCAAATACGGGTCAGTGGACAATCACTTTCAGGTGGAAGGGCAAGCCGAGGTAAAGGTGCCCGACGGTATTGCTCATTTTCTGGAACACAAAATGTTTGAGGAGCCAACGGGTGATATTTTTGCAACATTTGCTTCTCACGGTGCTTCTGCGAACGCTTTCACAAGTTTTGATCAGACCGTTTATTTGTTTTCGGCAACCGAAAATATGAACGAAAATATACAAACATTAGTTGATTTTGTGCAAAATCCGTACTTTACTGATCAGAACGTCAATAAGGAAAAAGGCATCATCGAACAAGAAATTAATATGTATGCCGATAATCCGGACTGGCGTGTTTATTTCGGGTTGATTGAAGCAATGTATCAAAAACATCCGGTGCATATTGATATTGCGGGCACGGTCCAATCCATTAACACGATCACCAAAGAAACGTTGTATACGTGTTATAACACATTTTATCACCCAAGTAACATGCTCTTGTTTGTTGTCGGCGGTGTTGATCCTGAGCAGGTCATTAGCATGGTTCGTTCCAATCAGGAGCAGAAAAATTTCGAGCCGCAGGGCCCGATTTACCGTTTCTTTGAACCAGAGCCAGAGCAGGTGGGGGAGGCCAGACGAGAGGTCAAATTATCCGTTTCTCTGCCGAAATGTTTGTTTGGATTCAAAGAAACGGATGTTGGACTTACAGGAGAGCCACTTTTGCGCCGGGACACGACCTCGCAGCTGATGATGGATCTGTTGTTTGGTTCCAGCACACGTCTGTTTCAGAAGCTTTATGATGAAGATCTGATCTCGGATAGTTTTGGACATGACTATATCAGTTCACCACAATATGCCTTCTCTGCAGTCGGTGGGGATACGAAAGACCCGGATCAATTGTTGAAACGGATACGCCAAGAAGTCGAAGCGATTATGCAAAAAGGATTCGATGCTTCCGATTTTGAACGTGCGCGCAAAAAGAAAATTGGCGGTTATTTGCGCATGCTCAATTCACCAGAAAACATTGCGAATGAATTCACACGGCAGCATTTCCGTGGCGGTGATTTTTTCAATATGATTTCATTGTATGAAACGATTACACTTCAAGATGTGAATCAAAGATTGAAAGAGCATATTCGTTGGGATCAGCTCGCTGTATCACTCGTTGTTAGTCCTTAACCATGGAGAGGGAAAGGGACAGCGATCGAAGGGTTCACCAGATTGAGAGTGAAAGTTATGGGGGGAACACATTGTGAAAGCTATAGGGGAAATGACTGTTCTGGTTACCGGGGCAAGCGGAGGCATAGGAGCTGCAATTGCAGAGCGGTTTGCCAGTGTAGGTATGAATGTTGTGTTGCACTACATGAAATCGCATGAAGCAGCCAATGAAGCGGCAAGACGTTGTATGGAGCGAGGAAATGGACGTATCATGACGGTTTCAGCTGATCTTCGCAGCAGGGAACAGATTCAGCGTATGCGGGAAAAATTGGCTGCTCACGAGTTGTTGCCGGATATTCTTGTGAATAACGCTGGTATATCTCACTATGGTTTGCTAGCGGATGTGACAGAGGAAATATGGGATGAAGTGATGGCAATTAATCTGAAAGGTACTTTTCTATGTACACAAGAGATGATGCCACATATGATCTCCCAAAGATACGGTAGAATTATTAATGTGTCATCCATATGGGGGCTATCTGGTGCATCTTGTGAGGTGTTGTATTCCACAACCAAGGGCGGGGTAAATGCCTTCACGAAGGCACTTGCTAAAGAGCTTGCTCCCTCCGGCGTTACGGTGAATGCCGTTGCCCCAGGGGCTGTTCAGACCACGATGTTAGACCATCTGGATCAGAGTGAGTTGAAGATGTTGGAAGAGGAGATTCCTGCGGGGCGACTGGCGCAGCCGGACGAAATTTCGTCACTGGTTTATTTTCTCGCGCTACCTGAGTCGGGATATATCAATGGACAGATTATCAGTCCGAATGGGGGCTGGCTGACTTAATGCCGTGTTCAAGTTGCAAGTCAGTGGATTGTGAACTTACAGCTTGATTTTAATTTTAAATGCTCGTATATAAAATGTCCCGAAAGCACATATTACAACTGTTGATTTTAAATCTCATGCGTCAGCCAAGGAGGATTTATCATGTCAACAGACAAAACAGTGGTTTCTAACTTCGACACATGGAAGAAGTTCCTGGGTGATCGCGTACTGCAAGCTGAGAGGATGGGGATGAGTGAAGAAACCATCAACAAACTGGCATACGAGATCGGCGACTTTCTGGATGAGAAAGTTGACCCGGCGAACCATTCCAACCGAGCATTGAAGGAACTATGGGATGTCGGCGATGCGGATGAGCGTCGTACGATTGCGTGCCTGATGGTCAAATTGGCCAAACAAAACGCATAAGACTAGAGATGAAGAGCTCCCGCAAGGGGGCTTTTCTCTAATGATTACAAACGGATTACAGAGCTGTTCTTGTAATTCATTTTCATTTTATATATCATTAACGTGACCCATTTTTAGAAGATGACCCGAAATAGCGTCCAATGGACACGTTCGGATGTTGTCGAATAATGTGGAATAATGCATTACGGGGTGTATACATGGAAACTAAACAATGGTATATGGAATATAAAATACATAAGAACAGACCTGGTCTTTTGGGGGATATCGCCTCCATGCTAGGGATGCTTGAAGTCAATATATTGACCATCAACGGTGTTGAAGGCAAAACACGGGGCATGTTGCTCGAGTCAGATGATGACGAAAAGATTCGTCTGCTGGGAGAGATGCTTGGTAAAGTCAACAGCATTACGGTATCTGCATTGCGTCAACCTAAATTGGTGGATATTCTGGCTGTACGTCACGGTAGGTACATTGACCGGGATTCAGATGATCGCAAGACATTTCGTTTTACTCGGGACGAACTTGGGTTACTCGTTGATTTTTTGGGTGAAGTATTTAAAAGAGAAGGCAATCAGGTCATCGGCTTGCGGGGTATGCCGCGAGTTGGTAAAACAGAGTCAATCATCGCAGGCAGTGTATGTGCCATGAAGCGTTGGACTTTTGTATCTTCTACCCTTCTTCGCCAAACGATACGTAGCCAGATGTCAGAAGACGAGTTAAACCCGAATAATGTATTTATTATCGATGGGATTGTCAGTACGATTCGCTCCAGTGAGCGGCACTATAATCTTTTGCAGGATATCATGTCGATGCCTAGTACGAAAGTGATTGAGCATCCGGATATTTTTGTGCAGGAATCCGAATATGATTATAATGATTTTGATATTATTATTGAATTGCGTAATAATCCTAACGAAGAAATTATTTATGATACGTTTACGGCAAGCTATACCGACGAACTGTAAAGCTCCGTACGGAATCATGGAATAGATCAGCAACAACTGAAGAGTTAAACATAAGGAGGAGATGGCATGTCTGAACTGGGTCAGCAGTTAAGAGAGGCCCGGCTGCAAAAAGGGATGAGTCTCGACGATGTACAGGAAATGACAAAAATTCGCAAGAGGTATTTGGAGGCTATAGAAGCAGGGGATTATAAAGTGTTACCCGGCAGCTTCTATGTGCGTGCATTTATAAAAACCTATGCGGAAACGGTGGGACTTAATGCCGATGAGCTGCTGGAAGGACACAAAAAGGACGTACCTGCGGAAACGGCGGAAGCAACGATGGAGCCGGTAATCCAGAAGCGCTCCAGCCGGCCGGCGGAGCGGAGCAACCGCTGGATGTCTGTTGCTCTGATGTGGACTTTCCCTATTCTGATTATCGTGCTCTTGTATCTGTATATGGCAAACAACAAGGGCGATGACACCAATCCACAAGGGCTGGATGATACAAAGATTACGGACAGTCAAAAACCTGCTAATGACAAACCTGATCAACCATCCGATAACGGGCAAACTGCAACTCCGCCTGCAACCGATTCGGGATCGAATGATGCCGGTAAAGGTGATGCTGGCGGAAACGGCGGCGGTAATGAAACGAATGGTCAGACCGACGGAGAAAATAAAGGTCAAACCGATGGACAAACCGATGGACAAACGGATGGCCAAACAGGTGAGACCCCAGAGGGAACACCACCAACCACACCTGGTTCTGTTACTGTTTCTGAAGATGGAAAATCAGGCAATATTACAAACTTCAAAGTTAGCGGAAGCACGGGTCAGCCTGTAACCGTGACGATCAAGGCGACAGGTCATAGTTGGCTTGAAGTGTATAAAGGTGAGAATTCAAGCGGTGAGAAACTCGAGTATGGCAATACTGCTGACGGTGACACGTTCACATTTACATTGGACAGCGCTGGCATGTACATTAAATCCGGTTATGCGGCGGCAACAACAATTGATGTTGGCGGTCAAGTCGTAACGGACGGCAAAGCAACCAACCGCATTCGTCTTAAACTGGATACAGATAGCGCGGCTACTTCCACGGGAACTGAAGGCATGACAGGCACAACGACCAGTGGTTCCTCGGAAGGCGGAAGCTCCAGCAGCGAATAACCTGGCTAACTGCAGGGGACAATAATCTTGTCTTCAATTGCAGTTAACTTATGGTGAAGTGAGGTGGAAGGCCGTGACAGTCAGCTGGATCGTAACCGGTTTAGGGATCATTGTCAGCCTCCTGGGTTATTACCTGACTCCAAATGCCTGGGGTTACGGAATATTGGGCTTTGGACTTGCGCATATCGTGCTCGGTGTGCTCGATATGTTCAGACAGCCTAACCGTAGCCGGTATTAAGGTAGCTCGACCAGCAAGCATTTTTGGTGACCGAATGGTACTCCAAAAATGCTTTTTTCTATGAGTAAACATGACTAAAATTAGACTTTTGCTTGAAGTTTACTCTATAATGTTACAGAACATATGATTAATTGAAAGGGTGACTTGGTTTGAGTTCAGAAAATTCATTTGATATTGTGTCCAAAATGGACTTGCAAGAATTGACCAATGCCGTTACGCAAACGGAAAAAGAAATTGGTGCTCGTTATGATTTCAAGGGCAGTAAAAGTAGCTTGAAACTGGATAAGGATGCTCTTACGATTGTGTCTGATGATGAGACCAAATTAAAAGCGGTTATTGAAGTTTTACAATCCAAAATGGCAAAGCGTGGGCTTCCGCTGAAAAATATGGATTACGGGAAAGTGGAGCCAGCTTCTTCCGGTACTGTTCGCCAGCGTTTGAATTTCAAGCAGGGCATTGATCAAGATGTGGCTAAAAAAATCAATATCCTCATCCGTGATTCCAAACTGAAGGTGAAGAGTCAGATTCAGGGAGACCAGCTTCGGGTGACAGGTAAGAGCAAAAATGATCTGCAAGCCGTTATGCAACTTCTTAATGGAGCTAACTTGCCACTGGATCTGCAATATACTAATTTTAAATAAAATTCTTGTACAGAAATGTCTTTTTGACACTGTATTGGTACGTATATTATACTGAATGTGCATTGCTGGCAGTCATGCATCAAGTCCAGTCTTCATCGTTAGCTGACTTTGTGAAAAGCAGTACACTTCTGGAAGTCACCGGAGCGTTTAAAAGCAGTTTTGCGTTTGAGCGGTAGACTTTATTTTTTGCGTTTCTACATAGGCTTTTATGTAAATATAAGTCGACGTTTCAATCGTTCATTTCTTGCTTCAGATGATGAATACGGAATGTAAGATGATTGTTTGAAGTAATGGAGGATACAAAGGGAGGGCGTCTTGTGAATTTACCCAACCGGATTACGCTTGCACGAATTTGCTTAATCCCTTTTTTGATGGTGTTTCTGCTCGTGGATTTTCCGTTTTATCCAGAGCCGTTACATCTCGGGAGCTTTACGCTTCCGTATAATCAGTTAATTGCTGCTTTTATTTTTATCGTTGCTGCAAGCACGGATGGAATAGACGGCTATCTTGCAAGGAAAAACAATATGGTCACCAATCTGGGCAAACTGCTTGATCCTCTGGCAGACAAGCTTCTGGTTACCGCTGTTTTGATTTCATTGGTTCAAATGGGTAAGCTGGATTCATGGATTGCAGTCGTTATTATCAGCCGTGAATTTGCCGTGACCGGCCTACGTCAGATCGCCTTGTTGGACGGTTCGGTTGTAGCTGCGAGTGCTTGGGGTAAACTGAAAACAGTAGTACAGATTGTAGCCATTGTTTTGCTACTGCTGAACAATTTCCCCTTCTCATACACGGGTATTCATGTCGATGAAATTGCGGTATATGTAGCGGCTCTGATCACCATCTGGTCTGGAATTGACTACTTTATCAAAAACAAAAACTTGCTTCATTTATCAAAAGCGTAATGATTTAAGCTGAATCGGGTAATGATGAAAGACTCATTGGGTCAAAGGGCAATAGGAACTCATCCTATTGCCCTTTGACTACTCCACATATGTACAGGAGGAAGCCAAAATGAAGGCAGAGATTATTGCAGTTGGGACAGAGTTACTACTGGGACAGATCGTAAATACCAATGCCAGATACCTTTCCCGTGAACTTGCTGCAATGGGGATTGACGTATATTTTCAAACGGTAGTTGGAGATAATCAGAATCGGCTTAGTGAAGCGATACGCATCGCGCAGGGCCGTGCAGATATTATTTTATTTTCTGGAGGCATCGGTCCAACGCAGGATGATTTGACTAAAGACGCACTGGCTGCAGTGTTGAATCGGAAGTTGCATATTGACCGTATGGCTATGGATAAAATTGAAGGTTTCTTCCGCGATCGGAATGTGGAAATGACGGAAAATAATCGGCGCCAAGCCATTGTGCTTGAGGGTGGAACCCCTCTGGCGAATGAAACCGGACTTGCTGCAGGAAACGCGATTGCGGATAACGATAAATATTATGTTGTTATGCCTGGGCCACCTAAAGAATTGATCCCAATGTTCGAGCAGGAAGTCAAACCTTGGTTGCTTCAGCATGCTCTTACAGAAGAAATGCCGATTTATTCACGAATGTTGAAATTCGCAGGCATTGGAGAATCTGCTCTGGAGGACCGTTTGCTTGACTTGATTGACGGACAGACAGACCCTACGATTGCTCCTTACGCGAGTGAGGGAGAAGTAACCGTACGTGTGTCTACCAAGGCTCCGAGCGAAGGAGAAGCCAAGCTAAAGCTGGATGCGATGGAAGTGCAGATTCGTGAGCGTTTATCTGAACATCTCTACGCTAACGAGGATGTGCCTATAGAGTACACGATTGTTACAATGATGTCTGATATGGGGCTGACTCTGAGCGCGGCTGAAAGCTGCACAGGAGGGCTTGTGATGCAGAGCTTAACTTCGGTGCCTGGAAGTGCCTCGATGTTAAAAGGTGGCATTGTATGTTACTCTAATGAGATCAAAGAAAAGCTGTTAAATGTGCCTCACAGTTACCTGGAGGGTGAAGATGCACCAGGTGCCGTTAGCCCAGAGGTGGCAAAAGTGCTTGCAGAGCAGATCCGTATGATCGGGGATGCTGATTTTGGATTGGCGATTACCGGAGTAGCCGGTCCGGGATATTCGGAACGTAAACCACCAGGCCTCGTGTTTATCGCTTTGGCTGAGCGTGGGAAGGATACGGAGATTCATGAACTCCGGATTAACGGTAACCGGGAAACGGTTCGCATTCGCTCGGCAAAAGCCATTCTGTATCGGTTATGGCAAAAGTTAGTCGCTATTGATTGATGATTACGCAGGCAGATTGCATTTGCATAATTGAGGAAGTATAATGATTGTAGACGGAAGAACCGTAAAATGTGGCTTTACAGCCTTGTTTACGGTTCTTTTTCTGTTTTTTCATCGATTTCTATGAGGAAGAGGCGCCTCGGCCTGAACAAAAAAACGAATGTATGTTCGAAAAAAAGCTTGGCAAACGAGTTAAAACAAGGTATCATTATATTATAAACAGTAAAGGGTGTGAGTTTATTGTCAGACCGTCGTGCCGCGCTTGATATGGCGCTCCGTCAAATAGAGAAGCAATTTGGTAAAGGTTCCATCATGAAATTGGGTGAGTCAACTCATATGAATGTGGAAATCATTCCCAGCGGATCTTTGGCTTTGGATATTGCATTAGGAACAGGCGGCTTGCCGAAAGGCCGTATTGTTGAAATATATGGACCTGAATCTTCAGGTAAAACAACTGTGGCATTGCATGCCATTGCTGAAGTCCAACGTGTAGGTGGACAAGCTGCGTTTATCGATGCTGAGCATGCGCTTGATCCGAATTATGCAAGCAAACTGGGCGTTAACATTGATGAATTGCTCTTGTCACAACCGGATACAGGTGAGCAAGGATTGGAAATCGCCGAGGCTCTTGTACGCAGTGGTGCAGTAGACATCATTGTTATTGACTCGGTAGCAGCGCTTGTACCAAAAGCGGAGATTGAAGGAGAGATGGGAGATTCTCACGTTGGTCTGCAGGCTCGTTTGATGTCTCAGGCACTCCGTAAATTGTCCGGTGCAATCAGTAAATCTAAAACGATTGCCATCTTCATCAACCAGCTTCGTGAAAAAGTTGGTGTTATGTTTGGTAACCCGGAAACGACACCAGGTGGCCGCGCATTAAAGTTCTATTCCACGGTTCGTCTAGATGTACGCCGTATTGAGAGTATCAAATCGGGAAATGACATTACAGGTAACCGTACCCGTATTAAAGTTGTTAAAAATAAAGTGGCACCTCCGTTCAAACAAGCGGAAGTTGACATTATGTATGGTGAAGGTATTTCCAAAGAGGGAAGTATCATCGATATCGGTACAGAGCTGGATATCGTCAACAAAAGCGGTGCTTGGTATTCGTATGAAGGTGAACGTTTAGGGCAAGGCCGTGAGAACGCGAAGCAGTTTATGAAAGAACATAAAGAAATTGCTGATGTGATTGAGCAGAAAATTCGTGAAGCCAGCAATTTGACAACGGCTGTTCCTGCTCCATCGAGTGAAGAGCAAGAAAAAGAAGCGGCTGAAGAACAGGAATTATTCGAAATTAATGAGTAATCTTTCTCTACAGGGGAAGGCACTTTGTATTCTGACGTCCTAAAACCTGTAATAAGCGGGTGCTAATGCTTATGAAGCTAAATAGGATTGGTTCTCGCCAGCTAACAGCCTCTGTCCATTCCGGACAGGGGCTGTTAGCATCTATGCCATCTGTAACCTAAACAAAGGGGAGCGTGAAGATCATAGTGAAATATCGCCAAAAGGAGCAAGAATATAATGTGCATGATGATGACGAAGAATTGCAAGAAGCAGCAGAATTAAATGGGTTCTCCCAATTTCCAGACGATGAAGAACTTATCATCACCAGAGTAGAGCGGACGAAGAGTCGTGAAGCACGCTACCGGATTTCATTTGGTCACTATTCGCTTACGGTTCTGGAAGATGTGATGATTAAGTACAGGATGACACGTGGCAACATTTTTATGAAGAAAGATCTGGAGGAAATCATTATTGCGGATGAACGCCAGAGGACGTACGTGCAATCGTTACGTTTTTTGGAGTTTAAGCAGCGGACACGTCATGAATTGCGGCAAAAGTTAAAGCAAAAGGAGTTCGCGGCACCGATTATTGAAGAGGTCCTCGATCGGCTGGAGCAAGAAAAGCTTGTCGATGATGACCTGTTTGCCAAGGAATGGACAAGACAGCGTATGGAGGGACAGCGGAAGGGAAAACTGTGGATAAGGCAAGAATTGCGTCAAAAAGGAATTACAAATGAACTTATTGCGGAGGTACTGGATGATGTTAGTGCAGATGCAGAATTCGACACGGCATTAACAGCTGG
This sequence comes from Paenibacillus intestini, assembly GCF_030803945.1. Taxonomy (NCBI): domain Bacteria; kingdom Bacillati; phylum Bacillota; class Bacilli; order Caryophanales; family Paenibacillaceae; genus Paenibacillus; species Paenibacillus intestini. The sequence goes on along the minus strand of NZ_JAURUN010000002.1, from coordinate 288,777 downwards.
CCGTAAGAAGTGGAAACAAGTTCGAGGAGACGTGCAGGAGAAGAAACGTAAAACGTTCCCGTACTTGATGCGACGCGGTTTTAGCATGGATCTGGTGCGCCGAGTCATGAATCGTTTAATGGAAGAGGATGGGGCAGAAGATGCCAAAGAGGATGAAGCATTGTTATGGGACTAGACGAGGAGACTAACAATACTGCATTCTCTTGACAATTTCTTTCGTCAAATACTAAAATGGACATGAGTCTGTAAGAAATGGACAACCCTTTTTCCTTCCAAAAAAGCGGTTTCGGTTTCTTCAGATTTAGTCCATTCCTGATTATGGGTTCACTGGAAACAGTGGATAGTACATGTAATCATGTACATGTGAAATGAAAATCGGCGGGGGATCGCCGTGAGTATTCGTTATTCCCAAACATATGTAAGGCATGAAAACAGAAAAGTTGACCCAAGGAGTGCCTTGGAGGAACCAACGAGGAGGTGAACAGTATGGATATTGCTATCACGATCATTCTCGTTGTGGCCGCGCTCGTTATTGGGTTCGGAGTCGGATATTTTATTCGCAAATCTCTTGCAGAGGCTAAAATCTCTAGTGCGGAACAAGCTGCCGTACAAATCGTGGAGAACGCGAAAAAAGAGGCAGAGGCACTGAAGAAAGAAACGGTGCTGGAAGCGAAGGATGAGATTCATCGCATTCGCGCCGAAGCTGAAAAGGACACTCGTGAACGTCGGAACGAAATTCAACGACAAGAGAGACGATTGTTGCAAAAAGAAGAGTCGCTGGATAAAAAATTGGAATCACTCGAACGTAAAGAAGAGCAAGTGGCTAACAAAGAGAAACGTATCGATGAAACACAGCAACAGATCGAAATGATCTACAAAAACCAGGTGACGGAGCTTGAACGAATCTCCAATCTCACGATGGAAGACGCACGCAGTATCATACTGTCCAACGTAGAACAGGAAGTTCGTCATGAGACGGCTCAAATGATCAAGGACATTGAACAGCAAGCGAAGGAAGAAGCGGACAAAAAGTCCCGCGAGATCATTACACTCGCCATCCAACGTTGTGCGGCTGACCATGTAGCGGAGACAACGGTATCCGTTGTAACGCTGCCTAATGAAGAAATGAAAGGCCGGATTATCGGTCGTGAAGGACGTAACATCCGTGCGCTTGAAACCCTTACCGGGATTGACCTCATTATCGATGATACGCCAGAAGCTGTTATTCTGTCGGGCTTTGACCCGATTCGCCGTGAGATTGCCCGGACGGCACTGGAAAAACTGGTGGCGGATGGACGGATTCACCCGGCACGTATTGAAGAAATGGTGGAGAAATCACGTAAAGAAGTGGATGAGCGTATCCGTGAATACGGTGAACAAGCTACCTTTGAAGTGGGCGTGCATGGTCTGCACCCAGATCTCATCAAAATTCTGGGCCGCCTGAAGTTCCGCACAAGTTACGGTCAGAACGTCCTGAAACATTCGATGGAAGTTGCTTATTTGGCAGGACTAATGGCTGGAGAACTTGGAGAAGACGTAACTTTGGCAAGACGTGCAGGTTTGTTGCATGACATCGGTAAAGCGCTGGATCACGAAGTGGAAGGATCACACGTTGAAATTGGCGTGGAGCTGGCGAAGAAATACAAGGAACACCCAGTGGTTATCAACAGTATCGCTTCCCATCACGGGGACTGCGAAGCAACTTCAGTTATTGCGATGCTGGTGGGTGCAGCTGATGCGCTGTCCGCAGCTCGTCCAGGTGCACGCCGCGAAACATTGGAGACATACATCAAACGACTAGAGAAGCTGGAAGAAATCTCGGAATCTTTCGAAGGTGTCGAGAAATCGTACGCCATCCAGGCTGGACGCGAAGTTCGCGTCATGGTGCAGCCTGAGAAGATCGATGATGCTGAAGCTTTCCGCCTCGCTCGTGACATCACGAAGATGATCGAGAATGAACTTGATTATCCAGGTCATATCAAAGTCACCGTGATCCGGGAAACCCGGGCGGTTGAATACGCTAAATAGAGTATTTTGGAAAAGTGGCCGCTTCAGTGGGCCACTTTTCCTGTTGATAAGCCATGCAGGAATTGAGGAGGCAATAAATCATGAAAGTTTTGTTTATTGGGGACATTGTAGGAAACGTAGGGCGTAAAGCGCTTAAGGAGAACTTACCATACCTGAAATCGAAATATAAACCCCATGTGATCATTGTCAATGGTGAGAATGCTGCAGCAGGACGCGGCATTACAGGTCCAATTGCCAATGAATTTTTTAACTGGGGCGTGCATGGCATTACGCTTGGCAACCATACTTGGGACAATAAGGATATTTTTGATTTTATAGATGATGAACCACGTATGATCAGACCAGCCAACTTTCCACCAGGTACACCTGGACGTGGGTATACCGTAGTTAAGGGGGAAGGGAAAGAACTTGCGATCGTGAACCTGCAAGGCAGAACCTTCTTGCCTGCGATTGATTGCCCGTTTCGCGCAGCGGATGAGATTGTGGACGAGCTACGGAGAGACTATAAATGTATTCTTGTGGATATGCACGCGGAAGCAACGTCGGAGAAGATTGCGATGGGCTGGCATCTCGATGGACGCGCATCCTTCGTTGTAGGTACGCATACCCATGTGCAAAGCAACGACGAACGTATTTTGCCTGGAGGTACGGCATATTTGACAGATGCGGGTATGGTAGGACCGCGTGACGGCATTCTGGGCATGGAGCGTGATGCGGTGCTACGTAAATTTTACACCCAGCTTCCAGTGAGATTTGTCGTAGATGACGGCAAATGGCATTTTCATGGCGTAATCGTGGATATTGACGAAGAAACTGGTGCGGCTACGCGGATTGAGAAAATACGTTTAATGGAAGATGAGTGGCGCATGGAATAAGGGTATTGTCCCATTTTGCCCGGAAACCCTGCTAAAAAGAAGGAATTTTTTTTCCTCCCGCGAATAACATCTAGTAAGTGGAAACAAACTTTCAACATTCCCAGGGAGGTACTTACCATGGATGTATTAAAAGTTTCAGCAAAGTCCAATCCTAACTCTGTAGCCGGCGCTCTTGCAGGAGTTCTTCGTGAACGTGGAAATGCTGAACTGCAGGCAATTGGAGCAGGAGCACTGAACCAAGCCATTAAAGCGGTAGCGATTGCCCGGGGATTTGTAGCACCAAGCGGAGTTGACCTGATTTGTATTCCAGCTTTTACAGACATTGTGATTGACGGTGAGGACCGAACGGCCATTAAGCTGATTGTGGAGCCCAGATAATACATGAGTTGAACGTACGCATGAGCCTGTTTACGAATAAAGTAGACAGGTTTTTTTGCGTTATTTTACAAAAGAATCGAGCGAAAATGGGTAATTATACTTTATGGGGAGGGTGGGCTATGTCGAGAACAGGCCAGCGTATCGCTGATTTTCATTGTGATGCATTGAGTAAACTGCTGATGAAACCTGAACTTTCTTTTGAGAAGGCTTCCGAACTGGATGTCAATCTGGAACGCATGCAAGAAGGTGGTGTTCAGCTGCAGGCATTAGCGATTTATTTACCCGAAGTGCTGGGCAGAGGCAAGTTTGAACATGTGATGGGACAGCTGGAGTTGTACCGCAAAAAGGTAGAGCATAGCGCACAGCGCTCTGGAGGGGTCAAGACACTGCTTTGGCGTGAACAGGTAGCAAACTTGCGAACGAAAGTGGAAACCGCTCCATGGGGCCTAATCACATTGGAGGGTGTCGATGGGCTGGAAGGAAACTTGTTTTATCTGGAATTGTGTTTTCAGATGGGGGTACGCGTCGTTGGTCTTACATGGAATCATGCGAATTGGGCTGCGGACGGCATTATGGAAAAGCGGGGGGCGGGTCTGACAGAGAAAGGCAAGGAACTGGTGCGTCTCTGTAATCAGATGGGGATGCTCTTGGATGTGTCTCATTTATCGGAAAAGGGGTTCTGGGAACTGGCCGATCTGAGCGAACGTCCTTTCATAGCCTCGCATTCTAACAGCTATAACGTATGTCCGCATATACGTAACTTGAAGGATGACCAGATTCAGGCCATAGTTGCGAGAGATGGACGTGTTGGCCTGACGTTTGTACCCTGGTTTGTCAAAGAAGCGGATGAAGTGCGAATAGAGGACTTGCTACCACACATCGAACAGATCTGTTCGCTAGGCGGGGCTCATCATCTGATGATGGGATCAGATTTTGACGGGATCTCAACCAAAATTCAGGATTTGGAGCATGCTGGATGTTATCCAAAGCTGACAGAAATACTGTTGAAGCATTATGACGAAGCACTAGTGCATGGTTGGTTATGGGGGAATGCAATACGTTATCTCGGGGAACACTTGCCAGAGGGTGGACTAGTGCATGCAAGTGAAAGAAAGAGGATGTAATAAATCTCACTTTTTTCAAAATAAGTGTCCCAAAATGGAAATGAATTAGCGAAAATAAGTGTATTTCATGAATTTTCATCAGTTTGTTTTCATTTCACAGTAAAAAGGAGTATAATACCACTTGGATTGTTAAGAGCCTGTCTACAGGCCATAGATAAACAAGGAGTGAATTTACGATGAGTAAAACAGTACCTGTGGGCGTATCCGCCCGTCACATTCATGTATCCCAAGAGCACGTTGACATTTTGTTCGGCAAAGGTTATGAACTGACTGAATTTAAACCTCTGTCCCAGCCCGGACAATACGCTGCCAATGAAACCGTAGCGGTCATTGGTTCCAAAGGACAGTTTGATAAAGTGCGTATCCTCGGACCTGTTCGTCCAGAAACACAATTGGAAATCTCCATGACGGATTCTTTTGCGATCGGTGTAAAAGCACCTGTGCGTGAATCTGGTAGCATCGAAGGTACACCTGGAATCACAATCAAAGGTCCAGCTGGCGAAGTAACGATTGACAAAGGTGTTATCGTTGCGGCTCGTCACATCCACTTCCATACGTCCGATGCAGCAAAATGGGGCATTGAGGACAAACAAATGTTGAAAGTTCGCTTGGGTGGGGGTCGTGGTCTGGTACTTGAAAATGTACTGGCTCGTGTATCCGATTCCTTTGCACTGGATATGCACATCGATACAGATGAAGCAAATGCAGCAGGCGCTCGCAATGGCGACACTGCTGAAATCATTGACTAATGATTACACACGGTCTATAGCGTTGAAGTACAACGTAGAGGCCGGATATAAGTAAAAATGACCTGAGTACACTGGCAGAGGCGGTTCATCTTGAACTGTGCGTCAATGTGCTCAGGTTTTTTTGTGCAAGGCAGATCAGGACGGTAGAATGGAGTGAGCAGGACCGTGTTTGCTTGTGGAACTACAGCCCAATTCATGTTATAATTTGCTGTAATGCTCTTTTGAAGCATGAGGAACCAAATGGTTGAATTTTGTGATGAAAAGAACGCTTTTTATGAATAGAGGCTGTAAGGAGTGACCGAAGGAAATGGCTAAAGACTCAAAAAAGGATTACTCCCAATATTTTGATTTCTCCGATGCCAAAGTAATTTCGCAAGATGAATTCAGCAAAAAGATTAGAATTCGCGGACGCGAGATTAATATCAAAGCGGAACCGAACCATCGCCAGGAGAAACAAAGGGGTAAGGAAGACATTCAGGTATTGTATGAGACGGCTGTTCCCGAAGAGTTGAAAACGATCGGAAAGGGCAAGCATTATATCGTATACACCTATGGATGTCAGATGAATGAACACGACTCCGAGACGATCAAAGGTTTGCTGGAGACGATGGGGTATCAAGCTACGGAAGATCGCAAAGCAGCGGATATTATTTTGCTTAACACGTGTGCGATTCGTGAAAATGCTGAAGACAAAGTATTTGGTGAACTGGGCCATCTGAAAACACTGAAGCTGGAAAACCCAGGTTTATTGCTTGGGGTATGCGGGTGTATGTCTCAAGAAGAAGGTGTTGTTAACCGGATCATGCAGAAGCATGGTTTTGTCGACATGATCTTTGGTACCCACAATGTACACCGTCTGCCGCACCTGATTCAGGAAGCGCTCTTTAGCAAAGAGATGGTTGTGGAAGTGTGGTCCAAGGAAGGCGACATCATTGAGAACCTGCCGAAGAAAAGGGAAGGCATGCGCGGCTGGGTAAACATTATGTATGGTTGCGACAAGTTCTGTACATATTGCATCGTGCCGTTTACCCGGGGGAAAGAACGTAGTCGTCGTCCAGAGGACGTTATTGCAGAAGTACGAGAACTGGCTAGACAGGGATTCAAGGAAATTACATTGCTAGGTCAGAATGTGAATGCATACGGTAAGGATTTTACGGATCTGAAATACACCTTTGGTGACTTGATGGACGATATTCGTAAAATAGATATTCCACGTGTGCGTTTTACAACGAGCCATCCGCGTGACTTTGATGATCACTTGATCGAGGTGCTTGCCAAAGGTGGTAATCTGGTGGAGCACATCCACTTACCGGTGCAATCAGGCAGCACGGAAGTGCTCAAACGGATGAGTCGTAAATATACGCGGGAACACTATTTGAATCTGGCGGCGAAGATCAAAACGGCCATTCCAGACGTCGTTCTGACAACGGATTTCATTGTTGGATTCCCTGGTGAAACGGACGAGCAGTTTGAGGATACACTTTCTCTGGTTCGTGAAGTTGGTTATGATTTTGCCTATACGTACATCTACTCTCCACGCGAAGGTACACCTGCAGCAGTGATGGAAGATAATGTGCCGATGGAAGTGAAAAAAGAACGTCTGAAACGCCTGAACGAAACGGTAAATGAGTACAGCCAGCGTAGCAACGAGCAGCAACGTGGCAAGATTGTTGAGGTGCTTGTCGAAGGCGAGAGTAAACGTAATTCAACTGTTCTGGCTGGACGAACACGCAGTAACAAGCTGGTGCATTTTGAAGGCTCTAAGGAGCTGATTGGTACCTTTGTACAAGTGGAAATTACCGATCCGATGACGTTTTATATTCGCGGCAACTTGCTTACGGAGCCGATAGCTGCGAATCAGTAGCGGAGGGGTAGGAATCGATTCTGAAGAAGCGAAGCGTTCGCCTTTATCGCCGGATTTTTCCCTTGGAGAAGGGGATCGAAAAAATCCGGAGATAACAGCGATCGAAAGAACGATCCGAACCCGAAGCGGCCACCCAAGCCTTACTTTTACAAAAACTCACCTAACAAGATGAGATTTTCAGGTTCAATATAAGATTTGGACATTGGCTTGAGGTAGCGGAGGGGTAGGAATCGATTCTGAAGAAACGAAGTGTTCGCCTTTATCTCCGGATTTTTCCCTTGGAGAAGGGGATCGAAAAAATCCGGAGATAACAGCGATCGAAAGAACGATCCGAACCCGAAGCGGCCACCCAAGCCTTAGTACAAACACTGATGTTTAACCACAGTCTCATCTTATATCATCTCATACGAATGGAGCGATCACAGTGGCGCAGGAAGAAGAAGTGCAGTACAACCATTACGGAATGCCAACCTACGATACGCGCAATCTGATCATACGCGACGACATTATGGGAAAGGCCAAAGAACTGGCAGATATGCTCGGAACGAGCGAAGAAGTAAGACAGTTTCAACAGGCAGAAGCCAAAATCCGAGATCATGAGCGCATTCAGCAATTGATCGCAACGATTAAGAAAAAACAAAAAGAAATCGTTGCTTTCGAAAGCTTCAACAACAGTGCCATGGTCAGCAAAATTGAACAGGAAATTGATGACTTGCAAAACGAACTGGACAGCATTCCGCTAGTAACCGAATTCCAGCAGAGTCAAAGTGACATCAATTATCTGCTTCAACTAGTCATCTCGGTGATTCGGGATACAGTATCCGAGAAAGTCAATGTCGAAGCTGGAACGGATTCACCTCCGACCAGCTGCGGTTAAATGAACGGAAGGGTGCGGACGCAGTCCGCGCCTTTTTTGACATCATAGAGAGCAATGAACTCCGAATGAAGCAACAAAAAAGACATCTAGAGTGAGTTAAACAACGTATGGAATAGAAGGAGAAATGAAACATGAGTATTTTGGACAAAATGGTGGAAGACGGCGATGGCCGATTCTGGGGATTTCTCGGGTGCCGGTACATCAAGGGCAACAAACAAGAAGTCCAAATTGCGCTGACCGCAGGAGAGAATCATACCAACTCGATGGGCATAATTCATGGTGGTGTGTTGACCTCATTGATGGATCAGGCGATGGGTATGGTCGCGACAGCTGCCATGGAGGTGGATAGTTGTGTCACGACTAACCTTAATGTACATTTTCTGGCGCCGATGAGTCAGGGCGAATTAATTGTAACGTCAACCGTGTTGCATCAAGCTGGGCGTAGCATCACGACCCAATCTGAGGTTCGCGATTCCTCAGGAACGCTGGGATGTATGGCTACAGCGACGTTCCGTGTGGCGAAATCGAGAGCCTGATAACGGAAACTGGAATCCACAGTTGACAAAAATTATTATTATGTCATAATGAGATTATCAAAATGAATATAGTCGGTGGTGCCCATGAGCGAAAACAACAAACACGTTAACACTGAATCAGCAAACGATGAACTGGAAGCACGTAATTATAGTTCCAAAAAATATCGTACCCCCGACGGGGTTCCTGCAGATATCGTCATGTTCACCTTGACGAAGCGGGAGCGCAAAACGGTAACGAAAACCCTCCCGATTCGGGAGTTGAAGGTTATGTTAATTAAACGCAAGGGCTGGCCTTTTGCCGGAAGATGGGCATTGCCTGGTGGATTTTGCCAAGAAAATGAGTCCATTTACGGTGCGGCGAAGCGCGAACTGATGGAGGAGACCGGTGTAGACGGCGGACATCTCGAATATCTAAACGTCTATAGTCAGCCCGGACGTGATCCCAGAGGTTGGATTATCTCTCATGCCTTCTTTGCACTTGTAGAGGAATGGATGCTTGAACACAGGCAGGCAGCAGATGATGCGGAAGATGTAGGGTTGTTTACGATCCAGGAGGCACTGGAAGAACTGGAACTTGCCTTTGATCACAGAACGATCATCGAAGATGCATACAGACGAATTCAGCAACAGATGCTGGAGACAACGATTGCGAGACAGTTTCTGCCGCGTGATTTTACGTTAAGTGAATTATATCAGGTCATCCAGAGTGTTGTACCCGATTTCGAAGAGCCTAATTTTATTCGTAAAATAACATCTACACGCAGCCGTAAAGGGATTGTCGAGGAAGTGCGTGACGATGAGGGCAATCTGGTCAGCTCCAATCAGTACTCCCAGCGTCCGGCACAGCTGTATCGATTCACTGAACTAGTGCCGCGTTTATCGATCTATACGTAAAAAGCTTGTGATGCATTCAACCATATTCAAACCAAGGGAGTGTGGACGATGAAAGCATTGATTGTTATTGATTTTACACAAGATTTTGTTACGGGAGCATTGCCTGTGGGGCAGCCGGCCGTAGAGATTCAGGAAACGGTAGCGGCGATTACCAAGGCGTATCTCGATAATAAAGATGAAGTGATTATGGCAGTAGATTTACATGAAAAAAATGACCCTTATCATCCGGAAACCGTACTTTTCCCGCCTCATAACATCCGTGATACTGAGGGAAGAAAGCTATATGGTCGTCTTGCCGAAGTAATGGAGAAGCATGCGAATGAAATTCGGTGGATGGATAAAACGAGATATAGCGCGTTCTGCGGAACAGACCTGGAGCTGAAGCTGCGCGAACGAGGCATAACGGATATTGCGTTAATCGGGGTATGTACAGATATATGTGTATTACATACCGCTGTGGATGCCTATAACAAAGGATTCCATATTACGATCTATGAGGACGCTGTAGCCAGTTTTAACCCTGCAGGGCATGAATGGGCACTTGGGCACTTTCGTTCCAGTATGGGGGCACAGGTGGTTAAGGCAAGTGAAACGATTTTGGACTGATTCGCCACCGAACATTGCGGTGTAATCAGCTTTAAGCTCGTATTTTCAGGAATGATCTGAGAAACGAGCGGAAGTCAGAGAGGATGAGACAAATGCAGACAACAAGCCTGGCTTTACATACGGATAAATATCAGATCAACATGATGTATGCGCACTGGGTGAATGGTACACACAAACGGAAGGCGGTATTTGAAGCCTACTTCCGTAAGCTTCCTTTTGGCAACGGTTATGCCGTATTTGCCGGATTGGAGCGCATTGTGAATTATATTAGCCAGCTACGTTTCACCATGGAAGATATCAAGTTTTTATCCAAACAACCAGAGAATTATGATCCGGTCTTTTTGGAGGAATTGCTTCAGTTCTCTTTCCAGGGAACGATTCATTCCATGAAGGAGGGTGCAATTGTTTTTCCTGACGAACCGCTCATTCGGGTTGAAGGCTGTATTCTGGAAACGCAGTTGGTGGAAACGGCCATACTTAACTTCATGAATTATCAGACACTGATTGCAACGAAAGCATCTCGTATTAAGCAGGTGGCACAGCAAGATACATTGCTTGAGTTCGGAACACGCCGTGCACAAGAAGCAGATGCCGCAATTTGGGGGGCTCGTGCTTCATATGTAGCCGGTTTCCATGCGACATCCAATATGCTGGCTGGTGAACAGTTTGGCATTCCGACAGCAGGCACACACGCACATTCCTGGGTGCAGAGCTTTATGACGGAACAGGAGGCATTTGATGCGTATGCAAGAGTGCTACCGGATCAGGTGACGCTTCTCGTGGATACGTTTGATACGCTGAATAGCGGCGTGCCTCATGCGATCAAAACAGCCAAGTGGCTGGAGAGTCAAGGCAAAAAGATGAATGCTATTCGTCTGGATAGCGGCGACCTTGCCTATCTTTCGATTCAGGCCCGTCAGATGTTGGATGAAGCCGGACTGGACTATGTGAAAATCGTAGCTTCGAATGATCTCGATGAAAATACGATCTTTAACTTGAAAGCTCAAGGTGCACGGATCGACACATGGGGTGTCGGCACACAGTTGATTACAGCATCAGATCAGCCTTCTTTGGGTGGAGTCTACAAGCTGGTAGAGCGTGAGGTTAACGGCGAAATGTTGCCAACGCTTAAAATATCGGCCAATCCCGAGAAGGTGTCTACACCGGGTAAAAAAGAAGTCTTCCGCATCATTGATCCGAAGCATGGCAAAGCTATTGCGGATTATATCTGCTATCCAGATGAGGAGCAGCCGCTTCAGGGAGGACCGCTCAAGCTGTTCAACCCGCTACATCCTTATCTGAAAAAAACGGTGACCCGTTATGAAGCAGTTAACATGCTGGAGCCGATTTTTGTGAATGGACGTAAAGTGTATGACCTGCCTACGCTCGATGAAATACGCGCGTATCATAAGGAGCAGTTGAACCTTTTCTGGCCGGAGTACCAACGGAAGCTGAACCCGGAGATTTACCGCGTGAACATCAGCCCGGCCGCATGGAATATGAAGCAAAAGTTGATTGCTGAGCATGTGAAATCAACGGAAGAGTAATGTTTCATAGCTGTATGTGAGAATCAGGAAGGCATAACCGGTAGGTATTACTGGCTTATGCCTTTTTGATATGATGAAACGATGGTAATTTTAATTAACAGGTGTGAAGTTTCATAGAAGAATGCCGGAGGAAGATATACACTCTCTGAATAAGCAATAATTGTGAAGCGACTTTGGTATAGCCATCTCATGCATTGCATCACCTATTCCAAGGTTTATCCCAAGTAAGATCATATCATTATTTCTCGGGAAAGCGCAGGAAACGCCAAATGCCGCCACATTTCGAAAGTTACTTCGTCAGGAGGGGGATGCCTTAGGAGAACAGTTGACCAGGAATGAAAACCAAGACTGTTTCAAACCGATGTCAGCAGGGGATGAAAGGTAGAGGAGGGCTGGCTGATGAGATATATGTTTGGACTACTATGGGTTGCATTTATAGCTTATGCACTGTTTATGGCGCCGGGGAACTCCCCCGCGAATGATCCGATATTCAAAGAATTACTCACATTGCAGAGCAGGGAGCCATGGCTACTGACGGTGTTCTCATGGTTGGGCATTTTTCCGGCTGTGTATGCATGTATTCTACTTCGAAAATCAATGACAGCATCGAAGAGGCAGCGGATGCCAGCATGGCCGTTTGTCTTGTTTTCTTTTGGGCTTGGAGCATTTGCATTATTGCCCTATTTTGCGTTGATTTCACCTTTCCCAACAGACGTACATGATCCGGAGTCATCTGTTAAACAGTCGAAACGAGGTGTCTCGCGAGTGGCCTCGCATAAGCTGACCCATCTGATTCTGTTGTTGCTTACACTAGGGTCGGCACTTTATGCGTTGATCGAAGGCAATTCCGAACGCTTCGTGGACGCATTTTATCAATCCTCGTTTGTACATATCATGACGATTGATTTCATAGTACTGACGTTACTGTCTACGTATGCTATCTGTCGCGATGCCAGAGTGAACGGACGAACAACAAACTGGGCGTGGGCAGGATTACTGCCGCTTGCAGGACCATTATTATATCTGCTCTTGGAACGAAAATAAGGAGATGAGACCGATGAAAGAACAATTTCAGGCTTATGTGATACGTAAGGATGATCAGAAAGGGGTTACAGCCAAACTTGAGCAGTTGAAAAAAGAAGACCTTCCTAACGGGGATGTGACCGTACAGGTACACTATTCCAGTGTGAATTATAAGGACGGATTAGCATCTCTTGAAAAAGGAGGTGTCATACGGAATTATCCCATGGTACCTGGAATCGATATGGCCGGGACGGTAGATGAATCTGTGAGTGGACGTTTTGCACCTGGGGATCGGGTCATTAGTACGGGATTTGAACCCGGGGTCTCCCATTACGGGGGATATAGTGAATATGCTCGTCTTCGTAGTGAGTGGTTAGTGCCTCTCCCGCAAGGGCTGAGTGAAAAAGAAGCGATGGCTATTGGAACGGCAGGGTTTACTGCTGGACTCTCGGTAGACGCCTTGTTACAAGCGGGGGTAACGCCGGAAATAGGGAAAATACTAGTTACCGGCGCTACGGGGGGCGTTGGCAGTATGGCGATAGCTATCCTTGCGAAGCTTGGTTTTGAAGTGACGGCAAGCACAGGTAAAAAGCAGCAAGAAGAGGAACTGCTTCGCAATTTGGGGGCTTCCGAAGTCATTTCACGTGAAGAAGCGGATGCCCCAATCAAGGGAGCCATGGGCAAACAGCAATGGGCGGGCATCGTTGATCCAACTGCGGGGCCAGCACTGGCGGAGCGATTGAAACAGGTACAGTATGGTGGAGCTGTTGCTGTATCCGGGTTGACTGGGGGCAACGGATTTGAATCAACTGTTTTTCCATTTATTTTGCGTGGCATCCAGTTGATTGGTATTGATTCAGTGTATTGTCCCATGGAACGTCGAGAACGTATCTGGAACAAGCTGGGCGGTGAATGGAAGCCAGACCGTGCACTTGCGCTTGGGGTTCAGGAGATTACGCTAGATCAGTTGCCGCATACATTAGAGAACATATTACTGGGCGGTGCAGTTGGGCGTACCGTTGTACGTGTCTCCTCTGAATAATGTGCTTACTTGGAATAAAATGTGTATCTCCTAGACATGCTAATCCTACCTGAGAGAGTCACAGGTACCGTGACTCATGGAAAGGAAGGATAGACATGCTGTTAAAGGAGAAAAATCCGAACCTGATGGGGCGGAATGTAAAACGATTTTTGATGTTAAGTGGCTTGGTAATCCTTAGCCTAATATCTCTCGCAGCTTGCACATCTTCATCTATTGAGCAGGAACGGAAGCTCTATACAGGGGAAGCAACAACGGAAGGGAATTTCAGAGCCAAGCAACAAGGTCACGGCTTAAACGGTACGTTAGCAAGAGAAATGACAACCGGTTTTGCTGCCAAACATATTAAGCTGATGAACAATATGTTCGAGGATGATGCTGATGGTGGCATGTCATATATGTATTTATTGAATGGTAGCGCAAGACATATCGTGAAAGTACACATTTATCGTGATGCGAAAATCCGTGCAGCAAGAATGGAAGAAATGTATGGGGAACCTAAAGAAAATGCCGTTCTGGAGAATGTAATGGGCAGAACAATGATTCGTAGCAAAGGGCATGTATCGTTGGTTTATACGGCTTCCGGCGGAGAGAAGGATGTGTATGCACAGGACGTCCTACAAGTATTTGAAGATGTGCTGCAACAAATAAAAGAGTAGTGACTTACAAACTGTCCAAGTGGAAAAAACAAACCCGTCTGATGATTCAGACGGGTTTATATATTTCGCGCATGACATGGCGCAGTTCAGGCAAAATAATGCGTTCCATGGCAAGTTTGACGGCCCCGCGAGAGCCTGGCATTGAAAATACAGCTGTACGTCCGATAGTTCCGGCAACAGCCCGACTGAGAATAGCTGCTGAACCAATATCTTCGGTATAACTTAAGTAACGGAAGATTTCACCAAAACCGGGCAGTTCTTTGTCCAGAAGAGAAGATACAGCCTCGTATGTAGTATCCCTTGGAGCAATACCGGTACCTCCGCTTAACAGTACGGCTTCGATATCATCCCGTACAACAGCGTCTTGCAGAATCGTCTGAATCCGTTCTGTCTCGTCAGGTGTAATGATATACTCCACAACCTGATAGCCAGCTTGGTGCAACAACTCATGCATAAGTTGACCGCTCGCATCGGTTTCTTTGGTACGTGTGTCCGAAACGGTAACAACCATACAGGCCACCGTTTGTGGAGCTTCCTGACGGTGCTGTTCAACTGAATTGGTCATTGAAATCCTCCTCAAATAAACATGTCCTCATAGCATAGACTATTCATGTTAATCAGGCAATGAAGTTTTCTTCAACAGAACAGGCGTATTGCACAACAATTGGAGGATAGTGTACACTCGCTTAATAGAGTCAGACTAAGGATAGAGATGGGCAGAGAGGTGTGTAATGATGAGTATCATCAATGAAAAAAAACCAAGTATTCCTGTATATATTTTGTCCGGTTTTTTGGGCAGTGGTAAAACGACATTGCTTGTAAAGCTCATAGAACACTGGAAACAGCAACAACTGCGCCCAGCCGTGGTGATGAATGAACTGGGTGAAGTGAATCTGGATGGTCAGATCGTAGATGAGGAAGTGCCCATGACGGAAATGTTGGGCGGATGCATCTGCTGTACTGTACGAGGAGATCTCGGGCTGCAGCTGGCGGACCTCGTTCAAGAAGAGTCACCCGATGTTATCGTAATCGAGGCAACGGGTGCAGCGAATCCGATGGAAATTTTGGATGCGGTGACGGAAACATCTCTTTATATGCGTTTGGAGCTGAAAAGTTTGATCACCGTAGTGGATGCAGCTCATCTGTCAGGCCTGTATCAGGAGCAAAAGGGAAAAACCTTCAAATTAATGCAAGAACAAATTCGTTGTGCTTCGGTGTTACTTTTGAATAAAACCGACCGGGTTCAAGAGCAGCAACTGCAGGACTTGGAAGAGCTTTTGAATAAATGGAATGGCTTTGCCCCCGTGATTCCAACGGTCAAATGTGAAGTGTCTATGGAGCAATTGCTTCATAGTGGTGCCGACGTTCACATTCATCAATCCAATATAGCAGGCGATGCAGCGAAAAATGCAGCAGAGACTCATGTGCATACAGATGCTTGCCGTACTCATGGATGCAATCATGGACATGATCACACGGATCAACGTGACAGCAACCATTCAAGCGACCATGGCGAGCATTCTGTCAAGCCACATACATCACATGAACATGTTATGGTATACACACATTATTTCAGTCAACCTGTGAATAGCGAAGCATTCGAACGATTTGTGGCTAGCTTGCCGCGTGACGTATATCGGGCAAAGGGAATCCTTTCGTTTAGCGATACCGCAAGCCGCTTCTGGTTTCAGTATGCCTATCGTGAATCAGATTACATGAAGATCACACCTCAAGGAGATGTGCCGAATGTAGCTGTGTTTATCGGGGAGCATTTTGATCAAACTGCCATCCGTGAACAATTACTGGAATTGGAAGCGGTAAAACAAGACTAGGATAATGGTTCAAAGTTCCTCCCTGGTGGGTATTAAGAAGCATAGCAAACTTTGCCTGGGAGGTAACTTTAAATGACACAACAACAATACCAACAATGTATCGATGCTTGCCTGGAGTGTATGAATGCTTGCAACGTATGTTACATATCGAGTCTGAAAGAATATGATTTAGCGATGCTTCGTGACTGTATTCGTATGAACCGGGAATGTGCTGATATCTGTGCATTTGCAGCGCAAGCCATGACACGTGGAAGTGATTTCATCGGTGAAATCTGTGAATTGTGTGTCAAAGCATGTGAAGCCTGTGCAGCGGAATGTGGTAAACATGCACATGATCATTGTCAGGATTGCGCTGAAGCTTGCCGTAGATGTGCCGAAGCTTGCCGTTTAATGGTCGCAGTTGCTTAAACTATCTATGTAATCAATTTAAAATAACAGGGTTGCTAATCCATACCAGGATATGTATAATGATCTGAAATGATCGAAACAGCAATATCCGTGATCGGGAGAGTAGCCCAGATTCAGGCCATGACAGCGAGCCGGGACAGGTGTAAGCCGGTATGTGATGAACTGTGTGAAGCGCACCCGTGAGATGGTTATCCGAAGCCATGTATAGGCTCCATTTGGAGTTCGTTGTATATGGATTTGAGGGTAATCCGGCATGCAACCGTTATTTGCACCGAGCGGATCGGTTACACCTTCTTGCAGCATGCTGTAATACAGGTTACCGTTCACTTAGAGTGGTACCGCGGGAACTGTAAACACAGCTCTCGTCTCTTATTTGAAGAGACGAGAGCTTTTTTGCGTTTATTTTAAGGCATATATCATGCAGAGAAGGAGTGTTAGATGTGTTATTGAAGCAGGCTGCAACTCAGATTGCCCCGTTAACCGGGCTCACACCAGAAGAAGTATTGAGATTATTGGAAGTCCCGCCGCAGGAGGAGATGGGGGATGCTGCATTTCCCTGTTTTACGTTAGCCAAGTCGCTAAGAAAGGCACCGGTCGTTATTGCTGGAGAAATTGCCGTTGCATTACAGACCGAGGGTATGGATGCTACAGCAGCAGGTCCTTATGTGAACATTCGTTTTGACCGGAATGTCTTGGCGCCCCAATTGCTCGAAGAAGTGGGTAGCGAGACATTTGGTAAACTGCAGCTCGGGCAAGGAGCGCGTGTTGTCATTGATATGTCCTCACCTAACATCGCGAAACCTTTTGGCATTGGGCATTTGCGTTCCACTGTCATTGGTGCAGCGTTGTATCGTTTATATAACGAAGCGGGTTATACCTCGATAAGTGTGAATCACCTAGGGGACTGGGGGACGCAGTTTGGCAAGCAAATCACGGCATATAAGCGGTGGGGAAACGAAGAGATGTTACAAGCAGATCCAATTCGTAATTCTCTTGAACTATATGTTCGTTTTCATGATGAAGCAGAGAAAGATCCTTCTCTAGAGACCGAAGCACGGGAATGGTTCCGTAAGCTGGAGCAGGGGGATGAAGAAGCGAAGCGTCTATGGACTTTCTTCGTAAACGTGAGTATGCAGGAGTTTAACCGGATGTATGAACGCTTGAATGTGGATTTTGACCGTACGCTCGGTGAGAGCTTTTATAATGACAAGATGGGTGCCGTTGTGGAGGAACTTCGAGGCAAAGGACTGCTGGAGGAAAGTGACGGTGCGCTCGTTGTTCGGCTGGATGAAGAGAATATGCCACCATGTCTGATCATTAAAAAAGATGGAACGACGATCTACCCAACCCGGGATTTGGCAACAGCAATCTATCGTCATGATGTGATGCAGGCAGATAAGTTGTTGTACGTCGTTGGTGGAGAGCAGAGCCTTCACTTCCGTCAAGTATTTACGGTATTGTCAAAGATGGAGTATGACTGGGCAGATCATTGTGAGCATATTCCGTTTGGTCTAATGCGTTTCGAGGGGCGGAAGATGTCTACACGCCGGGGGAAGGTTGTTTTTTTACAGGAAGTACTGGATGAAGCTGTCGCTCGTGCCTTGCAAATTATTCAGGAAAAAAATCCGAATCTGGAGCAGGCTGAGCAGGTAGCCGAAGCCGTTGGTGTAGGGGCGATTATCTTTGGTGATCTGCGCAACAATCGCATGAATAACATTGATTTTTCGCTGGAGGATGCGGTAAGTTTTGAAGGAGAGACTGGCCCTTATGTGCAATATACTCATGCACGAATTCAAAGTGTGCTTGCCAAAGCCGCTAATGTGTCACGTGATGAACAGGAAATGGATTCGGACACGGATCAGATGAATAACCCTCCTGTAGCAATTGTCGGCGATACCTCTTGGGTGTTGCTGAAATTGCTGAGTGACTATCCGGCTTATCTGGAAAAAGCAGTGCTTCGCAACGAACCATCCGTGATTGCTAAATACACGATAGACGTTGCTCAAGCCTTTAATCGGTTTTATCATGCTGAACGAATTGCGGATGCACCGTCAGGTGTCAAGGCTTTTCGGGTGAAACTGGCCGAGCACACCGCGAAACGTCTGGCGTACAACTTGTCTTTATTGGGCGTACGCGCTCCCGAGCAGATGTGATCTAAGTTCAGATTACGAAAACAGGAGGGAATCCGAAGTTATGCGCTGGCTTTTCCGGCAACTTGAATGTTGTTTGCAGTTTCGTTACGATAGAGACATAATAAACAGCCAAGGTGCACGGATAGAAAGGAGCGCTCGCATATGCATAACACGGATTTCCAGAATGATTTCATGCTGGACAGCGAACACTCCAAGGAATTGTTTGCCTATTACGGCTTGGCCGTATATTATGGACAGGCGCTGGAACAGCAACTGGTTAATCTTATTTTGTTAACTAAAATGTCACAAGGCAAGGTGGTAACTGAGGAGGAACTAGAGGAGCTGTACGAGCGGAAGATGAGTAGTTCACTGGGGCAACTTATTCATGAAGCACGGCATCATTTTACGTTTTCCGAAGAAGAAATAAGCAGTCTGAATGAATTATGGCAGCAACGAAATCGGATTGTGCATCATTATTTCAAAGAGCGCATTCATGAAACCTTCAGTCCGGAAGGTCGGACACGTATGATTAAGGAATTGCAAGATTTTAAAGAACGTGCACAGGAACTGGAGCTCGTACTCCAGCAATATATAGGTGCCTGGATGGCAGCATTGGGACTAAAGGATGAGTCTGCGGCAGCATGGGTTGCTCTGGAACGAATGCATGCGGCGAGATTTCAGGAACGTGGGCCAGATGAGGAATTATGAGTGACAAACATTCAATCAAAACGTAGCTGTAAAGGTATCACAAAACGGAGTGTAGTTATGGGGTTGGCATCGTTGCTCTTATTTATTCTCATCTGGGCAGTGGTCACAGCCGCAAGTATTCTCTCGTATATGCATGAAAGCTCACCAAGAACATCTGATGCAGCGATTGTGTTGGGTGCAGCGGTGCAAGGAGATATTCCCTCGCCGGTATTCCGTGAACGAATTGAACAAGCCATAAGGTTATATAGAGCAGGCACAGTTCGTAACCTCATTTTTACTGGGGGCTCCAGTCAAGAAGGTATTCCTGCTGAAGCTTTGGTCGGACGCCAGTATGCTCTTACGCAAGGCGTGAAACCGGAGCACATTCAGGTGGAGGACAAGTCGGTAATCACCCAAGAGAATCTTATATATGCGCTGGAAATAGGTAAGAGGGAAGGTTATCGTACCTACACTATTGTCAGCGACCCTCTGCATATGAAACGTTCCATGAAAATGGCAGCCGAACTTGGCATGGACGCCGTACCATCTCCTACACAAACGACCGCGTATCACAGCTGGAGTACGCAAATCCCGTTCCTTGTCCGAGAAATAATTATGTATATGGGATATACAGTTAGAGGCTGGACTTAGAGGGCGAACTTAAAAGTGAAGAGACGGTCTTTTATTATAAGGTGAAGATATTGTCGTAGAGCAATAATAAAACCCGTTCTGTCAGTAACCTGAAGGCTACTGTATAGAACGGGTTTTATGTGTTGTTTTAATGCTGGCCGGATGTCCTTGTTGACGAAATATGTTCTGCTAAATGATAGCGAAAGAGAAGAAAGTTACACATTTCCTCCGGCGAGTGATGGCGAAGATGTACTAAAAGCATCAGCTGAACGAGTCGAGCCATCGGCGATGGCTTCGCCTTGAGCCCCTTGTTGCAATTGATACATCTGATAGTACCGGCCTTTCAGCTCCATCAACTCATCATGCGCCCCTTGCTCTACAATTTTTCCGCGATGCAGCACGAGAATCTGATCTGCAGAGCGAATGGTTGACAGACGATGGGCGATGATGAAAGTAGTACGTCCTTTTTTGAGGACTTCCAGCGCGTTCTGGATCAAAGCTTCCGTCTCTGTATCAATGTTGGCGGTGGCTTCGTCCAGAATCAGGATCGCGGGATCGAAGGCGAGTGCGCGTGCAAAAGAAATCAACTGCCGCTGTCCGGCAGACAGTGTGCTCCCTTTCTCAACTACCGGCTCGTCAAAGCCTTGCGGCAGATGCGCCAGAATACGTTCTGCACCTACATCACGCAGTGCCTTTTCAATGCGTGCCCGGGAGATCTTTTCATCACCCAGACTGACATTGGAAGCAATCGTGCCTGTGAAGAGATAAGGGTCTTGCAGTACGATCCCCATATGTTCCCGAATCCACTGCTTCGGCAATTCCTTAACGTTCTGTCCGTCAATCGTGATTTTGCCTTTTTGCGGATCATAGAACCGGAACAGCAAGTTAATGATCGAACTTTTACCGGAACCGGTGTGACCGACCAAGGCCACCGTCTGGCCTTGTGATGCTTTGAACGAGATATTGTTCAGCACATAATCTTTTTTATAAGCGAACGACACATCGTCAAAGACGACATTACCTTTGTACCTCGGCATCGAGCCGTCTGTAACGGGTTCTCCTTTTTCATCCATCAGCTCAAATACACGGCCGGCAGAGACAAGAGAGGAGTCAAGGTTCGCAAGCTGGTTCACCATACCGATGATCGGCTGGAACAACCGCCCGAGAACATCAACAAAGGCATACAGTACACCCAGTGAAATAATACTTGTACCTGTGATCGCACCTGCTCCAAAGTACCACAGAACTACGGCAAAGGCGATATTCCGCAACACATTCACCAGGTTATGAGAGGTAAAGGCATTCAGATTGAGCATTTTGTTCTGATGTTTCATATAGTCTTCATTCAGTTCTTCGAATTCCTGGCGAGTTTGCTTCTGGCGACGGAACACACGAATGATGGACATGCCCTGAATGGACTCGTTAATGATTGCATTAATCTCACTCAGTCGCGAGCGAATGATTGTATTGTATCGGGTGGCGAATTTGCGATAGAGCACAATCCATGCAATGAGCATCGGTACAACGAATAGTGAAATCAAACCCAGACGTACATCGAGCAGGAAGAGAGCGATATAAACTCCTGTTATCGTAATAATGCCTGAGAAAAAGTTGGACAGTACCGCCACAAACAGATCTTTTACGGCTTCGGTATCATTAGTGACCCGAGAAACGACCTTACCTGCGGGCAGGTTATCAAAAAAGTTCACGGGCAACCGCTGAATGTGCGCATACACATCGTTCCGCAGCCGTTGAATGACCTTGTTGGCAGAGGATTGCAGCCAGAAGGTTTTACCAAACTCCATAATAACCGAAATGACAAGGAAGATCAGATAATACACAATTAATTGATAGATGCTTGGCATCTCGGGTTTGTAAAAGGCAAATAGTTCACCGGCAGACAGCGGCACAGCCGCGTATTGCCCAGTAACTTCACCTGCACGAGTTATGGTTAAGGTTCCGTTCGCATAGGAACGATCGCCGTCAGGAGCATTGACCGGCTCGCCGACGAAATAAAAGCTTTTGCCGGCTTGCAGTACGCGTACCTCGGCTCCTTTGGTTTCGTCTGGTGCAAACAAACCTTCACGTTTATAATTTTTCCCTTGATAAACGGCGGCGTCTTCCGAAGCTGCCGTCTCATAAAATGGCTGCTCAATGGCGAGCAGGTGATTATCAATCATGGATTTGGCGATAAAGGGTCCGGCGAGTTCAGCCGCAACTCCAATCGTCAGCATGATTAAGGCAGCGATGAATGTGCCTTTGGCTTTCAAGGCGTAATCCAGCAACCTTTTACCTGTATTGGACTTCAAATGAGTTACCTCCTACGTGGACAGATTGGACTCGACCTGTTGCCGTTCATATTGTTCACGGTACCAGCCATTCTTGGCGAGTAGTTCCTGATGAGTGCCTTCTTCCGTAATTTTACCGTGCTCCAGCACGATGATCCGATCTGCGTGTTCGATAGCTGACAAGCGATGTGTCGAGATCAGTGTTGTTTTGCCAGCGCGTTTGTTGCGAATATTTTCAATGATTTTAGCTTCTGTGCGAGCGTCAACAGCAGACAGGGCATCGTCAAGAATAAGGATATCCGGATCAGCGATAAAAGCCCTAGCCAGAGATACCCGCTGTTTCTGTCCACCAGACAAAGCGATACCTTTTTCACCTACAAGTGTATCGAGACCGTCAGACAACGTTCCGAGATCGCCGTCAAAAGCAGCGGTACGAATCGCTTCCATAATGACATCATCAGACGCGTTTGGCTTACCGAATTGAATGTTCTGACGAACGGATTTGGAGAACAATACTTGTTCCTGTGGTACGTATCCGATCCAGCTGTGCAGATCATCCTTCGCAATATCCTCGATGGAATGTCCTGAAATGCTGAGCGTACCTGATCCAGCAGGGTATTCGTGCAGCAATTGTTTGAGCAGGGTGGATTTACCACTCCCCGTGCGTCCTACTACGCCAAGTGTCTGTCCGCGTTGAATGGTAACATTGATATGACTCAGGTTATCCACGGTAGAGGTTGGATAGCGGAATGTCACATCATTCATGACGATTTCATCCGGTTGCGTAATATGAACAGGATGTTCTTTGTCCTGAACAGCAGGCTCTACGGATAACGTTTCGTTCACCCGATCCAGAGAAGCACTGCCCCGTTGCATGAGGTTAATTAATTCACCGATGGCAAACATCGGCCAGATCATCATCCCCAGATACATGTTGAACGATACGAGGTCTCCCAGGGTGATTTCATTGTGGAATACAAGATAAATGCCGTAGGCCAGTGCAATGACGTAACTCAGACCTACAAATAGTCGAATGGTTGGTTCAAATAAAGCATCCATCCGGGCAACCGCTAAGTTTTTGCGATATACATCTTCCGTGACATCAGCAAATCGTTTCTCGTCCAGACGTTCCTGAACGTACGCGCGTACAACACGGATGCCTGCAATGGACTCTAACACCTGATCGTTCATATCACCAAAGGCATCCTGTGCCAACGTATAACGTTGATGCACTGCTTTACCATAGATCATCATAGCGATGGCGATAAAAGGCAGGGGCAGAATTGCAGCCAAGGTCAGCTTCCAGCTGACGAGGAACCCCATGGCGAACAGTACAGTTAAGAGAAATGCTGTGGAGTCTGTTAACGTGAGCATACCGAAACCTGCGGTTGTAGCAATAGAACGAAGGTCATTGGTGGCGCGAGCCATGAGATCTCCGGTTCTGTTTTTTTCGAAAAAGGGTGGTGTCATTCGCAGCAAGTGATCCATGAAGCGGGAGCGTAGCAACCGTTCTACGAGATTGGCTCCGCCGAATAATTTGTGCATCCATATGTACGTAATCAGATAGATAATGATGACCGTCCCAAGAATAAGTGCGATGTAAAACGTTAATGAGGTGCTTGTGATAGAGCCGCGTACGATCTCGTCGATGGCGTTCCCCAGAAGGCGCGGAGGCAGCAATTCAGCAATCCCCACAAGAATGAGCAAAATGACACCAACCAGGTATCTTTTGCGTTCCAGCCTGAAGAACCAGGCCAGGTTTTTAAGTACAGAGAACAAGTGTTATCCCTTCCTTTCGATGTGCAAGAAGTGCAAAGTTTCGTTCAAAATGACAGCTAAAGCTTGGTAAGGCTCATTCAAGCGCAGTTCAATCCAATAAAAAGCCCACAAAAAAAGACACACCGCACGCAGGCGGTATGTCTTATATCTTCATACGGCAGCATGACTCCAAGAGCAGAGCCGCCGCCGTACATAAGGTATTGTGAGCGAGCTTGACAGGGGTCTGATAAACAAGAGACACCTGAAGCGCTGTCTTATGAACGGAAAAGTGATTTCGGGGATACTCCGGTATTTAATTGTGTGTGAATGTGAACCAACTTATGTGTGTTAAACACCGTAATCACCCTTTCTTGTTAATGGAAATAAATGCAATGTAGACCTCGTATGTTTGCATCTTACCACCCGTTTTTACAATCTGTCAAACATTTTTCACAAGATCGTATGCCTGTGTATGATTTGCAGGGTTTGTGTTCAAGCCGCTCTAGCGATATGATGTAACATATATATACAAAAGGAGCTGACATCATATGAGTACCATACATGTATCCGACCAAGCTGCCCGCTGGTACAAAGAAGAATTGAACTTGAATGAAGGAGACAGCATTCGCTTTTTTGCTCGTTACAGCTCTGGCGGTGGTCTTCATCCGGGATTTTCTTTGGGAATTGCCGTTGAAAAACCGAGACATCCTGCGGATCAAACGGAAGTTTCCGGCATTCAATTTTTTATGGAAGATCACGATTACTGGTATCTGAAAGGGCATCAGTTGCATGTAGATGTTGTAGAGGATGGTCAGGATATTGAATATCGTTATACCGAAGTGTAATAAAACATTAGTCCATAAATGGAACGCGAGCACCGTCTTTTTTTAAAAAGGAGGGATGAGGAGTGGATCTACCGACACGGGATATTGGGCAATATATTGCGAAACGTGCAAATATTGTAGTCAAAGCAGCCATAATGGCTGCGAATGATCAAGGTGAGCTACTGCTCATCCAGCATGCCGAACAAGGGCATTGGCGAATACCTGTTGGAGAGATGCGTCCTGGAGAGACGATTGAAGGGGCAGCACTTCGTGAACTTTGGGAAGAAACCGGTTGGACAACGGAGTCGATGAGCTTTGAATCATTATACTCTGGACCGGAATTGCGGCAAGTGCATGCGAACGGGGATGAGGAGTATTATGTTATCGCCTTGTTTAAGGCGCGAATTATTCTTGATCATCTTGTGGAAGCGCGAGTAAACAGCGATGCGGGATTAAAGTTTTTTGAGCCGAATGCACTGCCGCCGATGAACAGTATTAGCCAAACGCTACTGGAACAGTCTGGCTTAAAGTAATACGTGCCACTAAAAGTACATGAACTCGAAAAAGACCTCGACTGCCACTATACAGTGAAAGTTGAGGTCTTTTGCATTTTTTCGTATATGTGTTCTCGGGATTATACCTGATCCAGCGGCTCATCATCCATTGCAAAATCGAAATCATCGATATCAAACACCTGCACAGGTGATTCGGACTCAATGATACGGGCGATTAACTCCACTTGATCGGTCAGGATTGGAATCCCCAGACGCTGAGAAGTAAGAATCAGTTCTGTCTCTATCGGATCAAAATATTCTCCATATTGAGCGGTATCCATGGCGTTAACAATCGTAATGGAGGCTTGATCACCAAATAGAATGGCGGGGCTTTTTGCCCATGGTACCGCCAGGGCGCGCTCAATCTTTTTCTTATTTAACGGCTCTTCAAAGTAGGAGATTAATTCATTGATCTTGGTTTTAACATGCTGATCATCTGTAGCATTATCCATCATGGGGTCAGCACTGCTCTGAAATTCATATAGTTCAAGGATGGTGGTGTAAGGAACGATATATTCCACAGGCGCCGGCGGCGCAAGCAATTGACCGTAAATAGCCACCATCACGGCTTCGGTAACAAAGGGACGTGACATGGTTCCTGAATCCTCCTGAGGACGATAAACGTCGTGAAGTGCTGAATGAGTTCATCTGACAAGGTGAGAAAGATGCCCATTCCCTGTTGCAAAATTCATGTATCGGTTTGCATGAATAGAAGTATAGCACAGAGCGGTGGGAAATACAGCCAGTTTGCAAAAGCATACACGATTACCGTACCGTACGGTTCAGGATTTACCTAAAAGCAGGGACAGGATGCCCGCTGCAATCAAAGGCCCGACAGGTACACCTTTGAACAAGGCAACGCCAAGAACTGTACCGATCAAGAGGCCTGCCACAACTGTTGGCTGTGTGCTCATCAGCGATGCGCCGCGACCGCCCAGATAAGCCACAAGCAAACCAACGCCAATGGCGAGTAGTGACTTCCAGTGCAGAAACGATTCACCTATGGTCTGCAAGCTCATTTTACCGCTGGCGAGAGGAGCCATGACACCGATTGTCAGAATAATAATACCCAGTGTGAGCCCGTATTTTTCAAGCCAGGGAAAGGCTTGATTGACATTGAGTACACGAAGCAGTAACAGGAATACCATCGCTACAGTTACAGGTGTGTTACTGCTGATGATGCCAAGCGCTGCGAACACGAGCAACAGGAGAGAGGTCATATCCATGGATTTCATTGCTCCTCAGACTGAGCATGATTTTTGCTGCCACGATGTTCTGAATTGTCAATGGTATGTTCTGTTTTGCTAATGATATGTTCAGCAATGTACCGTCCATGCCAGCGGCCTGACTCAATGAATACTTCATTGGCATTGCGTCCAGAAGCGATAACACCGCCCACATAAACGCCTGGTACACTACTTTCCATCGTTTGTGGATCGTACAGTGGCTTATCCATATCCTCAGACATCTCTGCTCCAATGGAAGCAAGCAATTGGCGGTCAGGTCGAAAGCCGGTCATGGCGAGCACGAAGTCATTCTCAAGCTCGCTTTCCGAACCATCTGTATGCACAATTCGAATGGAATCATCCAGGATTTCATTGACACGGGAACCAAGATGAAGCGTAATGCGGTTTTTCTGTACCATACTTTCAAATAACGGGCGAACCCAAGGTTTAATATGCTCGGACAGACCTGTACCGCGGTATACCATATCAATATGAGCGCCAACCCGGACAAGCTCCATGGCGGCGTCAACCGCTGAGTTACTTCCACCAATGATAGCCACGCGTGTATTGGTATATGGGTGTGCCTCGCGGAAGTAATGCGTGACATTATCCTTGTCTTCACCTGGAATGCCAAGGTAATTCGGGTGATCGAAATAGCCGGTAGCCACAACGACATGCCGCCCTTGATGTACGATGGTTTCTCCACGCCGATTAACCGTATGTACCTCGAAGGTGCCGTCTTCCTTACGCTGGATCTCACGGGCTTCCTCATAATTATGAATACGCAGGCCGAAATGTTCGGCTACTTTGCGATAATAGGCAAGTGCTTCATAACGAAACGGCTTGTCATTGGCCGAACTGAACGGCACGTTCCCGATCTCCAGCAACTCCGCCGTACTGAAAAATTGCATGTGAGTTGGGTAGAGATAGATGGATTGTACGATATTGTGTTTCTCAATAATGACAGCGGACAATCCTACCCGCTCGCATTCAATGGCAGCGGACAGACCGCATGGGCCTCCGCCAATAATAATGACATCTTCCATGTTCTTAATCCTCCTTCATTACAAGCAATATAATCCTACCGTAAATAACACTTCAATGCCAGTTCTGCGAGGCAACACAATGTGTTGAAAAATCAAAAAATAAATTGAATTGACTTCCAGATGAATAAAGACTAGTATCAAATTAGATATTTATCTAATTGAATGTGAGGTGTATGTTGATGCAGCTTGAGAAAATTGTGGCCTATCACAAAGCCTTGGCTGATCCTACCCGCCTTCGGATGCTTTTGCTGCTTTCCGAAGGAGAACTGCATGGTCAAGCGCTGGCGGAGCGCCTTAACTTGTCTCAGCCGACGGTGACTCATCATGCTGCCAAGCTGAGAGAAGCTGCGCTTATTCAAGAGCGACGGGAGAAAAATACGGTTTATTTTACCCTGAACCCTTCGTTCATTCGCGAACATGCCCAGGCTTCAGTTGATTTTATTTTCAAAAGAAAGGAGCAGTCTGATATGACAGATGTGAACGAAACACTGAAAGCGTCTATCATGAGAAACTTTTTTTCAAAGGATGGCCGGCTTCGCCAAATTCCTGCGCAGTACAAGAAAAAGCTGGTTGTGCTTGAATATCTGGTGGAGCAATTAGAGTCTGGACGCAAGTACAGCGAGAAAGAAATCAACTCGTTTATTCAGGAATATCATGAGGATTTTGCAACCCTTCGCCGGGAGTTTATCATGCATCAGTTCATGTACCGCGAAGACGGAGTGTATGAACTAAACCCTCGAGAAATGTGGACGAGATGGGATCAAGTGAAATAAAGAGAGAATAGCTCCAAAAAACAATGGGCTTGACAAATGCACAACAGACTGTGTAACATGATGGCATATTCTACAAGGGAGGCGATGTTCATGACAAATCTAACGGCAGTATACGTGGAGTTGAATAGGAACAGCGTCTCCGGAACGGATCAAGGTACATCGATTTTGCTATAGCTGGATAGAAGTATCCAACTTTGGCGAGCGATGATAAGACCTTCATACAAAGTCACGGGTGACGTACCCGTGGCTTTTTTGTGTTCTGATATGGGGAGTTCCAGGGCTGGGATAACGGACGGAGTACAGGATGACCGTTATTCAACATGCTGTGGAGGCAACCTCATATTCGGATAACTATGGATTGCCGCGGGTGTGAACAACCTCGTGGTTTTTTTGTTTGGATCTGTAATCGGAGATGCAGGATGGTGTCGTGAAAAAAAATGAATTTAAACACACTTCAACTGAATCATAAACAATCTGGGAGGAATTTTTATTTTAAATCAACGTATGGAAAATAAGGGCATTGAAAATTATGGCTGGTCTGAGGCATGGGAGAAACGATGGTCTGAGGAACAGTTGGGCTTGGAATCCAGACGGCCTGCCCGAATTATTGCAGATCATGGACATATGCAGCGTCTGATCACAGCGGACGGAGAATGTTGGGGCAAAGTGTCGGGAAAACTCCGTCATGACAACTTGGAGACAGGACTTGCACCTGCTGTTGGTGATTGGGTAGCTGTGGCAGGAGAACAGGGCGAGGAAGTGATTATTCATCATGTATTGCCACGTCAGAGTCGTGTATCCAGGCAAGCCGCTGGCCCGGTAACGAAAGAACAATTGATTGCAGCGAACGTAGACTCCCTTCTGATCGTTGCGGCGCTTAATCATGATTTTAACCTCAGAAGACTTGAAAGATATGTGTTAATGGCTTGGAACGGGGGAGTAAGACCGGTTATCGTCCTGAGTAAAAGTGATCTGTGTGATGATGTACAGGGACGAATCCGTGAAGTGGAGGGGATTGCACCAGGCGTGGAGGTACTGGCGATTTCGGCAATCGAAGGACAAGGGAAGGAAATGCTGGAAACTTATCTGAAACCAGGTGCAACTGTAGCGCTCACTGGCTCCTCCGGAAGTGGTAAGTCCACACTGGTCAACTGGATGATGGGCAAGGATGTTCAGATTACGCAATCCGTGCGTGAAGGGGACAGCCGTGGCAGACATACAACGACACATCGGGAGATGTTTGTATTACCACAGGGAGCTGTCTTGATCGATACGCCGGGCATGCGTGAACTTCATCTCTGGGACGAAGGAGAAGAAGGTCTTTCACAGGCATTTGGAGAGATTGAAGAGCTGTCTGGCGCGTGCAGATTTATGGATTGCAGTCATACGAAGGAAGAGGGCTGTGCAGTTAAAGAGGCCATTGCAAACGGTGAGTTGGATGAGAAGAGGCTGAATAACTTCCTCAAGATGCAGAAAGAAATGCAGTATCAGCGGCGCAAGGAGGAGGTGGCTTCGCGCAAAAGGACAGCTTCAAGCAAACCGGTAAAAACACGCAAGGCCAAGCATGCCCATCGGGCCAAAGATTGGGAACAGGACTGATATGAGGCGGGGCATCCGTATTTGTCTTGCATAGGATAAGGCAGGAGGGATGTCGTGATGCCGAATTACAGAATCATCGTGGACTTGTCCGACCATATGTTATATCTGCTAGATGGAGATCAAGTTGTGAAAGGTTATCCGGTAGCCACAGGTAAAATGCTGACCAGCACTCCAAGCGGAGAGTTCACCATTGTCAACAAACAAGAGAATCCTGGAGGGCCTTTCGGTGTGCTCTGGATGGGCCTGTCCAAACCCCATTATGGTATTCATGGAACCAACGAACCATCGTCGATTGGCAAGTCCGTATCACATGGCTGCATTCGGATGTACAATTCAGACGTGCTGGATTTATCCTCAAAGGTATCCGTGGGAACCCGAGTTACGATCCGGCCATAGGCCGGATATTCTTTTTTTTTGAAAAGGGGGCGAAGCTATGCATATAAGGTTAGCACGTGAAGGGGATGCGAGGGGGATCGCATACGTACATACAGAGAGTTGGAAAACGACATACCGCGGAATTGTGCCAGATCACGTTTTGCATCTTTTGACTACAGAATCACGATTAGCTCAGTGGGACCAGCAGTTACGCGCTAGCGAAAATGATCAGATTTTGATCGTCGCCGAGGATGAAGAGGGGGAAATTGTCGGTTTTGCCTGTGGAGGTAAGGAACGCGAAGGTCAACTACCCTATGATGGCGAGCTGTACGCCATTTATCTGCTCCAGTCTCATCAAAATTCTGGAATAGGCAGACAACTTGTGAAGCAGGTGGTTCAGCACCTCCAGACATGCAAGATTGATAATATGATGATTTGGGCTTTGGAGCAAAACCCGGCGTGTCGTTTTTATGAAAAAATGGGTGGTATACCTGTTCATACACAGTCGATTCGTATCGGGGATGAAGATCTGGAGGAAGTCGCGTATGGCTGGCCTGATCTGGCTTCTTTTGAGGCATAGTGCACACGTTGCTTTATTCATATTGTGACAAAGCCCGATCCGCTTTCAGGTTGCATTATCCGTTTGCTTAACTTCGAACAAGGTTAATGAATGAGACATCGTTTTTTTTATGTACATTCTAATCTGAAGATCGGAGGCTTGTGTAATGACTTTAGTAGATAACCAACATAAATCGGCGACATGGACTAAACAGTTCATTTCAGGTAAATGGGTGGAAGGCTCAGGCGAGAAAACGATTGAAAACATGAATCCGTATACGGGTGAAGTGATCGCGACCTGGCGTTCTTCCAGTCCAGAGGATATAGATCAGGCTTATAAGTCTGCGCAAAAGAGTTCGGTGGAATGGAAAGCAACGTTGCCTTCCGTTAAGGAAGGGGTGCTTCGTAAAGTCTCATCTTTAATGGAAGAACGAAAAAATGAGATTATACAGCTACTCATTACGGAATCCGGTAGCACACGCATCAAAGCTGAAGCAGAATTTGCCGCAGCGAAACGTATTGTGGATGAATCGGCTTCATTTCCTTTTCGAATGAAAGGCGAACTGCTTCCGTCCAATACGCCGGGCAAAGAAAATCGGGTAGTCCGTGAGCCCAAAGGGGTTATCGGCGTTATTGGACCATGGAATTTTCCGCTACATCTATGTTTGCGTTCCGTCGCACCCGCAATCGCACTCGGCAACGGTGTGGTGATTAAACCCGCTTCGGATACACCGATTACAGCAGGATGGCTGATTGCGGATCTGTTTGAACAAGCGGGTCTGCCAGAGGGGGTATTAAATGTAGTCGCCGGAAGTGGCAGCGAGATTGGGGATTATTTTGTCACACATCCCATTCCTAAAGTCATTTCATTCACGGGTTCTACAGAAGTGGGTAAGGGCATTGG
Organism: Paenibacillus intestini; assembly: GCF_030803945.1. Classification (NCBI taxonomy): domain Bacteria; kingdom Bacillati; phylum Bacillota; class Bacilli; order Caryophanales; family Paenibacillaceae; genus Paenibacillus; species Paenibacillus intestini. Next base: position 256,984 of record NZ_JAURUN010000002.1, on the reverse strand, counting down.
TAAACTCGCCGGTGAGCATCTCAAAGAAACTGCACTGGAACTCGGCGGCAACAATGCGATGATCGTTCTGGATGATGCGGATGTTGAGCATGCGGCTCAGGCTGCTGTATTCGGAAAGTTCCTGCATCAGGGTCAGATTTGCATGGCGCTAAACCGTATTATCGTACACGAAGATATTTACGATCGGTTTGTTCAATCCTTTGTTAACAAAACGAAAAACATACATGCCGGTGATCCGGCTGACGAGAAAACACTGGTAGGTCCCCTAATCCGAAAGAAAGAAGTGGAACGGCTTCTAGAGCTCGTACAGCAGGCTAAAGAGGAAGGCGCGCAATTAGTGCTTGGCGGAACACATCAGGAAAGTGTGCTTATGCCAACCGTGCTTGCAGATGTCCAACGCGAGCAGGAGATTGTACAGCAGGAGCTGTTCGGACCAGTAGCTATCATTATGAAAGCTACAGATGAGCAGGATGCTATTGGGCTGGCTAATGATACTCCTTATGGTCTGAGTGGCTCTGTATTTACGGCCAATCTGGAGCGGGGGTACCGGGTGGCAGGGCAGATTGAATCGGGTATGGTACATGTCAACGATCAATCGGTGAATGATGAAGCACATGTCATGTTTGGCGGAGAGAAATCGTCAGGCATAGGTCGTTTTGGCGGAGACTGGGCGATTGATAAATTCACACGTACACGCTGGATCAGTCTACAACATCAATTTCGGGAGTATCCGGGCGTGAACTAAGTCGAATATGCATGAATAGAGAGAGGCAGTCCGTGGTTTATCCGAGTCGGTTCGCGATGAAGCGACAGGAGGTGCATGAAGCCCGTCTGAGTGATATTGGGACGGGCTTTTGCATCATTTTACAACGGATGCAAATAACACTCTCAATCGAATGAAAAAGCTGTTTGGGCAACTTCTGATCTGGTTATTTATGGATACACGGGACGAAGTACTCCGTAAAAATCATGGCAAAGGGGCTTGGAACTTATGTCCATTGACCGCTTTATTTTAAGGAAAATAAATACCTGTCAGGAAGAACATACACGAGAAAATTTGGTTAGATTGTTTGTCATTCGAATACGAAAAGCTGAGTTTGCAGAAGAACATGATGCGGCTTACGTGTTGGAAAAGCTGAAATAAGAGGGTGCGGATATGCCCAAAACCACGTCAAAAAGGAAGCTTGTCCTTTATAGGGAAGCTTCCTTTTTCATGGTAACGCATAAACGAAGGTTACTGGACTCTTCTTCAATATAACGATAGAGCAAGAGAGTCATTTTCGCTGCGGCTGTGAAGAATAGCTTCGCCGCCAACAATTTCAATACTAATCAAAGAGTGCAGACATTTTTGCAAAGCGCGTTTACCATTACTGATCTTATGCTCAAGAGCACTGCTAAGCAATCTTAATGTTTTTTGCACAGGTTGTTTGTTTTCTTGATTAAAATATACAGGGATTGATTTGTCTTGAAAAGTTATTAGAGTTCTCACTTGAAATCACCTCACGAGAGTTATTTCATACAGGTAATATTAAATACCAATGCTTAAAATTACCTTAAAATCAGCTTATGAAAACATAAAGGTGGATAAAGTTTGAAAAGTGTTCACAATTCAATTGTGGACGAAGGAATAAAAGTCCCGAATCTCTTCTTTCTTTTTCTATTAAATGGAAATCACAGCGATAGTTTCGCATCGTTGCAATTTTTTTACCAAACAATGACACAAAAGTTCTGAGTCAAATGGACGATATTTTAATATAAACGTGGGTCATATGTAACAAAATTACAGCGAATACGTTGCAAACAAGGGTTTTATATAAGAAAATAGGATGGAATACCGTTTCACTCGCATTTTTTTGATTTAATCTGACATTAGGACAATTTACATATGAGACCTTGGGAGGGCTTCACATGATTCTAACCGTGTATTCCGGCCGGGAGGAAGGCGAATGGTTCGACATTGAGGTTCCGGATGAATGCACCATTGAACACCTGAAGACGTTGCTCGGTGTACGAATATTCGGACAGGCGCCGGGGGATGGCATTCAGTATATTTTGGAAGCTAAATTTCCTGAGGGACTATGGTTTACTCCCCAGAACGCCCAGCAGCTAATGGAGACGGGGCTACGTCAGGGAAGCTGTGTGCGTGTACAGCGGGCTTTTTCAACGACTTCTGAAGAGGCACCCATCTACGGGAGACGCTCATTATTTCAGCAGGAGAGCAACGAATGACGCTCTGTGGCGTATCATTCATTAATTGAACGACTAAAAGGAGGTCTTTTCTTCGTGAATGTGTTATATCAGCGTTCTCCGAGAATGACACCGGTTTTGAAGGAAGAGAGCCTCGAAATTCTAAGGCCGCCTGCAGAACCGAACAAACCTACATTTTCCATGATTTCAATTGTGGTTCCCGTGATGATGACGATGGTCAGCATCGGTTTCTACGTGTACATTAATATGACTGGCAAAATGAATAACAGCAATTATATGATGTTTCAAATGATGACGGTTATGATGATGCTTACATCGTACACCATTCCGTTCTTTGTATATCTCAGCAATAAAAAATCATATCGCAAAAAGATCGAGGAACGTAAAGCGATGTATCTTGCACAGCTGGATAAACATCGTGAAGAATTGAAGGAAGCACAGGCGGAGCAAGTGAAAAGCCTGCATGAAATCCATGGTGATCCATCCGTTTGTCTGCAAATTGTCAAGAACCGAAACAGTTCGCTTTGGGAGCGTTCCCCGGAAGATGACGATTTTTTACAGGTACGTATCGGTACGGGAGAGATTCCGTTTCGCATCAAACTTCAGGTACCGCGTATCGATGGATATGAAAAGGATGAGTTGATTGAGGCCGCTCATGGACTCGCTGCGGAATTTCAGACCGTGCCCGATGCCACGATAACCCTGCCTCTATTCGAATCCAAGGTCATGGGTCTGGTGGGGGATCGGGAAGAAGTGATGGCTTCGCTACGTGTTATCGTCTCACAGCTTACGGTGAGGCACTCACCGGATGAACTGAAACTTGCTGCATTTTATGAAGAAAAGGATACCAAGGAGTGGGAATGGCTCCGCTGGTTGCCTCATATTTGGGATGAGGATCAAGGGCAGCGATATATGGCCGACAGGCACAGCAGTGCGCATCAATTGGCGGACAGCTTGTTTTCCGTGTTGAACCGCCGTCGTAATAACAAGGAAGATCGCTACAAAAAAGCGGTGCAAACTCCTTGTTATGTTATTATTCTGTCGGATACGCAACTGATCGAAGAAGAACCTCTACTTCCACTACTGCTGGAGGCTGCGCAAGAGATTGATGTATGCACGATTGTGCTGGCGAACCGCAAACAATCCCTGCCTATGCACTGCCAGTTAATTATGGAGGCTTCCAGAGGCAAAGGAGTGTACATCAAAAAGACGGAAGATGCGGATGTCGTCTCGCAGACATATAAACCGGATGTGATCTCCAAGGAGACGGCAGAGGCGTTATCCCGTTATATGTCACCGATTCGTCTGAAGCGTTCCTCCGCTTCGGAGATCCCGCAAGTGTTGCCACTATTCGATATGCTCAGCACTTCACGTGTGGAGGATCTGGATGTTGTCTCCCGCTGGGGGCAAACCAGATATCCGGACACACTGCCTGTACCTATGGGGGTAAGAGCTGGTGGTAAAAAAATAGCTATTAATCTGCACGATAAAATCGAGCGGCAAGGGCATGGTCCCCATGGTTTGATTGCGGGTACAACAGGCTCAGGTAAAAGTGAGGTTATTCAGTCTATTGTTGCTTCGCTGGCAGCCGAGTTCCATCCACATGATCTTGCTTTCATGCTGATCGACTATAAGGGCGGAGGTATGTCTAATACCTTTGTCGATCTACCGCATGTTGTAGGTACCATTACGAATCTGGATGGTAATCTCATTGAACGTGCCAATGTTTCTCTTCGCGCTGAACTGGTGAGAAGACAGAAGATTTTAAATGATGCGGGCAACCTGCAACATATTGATGAGTACTACAAAATTTTGCGTTCAAGACACGAACAACCACTGCCGCATCTTGTAATTATCATAGATGAGTTTGCTCAACTGAAACGTGACCAGCCGGAATTTATGGATGAGTTGATCAGTATTGCGGCGATCGGCCGGACACTGGGTGTTCACTTAATTCTCGCAACCCAAAAACCTGCGGGAGTCGTGGATGATAAAATTTGGAGTAACTCTCGTTTCCGTATCTGTCTTCGTGTACAGAGCGAGGGAGATAGCAGAGATATGATAAAAATTCCAAATGCTGCTTGGATTACGAAGCCTGGCCGAGGTTATTTTCAGGTCGGCAGTGACGAAGTCTTTGAAGAAATGCAATTTGCCTGGAGCGGCGCACCTTATAATCAGCAGGAGGATTCAACAACGGTACTGCCTGTAATGGAAGTACGCCTGAATGGCAAACGTGAACCACTGCTGACGGGAGAGCGAAGAGCTGTTCTCAAGGGAGAGGATGTGCCGAAACAGCTGCAAGTGTTCATTGATTATGTGGCAAAGGCTGCTACAGAAGCCGGCATAGAACGTTTGCCTGGACCTTGGTTGCCTCCGCTGCCAGAGATACTGGAACTGGACGGTCTTCACGACTGGAAGCAGAAGGAGAAAAGAGAATCTCTGCTTGATGACGGGGCGAGTGGTCTCAAACCTTTGGTGGGTATGCTGGATGATCTTCCGAATCAGCGTCAGTTGCCGCTGGCATTGCCCATGGATCAGGGGCACCTTGTCGTATATGGCATGCCTGGACTTGGCAAAACGACTTTTGTTCAAACGTTATTAATGTCTCTTGCCCGTACGGAGCGCACAGAGCCGTGGAACGGATACATTATTGATATGGGACGTATGATGAAAGACTTCGCTGGGCTTCCGCAGATCGGTGGCGTGATGATGGCCGAGGAGGAAGACCGGATCAAGCGTTTGTTCCGTTACATTCTGAAAATCTCGGCGCAGCGCAAAGATATGATCTCGGAGGCCGGGGTTAAAACGATTTCGGCTTATCGTCGTACGGCTCATGCTACAGTTCCACAGATTATTGTGGTTATTGACGGATATATGTCTTTCCGTAATGCTTACCCGGATGAGAATGAATCGCTCGAGACCATTTTGCGAGAAGGCGGAAGTTTAGGTATTACCTTTGTGCTGACCGCGAATCGGGTCACTGATATTTTCGAAAAATTCAGAAGTAATATTCAAAATGCTGTTTCATTTGAGCTCTCTGATCCAAGTGATTATTATTATGCTGTAGGGCGGCCTTCCAAGGCGCCAAGCCAGCTGCCTCCTGGCCGAGGTCTAGTGAAGGGACAAGTCCCACCACTGATGTTCCAGGCTGCTCTGCCATCTTCAGGAGCGGACGAGGGTGAACGATCTGCCGCTTTACGCAGAGCAATTACGGAGATTCGTCAAGGCTGGACAGGTGAGGAAACGCCACAAATTGCGCCATTACCGGAAGAAATCAAGCTTAAAGATTTGCTTGTTCGTACAGGTACCTTCGGCAACGTAGGGGGAACTTCAACGGTAAATGTACCTGTAGGTCTGCTCACGGATGATTTGGAGCCGTTTGAACTTAACCTGCGTGAAGGGCCGCACTTTATGGTGACCAGTCCGATGGAAGGCGGTAAAACGACTTTCTTGCAAACCTGGATGTTATCACTGGCCTACCATGCTTCACCTGAGGATGTGCAAATATACACAGTAGATATGAGGTATGGGTCAGGTGGATTAGGTGAAATCAGCAGTTTGCCCCATGTCCGTGGACACGTATCGAGGGAAGAATTGCTTGCGCCTGTCATTCAGGAGTTGTACGATGAAGTTCTAAAACGTGGTGAGATTACCGGAGGACCTGAAATCGTACTTGTCGTGGATGATGCGGACACCTTGTCCAAACAGCTCACTGATTTTAATATCAAAGATCAACTCGGTGTTATTGTTCGTCAGGGCAGAGACAGAGGCATTCATGTGATTCTCTCAGGCGTTCCGGCGGATTTTCCGACGTTCGGTTCGGATTGGGTAAGTGATGTAAAAGCATCCCAAAGCGGATTGCTGTTCGGGACTTTGGACCCTAATGATCTCTCGTTCTTCCGTATACCTTATTCGGAATCCGGGGGTACCGCAGGTGGGCTGAAGGTACTGCCACCGGGTCAAGGTTATTATATAAAACGCAAATATTCCAGGGTTAAAGGTGCAGTTCCATGCGATAGCAGCTGGAAAATGAATAATTGGATTTCAGAAATTCGTGACCGATGGCATGTTGTAGTTTGAGGGGAGGTGGCTCATAATGTTGACGGTTCATGATTCTAAGCAAAAGGTAGTCACGTTACAGATTAAGGAACTATTTTTCCTGGCTGGTATTCTCGGTTCAGATCGATTGCTCGGCGTGGAAGACCCTTTCCGAGGTTATATGGCAGAAGATATTGCCATGGAATGGGAGCGTGTCAAAACCTCTTTGCTAGACAAAGGCTACTTGATTCAGGATCAAGATACCAATGAGCTGATCATGACACCAACCGTTTTTTCCAGAGTAGCCATTGCCGGATTATCCGACAGAGCGTGCTGGCTCCGTTATACGATTGACGGGAAGTCGCAGGAAAGTTATATACACTGCACGGATGAACGGGTCGTTGAAGTAGCCCGCGCTACGGATGTCCCCGATTCGTTCCGTCTAAGTGACTTGGGTAATGTTCGTGAAGCCATTGATGTTCTGATTGAGCGGATGAGGTGGAGCGGCCATTCTCCAGTGGATAAACCGGCACTGATGTGTTCCAAGAAAAAGTTTTATGATGTCATGAACGGATTGAAGGGGTATGAAGTACAAACCGTGGCTGATGAGCTCTCACAGGAAACGAATGATCCTGAAGGTTCACTGGCATTAGCACGTTGTCTGGTAGGCAAGCAATCTGACGGAGAGCTCAGATTGCTTGTATGGGGACAGGAGGGCTGGCAGTCACAATCGGCGGCATTTACCGCGAGTGCAGCCTCCAACTGGTTATTCCGAATGAGCACGGCGGCTTCGGATGACTGGCTCGTTGCAGCGCTCACAACAAAAGAACAGTTTCACGAAATGCTGCTGGACTGGCTTAAACAGCCTGCAGGGGAAGAGGAAAGGTGATGGTAAATGCGCATTCGTGTGGAACCGGATGTGCTTCGGGCACTGAGCAGGCAGATTCAGTATGCAGCGGAGCAAATACAGCAAAAAATGACAGTGTTGGATCAGGCGATACATTCGCTGGATTGGGATATCGAGTCCCGTGCAGCGGTGATGAGCGAATGGAATCGTAGTAAACGGCTGGGTGAGGAAGCCCTTCGTCGTTTGATGGACTTAAGTGTACAGCTCGGGCGCAAGGCATTGTTATTTCAACAAGCAGACATGGAATATCGTTCCGTGCTGAGTCATGTCAATGTGGCCTATGGCAATGCGGTCAATATGCTGAATGTTCTTCAGAGTAGCCGCGGTGGCGATATCCTGCCTGCGCATGCTGCTGATGTAGCTGTTGTATCCGACCCGCTTTCCGCTATGGCGGCTGTGTATCGGATACAGGATAGTGCTCCACCTGATGGTTCTCCGGCAACCCTTGTTCAGGCTACACAGCCTGAGCCTGTTTCATGGAGATTCAGAGACCCCTCTTTTCGAGAAAGAAGAGGAACTGAACCTGTAGTTTCATAGCGGCCTACCAAATGTAGTACAACTGCACGTTAAATAAATTGTAAATAGTCTGTTAGTTGAAGTTTCATATGCTAAAAATGGGGTAAATAGGATTAGGTCCTTCGGCTTTTGTCCGAATGATCCTTGTATAGTACAATTTGAACAAACAAATTTAATTGCACACATCAAGGAGGAATTTAACAATGGCAGGACGTATTTTAGTTACCCCAGAACAACTGGATCAGGTTTCAAACCAATTCAAACAAAGTGGAGAGCAAAGTCAACAAATCGTATCTTCATTGACTCAATCCATCACAAGCATGGAAGGACAATGGGAAGGTATGACGAAGCAACGCTTCTTCCAAGAGTTCCAGGAAGCTAGCAAACAAATGCAATCCTTCGTTCAAACGTTGAATAGCATTAGTGTAGAACTTTCAGCAATCGCGACTAAATTCCGCACAGCAGACCAATCTCGTTAATCTGCTCTTACATAGGTCCAGACGATTTGATTATATGCATCGTCCTGGTCATATGCGGGCATCAAGTTAAAGATTGCAAGATTAAGGCAAAAACCGGGTGGATTACACCCGGTTTTTGCCGCAACTATGACACAAAAAACAGAGAGAGGGATGAGCATGTCTTTTCAACCGAATCCCGGCGATGAAGTGGTGATTAATGATATTGCCTATACGATTGGTCAGCATCCGGCTGCACCGGGGCTTGCTTATGCCCAAGCGGGAAGGCAAGGTATAGTTTATCAATTGATTCCCCGGACGGGTACCATTCATGGGGCCAAAGCACTAAAAGTATTTTTTCCAAAATTCCGTATCCCGGCTATGGTCTATCAGTCCGAGCATATGGAGCCATATAGTGAACTGCCAGGCTTGCGGGTATGCAAGCGTGAAGTGCTCACTCCGGAAAGAAACGGAGCGCTTATTGGAGAACATCCCGATCTGTTATATGCAGTACTGATGCCTTGGGTACAGGGTCTGACCTGGTTCGATGTGATCAGTGATCAAAAGCAGCTGACAGCGGAGGAAAGTCTGCAGCTGGCTAGAGCACTTGCAGGTACAGGTTCTGCAATGGAGCAACGTGGACTCGCACATTGTGATATGTCTGCTCCGAATGTAATGATTCCGTTTTTTTCCGAAGTGCAGAACTCGGCCCTGACTTCTGCAGTTGAACTGGTTGATGTGGAGCAGATGTACGGCTCCAAGATGGATCGACCAGATGCATTGCTTGCTGGTTCACCTGGTTACGCAGCCCATCGAACGGTGCACAGCGGCTTGTGGAGTTCTTATGCAGATCGATTTGCCGGAGCTGTTATTATCGCCGAGATGTTATGCTGGTCCGACCCCGCCATAGTAGAGAAAGCTTGGGGAGAGAGTTATTTTGATCAACATGAGATGCAGACTTCGAGCGAGCGTTATTTCGCGATGCGCGGTTCCCTTGAGAATCGCTGGGGCTCCAAATTATCAGATCTGTTTATCCGGGCATGGGAAAGTCATGATCTGAGCAGTTGTCCAACGTTTGGGGAATGGTACATTGCCCTTGCGTCTGTGGACACCGAGCAGGCTGAAGCCTTTCTGGCTGCTCTGGAAGCGCCGCAAGAGGATGTAACAGAATCTTCAGAAACTGATGTGGTTGCCACGCCAAAAGACTCTGAAACATCAACGAGTGTGAAACAAGATGCTAAAGCTGGAGATACATCGAATTCAAAACAATCTCCGGACCAGGAGGCCGTTGTAAACCGGCTGTTTTTACAAGCTAGAGCGCTGGAGGATGAAGACAAACCAGCAGCGGCCCTTGAGGTTTATCGGTCACTGTATCACTTCATTCCGGATAACAGTGCGATGCAGCTGGAAGTAGAGGCCGCGATCAAGGAACTGGATGCCAAAATCAACTCAAACACGGAGAGTACTGAGCCGGTAGTGATTCCATTCTACCGTTCCAGAAAATTCATGATCTCCTCGGCAGTGCTCATTGTACTGCTTGCCGGGGGTGTACCCACAGTTAAAATCCTTGCCGATCAGGCCGAGGTTAAACAGCAGGAGGCTGCTCGTATAGCCGCAGCAAAAGCGGCAGAAGATGCGGAAGCCGCCAAGCTCAAACAGGCAGAAGCCGAAAAGCAAAAGGCTGCAGAAGCGGCAAAGCAGGAAGCTGATGCAAAGAAAAAGCTTGTTGAGGCTAAACAAAAGGAAGCGGAAACGAAGAAACAAGAGGAAGAACGTAAAGCCTTGCAGGCTAAATACGAGAAGCAGGCTAAATATGAAGCTTATCTGGCGAAGCAGGAGCAACAGAAAAAAGAAGCAGCACGTAAAGCACTGCAAGCAAAATACGACCAGCAAGCGAAGTATGAAGCTTATATAGCGTGGAAAAAAGAAAATGACGCCAGAATTGCAAAGGAGAAGGCTGCTGCCGAAGCCAAACGTAAGCAAGAGTTGGCTCAGAAAGAAGCTCTTAAGAAAAGACGGGCTCAAAATGTCGTGACACTGATTGCAAGCTATAACAAGGCGTACAATGCACAAATAGGAAGAAAAACGGACAGCGCTCTTTCGTATGCTCGCGATTTCAAAAACCTATATAATACGGACGCTTCGTATTTTAAAGGTGTAGGTAAAGTGGCGGCACGAATGAGTGCGATCAACAAATTTTTGAGTAATTCCAAGTACTCACTGCCAGACTTATAAATTTATATTAAATAATAGAGGTGACACACTCTAGATGAACTACACAATTCAAGCATCGCAACGTACACCTGCACTTATTATTTATTTAATTGATATTAGCGCCTCCATGAATATGGTTCTGGACAATCGTCGCCGGATTGACATCGTTTATGATGCTTTATCTTTGGCGATCCGGCAGATGGTATTTCGTTCAACCAAAGGAAATCGGCTGACGCCGCGGTACCGAATTGCTATTTTGGCCTACAGTGACGATGTATATGATGTATTAAACGGGATTAAAGGAATCGATGAGGTTGCGGCTGTAGGTTCTTTGCCTGATTTGACACCTCGACGTTTCTCAGACTCCGCAAAAGCATTTTTGCAGGCAGAGAAAATTTTGCAAGCAGAAATACCTAACATGCAGGACTGCCCTGCACCACTCGTATGTCATATGACCGATGGTGTTGCGACTGGAGAAGACCCGGAGCCGATCGCCAAGCGCATTATGGGCATGAGTGTGCCGGATGGCAATGTTTTGGTTGAAAATATATTTATAAGTGATCATCTGCTGGAAGCTCCGATTGCAGAGCCTAGACGCTGGAAGGGGATCTCACCAGAGACAAACCTGCAAGACGAGCATGGGGAGAAGTTGCGTAATATGTCATCCGTGCTGCCTGAAAGCTATCGCGAAATGTTGGTGGAGGCAGATTATTTGCTAGCACCAGGCGCACTCATGATGTTGCCTGGTACTTGTGCAGAACTGGTATCCATTGGATTCCAGATGTCTGCTGCAACACCTGTAAGATAGGAGGGGAATCATGCGAGCAATGCGTATGGCAACATTGTCTGCCAGTGATCGAGGGGGACATGCGAAGCAGCAACAGGATAATTTTCGCTATGTAAGCATTCAGACTGGGGAACAGCCGTTAACTCGTTACCAAGGCAAGCTGAAATGCAGATACGGATATGGACGTGCAGCCGAAACCGTGAACCAGGGTGACGCAGGGCAAGACTTTGTTGCGATTCGCATGCAAGGTAATGTCTGTCATTTTGTATTGTGTGATGGAGTTGGCATGAGTTATCTGGGTGATTTTGCTGCGCGTTTTCTCGGTAGTGCGCTACTGGAATGGCTGGAAACGACGTCATCATTAACCGCTGAAGGGGTCGAACAGTTTCTGCAAAGTCTAACGGGTTCCGCATCTGAACAGTTAGAACAACTACAGCCCTTGGATACCTCGCCTCTTCTGCTACGGGAGGTATTGATGGAAAAGCGAAGCCAAGGAAGTCAGGCGATGTATGTATGCGGACGCATTGAACTCACATCTGGAAGACGAAAGAGCCGAGTATGGCTGGCATGGCAAGGAGATTCCAGAATCCGGCTCTGGCGTAATGGACAGGAGCAGTCGGAACAATTCCAAACACATTGCAAGACCAATGAGCGTTGGTCTACACGAGAAGGCTCCATAGGGGGGAGACCCCATGTTTTCGAAATGAAAGGTTCAGGAAGTGAATCATTTCGCCTTCAACTGTATACAGACGGACTGAATGATCTCGACGCCATTGGTACATACATCCCGGATGAACATATTCAAGTGTTGCTGGATGCCGCCCATACCGGCGGACTTGAGGATGATGCCGCTTTCATCGAACTGGAGTGGTGAACACGCCCTGTAACGAGGATCGTTTTCTGAGATAGATCTGCGTGTGGCTGGTGCAGATCGTCAGTGTATGTAACTGCCTGAAAATGAAAAAAGTTACGAGTGTTGATTTAAAAGCTGCTGGTTTTGGGTAATCTTGTGAAGAATTGATTGAAATAAAATCAGATTAAATCTTTACATAATTTCCAAGACGAAGGAGTGGTTGGGCTATGACACAACACAGCAGCAGATCACCATTTCAAGGTAAGGTGGCTATCATTACAGGAGCTGGCTCGGGAATCGGCAAGGCCACGGCACTCAAGCTGGCGAATGAAGGAGCGCATGTAGCGTTGTTCGATCTGGTGAATGATCGGATTTCAAAGACAGAAGCGGAGATTAATGCGAACCATGAAGGGGCTGCACGAGCATTCGATGTGGACATTTCCGATCCGGCACGGGTTGAAAAGGCTGTACTGGAAACGGTGGAATTGTTTGGAGGACTGGATATCGTTTTTGCTAATGCGGGCATTAACGGGGTGTCTGCTCCAATCGAGGAAATTCAGGTACAGGACTGGCAACAGATTATTACGACGAACTTGAACGGTACATTTTTCACTGTAAAATATGCTCTCCCACATCTGAAAAAACGCGGCGGCGGTAGCATTATTATTACGAGCTCGATCAATGGGAATCAGCGTTTCTCCAGCTTCGGTATGTCGGCGTACAGTACGTCAAAGGCAGGACAGGTTGCTTTTGCCAAGATGGCGGCTTTGGAGCTGGCGAAATTCAAGATCAGAGTCAACGTAATCTGTCCAGGTGCGATTGCTACCAATATTGATCAAAGTACGATCAAAACAGATGACCTGCAGGACATTATCATCCCGATGGAATTCCCGGAAGGACAGCAGCCACTCGCGGATGGACCAGGACAGCCCGAGCACGTTGCGGATCTGGTTAGCTTCCTCGCTTCCGGCGCATCCAAACATATTACTGGAGCCGAGATTGTGATCGATGGTGCGGAGTCTCTGCTGAGCTGATCAGGTAAACGATGGGGAAGTAACTGGATAAGACAGTAACCGTTATTCGTAGATGATTAGCCCACAAGCTGAATGTTAGATAATTGAATGAGTTTGGGTAATATCCATAAGTTATGGATGTCATATAGTCGTTCCTTCGGGACGGCTTTTTTTGTTATAATGCTAACATTCGAATACTGAGCTTATAGAATGATATCGAAACGGTAAGATATGCATTAGGAGCGATGATATGTACACTGATTTACCAATACAAGCGATTATTCCTGAGTTGCAGCAGCTGTTTTGTGAGCAGGACACAGGTGTTTTGATTGCTGAACCGGGCGCCGGAAAAACAACGGTTGTGCCGCTGGCAATGCTTGAACAGCCTTGGCTGGATGGCAAAAAAATTATTATGCTGGAGCCGCGGAGACTCGCTGCTCGTTCAGCCGCGTCGAGAATGGCAGCAACGCTGGGTGAAAAGGCAGGACAAACGGTCGGATACCGCGTACGAATGGATACCCGGGTAAGCCCAGCTACACGAATCGAAGTGGTCACTGAGGGTGTATTAACGCGTATGCTACAGCAGGATCAAGGACTTGAAGATACGGCAATGATCATTTTTGACGAGTTTCATGAACGACATCTTCACGGGGATCTGGGGCTTGCTTTGGCGCTGGAATCGCGGGCCATGTTGCGGCCGGATCTGAAGCTGCTGGTCATGTCGGCAACGCTTGACCCGGAACCGGTCTGTCGTATGCTGGGCGAAGATACACAAGTTGTGCATTGTAAAGGCCGTACGTTTCCGGTGGAAACGAAATATGCCGGGAAACCTGCCGCAGTTGAAATCGAGAGTTGGACGGCTCGTACCATTATTCGGGCATTGAGTGAAGAACAAGGGGACGTTTTGGTTTTTCTTCCCGGAGCGAGAGAGATTCATCGTACGGAAAGGGAACTGTTGCAAGCATCTCTTCCTCCGCAGGTCCTTGTACATACGCTGTATGGCAGTATGTCTGCCGAGAAGCAGGATGAAGCAATCCGGCCTGCGGCGGGTGGCTGGCGCAAGGTTGTGCTGTCCACTTCCATTGCGGAGTCGAGTCTGACTCTTCCGGGTGTAAAAGTGGTCGTGGATGCAGGACTCAGCCGGGCGTCGGCTTTCTCGCCAAGGACGGGTATGAGCCGGCTTGTCACACAGCCGGTCTCCAAGGCGTCCGCTGACCAGCGACGCGGACGTGCGGGGCGTATTGCCCCGGGGGTGTGTTACCGGCTATGGAGCGAGGAGGCTCATGGCGCGTTGCCTGAAGCAACACGCCCGGAGATCACCTCCGCGGATCTTGCGCCGCTGGCGTTGGAGCTTGCCGCGTGGGGTGTCCAGTCCCCAGCTGAGCTTAGCTGGCTGGACACCCCGCCTGATGCGGCTTACGCTCAGGCACAGGCGCTGATGCGCCAGCTGGGCGGCCTGGACGACGCAGGCCGCCTCACGCCCTTTGGGCGGCGGATGAACACGCTTGGTGTTCATCCGCGGCTGGCCAGCATGTTGCTCCGCGCGGCGGAGCTTGGGCTGGCCAGCTACGCCAGCACGCTGGCGGCGCTGCTGCAGGAGCCGGCAGGCCTCCGCAGTAGCAGCGCAAGTGCTGGCGGCGCGGGCACGGACTTGCGCCCGCACGTGGAAGCGCTGCTGGCCGCAGGCAGCAGCGGGGGGCCGCCAGCGGCGGCGGCTGGCGCAGACGGCGCTGCCGTGCGGCGCATGTTGCAGGAGAGCCGCCAGCTATGCTCGGCGCTCGGCAACGCGGCGGCCGATCTGGTGCGGCCGGATGAGGACAGCTGCGGGTTGCTGCTGTCCTTTGCGTATCCGGACCGGATCGGGCAGCGCCGCGAGGACGGCCGCTATCTGCTGAGCAGCGGCCGCGGAGTACGGCTCGCGGGGGCAGAGTCGCTGAGCCGTTCCGCCTATCTGGTCGCAGCCGAGGCCGACGACCAGGGCGCAGATGCGCGTATCCTGCTGGCTGCGCCAGTGCAGGAGCAGACGATGCTGCGTGCCGCGCAGCATCTATTGCACGAGGAGGTGCTGGTGGCTTGGGATCGCACGACTAGAAGTGTGCGGGCACATAAGCGGCAGCGCATCGGAGCAATAATGATCAAGGAAAGCATGATTGCACAGCCACCGGAAGATCAGGTGCTGGAAGCACTATTGTCGGGGATACGACTGGAAGGGTTGGACATCCTGCCGTGGAGTAAAACATCGCGCCAACTTGCGGAGCGCATGCGTTTTCTGCATCTGCACATGCCAGACTGGCCTGATCTGATCGAGAATCATCTGACGGATGAGTTGCAGGAACAGCTTGCACCGTATCTGGCAGGAATGCGCTCGGCCGCTGATCTGAAGAAACTGTCCATGCATGATGTACTTTTAGGCGGACTTAGCTGGGCGCAGCGGCAACAGCTAGATGAAGAGGCGCCTACCCACATTCAGGTTCCGAGTGGTTCTCGGATTCCTGTGGATTACAGCAATCCGGAAGATCCAATCCTGGCTGTTCGATTACAAGAGATGTTTGGACAGCAAGAGACCCCTCACATCGGGGGCGGTCGCGTTCCGGTCACGCTGCATCTATTATCTCCGGCGCAACGTCCTGTGCAGGTTACAAGAGATTTGGCTAATTTCTGGCGTGAGACCTATTTTGAAGTGAAGAAAGATTTAAAAGGGCGATATCCGAAACATTACTGGCCGGATAATCCGCTTGAAGCGATCGCAACGAATCGTGCGAAACCGCGAACAACCTGATAATCAGGTTGTTCATAATCTACAGAAGTCAAACTGAACATGTCTATACCTACAGTCTGATGACAGAATAACCCTACGGAACGCTGTATTTTCGCTTTGTCTTGTATGCCCCTCTCGTCGCGAAGCATATGCATCAGACGCAGATTTCATTTTGAGCGGGAACATCCCCGCAGTATCGCTGTTTCAGTTTTTTTCTATGGATGATCTCGTCATTTTTTGTCTCCAAAGGTATTCGGTCTTTTGGCTCAAATTAGTATTTATGCATATGATCATTAGCCCAGAGACGTTTGAAAGAGAGAATGACGGGTAATAACATAGCGAACCACTCAAATCCATGAGGAGGTATTCACTATGAAGAAGAAAATCGTAGGTGTGTTTAATACAGAGCGTGAGGCATCCGATGCTATTGAAAGTTTAAAAGCCGAAGGATTTACATCGGATGAGATATCTGTCGTAACGCAGGACAGAGATGAGCTGAAGGCTATTCGGGAAGAGACAGGCACAAAAGCGCCAGAGGGTGTAGCAGCAGGTGCAGCCACAGGTGGTGTGCTTGGAGGTGTAGCAGGTTTGCTTGCTGGCATTGGTGCACTGGCTATTCCGGGGATCGGCCCGATTCTGGCTGCAGGACCTATTGCCGCAGCATTTACAGGTGCAGCTGTAGGTGCAGGAGCCGGAGGATTGGTTGGCGGACTTGTAGGACTGGGTATTCCAGAAGAGGATGCGAGACAATATGAGGAGTATGTGCAGCATGGTAAAATTTTGTTGCTCGTAGACTCATCGGATCGGGATAGCGCGGTATACGATGTGTTTAACCTTAACCGTCAGACTCATTCCAACATCGATCCTGTGCATGGTGAAGATGTGAATACTGCTGATGCCCGTCCAGATCTTGATATGGAAGAACGCCGGATGGAAGCGCAGACCAAAGCTGCTCGTTTCGGCAACAACACCTTTTTGTAAAGACTGAACGCCACAGAACACATGCGGGCTCATTTGGGTTAGAGACTTGAAATAGCAATGATGCATGTGAACGATAAAACAGACTGAAGCCGGTCTCCGCTGAGGAGAGCGGTTTTTGTCCTCATACGGGATTCGGCTATGTCAGGCAGGGAATAACAATACATACAGCAACACCGCAAGCGCGAGGCCAATCACAAGCAACAGGAGACTGAGAAAGGTGATAAGTCCGGTAGTGGCTTGGAAGGTCTGCTCATTAATCTGTGTGCGTTTACGGTGGTAAGCAATGGCTGAACAACCAATGACGGCAATGCCGCCAAAGAGAGAAGTGATTCCCGTGATGATGGCAGCAAGATGGGCAATGCGGTCATAGGTGGTTGAATGAAAACCGAAACCGGCGGCAAGGAAACCGATCCCGGCCATTGCAATGCCTGTGCGCACCCAGGCGAGAAATGTACGTTCGTTAGCCAAGTGTTGTTGAACCGTTTTGGATTCAGGGATTCTGGATGATTTGTCAGACATTCGTTTTACATACCTCCAATGGATGGTTATCGTTTTTTATTTGATATTGCAAGAATTAAGAAAGGTAGGTTGAGTGATTTGCCTCGCAAAGAACGAATTACTGAAATCGAAACATTACGAGGCCTGGCCTTTGCAGCGGTTGTACTACAGCATTCAATTGCTCATTATTCGTTGGTTCCGCAGGCTGGACTTCAGGACGGCGTCGTGCTGGCCTTGCTACTGATGTTAGCGAAGTTTGCTGTGCCACTTTTTATATTTATAACCGGGATGGTGCTGTTCTACAACACAGGTGATAAGCTCCATTACGGCCAGTTTATGCGAAAAAGAGTCATGGATGTCATCTTGCCTTATGTGGTCTGGTCTCTTATTTATTTTATACTTGCCCCGCGTAACTGGGCAACATTCGGCTGGCAGGACATTCCGGACCTCGCTCTGAAGCTCGTGACGGGTAAGACGGCTTCACATTTCTGGTACATCATTATGCTCATTCAGTTTTACGTGTTTTTCCCGTTATTTTTGCGTGGTATTCGGTACGTGGTTCATCGTTACCAAGCCAAGGGGCGAATGCTCGCACTGCTGGGTTCAGGCGTCTTATTTCTGGTTCTATCCGATCAATTAAGGAATATTGCCGGATGGATGGAGCGGATGCAAATCCCCGTGCTGACAGATGCTTTTACAACCTATGCAGACCGTAATTTCATCTATTTCTTTTTTTATTTTGTACTTGGTGCTGCGGCAGGACTTTCGGTACAGCGCTGGAAAGAATGGATTAATCGGTTGCGCTGGGTCTACTGGTTGGTGTTTATAATCTTGGGTCTACGGTTTATGTATCTATTAATGCTGGAGTTTCAGAAACCCGAAGGAATTCAAATCCGATTTTATACCGTCAGCCTGATCAGGCCGGATATGATTTTGTTCCTGATTGCTTCCATCATGGTCATGTACCAATTAGCCAGTAAGCTTCATCACCATCGCGTTCTTTACTGGCTAGGATGGATTGGCAGTATGTCATATGGAGGATATTTGATGCACATGCTGGTACTGCGTTACAGTTACATTCCAGACGAATGGTTGTACGTGGCGTGGGGCTGGAATCCTGCGATACGCACGATTGTCACTTGGATTGTAGCACTGACCGTATCTTGTGTGCTGACTTGGCTGATCTCGCGTTTTAAATGGGGAAAATGGATCGTAGGCGTTGTACCGAAACACCCAAGCCAATAAAACACCTGCTTCGGACCAAAGATGATTATTTCATCATATGAAAAATTCATAACAATAAAAGCTGTGCTTTTCTTACATCAGCCCTCCTATATCCAATCTCTTGATCCTGCTTACTCACCATAACAACACGTTACAAGAGTGGAATCAGGATCAAGATGGCAGGATCAGAACATATGTTTTATAATGAGAGATAGACAGGTTCTGACAGGAGGGAAAGCTCATGGCTTTTATGATTGCACAGCGGGCATTTATCAAAGTTTATCTGATCACGATGGTGGAGCAACATAGAGGTTATGGTTACGAGATGCTGGAAGCGATGAAGCAGGAATTCAAAGATTACGGATATGTACCACCCCAAAGTGAAGTATATCGGGCATTACATGAGCTGGTGCAACAGGGAATCTTTTATCGAACCAAAAAATTAAAGGGAAACGACCCCAAAGTTGATTTCCAGGAAATTGTTCTTTATCACTTCACTGATGATGGGGCGGCCAAAGCAGAGTTGTACAAGAAACAGGTGAAAGCCGATCTGGATCGTTGTCTTGGCATTTTGCACAAGGCAGAAGCGGATAATTACGGTACGAAAGGAAGATGAGCATGAACAGACCTCTGCAGTGGGGTGTACTGGGTACTTCAACGATTGCCAAAAATGCTATTATTCCTGCAATTCAGCAGTCCGAACGTGGTGAAGTACTGGCGATTGCCAGCCGCTCCAAGGAAAAGGCTGAAGCTCTGGCCGAAGAGATGGACATTGTCAGATCCTATGGCAGTTATGAGGAACTTATTGCTGATCCGGATATCCAGGCCGTCTATATCCCGTTGCCAAATCATCTGCATCGAGAGTGGACGATTAAAGCTGCCGAGGCAGGAAAGCATGTGCTTTGTGAAAAACCTGCCGCGCTGAATGCCAAAGAATCCATAGAGATGATTAAGACATGTGAACGTCATGGGGTGTTGTTCTCAGAAGCTATCATGTATCGATATCATCCGAAGCACAGACGGGTGCAGGAGATTATCGAGAGTGGCGAGATTGGAACGGTCAGAGCGATTCATGGTAATTTTACATGTAATACCGCAGATGACAAAGACAATGTGAGATTCAAAAAACACATGGGTGGCGGTTCTATTTTTGACCTCGGTGTATATCCCATTTCTGCTGCTCGGATGTATCTGGGACAAGAGCCGGAAGCCGTTACGGTTCATGCCTTATTCTCAGAGGAACATGATGGTGTGGATATGATGGCTTCAGGGCTGATTGAGTTTCCGAACGCAGTGGCTCTGACCTTTGATTGTGGCATGTGGGCGTCAGGACGGGCTGAGATGGAGATTCTCGGAACGGAAGGACGTATTGAGCTGCCTAAAGTGTTCGGCTGGGAGAATAGTGATATTCCGCCTCAGATCATCATTCATACGGATTCCGTCAGCCGGGAGGAACGAGTTTCGGTATCCAACTCCTATGTGCTTCAGGTCGAAACATTTGCAATGGCAGCTCTTGAGGGAGAGGCGTTGCCATTCGGTCCGGACAACACCATTTTGAACATGCGTGTGATTGATGCCTGTTTGGAATCTGCGCGCAAGCGTCAGCGGGTGCTGGTGGATCGTAGTCCGATTTAAGCAACTGCTACAGCTGTAGTGCAATGACCTCCGGACTTTAACCTTTATTTAGGCTGTACATTTAAAATCAGGCATGATACAGGACTCCATCGATGACGATGAGAGTCTTTTTTGTGTGGTTATGCAAAGGCCAATCAGGATGGATAGTCAAGCCTGATATGTGTATAGATATTTAACGTTAAAAACATCCTTAAGGAACACGTTAAAAATATTTTCACGTTTGTATTGATTTTTGCATAAACTTCGTTAAAATAATATTAACATGAAAAATATTTTAACGTTGAGGAGTGGAACAGTGATGAACGAGGGTGCTGTGGCGGGGAAACAAGGTTTGGGAGAATTAATTCGAATCAGGCCATATATGCAATTTATGTTGAGTAAGATGGTGTCCCGCTTTGGGGATTCCATCGATTCGATTGCATATAGCTGGATGGTGTATATTTTAACCGGCTCCAAGGTACTGATGGGCACACTTCTAGCCGTTAACTTTTTACCGAATATTCTGTTTGGGCTGTTCGCTGGGGCATTGGTGGATCGATTATCTCCGAAAAAAGTCATCGTCATGACGAATACCGGACGCGGAGTGATGGTTGGACTCACAGCACTTTTATTCGCCCTGGGGCAACTTGAGGTGTGGCACTTATTTGTATTTACGGTTCTGAACTCCTTGCTGGAATGTTTCACGTCACCTGCCGAGGTGTCCAGCGTTCCCAGGTTATTGCCTCAGTCCATGTTGCTTTCAGGTAACGCGATGACCTCATCAGCCACTCGATTGGCTGAACTGGCGGGGCTAGCCGCGGCAGGCGCTTTAATTGCAACCGTAGGTATTGCGTGGACTATCTGGATTGACGCCGCGTTGTTTGCACTAAGCGCAATCTTGATGAGCCGGGTGGACTATCCAGAATGGATGTCACCGCGAGCAGTGTCATCTGGCGCCAAGAGTCTGATCTCCGAGATGGCGGAAGCTTTTCATTTTCTACGTAAACATGCCTTGTTATTCGTCTCTTCCGTGTTATTCGCTTGGGTTAACTTCTGCCTGATGCCATTTAATGTGCTACGTACACCTTACGTGATGGAAACACTGCAAGCAGGTGCTTGGGGATTAAGTCTGCTTAGTGGGCTTTTAGTTGGAGGGATCGTGCTTGGGGGTCTGTGGATGTCACAACAAGGGACGCGTTACCGTAAAAGCGTGCTGGTTATCTCCGGCATTGTTATGCTTGGTTGCGGATACGCCATGACTGCACTTCCGGCTTATATGACGTCATTCCAGCTTCCAACGGCAGGTGTGTTCTGTCTGCTTATGGGTTTAGGTATACCGCTTGCTACAACGCCGCTCGTTTCATATCTGATGGAAGTGACGCCTTCACATATGCTCGGAAGAGTGTCTGCGCTGCAAAGTATGCTGGTCCTAAGTGTTTCACCACTCGGTAGCCTTCTGTCCGGTGTTCTGGCCGACTGGTTTTCGATGCCGATCCTGTTCATTGTATTTGGCGTATTACTGGGGTTGTCTGCGATATTACTTCTTACCAGCAAAAGTTTTCGGCGGGAGATGTAAGTGTACGTCCTTTTGACCGAAGTCCTGTCTGAACGGTATAATATAGGGAACGAAGGGCAGGCAGGTACCCCGGAAATGAGGACTCGGATATGCAGCAACATAAAGTGCTCTCAACAATTGAAGAGATCAAAATATATTCTGATCCATACCGGATACAGATTATGAATATGTTTAACCGTCAGGGCAGACCTTCTACCGTGAAGGAAATTGCAGATCTGATGGGAGAAGTGCCTGCGAAGGTGCATTATCATGTGAAAAAACTGGAGAAAATCGGTCTTCTAACCATGGTATCCACTCGGGAAATCAACGGCATTATCGCAAAATATTACGAGCCCTTCTCGGGTGAAATCCACCTTCGTCACAAGGATGAAGAGGATGAAAATTCACCGCTGAAGCAGGTTTTTCGCTCCGAAACGCTAAAGTTGCTGAACGAAATGTTCGAACAGAGCCGACAGCGCTTTATGAATCATGCGGAGCATGATCGTCAGGAGAAACGTTTTATCTCAGACATGACGCTGTACGCTACGGCGGATGAAGTAGAGGAGCTATATCAGCAGATTGTGGAGCTGTGCAGACCGTATTTAACCAAGGATGAACAGAAATCAGACCATCAGGTTTTTCAGCTGTTCACGGCGCTGTCCAAAGAGGCACAGGTTGCGTCGCATTCTGATTCTGGAATTAAGAAGAAAAAGGCAGTTTCGGCTGGGCAGAAAAAAGAAAAAGAAAAAGAGTCTGCTTCCAATGCATCTACAAGGCCATCCTCAAAGGCATCGAAAACATCTGAAACATCAAGTACGGCGAAAAAATCGAAACCTGCTGCCAAACGGAAAGCCTCAGAACCTAAGGCCTTTGATTCTACAGATGAATAGCTGATCAAGATCGAAATGAAATATGTTAGTTCTTTCTAGTGTAAGGCGCAGGACGGACCAAATGTAGACGTATGATAGTCGATTCATTCATTTTAGGAAGAGAGAACAATCGGGTAGCATGGAGTTACAGCAAAAAAGCCGCCAATGGCGGCTTTTTATTATCATAATGCGATAGGGCTGATTCCATCCGAGTCGAAGTTACTTTACATGTTCTCGTCGTAATCCTTCACATCTCGTTTGGCGGCCATCGCGGGGGAATTGGATGTACCATAGTCCTCAACAGCTTCCCATGCTTCTGCATGGTCAAACTTGCCCGCGTTACGTTGTCTCACTTCCCCGGCACCACTCGGTGGCATCGTCATGACCTCTTCCTCAACAGGGCGATCATTACTTACGTTCCGGTTTGGAGTATCATCGATGCAATAGGCGGTATAAGGTATAGCTTGCAAACGTTCAAAAGGGATCTCTTTGCCACATGTAACACAGGTTCCATATGTACCCTCATTCATACGTTCGAGGGCTTCATTGACCTGATTAAACTCTTCGGTTAGTGTATCGTCGATTGCGAGGTCACGGCTACGTTCAAACGTTTCTGTTCCCGCATCTGCCGGGTGATTATCGTAAGAGGAGAGTTCGCCTGTAGAATCTTTTAACGACTCTGCTGGTGCGCCATCCTCCATACTGGATTCAAAATGACGTTGCAGATCCTCACGCTGCTCCAGCAGGGCTTGCTGCAATTCTTTACGTTGATCTTGGGTTAATGTACTCATAAGGACATGCTCCTTTCCCGCTTGAGGGGGTGTAGTGACTTCTTACCCGAAAAGCAAGTGAGGCAATCATTTTGCACGGGAGAGGGCGGTTTCGTTTTATATCTGATGCATTATGTGTTATAAAAAATAGAGAGAGAAATTGCCGTGTGTTCTTTTCGAATGAATGGAACCGCTGCTCGGCTATAATGGAGGGTTGTCAAGATGGATGAACATATGAAACGAAGATTGGACAAACAGAGACAATTGTTCAAACAACTGGGTGTACAGCTGGATGCTTTATCAATTCATGAGAAACAGTTCAATTATAAACTTCGTGGTTATGACCCGGACGAGGTAGATGCGTACCTGGATCTGGTGATTAAGGATTACGAGCGCTTTTATGCTAATATTGCGGATTTAATGGATAAATGGCAGGAACAACAGTTGACCATTCGTGACCTCAAAAATTCGGTCAAACCTGTCGAAGACCCGAATAAGATTGATCGCAAACAACTGGATGACATCGTGAAGCAACTGGAGTATACTGTGCGACAACTCAAAGTCAGAGCACGTCCTGAAAAGGATCTGTTTATGGAATAAGGCTGGAACATCCGGGATTATATTAAAAAAGGTGGTTAATCATGAGTACTCATTTTTCGGTCAGTGTGCATTGTTTGTTGTTACTGTCTCTCAGCGCGCCTGAACGAATCACGTCTGCTGAAATTGCGGGCAGCGTAAATACCAATCCTGTCGTTGTCAGACGTATACTGGGAGGGCTGAAAAAGGCAGGATTAGTCAATTCTTCACCAGGCACTCGAGGGTTTTATTTGGCAAAGCCAGCGAGTGAAATTACACTTGCCATGGTTTATGAGGCAGCCAAGGATGAAGGACCATTGTTCCCGATTCATGGCAATTGTAATCCCAATTGTGAAGTAGGCCTTCAAATCGATGGACTGCTGACCAATCTGTATCAGATTGCTGAATCTAAAGTGGAGCAGTTCTTTGCAACGATCACGCTTGAAGATATGGAGCGTACCAGTACCGAGCGGATTCAGGCTTCACAATTAGAGGGGAACCAGAAGTCGAACTAAGGGAAGGCGGTAATCACATGAAGATCATTGTTATCTCCGACACGCATCTACCAAAGAAAGCAAAAACATTACCAACACCATTGGTTGACGCATTGACTAGTGCAGATCTCATTCTTCATGCAGGGGACTGGTCAGACTGGAGTGTGTATGAATTACTAAGCCATTACGCTCCGGTCGAAGGTGTAGCTGGTAACACGGACCCATCCGAGATTGGAGAGAAGCTGGGTTTCTCGCGAATTGTTGAAGCGGAAGGATTACGGCTTGGACTTGTGCATGGTCATCGTGGATCAAACGGAACAGAGCAGAACGCCATTCAGACCTTTGCTGGAGAGCAACTGGATGCGGTAGTCTATGGGCATTCCCATATTCCGGTGATGCATACCGTAGATGGTTTACTTGTATTTAATCCGGGTTCACCCACGGACCGCCGGTTTCAGAAGCGATTTTCGTTTGGAATCATGACGGCAGAAGATGGGAAATTGCAGGCCGAACATGTTTTTTTTGATCGTGAATAGATCGTGTTTGTATGGACAAGTTGGCTTGGATAACGATAGAACAACATTCCATATAAAAGGTGTCTCTGAACAGAAGTCATTTCTGATTTAGAGACGCTTTTTTGTTTTTGGAGGATGATTTTGACTTGAAACGTTATCTCTGAATGGGGAATATGTGCGGTTTGTTATCTGTCATTCATCTGTTTGCGTTATGCTCTATGGCAGTGATCGAGAGAGTGATACAATGCGTTTACGACATAAAATGAATGCGTTTACATAAAGGGGAGGTTCAAGAACATGAAACTGTCCATATTCACTGTTGCTGTCCCTGACCTGGATGCTAACGAGCTTGCTTCCGCAGCGGCGGCAGCGGGCATCGCTGGAATCGAGTGGAGATATCGCGGCATACCGGAGGATGCGTCGGCTGAACAACCTTCGTTCTGGCGGAACAATCGGTGCTCCATCGATCCGGACAGATGGCAGGAACAAGTTCCTGTTTTTCGGGAAGCAGCTGAAGCCCATGACAGAAAGTCTATCGCACTTGTGCCATATCTCAATTGTGGAGACATGGTTGCAACCGAGCAAGCATTCCAGGCCGCATCTACACTTGGCGCTTCGATGATGCGTGTGGGTGTTCCGGGTTATGACCGGAGTACAGCTTATCCCGAGTTATACGGGAAGGCCGTTCGTTATCTAAACGAAGTTCAGGATATAGCGAAACAGTATAACATCAAGGCCGTCATTGAAACGCATCATCAAACGATTGCGCCAACGGCTTCTCTAGCCTATCGTCTTGTACAATCTCTTGACCCGGAGCATGTCGGGGTACTCTATGATCCGGGCAACATGGTGCACGAAGGGTATGAAAACCATCGCATGGGACTTGAACTGCTTGGTCCGTATCTCGCCCATGTGCATGTGAAAAATGCAGGGTGGTACAAGAAGGAAGTCGCGAATATATCTGATCAGAAGGCGTTGACTCCGAGAAGTGACTCTGAACAATCGCTAAGCACGTTGTGGGAATGCCACTGGGCTCCGCTGACGGAAGGTATGGTGGACTGGGTGCAGATGGTACGTGATCTGAGAGCAGTTGGCTATGACGGTTATTATGGCATCGAAGATTTTAGCGGAACTTTGGATTCCAGAGCGATGTTACAGCATTTTGCAGACGTTTTTGCTGAAATTGAGCGTCGCGTAAACGAGGAGGAGCAAGCATGAGTATCGTTCGAGTAGCGGTCATTGGAATTGGAAATATGGGGGCATCACATGCCAGAACATTGGTGGCTGGAGAAGTACCGGGTGCAGAATTAGTAGCTGTATGTGATGTGAGAAAAGAGATGGAGAGCTGGGTAACGAGTAACCTTCCGTCTACCGTAACGTATTGGCAGGATGCTGAGCAGATGATGTCTTCGGGAACAATTGATGCCGTCATTGTTGCCACGCCACACTACGATCATCCCGAACAAGCGATCCAGGCATTCCGGCATGGCCTGCATGTGATGATCGAAAAACCAGCAGGTGTGTATACAAAACAGGTACGGGAGATGAACGAAGCTGCTGCGGCAAGCGGTAAAGTGTTCTCCATCATGTACAATCAGCGGACCAATCCGCTGTACATTAAGCTGCGTGACCTGATTGCCTCAGGTGAGCTTGGTGAGGTGCGGCGTACCAACTGGATTATTACGAACTGGTATCGTTCTCAGAGTTACTATGATTCCGGCGGCTGGCGTGCAACATGGGCAGGCGAAGGAGGCGGTGTGTTGATTAACCAAGACCCGCATCAGCTGGACTTGTGGCAATGGACGATTGGCATGATGCCTGTTCGTATGCGTGCCTTCTGCGCCTTCGGTAAATACCGGAACATTGAAGTGGAAGATGACGTGACCGCTTATGTCGAATATGAAAATGGAGCGACGGGGGTGTTTGTAACCACCACGGGTGAAGCACCAGGAACGAACCGCTTTGAGGTTAGCGGCGACCGCGGTAAAATCGTCATCGAAGACGGACAACTCACCTTCTGGCGCTTGCGCGAATCGGAGCCAGAGTTCAATCAACGTTTTACCGGCGGATTCGGACAGCCGGAATGCTGGAAATGCGACGTGCCGATTACAGGCATTGAGACAGGTCATCCAGGGTTAATCCGCAACTGGGTTGATGCGATTCGCACAGGTGCCCCGCTGATCGCTCCTGGGCAGGATGGCATTCACGGCTTAACGTTATCCAACGCGATGCTGCTGTCCACTTGGACGGATAACTGGGTTGATCTGCCGATCAATGAAGACTTGTTCTATGAGCACTTGCAGGAACGGATTGCCAATTCAACAACGAAGAAAGACAAAGCATATGCGGGCGGTCAGCCCGCCGATCTGAGTCAGACCTTTAAATGATGATGTAGATAAGTTCAACTGAGGATTTACACGGAACACTCCGATGACCTCTGAACCTCAAACTTGATCTATATGTGTTTTTGAATATAACTTTTAAAAAGGATGGGATAACATGGCTAAAGACGGAATGTTCTATGCACCCAAAAGTGTGACAAAAGAAGTTGTGTGTCAACCGGGAGAGTTCACAATCGCAGCTGTAGCATTAGATCACGGACATATCTATGGTATGGTTGGCGGTTTGCTGGATGCTGGAGCTACGCTCAAATGGGTATATGACCCGGACCCGGCGAAGGTGGAGGCATTCCGTAAACAATTCCCTCAGGCACAGGTCGCCACATCCGAAGCGGAAGTACTCGCGGATGAAGAGGTATTACTGGTAGCAAGCGCAGCTATAACATCAGATCGCGCACCACTCGGCATGAGAGTGATGGCGGCTGGCAAAGATTATTTTACGGACAAAGCCCCATTCACCACGATGGAGCAATTAGACTTGGCGCGTGAAGAAGTGAAGCGTACGGGCAAAAAATACATGGTGTATTACAGTGAACGCTTGCACGTGGAAAGTGCCATCTATGCGGGACAGCTCATTGAACAAGGAGCCATCGGCAAAGTAGTTCAAGTTATGGGTACAGGACCACACCGCTTGAACGCGGGCGGAAGACCAGATTGGTTCTTCAACCATCAGCAATACGGCGGCATTCTCTGTGACATTGGTAGTCACCAGATTGAACAGTTCTTGACCTTTGCGTCGTGCAGTGATGCACAGGTAGCATTCAGTCGGGTCAACAATTTCAATCACCCACAGTTCCCTGAACTGGAGGATTTCGGTGAAGCTTCCCTGATCGGTGATAACGGAGCATCCGGCTACTTCCGCGTAGACTGGTTCACACCGGACGGCCTCGGCACTTGGGGCGATGGCCGTACCGTTATTCTCGGTACAGACGGTTACATCGAGCTGCGCAAGTACATCGACATTGCACGCGAGCCGGAAGGGGATCAGGTGTATCTGGTTAACCATGAGGGTGAGTTCAGATACAACGTCAAAGGCAAAGTCGGTTATCCATTTTTCGGTCAGCTCATCCGCGATTGTCTGGATCGTACCGAGACTGCTATGACACAGGAGCATGCATTCAAGGCAGCAGAGCTGTGCCTGATCGCCCAACATAAAGCCATGAGCGAACGCGTAGTGTGGAGTGTCGGTGGCAAGTAAGGTTTAGGAGTTGGGAGTAAGATTTTAGGTATGAGGCAGTAAGCCTTTAATATAAGTCAGAGCAGTCCCATTGTAACTGTAGGTATGCTTGTTAGTTCGTACTAACAAACGACGCGCGGTTGAGGGACTGCTTTTCTCTATTGACGACTTCGCAGATGGAACAAATTGGGTTATATTAGATGTAGTACGCATATGAGTTTGAAATGAGAGGTATATACGAAGTTCGTAGATATATCGGACTTAGCTAAATGTCTGGGACACTGTGAATGCAATAACACTTCTATAAACTCAACAATCGTAAAAAACACAATTATATGCAATTCGAAGTGGTTGATCTCCTCGTATAACAATATATTAATACATCAACACCTTCGGCCCTCAGTTCGCGAGGAGTAGTAGCAAGGGAGTGGAATCAGCGGCCACATCCTCATCGATTAACCGCTTCGCGGTCGGTTGCTGGCGTTGATTTAAGTAGGTGCGTAGTCGTGAATACAAAAACGTTATACTACAGAATCAAATGAAAAGAGAGCCGTTTGGCTCTCAATTAGAATTTATATTTAATTCATTATGTAATTGAAGAGCATCTTTAAAACCTTGCAAGTAGATTTCACGTTCTAGGATTGTTTGAACTGAGAGGTCTGCATCATCGTAAAGAAATAGAGTTTTATGCATATCTTGAGGTAGAAGTTCATGTAACTGTTTGAAGTAAAGATTTCGATCAGATGAGAATTGATTATAAATAGTGTTGTTCTTGAGAAGGTCGCTATATAAGGCTTCAATCCGATTACGTATCAACGAATCAAGTAAGACTTCTAAGGAATTGTACATAAATGATCACCTTTCGTCATGTTTTATTTTGCAAACAAAAGTTTAACTTATTAAATATTATTTTATCATAACGAAATAAATAGTCAAGACATATAAAAGATATTTTTGATTAATAAAATATATTTTCATATAATTAAAGAAAAATTTAATTCAGATATGAAGGAGTACCAGATGATAAGTTATAAACCATTTCAAAAATTATTGATTGACAGGGAGATTAAGAAACAAGATTTATTGAAAATGACGGGGATTTCTTCGGCAACGATGGCAAAGCTGAACACGAATGAGTATGTATCTTTAGAAGTCATTGATAAGTTATGTACGGCATTGGAATGCCAGCCTGGAGATCTTTTGGAACATCTAACAGACCAATGAAAGAATAGAATATAAGAGGATGTTGGTTAACTCGAAGATGTGATTCCGTCGTATAACATAATATTCAAGCAGCGGCTCCAATGGAGCCTTGGTCTGCTGGATGAATTTTGTGGAAGCATTTCAGCAGACACATCCAACTTCGTTGGACGTCGTGAATACAGGAACGTTATCTGAAATCAAATTAAAGGAGAAATAAAATGGGAAAAAAATTAACTATATTTCTTGTGGACGGTTCGGAAACAGGACCTCGAACAATCGAAATCGGTAATTGGTCAGGAAAGGCTGTATATTCTCAACGTTCTTCTTTACCCAAAATTATAGAGCGCTCTGAATTTGATAGACCAGGAGTATATATTTTAAAGTCCTTACCAAACAGTGAAAACTATAATGAACGCATATACATAGGGGAAGCAGAGAATCTCAAAAAAAGATTAAAACAACATTTAGCGGATTCAGATAAGGACTTCATTGAGATTGTAGCTTTTATAAGCAAAGACGAAATGCTCACTAAGTCTCATATAAAGTATTTAGAATCTCGAATTATCTCTTTATCTAAAGAAGCAAAAACAGCCGAGATTGATAATTCGGTTCAGCCTGAACTATCAACTCTCCCGGAAGCTGATATTTCGGATATGGAGTATTTTCTAGAACAAATGAAATTAATTTTTCCAGTAGTTAATTTTATGTTCTTGGTTCCTTCTACCCTCAAACAATCAAGTGAGACTGTAATTGCTCCAGTACAAGTCAATAGCGATATTGTATACACGCTTAAAAGTAAAAGAGCTTCTGCTAAATTGATTGAAACTGAAAAGGGCTATGTAGTTCTGTCTGGATCTCAAAGTTGTAAACAAACGTCAAGTTCAATCTCTGAAGGATGGATCAAGCAGAGAAATAAGTTGATAGAAACCGGAGTCCTAATCGATAGTGGAGAATTTTATATATTCAAAGAGAATGCGATTTTTTCTAGTATTAGTGCAGCGACTGCTGTAGTCCTAGGACGTCAAGCAGCTGGACCAGTAGAGTGGGTAGATGCTAACGGAAGGACATTTAAGCAGAACCAAGAAAAGAAATTTGAAAGCGAAAACAGTGAAGGTTAATTTGACATCTCATAACAATATACTCACGCTGCGGGCATACGCCCTTGATCCGGCATTCGCCGGACACCCGACATGTGTCGGGTCGTGAATACAGGAACGTTATAAGAAATTGGCGCAAGATATTAAGAACCGGGGTGATACCTATGAAATTCATATTGATATTTGGCCCACAGGCCGTTGGAAAGATGACGGTTGGTCATGAATTAACGAAAATAACGGAATTGAAATTGTTTCACAATCACATGTCGATCGAGCTATTTCATCCCTTTTTTGGTTTTGGTAGTGAAACTTGGAGGTTATCAAGTATCGTAAGAAGAGAGCTTTTTGAATCGTTCGCAAGCAGCAACCAGTATGGACTTATTTTTACTTACCTTTGGGGGTTTGATCTTCAGAAGGACTGGGAATTCGTCAAGCAAACATGTAACTTGTTCGAATCGAAAGGGGCAGAAATTTATTTTGTTGAATTAGAGTCAGATATAGAAGAACGATTAAAACGAAATAAAACGGCGTTTAGACTTGATCAAAAACCAACAAAAAGAAATATTGAATATTCAGAAATGGACTTAATCAAAACGATGGAAGAACATCGACTCAATTCTAAAGAGGGAGAAATTACTAGAGAGAACTATTTGAGAATCAATAATACAAATTTAAGTGCAGATGAAGTCGCAAGATTAATTAAAGATGAATTTAATTTATAGTACGTGTGAGTAATTCAAGAAGACAGCAACATCCGATAACATAATATTCACGCTGTGGACATTCGTCCTTGGTCCGGCGTTGCCAGACACCGAGCATGCGCTGGGTCGTGAATACGGGAACGTTATACAAAACCTGTGCAAGTGATAATATATAAACAAAATCTTAAGATACAAGAAATTTAGGCTAGTGGGGGATTAGAAATGAATAAAATGGTTGAGTATGGTTTTTTATGTGGCAGTAAGGATGAAAAGGTGCTTATGAGTGCTCTTTACAGTTTTTTAGAACCATTAAATAGAACTTTCTCAAAAACGAGGAACAAAAGCTTGTTAGATTCGAGGCTTCCATATGTTTATAAATATTATTATTGGAATTTGAACAAAGAAAAACAAGTATATATAGAAGTTTATCCCAACAAAGATTTAGAAGGGAAATATAAGTTTTCGAACGAGGACGTTGGCTGGATACTCTTTGCTAATATTATAGATCAAACACCACCTTACCATGTAACAATCGAAGAGCAAGAAAGGTATCTCCATGATATTTTAGCCTCATCGAATTTTGAGTATTTAAAGTTATATGAGTACAAAAATGGTGAGGAGAGATTGTAAAGGAATGAATATTTAATGATTTTAGTTTTGGAAGGCGGCGGATATGAAGGAGCTGATTTTAGTCACGGAGTTAGGCAGCCTGTCGATAATAAACAGGTACAGATCTTTCTCGAACTCAAAAATCAAAAATTTAATCCAGAGGTGATTAGAGATAAAGAATGTTACTTAGAGGTGAATATTGAGGGTGTGAGAAATAGCCTGAATAGAATTCTAAAGATTTATACAGAAAGAGCAAGCAAGGAAGAACAAGATATAATTATATGCCAAGCAATGAATGAAGTTTTTGAAGGATATGAAGGTGCCTATATCACTAAAGAACATATTCAAAAATTGTCTTCAAAATAGCAGAAGATTTTGTGAATTGGAAATATAGAATTGACACGGAATTATCTATTGATTTAGAAAAATGAGTTTCTAGATCAACTGAAAGTAATAGGAAGGCGAATAAACAATAACGAACCCCAAGCCGCTTATTCAGAGAAGAATGAATCTTCGTATAATATAATATTTACGCTGTGGGCATTCGCCGGACACCCAGCGTTCGCTGGGTCGTTAATGCACAAACATTATCTGAAATCTGCAATTAGGAAAAGTACAAACTAGGAATAATACAAACATTGAAAGGAGGAATACCTATGAAGTCAAGATTGATACTGATAGATGGAATGCCGGGCTCCGGTAAGTCAACGATTGGGAAAGTAATAGGTTCAAAGTTGAATAAAATGAATATTCAAAATAGATTTTATCACGAATTGGAAGAGAACCACCCATTGCGAATATACGATAAGACGTTTACTTCCTTTACTATTCAAGATGAAGCGGAGTGGTTTACTACAAAAGTTGAACAGCTATTCACTGATTTTGTCAATGAAAGAGTCGGGCGAGACGAAGTTACAATTATGGAAAGTTACGTTTTTCAGAATACGCTTGGTTTTGCCTTTAATATGCAAATGGACAAACAAAGAATATTAGATTTGACCAAGAAAGTACAACTTATTTTAAGTCGTCTCGACCCGATCCTCATTTATTTTTATCAAACTCATGTAGAACAACATTGGAAATGGATATGTAGTGTTCGTGGACCTGAGTTCACACAAGATCGTTGTGGACTTTACACGGATAATGATTTTATTGAAGCGGGACATTTTTGGACGAAAAACCAAGATTTCATTTTCAATATCGTTCAAGAATGGGAGATACCAAAACTGATCATAAAAAACGAAAAGTACAATTGGGAAGACAATGAGAATAAAGTGGATCATTTTTTGGAGGGATTTGAAGAAGACACTGACATCCGATAATTTAAACAGACAACCCCGGAGTACATGAATACAGGAACGTTAACTAAAATTGATAGGAAGAGGAATGAAAATGGATAACCAAATAACAATCAGGCACCTTTCAAATCATGAAGAAGTATCTTTATTAAATTTTGAATTTTCAAAAAGATATCCATGGTACACCTCGAATGACTATTTCTATAAGTGCTTGGAAGAAAATATAGAAGGCAAGAGAGTGACTTTAATGGCCTACTATGGAGATACATTGGCTGGGTGTTGCCACTTAATGTTTACTTCGGATTATCCGTATTTTAAAACAGGTAATATCCCAGAAATAAATGACTTGAATGTTTTTCCAGAGTTCAGGAGGAAGGGGATCGCAAGTACAATGTTCGATGAACTCGAAAGAATAGCATCCAAGAGATCCAGATTCATTGGCTTAGGAGTAGGGCTCTATAAAGATTACGGTAATGCTCAAATGATGTACAACAAACGCGGGTATTACATGGATGGTCAAGGAATCGTCTATAACAATATTGAAGCAAAACCCGGAGAGCAAGTGATGGTAGACGATGATCTGCTGATGTATCTAATTAAACCATTGGATAATGAGCTGTGAATGTAGATTAAAGAAGTGTCGAGATCAATTAACATTCTATTCAAGCTTTGGGCATACGCTGAGGCCGTGAGTACAGGAACGTTAAGTGAAATCACCAAAAGGAGTGAGCTTTTGATTCTGGAGTACTTAAAGAAGTATGCTAAAAAAGCATATGGAGAAGTTCATTCGATAACGACTTCCCCCGGTTTTTTATTTGCTAATGATCCCAAGTTAAGAGAGAAAGAACTCTATCATAACTACTTCTACATCCATGGATTTAACCGATTGATTAAGCATAATCGAATATCATCAGAGAAATTAATCGAAACCTTTTCTTATCTAGAGGAAGAGATTGAGCAGTATCTTAAAACGTATTATAAGAGTAAAGACTTTATTTTGTATTTGAAAGCGGATTCCTTAGTACCTGCATTTACAGTGACATTGCTTTCTTATTATGAAGACGAGGGTTTGAAGGAAAGTTGCTCCTTGCCTGAACTAATTGATTGGTATAAAGAAAATGCTTGTTTTGATGGATTGAAAATCATAGAGAATGAAACAAGTGAAGACCATCTAGAAGTACAGTCTGAAGATATCTTTCCTGTTGTCGCAAAGACATATATAAAGATCATAAGGACCTAGTCGGGTCGTGAATACGGTAAGGTTATGTGAAATAGACTCAGAATTTATATGATATGGGGGATTGTCATGAAAATTGTTTTTAAAAATTTTGACGATTCGTATTATGAACAAGTTTGTGATTTTTTGATTGAACTATCAAAAAACGATCGTAAACATATCAATTGGAATTGGGCAAGGTGGGAATGGATGTTTTTTCATCCTGAATTTAATCGTGACTTAAAAAATAAAATTGGTTTATGGTATCATTCTGATGAGTTAGTAGCTATAGCAACGTATGACCATTATTTCGGTGAAGCTTTTTTTGCTACTAAACAGGGATTTGAAGAGTTAGAAAAAGATATATTAGAATATGCTATTGCTACTTTCAGTAATGAAAGTGGCCTTGGGATTGCGGTGAATGATAAAGATATCCATACTGTAGATTTACTGCGTAGTTATCATTTTGTTACGCATGATCAGACGGAAAACATACTTGAGCTTGCACTAGAGAATGTTAGCCTTGAAGGTACAATTTCTGAAGGCATAACCCTAAAAAACATTGATATAAAGAATGACTTATATAAACTTCATCATATGTTATGGCAAGCATTTGATAACGAAGGGCCTGTACCCGTTGATGAAGTTACGATGAATAAGCAAAAAGAAATGTTATCCGCAACCCATTTGAACCCGCTTCTACATGTTGTGGCTGAAAATAAATATGGGGAATATGTTGCATACTGTGGCTTATGGTATAGTCCGAAAACAGATTATGTTTATGTTGAACCTGTATGTACGGTTCCTGAGTATCGTCATAAAGGTCTAGGCCAAGCAGTGGTTATGGAAGCTTTAAAAAGAGGCCGTTCCTTAGGTGCTAAAAAAGCATATGTTATTTCTGATAGTCATTTTTATAAGTCATTAGGATTTCAGCAACATTCACATTATACATTCTATTGGCAAAACATCTGATATTTCGATCATCGTTAAGTGATAGTTGTTGAGTCGCTGTCGATCCATAGTCCGAGTTGAAGCATAGATGAGGTTTCAAAGAAGCTTATTCAGTAGCAGGGAAGCATATTCGGTCGGACAACCTTGCACTGTTTAATCGCGGATCTCTCTATTCACTTAAGGCAGTGAAAATTCGTGAATACAGGAACAAAATAAAGAAATATAACTGGTGAATAGGAGGTAATAAAATGGGATTTCCAACACATATCGTATCAGCGGGTGGAATAGTAGAGGATGGAAACGGAAATATACTTTTGGTAAAAGCTCATGATGATGGATGGGTATATCCTGGTGGGATTACTGAAGTTGGGGAAAATCTAATTGATGGTGTGATCCGTGAAATCAAGGAGGAAAGTGGAATTGATGTTACAGTAAGCCATTTAGTTAACATTGTATCAAGCACGGGAATACATAAGTGGTATGACGGAGTAACTGATGTTCCAACGAAGGTTATGTTTGATTTTGTATGTAAAGTTGAGGGAGGAGAGTTAAGTACTTCTGAAGAAACAAGTGATTGCCGCTGGGTTGCAAAGGACAAGGTTCTGGATTTTATTACTCTCCCAGCCATTCGAACTCGTTACGAAGCTTATTTAAATTTTAGTGACTCGGTGAATTATATTGAGTATATTACTCCGACCACGACAGAATGTAATGTAAAAGTTCAAAGGTATTTATAATTTTTATTAAGGAGGATAAATGAATACAGAACTTAGAGACACAATGCAGAATACAATTGACCGTTTCGTATCGCCTAATGCAGAAATATTGAGTATTAAAGATCAGGATCTTGCTTACGGCACCTCAGCTGTAGAACTTAAAAGACATGAAATATTACTTAGAAATGATACTCGTGATTGGAGTATTAATCTTATTTCAAAGAGAGCGTCACTCATTGAAAGGCGTACATTAAATTATCTAAATGATCAATCAGCAAATGTTCCATTTAGTTTTACATTAAATATGACAAGTAACAGCCGAGAATATCTTTGCATGCAGGATGTAGATTATGAAACGGATTACAATAATTTAGATATCGAACTGCTTCAAAAAAATGAACAAGCTGCTCTGGCAGATATACATGCGTTCAACTTTGAAAAATATTATAAATTGGCATGGCTTCCATTGCTTGATTCAAGATATATTAAATCAATACTGAACGAGAAATGGGGACCGACTTGGAATAATGCAAAATCAGATCCGGATTTTATAAGTCATTTTGGTGATCTTATTCCAGAGATTGATAAGGTTGCAGAGCATATAGTTAAGGACATGGATAAAGTTCTCAGTGATGAAAGCTCCCATACCCTTGTACATAACGATCTACACCCCGGCAATACATTAGTTCACAAAAACCGAAATGTATATTTCATTGATTGGGAAGAAGCACATTATGGTTGCTTATACATTGATGTAGCGCTTAGGTATAGAGAGTTTTCTCAAGCCGAGAACTATAGAATGTTGATGAATTCGAGAGGATTAAATCTATCGGAGGGTAAATTTAAACTGAATTATACAATTACGTCCAGATACTTGGGATTACGATATATGTCATGGTTTTTATCCACGTGGAAAGATGATAAGAGATGGCTGGACGAATTAAACAAGTATATAAATATGACTGTATCCTAGATAAGATATGAAACTACTTTAGTGATGGAATAACGTAATATTTATGTTACGCACATTCGCCCTTGGTCTGGTATGTACACGAAGGTGATTTAGAAATAAAAAATAGAGAGGCATTTGAAAGAAAGATGACTAGGTACCTTACCAGTGCTGAAAGCGATATCAAGTACGAACATCATCTGTACGTATGTACTAGAGAAAGTGACGAACTACAAAGACATATCATGTTCCGGGACATATTAAGGAAGCATCCCCTATTGGTATCTGAGTATTCAAATTTGAAGATCCAACTGTCATCTGAATTCAGAAACAATCGCAAAGCCTATACTGAAGGGAAAACAGAATTTGTTACGAGGATAATGAAAGAGTACAAAGATGTTTTGTAGCATATTTCAGGTTATAAGATCAGATAAATTCTTATTAAGGACGGGATTTGAATGAGTAGCGTGTTACTGACCTCTTGTGGGTTTAATACGGAAGATATTAAAAATCAATTTCTGGATTTTATTGATAGAGATATTTCTCAATTAAAGGTCGCTATTATTACAACAGGATCCCCTATGAAAGAAAATAATAGATATGCACAAAGGGCAATGCAAGATTTCAAAGACATGGGGTTTCAGAATATTGAGTTTGTAGATATCGAATTTGATGACCCGCAAATCCTTTTACATAGAGATGTTATATATATTAATGGGGGGAATCCCTTTACTTTATTGTATTACGCTAAAAAAAGTGGTGCTGATGCAATTATTAAAACATTGGCTTCGCAGAATGTAATTATAATTGGAGTAAGTGCTGGCGCGTTAATACTGGGACCGAATATTAACATTGTCGGTTACTTTACTCCAGAGATGAATACGATGGATGTAACGGATTTTAGAGCATTATGTGTAACCGACAAGTTTATCTTTCCTCACTATGATCGAGAGGACATATTTAGAGATAGTACGAATAGAACGATTGAAGAGAGAATCGTTGAATTTGAATCTAATGAGAATTGTAAAGTGACAAGGCTTAGAGATGATGAATATATTTCGATTTTAACGAATCAAACACAGTAGAAGTCGTAAATGCTGAAGCTCTTAAGCCATAGAAGGCTAAGTAAATACGAGATGTTAGGCGAGATCGTGATATAGAAAGGAAGAGATTTGATGGAAAAGCATGTTAAAGAACTATTTACTGAGAAAGTGCTTCATGAAGCAGCGCAAAAGTTTAATATTATTCAATCCAGTCTTCAAGATTTGGAAGGTTTTCAGAACTTTGTTTATTTTGGGGAGTCCAATGGTACAAATGTTGTTCTCCGGATAACACATAAATCCCATCGAACCGAAAAGGAGATTTTATCTGAAATAGATTTTATAAATCACTTGTCTTCTCATCATGTATCTGTTTCCAAAGCTATAACATCTATTCATGGGAAGTTTGTAGAGGAAATCAGTGATGGGGGATTTTATGCAACATCTTTTGAGTTTTCTAGTGGAAGAAAGGCTAAAATCGCTGAAGAGAGCGATCTGTTCTATCAAAGAATCGGTGGTTATACAGGGAAAATGCATAATATTTCAAAGACGTCAAATCTAATACATAAATTAAACAGGAGACAATGGCATGAAAAAGAGTTTTTGATCCATATGAAAGAGTATTTACCTGCGGAACTTTCTTATGTAATGGATCAATACGAAATTCTGAAGAGAAAGCTTAGTCAGCTTCCAAAGAATACGGATTCGTATGGAATGATTCATGGGGATTTAAATCATGGGAATTACTTAAATGTAGAAGACGATGTTGTATTTATTGATTTTGATGAAGCCGAATACAGTTGGTTTGTGAGTGATATTGCTATCCCGTTATTCTATGAAATTCCAATCCCTTGGGTAGTCGATGGAAAGCAAAGGTTGGAGATAACCAAGAGGTATTATTATAATTTCATGGATGGTTATGTTAAAGAAAATACAATAGATCGTACATGGTTAGAATTAATCCCTGATTTTATTAATCTTAGACAGTTTGGTGTAGTTTCCGCGATTTATAGAAGTTATAATTTTGATAACTATAACAACTGGAGTGATTGGGACAAGGAAGCGTTGAAATTCTATCTGAATAATATCGAGCATGATATCCCGTATATTGATATGGATTTTAGCAGGTAGTTTAATGTGGCATGGACTAAGCTTGTATTATAAATGCAGGACGTTTACTGAAGAAATCAACACTTAGAATGAATGAAGAGAAGAGGATCAAATGATGAGCTATAAATCCATTTTAACAGATCAAATATCGGCATGTTATAACGATAAAAGCTGGTTTATTCCGCTGGAGGACATATTGAAAGATGTAACAATGAAAGAAGCATTGACTGAGGATGATAATAAACAAACCATTTGGTCCATTGTGAATCACCTTATTTATTGGAATGAGAAATGGCTTGAGCGTTATAAGGCTGGAGAATTTGTATTAAATCATGGGATCAACAATGATGAAACTTTTGTTTTGAATGAAGATCAATTGAATGATGCTGGCTGGAAGGAAACATTAAATAGACTTGAGCATGTTTTTATCAGTTGGAGAGTAGTTTTAGAAGAAACAGATGAATCTAAACTAACAAAGCAACTTCCAGAATATTTTAATGCTCCTTGGTGGGGTGTTGTTTCTAATCTAAGTATTCATAGTGCATATCATATTGGACAAATTATGTTATTAAAGAAACAAATTCGAGGTAGATAATATCAGATTAGACTACTATCCATTCATGGGAGTGAATACAATGTTGTTTTTTGAGAATCTGGCTATTTACAATTTCAACTTAACAACTGAAGAAGAAGCAACAATTTTAAGTCAGTTTATAGATGCAGACCATGACTTGTTATTTCCTTATTTTGAATGTAATTTTCGGGCATTTCCTGAGGATCGGGCATATATTGAAGAGCGAACAATAATAAGGAGCAAAGAGAAAGTTTTTGAAATGAATTATTCATTTATCGAGAATGAATTAGTTTATTGGTATAAGCCTCATGATCGAGACGATTTAATACATATTATTAATAGGGACAGGATTACTTATCGAAGCATAGTAGTACCAAAGAATGGGGGGCTGAATGACTGTAGATTCAAACTTTTTACATATGAGCATGCTATCTACAATGAAGAAGAAACTAGGGTGCTTTGGATAGAAGAGGCCATTGAAAATGACTATATTGAAAATATTTGTCCTAAAATAATAAGTCAAACAAATGAATAATTAAAAAGGATAGGTGAGATGACATAAAATTACTGTTTATTTGCAGCCGGAATAAATGGCGTAGCTTAACTGCTGAGAAAATTTTTGAAGGGTACAACGGATATGAAGTAAGGTCGGCTGGAACCGAAACTGGAGCAAGAATCAAGGTTACGGGAGGGCACATTGGATGGTCAGAATTAATTTTTGTTATGGAGAAAAAACATGTGAGAAGATTGAAGGAAAAATTTCCAACAAGTCTAAAAGATAAACGTTTAATCTGTCTGGATATTCCAGATGATTATCAATTCATGGATGAAGAATTAATAGAAATTTTGAAAGCAAGAGTGTCCGAATATATTGAAGTGCCCATCTAAATAAGGAGTTGATTATTTTGGACATCGAATCAGCTATATCTCTCGCGTTACAAGCTCATAAAGGGCAGCTTGATAAAGGTGGGCAACCTTATATTTTACATCCGTTAGCTGTTATGAACAGAGTGGAAAGCATGGAAGAAAAGATCGTGGCTGTTCTCCATGATGCCATTGAAGATTCAGAAGTCACAATTGAAGAGTTAAGAGGTTTAGGATTTTCGGAAGAAATTTTAACAGCCATTCAGTTGTTGACGAGATCTACAGAGGATAGTTACGAAGAATTTATTGAGAAGACAACAACGAATCGAACTGCAAGAAATGTAAAGATCGCAGATATTAAAGAGAATATGAACATATCAAGAATAAAAAATCCGACGCAGGAAGACTATAATCGACTTGATAAATATAGAAAGGCGTTGGAAAGATTAGAGCGTGAATAACATGTGAAAGAAACTAAAAAGAGGTACGTTATGTCCCAGACAATTACAATTCCTAGAATACAGATAAAATTTCAAAGTGCTGTGTGGACAGCAGTAGTCTTAAGACAGAAGGATATAAATATCAAAGTAAAAGAAGAGCTGGGTCATCTACTCTTAGTAGATGCTAAGGACTGTCCTGAAATGTTTCTATTAGCCAGTTTATTTCAGCACGCCATGTATACTCACGACATTATTTATTTTGCGAGAGAAGATGATTCAAGTTGTGATCTCTTGGTATTTAACGGTGCGATAACTCCAATAAATCAAAGAGATTTAAAAAATCTAAAAACAGTGATAAAGCATATACAGCCAGGAACTTATACAATTCCGTTGATAGATTCTCACGATGAATCAATGTGGAAGACTTGGCAACATTGGAAATACGATGAACAATTGAGAGTTATGGCGAACAAAGATTTAGCCATCATTAATGCATCTCAGCTGGGATACGAACTATTGATTCATCAATGTGCATACTTAGCAAGCTCGTATTCAGGGCATTCACATTTTGATCAGTATTCAACCAAGAAATCTATAGAACTGATTATACGTAATTTGAAGCGAAATAATTAAATGAGGTATGTTATATGAGTGAGCCAGTGCATTTTTTTTATAATGATGATCTTATAGGAGTGTGGTCATCTGAAGCGTTTTTTTATGATGCATTTGAAGATACACAATTAGAATTTCATGCGGATGGCACGGGATGTCATGCCTATTTAAGACCTGATGGTCAAGAGATTACCTTATTCCGATGGACGTTAATTAAGGATCGAATTGAATTTGAGGAATATTTCACGGTATCCATTGAAGTGAGTGAGGTTACGGGAGAAGAAATTTGCTCTACAGATCGATTTGAAAATAAATATTCAGCAAGGTTTTTCAAAGCGAAGGGATTAAATGTAGCTAATGAAGAGATTAATGTGATCGTATTCTATTCCCCTTTGATTGAAGGGATCAATTCACAATCATTTGGAAAGATTTCAAAAGCATTGGATAGACTTATTGATGCAGCCATGAGACATGAGCAGGACATCTAATAGATCATGGAAGCTGGGCTGCTCAGAGTAATCTGTACAAATACTCAATGATTGGAGTCCAGGATGAGTAAATTAATTCCTATATTGATAGGTATCCTTCTACTTATAACAGGTTGCAGTACTACACATAAGATCCATACCGATTCAACCAAAGAATTAACAAAAGAGCTGAAGGAACTTTTTCCGTCGATTGAAAAAGTTCATTTTACGTTTACCCGTCCAAATCTCTCTTGCAGAATAGACATGAGCAAAGAACCGAGTAAAGAAGAACTGGAAGCAATTCTTACAGTAATCAAGAGATTTACTACAGTGGATAACATGAATGAGATTGCTCGTAGCGTTAAATGGGGACTGGAAATATCCAAAATTTATCTTGATATGAATACGGATGAGGATACGAAAACCATTGAACATGCTTATTATGCGAGATATTTCAAAACATCCAACGCTAGCGACTATTCTGAAACAAACATTGAGGGTTATAGAATTTGGTATGAAATAAATGAGAAATAGTGGCGACTGTACCTATTAAATTCTCAGATTAGCAATTAAACGCTACCCTAACCATTGAGAGTCTTATAAAGAATAGGAGTGCAATGAGTTGATTACTTTTAAGGAGATTTTAGAGCGTGTTACTTTCGATGCCGTTTGGGATAACATGATTAAATACTATCCTGATATGGCTCAAATAAAAGAAAAATATGTAACAGTATATGAATCCATTCTTTTACAAAACCCTGCAACTAATGTAGTTGAAATGATTGTTCATATAGACTCGATTGATTCTGATGATGATAAGGATAAAAAAGACATCGAATATAGAGTACACGGAAAGAATAATTCACCTGAGTGGGAAGGATATTGGGATCTTTCCGCAAGTAAGTGGGGAGAATGGTTAGGTTTTTATGTAGATCAACAGGTACTTGAGCAATTCTCAAATGAACAAATCGTCGCAATTTGTTTGGTTGAAATGACTTGGTTTGGTTTTTCTGAAGAACAAATCAAAGATCGGATTGATCATCTTGAAGATGATTAACAATCGGAGTGAACACAGGGACTTTAGGCAAAATTGGCGCAGATATGATGTTGGGGTGATCAGGATGAAGCACAAAATAAATACCATTACCAAGCTTGTATACAATGTTGCTAATTATTTGGTCGAGGAAGAGGACTATACAAGTACATATAATAAATTAGGTTGTTAACCAGAGAAGTATGGAATATTCATCACAACGAGCTATCGAACGAACTAAGTAAGTTAGATAATCCTCCTGCTGATTATCAATTATTCTGGCTGGAATGCCTTTTTTCTGTGAATGATCTAGGCACTATAATGGATCAATAGTTCTTTTGGAATGAAATAGCCCAGTCACTGGACTATTTTTTATTATTTATGGGTTCAAAAATGGAACAAGTTGGGTTATATTAATTACAGTTGGGATTAGGAGGGAGAAAATTAGTATAAAAAATGTGACATTTTAGCTCGAATTCAATTTTACATGAGTATAAGGAGAGAAAATGAAGAAAAATATTGGAATCATTGTATTAACGGTTGGTCTGATTATAAGTTTGTTTTATAACTTTCAATTGAAAGGATATAAGGAATTTCAAGAGAGAGATTACAATCTAAAATTAAATCACGGTTTTCAAATTGGAATAAAAGAATCCATTAACAATCTGGATGTTATCATAAAAACGTTGAAGGATGAATCTCCAAAGGAACAGGTTATTCAATCATTAGCAGAATTATTAGTTTCATTAAAAGTAGGCGAAGAAGCCTTTACCTTTCTAAATACGGATTTTCA
Source organism: Paenibacillus intestini (assembly GCF_030803945.1). Lineage (NCBI taxonomy): Bacteria > Bacillati > Bacillota > Bacilli > Caryophanales > Paenibacillaceae > Paenibacillus > Paenibacillus intestini. Next base: position 212,890 of record NZ_JAURUN010000002.1, on the reverse strand, counting down.
GGAAGATGGACAAGCATCAAGTTACCTTATTTATAATACCTTCAGAGATTTTTATGTATATGCAAAAGTAGAATTAATGGGTGACATCGCTTCAAATCGGCTCTCACTTGATCCAGATTCCAGGAATCAATTGGCTAATGATATAGGTATTCTCAAAAAGGATCTGGAGTATATAGATAGTCAATTCAACGAGGAGGTTCTGAAAGATCAGAGCCCTAAGTGGATTGAGGATAAATGGAAAGAGTTAGTTACAGAGCTTCTAAACCAACATCCTGATTTCAAATTATATGAGAGAATGAAAATGAAATATAATTTGTAAACTGAGGAGCGAATGAATGGCATTTTGTATTGATTTTAAATTAATTTGTGTCAATGACGGTACTGCAACGTATGCTTACGGAGACTGCTCTGAGAATCTTGAAGGCCGGTTTGAATTAAATATAGAACGCCTGCTCACAGGCGAAATGAGCATGGATACAGATATGAGAGAAGTTGTTAAGGTAACCAAGCCGTGTTTAAGTGATGGAGAACATCAACATAAAGCAAACCGGGCATTCAGTAAGATCTATAAACATTATAAAGTTACGGCTTCGTATCTAAAAGAAGGAGGGTACTATGCCTGATTTTACTATATAAGATGGAGTCATTGAAGCTAGCCGTTAGGATCATGGCTGCTTCTTTTTTTATTTTTCCACTTCGCAAATGGAACATTGTGGGTTATATTGGATATGATTTGATCCTGTAGTAAACGATTGGAGCGGTGTTAAATATGGACTTAGATGAAAAGATACGTTTTCCGATTGGACACTTTGAGCCCCGATTTGAATTTACTGATGAGAATCGAAAACACATATTGGATCAAATTCCCGAGATTGCAAAGACCTTGAGGGAGATCACACAAGATCTTAATAATGAGCAACTTCGTACTCCTTATCGTACAGGCGGCTGGACGATCATCCAGATTGTACACCATCTTGCAGACAACGATATGAACGCGTACATAAGATTCAAAAGAGCATTAACTGAAGAGGAACCACTAGCAAGCTCGTATCGCGAGGATTTATGGGCAGCGTTACAGGAGTATAAAGATTTGCCAATGGAAGATTCAATCATGTTGCTTGAAATACTGCACAAACGATTTCTCACACTACTACGTGGTTTACAACCTGAGCAATTCAAGCGGAAGCTTCGAACAGAGGTATTAGGTACCATTTCGCTGGATGTTGCCATTCAACGATTGGTCTGGCATGGACAGCATCATATTGCTCAGATTAAATCTTTAAAAAGTGTCACAAAAATAGGAGTGCTTAACCAAGAAGAAATTTACCCTCATTGTCCCATGAAAATAAGAGTCATTGAAGTTGGGGGAGTAAGCAAACCGCAGCTTAAAGATAAATTACAGCAGTGTTCAATTCGAATGAATGAATACGGAAATAAACTGTTTGATGATGAGAAATTTGTCATTTCTCCCACCAAGAGGCGGCTAGAGACGGTCGAGTTATCAGTTAGAAATCTAGGATTTTTGGATGGAGCTACGACCTTACAACTCTTTCAAATGGCGGATACTCTTGGTTTGCAGTTATGTCCTATTGATTTGGGTCCCTTTCTTAGAACTCAGTATTTGGATCAACCTGAGACATGTACATCAAGCACTGAAAAAGGAAACCAAGCACCATCAGGTTCGATTACAATAGCTTCTAAACCTCTTATTAAGGATGATTATTTTCCAAAAGGCTTTTATCTCAGACGTACAAACGACGAGTTGTGGTTACGAGGTTACATTGCGGATGATCTGCATGTGTGGAACCCTCATGACCGTTTTATCTTTTGCAGTACTTGACTGTAGCGCAAGATTGAGAGGGCTTGGTCGGATCATTCAATCGGAGATGGAAAGATACGGCATCATTTTACGAAGAATTGATTCGATATGTGGTATATCCAGATGTATAAATAGAAGGTGAGGACAACATGAGTCAAACCATATACGAGATCTCGGGGCCGGCTGGGGTAGGAAAATCGACAACGTCGCAAAAAATATATTGAGCTTAACCCGGAATCTGTTAGAACAGAATTATGATGTTGTCATTGACTACATTACTTTCCCTTCAGAAATAGAATGGCTTGTGCAGCAGTTAACGGATTTTCAATTCAGGGTTGTCTATGTTGTCTTGTTGGTAGATCGAAGTACCCTGATCGCCAGGGATAAATTGAGACCCTCAGAAGCACAAATGGGTGAGCGCAGTTTGGATTTACTAAAGGAATTTGAAACATGCTCAGAATTAAAAGAACAATATAAACTCTATACGCAGCTGTACAGGCGAGAACAAGTATCTGAAATTGTTGAGGAGTTACGAAACAATCTGAGGTTTATCTGGAAAGGAGGTCACTCGAGTTGAAGGCACTACCCAAAATTTTTTCGTTCATTCTCATTATTGTTGGAATCAGTATAGTGACACTTACCAAAACGATTGAACAGGTCATACCAAAATTGGGATATGCCGCGTTTCAGTCCGCAGGAGCAGGAAGTTACAGCCCGATTAACTATGAGATGAATTTGGACTTGAACTACTTGGTGGGAGGCATCTGCATCTTGGTGGGAGCAATGTACTTCATTCGTCACATCGCTTTCTTTCAACATTCGATCACCGAAATGAAAAAGAGAAACAAAGAGTTTGAGGATAAATATAAATAATATCGGGTAATTGTACGCTGAAGTTAATTATATTAATTTTCAGGTGGGTGATCGGTATGGATGATCAAAATCTCTTGGATTTTTATTTACATATGAGGGAGAAGGAAGCCTATCAGTGGAATCTCTCGCCTGCGAGTTTGTATTTGGAATTGGAAACCAGAGATTTTCTAGCAAAATACTTTGACGTGTTCAGTGGCATGAATGCGCTTAACGTTGGCATTGGAGTAGGAGAATGGGACGATTATATCGGTTACTTGTTGAACGGTGCGGGTTGTTTAACAAGTATTGATATTAACAAGGATATATGTGAAATATTCAAATACCGACAAAAAAAGGAGGGCCATCCCAATGCTTCTACTGTTATATGTGAGGACTTCTTAGCATGCGAATTGCCTCAAACTTATGATCTGGTCACCATGATTGGCTCTGCTCTTCAAGAGACCGGCAAATACCGCAAAGGTTTGCAGAAAATATCAGAGGTGTTAAAACCGGAAGCTCAATTCATGTATATGGATTTTAATAGATACCACAAAAAAGAAAATCTATTCGAACTATTGACTGAATTGAAATTTGAGCTAAAGCATATCGAAGAATATAACCGATTTTCAAATGTCAGTTTTTACTGCATGAAGATCCAAAAGGAGGGGGTTCTATGAATCGAACTCTCATGATTAGTGATATTCATGGTTGTATTGATGCATTAAATCAATTGTTAATTAACGTAGACTACAATTCAAAATATGATCAGTTGATCCTTCTGGGAGATTACGTGGATCGAGGTTCTAATAGTAGAAAAGTCGTTGATAAGGTCATGGAATTAGTACAAGAACATCACGCTATCGCGTTAAAAGGAAATCATGACCAAAGATTCGTGGATCTCATATATGACGGAACTTCATCCATTCAATCCAAGTTTATGGAACATGGAGGACTTCGAACCCTTGAAAGTTACTGTCAACTGAACGATGAAGTTTCGAATGAAGTGTTAGAAACGGCAAGGAAGATCATAAAGGCGGATTATAGTCATCATATTAATTTTTTGAGCAATTTACCTTTATTCCACGAGGATGAAAATCATATTTATGTTCATGCTGGATTGAATCCGGATTACAGTGAATGGAGGCAACAACCCGAGCATGATTTTATGTATATTAAAGATAAATTTATCCACCATAGATTCGAAGATCTTCACAAAAAAGTTGTCTTTGGACATACCAAAACGAAAGACATACATGGATCAGCGGACGTTTGGTTTGCTGAAGATAAGATTGGCATTGACGGTGGATGTGCTTTTGGAATGCAGCTTAATTGTTTAATTTATCAGAATGGTACTTACTCGGTAGAACACTTCTAAAAAATTGTAAACGATCTCGCTTGAATTAATGAGCGTTAGAGTGTGTATTGGTTCATGCTGTAAAATATTTATAAATTCTTATTTTAGCAAAGGGAGATATCATAATGGATAGAGGCAGAATTATTTTTTTGAATGGTGTAACGAGTTCGGGGAAAACGTCTATAGTCGAGGCGATGCAGTCATATGACGATCCGTTCTTTTATGTTGTGGCGAACGATTTATTTGAGAATACAATCGGAGATAAACATCTACGGACCGATTACTGGAAATACCTAAGCGAAGCCATCATCATGATGTATCACACAGCGAAGGTATTCTCAGACCATGGCAAGCATGTGCTGATCGATGGGATTTTGGTGGAGAGACCGGAGCTTGCACCGCATTATGAACAAGTGAAAAAGATATTTGAAGGATATCCACTAGAGATTGTGGAGCTACATTGCCCTCTCGATATCTGTCGTCAGCGTAACCTTGAACGGGGAGACCGCAGAGAAGACCAGTCTGAAGAGCAACATCGTATTATGGCGTCCGACATTCAGTATACGTACTCGGTTGATACGAGTCAGCATACACCTGAAGAATGCGCGGAGATGATTATCAACACGTTATTCAAAAGTGAATAAGGTTTCTTCTGTGGCATGAAACGAGGAGAATAAAAATGAAGCTGGGACGTCTAAAGCAAGATGGACCAGCTTCTTGACTATTTCAGCACAATAGCAGGAAGAAGGAGCAAACAGATATGCAATTTGGGAAACATAAAGAGCGCTCGAATCGAGAAAGAATACTTCTTCAGTTCATAACCTTGCGCTGGGAGAAGGATGTGAGAGGGGCCCCTTTTTCCACTGCCCGAAATGATATGGAGAAAGCCTTCCGTTTACCGGATATGCTGTTCAGTTACGACACATCCTATGGTCTGCCTTACCACCGAATGCTCATTTTGCAGAACAAGAACGGTTTTGAGAAGATTCAAGATAAAAGTGTCATTCTGAAACCTACTGCAAAGAATTTCAAATTGGGTTGTGTTTTGATTGATAATAAGGAGCCTGAATCCGAAAATTCCGAATATGATGTAACCTTCACCTACTCCCCGGAATGTGGGAAACCTATCCGATATGATAAGCGATATCAGCCTTTGACAGAGCGGGCATTTGGATTGACTTCAAACGAATATGGAAGAGTGGTGTACAACGGAAGGCATATCTATCAGGATACCGGAGAATGGTACTACGAGTTAAATATATTGAATATGTTACTTACCGAGCAGAAAGATCCAAATGTGTTGATTGATCAGGAGCCGCTGAACGTATATAACCAGATCGAGATTTTATATTAATGTAATTTAGAAACGAATGATTGATATAAAATGTGCGCTAGGAGTGGGACACATAATGATAAATCCTCAAGAGATCTTACCAGTAGTCAAACGATTAGAAGCAAATCATATTGCATATTCACTGGGTGGAAGTGCGATGTTGTGTTTTTTTGGCTTGGTTGATTCCGTGAACGATTGGGATCTGATGGTCGATTGTCCAAAATTCAAATTTATAGAAGCGATTGCTGGATATGAGTGGATCGAGAAGGAAAGCGGCGACAAACCTTTTGCAAGTGAATATAGAATGGAGATTGGGTCGTTAAACGTGGATGTCATTGGCGGATTTGCTTTTGATGTAGATGGAAAACGGCTGAAGTTACCTATATTGCCTATTCCAAATGTAAAATGGCACGGTATGCAGGTTTCAAGTCCTGAAGTGTGGTACGTTGCTTATCAGATGATGGGTAGACATGAGAAAGCGGATTTGATTTTAGATTATTTGCAAACAAGCAATGAGTATGTGAATCAGGATCTGATTAAGAGCTTGTTAGCGAACGACATTTTAACGTATGGGATTAGAAAAGGATTGAACACACTGCTTGAGACTTAACTTCACGAACAGAGGTGTATCAAATGCTATATCATTTCAGTGAAGAATCTGATATTCATATCTTTATACCAAGAGCGAAGCAGAATCGGCCTGAGTTTCCGGCGGTTGTCTGGGCGATTGATGAGCAACATGAATTCAGTTATTACTTTCCGAGAGATTGTCCTCGCATTGTTATTCGAAGAACGAACGACATTAGTGATGAGCATCATGAGTTGTTTTTTAAACACTCAAATGCAGACCTCATTGTAACGGTTGAGAACGAGTGGTACTCCAGGATCATGCAACAAACGTTGTATCGGTATCATCTGGATGCAGCGTCGTTTAAACTTTTTGATGAAACCGCAGGGTACTATATTTCTGATCAGGTGGTTACACCAAGTTACATAGAGAAAATAGATCATCTGCTAGAGAGGCTTTTGGCCAGAGGGGTTGAGTTGCGATTCACGACAAATCTATATCCTCTGAGAGATGCTGTGTTACAGTCAGACTTCCAACAATTCGGAATACATCGTTTCAATCATGCTAAACCATTGTAGAGGGCGGGGAATAGCCAGCTGGGGGGATGACCATGCTTTCTGCCTATTGGAGGTATTTCTTATATGTAATTGAACATAAGTTGAACGTTTTCATTGAGTGCTGGCATGAAGGGTTATATTTACAAGGGATATTTCATGATTTAACGAAATTTTGTCCTCACGAATTTTTCCCTTATGCAATCAAGTTCTATTCGGACCGTAAAGATGAAGTCACAGAACTAAGGTGGAAGAAGGCATGATGAACTCGGAAGATATTATTTTGCATCCAAAGACGAGAGAATCGCTTGAACAGTTGCTTACTAGAAAGGGCGAATCGTGATGATTCATCTTCTACAAAGAGAAGGGGGAAATTTGTTGTGAACAAAGAAACGGAACAACTGCTTTTAGCTTTTGAAGAATGGACGCTATTTGTCAAAACGTTGAGTCGTCTCGAAGAAAAGACCTGGAATTCCAGTCTAGAAAAAGGAAAGTGGACGATCAAATCCATCGTAAGCCATATGATGTTATGGGATCGATATTTTTACAAGGAAGCGATTGAGAAGATTGCCCTGAATCAGCAGATTACGTTGAAGCATCTGGATTTTGATGAGTTTAATCGCAAAGCTGTGGAGTACGGGAGCCGCACAGAGCCGTCCGAAATTGTCGACAAGGCTATCACGTACCGTCACAAAATTATGAATGACATTCGAGGGTTATCGGAGGAACAGCTTTATCAACGATATGTGGATCCAGAGAACAAGGATAATGTATTTTACATTCCCCAATACCTTAAAGATTTTATATGGCATGACCAGCATCATATGGAGCCGTTAAAACAATATCTGGCCGGGGAGGGATTGTTGTGAGTATTCATACGATTACATTGGCTCAGGAAAATCTGATTGGTTCATTTACGGATGAGGTAACGCCGATTTTAAAGATCAAGTCAGGTGATTCCATACGTTTTCAAACGCTGGACGCAGGTTGGGGCACGGGAGTAAGTTATGCGAAACGGATCAAACCTTTTCCACGACAAGGTGAAAAAGATGGAGGGCACGCCTTAATCGGCCCAATCTATATTGAAGAGGCGAAGCAGGGAAAGACACTCGAGATCATTTTCAATGAGATTATACCCGGCAGTTACGGGTTTACTTCCGCGGGTGGATATCCCAACTGGCAGAATCAGAAATTGCATCTAACAGAGGTCGAAGAACTGTCTCTAAATTGGACACTTGATCGACAAGCGATGAGTGGCTCTTGTGAGGTACGGGGCAAGTCATACAGCGTATCCTTAAATCCATTCATGGGTGTCGTCGGCATGTCGCCAGAATCAGGAGGGATTCATACGACATGGCCGCCGCGATATTGTGGAGGGAACATTGACTGCAAGGAACTAGTACAGGGAAGTAAGTTATATCTGCCTGTTCCTGTAGATGGGGGTTATCTGGCGATTGGTGATGGTCATGCACGGCAAGGCGATGGGGAAGTCAGCTGTCAGGCGATTGAATGTGCCATGGAGCTTGTAGATATTACAGTGAATGTCATAGATGATATAAAGCTGACCAATCCACGTGCGCATACGCCTTCTGGATGGATTACCTTTGGTTTTGATGAGGACTTGAATGAAGCAACGGTTCAAGCGTTGGATGGCATGTTAGGCCTGATGGGCGAGTTATATGGCCTGGACCGGGTAGAAGCGATTGCGCTGGGAAGTTCGGTGATTGATCTGCGTATCACGCAAATTGTGAATGGTGTGAAAGGCGTGCATGCCTTTCTGCCCCACGATGCTTTTATAAGTGATTCAAACTAGCGGCAACTCTGAAAAATTTGCATTCTGCTAAACCAGATTATATGAAGCCCTCTACGATGTCATTTAGTCTGATGTTAGAGGGTTTTGAAGATTTATCCCCTTTAAGTGTTATGTTTTCCTTAAATTGTGCGGAATGAATTAGGAGGGATCAAAATATTCTAAATAATAACAGAATATGTATTGACCCAAGGCTTTTCATGATACTATAATGAAATGGGTTTCATGAAATCCGTTTCATTAACTCCTAACAATTTCGTAAGCGCTTTCTGTTGAAGGGGGTTGGCAGGTTTTCAAGTTCCTATCCGTGACAGCCTTGTGATGAATTAAGTCACTCGAGGAAGTCATCCAAGTATGATGCAAGCTTGATTCATCTTTATCTAACTTTGAGGGGGAGCGTGTGAAAGATGAAGTTTGTGAGAAAGAAGAGGTTCAGCCTGTTGGTGATTTTCACCTTACTGGTAACCATTATTGCTGGTTGCAGTGGTGGAAGTACACCATCTGATACAGCGACCCAGCCACCGGCGGATAAAAACAAAGAAGCGGCAGTCGAACCTGTACAGGAAAAACAGGAGCCTAAGGTGGATTTGAACGGCAGAGCTGTTCGCATATCGAACTGGTGGGATGCATCTCCCAAAGGAGATTCGGAGGCAGATGAGCGCGCTCGTGAACGAATCAAAAATGTAGAAGAGAAATACAACGTTAAAATTTCTTACTTGAATACAGATTACGGAGCAACATCCGAGAAAATTTCTTCATCCGTGATGGCGAATGAACCATTTGCAGAGATTGTGCGTGTGCCTGACGGTAATATTTGGGGTCTTATGCAGGGCGGATTCCTTACACCACTGGACGAATATCTGAAGGATACGCAGATCAAGCCGGATGTCATCGATTCGATGCGATTTGGCAGTGATAAAGTATATGGACTGACGGGTTGGTATACCCCGAATGACAGCGGAATGTTTTACAATAAACGAATATTTAAGGAAGCTGGTTTGAAAGATCCGCAGCAATTGATGGAAGAGGATAACTGGAACTGGGATACGATGCTGGATGCTGCCAAGAAGCTAACCGTAGATAAAAACGGTGACGGCAAGATGGATCAGTATGGTCTGTCGGGTGCGTACTACGTACTTCACGAGATGCTGATTGGAAGCAACGGCGGCAAGATGTATGACGAGGCAACGCAAAAGGCAGCGTTTGATTCACCTGAATCCTTGGAAGCGCTTAACTTTTTGTATAGTCTGTACAACGACCACAAAGTTGTGAAGGCCAATGCCGGTAATGATTGGGAAGACCCATCCAAATTTTTCTCAGAAGGCAATATTGCGATGTACCCTGGCGGATTATGGGAAGTCGAAGGCCGTATTCTGGATAAGTTAAAGGACGACTGGGGTTATGTTTACATGCCTAAAGGTCCAAAAGCAAAAACGTATCTGGATACAGTCAACAGTACAGAAAGTTTCGTTATTCCCAAAGGCGTTAAGGATGCCGATATCATCGTGAAAATTTGGGAAGAGCTTCAGGACTTTGACAACTGGCAGGATAATCACCGTCTGTGGTTAGAAAACATTTTGCCTGACGAAGCTTCGATCGCTAATGCCATGAATGACAACGGACAGGTTGAACGTGTATACGGTGCTCGTGCTGGAGGATTAGGTGTTAAGGAAGCTCTCGGCAGTGTAACCGAAAAGTTTGTGAAAGGTGAAGTGACTCCATCTACAGGTGTTGCTCAGGTCATCGGACCTGCACAGGCAGGAATTCAGAAAGTACTGAAGGGCGAAAAAAGCAAGTGAAGTAAAATCATTTACTTAAGGGAGGCAACCCATGTTGAAAAAATTGATTTCTAACCAAATCATGTTCATCGTTTTGTTTGCCGCTTTGATTATGCTTTTGTCTGCATGTAGTGGTTCTAATGACAAACCAGCTGAACCTGTTGCGACTAAACCAGCTGAGACGGAGACTAACACCACACCTGCCAAGGAAGAAGAGAAGGAAGAGGCTGTGCCAGCTCCTGATTTGAACGGACGGGTCATTCGCATATCTCACTGGTGGGATGCCACTCCCAAAGGAGATTCAGAGTCAGATGAATTGGCGCGTGAGCGAATCAAAATGGTGGAAGAAAAATATAACGTGAAAATCAAGTATCTGAACACCGAATACTGGTCTACATCTGAAAAACTGTCTTCCTCTGTGCTTGCGAACGAACCTTTTGCGGAAATTGTCCGCATTCCCGACGGTTTCATCTGGGGACTTATGCATGGTGGATTCCTGACCCCGCTGGATGATTATCTCAAAGACACTCGGGTCGAGAAGGATGTTGTGGACTCGATGCGCTTTGGCGGTGACAAGGTGTATGGTCTCGAAAGCTGGTATACACCGAACGAAAGCGGCTTGTTCTATAACAAGCGGATTTTCAAGGAAGCGGGCTTGAAAGACCCACAGCAGTTAATGGATGAGGATAATTGGAACTGGAATACGATGCTGGATGCAGCCAAAAAGCTAACCGTTGACCGCAATGGTGACGGTAAAATGGATCAATACGGTCTGGCTGGAGCGCATTACGTACTTTCGGAGATGCTGATCGCGAGCAACGGCGGCAAACTGTACGATGAGCAGACAGGTAAAGTGACGTTTAATTCTCCCGAAGCGATGGGAGCGCTTAACTTCCTGCATAGCCTGTACACCGAGCATAAAGTGATCAAAGCTAACGGGGGAAACGACTGGGAAGATCCAGCCAAATATTTCGGAGAAGGCACGATTGCAATGTATCCTGGTGGACTCTGGGAGGTTGAAGGCCGGATAGTAGATAAGCTGAAGGATGAGTGGGGATATGTTTATATGCCTAAGGGTCCTAAAGCGAACTCTTACTATGAACCATTTGGTCAGACGGCAGCTTATGTTATTCCGAAAGGTGTTAAGGATGCGGATGTGATCGTGAAGATCTGGGAAGATCTGCAAGACTTTGATAACTGGCAGGATAACCGCAGATTGTCTCTTGAAAACATTTTACCGGATGAAACTTCAATCGCGAATGCGATGAATGATGATGGCAAGGTACAACGTTTGTTTGGCGGACGCTTCGGCGGTCTGGGTATCAAAGAGCAATTGGACAGCGTAACCGAGAAATTTGTGAAAGGTGAAATTACACCTTCCACAGGTATTGCACAAGTCATTGCACCTGCTCAGGCTGCGGCGAAAAAAGTGCTAAGCGGAGAGCAGGACAAGAAAAAATAATGCATATAAGTTGACGGCCTCATTTCTGGTTCTCGGTTAGCCGGGGAGCAAATTTGCGGGCCGTCCATCTGATTACGTTTACGAGAGTCAGTTAAAGGAGGGGCATTGGGTGAAATTCACATTATCCCGAGTGACGATTGTCGTCGTCATGGTCATGCTCGTCGTGGTGTACGCGATATTCAGTTCCGGTGCGAGCGGTAATTCGAAAACCGGAAATCGAACATCAGATCCGAGCCGTGTGATGCCGATATCGGAGTCTGCTGCGGAGGGTAGCTATGATTATTATCTGCAGCAATACCAGAACGAGAAGCGGCCTTCCAGAGAAATTGTCATTCAGGGAGCTGATTATACAGCTGCTGAAGGAATGAAACCAGAGATGATCACAGAGCTCGGCGGCGAAACGGGCAAGTTTATACGAACAGAGGAAAGTGGTTCCATGCAATGGGACGTGGATGTTCCGGAATCTGGCATGTATCACATGACGTTGCGTTATTACCCGATTCAAGGAAAAAGCTCTGCCATCGAACGCGAGTTATGGATTGATGGAGAGATCCCTTTCAACAGTGCACGCAACATGAGCTTTCATCGGGTTTGGGTCAATGAAAAATCCGAAATTGAGCAAGACAATAGAGGCAATGATCTGCGTCCGCGTCAGATTGAAGCCCCCATGTGGCAGGAGTCCATCCTGAGAGATAAAGAAGGCTATTATGAAGAGCCATACCAGTTTTATTTTTCAGCAGGGAAACACTCCATAAAGCTTGTATCGACACGTGAGCCAATGGTTATTGATTCGATCAAGCTACATCATTACGAAGAACCGCCTTCCTATGCGGAACTCAAGCAGGAGTACGAATCGAAAGGATACGCGGAAACAAGCGGACACTTGATCAAAGTTCAAGGGGAGCAGGCCGCAACCAAGTCATCACCGACATTGTATCCGATTTCAGATCGATCCAGCACGTCAACGGAACCGTATGATGTTTCCAAAATCAGAATGAACACTATTGGTGGAAACAACTGGCGTGTGCCAGGGCAATGGATTGCATGGGAAATGGATGTACCGGAGGATGGCTTATATAAAATTGCGATCAAAGGCAGACAGGAATTGCTGAGAGGCATTTATTCCACACGCTCGCTACAGATTGATAACCAAACGCCATTCAAAGAAATGATGCAGATTCCATTCTTCTATGATTCGGATTGGCAGATGCATGTGCTTGGGAGCGAGGAAGAGCCGTATTTATTTTATTTAACCAAAGGAAAACATGATTTGCGGCTTGAGGTCAGTCTAGGTGCCATTGCGCCTTTGATCCGTCAGGTTGAAGCCAGCGTGCTTGAGATCAATGCAATGTACCGGAAAATTCTGATGATCACAGGCAATGTGCCAGACCCGTATCGCGATTATCAATTAGAGAAGCAGATTCCAGATATGGTGGAAGTATTTCATAAGCAAAGTGATATCTTGAATGCGGTTTCTGAAGAATTAATTCGTCTAACAGGTGAAAAGAGTGATAAAACCGCGATTTTGAATAAAACCGCTTATCAACTGGCTGATCTGGCCGACAAACCGGAAACGGTTCAGAAACGGTTGTCTCAATTCAAAATCAACGTCGGAAGTGTCGGCTCTTGGCTTCTGGAAGTTCGGGAGCAACCGCTGGAAATTGACTATCTGCTCTTAGCTTCCCCTGATGAGAAGTTGCCAAAAGCAAATGATTCGGCTTTCCGCAAAGCAGGGCATGAGGTGTCCTCTTTCTTCCATTCTTTCTTCGAAGATTACGACACCATCGGTAGCACAGCGGATGAAGATAAATCCGTTACCGTCTGGATTGGTACAGGCCGAGACCAGGCGCAGGTATTAAAAGCGATGATTGATGACACGTTTACACCGCTGACAGGTATTAGTGTCAATCTCAAGCTGGTCAATGCCGACGTGTTGCTCCGCGCCTCCCTTGCAGGAGAAGGACCGGATGTGGCGATGCAAGTAGGCAATGATGTGCCGGTTAACTTCGGGATGCGGCATGCGGCAGAGGATCTGTCTACGTATCCGGGGTACCACGAATTGATCAAACAGTTCAGGGACAGTGCCATGGTTCCTTATCAATTTGAGGATCAAGTATTTGCCCTACCGGAACAGCAAATATTCAACATGTTATTTTACCGGAAAGATATTTTGGAACAGCTTGACCTTGAGCCGCCGCAGACGTGGGAAGATGTGTATGCCATGATTCCGGTGCTGCAGAAGCATAACATGGAAATGGCACTGCCGCTTGCTCAAACCACAGGTGTACCGGTACTCGAAGTGAACCGGGCGTATGCAATGCTGCTCTACCAAATGGGTGGTTCATTCTATCTAGATCAAGGTGCCAGAAGTGGTATGGATACGGAAACGGGACTGGAAGCGTTCAAAGAATGGACGAATTTTTATACCAGTTATAAACTTCCGCTCACCTTTGATTTCCCGATGCGCTTTAGAACAGGTGAAATGCCAGTTGGTATTATGGATTACACCTTCTACAACTATTTGTCTGTATCTGCGCCAGAGATCAAAGGATTATGGGAGTTCATCCCGGTTCCAGGAATCAAGCAGAAGGACGGAAGCATCAAACGGGATGTGGCTAGTGGTGGCACGGCGACGGTCATGCTGAAACAATCCAAACATAAGGATGCGGCATGGGAATTCATGAAATGGTGGGTTAGTAAGGATGCACAAGTTCGATTCGGACGGGAAATGGAAGGTCTGATGGGAGCTGCGGCGCGCTATCCGACAGCCAACATTGAAGCATTACAGGAATTGCCTTGGCCAATCCGCGATTATCGCAGTTTGGAAGAACAATGGGAGTGGGTGCAGGGCGTGCCTGAAGTGCCTGGAGGTTACTTTACAGGTCGCCATCTGGACAATGCATTGCGTGAGGTCGTGAATAACGGTACCAATTCCACGGATGCCATCTATGATTATGTGCAGGAAATTAACTACGAAATTCAGCAGAAACGAAAAGAGTTTAAATTGGACGGAATGCGCTAGGGAGGGAATCTTTTGCAAAAGACAGAAATGGTGAACAAAACCGGTTCTCGGCCCAAGCGCACGCCTGCCGGCATGCCGGGAAAATGGGAACTCTTTGTCAGAGATATGAAGCGGGATAAACATCTGTATGTCCTACTATCTCCGTATATGTTGTTATTTTTACTTTTTACCGTGTTTCCCGTCATCATCTCCATTTTCTTCAGCTTTACTAACTTCAATATGCTGGAGTTTCCGCAATGGGTCGGCTGGGAGAACTATTCCAAGCTGCTCTGGAATGATGATGTGTTCTTGATTGGTCTCAAAAATACAATTATTTTCTCGGTGGTCACCGGCCCAATCAGTTACATCGCTTGTTTTGTATTCGCGTGGCTGATTAATGAGCTGAATCCCAAGGTGAGAGCCTTTATGACCCTGATCTTTTTTGCACCTTCAATTTCAGGCAATGTGTTTTTTATTTGGCAAATTATATTCTCCGGGGATTCATACGGCATTATGAACGGTTTCTTGATGAAAACAGGCATTCTTTACGAACCGATCCTGTGGCTTCAAGATCCGAAATATATGCTGGCGATCATCATGCTAGTGCAGCTGTGGCTCAGCTTGGGAACCAGTTTCCTGGCGTTCATCGCCGGTTTGCAGACCGTGGATCGTACGCTGTATGAAGCAGGAGCAATCGATGGGGTACAAAATCGCTGGCAGGAGTTATGGTACATTACGCTGCCTTCGATGCGGCCTCAGTTGATGTTTGGTGCGGTCATTCAGATTACTGCGTCCTTGGCGGTTGCCGAAGTTGCTACGGCGCTAGCAGGGTTCCCAAGTGTGCAGTACGGTGCGCATACGATCGTCACTCACTTGATGGATTACGGAACGATCCGCTTCGAAATGGGTTATGCGTCTGCCATTGCAACGGTGTTGTTCGGTCTGATGCTGGGTTCCAACCTGCTTGTACAAAAGCTTCTGAAGAGAGTGGGGGAATAGCAGATGAAGATAGCCCTGCGTATGAAACGAAAAATCAACCGATCCTGGCAGGTCGACATCCTGCTGTTCCTGCTACTTGGCGGATTTGGCGCATTTATGGCGGTTCCGCTCATCTATGTCATTAATAATGCGTTTAAACCGCTGGATGAGCTGTTCATTTTCCCGCCAACCCTGTTTGTTCGCAATCCGACGTTCGAGAATTTCTCGGATTTGTTTCAGGTGATGAAAAATTCATGGGTTCCTTTTTCGAGATACATTTTTAATACCGTGTTCATTACTGCGGCGGGTACGTTTGGTCATATCATTCTGGCCTCGGCGGCTGCATACCCACTAGCGAAACATAAATTTCGCGGACACAAGGTGCTGTTTACAGTCATCGTATTGTCGCTTATGTTCTCGCCACATGTCACGGCAATTCCGAATTACATGATTATGTCGACCCTTGGGTGGCTCGACTCGTATCAAGCGATTATTATCCCTGCCTTTGCTTATCCGCTGGGTTTGTATCTGATGAAGCAGTTTATGGAGCAGATCCCGGATGCATTGCTGGAGGCGGCGAAAATGGATGGTGCGAGCGAATACCGGATTTTCATACAGGTCGTTATGCCGCTCGTTAAACCGGCTTGGTTAACCCTGCTAATCCTGATGATGCAGATGCTGTGGGGAACGGATGGCGGCAGTTTTATCTACAGTGAGCAGCTCAAAACGATGCATTACGCCATGGGACAGATTGTTCAAGGGGGAATTGCTCGTGCAGGGGTAGGCGCTGCAGTAGCGGTCATCATGATGACGGTGCCGATCGTGACGTTTGTATTGTCGCAGAGCAATGTCATTCAAACGATGGCTTCATCCGGCATGAAGGATTAAGGGAGAGGGTGTTACAGATGAGAGTGAAATCATGGCTAATCGTTCTGGCAGCTTCCCTGCTGATTGCCGGATTCGGACATAACCAGGCTCATGCGGCACCGTATGAGGGATATACCTACAACTATTGGGGAGATGCAGTGAAATCACCGATTGCGTTTCTTCCCTCCAGAGTAATCACAGGGGATGAGGCCGGAACAGGAGCATGGCAGTCTCCGCTGGATTTATATGCTGCGAAAGATGGCTTGCTCTATATTCTGGATTCAGGCAATGGACGGATCGTTGTCTTGAACGAGAAATGGGAAACGGTTCGGGTCATTCAAGAGTTTAACCATGACGGTAAAAAGGACAGCTTTAACAATCCTGAGGGACTTTTTGTGACGGAAGCAGGTCAAATCTACGTTGCGGATACCGAAAACAGACGAATCGTAGAGTTGAATCAAGATGGTACTTTTGTGCGGGCCATCGGTGCACCAGAGTCGGATGTGCTTAGTGATACGTTTGAATACTTTCCTCGCAAGGTTATCGTGGACAAAGCTGGACGGATCTACGTGGTTGGTCGCGGGGTCTTTGAAGGACTGATCGAGTTTGATAGTGACGGACGTTTCACCGGATTTATGGGTACCAATCGAGTGCAGTTTGATCCGGTCGACCTGTTCTGGAAAACCGTATCCACCAAGGAACAACGGGAGAAAATGATTCGGTTTATCCCACTGGAGTTCAACAACGCGGACATCGATGATGGCGGTTTTATCTACACCACAACAGCGGACAAAAACTCGCTTTCTGCGGTCAAAAGATTGAATCCCTCCGGTATTGACGTACTTCGGGTTAACGGTGAATTTGCACCGGTCGGAGACTTGACCTTTAATCGTTCTTCCTTCGTGGATATCCAGGTGTCCAGTAACGGTGTCTATCGTGCGCTGGATTCAACAAGAGGTCGGGTGTTCACGTATAACGAGGATGGTAATCTGCTCTATGTCATAGGTCAGCTTGGCAACCAGATCGGTACATTCAAAAATCCGGTCGCCATCGAAAGCTATGGGGACGCTATCTACGTACTGGATCGGGATCTCGGGCGAATTACGGAGTTCAAGGCAACAACGTTTGGAAGCCTGGTTAATGAGGCCAATCGGTTGTACAGCTCTGGCAAACATACGGAAGCCGCGAAGTTATGGCAAGAGGTGTTGCGCCTTGACGCGAACTATGAGATGGCCTATATCGGTATCGGAAAATCGATGCTGCGAGAAGGGAAGTACAAGGACGCAATGACCTATCTGAAGTTAGGGAATGACCGCGAATACTATTCCAAAGCTTTGGCGAAATATCGGAGAGAATACATGCGTGAATATTTCGGAATGTACATGACTGTAGCAATTGCCTTGCTAATCAGCGTCATCGTCTGGCGCCGGATCGCCAGAACAAGGAATGAGAGGGGGGTCAGAGATGTCGCTAATTAAGGAACTCAAATACTCTCTGCATGTCGCGGTACGTCCTTTTGACGGATACTGGGATTTGAAATATGAAAATAAAGGCAGATTGCGCGTTGCATTGCTAGTGCTTCTGGCTGTCACGATAACGATGATCTTGAAGCGACAGTTTGCCGGGTATGTTGTCAATGATAACTATCCGCTCTCGCTTAATAGTATTAACGAGTTCAAATATATCGTTCTCCCTTTTCTACTCTGGTGTATTTCCAATTGGTCCTTGACTACGCTGATGGACGGGGAAGGTAAGTTCAAAGACATCTTGATTGCAACAGGATATGCGATGCTTCCGCTTATTCTGGTCAACATTCCTAATATTTTGCTGAGTAATGTGATTACGCTGCGCGAATCTTCTTTTTATTACTTGCTGGATTCGTTCGGTGTCATCTGGTTTGTGTGGCTGCTGTTTATCGGAACCAAGACAGTACATCAATACTCGGTCATGAAAACGATTACCACCATGCTGCTTACGCTAGTTGTCATGGGTGTTGTGATCTTCCTGGGCCTGCTTTTCTTCAGCCTGATCCAGCAGATCATCAGTTTCGGTTATACCCTCTTTCAAGAGATTACACTGCGCGAATAGGAGAAGAAGGGAGGTGCCTGATATGAGAAAAAAGCGTACTACGTTTGCAGCGGTCATCCTTATTGCAAGCTTGTTTATGGCTCAAAATATCAACTATGCGGAATCCGTATCTGAACGTGTGGTAACCACATCTGGCGATTTACAAGAGGCGGATCAGAGTTCGGCTACTGAGTCTTCTAAAACACAGGAAACTTTAACAAAACAAGAGTCTACAACGACGGATCCTGAACGTGAGGGGGAAAAGCAATCCGATGCGACCAGCTCTGAACCGCAGACGGCATCTGCGAATCAACAGAAGAACGAAGCCGTAACTGTTCCTGAGGGGATGGAAGCTGTTGCGGAAAAGGATGGCCTGATCCTGTATCTAAAGCCGGAAACGACAGAGATTGCGGTCAAGGATCAGAAGAATGGTGCGATGTGGTTTTCTAACCCGCAGGATCGTGAACAGGATACCATTGCGACCGGTTATAACAAGTCCCAGCTGAATGTGCAATTTGAATTGACGTATTACGATAATACGGGCAATGCGCTCAAATACGATAATTTTACGCACAGTGTAGAGAGTGGTCAGTTTGAAGTTGAAAAAGTAGAGGACGGCTTCAACGTTGTATACACGCTGGGTGAAGTCAAAAGTGATATTGAAGCTATCCCTAAATATATTAGCGAAGAACGTTTTAACACGTTGATTCTCGGGAAACTGGAAGAAAAAGACCAGAAAGAGATTGAGAAGCGCTTTAAGTATGATGAGCAGAACAAACGATACGAAAGACGGGATTCATCTCTGAAAGGCGTAGGTTTGTCCAAAGTAACCCGAATTTTCGAGTCTGTCGGCTATGATGAGGCACAGATTGCCATAGACAAAGCGGCCTACGGTGAAGAGGAAAGCGGGAGCGCAAGTGTCATTGTGCCTGTCCAGTATCGGCTGGAGCAAGGACATCTGCGTGTTTCCATTCCGGAAAATGGAATCCAGTATCCAGATACGATGAAAATTCAATCCTTGTCCCTGCTGCCGTTTTTTGGAGCAAGCGGTCCAAAAGATAAAGGATACAGTCTGGTGCCAGACGGATCAGGATCTCTGATTTATTTTAATAATAAAAAAACGTCAGTATCCCCATATAGTACGGCTCTGTATGGAAGTGATCATGCTGTAAATCAGCTCTCCCAGATCCAGAAGGAACAGAAGGCGAGAATGCCGGTGTTTGGTATGAGTTACGGAGACAAAGGATACCTTGCTGTCATTGATAAAGGTGATGCGGTTGCGTCTGTTGAAGCGGATGTCAGCGGCAGATTGAACCAGTACAATACGGTGCATTCCAGTTTTTCACTCAGCAGTATGGAAGAGGTTACCCTGACGAACGGCTGGCGTTCCAGCACAGTCAAACGGTTTCAGGCACAGCCTTTTCATAATGAAATGTCCGTTATCTATGAATTTTTGAGCGCAGATGATGCGAGCTATTCCGGTATGGCCTCGACTTATCGGGATTATCTGACGGAGCAAAAGAATCTCACCCGTTTAGGTGATGATACGGAACTTCCTTTTTACGTGGAATTGATCGGCGGTATCCCGAAGAAAAAGTTTTTCCTCGGCATCCCGTACAATGCTTACGAGTCGCTTACCACGTTCGAAGAGGCACAGGATATTTTAAAAGAAATGCAAAGCCTTGGTGTGGAGGATATCCAGCTTCGGTACTCGGGGTGGTTTAACGGAGGTATGCATCATGATATGCCGAAGTCCATCGATGTTGATAAAAAGCTTGGTGGCGCTAAAGGTTTGCAAAGCCTACAGGCCTATACACAAGAGAATGGTTTTGGATTATATCCGGACGTATCCTTCCTGGAGGCGTTCCCAGAAGCGAAGGGATTCAAAAAATCGTATGCTTCTCGCCAAATTACGGGTAAACTTGCGCAGTTGTTCCCGTACTATATCGCCTCCTTTACACAGGATAATGAAGCCTCTCCGGGCTATGTCCTGAGTCCGGAAGCGGTGCCGGGCATTGTGAACGGATTTCTGCAAGATTATAAGAAAACAGGACTGACAGGTCTATCGCTTCGAGATTTAGGCGACCAGCTGAATTCCGACTTCAACCGCGCTAACGTGATCAATCGCGAACAAGCCAAAGAGGTTGTGATGAATCAGCTTGAGCAGGTGCGCAGCTCGGATGCATCGCTTCTCGTAGAGGGCGGAAATAGTTATGCAAGCCCCTATGCCAGACATATCGTAGATGCACCTGTGAGCAACAGCGGGTTTAACATCACCGATGAAGCGGTGCCCTTTTTCCAACTGGTCTATCACGGCTTCGTGCAATATGCAGGGCAGGCCTGGAATATGGCGGATGATCAGGATTCCCATGTACAGATGCTCCGGGCGATCGAAACCGGATCGGCACCGTATTACACGTGGTTCTATGCAGATCCATCTGCGATCAAACTGACGAGTTTTGACGCGTTATATTCAGCCGATTATCGGCGCTGGATCGAGGAATCAGCAGAGCGATATAAGGAACTTAGGAATGTGTTGCAAGGTGTACAGAATCAAACGATTGTTAAACATGAGAAGCTGGCTAAGGGTGTTTATCAAACGACTTACGAAAAAGGTAAAACGGTCATTGTGAATTACAACGATGCTGCTGTGGAGTGGAATGGCACACGTGTGGCAGCGAAGAGCTACTGGGTAGGAGGTGACATGCCGGAATGAAACTTAAGAAATTATCCCTAGAGCAAAAAAACAGATATTACGGTTTGTATTTCATCCTGCCTTGGTTCATCGGTTTCCTGTTACTTTTCATGGTGCCGCTGATCTCTTCGTTCCGATACAGTCTGAGCAATCTGCAGGTGTCCAATGAAGGGTTTACGCTGGAGTTTATCGGTTTGGCGAATTTCCGTGAGGCGTTATTCTCTCATGAATCCTATGTGAGGATGTTGACGGAATCTGTAATCAATATTGTCGTGAATACACCGTTAATCATTATTTTCAGCCTGTTTTTTGCGGTGATTCTGAATCAGAAGTTTCATGGAAGGGTGCTGGCGAGAGCGATTTTTTTCCTTCCGGTTATTCTGGCTTCGGGTATTATTGCAAGTATCGAAAACGGGGATTTGATGCAATCCGTTGTACGTAGTGCTAACGATATGACGGGCGGTGGACTGTCCGTGATGAAAAATCTGGATCTGACCATTATGTTGCTTGAATCCGGCATGAGTCCGATTTTGGTCGAATATCTGACAGGTGCGGTTAGCCGGATATACGAAATTGTCAGTCAATCAGGCGTCCAGATTCTGATTTTCCTGGCCGGTTTGCAGTCGATTTCTCCATCGCTCTATGAAGCAGCCAAAATCGAAGGATCTACAGGTTATGAAGCCTTTTGGAAAATTACGTTCCCGATGCTAAGCCCGTTGATTCTGACGAATCTGGTGTATACCATCGTGGATAGCTTCATCAGTGATCAGACGAGCCGACTTGTGGTGGATACGGCCTTCAAAAGCTTTAACTTCGGGCTCAGTGCGGCGATGTCCTGGATGTATTTTGCTGTGATTGCACTGATTCTCTGGGTAACGACCGCCTTGGTATCCCGCAAGGTCTTTTATCAAAACTAGCTATATAAGTTAAACTAATTTTTTTACACAAAAACGGAGAGGACAGAAAAAACCTGGAAAAGCGGAGCGTTCGCCTTTATCACCGGATTTTCACCTTTTATTAAAGGTAATCAAAGAAATCTGGGGATAACAGCGATTGGAAGGTTATTCTGTCATCGGAGTGAATGTGTAAACATCTTTGGTTTACCTTATATAGAACAAGGAAAAGGAGGCCTGACATGAAGACAGAAACCGCAGCAGGGCAACCGCCAGCGAAAAAGGAATGGCTGCATCGCCTGGGTTCCACGGCCTACTGGTTTGAAGCGATCAAGAAGTGGGCGTGGATTCTGGTTCGGTTTGTCTTGATCTTTGGCATTTCATTTGTCATTCTATATCCGATTTTATTGAAAATATCGATATCCTTTAAAAGTATGTCCGATCTGTATGACCCAACGGTGATCTGGATTCCGCGTACGTTTACGCTCGAAAACTTTAAACTGGTCTTTACGGCAATGAACTATCCCGGCGTGTTAATGAACACCTTATGGTTATCCTCTGCGGTTATGCTTCTGCAAACGATAACCTGTGTGCTAGCCGGCTATGGGTTTGCAAGAATCAAGTTCAGAGGCAGTGGTTTGTTGTTTGCTGCCGTAATATTTACCATTCTGGTGCCTACACAGACGATCATGATTCCGCTCTATCTGAATTTTAAGAATTTTGATGTGATGGGCTTAATCGAGCTGTTTCGTGGCAGTCCTGCTAATCTGATCAACACATACTGGCCGTTTCTGATCTCCGCAGCACTCGGTATGGGTGTGAAAACAGGTCTGTACGTCTACATTTTCCGCCAGTTCTTCAGAGGTATTCCGCGTGAGATTGAAGAGGCTGCCTACGTGGATGGTGCAGGATATTTCAAAACGTTTGGACGTATTATTTTGCCTAACGCGATCCCTTCAATGGTTACGGTCATGTTGTTCTCGTTCGTATGGCAATGGAATGACTCCTTCTTCACCAATATGTATTTGAATGAACCTAAAGTGATGTCGTCGATGATGTCATCCTCGGGCTTTACCATTGCGACGTATCTAACGGGCGGAGGCCAGGCTGCGGCATCTTATACACAAGACCCGTTTTTCATGTCCATGATGATGAATACGAGTGTGTTGATGGCGATTCTGCCGCTGATTATCATTTATTTGTTCGTTCAGCGTCATTTTGTGGAGAGTGTGGAACGTTCCGGTCTTGTAGGATAACAGGAATCGGAGCAGGGATTAAAGGGGGAATATTTCCTTTATAACTTGAGAAGGACACTGAATTCGAAAAAATATAAGAGGCTGCCTACATAGCTGGCAGTCTCTAACCCATAGCCAATGAACGGTTTGGAGTGCAAAGATCTGCAAAGATAGACCAGGAAGAGGAGGATGAGGGATGCAAAGAGATACCCCAAAAGCAAACAATAGGCTGGATGCACAAGTCACGATTGATGGAAATATATGTTATCAGAGTATAGACAATTTTGGCGCGTCGGATGCGTGGTCGATGGAACCGCTAGGGAAGCATTGGAGCGAGGAAAACAAGGCGCAAATCGCCGATCTGTTATTTTCCAGGGAGCGAGGCATCGGGTTGTCCGCATGGCGTTTTAACATAGGCGCAGGTTCAACAGAAACCGATCAGGATCGAATTCCCGACCCTTGGAGAAGAGCCGAAGCTTTCAAAATATCAGAGGAGCACGAGTATGACTGGAGTAAACAGTCGGGCCAACAGTGGTTCCTTCAAGCCGCGCGTGATCGGGGAGTTGGGACACTTATCGCATTTGTAAATAGTCCGCCGGTATGGATGACCAAAAATGGGCATGCCCAGCCTGATCTTGAAGTGGGTTCGACGAATCTGAAACCGGAGTATAATGGAAAGTTCGCGTCGTATCTAATTGATGTTTTATCGTATTTCAAGGGAAAAGGACTTGCTTTTGACTATATTAGCCCGATCAACGAGCCGACTTGGGACTGGAATCAGTCTTGGCAGGAGGGAAATCGTTATAATAATGATGATCTGAAGCAAGTGATTCTGGAATTATATCGCCAGTTACAGCAGACCGATTTACAGACACGGATCAGTGCACCGGACGGTGTGGAAATTACGTCGCTCTTGGACGACGAATACTATCGTCAGTTTGCGGGAAGTGGTACGTATTCAAGCGGCGCTAACAAGCTGGGAACAGGGAAGTATCGGGAATACATAAAGGATATGATCGGTGATCCTGAGGTGAAAGAAGCGATAGGAAATAAAATGGCTTCTCATTCATACTGGTCTGACTACAGTAATCCGGGGGATGATCGGTTAGTCAGATTGAGGCAATTGCTGCACACGAACATGAAGCATTACGATGAAGAGAGCAAATACTGGGTGACGGAATATTGCATTCTGGGGGATTATGGTCCTGGACGTGATTTAGGGATCGAGCCAGCCCTTCATGTGGCAAGAACGATTCATTTTGATCTGGTGGAAGCGAATGCGGCAGCTTGGCAATGGTGGACAGCGGTTTCCAAAGTAGATTACAAAGATGGATTAATCTATACGGATTTTAATGAAAATGGCGATGAGCAAAATATTTTGACCTCGAAGATGCTGTGGGTACTCGGTAACTATAGCCGATTTATTCGGCCTGGTGCGAAGCGAATCGACTTGACCGGGCTTGGTGAGGAAGCCGACAGCGGTTTGTTAGGTTCTGCCTATGTCCATGTAGGAGAGCAGACCGTGACTGCTGTTTTTGTGAATCATGGTGAACATGACAAATGCGTGCAACTAGACCTTCATGAGCTAGGATTAAATGGACGAATTACGACAATGCAGTCTTACGTAACCAATGCGGAACTGGATCTGGTTTGTCAGGAGAGAGTTACCGCAGCGGAAGAAGAGCAATCTTTTATCGTGAACATTCCAGGAAAATCGGTCGTGACCGTCACTGGCTGTGTACAGAAAGTGGAAAGTAAAGAGTAAGAGCTTTACTTCATATTGCCCATGACATCATGAAGCTTGAACCATGCAGAGATGTGTGATTAAGCCATAATCTTGTCATGGGCTTTTTTCGGATTATGCGATCTGCCAAGATTAGATTAAACTCCAAATTGTTTGAGATGATGGTCCAGATGTTTATAGATGCCTTTTCCCCATTGCTCAGGCGTTAGTTTTCCGAAGAAAGGATGAGGATGATGGGAGCAGTGATCTGAGCCGTTTACTTGAAAAGTGGTAATCTGCTGTTTCAGCTTTTCTTTCTCCGTCCTAAACACTCGATCATCATCAATAACGATCGTTGGAATGGTCGACATATTTTGTGGTAAGGGCTTTTCATTGTAAAACATCGGTTTGGCAAACCGTCCAACAAGTCTTCCGAGCAACCCTCTCGGCGGGAACGTATTACCCAAGGGAATATCATGAAAAGCCACACAGTGAGCTAACATTTGAGAAACCTGCATGGTTCCCCACAGAGGTGTGGAATCTTCACGGAGTCGATCAATACGATCTGTAATTTCAGAAGCATGCTTTGTTTCAAAGATACTTTTCATTGAAGCACCCCGATCCATTATAGTAACTGGTGAACTAGAAACAGGATCATTCCATTATTGAGAGGTTTATTCTGATATGTTCAACAATAATAAAATATGGTAAGTTTAGTCAATGAAAACGAGGAAAATAATGTTAGCAAAATGGAGGCGGATACCATGGAAAACAAGGAAACATTTAATCTCGTAGTGAGTGAATATGAGCGTTACAGACCTGTCTATCCGAGCGAAATGTTTGATGATATTTTTACATATGCGAAGCTTGATAAGCAAGATTCCATTCTTGAAGTTGGTTGCGGAACAGGGCAGGCCACTGGTGGTTTGGTGAGTAAGGACTACACCAACATTACGTGTATTGAATTAGGTAGCAATTTGGCACAGTTTACCGCAGATAAATTCAGATCGTATCCATCCATTCAAGTGATCAACACTTCGTTTGAGGAATGGAATGATGGAGGAAAGCTTTTCAAGTTGATGGTGTCAGGCACAGCCTTTCATTTTATTGATCCAGAGATCGGCTACCGCAGGGCCTGGGAAGTGCTTGAGGATGAGGGATGCATAGGTTTTTTTTGGACAGTTCATGTTCCTGGCTACGACCAGCTGCATCGAGAAATCCGTGCGCATTACATTGCGCTAGCCCCTCATTTGGATGATTCTCAATATCCTTCGCCTGATGAAGTCATTCAGGAGCGCAAAGAAATAACGGAGCCTTCGGGCTTGTTCACAGACATTAAGGTCAAGGAATATAACTGGATACAGTCCTGTTCGAGCGATGAATATGTCGCACTTTTAAATACAAATTCCAAGCATCAGCAGCTTTCTGAGGATGTTCGGAGTGAGCTTTTGGGGAGAATCAAACGTTCAATAGATCATGCAGGCGGAACGATAGACAAACATCACAAGGTCGCTCTTTTTTTAGGTAGAAAAAAAGTGTAAAAATACAGGTTCTATCATTTTAATCAAGAGGAGGAAAAGGAATATGACTGACCCGCGTTCAACTTACAATATCCAAACCGCAGTATTAAGTTTCGAAGCTGAATTAGAGAGGTTAAAGATGCAAGCCGGCATGGGATGGTCCAAAGAATTTCGTAATCTGGCGTGGTATGGGCTCAAAAATGGAATGCGTGTTTTAGAGGTCGGAAGCGGACCCGGCTACATCACGGAACAATTATTGAACAGTCTACCGGGCAGCGAGATTACCTCGCTTGAGATAGATCGTACGTTACAAGCGCAAGCCAAAGAACGGCTGAAGGACGTTTCTTCGGAGCGACTGCAATTTGTGGAATCTTCCATTTATCAGATGGACCTGCCGGATAATTCATTTGATTTTGTGGTGGCTAGGCTGATCTTTCTTCACCTGAACAATCCGATCGAAGCTGCGCAAGAAATTTATCGTGTGCTCAAGCCTGGTGGCCGGCTGGCCATTATTGATGTTGACGATGGTGTTTTTGGCGCAGTGAATCCAGATATACCGGCGCTATATACCGTATTAATGAAAATCGCGGGCTATGTAGCCCAACATGGTGGGAATCGGTTAATTGGCAGAAGTTTGCCGCGGCTCCTCTCTGAGAGTGGATACATTGATGTTGACATCGATGCGGTTGTTCAACACAGTGACATCATCGGGATGGAGGGTTTCAAGCAACAATTCAATCTCCAGCGTTTTGTACATTTTGTTGAGAAGAGTATCATTAGCCGGGAGGAGTTTGCCCAGTTGCAGCGAGCTTTTGAAGCTATAAGTCATTCACCAGAAGCCTATGCCATGATGAATTTTATTACTGCTTGCGGCACGAAGCCATTGTAAGGGCTATGAGGGACGGAGGATGAAGATGAGGAAGAATATCGATCATGCTTTTCAGGAAACAGTCGCTCGAGGCGATCATCAGGGGATGATCAACTTATTGAAAGAATATGAACAATCCGGCGAACTAGCTGTGAATGAACGAGGCTGGGTATACTGGAATATTTCAGATGGTTATGCCCTTTTAAGAGATCCGGAGCCACTTTATGCCAATCATTTGGCATTTTTCGAATGGGGGAAGCAGATTCTCCCCCCTGAACAGTACCATTGGGTCGTTTCTGATTCTACACAGGCTTTGTCGTTGTCTCTGGGGAGCGTCTAGCTTATCTGTATCACTCCAGAGACGAAAGAGAAGTAGATTTACTTATGCATGAAACGATGCATTTAATAGATCACATCGATTGGGCTTCCTCAGAGCCAATGAAAAAAGAAGAAGTTGTCGGCAGTTGGGAAGATGTGAATTCGAGCAGAATATCACAGAGAGATATTCACATTGCGCTAAACAATCTGGCTTGTATTCTAGCGGATATTGAACAGTCTGAAGACAGTGCGAAGTTGTTCAGACAGCTACAAGATAGCGGGTACGTCTTGAATGGATATGCCTTTTCCAAATATATTTATTCGATCTGGAAGTCGGAAGGTTTAGGAGCTGTTCGGGAAGTAATGGTGGCTAACAAATCTTTTGAGTTCCCTGAACTGACTAAACATAGTCCTACTCTTGTCGAGATCGGAGATCAGATTTGAGCACGTATTAGTGAAGAGCACTCAATGGAAATAAGAAAGAAGGAATGCATGAAGTGATACATGACATCTTGTTAAATCGATTCCCAAATGTAAAAATCGTCGAATTAACTGGCGGTTATACGAATATGACCCTCTTACTTGAGGGAACTGACATGAAGAGGGTTGCCAAAATCTATGATGTGAACAACGCAGATGCAAAGACAGAAATAAATGCACTGAGGCTGTTAACTCATTCTGGGGTGACTCCGCGAGTGTATGATTTTTTTGAACAGGATGAACGGCTATTTGTAATGATGGACTATGTCCCGGGCGTAAATGCACAGACGATTTTGGATCAAGATGGACTTGAACAAGGCAGGAGAATGTATGAGCAACTGGGTAAATATCTTGCCAAAGAGGTGCACTCCGTCAAACGAGACAATAAAGACACAGAGTTGCCTGTTATCATGAAATCCGCTGTTGCTGTGGATGGACTTGAGTTCATCCCCACCGGAATCATGAGCATGGCAAATGAAGTGTTAAGCACTCCTGATCATGGGGAACAAACTCTGATTCACGGGGATTATGAACCGCATCAAGAATGCCCACCCGGATGTACAGAAGGAATGGTTGCGAAGATTAGAATGGACGCTTCATACGAACTTTAGTGTAAATGAATAGCGAGATGAATCAAACCTAAATACCTAGGCCTATGTGAAAGGAGCGATGCAGTATGAGAAAACAGTTGAATATGTGCATTAGAAAACGAAGAAAACCATTAGGAGGAATTTTAAATGACTATTCAGGTGAGACCTGTTTCGATGGATGATTGGTTTGCTTGTACTCAATTGCAGGTAAGTGAAGAACAGAAAACGGCATTCCCTGCACCCGTGGTATATTGGCTGGCTGAGTCCAGGTTTGTCACTGACTTTCAACCCATGGCCATCTACAAGGACTTAGATTTGGTAGGTTTTGCAGTATACTCCGATCAAGAGCATGACGAGGGTGATTATTGGCTGCCTGCTTTGATGATTGATAGTAAATATCAGGGTAGAGGATATGGAAAAGAAGCGCTTCGTGCTTTGATTCAAAGGATGCAAAAGACACTAAACTGCAAACGCATTCTAATTGGACATAGGCCTGATAATCACGTTGCCGGCGCCTTATACGAATCTCTTGGTTTTCAGCGGATCAGTGAGCAACTTATCGATGGTGAGGTTGTTCGAGCTCTGAAATTCGGCATATAAAGGGTTTGAATAACATCTTTATGATGGGTTGAGCCCATGAGCCTCAACTTGTTTAGAGAGGAGGGACAGACGAAGATGAATATATTTAAAAGGCTGACCTTTTGGTTAGTCCTTTTCTCATTACTGGTGTGTTTCAATAACCTAACGGGCAATGACGATAAAAACATTTTGATATATTTAACGAATCCATTCAATCCACTATTAAACCGCTGGCTAACAGACATCAATATGAACCCGGAGACAACGTACTTGTTTAAACCTCTCATTTGTGGATTACATCTGCTTTTTTGGACAGCATTGGGTCTGATTATTGATAAATTAATAAAGAAGGATAAGATCAGGAAACAAACCGGGAGGTAATATTCAATAATGATTGATCCACCACGTCGTAGACTGAGAGCTATGACGTGGTTTTTTTATTTCCAGCATGTAGATACATGAAATCCATTGGAATCATTTGCAACAATTGTGATCAACAATACAGCAATATAGTTCATATTAGTTCGAAATATCTGTGATACAATTCATTGTAAAGCGCTATCATTACAAATGATTAAACTATATTGCTATTTGTATTCAGAGAAGGGAGATCTTTATTGATGTTAACTATACACACCCCGACGAATATGGCATTGCAGGAAAATGAAGTTTATGTGCGCTCGGAAGCTGACAATTTTCAGGATGAATGGCCCATTCATACACATAACGGGTATGAGATTCATTATTTCATCCAAGGGGATGCAACCTTCTTAATCGGTGATCGAATCTATAAGCCGAAGCCCGGTGATATGTTTATTTTCAGAGGTGGAGTTCCTCATCGAATTAATCCTTCGAGAGAGATTGTGTACAAGCGAAGTTTTGTTAATTTTACGGAAATATTGCTATTAGATATGCTCGAACTTAGTCAATTAGAGAATCTGATGTCTATTTTCCGTCACCCCGACGGTTTATTGGTACATTGGTCCCCGGAGGAGCGTGAATACATCTCAAGTACATTTAAAGGGATTAAAGAGGAGATGGATGCCCGAAGTGCGGGATGCAAAACGATGGTTAAATTGATTCTTACTCAGTTGCTACTGCGGATTTATCGAAAAATGACTACGGAGCAATCGGTCGATCCGATTCTGATTTCCTCACAGAAGCAGTCCAGTGTGAGCCGGGTTCTTCATTATTTGAACCAAAATTATGCGGAGAACGTTTCGCTCGATGAACTTTCCAAAACGCTGCATTTGAATAAATATTATATTTGTCATTCTTTCAAAGAAACAACGGGATATACCATCAGCAATTATGTCATACGAAAAAGGGTGGCAGAGGCCAAAAAGCTGTTGCTATCTACCGATGCACCGATTTTGTCTATATCCGAGACATTAGGCTTCAATACACCTGTGTATTTCAGCAGAGCATTCAAACAATACGTCGGTGTTTCTCCACAGTTGTTCCGTAAAAACGAATTGCTTCATGTATCCCAAAATCATTAATTCTTCTTAAGGAGAGGTTAAAATGACAAGAAAAACATGGTTTAAGATGAGCATCAGCGCGTTACTGACAGCGGTGCTCATCCTGCTGAGCGCTTGTGGAGATGCAGGTAACAACGCTAATGGGAAACAAAAATCTCTTGATTTCTTATGGTTCTCTGATGGGAAAGAAGGAGAAGTCATCAAGGAGGTCATTAAGGAATACGAGCAAAGTAATACTAACGTAAAAATCAATCTGATTGAAGTCGGCTTCAAGGATATTCAAACCAAGTTGAAAACGATGTTATCCGGAGGTAAACCACCAGCCTTGAGCCGGGTGACGGATACGGGGTCTTTTGCCAATCAGGCTGTTGATCTTACCCCTTATGTACAGAATGCGGAACAATTCCAAGATCAATTTATCGACTCGCTTAAACCTTACTATGTTATGGATAACAAACTGGTAGCCGCACCGATGGATGTTACAGCAAATGGATTGATTTATAACAAAACCTTGTTTGATAAAGCCGGTGTCAAGGTGCCAACTTCTCCAGATGAAGTATGGACTTGGGATGAATATATCGCTGCATTAAAGCAGGTGATGGACAAAGGTGGAGCACGATATGGTATGGTTTGGGATGTCACTCCCCATCGGTGGTCTACGCTGTTGTACCAGAATGGCGGAAGCATCTTGACAGAGGATGGCAGTGCAGCAGCGATTAACAGTGAAGCTGGGATTCGCTCCATGGAGATGTTCAAACAGCTTCATCAAGAGGGTATCATGCCTGAATCGGTATGGCTGGGTGGAGAAAATCCGAACAACTTGTTCCGTTCCGGAACGGTAGCGGCGCACTGGGCTGGCAACTGGATGATTAGCAATTATAAGGATATTACCGACTTCGAATGGGGTGTCACCTACATGCCAAAAGGAACGCAGCGTTCTTCCGTACCCGGAGGGAAGTTCCTTATGGCCTTTAAGGGCAGCGGACAGGAAGAGGAAGCTGCAAAGTTTATTGAATATTTGACGTCCAAAGAAGTGAATTCCAAATATAATCAGGAGTCCTTGTTCATGAGTCCAAGGAAGGACAGTTCCACACTGAATTATGAATTTGGCAAGGAGATGTTTGAAGTTTTCTCGGATGAACTGAAAAACAGTTCGCCTCTTGCAGCGAATGATTGGTCCAGACAAACGCTTATATCCAAGATTTCTACGGATTTGAAAAATCATATTATGGACGTGTTATCCGATAAAGCAACCCCGCAGGATGCATTGGATCAGATGGCTAAGCAGATCAATGAAGCCATTGGCAGTCAATAAGGGCTAACCAAACACAAAGTTAAACGTAAAGCCAAATGTTCATCACAACCGGGGGCTTAGCGATTCCAGTTAGGCCTCCCTTTTGTTTAATTTATAGGGAAGGGGCACGCAGATGAGTGAAGCACAGCGAACAAATCATAAAACATTGACCAAACAGAACAGGAAACTCGTTATCGCTCCGTATCTGTTCATACTTCCGAATCTCCTGATCTTTAGTACATTTATTGTCTTTCCCTCTTTATTGGGGCTGTACTATTCATTCCATGTCTATGATGGGTTGAATCCGATGAAATTTAATGGGCTGGACAATTATATGAAGATTCTGACGGATCAGGAGTTCTGGTCAACCATAGGGCGAACAGGCGTTTATGCTGTCATTGTTGTTCCGTTAATTTATGCAGCGGCTTTAGGCATTGCGTTGTTGCTGGCGCGTGAGATTCGTATGCGCGGTTTCTTCAGAGCTATCTTTTACTGGCCAACCATGATTTCCTTTATCATTGTAGGTTTAACCTGGAAGTGGATTTTCGGAGATTCCTTCGGCATTCTGAATCATCTGTTAACGATGGCAGGTGCAGAACCCGTAGGCTTTCTAACTTCATCTTTCTGGGCCAATACGGCCGTTATTGTAGCGACGGTATGGTCACGAGCAGGATTTTTCATGGTCATTTTTATTGCGGGGTTACAAGCTATACCCACAGATTATTATGAGGCCGCTCGCTTGGATGGAGCAACGGGCACCAAAGTTTTTCGTTATATTACCCTGCCGCTATTGAAGCCGACAAGTTTACTCGTGGTTATGCTTTGTCTGATTGACGCGTTTAAAGCCTTCCCACTTATGTTTGCGCTTACAGGCGGTGGGCCAGGTAAAGAAACGACCTTTATTGTTCAATACATTTATGAGATTGGATTTAACAGGCAGGAATTAGGTCTTGCCAGTGCCATGTCCGTTATTTTGTTTATACTTATTGGCGGTTTCTCGGCACTTCAATTCCGCTTATCGAAAGGAGGAGCTGTCTGATGGTGATGAAACCTATGGCCAAAATTGCAATCTACAGTATATTGAGTGTGGCCGCAGTGTTATGGCTCCTGCCTGTACTATGGGTTGTGATCTCTGCTCTGAAAACCAATAGCGATCTATACAGCTTTCCTCCTAAATTGTGGCCAGATCCAGTGACCTTCGAACATTTCAAAGCGGCATTCAAAAAAGGTGATTTTGGCTTGTATTTTATGAATAGCACGATCGTTACGATATCTTCAACGTTATTGCTGTTATTGATCAATTCCATGGCAGGGTTTGCACTCGCCAAATATCGCTTCCGTGGAAGCTCCATTATACTTATTGCTTTTATCTCAACACTTATGATCCCGATTGAGGTCATTATGATCCCAATCTTCAAAGTGCTAAGTGCACTTGGTTTATATAACAGCCTGCTTGCCATCATCATTCCGCCTGCAGCAACGCCGACAGGTGTGTTCCTTATGCGGCAATATTTGCTGACCGTACCGGATGAGTTGTTAGAAGCGGCTCGTATGGATGGAGCTGGCGAATGGAAAATTTACTGGAGCATTATTCTTCCGATAGCCAAGCCCATTCTGGCTGTACTTGCGATCTTTTCTTTTATGTGGAGATGGGATGATTTCGTATGGCCGTTAATTGCAATCAGTGATCCATCCAAATACACCATTCAGCTGGCGCTCTCTAATTTTATTGGGGAATACAATGTCGATTGGGGAAGCCTGCTTGCGATGTCCGTCATTACGATGCTTCCGGTCTTAATTGTATTTATGGTTTTCCAGCGTTATTTTGTCAGCGGTATGATTACTTCAGGGATGAAAGGATGAGTTAAATGATAGAATCCACCCCGGGCGAGACGGAAACTTTAAATTACAAGCCGATGAAACTAGGCGGAGATCAAGTGATCAATCATTGGTTGATCAATGGTATATATACGGAGTCTGTTGCGTTTGTTCCAACAACGATGGAGGGAGATATTAATGATTGGCTTATCGATGGATTTGCTATTCACGAAAACCCGTGCAGGCAGGAGTTTGTTGAAAATAGAAGATCACAGCCTGTATCCCGATTTTTCGATCAATGGAGTGAGTTCCCGAGTCCGGGAGATCCATTTCGTGGAGAACAGGGTGAAAAGCGATGGGAGATTTATTCTCCCTGGGGTAATCCGCGAGTAGAGAAATCAGGTTTCTGGTTTGTACCCACTCATCTACGTAGCTATGCCGCGACACGTCTGGTCTCTCCAACCGCTCATAAGGCGTCATTCCGAATCAAAACGTATGGAAGCCTGACACTGTGGATCAATGGAGAACAGGTCACGGATTTTGCGCCACTTGTTCGTAATAAGGAGCAGGAAATCGTAATTCAAGCTGAGCTTACAGCCGGAGTCAATGAGATTTATGCCTGCTGGGAGGATTTGGCTGAACGAGATACGATGTATGCTTTTGCCGTAGAATATCTTGGAAAAGAAGAATTGTATGTTTCGTTGCCTATTGCTTCCCATTTGGTAGAGCCTGTGCGATCCGCCGAGCGTGCTCTGGAACAAGCTTACTTTCCTTCGGATATTTTTAAAGGCGAACAGATTAAACTGAAGCTTCCGCTTTCCTTGCCAGATATCGTCAGAGAGGTGCGTGTTGAGTATGGCAATTTCTTTGATGGCACCGAAAATAAGACGATACAGATCGCCGAGAAGGAAGCGGAGCTGGTTCTGGGACATACCAATGAAATTGGACATCATTACGTCTATTTCACGCTGACCCTTTCGGTTTCAAACGTAGTTCTCACCAAAAAGTTTGGCTGCCAATCCTACGATACCCGATATGATGAGGCTGCTCAACAAGCCAAGGATATTGAAGCCCGCAAATTGCTGGCTCTGCAATGTATTGCCGAGAAGGGTAGCTCTAACATTCACACAGCGATCGCTATGCTAAAAACAAATGGCAATGTGCAAGACGCGGAGACCATGTTGTTAGAAGGTGTGGAGGGCATTGAAGAGCGGAAGGATTGTAGTGATTTTTATCTCGTAGGGTTGTTCCGGCTATGGAGAGATGAACGAGATAGCGGGTTGTTCAGTGAAGCATTCTGGGAGCGGGTAAAAGCAAGTATCCTGAATTATCGGTATTGGATCGATGAACCTGGCGATGATGTGATGTGGTTTTTCAGTGAGAATCATGCGTTGTTGTTCCATACGAACGAACTGTTAGCGGGGCAATTGTTTGGGGAAGAAATGTTCACGAATAGTGGTGAAACAGGTGAAGTACATCGTCAGAAGGCAGAGCAGCGGCTTGCTTTATGGTTTGAACGCTTTATGGAAGAAGGATTGGCTGAATGGAATTCTAGTGCATACATTCCCATTGATGCCGTTGGACTCTTGCATATTTACGAGTTTGCTCAGAATGAACAACTTAGAGAGCAAGCGAAAAAAGCAATGGATTTGTTATTTTATTATATTACGATACAGATGCATCAAGGGGTAATGTCCACCACGTTTGGGCGTAGCTACGAGAAGGAATTGCTGGGGAGTTATGCCGCGGGGACAACGTCTATGTGCTGGATCGGTTATGGTGTCGGTCATGTGAACAATTATTCGATTAGTAACGTGGCTCTGAGTTTATCCGATTATATCCCTCCTGCGACTTATCAGGAACATCTGTTGCTTGAGGAAAATCAACAGTTAACGTTTACCAATCAGCAGGGAAAGGGAGGGTATGCCAAACTCTATCACTATCGAACAGCAACATACGCCCTGTCCTCCATTATAAACTTTAGACCAGGCAAGCCAGGTTATCAGGAACATGTCAACCATCTGTCCCTGTCGCCAGAGGCGCAGGTATGGGTGAATCATCCCGCAGAGATATACAAACATGGGGATGGTAGACCTTGTTTCTGGGCTGGAAATGGTATTTTGCCTGACGTTGTTCAGCATGAAGCAATCGCTTTGATGATGTTTGATATTCCAGCAACGCATACTTCGGATTGGACACATGCTTATTTTCCTACGTCATTTTTCACGACATGGGAGAAACATGAGAACTGGTATTTTGGCTGTCTGAATAAAGGGTATGTGGCTCTATATACAGCGAATGGAACGAGCATGGAGAAGAACGGAGTGACCAGAGAGCGTGAGCTTGTTTCCCCTGGATTACGTAATGCCTGGATTATTAGAGCAGGCAATGAATCTCAATTCGGATCATTTAGCCATTTTATAGACCAAGTTCGTTCTTCCAGCCCGCAATTCGACAGTACTTCTCTGACGCTTAGCCTGACCGATCCAATATACGGTTCCGTTCAGTGGGGAATGAACAAACCTTTATTTGTCCAAGGAGAGGAAATCGTACATGCAGGTCATGGTGTTATGGGACAGTTGCATCTAGATAACATCAAACGTTGAATCATGTGCAATAAAATCTGGGGAGTGAAACAATCATGCTGAATCAAGATATGCTTATGGAGAAAATAAGCAAGGTATCAGGTGCGATGAAATCGATGAAAAACACAAGCATCAACGAACAGTTTCCCATTGGACTGATCGACATTCATCTATGGGAATGGCCTCAAGGGGTCGGACTTTACGGTCTCCTTCAGCTCTATGAAGCAACCAACGATGCTGAAGTGCTTCGTTTTCTTGAATCCTGGTATGATGCCAGGCTGATGGAGGGACTACCCGAGAAAAATGTGAATACCTGTGCACCGTTGCTTACTTTAATGACACTAAGCCAGCTGACCGGAAACAATGAGTACGAACGTGTCTGTGAAGAATGGAGCAGCTGGATTATGGATGAACTGCTACGGACCGGAGATGGTGCGTTTCAGCATATGATCACGGGAGATGCAAATGACGGACAGATTCTGATCGATACCCTTTTTATGACGGTGTTGTTTTTAGCTAAAGCAGGAGTGCACTTTGAGAAACCAGCCTATGTGGAAGAAGCCAAGCGACAGTTCCTTGTGCATATTAAATATCTATACAATAAACAAACCGGATTGTTCTATCACGGCTGGGATTTCAATGAAAACCATAACTATGGTGCTGTTCATTGGGGGAGAGGCAATGCGTGGTACACGGCCGGAGTGATGGATTTTCTAAATATCATCCCCATTGAAGATGGGCTGAAGTCTTATCTGCTAGATACAGCGACTGCGCAAGTCAGAGCACTTAGCAAGCTACAGCATGAGGATGGCATGTGGCATACGGTACTGGATGATCCAGACTCCTATAAAGAAACGTCCGCAACGGCGGCGTTTGGATACGGAATTCTCAAGGGAATCCGGTACGGCTACCTGGATGAATCCTATCTTGATACGGGGATGATGGCGCTTGAAGCCGTGTTGCAGCATATTGATGAAACCGGAGTCGTACAGCAAGTATCTTATGGAACACCTGTAGGGCATGATGCCCAGTTTTATAAAGAAATACCGATTAGTCCGATGGGCTATGGACAAGCGTTGACGTTATTTATCCTCATTGAGGGCTTGCGGTCTTCAGTCGTTGCAGAAGTGTCTTAAAAAAGATAATACTCTCTACATGATTCGATAAAATTTCACCCTATAGCGAAGCCCTCTGAAAGGCTATTTCTATAGGGTGATTTCAATTCGTTACTATTCAGATGGAAGTATAGTTTGGTTGATTTCCTTTATCCCGGTATTAATAAAATTCTCAACAGGAAGTCCCTCGCTTGCACGCAGCAGCGTCTCAATAATTTTTGTTCCCCATACCTGCTCATTTTGTGAAATCACGGTTGATATCTGCCCATTTGACAGTCCTTTTTCGCTAATTGAATTGCCACCGAAAGCGATTAGATGCCGGTTCAAGCCTTTGGCTTTCCAAACAAGGGTAGAGGCGGAAACGGATACAAAATCCAGCCCCACCACTGCATTAAAATGGGGGTGCGCATCAATCATGGATTCAATATCGTTGACCGCTCGATCTTCATTGCCTTGATTGTATCTGACTTCCAAAATTTCGATGTCAGTGTCATTACGAATATAATCAATGAATCCGTCCAGACGTTGCTGTAGACCAACCATCTCTTCCATACCACTTTCGACTAGAATCATGCCTTCATTATTCAGGAGCCTGGCTGTGGTCTGAGCAAACTGTCGGCCCGTTAGATAATTATCCGCTCCAACATACGCCATTCGATCGCTGGAAGGTGCATCCGATTCAAATGTAATCACCGGAATACCTGCTGCCCTAGCTTTATGAATGACCGGTGTAAGCGCGGCAATATCAATAGGAGCGATGGCAATTCCGTCAACATGTTGTTTGATCATATTTTCCAGAATGCGTATTTGCTGTTCGGTACTTGCTTCGTCTGGCGCGTTGACGGTAAGCGTCACATGATGTTTTTCAGCAGATTGTGTAGCATCCATTGTGATCATCTCATATGTCGGATAGGTCATCGGATAGATGATTCCGAAAGTTTTGTTTTTGGACGCGGATGCTTCCTCAGCTGTAGCAACATATTGGCTTACTTCCTGATTTTTGGGATGTGAATCACCTGAATCCGAATGGATCGTTGAACTCGAAGGGGCTCTCGTGCAAGAGGTTATCGATGATGCAAGCAAGATTAACAACAAGAACCAGCCAGCACTTTGGAGCTTACTCATACATCGGCTCTTTTCTCATGTCCTCAGATGATTCATCGGGTACCACGGCCCCCCGTGTGCGATATTCCTTGGGCGTAAATCCGGTTGTCTTTTTGAATATATTTGAAAAATAGTGTGGATCGTTATATCCAACCTTGAATGCAATCTCAAATGTCTTGTTGCTCGTTGTTTTCAGCAGTTCTTTGGCTTTGCCGATTCTCACTTGGGTTAAGTATTCGGTTATGGTCTGACCTGTTTCCTGGCTGAAAATTTTACTGAGATGGCTTGGGCTAATACGCACATGTGCTGAGATACTCTTCAAGGAAACCTGCTCGTTATTGTATTGCCCAGACACATACGCTTTGACCTGATCAATGACATCACTGTATTTGCCAGAAGATGCTGCTCTTCGCTGCCATAATTGATCGAGCAGATCACACAAGTATCGGGTACAGGCTTCCCAGCTTGTAATTCCCCGAATCATCTGTTGCAAGCTCCGAATGTTTTCGTCCGGGTCAGCGCCCATACGAAAGATTTGATTCGCGATACGGAAGGATTCAAGAGTAAGATCGTTTAACAAATAAACGCCATACGACGAAGAATTCCAGTCTATCGACTGTAATGGAGCTGCGAATTCCTGTACAAAGCTGTCACGCAGATGGAGGTCACCAATCTTGAGAAATTCAAGAAACCGGTTGCGATCTAACAAAATATTCATTTTCTCATCCAGGTGAATCTCTCGTAACGAGGCTTTGTTTTGCTGCGTCAAACGCGTGATATATTTGTCTTCATCCGCTTCCAGATAGGAAACATGAATGCCTTGCAGGCGTTCCTGATGACTTCCAATGCCAATAACGACACTGCAGTTGAATTGTTGCTCCAGATCCAGACGTATCTGTCCTCGAAGCTGTTCCAGATAAGCCATAATACGGTTTTCGGAGCTGGATTTAAGCAACAGCACCCGTTCCGTCCGGCTACGAATGTAAGAGAGAAATTCCACATCAACGCTACAGAATTCCTCCAGAATCCGAATTGTTTTATTTAATAATAACTCCGAATTTTGAGAATCATCATGGGGTCTGATATCCATAATGACAATGGTGTAGAATTTGGCAGAAAGAGATAGTGAGAGCTTTTTGGCAGAATCGATGGCATCCGATGTACCGATGAGCCCACCGCACAGATCGGCGAGCAATTTTTCTTTGGTCATCGTAAGACTGGTCAGTCGTTGTTCTTCTTCATCCATCTTCTGGCTGACTTCATGCAATATCTGAAGAAGTTCTGTTGCACTGACGGGTTTAAGACAATATTCGGTAACGCCAAGCCGGATTGCCTCCTGAGCATAACTGAACTCATCATGTCCGCTCATAATAATGATTTTGATATGAGGTTTTTGCGCACGGATGATAGAGGCCAGCTCTAAACCGTTCATAAACGGCATTTTAATGTCGGTAATGAGAATATCAGGTGCCCATTCTTCGATTAAGGGTAAAGCCAGCTCCCCATCCGGTGCATCTCCGCAGTAGTGAAAACCTTCCTTTTCCCATTGTACGCTGTTGCGTATGTTCTCCCGAATCCCGATCTCATCATCGACAATCATTACCTTTTTCAATGCTGAACCTCCTTGCTTTTGGGGATGCGAATCTGAAATGTACTTCCTTCCATATACGTGCTCTCCATCTCAACACCATAGGATGGGCCGAAATAGAGACGAATGCGATCATGCACATTCAGCAGACCAAACCCGCCGTCTTGCTCATTTTCTTGAGGAGAACGGGAACCAGCAGGTTGATCTAATTTTTCTCTCAACTGTGTCAGTTGTTCGGTGTTCATACCAATGCCGTTGTCACGCACCGTGAGCACAATGCTTGTATCGTCCGAGTATCCCTGAATCGAGATGAGTCCTTGACCCCGTTTGTTTTTGATTCCATGATAGATGGCATTTTCGATCAGAGGTTGTAGTGTCATTTTCAGAATGGGATACTCTTGAAGTTCATGTTCGACCTTGATTTCGTATGTCAAAATATCGTGATACCTCATCTGCTGAATTACCAGATAATTGCGCGCATGTTCAAGCTCTGTTTGGATCGATACCCAATCAAAGCCTTTGTTCAGACCCAACCGAAAGAACCTGGAGAGCGCCTGAACCAGCTTGATCACACTTTCCTTTTTTTCGGCTTCAGCCATCCAGATGATGGACTCCAGCGTATTGTATAGAAAATGCGGATTAATCTGCGCTTGCAACGTTCGTAATTCGGCTATTTTGACTTGTTCATTTTCTTTGATGCTTTGGTCAATCAGCGTTTTAATTTTCTCCAGCATGATGTTGAAGCTTTGCCCTAAATCCGCGATTTCGTCCGAACCGGTAGGGGTGACTTTGACCTCCAGATATCCGCTAGCCGCTTTACGCATCTTGTTCATGAGAATTTGTATGGGATGAATGAGTCTGTTATTCAGGAAAAAATATAAAGAAATCGCAAAAAATGCGCTTAATAAAACACTGATGATAATTAGCTGGCGGATGCCATTGGCCTCCGTAATAATTTCCTGAAAAGGCGCAGCTCCGATGATTTTCCATCCCGTCTGCCTGGATGTACTATATACGACAAACTGCGGTTTCGAGCCTGCGGACAAGTTGAAGCTGTCTTGCTCTGCGTGTAGAGGCACGGAGTTGATCTGGTTGATGATGGCGAGAGAGGCCTCGCCCGCAGGCGGTGTGAAAAGTGTTTTCCCATATTGATCGTTAATATAGAAGAAGCCGGAATCTTTAATTTTCGTCGTTGTCAAAAATTCATCAATGAATGAATCATTCATATCAATCACAATAAAGCCGATGACTTCATGTGTAATGCGTTCCTTGACGGTTGTCATAATTGAAAGCGCATTCTCTTTTGGGTACGCGAATCCATCCAAACGGTTATATTCAGCATAAGGTGCAGCATGAGGAATTCGCAAAATAGCGTTTGGGTACTGTACCAGATACTGAAAATAGGGATTGCGAAGCGGGTTACGCTCCAGCTTGAATACTCCTTTTCGTTCGCTGATGCCTTTGCCATAGAAGTTAACAAATGAGATGTTGAGTACCTTATCGTATTTGTAGGTTTCACGGTATAGATTGTAGGTCTGTAAAATAGCCTTGGCTTCGCCATACGACTCGGATTGTGCGTACAAATACTGTAGAACTTGTGGATTCTTGCCCAGTTCTAGTAGCCGCTCCGTATCTTCAAACATGATGTCAATATTTCTGGCAAGCTGGTCCGCAGCCAGTTGGGTGGAGGCTTTGTTGTGATTCGATACAACGGTATATGACTTGTGGTACGAAATTAATCCAACGATAATCAGCGGTACAGAACTGAGGATGATAAACATGCTGAGTAATTTAAGTCTGAGGCTTGAAGCTATCCACCTAACAAGTTTCAACGTATTCCACTCCATCTGAAGGAATCAGGATCTAAAGGTAGCATTATTATAACATGAATTTGAACAATGAAAGCGTATCGCAAAATAGTACACCATTCACTAAAAAAATTACACGTTTATATGACATGCCCTCCACAATTACTAAATTATTACATAAAATTCGCATCACATTCCATGTTAGTAAATGATGTAAACGTTTTATAATGTGATCACACCACACAAGGTGAACTGAAAAAGGGAGGATCACATGATGCGAAGCAAAAAAAAGTGGGGACTCGCCATCACACTGGCGATGGTTATGCTTGTAAGTACAGCGTGTAACAGCGGTAATGGGGCATCTGGTACAAATCAAGCGAGTTCTGGAGGAGATAGCGGAAGTGCACCTGCGACTTCCAAGACGATTACACTTGGTTTTTCTCAAGTAGGTGCGGAGAGCGGCTGGCGTTCAGCCAACACCAAATCCATTCAGGACTCAGCCAAAGAAGCCGGGTATGATCTGAAATTCTCGGACGCGCAGCAGAAACAGGAAAATCAGATCAAAGCCTTGCGCTCCTTTATTCAGCAGAAGGTGACTGTGATTGCTTTTTCTCCGGTGGTGGAGTCTGGTTGGGATACGGTCTTAAAAGAAGCAAAGGATGCGGGCATCCCGGTCATTCTGACGGATCGCGCCGTAGATTCACCGGATAAATCATTGTACAAGACGTTTATCGGTTCCGACTTTGTAGAAGAAGGACGTAAAGCAGGCCAGTGGCTGAGCGATAAGTATAAAGATGCACAAGAGGAGATCAATATTGTTGAACTGCAAGGTACAACAGGTTCTGCTCCAGCGAATGATCGCCAGGAAGGTTTTATGGAGATCATTGGTTCCAATGCCAAGCTGAAAGTGATCGCGTCCCAATCCGGCGACTTTACACGTGCCAAAGGGAAAGAGGTTATGCAGGCTTTCCTCAAAGCTCATAAAAAAATCGACGTTCTCTATGCACATAATGACGACATGGCACTTGGGGCCATTCAGGCCATTGAAGCTGCGGGTTTAAAACCTGGTGTAGATATCACCATTATCTCGGTTGATGCGGTGAAAGACGGTATGCAGGCTGCAGCAGATGGCAAGATCAACTTCATCGTGGAATGTAATCCGCTGCTCGGACCTCAGTTGATGGAGGCGGTTCAGGCTGTGGTGGACGGCAAAGAGATTGAGCCGCGTATCGTCACGGAAGAAACGACCTTTACATCGGAGCAAGCCAAAGAAGCACTGCCATCACGGCAATATTAAAAGCAGCTGCGGTTAACACCGAAAAGTCATTTTTCGACCTCACTGTCGCTAAATGACTTTTTTCTATCCCAATCGGATGGCCGTTCGAATGCGAACGGCTTCTACAATAAAGGAGAGATGGATGTGGAGGATCATCACGCACCGATCCTGCAGATGACGGGGATCACCAAACGTTTTCCAGGCGTTAAAGCACTCTCTGACGTCAGTTTTCGCCTGTTTCCGGGTGAGATTCATGCATTGATGGGTGAGAATGGAGCGGGAAAATCAACATTGATCAAAGTATTGACAGGGGTATACTCGATTGACGAAGGCACGGTGACGATGGACAGTCGAACGCTTGCCATATCAGGGCCGCTA
Organism: Paenibacillus intestini; assembly: GCF_030803945.1. Lineage (NCBI taxonomy): Bacteria > Bacillati > Bacillota > Bacilli > Caryophanales > Paenibacillaceae > Paenibacillus > Paenibacillus intestini. The sequence goes on along the minus strand of NZ_JAURUN010000002.1, from coordinate 169,099 downwards.
GAAGCTCAAAAAGCGGGGATTAGTACGGTATATCAGGAAGTGAATCTTTGTCCGAATCTGACGGTAGCGGAGAACATCTATATCGGGCGGGAGCCGATGAAGTATGGCCGAATCAATTGGAAACAGATGAACCAGGATGCGGAGAAACTTTTACGTGAACGATTAAATCTGGTCATCGACGTGAAAGCGCCTCTGCAGTCTTATTCGGTAGCGGTACAGCAACTCATCGCCATTGCAAGAGCACTTAGCATCTCGGCTAAAGTCCTTATTTTAGATGAACCCACTTCCAGTCTGGATAAAAATGAAGTGCAGCAACTCTTCCAGATTATGCGCAAGTTGAAAAGCGAAGGACTGGCGATTCTGTTCGTCACGCATTTTCTTGACCAAGTGTACGAAATGTCGGATCGTCTGACCGTGCTCCGCAACGGGGAACTCGAAGGGGAATACATTGCTGCATCGCTTCCACGTATGGAACTCGTACTCAAGATGATTGGTAAAGAACTCGAAATACTAGAGGATCTTCCTAAGCAAACGATCGAAGGGAAGTCAGAGACAGAAGTGGAGACAGATGCAAGGGAGGTTATGATTACCGCAACGGGATTGGGACGAAAAGGAGCGATCGACCCATTCGATTTAACGATTCGTAAGGGCGAAGTTGTGGGTTTGGCTGGATTGCTCGGATCAGGTCGTACGGAGATTGCTCGTCTGATCTTTGGCGCAGATCGTGCCGACGAAGGCAAGCTGACGGTTGCAGATACAGGTAACTCGGTAAAGTCACCGCGGCATGCGATTGACCAACATATTGCCTTCTGCTCGGAGAATCGCAAAACCGAAGGCATCATCGACGATCTGACGATCAGGGAGAATATCGTTCTTGCCTATCAGGCGACACGGGGCTGGTCGAAGCCTATTTCGCGCAAAAAGCAGGATGAGCTTGCGGAGAGATATATCAATCTGTTGCATATTCATCCTAAAAATCCGGAGCAGCTGATCAAAAACCTGAGTGGTGGCAATCAGCAGAAAGTATTGCTTGCGCGTTGGTTATTGATGAATCCCGATCTGTTGATCCTGGATGAGCCTACACGCGGTATTGATATCGGGGCGAAGGCGGAAATACAGAAGCTGGTGCTCTCATTGTCGAAGCAAGGCATGGGTGTTCTGTTTATTTCGTCGGAGCTGGAAGAAGTGATTCGGGTTAGCGACCGGGTAGCGGTGTTGCGAGACCGGAAAAAAGTAAAAGAGCTCAGTGGAGAAGAGATCAATAAGCAGCAAATTATGAAAGCGATGGCAGGAGGTTGACGTCATGATGAGCAGGATGCGAAAACATCATTTGTTTTGGCCGTTATGTATGCTCGGTTTACTTTTATTATTTAACTTGATTTATTCACCCGATTTTTTCTCGCTTGTGATACGTGAAGGCAATCTATATGGCAGTTTGATCGATATTCTTAATTTCGGCGCACCGCTGATTCTGGTCTCCATAGGTATGACACTGGTCATCGCAACCGGCGGTATTGATCTGTCCGTAGGTTCGATTGTTGCGATCTCGGGGGCAATGGCTTGCATGACGATCAGCAAAGGAACAGATCAAAGTTCACTTTGGCTTGTTCTGAGTGCACTTGCGTTATCGATTGGTCTTTCGCTTGTTCTTGGTGTGTGGAACGGAGCGCTGGTATCCGTAGCTCGAATCCAACCCATTATTGCAACGCTCATTCTTATGGTGGCTGGCCGAGGTGTTGCGCAACTAATCACCGACGGACAGATTATAACGGTGTCCAATGCACAATATCAGTACATTGGCGCGGGTTCACTTGCGGCGTTACCTTTCTCAATTTTCATCGTACTGACGGTACTGCTTATTGCTGTACTTCTCACGAGAAAAACAGCACTGGGGCTGTTTATTGAGTCGGTGGGGAATAACGCACGGGCGAGCCAACTTGCTGGCATTCGTTCCAAAACGGTCATCCTTGCCGTGTACGTGTTCTGTGGTCTCTGTGCCGGAATTGCCGGACTGATTCTCAGCTCCAACGTATCCAGTGCGGATGGCAATAACGCCGGCCTGTGGTATGAGCTGGACGCTATTCTAGCCGTCGTGATCGGTGGAACTTCACTGAATGGTGGACGTTTCTATCTGATGGGTACGGTGGTCGGTGCGCTGATTATCCAGACCTTAACGACAACCATCTACATGATTGGTGTACCGCCTGAGGTTACACTCGTTGTCAAAGCCTTTGTTGTGCTCGCCGTATGTCTAATCCAATCCGATGCTTTCCGCAAGACCATGGCAGATCGCCTGAAAAAGCGGAAGTTTCCAGCTGAACAAGGGGTGAATCGCCATGTATCTTAATCGAAAGCTGCTCCCGGTTCTGGTCACCTTTGGCTTACTGGCTGTTATGATTGCCATTGGCTCGTTCCGTTACACGGGTTTCTTTTCCACACAAGTACTGTTTAATCTGTTGATTGACAATGCTTTTCTCATTGTGACGGCGATTGGCATGACCTTTGTCATCGTATCCGGCGGCATTGATCTGTCCGTCGGTTCGGTCATTGCACTGACCACGATTATTAGTGCGAGTTTGGTTGAAAAACAAGGCTGGTCGCCTACCGTGGTCATTCCCATGGTGCTCATAATGGGTGCGGTGTTTGGTACATTGATGGGAGCCATTATTCATTATTTTAAAATTCAGCCCTTTATCGTGACACTCGCCGGTATGTTTCTGGCAAGGGGACTCTGTTATGTCATCAGTACCGACACCATTACGATTACCAACTCGTTCTATACGGACGTTGCACAAGCCAAGATTCCGTTACCTGGAGGCAGCTTCGTTTCCGTTAATGTAATCATAGCTCTGATCGTCTTATTGCTTGCCATCTTCCTTGCCCACTACACCCGTTTTGGACGCAATGTGTACGCCATTGGCGGAAGTGAGCAATCGGCCATGCTGATGGGTTTACCTGTAGCACGCACCAAAATTTTGGTGTATACCTTCAGTGGTTTTTGCTCTGCACTGGCAGGAGTTGTATTTACATTCTATATGTTGTCGGGTTATGGATTACACGCCATGGGTCTGGAGCTGGATACGATTGCAGCGGTAGTTATCGGGGGGACATTGCTGACGGGTGGCGTTGGTTACGTAGCTGGCACGTTCCTTGGTGTATTGATCCAGGGGGTTATCCAAACTATAATTAGTTTCGAAGGCACGCTCAGCTCCTGGTGGACGAAAATTGTGATCGGTTTGATGCTGTTTGTCTTTATTTTATTCCAACGACTTCTCAGTGAACGGCGAGTATCCGCCAAATCATTGCATTAACCCACTTTATAACCATTGGCGAGTTGAATTTCTCAACACACATTTAAGAAAAGCACGTCAGATCAGATTGTAGTGAGAGGCTGGCAGACTTGGTTGGTATAAATGATGTTAGAGGGGGAGGGAATTGGTGAAAACAAATGCGATTTGGTTGTGTGTACTGCTACTGATACTGTTATGTCTTTCAGGCTGCACCCTGGTTGAGTCCGAGTCCAAACCTCTTCCTGTCCCTTCAAATGTTGAATCCCTGCCCTCGTTAGAAGAATGGATGCAATCAGCGGAATATAACTTGCCTTCCAAAGAACCCATTATATTGGGCTTTTCGCAACTGGGTACGGAGAGTGCTTGGCGTATCGCCAATTCCACCTCCATTCAGGATGCCGCCAAGGAATCTGGAATTACCCTTATTATAAAAAATGCAGAGCAGTCTCAGACGAAACAATTTGAGGCTGTTCGTTCGTTTATCAAGCAAAAGGTAGATGTAATCGCTATTGCACCCGTGGTGGAATCCGGCTGGGATGACATTCTGCAGGAAGCGAAGCAAGCTGGAATTCCCGTCATCATCGTAGATCGGTCCGTTGACGCTAAAGATACCTCTCTATTTGTAACGACGATCGGCTCGGACTTCTATGAAGAGGGTGTGAAAGCCGGAAAGTATATTCAGGATCGGCTACGGAATATGCCAGGAACGATTCGCATTGCTGAATTGCAGGGCACAAGTGGATCAACGCCGTCTATCCAGCGGGGAGAGGGCTTTCGAAGCATTTTAGGGGATAAAGCCCAGATCTTGTTCTCGCAAAGTGCCCCTGCTGATTTCACAGAAAACAAGGGCAGGCAAGTGATGGAAGGTTTTCTTCAGGTTCGGGAAGAAGAGCGACCACAAGTCCTTTTTGCGCATAATGACGAGATGGCTTTTGGTGCTATTCAGGCGATTCAGGATGCTGGCTTGAAACCTGGTGAAGACATCATTATTGTGTCGGTAGACGGATCACGGAAAGCACTGCAGAGTTTGGCGGACGGGCAGATTAATGCCGTGGTGGAATGTAACCCGTTACTTGGACCTCAGCTGATGCAAGCTACCAAAGAAATTATGGCAGGGCGCACACTTCCCAAACGCATGGTACCCCGAGAGGATATTTTCACACAAGAAAGTGCGAAGCGTGAGATGCTTAATCGAAAATTTTGAACGGCTAGAGTTTATAAAAATCCTGTTGGACAATCCCGACGGGATTTTGCATTTTTATTGAAGATGGCATATAGTATTTACCCGATATGATTTGATGTGAAGGAGTGAGTGTATGATCATCATGATTAATGGTGCGTTTGGTTCCGGTAAGACCTCAGCAGCGAAGGCGCTACAGCCAAGAATTGAAAATAGCATGATCTATGATCCCGAAGAGATTGGTTATATGATCCGAAAGCTTCTGCCTGAGGAACATCGGGAAGAACAGGAGCGCACCGATGATTTTCAGGATATTGAACTCTGGAAAGTGTTGACGGTGAACGCTGCGAGAGAGGTGAAGCAAAAATACAATAAACATTTGATTGTCCCCATGACGCTCTACAAGAAAGCAAACTTTGATTACATTTATAGTGGGCTAAAGAAGATTGATCCGGACCTACATCATTTTTGTCTAACGGCTGAACTAGAGACGATATATAAACGTCTTGCCAAGCGTGGAGATGAATTCGGCGGATGGCAATATCAACAGGCTCCGAAGTGTGTTGAAGCGTTCAAGGCAGATGTATTCGAAACCCGAATTGCGACAGATCATCTGGCAACAGATGAAGTGATCGATATCATTTTGCAGAAAGTGAAAGGGTAAAACTAAGAGGAGGCAATATGAAAAGAGGCATACGATTTCAAATTCCAAATGAATATGGGAGCTTTTTGGGAGAAATCCTGAAACCGATCAAGATCGCGGATTATGACTGGTTTGTTGGCGGAGAAGAGTCCTATTTAGTGGTTAAGAATAGCTTGGGAGAGAGTCTTTTTCCAGACCGGGTTATGGGCATGGCAGGAGAAGAGTTGCAGACAATGATTGATGATAACAAGTATTATTTGATCTTTGCCAATCTGAAAGCCTATCCGAGAGGTACAGCAATTATAGATATAGAGACATATGAAGACTATGCAGAGAGTGATTGTCAGCTTGCATTGCTTGTCGTAGATAGCAGTTACGTTGCGGTATACATTAAAGATGCTGAAATACGGGAAGAAATGCTTGAGCATATCAAGAGAATAGGATACGAAGCGCTGGATTATATTACGGATGATAATGACGTAAGAACAAAACTGTCCGTCTGGTGATAATTGCTGGAAGTTCGGGATCATATCATCCTGAAGTTGGATAGACTATGACATATTTTAGGATTAGAATGAGATGTATTGAATTGTAAATGAAGTTAGATGAAGTCCTTTGGAAATGTGAATGCGTTTACAAGTAAGGGGTGTAACTATTGTCGGATTATTATTGGGATAACCAAATAGAGTATCTGAGAAATACACGCTGGCTTTATTATAACGATGATTATCTCGAATTTTTGGTTGAACGCGTTTGGAAGATTAAGCAAGCTGTACATATGATTGATTATGGATGTGGTTTTGGTTACATGGGACTGAAGTTACTCCCGCTCCTGCCTGTTGGCTCAAGGTACACGGGAGTAGATCAAGGATCAGAACTGATTAAACATGCGAAAGAACTCTACGCACACACAACTTATCAGGCTGAATTCATAGAAGGTGACATTGAAACGGTGCAGGTCGAACGAGCTTATGACATCGCGATAAGTCATGCTTTTTTGTTACATATGACAGAACCACGTGTGATATTGGAAAAGATGATTGGCAGTGTGGTGGATGGAGGCCGAGTGATTTGTTTCGAGCCACACTGGATTGCCAACATGGCGAGTTATGCAATAGACGGTATGGAGCAGTCCAGCATTGTGCACCTGGGCGTACTTCAGAAGTTGTATGAGCAGGCTGCCGGAGAGAGTGGCAAAGACGGGAATATAGGCATGAAGATTCCGACACTGCTCAGTCAGCTTGGTGTTAGAGGCGTGGAATGCCGAGTAAGCGATCGTGTGAACTTTTTAGATCAACAGATGGATGAACCGGATAAACATACGTTGTATAACGCGTTAAAAGAAGAAGGGTTAGGAGCCGTCCCGGGTAACCGAGAAGAAGTCATTGCCCACCTCATTGGACGAGGATTAACTTCCGAGGAAGCCATCCATCAGTATGAGGCAGAAGAGAGATTTGCCAGGGAATTCAATGAACACACGTATATGACGTATGCTCCGAACATGAAAATTACTAGCGGGATTGTAATCGGATAAATTGAATGTATACCGAAGAAAGGCAGTGAAATTATATGGTGCCTACAGCAATACCTTCACAAGCTTCTCAATCCTTTGGCATTGCTCCGGACTCACTGGTTTTAGTAAGTCAATCCACGAATGTGGTTTACAAATACCATCAGCAAAATAAAACATATTTTCTTCGGTTATCGGAGAAACCGGCAGCTTATGAAACATCTATTCAGGCAGAAGTTCACTGGGTTCGCTATCTGGTATCCAAGGGGGTTCGTGCATCATTACCCATTCTTACAGTAGAAGGCAAGCTGACTGCTGTATGCCGTGATCAAGAGAAATGTTATGTTGCCGCGGTATTTGAAGGAGCGACCGGATATTTTTTTGATAATGACTGGAGTGTATGGGATACAGATTTATTTACTCGATGGGGGAGCGTGATGGGCAGGTTACACCATTTAACACAAAGCTATCAACCCGAAGATCCGAGGTTAGTCAGAGCGGACTGGGCGCCACTGGAACTGGAGAATCCACATCTGCATACAGGTGACTATGCCTTGCTCCTAGGGAAGCTTCGAGCATTGGAGCAACAACTGACGGATTTGCCCAGAGAGGCCGAGGGTTATGGCCTAATTCTTTATGATTTCCATCCTTATAATTTTTTGATTGATCAGGGTGAGCTTAATGTCTTTGACTTTGATGATGCGATACGCGGCTGGTATGCTCTGGATATTGGGATCGCGGCTGCACATGCGGTGTGGTGGGGGTCACATGATCCGAAGTGGGGAACGAAGGATGAGTTCGCGAAGACGTTTCTGACCGCTTTTCTGGAAGGGTATGTGCAACAACAGCCAATAAGTCAGGAATGGATCGCTCGGATTCCTTTATTCATGGAGTACCGAAATATAAGTTCATTCTTCTGGTGGTTAAAGGATTGGAATGGGGATGAAGGTAGCTTATCTGAACATCAAAAAGGGGCTATCGCATCAGCAGTTAATTTGATCCAAAACGATCTAACGTTTGAAGGTTGCCGTTTTAAACTATAGAGCCGGAGGCTATGTCCGTGATTTATCGCAGAAAAACGTATATTATTGCTTCTTCTTTTGTGGAAGAATTTAATGCACTGTTCAATGATATTTTGCTGCCTGCACAACTGAAATACGGAGCGCGATTGATCGGCCGATGGCACACTCAACTGGAAGGAGAGACCAGTGAGATCTTTGCGATGTGGGAATACGATACGATGGAGCAGTATGAAGAGATTGAGCGCAAGATAAAAGCCGATCAAGAACATGTACGACGAGTACAGGAGCGTTATGATCAACTGGGAAGACATCGCTACGCCGAAGTGTTTAGGCGGGAGATACAGCAGCAGTTTTTCACCTCCACTGTGAATAGGGATCGGACTATATTACATTGAGATGTTAAAGCTAGGAGTGGTGTATAGGATGGAGACAGAAAGGCTTATATTTCGTGAATATACTAAAAATGATTTTGAACATTTATATATGATGACAAGTGAACCAAATGTGATGAAATACATTCGCCACGGAAATCCATGGACAAAAGAAGAAACGATGCAGACACTAGAAAAGTTTATTCAATGGAACAAGGGAGGCAAGGGACTTTTGCTTGCCTTTAACAGAGAAGATCAGCAGCTGGTTGGAACGTCTGGATTGATCCCGCAAGTCATTGATGGCAAGGATGAGCTGGAAGTCGGTTATTGGGTGCGAGAGCCCTATTGGAGACAAGGCTATGGGTATGAGCAAGCTAAGGCCTGGAAGGAGCACGGTTTGCAACGAGGGGAGAAACGTTTGATTTCTTTGATCCAACACGGAAATGCAGGCTCGATGCGGGTCGCGGAAAAGAATGGCATGACTCATGAGAAGGATGTCGACATCATAGGGAAACAAGTTGCGGTATTTTCAATCGAGGTGTAGTGGAATTTGAAAATTCGCATTATTGGCGCTTGCGGAAGCGGAAAATCGACTTTAGCTAGAGAACTGTCTCGAAAATATAACATTGCCTTCTATGAAATGGATAATCTGATTTGGGATCGAAGCGCAGAAAATAGGAGATATCCTGATGAGGTTAGGGACAGTTCTCTGCAAGCTATTGTTGGCTCAGATGCCTGGATCATTGAAGGAGCACAGCTGAAACCATGGACTTCATCATCTATTCTTGAAGCAGATTTGATTTTTGTGTTGCACCCCCATGTATTGGTTCGAGATTATCGGATTATTAAAAGGTTTCTGCTGTCTCGAACAGGGTTGCAGACGTGGAATTACAGACAATCCTTTAGTAATTTGTGCAAGATGATTGTGGAATGGAATCATCAATATGACGTTCAGGATGTCATAGAGATGACGAGTAAACATGGCAAGGATGTAGTTGTCATTACGAATGAGAAGCAGGCTGTAGAAAAGATAAATTCTACTTATAAACCTGCAACAACAATGTTTTAAAGATTGAATAAGGAGATTTACATGAGGACACACATCATTCGGATTCATCCCGTTACACGAGATAATTGGGAACAGGCTATAGAAATTTCGCTACATGAAAACCAAAAACATCTGGTTCCAAGTATTACGGAAGGACTTGCTTATGCCTATATTAAACCATGGGATGAAGCATTCGATCCTTACGTTTTGCAGATAGAAGAACAAGTAATCGGATTCTTTTATTTGAGTTATACACCTGAGAGTTTAGATAATTATTGGATTGGCGGCTTTCAGATCGACAAGAAGTTCCAAGGGCAAGGGATGGGAAAACGAGCTTTAAGAGCCATCATCGATTTTATCACCGATAAACATCCGTTATGTCACGTCCTTTCTCTGACCGTTGAACGAGATAACCATATTGCCCAGCACTTATATACAAGTATGTCATTTGTAAGCGAGAATCTGACCAATTCGGATGATGAAATTATTTACAGATTGAAAATAAGATGAATCACAAAGTCAACATACATCGTTTAGAGGGAGGTATTTTTATGAGAACAATTGATTACAGCCAGTATTACTGGCAAGATGACAAAGTAAGGCTGAGAGCTTTTGAAGAAGAGGATTGGGAGAGTTGTTACACCGGTGGCTTTGACTCTCCCGCGCGCATTTTGCTTGAATGTGCTGTTGAACTTCCGCCAACGATCACTGGAGCTAAACGATTAATAGATCAGAACGTAACATTCTCATCAACCAATGGTCGTATTATGTTTACCACCCTAAAATCTTGAGGGGTACACCATACTGGGCCAATAAAAAGGAGACAAAAGAATGATTACATACCAAATCTTGAACCTGGATCATGTAAAACAGTTACATGAAATTGATCGTTCTGAATATATCGATCTCATCTATGAGGCCGGTGAACAGGGCTTAGTTGAGCACAAACAAGATCATGTATGCGCGAATTGGGGTCAGGAACAACTGGAAGAGATAGAGGATCGTTATATTTATGAATTGCAACATGGGGGAATGGCTTATGGGGCTTTTGATGGTACGAGATTAGTAGGCTTTGGTGTACTTGCCCATCAATTTAGGGGGAAAGAGCAGAATCAGTTGCAGCTCGATCTCATGTATGTCTCCAGAGCGTACAGACGGCAGGGAATTGGGACACGCATTCTTGCTTTTTTAAGTGAGGAGGCAAGAAGGCGTGGAGCGCGGTCCTTGTACATCTCGTCAACCGAAACGAGATCAGCGGTTTCTTTTTATCAAAGCCAGGGCAGTGAAATGACAGGAGAGGTGGACAAAGAACTGTACACCAAAGAGCCCAAAGATATTCATATGATAAAGGAGCTTAACGGATGACGACGGTTGGTTTGTTAGGAACCATTCATAACGTTGGTGCGGATCACAATTACATATTTCAGGATGAGTTACGGAAAGAGGATGTTCATTGGATTTATCCTTTGAAATTAAAGGAGAACGAATGAGGAAAAAGATAGCAAAAGTCTGTAAATATACCTTCTTTACCGTCGTAGGAATGTTCGTAGTTTTTCTCATTTTTCCTACATGGACACCGAGTATCGAAGGGGAGAACAGTATAAGCCGTATAGAGCAGATTGACATCAACGGTGAAGGGCACGAAGTGATGATCAGGGGAGCGGATCGAGCCAATCCGGTATTGTTATTTGTTCATGGTGGACCTGGGTACTCAGAGATTCCTTATGTAAGAAAATATCAGCGTGAGCTCGAGCGGTATTTTACAATTGTTCATTATGATCAACGCGGTAGCGGAAAGTCATTCCATTTTACAGCGGATTATTCAAAGCTGACAACCGATGTACTTGCAGATGATTTAATCGCTCTGACAAAGTATGTTACTGAGGAACTTCATCAAGAGCAGGTGATCCTGGTCGGGCATTCTTTTGGGACGTATATCGGCATCAAGGCGGTTGCGAAGGCTCCAGAACAGTTTAAAGCTTATATTGGAATTGGACAGGTGGCCGACATCATTCAGAGTGAAATGGAGACGCTGGATTATACGATAAAGCAGGCAACCGCGGCAGGAAACAAAGCGGATGTGAAACAATTAGAGTTATTGCGTGATTCTGTGCAGCAAGGGAAAGGACTGACTCCTCGAACGTTTGTGCAAAAGTATGGCGGTTCAGCCAGACTCATTAACGAGAATGCTGATTATGTTAAAGGATTTCTAATAAATCCCGAGTACAACGGATGGGATGTCATTCGATTTTATACAGGGGTTCTCCAGTTGCAAGATCGGCTTGTGCGAGAAGCATTGGATCACCCATTGCCTGAGATTGTAGACGAGATCCAAGTTCCGACTTATTTCCTAATGGGGCAATATGATTATATGACGACCCTTAATGCTGCCAAGGATTACTTGCAAAAGTTGAAAGCACCCGAGAAAGAACTGGTTATATTTCATGAGTCCGCGCATTATCCTCAGTTTGAAGAGAAGGAACAATTCCTGGCTTGGCTGATTGAACATTTCAAATAGGGTTGAAAAGTGTAAAAACCTGTCAAAAAGGACAAGAGAATGAACTTTATTTACCATAATTGTGTTATTATGTTGGTGCGAACCGTTTTTTCGCTCACCACTCTATTCATAGAGAAGGGAGGAATATATTTTCGTATTTCTTCAATCAATCCATTTTTTAACCATCTAGATGAATCACTAGAATAACTGCACTGCTTGTTCTAAAATAAAATAAGCGGAGGTACCGTTATGACGAAAACGTTTAAAAAATTTGGCATAGCCAGTTTGGCACTGCTTTTTATGGCCACAGCGGCGTTTGCGGGATGGGGCTCTAAAGCATCGGCCGCTGATATGAGATCATTAACCGCTGCGCAGATTACTGCGGAGATGGGTGCAGGCTGGAATCTGGGTAATCAGCTGGAAGCAACCGTGAACGGAACACCGAATGAAACGTCATGGGGCAATCCAACGATCACACCTGAGCTGATCAAAAAGGTAAAAGCGGCAGGTTTTAAAACGATTCGTATTCCGATTTCTTATCTGAACTATATTGGAAGCGCTCCCAATTATACAGTGAATGCATCTTGGCTTAATCGTATACAGCAAGTGGTGGACTATGCGTATAACGAAGGTTTATACGTAGTCATCAATATGCATGGAGACGGGTTCCACTCGATTCCGGGCTCGTGGTTACATGTGAACAGTGGCAATCAGAACGTTATTCGTGAGAAGTATCAAAAGGTGTGGCAACAAGTTGCCAACAAGTTCAGTAATTATAACGAACGTCTGATTTTTGAATCTATGAATGAGGTGTTTGACGGAAATTACAACAATCCGAATACGTCTTATTATGGTAACTTGAATGCGTACAATCAGATCTTTGTGGATACCGTTCGCAAAACAGGTGGCAACAACAATGCAAGATGGTTGCTTGTTCCAGGCTGGAACACAAACATAGACTACACTGTGGGCAATTATGGTTTTGTCGTTCCAAGTGATAATTTCAGATCTTCCGCCATTCCAAGCTCTCAGAAGCGAATCATGATCTCGGCACACTATTACTCGCCATGGGATTTTGCTGGTGAAGAAAATGGAAACATTACGCAATGGGGAGCTACCGCGACGAATCCTTCCAAAAGATCGACATGGGGGCAAGAGGATTACTTGGAATCTCAGTTCAAATCTATGTACGATAAATTTGTGACTCAAGGTTATCCAGTCGTTATGGGTGAGTTCGGTTCCATCGATAAATCTTCTTATGATTCCAGCAACAGTACCTATCGTGCGGTTTATGCCAAAGCCGTGACTGCCAAGGCGAAAAAATATAAAATGGTTCCAGTTTATTGGGACAACGGGTTCAACGGCCAGCATGGATTCGCGCTGTTCAACCGGTTTAACAATACGGTAACACAGCAAAATATCATTAATGCGATCATGCAAGGCATGCAATAATTGATGTTGTCAGAAGCAAGAATGGGGCGGCATGTTTCTTATAACCAGGGACATGCCGCTTTAGTATGTTTTCTCAAAAAAGGTGATGCGAGTTCACTCGTAATTTCTCATGAATTTTTACACAAGCCGCAAGTAGAATTCATTAAATGCCACACAATCATGGTTATACTTAATTTTGCTTTGATCTAGCGAACTTGAAGGATTGGGTGGTAGACAGAATGTTGAAGAAGCGTGAGATGCATGAATGTCAATCTCTGTACAGCTTGATGATGGATCCCGCAGTTTCCCCTTATGTTCGTTATGCATGTCAGTCGCAAGAGGAATTTATGTTTTTAACGAGGCAGTTGATCGCAGAAGAAGAACAGGGAAGTGTTATAACGCGTACGATTTTGAATGAAACAGGCACCGCAATTGGCACTATTGATCTGTATCAGATTGTCAACCAGACTGGATTTCTGGCAACTTGGATTGGTGCTCCTTATTTCGGACAAGGATACAGTCAAAGAGCCAAGTCCGCGTTTTTGACAGAATTGTTTCTTGAACAAGATATACAGACGGTTTTTATGAAAATACGCAAACAAAATGTTCGTTCCCGCAAAGCGGTGGAGAAACTACCTTACGTTAACCTCTCCAATGACCTGTATCCAGAGGTCACGCATTCCATTAATGCGAAGCAGTCCATATATGATTTGTACCATGTCGAACGTGCTACTTTTCTCGAAAGTCATATGGAATTGCATCACATTTTAGCTACGTAAGAACCACTGGTTGAGAGTCATCAAAGAATAGTAAAAGAGTATACACGGCGCCGTCAGAGATGACGGTGCTATTTGATATACAGGGAAACACGACCTTATGAAACTAGGTATAGCTTCATTCGTAGAAGCATTGGTGAAAACTCCGGGATAAAAACTACTGCATACCTCGTTTAAAAAGTTATAGAAATTCCTTAATGGAAGAACATGGATTATAATTGAGGTGAAGTGTATTGAAGGAGGTTGTTGTTTTGACAACAGAGGTATGGATTCCAATGGAGGAGATTCAGGATCAGGAGCCGATCTGGGCAGGTACCAAAATTCGAATATATCAAGAACAGCCACTGGAATACTTGCTCTCATACATATATGGGAATTCGAATGAGCTTCAACTAACGTGCTTAACCCAAGGCGAGGCAGGTAATATCGGAGGCGTCATTACTAAAGACCTGCCCAACCACTATGTACTGGCTCAAACGCTAAAGACCTTTTTGACCGGAGTGTACAGTGAGATTTGTTTTGAATAAGAAGGGGGTTATATTTTGAATCAGATGAACAAGATTCTGGGTGTCGTGTTAATGGTTGCGAGTGTGTTCATATCCACACTTGAACGAATGTCTATCCGATTATCAGCAGCATTGGTTGAGTCGGGAAGCGGATCGGAGCAAGGTTTGCGAGAAGTTACGCAGAAGGTAGATGTACCCACAGGACTACTCGTATATTTCATGTTTTTTGTTGGGTTTGTATTGCTGGTTGCCGGTTTCCCAGGAACGTACAAAAACAAAAATAAACGTCAGCAGGAGCGGCCAGAGAATTACAAATAGAGGAGGATGCAAGTTGTCTGAACAACCGGAGGAGAAGTTAACAGGTGGTAACGTGAATGAAGTTGTGCGCGTTGGAGATACGGTTCGCCGGGGTAGTGACCCGAGTATTAACGCAAATCGTTATGTACACGAACTGCTCTCGCATCTGGAAAAAGAAGGCTTCCATCAGGCACCGAAGTATCTGGGCATGGATGAGAAGGGCAGGGAAATACTCTCTTACCTTGACGGAGACGTCCCGGGTAATGATTATCCGGAGATCGAAAGTTACATGTGGTCAGACGAATCACTGATTTCCGTTGCCCATTTATTAAGAGCCTATCACGATGCAACCGTAAATTTCACCACGGTGGAACAGCCTGTTAACCTTTATCCAGGCATAGGTAGAGATGAACACTCACATAAATCAGTTGATACAAATTCAGAGAATTCCGAAGTGGTCTGCCATAACGACTTTGCTTTATACAACATCGTGTTCAGACAAGGTTTGCCGCAGGGCATTATTGATTTTGATCTGGCATGCCCGGGGCCGCGTATGTGGGATATTGCCTATACTTTATATACGTGTGTACCTCTTGCGAATTTTTCGCCCAAGCTTGAAGAGCAAGGGAAATCGGTTGCCTCATATGATAGAGAAATGCACGCAAACGTTCGGAAAAAACGCATTGAATTGTTTATGAAAGCTTACGGTTCACATGTTCCACCTGATCTGAAAGATTGGGTCGTGTCACGTATTCGCTTTATGTGCAAAACTTTAGAGGATCGTGCATTAGCAGGAGACTTAGCCTTTGTGAAAATGGTTGAAGAAGGTCATCTGGCTCACTACGAGAGAGAAGTGATTTTTCTGGAGCAACATTGGCAAGAGTGGACATAGTTTTTGTCGTAACTTTTTCGGGTAAATGCAACGTTAAAACGGTTTGTATTCTATTTTTTCATTGGGGGAGAAAAAGATGGAAACGAAGATCGTTACATTGGCTGCATTTCATGTTGCAGGGTATCGCATTGAAGCTACGGTGGAAGAGTTTGAGGCAGGATTACGACAGAATCTTTATGATAAGTTAATAGAGAAGAGGGATCAGATCAAGCATCGGAAAAACGACCAGGTTCTCTTAATGCAGCTGTATCCGTCCTATGAGGATTTTAATGCCAAAGTAGATCCATTCGCACATGTATTATGCTATGAAGTAAACGAGACGGAGGGCACGCCGCCTGGAATGATTATTCATCATGTGCCAGCTCGTTCATACGTTACATGTACGCACAGAGGACTAGAATCCGACATAGGTGATACATATGACTACATCTATGGACAGTGGTTAGAAGATGCTGGATACACACCTGAGTGTTATGATTTTGAAATCTGGGATGAACGCTACCAGCCGGATAGTGTCAATAACGAGATCGATGTTTATGTGGCTTTGCAATCTTAGTATTCGTCATGACTGACTTCGTATATAATGAAAGATGACTCTACAAAACAAGTAACTACATACTATTGCGAGGTGCACTTCGACTTATGCCAACGATCTATGATTTCACTGTGACGAGAACGAGTGGAGAGCGTTTTCCGCTCTTTCAATATGAAGGAAAGCCTGTACTGATTGTGAACACGGCAAGCAAATGTAAATATACGCATCAATTCGATGATATCCAGAAGTTATATGATGAGTACAAGGATCAGGGATTGCAGGTCATTGGCTTCCCATGTAATCAGTTTGCGGAGCAGGAGCCAGGTAGCAGTACAGAAGCCGAGTCTTTCTGTCAGATCAACTACGGGGTGAAATTCCCGATGTTTGCGAAACTGGATGTGAATGGAGAGGAAGCGCATCCGTTGTACGACTTTTTGAAAAAGTCAGGTCCGTTTGCCGGCTTTGATGAAAGCGACATTCAGGCCAAACTGCTCAAGCTGATGGTGGCAGACAAAGCACCAGAGTGGCTGCACGGCGATGCGATCAAATGGAATTTTACCAAATTCCTGATTGATGCAGAAGGTCAAGTCGTTCGGCGCTTCGAGCCGGTGGATTCCATGGACGAGATCAAAGCAAGTATCCGAGAGTTGTTATAAAATTTAGATGAACATTAGCGGGGCAACCAAGCATAACGTTGTATCCCGCTTTCTTTTTTTGCACAGGAGGTGATGATGTGCCAAGCATGATGCAGTTTAATTCCCCACTGGCGTATACCTATAGAGCCACCAGTCAGTTTGACCCGGGTAATTCGGACGGATTTCATTCGCATCCACACTATGAGATTTATTATTTTCATGAAGGGGAATGCACTTATATTATTGGAGATCGGGTATATGCACTGGAGCCGGGGGACTTGGTGTTAATGCATGGACTGACTTTGCATCGGCCGCATCCCAAAGTTGGTAAACCTTACGTTCGCACAACGCTTCATTTCGACCCTTCTGCCATTCGTAAAAGCCTGCATCCCGAGCGCATCCATGAAGTGCTGAAGCCGTTCGATGAGCTGGGCAATTGCCGGGTGAACCTGACCGGTGAGGTTCGCGCCGAATTCGAAGCACTGCTACATGATCTGCACCAGTTATCTTCTCACTCATCCAGATTCAGACAGGAGCGTATGCATATCCGGGTCTGTGATCTGTTATATTGTGTAGCAGAGATCTGTCAGGGACATGTGCAGGAACAGCGTTCTTCATCGGAAAAAGAAAGACATGTCCAGCATATCATCCGATACGTGGATACGAATTACATGCATGACATCGGTCTGGATGATCTCGCTCAGGAACTACATCTGTCCAAGCCCTATTTGGCAGGTATGTTCAAGGAGATGACGGGACTGACCATATTTAAGTACTTATATGACCGGCGTATTAATCAGGCGAAACTGCTATTCCAGTTTCAGCCCGAGATGAGTGTGACGGAGGCCAGTCGACTGTCTGGTTTTAAAAGGCTGTCTCATTTTAGCCGAATTTTTAAACAAAGCGTGGGCTGTTCGCCTGATCTGTATCGAAGTCAGCTGCCTCGGCAGCTGTAGGGTCGATAGGGATGTTGAAACGAAGTTTAGCGCTGTTAGCGTAAACGAGGAATAAATGGTTGCTATGTAGAAGCCGAACCGCAGATTCATCGTGGTCGGCTTCTTTAGCTTTATTTTTATACCAATGAGCAAATAGCGAGCAGGAGTCAGCACCCTTCACGTAACGCAGATGTTTAGAATGCCAAACGAACAGGTAAAGAAAGGTAACGAGAAAAAGACGATTACAGGAGGCGAAAAGTGAATGGAGAAGCAAACACCGGCGCAACAACGGGAAAATGGCAAACGAGATAAGATGCCAGACCACCCGGAGCAACATAAGACTGAACATGAAAGCATGTTGGATCGATACGAGCAAGAACAAACGGTTGATCCCATTCCAATGCAAGATTTGAACATGGAAGCGCAGGAAGAGAAGAATAAGGATCAGACGAAAAGTAATTCGGCTACAGAAGAGAAATACCGGGCAGACTATCGTAAGAGGGATTAAATAATATAATGAAAATAAAATAGTTTATTGACTAATGTATGTTACTATATTATAGTTACCTTATCGGCAATGAACTACAAATGACTTAGGAGGCGTATATGAATGTCTACTTTTTTTGATGCGTTGAAGAACAGAAGATCTTATTATGGAATCAGTAAGGAATCCACAATCTCGGATGCTAAAATTCAGGAAATCGTCGAAGAAGCGGTAAAGTATACACCAACTGCATTTAACTCACAGACTTCCCGGGCAGTCGTATTGCTTGGTGAACAGCATGATAAACTATGGAATCACACGGAAGAAATTTTGCGTGAAGTTGTGGGCAACGAAGAGGCATTCCAATCCACAGCTGAGAAAATGGCAGGTTTCCGTAGTGGCTACGGTACGGTTCTGTTTTTCGAAGACAACAATGTGGTAGCGCAGCTTCAACAAAACTTTGCTGCTTACGCAGACAACTTCCCGATCTGGTCTAACCAATCCAATGGTATGTTGCAACTGGTCATCTGGACTGCATTGGAGCAAGAAGGACTGGGGGCATCCCTACAACACTATAATCCACTGATTGATGAAAAAGTGAAGCAAGAATGGAATATTCCGGAGCACTGGAGACTGATCGCTCAGATGCCGTTTGGTAAACCAACCGCAACCCCAGGCGAGAAAGAGTTCCAACCGATTGAAGAGCGCGTCAAAGTACACAAGTAAGGAAGAACGCATTAAAGTACACAAGTAATTCTTGAACATTACCAATATTTAACCACATACGGCCTCGCTTCAATTTGATACGATAATGAAGATCGTAATCTATTGAAGTGAGGCTTTTTAATGTGAAAATAGTAAATGATAATAGAGCTTCTCGAACCTTTCATCCCGTATGGAAGATCGTATTAAGCGGCGTCATTTTATTCGGTTCAGTGATTGGAAATGGAAGTATCGTTAACGGGGCGGGGAGTGGGCAGCCGACCTTTCAGGATACAAGCAAAAGCTTCGCAAAAGAAGCCATTGCGCGACTGGTACAAAAAGGGATTGTAGCAGGAACAACGGAGCACACGTTTGAACCGAAAAAAGCGGTCACACGCGCTGAATTTGCATCATTTGCGGTTCGATTGCTCGGACTAGAGCCAGTTTCAAACAACATTAAACCTTTTGCAGATATTTCTGCGAAAGCTTGGTATTACGGTAACGTAGCTGCGATGACTAATCTATCGATTCTTGAGGGTAAAGGCCAGAACCAGTTTCAGCCTAACGCTTCCATTACACGGGAAGAGGCAGCTGCTTTGCTTGTTCGTATGCTGAAACAGCGCCCTGTGGCAAGCGATAGTATATACAATACATATGCAGACGCAGCGGACATCTCAAGCTGGGCTCTTCCATATGTACAGAAGGTGCATCAACTTGGATTAATGCGCGGAAGTAGCGGCATGTTCCGGCCGGCTGACCAAGTCACACGGGAAGAGGCAGCAGTGATGCTGGATTCGATCTTGCAAAACAACACATGGGCCACGCAAATTCAGCGGAAGCAGGATCATGGGATTCAACTGGGATGGCAGTATAATTCATCGACAGCAGAATTTATAAGACAAGTCGACCAGTCGCCTGTGAACACGGTCGTTCCGCGTTGGTTTTTCCTGAATAAAGATATGAACGTTTCGGATCACGCCAATGCCACATTGATCTCTTGGGCATCTGCTTCGGGCAGAGCGCTGTGGCCGATGCTGGGTAACCGTTCCAATAAGGAGATGACACATCAGATGCTGTCGAGCTCAGCGAACCGGGAAGCAGTTGTCAATCAAGTGAGTGCTTATGTGAAAAAATATAAACTCGGCGGTATTAATGTGGATTTTGAAAATGTAGATCCTGTCGATCGCGAAGGCTTTACCGCGTTTGTGACTTCGTTAACGAAATCCTTGCACACACTTGGCGCTGTGGTATCGGTTGATGTATCTCCCAATCTCGGTTCAGATTGGACGGCAGCCTTTGACTACGTCAAGCTGGGGGCGATCTCGGATTATATGGTACTTATGAGTTATGAAGAGCATTGGAACGGTGACCCCAAGCCCGGTTCGGTCGCTTCGCTTCCATGGGTGGATCGAGCACTGACAAAGATGCTCTCCGAAGTACCACGTACCAAGACTATTTTGGCGCTTCCACTATATACGCGGGATTGGTCCACCGTGAATCCTGCAACAGCTTCCTGGGACATTACACTGGGAGAGCAAGGAGTGCGGGCATCAGCATCAGGTTCGCTAAGAAACTGGGATACACAGCTGAAGCAGTATATGATTAACTACACGTCTAAATCGGTGGCACGAGCCATCTGGGCGGAAGAGAGTCGCTCCTTGTCTGCCAAAGTTCGGATGAGTGGTGAGCGAAACATTGCAGGACTGGCTTACTGGTATATGGGCGGCGAAACTGCGGATGTATGGAACGCCATCACCAATGCTATGCGTTTCGAATCGTATCAGTTCTAACACTTGAAGACCGAAACCTTTCGTTTGAAACCGGAGGTTTGGGTCTTTTATTTTTGGTTTAAGCTATGGAATAAGTCAGGCCGTTTAAGCCTGTTTGTACGGTTTAATGTATAGAAGGACAAGAATCATCATGCAAAAATATACTTTTTAAAAAGAGAGAGTACTGGATATTCAGGAGGGAATAACATGCGAGAGATGGATTGTATTATTGTGGGCGGAGGGATTGCAGGGCTTCAGGCAGCCATTCAGCTGGGACGTTATTCAGCGCATCAAGTACTGGTAGTCGATGCTGGGGAAGGCCGATCAACGTTATGCCGAACCTATCATAACATTCTCGGTTATCCGGATGGGGTGTCGGGCAAAGAATTACGGGCCATTGGCAGGATGCAAGCTGAGCAGACAGGTGTTTTGTTTGAAAAGGATCGAATTGTAGAAGCCATGCGTGTGCATGAGGACAAGATCAGGCTTAAAGGGTCCTCTGGAACCCTGTATCAGGCCAAAACAGTGCTGCTGGCAACCGGGTTATCGGATCGAATACCTGATATTCCGGGACTGAAGTCTACACTCGGCCGAACCGTGTATGTATGCCCTGACTGTGATGGTTATGAGATTCAAGGGAAGCGAACGATCCTGCTGGGGGCTGGCGAAGCTGGAGCGAATATGGCCATGACCTTAATTGAACGTACTAATGATCTTTTATATATCAACCACGAGCAAACAGCGATCTCGGCTGACCTTCATCGTCAAATGAAGCAAGCAGGAGTCCGTTATCTTGAAGCAGCGGTACAGGAAGTGCAACAGATGGAGGACGGTCATATTACAGGTGTTTTAACCGAAGATGGTCAGGTTTTTGAATCAGAACGTGGATTTATCGCCTTTGGCGGGAACCGGGTTCACTATGAGCTCGCTGAGCAGCTTGGAGCCGTCATTGCAGACAATAAACATGTAGAAGCGAATCCTCGTAGTATGCAGGCGGCTCCTCACGTCTGGATTGCTGGAGATCTTGGTATACATGCCGAACAAGCGACTGTTGCTATGGGCGAAGGCGCGATTGCGGCCATCTGGATTCACAAAGCGTTACAGAAGATGGCTAAGGGTTAATAGCATATAATAAAAAAAACACAAAAAAACAAGTCCTCTATTTTCCAGTTGGTTTAGGAGGACTTGTTTTCGTGCGTTTCTTTTAAGGATTATTTACCCGGTTCATCTGTTACATTTTTATTGGAAGAATGATCATGTCCTTTATGGGTAAAGTCTTTGCGAATGTTGTCTACAATATCTCCGACGACACCTTCAATCATGTCCGTAGGTCCCGGATTTTTTTTGTCTGGTTCAATGACGGTATTTACACCGGGTTTGAGTTCATCGGTTGTTTTGTCATGTTTAGGTTTGTCATTCATGAGATCTCCTCCTTAAATTCGGTAGTAATCAATGTTTACTAACATAACCAAACATCTACATGTATATGTAAAACGTTTAACCGAACTACGATTTTTGAAACGGCTGATTAAACTTCAGCGAGACGTTTATATTATAAATGACCCAAGGTTGTGAAGCTTATTGCAAGCTCAACATAAGTCACCAAAATGAATATGCAATTAAACTGAAGGAGGTAATAAGCATGAA
Source organism: Paenibacillus intestini (assembly GCF_030803945.1). Lineage (NCBI taxonomy): Bacteria > Bacillati > Bacillota > Bacilli > Caryophanales > Paenibacillaceae > Paenibacillus > Paenibacillus intestini. The sequence continues at coordinate 146,929 of NZ_JAURUN010000002.1, read as the reverse complement.
TGAACAAAATCATGTGATCCACAAAGACGGGCAGGTTTCCACAGATCAGGTAGACAACGCAATCGAAAAGATTGCACCGGAGGAAAGAGACCACATTTTACAAAATTTTGATGCATTCAAGGAATACCTCGGTAAACGGATTGCCATGGGCGAATCCATCGGTTTAAGTGAAGAACAAATGGCTAAAATTGCACAAAAAGTAGCAGATCATCTGGCAACTAACGAAGAACCTCGCAACCGGGAAGAGAAGCTATTACAGGAACTCTGGAACGTTGGTAAAGAAGAGGAACGCCATATGCTCGCTCATATGCTGGTTCGTTTGGCGCAAGACACCAGAACAAGTCATTAAAGAAGTTCAGGCATAAATGGACTGTACAAGCATAGATTAATATAGATACAGCAGAAACCCCGAATGCAGCTGATTTGGGGTTTCTCCATGTAAAGCGGTGGACAAGCTCAGTAGTGATGACGCGAATTGTAACTATTTTTAATCTGGCTGATACTTTTCAGAAGGTGCTATGACGTATGATGAGTACAACATAAACGAATCGTTAATGTTTGGCGTGTCCGTTTGAGAAGAAAAGCTTTCGTTTAATAATTAAGAGACGTATGAAATAAGGAGAGATGCTGGCATGAAGAACGCGGCGAAACAATGGAGATATCGGATGATCGGTGCAGCAGTGGCTTTACTTGGCATCATCGTGCTGACTACATATTTGCTTACCCCTGCAAACGCAGAGGAGCGTACCGATGTTCAGTCACCTTCTGCTAATAAGGCCCAGTTGGCCAATTCTGAAGTATATACAGCTTATATTGACGGGATGCGTGTGGAAGACGGTAAATTAATGCTGACTGTAGATAAAATCGGCTGGTATCAGGGTGAGGAAGCCAATACGATTTTCAAACAACGTAATCCGGATGCGGGCATGGACGAAGCACCTGACGGTTACTATATTGTTAATGATAACAAAGAACAAGAGCAGGTTGAGGTCAAAGCTGACGCCAACGTTCTCATGCAACTGTATGACCGTGATGGTACGGTTCAGGGGGCGGAAATTCAGTGGAACGAACCCGTAAGCTTGACCAAGTTTGAGTCGTTGTATGGGGATAAACGCATTCTGGATATGTCTGTGTTCCCTTACCACCTGACGATTCAAGATGGAAAAGTAATTAAAATTGTACAACAGTATATCCCTTAAACAGATAACATACAAATAATCCAAAAAGCATTCTTTCCGTTCAAGTAAACGGTGAAGAATGCTTTTTGTTATGACAAATGGTTGAAAGCGATTGTAATTTATTGGTGGTACATGTATCATTATAGGAATGGCGTTTTTACATCATTCAGGAGGCTTCTGATGTTTAAAGACATGATTGCATTAACCAAGCCCGGACTGTTACGGTTGAATGTGTTTGCGGTTGCCGTCGGTTTCTGGGTTGCTTCACAATGGGATATCGCATGGATATCTCTGCTTATGGTCGTGATTGGTTCAACGCTCGTCATTGCTTCGGCATGTGTCATCAATAATTATTGGGACCGTGAGCTGGATCAAAAGATGGAACGAACGAAAAAAAGAATGGATTACATTAATCATCTGAAACCAGGATTTGTTCTTGGTTACGGCTTGGTGCTCGGAGTCGCTGGTTTAGCGATATTGTTTGTACTGGTGAATCCGTTATCCGGCTGGATGGCTTTGCTCGGTTGGTTTGCGTATATTGTGATCTATACGATGTGGCTAAAACGTACATCGACATGGAGCACATCGCTGGGCGGAATTGCAGGGGCGATGCCACCTGTCATTGGGTATACCGCCGTAACGAATGAAATCGATGCAGGAGCCTGGCTGTTGTTTGCACTGTTATTTTTGTGGCAGCCTCCACATTTCTGGTCGCTGGGTATTCGCCGTGTGGAAGAGTATCGTGCTGCAGGCTTCCCACTCTTACCGGTGGTCAAAGGTGTGAAACGTACCAAGCTACAGATGATTCCTTATGTTTTTCTGCTGATTCCTGCTGTATTCCTGTTGTATTATTTTGATTACGTTGGACTGGTGTTTCTGATTGTATCTCTGATTAGCAGCTTGATCTGGTTTGTACATACACTTGGCGGATTGAAAACACAGGATGATGAGAAGTGGGCGAAGGTTAACTTTTTGATCTCGGTCAATTACCTAATGCTCCTGTTCATCTTAATGGTAGTGAATACAACTTGGTCTTAAACAGAAGAGAGCAGGGATTCCCTTAGAGAGCACATTTTGGAATAAAACGGACAACCTCGTTGTTGGTATTATTACAAGATGTGCTTGTTTATTATTAACAGCTATTGGATGTGACAACAACATGAGTGATTTGCAACAAGCGATCTGCCTGCGACAGGAAGGCAAAGTGAGGGAAGCAATTGAGCTTTTGAACCAAATTACGGAGTTTGAGCCGGAAAATGGGGAAGGCTGGTATCAACTCGCATGGGCACATGACTCGCTAGGATTGGAACGTGAGGCTGTGCCTTATTATGAAAAAGCACTACAGCTGGAATTATCGGCAGAAGATCGGGCTGGTGCAATTCTCGGACTAGGGAGTACTTATCGCACGCTTGGACAATACGAGCAGGCCAAATCATGGCTGCTGGCAGGAATATCGGAATTTCCCGAGCACCGGGAATTTGAGGTATTCTATGCTATGGTGCTCTATAATCTCGGCGAACACGCAGAAGCGATGGGGCGGCTGCTTGTTCAGCTTGCGGATACTTCTTGCGATCCGCGAATAATGGACTACAGCCGGGCGATACGCTACTATGCAGATCAGCTAGATCGGGTCTGGGAATAAGATAGGATCGTCTTTAAGCCTGTTCACCTGAGTGTGAGTCACGTAAAACTAAACTTCTTGATTAGAGATGAGCCATTGTTGGACTTCTTCAATGAAACGACGTGCTGCTGGTGAAATATTCCGAAGGGAAGCGCAAGCTAAACCGATCATTCGGTAAGGGTCACCTGAAAGTGGCACCAGCGCGAGTGATTCCGTATGATTTTGCAGCACCATCTCGGGAAGAAGACTGATGCCAAGTCCGTTACGTACCATGGCCATAATAGCCTGATCCTCGGCAACCTCATATACCACATTTAATTTGGCAGCATGCTGACGAATCAAACGTTCAATTTCGTTGTCACCGCCCCATTTGGGAAGAATGAAAGGCTGCTCTAGCAAAACTTCAAAAGATACCGATTTCTCTGAAGCCAGCGCATGATCCAGAGGCAGGATGCACATCATCCTGTCTTTTTGTAATGTAATCGTATCAAATGGCGACGAGTCGCCAAGAGACAAGAACCCAAGGTCGATGGCCCCGCTGGCGAGCCAGTTCTCAATCTCGGCATAGTCACCCTCCCAAAGCTTAATTTCAATTCCGGGGTGGCGAAGCCTAAACTGCTTGAGAATACCCGGAAGCCACTGTGTCGATACGCTAGCAAATGTCCCGATTCGTACCGTACCAATCTCGGCACCGCGAATCAGGGAGATTTCCTGGTTCATCAGTTCGGCCCAGCGGATGATTTCACGAGTATAACCGAGAATACGCTCACCTTCCGCGGTGACCCGGACACCCGAGCGACTGCGATGAAGCAGGGAGAATCCATATTCGCTTTCCAGGCTGGCGATGGCGTGACTGACGGCGGATTGTGTAATATTCAGGGCCTCGGATGCTTTGGTCAGACTGCCATATTCAACTACCGTGTTTAGAATTTCGTATTTAATCAGCGACATGTTATAGTACTTTCCTTCCAGATTAATCTACATTTCTATACATTAGTTTATTTCATATTAACTATTATAAATATTCATTTTTATAATGCAAAGAGATCGTTTATACTTGCCAAGGCGAGTTAGTTTAGTACATATAACCAACGTAGCTCAGACTATTATAGAAGAATGAAGGTAGAAGTTAGATGAATGGGGTACAGGGAAATCAGATTCAAGCATCACGAAGAGCAGATGTACAGATGTTGCTTGCAACCGTTATTTGGGGTTCTTCTTATCTGTTTATGAAATCGGGACTAGCTTCAATGCAAGAACTAAATTTGATTGCTTTGCGATTTGGAATCGCCTTTGTAGCGGCAGGGATACTCTTTCACCGCCGTTTGAGAAGTGTAGATCGCGGTACGTTGCTTGCTGGAGTCGTGCTGGGTACAGCGTTGTTTGCTGCATTTGTATTCATCACCTATGGGGTACAGCGAACGACGGCGTCTCAGGCGGGGTTTTTGATCAGTTTGGCCGTCATTTTTGTACCGATATTAACGACAGTCTTGCGCCGGCGATTGCCGGACAAACGTCTTAGTGTCAGTATAGTGGTCGCAGTAGCAGGGCTTGGACTATTGACCCTTCAGCATGAAATGAGTTTGCATCTGGGGGATCTGTTGTGTATTATCGCGGCACTGGTTTACGCCATATATATTCTGCTGGCGGGTAAATATACACCTCGGCATGACCCACTTACACTCGGAATCGTTCAACTTGGTGTAGCGGCTTTGTTGGGAACGGTAGCCACATTTTTGTTTGAAACACCGCAGTTACCAGATACGCCGGAATCATGGGCATCGATCTTGGGACTCGGAGTATTATGCAGTGGGCTTGGTTATATTTTGCAAACTTTTGCCCAGCGCCACGCTTCACCTACGAGAACGAGTCTGATCTTTTCGCTGGAGCCACTGTTTGCCGCAGCGTTTGCTTTTATTTTTCAGGGAGAGTCTCTTACGTTGCAAGGATACTGCGGAGCAGCGTTGATGCTGGCTGGCGTATTGATTACGGAGATCAAACTGCCGCTGCATCTGTTCAGACGCAGAAAGCGCCCGGCGTTATAGTGTTAACTGAATCTCTCTGTCCATCTAAATATATGTATGGAAGACAGTCGCCCATAAATAAACGGTAGATAAACGAAGTTACAGGTTATTCCGTCTTACTCCGATCTAACCTAACAAACCCCGAATGAACAAAACATGTTTTGTTCATTCGGGGTTTTATGCTACACTGGATGAAATATCAGGAAAATCGGGTGAGCAAGATGGGCAAAAGAGTGACCATGCAACAGATCGCAGATGCTGCAGGAGTATCCAAGTTCGCAGTTTCCCGTGCACTGACGGGTAAGCCGGGGGTTAGTGAGCACACGCGTGAGATGATTGTCAGAACCGCGGGGCAACTGGGTTATTTTAAAATAGAGCCAAAATATAATGCAGTGGATTCTCATACATCATTCGGTGACACAATGGGGAAGAAAAACGAAGGTACCATATTGATTTTGTTTCCGAATATACGCTCTCAAAATCGTTCTTCCTTGTATTGGGGGCCTGTATTCGACGGGATTTCAGCGCGTTTGAATGAGCAGGGTATGGATATTTTGACACTGACGGAACCTTCTTCCGATCATATGTTTTCGGTTCTCAATCCCGATGCCATTCGGGGTGTTATTACGGTAGGCACGATCTCAACGCCAGTGCTGCTCGAAATATATCGCTTGCGCATTCCGCTCGTCATGGTGGATCACGAGGATTCTGCAATACATACCGATACTGTATTTACTGACAATGTGAAAGGCATGAAGGAGTTAGTCCTTATGCTTGCGGCGAAGGGATATAAACGGTTCCAGTTCGCTGGACAGCTACCTGATGCGGTTAGTTTCAGGGAACGGTGGCTCGGGTATCGGATGGGACTTGAAGTAATGCAACTACAGGCTGAACAGCATGCGGGGCTGCTCGTGCAGGAGTATAAGGAGATGCAACAAACCATCAGAGAGTTCAAGCTTGAAGATATTCCAGAGGTGATCGTCTGCGCGAATGACCACACGGCATTTATTATCATTGAGGCTTTGCGAAGTCGCGACGTTCAGGTGCCTGAACAGTGCGCGGTAACAGGGTTCGATAATACAAGGGCAGATGATCCTATTATGGCTACGGCACATATTCATAAGGAACATCTCGGAGCCCGTGCTGTAGATCAGTTGTTGTGGCGCATTAGCAATCCGAATGTTCCATATGAGCGTAAGCTTATTCATGCGGACATCATTATGCGGGACGAATATCATATGTTACGGGAGTAGCCAGGCAAAGTTGTGGTTGTGGACCTTCCTAGCAGGATGGAAACAAAATAGAAGGGAAAAGACATGGAGAAGTAAATCTCTATGTCTTTTTTTGTGATTGCAGTGATAATAGAACAATTTAATTGACCCAATGCATTGACTGTTATACGGCTAACATGTTAATTTTGTTTTGTGAATTGTTTGCTAATATAATAACAAAACCTAACAAAATACGTTGGTTACTCTAACGACATGGGAGGCTGTCATGAGCACAAAGCTATCACAACGATTTGAAAACTGGACGTTCAAGGCTAGTGAGGATCAGGAATGGATGCCGGCTCAGGTGCCTGGATGCGTACATACCGATCTGCTGAGATTAGGCAAGATTCCTGACCCGTTTTACGGGACAAATGAGAAGGAAGTGCAGTGGATCGACAAGAAGGACTGGGAGTATCGTACAACGTTCGATATTGAATCTTTTTTATATACGCAGGAGCATCTCGAACTAGTTTTTGACGGACTGGATACGTATGCGGATGTATATGTGAATGACACACATGTGTTGTCTGCGGATAACATGTTTCGAGTATGGAAGGCAGATGTAAAAGCATTAGTGAAGGAACAGGGGAACATGCTTCGCATTCATTTTCGTTCTCCCATTCAGGAGGATTTACCGAAGCTGGAGAAGCTGGGATATGCCTTGCCTGCATCCAATGACCAATCCGATGTGGGCGGTCTCGGGGATAAACGAGTCAGTATCTTTGCGCGCAAAGCACCATATCACTATGGCTGGGATTGGGGTCCGCGTTTTGTCACCAGTGGCATCTGGCGTGAAGTTAGGCTTGAGGGATGGACAGATGTGATAATTAATGATTTATTTATCCGTCAAAATGAAGTAAATGCCACATCGGCACAAGTCACCGCCGTGGTAGAGGTGGAAACTTCTCAGCCTATAGATACCGTTATTCGCATAGGTGCAGATGGTCAGCGCTGGGAGAAGGCCGTATCTTTGCAATCTGGTTCTCATACGGTAGAGGTGCCAATCTCGATTCAGAATCCAAAGCTCTGGTGGAGCCGTGGATTGGGTGAAGCGTATCGATATACGTTTGCTGCCGAAGTACTTCAAGGTGAGCGTGCTGTCGCAACGCACGAGGTCAAAACAGGACTTCGTTCCATCCGTCTTGTGCGTGATTCGGACGAAGCCGGCGCTTCCTTTTATTTTGAACTGAACGGAGTAGCGGTTTTCGCCAAAGGAGCCAACCACATTCCCAATGACAGTTTTATTACCGAAGTGACACGAGAACGGTACATGCATGAGATCATATCGGCAGCGGAGTCCAACATGAATATGCTACGTGTATGGGGCGGTGGCTTTTACGAAGAGGATGTATTTTACGACTTGTGTGATGAATACGGTATCATGGTGTGGCAGGATTTTATGTTCGCGTGCAGCATGTATCCGGGTGATGAAGCGTTCCTGAACAGTGTCCGTCATGAAGCGATCGACAATGTGAAACGTCTGCGCAATCATCCGAGTATTGTACTGTGGTGTGGCAACAATGAGATAGATTCGGCTTGGGCGCATTATATTGAAAATGGTGGCTGGGGCTGGAAAAAAGATTACAACGCCGAACAGCGCGAACGCATCTGGGCGGATTATGAAGCGATTTTCCATGACCTTTTGCCAGAAGTGGTCGAAGCGTATGCACCAGGCATTGACTACTGGCCTTCCTCCCCCATTGTATCGCTGACAGGGGATGAAAAGCAGCATGCCCATCCGTCTACATCGGAAGGAGACATCCATTATTGGGGCGTGTGGCACAATGTGGAGCCTTTTGAGAATTACAATATATATGTAGGCCGTTTTATGAGTGAGTATGGGTTCCAGTCGTTCCCGGAATACAAGTCGGTACGCACATACGCCGAGGAAGAAGACTTGGCCTTGGAGTCAGAGGTCATGCTTGCACATCAAAAGAACGGTGCGGGTAATCGACTGATCAAGCAGTATATGGATATGTATTTGCATGAACCGAAGGATTTCCCATCCTTCCTGTATATGAGTCAGGTCCTTCAAGCAGAAGCGATGAAAACCGCAATCGAAGCCCACCGCCGCCGCAAACCTTACTGTATGGGAACGCTCTACTGGCAAATGAATGATTGCTGGCCTGTCGCTTCGTGGGCGGGTATGGATTATCTTGGTCGCTGGAAGGCATTGCAATATTATGCGAAACGTAGTTTCAATGATGTATTGGTTTCCGTGGATGGTACCAAAGAAGACGTCACAGATATCTATGTGGTTTCTGATCTATTGAAGAAGGTGGAGGGGGAGCTTCAAGTTCAATTGATTGGATTCGATGGCACGGTGCACTGGGAAGAGACTTTTGCAGTAAACGTAGCACCCAATGCAGGTGAGAAGTTGTTGTCCTTGCGTAATGCAGACTGGCTTGAAGGGCATGATGCTACGACGACGCTACTGCGGCTCGCTCTCCGTCAAGAGGGAGTAACAGACATTGTCCAGGAGCATTACTTCGTGCCTGCCAAAGAGCTTGCGCTTCAGCCTGCGAGCATCAAAGTCAGCGGAGGAGCGGATGAGGATGGTGTACATCTAGTGCTGGAAAGTGACGTTCTTGCCAAGCAGGTGTGGATGTCTTCGGAAGTTGAAGGGGTCTTCTCGGATAACTTCTTTGACCTGATTCCCGGGTTTCCGGTAAAGGTGAAGTTCATCTCCAGAGAAGGTTTACAGCAAGCAGATGTCAATTCGAATCCAGGGGCAGTGGAGGTTCGATCCATGGCTGATTTTATTCGAGTGAACTAAATGTGAGGCAAGGGAAAAAATAAGACGTAGCAACGAATAAAACGGTTGAAGTCTCTTACGGAGAGGGACTTCAACCGTTTTTTGTGACAGGATGATACCACAAATTACATCGTAATGGTTTCGTAACATTTTGCTTAGAGAATCGTAAGTTGTTTTCCTTATTGTAGTCCATGCAAGCAACTAAACCCATGGAGAGTGATAACAATGATGAAAACAAGCAAAAGCAAAAAAATGATTGCGGCAGCGGTGTTGATGATGTCTTTGACCTTTTCAGGATTGGCAAGTGCAAGTGCTACAGAGATGAAAATGATTAAAAAGGATGGCATGGAACTTATGCAATTGAGACAGGCGGCAAAAATGTATGGTTACAGCATTATGTGGGACAGCAAAGACCGCTCGGTAACGTTAATGTATATGGACAAAATGCACGACACGATGATGGAAGACGATATGAAAATGAAAAATGACATGATGATGCACGATGATATGATGAAGCAAGATGACACGAAGATGGCTGATAACATGATGATGGAAGATGACCAAATGAATAAAGATGACATGATGATGAAGGACGACATGATGATGGAAGGGGCTATGATGCCTGCAGCTAAAACCATTAAGGTGTGGGTTGGTTCCACAAAAATGATGGTAGACGGCATGCAGGTTAGCTCGAAGTCAATGCCCATAATCCATGAGGGCAACACATATGTAACGGATATGGTCATTTCCAAATACATGATGCCGATGAAGGCTATGAAGTGAAGGTAACGAAGTAAACGTAAAAAATTGAAAGTAAGACAGATCAATAATACTGAAACATGATCCTTGCCCTGTGCTATGATGATGCCAGATGCTTGTTTTGAATATGGGGTGAGTTCATTGAATGAGCGTATCATGGTTGCCGATGATGACAGTAATATTACAGACGTTTGTCGCAGGTACCTCGAAAGGGAAGGTTATTCCGTGGTGACGGCTAAGGATGGTATGGAGGCGATTAAGTTGTGGCGCACCCACACGCCAGATCTGATTGTGCTGGACCTGATGATGCCACATAAAAATGGATGGGAAATCTGTAATGAGATTCGGCAATGCGAGGATGTACCCATTGTTATGCTGACTGCTCGTGGGGAAGAGCAGGATCGACTGATGGGTCTGACGATGGGAGCAGATGATTATCTGACCAAGCCATTTAGTCCGAGAGAACTCGTTCTGCGTGTCAAAGCGATATTGCGCAGAATGCGAACGGTACAGGTGTCGCCTGCCACTCATTCATCACATACGATTCGTTATGAAGGGCTGACCATTGATTTTGTGAAACGTGAGGTAGAGATTGACGGACGGCTGATTGACTTGACGGTTACCGAGTTTGAGATGTTGTATTTGCTAGCCAGCCACCCGGGACAGGTGTTTTCGCGTAGTCAGATGTTAAGCAAAATCTGGGATTTTAGCTACGAGGGAGATACGACGACCGTAACCGTGCATATTCGAAGATTACGAGAGAAAATCGAGCAAAATGCTTCCGATCCAAAATATATTAAAACGGTTTGGGGTATAGGTTATAAGTTTGCAGGTGGCTCATCATGAAATTACGCACGTATCTGGTATTGTCCAGTCTTCTGGGAATCGGTGTATTGTTGATTTGTTTGTTCGTCAGTTATTCCAAAATGCTTCTCACCATCGATCAATTGTATTGGCTGTCGGGTATAACGGCCGGGGTAGGTTTACTTTCGTTTGTTCTCCAGTATGTATTAACGAAGCCATTGGAAAAATCAATAGCTCGTATTACCGAGCGCACAGTGAAGGTAGCCGAAGGGGATTTCCATACGGAAGTTCCTCTCATCGGGCCACAGGAATTTAAACTGCTGGCACAGCAGTTTAATGAAATGAGTTCCAGACTGAAGGATAGTTTTGACGATCTTCATCAATCCGAATCGGCCAGGCGTGAGCTGATAGCAAATGTGTCTCATGACTTACGTACACCACTGGCCTCGATTCAGGCCTTTGTCGAAGCGCTGGAGGATGATGTGATTAAGGATGAAGCCACCTTCCGGCGTTATCTGAATACGATTCGCCTTGAAACGAAGAGGCTGGGAGGGCTGATCCAGGACTTGTTTGATCTATCGAGTCTGGAGGCCCAAGGGGAGCGATTTGATCCAGAGCCCAGTCATGTCGATGAGTTGTTGGTTAGCACACTCGAGGGCTTTTCGTTCCATCTTGCCGAGAAAGAGCTGAATGTGGAGATTGAGTTGCCTGATCAATTGCCAGCTGCCATGATGGTAACTGCACAGATGAAACGGGTGGTTTCCAATTTATTGCAAAATGCCATCCAATACTCTTCTACAGGAGGCACAATCATGCTTACTGCCACAGAGCAGGGAGCGTTTTTGCAAATTGCGGTGTTGGATCAAGGTGAGGGGATTGAAGCGGAAGAAACGACACGTATTTTTGAACGGTTTTACCGGATTGATAAATCCCGTAGTAAAAGTAGTGGTGGAGCTGGACTTGGGCTCGCGATCGCTCAATCCATTGTGGAACGGCATGGAGGCGAAATTGGAGTTCAGAGTAAGAAGGGAGAAGGAAGTTGTTTCTGGTTTACCCTTCCAGTGTGTGTCAATCGCTAGCCATTGGCACTGAGAGATTTTGATCATAGCGGTAACGTAAAAACGTGCCACCCGGTATTTGGGGTAGCACGTTTTATTATTCTTATGTAGAGCGGCATGTTGAGATGGACATTAAATAAGTAAGTAGGTAAAAGAGTAAATATACGTTACGGATTGGACTGTTCGTTTTTGATTTGTTGCAATTCGCTCAGGCTGAGCGTCAGATCATTCTCCGGGTTTGCACTGACAATCACCTCAGACTGGGATTGCTGGCTGGCCTGGTTTGACTTCGAAGCAGGTTTGACCACATAGAGGCTTTGAACGCTGTTTAGCAGGCTTGCAGGGGTGTCCGCATATGTTTCAAGAAAAAGTACATAATCCTTGGTCTGCATAAGCTTAAGACTGTCATCGTTGACGATTTCGGTGTTACCCAGTTGTCCGCCAAGCTGTTTGACTTCAAGCCGATCCCCGGCTGTGTACCCCCCTTTGTAGGATTCAGTCACCTGAACCGTATAGATCGTATAGATTTTGTCAAAAGAAACCTGAGCATCTGCCGCACTTCCCGCTGCATTCATATGATTCTGATCTTGGGAATCAGCTTGTCCCCTGTCATCTAAAGCTTCAACCCGGGTTTGGATGACATTGCCCTTCACAATGGTGTCGGCCCGCTCTGACAAAGCGTCTACACTTCCATAACTGGGATAATCCTCGGATGCGATGATTTTGACGGGAGTACCCGGGGGAGAAGCGGCCGGAGTTGCTGAAGAGCAGCCGACGACAGACAGGATAAAGATAGAAGAGACGAGTAAGGTAAGTACTCGATTCTTGTTCATAGATCGGAATCCTCCTTGGAAATAAAATGTAAATGATACGGAATGATGATGTACGAACGATTAGTATCTGGATCTGACATTATTGATATCGAAGGTCTGTGGTTTGGTCATGGAATTCCGGTTGCGCGTGTAAGACATAATGGAAGGACTGTTCGTTGTCGGGTTGTCACCAAGCCAGACGGAGTGACCCAGTTCATGAACGAACACGCTTTGAATAAAGTTGGATAAGTTGGATGCATCAGCGGTAATCGTGGAGGCGTTGAGTTCGATGCGGAAGTTGACAACCTGATTGCCGGAGACAGAAGCGTAGTTAACACCATAAGCGGTATTATTGAAGTTACCAGCGGTGATCGTGTTCGGAGAGTTATTCGTTTTGACGAATTGCACTTTGGCTCCCGCGTTGTTCCAGTTGGCAAGAGAAGCATCCATTGGACCCTGCCATGCAGAAGCGTAGTTGTAGGTCCGGATTGGAATGGTGGAACTAGGGTAGCCGTAATTCAAAAAGGTTGCTGCGTAGATCGTGCTGCCAAACATCGCGAGCGCAGAGAACAACATCAGGCTCATCAACAACTTCCTTTTCATGCTTAAAACCTCCAATAAATGTATATTTTCTCTATTATAGTAACAAGGAAATGTGTACCTGAAATGAGTCTCAAGTCGTTGTTTTTGTTATGGAAAAAAGGAAAAAACCTGTGCAATAAAGGAATGTTGTCACAACAAGTCGCTTTCTGTCTGGGGAAGGTATGCATAAATTCCCTTAACTCACAAATAATACACTCAATCTTACTAGGAAAAAGGAGTGTATAGGGATGTGCGAACGTTTTTCACTCGCGGCTGATCTAGATGAAGTTCGGGATCATTTCAAAGTACAACGGGTTATGTATTACTATAAAAATCGCTATAATATCAGTCCAACGCAACATACGCCGATCATTCTGCATCAGGATGGAGAACGTGTGCTGGATGAATTCCGTTGGGGATTCATTCCGTTCTGGGGGAGGGATGCGGTGAATGCTAATTTAATGACTGTGCATGAAAACCCCGCGTATTATAAGTTAGTGGAGACCAAACGCTGTGTTATTCCATGCAATGGGCTGTATTACTGGCGACAAGAAGGCAAGAAGCGTTATGCAGTACGTGTTGTCATGCCGGATCGCGGACTTTTTGGCATTGCGGGATTGTATGAGATCTGGAAAGATACCCGCAAGCAACCGCTTCGCACCTGTACGATGCTCATGGCTGGCGCGAATCTGGCGACTCGTGAGTTTGGAAACAAGATGCCGGCTATTCTCATGGATGATGAGATCAACACCTGGCTCGATCCGGCCAATACCAGAGTTACACAGTTGTTGCCACTGCTTAAAACATACAATCGCACAGAGATGAATCTATACCCGGTCACGCCGATGGTGGCGAACGACGAACATGATTGTTATGAATGTGTGGAAGAGATGGAGCAGAGGCTGGCTTACGTGCGGAGTTACTGAAGAATGACTCAACTGAGGGATGCCTAAGGTATTACCGAGGTTTTCTGAAGATTTAGCTACGTTCATGTTTATGGTTTCTAAGTTTCTGAACTCTGGAAATGGTTGAAAAACGGGATGGGGCGTCTGAGGACACTCTGTCCTTTTTTAGTTGTGTCATTGTTTCCGTTGCAGGCTGACAAGGAATGGAAAAAGAAAAGTTGCAATTGAATTGAAACGTAACTATAATAATTACAGTAGTTGAATGTATATATCCATATATCTATTTAAAGAGATATAATATCAGGAGGGAACCACGAATGAATCCAAAGTATTCGAAAATGTTTGAACAAGTTTCACTGCCAAGCAGCGGCATTACACTGAAAAACCGGATCGTGCTTGCTCCTATGACTCATATGTCCTCTAATTCAGATGGTACGGTATCTGATGCTGAGCTTGCATATTATGCACGTCGCACAGGTGGGGCTGGCATGTCGGTTACAGCGGTAACACATGTTACGCCTAACGGTATCGGCTTCCCTGCACAATTTGGTTCTTATGATGACAGCTTTGTGCCTGGACTGAAACGTCTGGCTGAAACGATTAAACAACAAGGTTCTGTTGCTGTACTGCAAATGTTCCATGCAGGTCGTCTGACTCCGGAACAAGCCGTTCCTGCGGGCCAAGTGGTTGCACCTAGTGCAGTCGCAAGTGAACGCCCAGGTTCACCGGAACCAAGAGAAATGACGGATGAAGAGATTACTTCTGTCATTCGTGATTTCGGTGAAGCGACTCGCCGTGCTATTGAAGCCGGTTTTGACGGTATTGAGATTCATGGTGCGAATGGTTATCTGATTCAGCAGTTTTTCTCTCCACATTCCAACCGGCGCGAAGATCGCTGGGGCGGCAGTGTAGAGAAACGTTTGGCGTTCCCATTAGCCGTTGTCGATGAGGTACAGCGTGTCGTTGCTGAGCATACTAAACTTCCGTTTATTGTAGGTTACCGTTTCTCGCCGGAAGAGCCAGAAACGCCAGGACTAACAATGGAGGATACGTATGCACTGGTTGATGCTTTGAAAGATAAAAATCTCGACTATTTGCATGTTTCCTTGAATGAGTTCTGGTCGAAGCCAAGACGTGGTGAAGAGGATACACGTGCCAGAATTGAATTTATCCTGGATCGTGTTGGCGGTAAAGTACCTGTAATTGGTGTTGGATCGATTCATACCGCGGATGAAGCAGCAGAAGCGCTGGAAACCGGCGTACCGTTGCTTGCGATTGGACGTGAGCTGATCATCGAGCCAGACTGGGTCGAGAAGATTGAAAGCGGACGTGAAGAGGATATTGAGACCATTCTGACGAAATCCGATCAAGAGCGTTTGGTGATTCCTGATGGATTGTGGAATGCAATTATCCACACACCGGGTTGGTTCCCTATGGCAGAGGATAAATAATTTATCGGAATGACTGGATGGAGGAGGCGAAAGCCTCCTCTTTTTGCATATGCATGAATGTTTATGGACGTCAATTCTTGTAGATGTGTGAAATTCTCCTTCCAACCGCTCTATGGTATGATGGGGTAACAGGATTAACTGGTATATTAACGGTTTGGAGTGAATGAAGATGCTCGTTGCGGAACGTTATGAAAAAATTGTGGAATGGGTGGATGCGCATGGAAGCATGCGTGTCACTGAGCTTAGTGAGCGCTGTGGAGTGACCGAAGAAACGATTCGCCGTGATCTGGACAAGCTGGAACAGGCGGGCAGGCTCAGACGCTCGCATGGTGGAGCGGTTAGTGTGAAATACAAGGATGAATCGCAAACCGAGATTCCGTATCCCGAGCGTGCTGTTGCCCATGCCGATGAGAAGCGCCGCATTGCAAGTGAAGCGGTGAAACTGGTGGAACCCGGTGACCGGATTGCTTTGGATGCAAGTACTACCGCGTGGTATATGGCAGCTGGACTGCCCAATATTCCGCTGACGGTATTAACCAATTCAATTAAAGTTGCCGCGGAGCTAAGCGCGAAAGAACAGATTCGTGTCATTGCTACAGGCGGACAGCTTGCTTCCAAATCTTTGTCCTTTGTCGGGCCGCTCGCAGAGCGCTCTCTGGATGCGTATCATGTGGATAAAGTGTTTTTGTCTTGCAAAGGCGTACATCTGACCAAGGGCATCAGCGAGTCGAATGAACTACAGGCTTTGGTGAAGCAGAAAATGATTCATATTGCTGACGAGGTTATTTTGCTAGCCGATTCGAGCAAATTTAACATTCAAGCTTTTACAAGAGTAGCTGGCATGGAGAGTGTTGGGAAGGTCATCACCGACCAGGGTGTGCAGGAGGAGCATGTGAACGCGCTGAACGAACTTCAAATTCCGTGTATACGTGTGTAACAACAATCAACAATTATATTAATGATTTTGAATTTATATAAGTTGAACTTTTCATTTACACGTTAACGGAGAGGACTGTGTAAATATTTTTAATTCAACTTAT
Source organism: Paenibacillus intestini (assembly GCF_030803945.1). NCBI lineage: Bacteria > Bacillati > Bacillota > Bacilli > Caryophanales > Paenibacillaceae > Paenibacillus > Paenibacillus intestini. The sequence goes on along the minus strand of NZ_JAURUN010000002.1, from coordinate 130,669 downwards.
CATAGAAAGGATCGATGACAATGAAACATCCGTTTCACTTAAAGGCGGTATGGAATGGCGGACGTAACAGTGAGGGCACGATTGATGCAGGAGGTTTGAAAACCGTCATTTCGATCCCGCAGGAGATGGGCGGCCCTGGTACAGGAACGAACCCGGACGAGATGCTACTGGGGGCAGCGGCAACCTGTTACCTGATTACCCTTGCTGCGATGCTGGAGCGTTCAGATATTACACCTGACGAGCTGACGCTGGAATCGGAGGCAACGGTGGATGTGACCAATAACGTCTTTACGTATGAACGTATCGTACATCGACCGCGAATCGTGCTGCCACAAGATGCATCCGAATCGGATCTGAGTAAGGCCGAGAAGCTGGCGCATAAGGCCGAAGCATCCTGTATGATCTCTCGCGCAGTAGCTGGCAATGTGAGGATGGAAACCTGTCCGGTGATTGTAACCACTGGAGCTGACGCAGTGTGATATAATTGGTGGGTAGACGACATGATTCGTCATTTGTGCAAATAAGGAGAAATTCAGGATGAAAAACCAGAAGCGCAAACCCAATCGAATGGCACGTTTGACTCGTGCAATGAAACTGAATTTTCTCAAACTTTTACGTGCTCCTGGTGGTGCTCATAAGGTATCTACCGGATTTGCTATAGGATTCGGTCTCGAACTGATCGTAATCTCGACTGCATCCCTGATTTATCTTGTGTTTTATCCGATCGTTCGTTTGTCTGGCGGCTCCATGCCAGCGGCCATTGTAGGCAACGTTGTGGGCAAGCTGACATTTCTGCCGATTATTCTTATGCCACTTGCGAAACAGATAGGTTCATGGATTTTGCCAGCGCACAGTATGGGACAGGGGCCTATGCATGAGAGCGCTTGGAGGGAACTGTTTCATGGAAACTGGTCAGCGGTAAGTGAACTGCTGCTCGCTGGACTTGATATCCTGGCAGGTATGAGTGTGCTCGGGTTAATTTTGGGATTCATTTCGTACTTTGTCGTCAAATACTTCTATGTTAGAGCTCTTCATCGGCGGCATGAACGCCGGCTGGAGAAGCGCCGCCAAGCGGCAAACGCTTCAGGTCTTAGCACAGCGTCTGTACTGATCAGGAAGACATCACAATCATAATTGGCAGGAAGACCATGGAAACAGCGGTAGTCCACAGAATACAGCGGGATACAAATTGCGGAGATGCACCGAACTGTTCAGCCAAAATAACAGCGTTCACTGCGGTTGGCATCGAGGCGAGGATAAGCAACACAGGGAATAATGTTCCTTCGACTTGCAGTGCTTTCAGTATAAGCCAGGCTAAAATCGGTGCTGCAACCAGCCTGACAACAAGTCCGGCCCAAAAAGCCTTACGAACATTTGATTGCCAAGGTGCTGTATCTCCTTTGGGTCGTAACATCTGTGCGCCCAGAATCGCCAAGACAATAGGAGAATAACCGGTAGCCATCATCGAAACGCCCCCATCCAGAGCATCAGGAAGGGAAATGCCCGAGCTCCGCATGATGACTGCGATCACAGCTGCGTAGATGGTAGGCATGCGGAATACGGACAGCATCGCGTTTTTTACCGTGAATTCGGATCTTGCGGCAAAGAAGATACCTACCGTATTGACAATGATCATCTGTCCAATGACGTAGACCGAAGCCTTGTCCAGTCCAAGTTGACCAAAGGCAAGCAACACAAGCGGGAGTCCGTAGTTCACACAGTTGGTAAATGTGGAGACGAGGGTCAGTCCTGCTTTTTCAGGTGCACCCAGACCAAAGATTCTGCTTATGATCTCAGCCAGAGCCCAGAGAGCGATCAAGTTGAGGATAGAAAACCAGAAAGTGCTTGTGACATCCGTCCAGGTAATCTCTGCGTGTAGCAGGGTATGGAAGATAAGCGCAGGACTTAAAATATAGAGTGAAAATGCCGAAAGCGGCCGTGTATCCCAATCCTTGAAATGTTTTAACAATATTCCGCCAATGACGGGCAAGGATATGGGTAGGAACACATGATAGAGCGTAATGAAAAACGAGGTAAACAATCTGTTCAGTCCTTTCTAGATGAAAAACCTATCTTATCATAGCAGGAAATGCTCGACAGTTGAATGTATAGGGACATAATCCTTGTACAGATACGCATTTCATTGCGTTAAACATGGCAGGCTCCGGTAGAGTGAGCAGGGGTCCGATTGCTATTTTGATATGGCAGATTTATTATAGAAGAGGTGCAACAAGATTACATACACATAGAGGAGGAAACTGTAATGAGTGAATCAAAACGCTTGCTCGTACTAGTCGGCTCTTATGCCGAAGCGGAAAATGAGGGCATTTACGCATATGAATTAAATGAGGATACAGGCAGTCTGGCGAAGCTGGACGGCATTGCGGGCGTGAAAAACCCGACGTTTGTTAACGTGGATGCGCAAGCAAACAAGCTATATGCGATTGGTGAAACGGCGTCTGCTGAGGGCAATAAAATGTCTGAAGCGGTAGCACTGAGTGTAGATCCTGCGACGGGTAAATTGACTTTGCTCAATCGCAAAGACTCCATCTCTGCTCCGCCATGCCACATTCAGCGTGACCCTTCCGGTAAATATTTGATCCTGTCCAGCTATCACGGTGGATTGGTAGGACTTCAAGCCCTTACAGACAATGGTGAAGTTGGAGCACTTCTGGACGAGAAGAAACATGAAGGACACGGGGCACATCCTGAGCGTCAGGACAAGCCACATGTGCACTCGGCATTCTTCAGCCCGGATGGTAAATATATGATGGTACAGGATTTGGGCGCAGATAAAATTGCGATCTACTCCATTAACGCAGACACCAATGAACTGGTGCTTCACAGTGAAACGAAAACTCATCCGGGCGCAGGACCACGCCACTTGGCCTTCCATCCGAATGGTCAGTTTGCATATGTGATCAACGAAGTGGATTCGTCTGTCACATCTTACAAGTATGATGCAGCTGCGGGTACGCTCACTGAAATCTCCAATATTTCAACGCTTCCTGACGGCTATGACGGCGCTGAGAATACTACTGCTGAGATTACGGTTTCGAACGATGGCCGTTTTGTATATGGTTCCAACCGTGGACATGACAGCATCGTCGTATTTGCAGTAGATGCAGACAAAGGTCATCTGACCCTGGTAGAGCATGTCTCCGCAGAAGGACAGCACCCGCGTCATTTCGCATTGACACCGAATGGTAAACTGCTGATTGCGGCTAACCGTGATACAAACAACATGGTTACCTTTACAGTGGATCAGGAGAGCGGCCGCTTGAAATACACAGGTCACAGTACAGGTGTGTCCAAGCCGGTATGTGTGAAACCCGTATATCTGTAAGAGGTCGATGGATAAATAGATAGGAACATACAGCGCTTATGCTGCTATGAAAAATCAAGAAGAATCCTGCCTGAAAAGACAGGGTTCTTCTTTTTCTTTTTGATAAAAGACTTTATGAAAAGTGAATAACATCCATTGTAAGAAACATACATCATTGATGTTGTACAAACAAAACGCTGTTCGTAAATAGCACTGACTGTAGAATAGATAAAGATAGATGTATATCAAAAGATGATTCGTATAACAACGTCAAATATTCATTAGTTTCGTCCAAGTAACTACCTCACTTGAAAGTGCGTACTTCCTGAATGGATAGTCAGGCTCTACAATGAACTAGCAACCACCATTACGAGATGCTGGCCTCAGCAACGGATCATTGGCGGTAAAAATAAACATTTGGATCTATATAAGTTGAACTATTTTTTACACGTTAACGGAGAGGACAGAAAAAACCTGGTAAAGCGAAGCGTTCGCCTTTATCACCGGATTTTTCCCTTTGGAAAAGGGAATCAAAAAAATCTGGGGATAACAGCGATTGGAAGGTTCTTCTGTCATCGGAGTGGACTGTGTAAATCTTTATTTCAACTTATACAGCATCATTAATCAACCTCAAATACAAAGGAGACATAAAACATGAAATTACAACTCGCACTTGATTTGGTTAACATCCCGGAAGGTATCGCATTGGTTAAAGAAGTAGAACAATATATTGATATCGTTGAGATCGGCACACCGATTATTATCAATGAAGGATTGCATGCTGTAAAAGCAATGAAGGAAGCTTATCCTAACCTGCAAGTTCTTGCGGACCTGAAAATTATGGACGCTGGCGGATATGAAATCATGAAAGCAGCTGAAGCGGGTGCAGACTTGATTACCGTTCTGGGTGCAAGTAACGATATGACGATCAAAGGCGCTGTTGAAGAAGCGAAAAAACAAAACAAAGAAGTTCTCGTGGACATGATCAACGTGCCTAACCTGGAACAACGTGCGCGTGAAGTTGACGCTCTGGGCGTAGACTACATCTGTGTTCATACCGGGTATGACCTGCAAGCAGTTGGACAAAGTCCTTTCGAAGACCTGCAAACGATCAAAGGTGCAGTGAAAAATGCAAAAACTGCGGTTGCTGGTGGTATCAAATTGGACACATTGCCAGAAGTTGTGAAAGCACAACCTGACTTGGTCATCGTTGGTGGCGGTATTACAGGGCAAGCAGATAAAGCAGCTGTAGCATCCGAAATGCAGCGCCTTGTTCAGCAAGGGTAAGCTGATGAGCAGCAAACAATACGCCGCAGATATCCTGAAGGAACTGGAACGCACGTTAAGCCAGCTTGATGATACCGAGATGCAGGCAATGGCCGAGCAGGTGTTAGCAGCGGAACGCATTTTTGTAGCTGGCGCGGGTCGTTCAGGTCTCATGGGAAAAGCATTCGCGATGCGAATGATGCAGATGGGACTTACCGTTTATGTCGTAGGCGAGACGGTGACGCCAGGGATCAGCTCATCAGATTTCCTGCTGTTATGCTCTGGTTCTGGAGAGACAGGCGGGCTGGTTGCCATGGCAAGAAAGGCGAATCAAGCGGGTGCACCTGTAGGCTTAATCACAATTAAGCCGGATTCCACAATTGCACAGCTGGCACAAGTGGTCGTTCGGCTACCTGCCTCTGCAAAAGAGGATGCGGCGGGAGCCGGAGCGGATGTTACCATTCAGCCTATGGGTTCCTTGTTTGAACAATCCTTGTTGCTCAGCATGGATGCGTTGATCCTCACCATGATGGAGATGAAGGGCATGACCGGTGCAGATATGTTCAGCCGGCACGCGAATCTGGAGTAGTTCGATTGAAGTGCTCACGCGTTTAATATAGCTAAAAATGAAGTAGACCGGAGTCCTGTGCTATTGCAAGGATTGCGGTCTTTTCTGTGAAAAAGATGAGCGAACTTTGCATTCGATCCGTACTGTAGTAAAATGAAGTATTAGAGTTTGATATCGTACGAGATAAAGGGGGGCTTGGAGCCATGGCGTCCGAAGTCAAAGAACGCATTAATTTAAAAGAAATCAACTGTGAAAAGGAATTAACGCTGGCGGTGATTGGCGGCAAGTGGAAGCTGATTATATTGTGGCATTTGGGTCTGGAGGGCACCAAACGTTTCAGTGAGTTGAAACGTCTGATCCCCCATATCACGCAAAAGATGCTGACCAACCAGCTACGGGAGCTGGAGGAGGACAAACTGGTGGAACGCAAAGTGTACGCCGAAGTTCCGCCCCGAGTCGAATATTCACTAACGGATCATGGGCAGAGTCTAATGCCGGTGTTACATGCGATGTATAACTGGGGTAAAAACTACGGTGAGAATGTCATCTGGAAAGCGGATGAATTGAATATCTTATAGTACACCATTGAATATCTATAAGAATCAGAAATGAATGATCGATTAATCAAACGTCAAGTACACTGGACACTTCCGGTGCTTGACGTTTTTTTACTTTTCCAGCCGGATTGATTTCTGCAGATTTAAACCAAAAGTCTCATAATCAGGAGATGTCATGTATCGATTGGCAGAGTATGGTACGATGAGAGATATTGGAAATGCAAGGAGGATGACAATCAAAATGGATAAGATACATATACGTTCCGAGGTTTTGGAAGAAACAACCTGGGATTTGCGTGATTTATTTGCGACCGATGCGCAGTGGGAACAGGAACTTCTATCTCTACCGGATGCTGCTTCTAATATTGAAACATTCAAAGGTACCCTGGGTCAAAGTGCGGGGCAATTGCTCGCTTGTCTTGATGCTCGTGAAGCTTTGCAGGAACGAATCGGTAAAACGGCAGCGTATGCGCGCTTAAAACAATCCGAGGACAGCACGAATCCGGTGAATATCGAGAACGCGGCAAAAGCTGGTGATATTCTGTCTAACTTGTCGTCCAGTCTGTCATTTGTCAACTCCGAGATTGTTTCGCTGCCAGAAGGCACGATTGAGAAGTATTTGAGTGAACTACCGGGTCTCGAACCGTACAAGCGTAGCCTGGAGAGACTTATTGAAGAAAAAGCTCATCGACTCTCGCCTGAAACCGAGAAAGTGCTTGCTTCACTTGGTGAAGTGCTGGATTCCCCCTATCGAATCTATCAACGTGGCAAGTTGGCGGATATGACCTTTGATGAGGTATTTGATGGTGAGGATCAAGCACGTCCATTATCGTGGTCTTTTTACGAAAATAATTACGAGATGTCACCGGATACCAAGCTGCGTCGTTCCGCTTATGCCTCTTTTAGTGAAACGTTGAATCAATACAAAAATACCTTTGCTGAAGGATATGCTGCTGAGGTCAAAAAACAAGTGGTGTTATCCCGTCTACGTGGATATGAAGACGTGACGGACATGTTATTAGCTCCACAGCAAGTGAGCAAGGAAATGTACAATAATGTTCTTGATATTATTCAAAAAGAGCTAGCGCCGCATATGCGCAGATTGGCTGCGCTAAAAAAACGTGAGCTCGGACTCGACAAGCTGATGTTCTGTGATCTCAAGGCTCCGCTGGATGCCGAATTCAGTCCGGCGATTACCTATGATGAAGCGTGCACGTTGATCCGTGAGGCACTGGATGTACTGGGACCGGAATATGGGGAGATTGTTGAACGAGCCTTTAATGATCGCTGGGTAGATTACGCGGACAATGCAGGTAAATCGACTGGAGCGTTCTGTTCCTCCATCTATGGCGCGCACTCCTACATCTTAATCTCTTGGGCGAATAACATGCGCGGAGCGTTTACACTGGCGCATGAAGTGGGGCATGCGGGCCATTTTATGCTAGCTGGCAAATATCAGAGGCTTACGAATACGCGGCCGTCTCTTTATTTTATAGAAGCACCTTCGACAATGAACGAAATGTTGCTGGCGGATCATCTGTTGAATCGTTCTGAAAATCCGAGAATGCGACGTTGGGTGATTTTGCAATTGCTGAATACGTACTATCATAACTTTGTTACACATCTGCTGGAAGGCGAACTACAGCGTAGGGTGTATGCACTCGCGTCGAACGATAAGCCAATTACTGCAAAGACGTTAAGTGAGCTAAAAGGTGTGATCCTTTCCGAATTCTGGGGGCCGGAACTGGTAGTGGACGAAGGTGCCAAGCTGACGTGGATGAGACAGCCGCATTATTATATGGGCTTGTATCCGTACACGTATGCAGCAGGTTTAACGGCGTCAACAGCAGCTGCACAGAAGATTAGAGAGGAAGGGCAACCCGCCGTGGAACGCTGGCTTGAAGCGCTCAAATCCGGGGGCAGTCTCGCACCGCAGGAATTGATGAAGCTTGCAGGTGTTGATATGTCCGGTCCTGAACCAATCCGCACTGCAGTGGCTTATGTCGGCAGTCTTGTGGACGAACTTGAACGTCTGTATTCCTGATTCGGCTCATATAGTATAGGGACAAGGCAGAGCGGGTTGTCTGCCAATGTATCACGATGTGAACGGGAGAAAGAAGGAAAAAAGAAAAGGTGTTATTTTGCGTGGGGAAAGGATCGATGCGTTATGGCGGTTACGGGCATATTTTCGTCAGTAGGCCATTTAAGTGTAGATGGCTTTGGTGGATTCGATGATATGAGTGGCGTGCCGGGGTTTGAAGGCAATCAGAGTGGTTTTTTTTCTGGGTTCAGCGAGCTTGGAGCAATGGGCACGATCGTTCCTATTTTGATCGGCATCGTGTTTCTGGTTGTGGCAGGCTGCATCGTATATGCCATCTTCTCAGGTGTGCGAACCTGGTCTTCCAACAATGCTGCAGCTGTCCTTACCTTACATTCCAGAGTCGTTACAAAACGAACGGAGGTCAGTGGTGGAAGTGGGGATAGTAGTGCGACTACGAGTTATTACACAACCTTTGAGTTCGACAATGAGGAGCGCCTGGAATTCAATGTGGGTGGTCAAATGTACGGCATGCTGGTGGAGCAGGATCGGGGCATGTTAACCTATCAGGGGACACGTTTTAAACATTTTGAACGAGATATCCAGCCTCAATTCGGGTAATCCGTATCCGGGGTGGAGAGTGGACAGTCTTATGTGTAAAAAAATAAAGCTACGGCTCCTCCCTAAAGGGAGTGAGTCGTTTTTTGTTTGTAATGAGGAAAGCGAATTCATGGGTATTCAAACGTTTACAATGATGGTATACTCGTAAAATAAAACAAAACAGTATAAAACAAAGATAAACAAACAGTTTTTTGGCCGTTAAATAAAGATAATAGCGAATATGAAGACAATAATAACAGAAAGGCGGGAGAGCAGTGAGTGTGCTGGCTTATGATTTGGGTGCAGGAAGCGGCAGAGCGATACTCGGTCATCTGAATGATCGAGGGATCGAAACCCGTGAAATTCACCGGTTCAAAAACGAACCCGTGAAGATTGGTGACCGGATGCACTGGGATATTTTGCGGCTACATCATGAAATACTGCAGGGCTTGACGCTTATAAAACAGCAAGGTGAAGTGCCGGAGAGTTTGGGCATCGATTCTTGGGGCGTAGATTTTGGTTTGCTTGGTAGCAACGGCGAACTACTTGGTAATCCCTATCATTATCGTGACACACAGTTCAACGGTGTGATGGATACGGTTTGTCAGGAGTTAACGGCTAAGCGAGTTTTCGAGCGGACAGGGATACAGTTTCTACCATTTAATACATTGTATCAACTCGCGGCACTTAAGCGGAGTGCTTCTCCATTGCTGCGCGAAGCGGAGCGTTTTCTAATGATCCCTGATTTACTAAGGTATTTTCTTACTGGAGAAGCGGTAAATGAGTTCACCAACGCTACAACAACACAGTTATACAATCCTGTACTTGGACAGTGGGATCGTGAACTTCTCGCTCATATTGGTGTTTCTGACCAATGGTTCGGGGATGTAGTCCTACCGGGGAGTACTGTTGGACAATTACGCAGCAGTATATGTAATGATATCGGACTTGCGTCGATTCCCATCCTGGCTGTAGCAGAGCATGATACCGGTTCGGCTGTGGTAGCGGTTCCAGCCACGGAAACAAGCTTTGCTTATCTAAGCTGTGGAACGTGGTCCCTTATGGGCACTGAACTGGATCAGCCCGTCATCAGTGCAGAGAGTATGGAACTGAACTTTACGAATGAAGGCGGTGCAGGTGGCACATATCGCCTGCTCAAAAACATTATGGGTCTTTGGATCTTACAGGAATGCATGCGGCAATGGGAACGGGAAGGGCAAGGGATCAGCTATGGCTCATTACTCGCGAAGGCTGAGATAGCTCCCGCGTTTGCAAGCCTTTTTGACCCGGATGATGTGTTGTTTCTGCCTGCAGGCAATATGACGGAACGCATTCGTCAATATTGCCAGAAGACAGGACAGCGTGTGCCAGAGGATCAGGGCAGTATAGCCAGGGCCATTCTGGAGAGTCTTGCCTTGAAGTATAGAAGGGTGCTGGAATGGACAGAGCAACTCTCAGAGAAAACATTCGGCGGACTGCATATGGTGGGCGGCGGTATTCAGAATGAGTTATTATGCCAGTGGACAGCGAACTCTATCGGCAAGCCTGTATGGGCAGGGCCAGCTGAGGGAAGTGCAATCGGCAATATGGCTGTGCAATGGATCGCGAGCGGAACGTTTAAGGATATTTGGGAAGCGCGCCGGGCTATTCGCGATTCATTCCCGGTAAAGGAATATGAACCGCAAGACAGGTCGGCTTGGGCAGAAGCCTATGAACGATTTTTGCGAATAACGGCCTTGTCGCCGGATACAGAAACCGGGAGTGAGGTGTAGGCATGCTCGCGGCAGAACGATATGACCGGATTGTAGAGTTAGTCAATATTAAGGGCAGCATGCGAGTATCTGAGCTTAGTGAACGTTGCCGGGTAACCGAAGAAACAATCCGCCGTGATCTGGATCGGTTAGAACAGGCTGGTCGGCTGCGCCGATCACACGGCGGAGCGGTGAGTGTCAAGGAGGATCAGCCGGAGATTCCTTACCGAATACGGGAAACGACACATGCAATGGAGAAGAAACGGATTGCTGATGCGGCATTGGCGCTAATCGTGCCGGGAGATCGCATTTTGCTGGATGCCAGTACAACGGCAGGTTATATGGCGGCGAACATGCCGGATATGCCGTTAACGGTGCTGACCAACTCGATTCAAGTTGCCACCGAACTCAGCAGTCGGGACAACATCGAGGTGATTTCTACTGGAGGGCAACTGGCTGCCCGCTCCTTATCCTTTGTTGGACCACTGGCGGAGCGTTCTCTCGAAACGTATCATGTGGACAAACTTTTTTTGTCCTGCAAGGGCGTGCATCTTGAAAGCGGCAGCATCAGTGAATCCAATGAGCTTCAAGCCAGATTAAAACAGAAGATGGTAGGTATTGCAGATCAGGTGATCCTGCTGGCTGATGCGAGCAAGTTTGGCCTGAGGGCTTTCGCTCGTGTGACCGGACTGGATGAGGTGCACACGATTATTACGGATCAACCCTTGACCGAAGAGCAGATTTCCTTGTGCAGTAACTACCAATTGCTGATTCGCACAGTGTAACGATAATCAGGCGTTGACATGAAATAATTTGTTTATTGGAGTGTGTAATGATGAAAGTCTCCTTGTTTATAACCTGTCTCAGTGATGCCATATACCCCCGAGTGGGAGAGGCAATGGTTCGATTGCTGGCCGCACATGGCATTCGGCTGGAATTTCCGCAGGTTCAGACCTGTTGTGGTCAGCCCTCGTATAACAGTGGATATTGGGATGAGACCCGGGTAGCTGCCAAGACGATATTAGAAGCGTTTGATGACAGTGATTTTGTGGTCTGTCCGTCAGGTTCATGCACATATATGATTCATCATTATCCGGAGCTGTTTGCAGATGATCCAGAATGGCTGGATAAAGCGAAACGGCTTGAGGCCAAGGCTTACGAGTTCACACAATTTCTAGTACAGGTGTTAGGAATAACAGATCTCGGTGCACATTTTCCGCATAAAGTAACCTACCACCCGTCTTGCCATGGCAGTCGTCTGCTTGGGGTGAAGGACGAACCGCTGGCCTTGCTGTCCAACGTGAAAGGGCTTGAACTCGTTCCATTACCTCATGCAGAGGATTGCTGCGGATTCGGAGGTACGTTTGCGATTAAAATGTCGGATATTTCCGGGGCGATGGTGACCGAGAAGGTGGATCATGTGAAAGAAACACAAGCCGAAGTTCTCGTTGGGCTAGACATGGCTTGTCTGATGAATATTGCGGGCAATCTGCGGCACCGAAATGAACCTGTGCGAGTGATGCATCTGGCTGAACTTTTATATGAGGGGGTGCAGACACGATGAGCCAACCTGGTGTTATGGATGAAACGGTCAAATCCCGTGCGGGTTTGGCACTGAATGATGATTTTCTCCGTAAAGCGGTCAAGTTCACAACAGAACGTTTGCGGAATGGCAAGAAAGCTGCGTCGGAAGAGCACGGCAACTGGGAAGAATGGCGGGAGCGTGGACGCCAGATTCGGTTGCATACAATCGCACATCTCGATTATTACTTGAATGAGTTCGTGAACAACGCCCGTGCGAACGGAGTGCATATTCATTTTGCAGATACTTCAGCGGAAGCGGCTTCCATTGCCCTTGATATTGCCGCCCACAAGCAAGCTACAAGTGTGGTGAAATCCAAATCCATGGTGTCCGAGGAAGTACATCTGAACCATGTGTTGGAATCGGCAGGCATAGAAGCCATTGAAACCGATCTTGGCGAATACATTATACAGCTGGCGGGTGAAGCGCCGTCCCACATCGTTATACCGGCCATTCATAAAAACAGATACCAAATTGCGGAGTTATTATCCAAGGAAGCCGGAGAGGTACTGGAACCAGATACGACGGTCCTTGCCGGATTCGTCCGCAAAAAGCTGCGCGAGAAATTTTTGGAGGCTGATATTGGTCTGACAGGTTGCAATTTTGCGATTGCGGAGACCGGTTCGATGGTTTTATTTGAAAATGAAGGCAATGCCCGTATGGTATCTACCGTGCCAAAAACACAGATTACACTTATGGGCATGGAGCGCATCATTCCGTCATGGGCAGATCTTGAAGTCATGGCAACCTTGCTGCCACGCTCTGCCACTGGACAAAAGCTCACGATGTACATGTCAGGCATTACAGGTCCTCGTCGCTCGGCAGATGCAGATGGTCCGGATGAGATGCATATCATTATCGTAGATAATGGACGATCTTTACAACTCGGAGATCCCGAGTTCCAGGAACTACTTAACTGTATTCGCTGCGGGGCATGCCTTAACGCTTGTCCGGTATATCGGCACATTGGCGGTCATGCTTACGGTGGAACCTACAGTGGACCGATTGGGGCGGTGCTGACTCCTGCATTAAACGGTAACATTGAGGAGTGGAACGATATTGCGAGCGCCTCAAGTCTGTGCGGTGCTTGTTATGAAGCTTGTCCCGTCAAGATTCCACTGCATGACATGCTTGTATATTTACGGAGACGTAAGGTGGAAGACGGACATGGAAATAAGCTGGAAACGATGGGCATGAAGGGCTTTGCGGCGGTTGCGGCAAACTCCAAACGTTTCGCTCTTGCTATTCGGCTCGGACAGATCGGACAAAAAGCAGTTGTGCGCAATAATGGTATTTCACTGAAGCTTGGCCCGCTTAAAGGCTGGAATACGTATAGAGTAGCCCCCAGTCTCGCGAAAAAGTCCTTCCGACAACAGTGGAACAGTCTGGATCAAGAGTTGAATCAGCAGCAACATACTGCTATGGATACATCTGTACGAGAGCGTATGCAACAGATTGTGCGTGATCGCGGAGAGGGAGGTTCGAAGCATGGGAAGTGAACATCAGCAATGGCTTGCATCCATGGAGGAAAAGTCAAGGCGTAGACAGGAGAAGTTCATGGACGATATCGCCACCAAGTTGAAAAGACCTAGACAGCTTCATGCACCGATCCATGCTTTTCGAGGTTCCCCGGACTTCTGGAATGAACTGGAATGGGATGAGGAACAGCGAATACAGGCGTTTACGGATAACTTTGTTAGCGTCGGTGCTCATATTGCTCGAATGTCAAATATGGAAGAAGTAGCAGGGTTTATAGGCAATAAAGCACATGAATTAAACGCTAAATATCTAATTCGCCAGAATGAGCAAGCTCTTACGGATCTGGGACTGGAGGAACAGCTTCCCAATGTACAAGTATCTGTTTGGAACAGTGCTCCGGACGTAGACTGGCGAGCCCGAGCAGCCGAAGCGGATATCGGTGTAGTCATGGCGGATTATGCCACAGCGTACACTGGCTCAGTCACTGTCCTCTCTTCCCCGGAGAAAGGACGTTCAGTCAGCCTACTGCCGACCGTGCTGATTCTGATTATTCCGCTTGAACGGCTGCATACAAGGCTTGGAGAGACACTGAACCGTTTTGACGAAGCAGGAAGAGCGCAGCTACCAGCAGGCATTCATTTTATTTCGGGTCCCAGCCGATCTTCCGATATCGAAAATGATTTAACCATCGGAGTTCATGGCCCAGGGATTGTGTATGGTTTAATTGTCGGTTAGCCAGCTGATCTCTAGCCCGCCTGAAACGTGAAGCAACTGTTAATATAGAACTGTCCTTAAGGTGGAATGTCTGCTGAGGACAGTTTTTGTTTTTAGAGAAGCGGGAATGCCGGGGTGAGAAACTGAGACTTTAGGGCAGTTGAAGATTGTAACTGGAAATGATATGGTAAAGATAGACATAGAGAAATGCCCATTTTTTTTACTCGGAATTGACCGAATTACGATTCTGGTCAGTTGGTTTTGGGTATGACATATTACACACTACACACACGTGAATAAAAGATGGATTCAACTGAAATCTGATTCAACGCACTATGCTTCAGGACTCATTATTTACATTTGGAGAGAAAGAAGGAGTGAGAGCTATGTCATCCATTTCAGTGCCTCAGCCCAAAACGTACGGTCCACTGGGCAATCTGCCCCAGTTGAATTTTGATGAGCCGACCCAGTCCTTGGTTAAGCTGGCAGGCGAGTATGGGCCTATTTTTCGCATGGATTACCCTGGACGAAGTGAGCTTTATATTTCAAGTGAGAAATATGTAGCCGAAGTGACGGATGAGTCCAAATTTGATAAAAGAGTATGGGCCCCGCTTGCGAAGGTACGTGCTTTTGCCGGAGATGGACTCTTTACCAGCTGGACGGACGAGCCGAACTGGAAAAAGGCACATAATGTGTTGCTTCCAAGTTTTAGTCAACGTGCTATGCAGGGTTATCATAACAAAATGGTGGATCTTGCCGTGCAACTTGTGCAGAAGTGGTCCAGACTTAATCCCGATGAAACGGTGAATGTGCCGGATGATATGACTCGTTTGACGTTAGACACCATTGGTTTATGTGGGTTTAACTATCGCTTTAACAGCTTCTACCGCGAAGAGCCACATCCATTCATTACAAGCATGGTACGTGCATTGGATGAATCCATGAGTTCGTTGCAACGTCTGCGTTTGCAGGACAAATTGATGATCAGTAAAAAGAAACAATTCGAACAGGATATCCGTTCCATGTTCTCGCTAGTGGATCACATCATTGCAGAGCGTAAAGCGCAGCCTCAGGAAGGGGCAGATGATCTGCTCTCTCATATGCTTAGCGGCAAGGACCCGGAGACAGGCGAAACGCTGGATGATGAAAATATCCGGTATCAGATTATTACATTTCTAATTGCAGGGCATGAAACGACGAGTGGTTTATTATCGTTTGCCGTG
This sequence comes from Paenibacillus intestini, assembly GCF_030803945.1. Lineage (NCBI taxonomy): Bacteria > Bacillati > Bacillota > Bacilli > Caryophanales > Paenibacillaceae > Paenibacillus > Paenibacillus intestini. The sequence goes on along the minus strand of NZ_JAURUN010000002.1, from coordinate 115,566 downwards.
TACTACCTGATGAAAAACCCGGATAAGCTCGCAAAAGCTCAGGCGGAAGCAGATGCGATTCTGAAAGACCCGGTGCCAACGTACAATCAGGTTCGTCAATTGAAATATATACGTATGGTACTGAGTGAAGCACTTCGATTGTGGCCAACCGCGCCAGCATTTTCGTTATATGCAAAAGAAGATACAATGCTCGGCGGACAATACCCGCTTCAAAAAGGGGACAGTGTCAGCGTGCTCATTCCCAAGTTGCACCGTGACCGTGAGGCATGGGGGGATGATGTAGAGGAGTTTCGCCCTGAACGTTTCGAAGACCCAAGCAAAGTACCGCATAACGCGTACAAACCGTTTGGCAACGGTCAACGCGCATGTATTGGTCAGCAGTTTGCGCTTCAGGAAGCGACGCTTGTGCTGGGCATGGTCCTGAAACATTTTGACTTCATCGATCATATGAATTATCGGTTAAAAGTCAAAGAGACATTGACACTCAAACCCGATCAATTCATCATTCGTGTACGTGCGCGCGGAGGTCAGCCTGTGATGGCTGTACCTGGTGTGGCTATACAAGAGCCTGCTAACACAGTGAAAAAGGATGAACAAGGTGCTGTAGAAGCACACGATACTCCCTTGCTTGTACTCTACGGTTCGAATCTCGGGACGGCTGAAGGGATCGCTCGCGAAATAGCGGATACCGCGAGACACCAAGGTTTCCGCAGTGAAGTGGCTGCGCTGGATGATCGCGTCGGTAGGCTGCCTAAAGAAGGAGCTGTCATCATTGTCAGCGCATCGTATAATGGTCAGCCGCCAAGCAATGCCAGAACGTTTGTAGAGTGGATTCAGCATGCAGATCAGAAGGAATTCGAGGGCGTAAAATATACGGTTCTTGGATGCGGTGATCACAACTGGGCTAGCACGTATCAGCGAATTCCACGTTTGATTGATGAACAACTCTCCTCACGGGGAGCCAAGCGTTTATCCTCTCTGGGAGAGTCAGATGCCAGCGGGGATTTCGAGAAGCAGGTCGAGGATTGGACGGAACAGTTATGGCCTGATCTTGCACGAACGCTGGAACTGAATCTGAATACGGGATCAAAAAGTGAACACAGCTCCCTGTCGGTACAATTTGTTAGTGGCAGAGCGGTTACTCCGCTGGTTGAAACCTATGAAGCTCATGTTGCAACCGTGCTGGAGAATCGGGAGCTTCATGATGAAGGGAGCGAGCGAAGCACAAGACATCTGGAGATTAAGCTGCCGGAGGGCATCACTTATAAGGAAGGTGACCATCTTGGCGTTCTGCCGCAAAATCCACCAGAGCTTGTGGAGCGTGTGCTGCGTCGTTACGGTTTCACCGGAACAGAGCATCTGGTACTGGATGCATCGGGGAGAAGCGCGGCGCATCTGCCATTGCAACGGCCAGTGAACTTGTACGATCTGCTCAGCCACAGTGTGGAATTGCAAGAGGCCGCAACACGTGCGCAATTAAGGGAACTCGCTGCATATACGGTCTGCCCTCCACACAAGAAGGAACTTGAAGCGCTCTTGGATGAGACATCATATATGAAGGAAGTTCGTGGCAAACGGATAACCATGCTGGACTATCTGGAGAAATATGAAGCATGTGAATTGCCATTTGAACGTTTTCTTGCATTATTGCCTTCGTTGAAGGCCAGATACTATTCCATATCCAGCTCACCACGGGTACAAGCAGCGCAAGCGAGCATAACGGTAAGTGTCGTAAAGGCATCTGCCTGGAGTGGAAAAGGGATATATAAAGGCATTGCTTCCAATTATCTGGCTGATCTGAAGACTGGTGACGAGGTTGTGATGTTTGTCCGTACACCGGAATCCGGCTTCCAATTGCCTGAAAGATCAGACGTGCCGATCGTTATGGTGGGTCCGGGAACAGGGGTAGCTCCATTCCGTGGTTTCTTGCAAGCGAGACATGTGATGAAGGAACGAGGCGAGCCAGTTGGTGAAGCGCATCTGTATTTTGGCTGCCGCAATCCGGAGCATGATTATTTGTACAAAAACGAGCTGGAAATGGCAGAGCAGGAGGGGCTTGTACAGCTTCATACAGCTTTCTCCAGGATTCAAGGGGAAGACAAATGTTATGTGCAACATCGGATGAAAGAGGATGCACATCTGTTAATTCCTTTGCTGGTAAACGGGGCGCATCTATACATCTGCGGAGATGGCAGTAAAATGGCTCCTGATGTGGAAACAACGCTAAAACATGCTTATGCAGACACTCAAGGTAAGACTGTAGAAGAGGCAGAAGCCTGGCTTAATCAGCTTCAAGAACAAGGTCGTTATGCCAAGGATGTCTGGACAGGTATTTGATTCGATGGAGCGAACGTGTTCTAAGATATGAATAAATACAGCAAGCATGCGTAGCAATGTACGCATCTAGCCTCGCGGTGAGAAGCGGAGACAACCGATTCTCACCGTTTTTTTCTCATGGGCTTGTTGTTTAGTCATCTAACTGGGGTAGCTCTTTCAGCTCGTTCTGATCTATCTACGACGAATACAACCACGTTTCCGCTTCAAGGTTCGCTTGCTAGGGCGATAGATGGACTCCACGCTGGAAAGCGGAAACAGAATACGTGAAGGAACTCTGCCTTTGCCTTGTACCTCAATATAATTGAGTCCAACGCCAACCAGTCTAATATTTCGGAATGCATTGCGGGAAGGAAATGTTGTACGAATGCCAACCCGTATCCCTCGCTGTGTACGTGGAATGTTGAACACACGAATGGAATTCAGGCTAAGCGGAATAAATAATTGATGATTGATTTTGACAAAATTACGAGGGAATACCCGACGGATGCGTCCAGGCTCCAGACCGGAACGCGGGGCGTTAAGCTCAGCAAGATGTCCCTGGAATTGGGCCAACCGTTGCTGGAGTGTTTTGCCTGTACGAAGATGCTGCCAGCTCATAATTTATCCTCCGTTCATCATTTATACCTAGTATATGAACGGAGCAAGGAGGAAGGTGAATACTTGACAGCCCATGTTGATGCCGAGGTGAAAGGTACATGAGACATACTATGGGATGTGAAATAGAATGTGCAATGAAATAAAAATCAGAAAAGGCATCAGATTAGAGATACAAGGTCTCTATCTGATGCCTATTTACATGCACTTTATTAGAATTGCACCAGAGTATCCACTTTAACTGGAAGGCCTGTTGCAATCGCACGATTGGCTGCAATGCCTGTCAAAATCGAGCGGGCGCCATCCACATGATTGGCTGCACGATGGAACGGATCTTCTGACGGTGCGCCGAACAGGTCATTGAGCAGTACAGGGTCGCCTCCGCCATGGCCGCCTTCCTTTTCCTCGACTTCAACGTCATAAGGTGAGCCGAACATCGGAAGTACACGCAGTGTTTTGCCAATCAAAGCGCCTTCCTTGCTTTTGTCACCCAGGGAATTGACGTAGGATTGTTCGATAATACTCATTTCGATACGGCCTTTGGTGCCGTTGATCGCAATGCGGTAACCTTCCCACGGCTGATAAGCAACAAGGGAATACGTCAAGATTGCCTTGTTCCGATATTGGACAAGAACACCCATTGTATCTTCAATGTTGATTCCTTCACCAAATACACTCTGATCACGCTGGTATCCATCTTCAGTCTCGGCATCCAGATACATCGATTTCAGGTGATCATCAGAATCCAGATGCAGTGCAAATGGATCATCCTGTGCGAGCGGATTACCTGTAGCACGGTTGTAGAATTGGGTAACCCCGCGATCCTCGGCATTTTCTCTGCCATAGAACATCAAATCTCCAAACGCAAAGACAGTATCTGGCTGTGAGCCAATCCAAAAGTTTACGAGATCGAAGTGATGCGTCGATTTGTGAACCAGCAGACCTCCACTATTGCGCTTATCCCGGTGCCAGCGTCGGAAATAGTCCGCACCGTGACGGGTATTCAGTAGCCATTCGAAATGCACAGAAGTCACTTTGCCGATGGTATCGTTCAGAATAAGCTCGCGTATTTTCGTGTGATGCGGTGCATAACGATAGTTGAATGTCACGCGTACATTCTGTCCGGTACGTTTTACTGCATCCAGAATGTCCTGACATTTCTCTTCATTTATAGTCATCGGTTTCTCCGTAACAACGTCACAGCCGAGTTCCATTGCTCGAATGATGTATTTATGGTGAGTTCGATCCACGCTGGTCACGATAACGTAGTCGGGCTTCTCGTTCTCAATCATCTGGTCAAATTGATCTGCCAGGTATGTAGGCACCTCAGCATAGTTATATTTTTCTCGCAATAGCTTGTTCGCATAGTTCATACGTACTTGATTGATATCACAAAAGCCGACAAGTTCGGAAGTAGCGCTAAAATCCCGGGTCAAAGCACCATAGAAAAATTCAGCACGACCACCGGTTCCGACTAATACATAACGTTTTTTGTTCCCCACATATATCGCCTCCTTGAATGTAGGTTTAGAGTATAACAAAGGAGCACTTCTTTCACCGCATTTTATGCGTAACCGCTTTCAAACGCCGCATATTTTGCTATAATTGTGAAAAAGGAGAGAGTGACATGACCGAAGCCATTCGTGCAGATTATCATGATGCAACGGATTTATTACATATGGAATACGATCGCCGGATCGGATATTACTCTATGCCTAATGATCATTTTCATGACCATTATGAGTTGTATTATTTACTTTCTGGAGAGCGCATTTATTTTATCAAAGATCGTTCGTATCTGGTCAAAGCAGGTGACTTGGTATTTGTAGACCGCAATACGGTGCACAAAACACTGGAAAGTGGAATGCCGGACCACGAACGAATTGTGCTGTATCTGCAACCTGAACTGTTTGCCGCTATGGCGGTCACGAGTGAGCTCACAGAAGGGTTAACGGAGCCCTTTCGCTGGGACATACCGATTGTGAGATTCCCCGCTCAGGTCGCCAAGGTGACAGAGGAGATTGTGGCAGAAATGGTCCGAGAAATGCGTAACCCCGACGAGGGAAGTGGAATGCTGCTACGTCACCGTGCGCTGGAGCTGTTGCTACACACGTACCGTCACCGTCATCTAGCACGTATACAGTCGGATGATCAGGCCCCTGTCCTTCACCCCAAGATTCAGGTCGTTGTCCGTTATCTAAATGAAAATTATCAGAACCCGGTTACGCTGCCGGAGGTAGCAGACAAGTTTAGGATTAGTCCTCATTATCTAAGTAGGTTGTTCAAACAAACGACGGGTTTTACATTTAGCGATTATCTGAATTTACTGCGAGTGAAGGAGGCCCAGCGGTTACTACGTGAGAGTGAAGAGTCGGTGACCGATATTGCTTTGCTGGCGGGATTCGGCAATTTTTCGCATTTTGGCAAGATGTTCAAACGCTCGGTTCAGATGTCGCCAAGGACGTACAGGCAGGAGTACAATGGACGGGATGGAATTAAAAAAACACAAACAACAATAAACTGATGAGTTAACTATAGTGAGGTAGGGAAAGAATTCAACGAATGCATGACTAAAATAGAGAAGGAGCCTGATGATGAACATAATCGAAGCCAGACTACAGGAACTAGGAATCACGCTACCGCAATCCAGTTCTCCTGCGGGGAAATATGCGAATGCTGTCATTGTAAATGGCATGATGTATGTATCAGGAAAAGGACCGGCTACGGATGAGCGCGGCAAGCTTGGCGTGGAATTTACGACAGAACAGGGATATGATTTTGCCCGGAATGCAGGACTTGAGGTGCTCGCGGTTGTTCGTGACGTGCTAGGTTCGCTTGATCGGGTTAAAAGGGTAGTTAAAGTGCAAGGATTCATCAACGCTTCTGCTTCCTACCAGGAGCATCATAAGGTGCTGAATGGGTTCTCGGATCTGATGATCGACGTTTTTGGAGAAGAACAGGGAATGCATGCCCGCTCTGTTCTCGGGGCCTTTTCTGTCAGAGATCAGCTACCGCTAATTATTGATTCGATCTTTCAGGTGGAGGAGTAGGGTGATGGCGCTGATGTTAATGAAGCGATTCGGGAAAGTGTGGAAGAGCTACGGCCGTGGTTACCTTTTGCAGAGAACATTCCTACATTAGAGGACTCAGAAGCTTCTGTACGTAAAGCCAGACTACAATTTTTGGAACGCAGTGACCTCATGTTACACTTACGCGATAAAGCTACAGATGAGTTTGTGGGCAGTAGCGGTCTACACCGGATGGACTGGAATGCACGCTCTTTCGAGATTGGTTACTGGGTGCGGACCTCCCGGTCGGGCGAAGGTTTGGTTACAGAGGCTGTGCGGGGGATCGAACAGTTTGCCATAGTACATCTGCAGGCCAATCGGCTTGAAATTCGTTGTGATGCCCGAAATGTTCGCAGTGCCAGTGTAGCTAAACGGCTCGGTTACACACAAGAAGGAATATTGCGCAGGATAAAACGAGATCGCACAGATGCATGGGTAGATATGATCATTTTTTCCAAAGTCAGAGGCATTGAGTTTGATTAGCAAAAAATCACACGTACTCAGGGGGATAAGCAGATGAAGCTGATTGGACAAGGAAGAACGGCGGAGATTTACCATTATGCAGATGATCTTATTTTAAAATTATACCGGACAGGGTTCTCAGGAGAAGCGGTACAGAATGAATATCGCATGAGTCAGTGGGTATATGAAAAGGGGTTGCCCGTTCCTCGAGCTGTGAAACAGATGCATCATGCTACACGTACGGGTATTGTATTTGAGCGGTTTGAGGGAACAACATTGTTATCGCTGATGATTCAGCAACCGGAATGGCTGGAGCATCTATCCTACATCATGGCGGCAACTCATTATAAAGTGCACATGATACAGGATGAGGGTAACACATTGCCTTCTCAGAAAAAGATTCTGGAGCACGCGATGCTGCGCGTATCGCTCTTCTCCGATCTTGAACACGAACGACTGATTCACTATTTGTCCGGATTGCCTGAACAGCGGGCGATATGCCATGGTGATTATCATCCTGATAATGTAATGCTAAGCAAGGACGGAGAACAACATTGTGTCATAGACTGGATGACTGGCATGGCAGGTGATCCTGCGGGTGATGTGGCCAGGACATGGGTAATATTAAAGAGCGGCAAGCTGCCGGACGATGCGGAACCTGCGATTCTAGAAGGATTCGAGCGAGCTCGGAATTTGATATTGGAGCAGTATATAGCGCATTACGTCGCTCTTTCCGGGATCACGCGTGAGCAGATCGATGCCTGGATGTTACCTGTCGCTGCGGCACGTTTGGACGAAAGCTTGCCTTTCTCGGAAGAGGAGTATCTCCTTCAGTTTGTGCGGGACAGACTGCGCTTACTGGATGAAACGGTTCATACAACATCATGAAAATAAAGAGGGTGGAGAATCCATGCTGCACGCGCTGGAAGTGATTCAACGTTATAAATCAGGAAAGACCCAACAACAACATTTGCAAAAAGAGCAACAAGAGCCGCAATGGTTACAATGGTTAGTCGCGGCGGAGAAGCCGCGAATTAATCTGGAGCGTATTCACTCCATTGCCGAACTTCAGAAGACGAATGCGGTATTGGATTACACCGAACGCACACTTCACATGCTGGATGGAATGCAACTTTCGTTCTGGATTCGGGAACTGCTGGAAGAGGTGCTGGCCTGGTCGGAAACCGCAAAAGGGGGTTCACTAGTACAGCGCAGAACGTGGCAACAGCAAGGAATTAACCTGTTTGTACATAATATTGGCTCGGCTCAGCTATATCATCGATATACTACAGAGCAAGAAAATGGACTGGAATCGGCAGCTTCGCCGAGACAGGAGATCATTCGTATTTTAATATCAACACATGGACTGATTGGGCAATACATACGGGGGGAAATTCCGTACGCTGAGAATACACCGTTGCGTGCTTTGATTTCTGAAGGCTGGGTTACTGGTGGTGAACTTCGTATTCTGTTAATGGCTCTGAACCAATGTATTATTGGAGCGGTTGATTCTGGTCTTTGGGAGCAGGTTCAGGATGAAGTAGAGCAAATTGTGGACTGGATTGTGTCAGGAACGGAACATACAGATTGGAGCGTGAAGGAGCGATTATCTCGCCTAAGAAGTAATTCAATCCGGCAAGGTGAGGCGATGGATGAAACGTATGCCAAGCTGAAACAACAGTTTCCTGTGGAGCAACAACTGTCTGCTCTTGCATCGCGTACATTGTGGTATGTGGAGTCAGCCATGCGGGATTTTTCGCTGAAAGAGATGGTCAAGGTGTTTTTACTTGCACTTCATAGCGAAGAGTGGGAGAAGGAAATAGAGGGGCATTCAAAGGACTCTTCATTGACCTCTATACGTCATATCAGCTTCGAACCGTTAATGAACACGATGTATTACGACTATAAGGGTGTCAAAAAGCTAAATATTTACAAGAAACGTATGATTGAAAAATATCTGGAGCAGTATTCATGGGAACAGATTACCGCTGGCGAGCAGTTGCCTTATCCGCATCTGGGGCATCGGATTGAACGGTATCCCGACCTGCCCGATACGTTATTTGTAACCTTTGAATTCTCGCCTGCGGCTGAAAAATTGATTGCTTTTTGCATTGAAGCAGAGAAATCTCCGTTGTACGAACAGGCGGTACTACTTTTATTTGATCTGTTTGGCCTGCGACGGGATGCGTATGATCGGTTCCACAACGAAGAGACGTACCTTTCGGATATGAATAGCTCGGGAGACTACAAAAAAGTGCTCCTTGACTATATGGTGGGCAAACGTGTACTTGATATCGGCCCGGGTGGCGGTGTGTTGCTGGATTTGATTGAGCAGGAGAAGCCCGAGGTTGAAGCGATCGGCATCGATATTTCGGCCAACGTAATCGAAGCGCTGGAACGCAAGAAGCAACGGGAGTCCCATCGTTGGCATGTGATGAAAGGGGATGCCCTGCAACTGGATCAGTATGTGGAACCGGGAACAGTGGATACGGTGATCTTTTCCTCTATCCTGCATGAGTTGTATTCATATATTGAGCGTGACGGACGCAGATTTAATACTGATACGGTGGCGGCTGCGTTGCAAAGTGCTTTTCAGGTGCTCTCGCCGGGCGGAAGAATCCTTATTCGGGATGGTATTATGAGTGAACCGGAGTCACAAAAACGACGAATTCGATTCATGGAGCCGGATGGGTTAAGCTGGCTGGAACGTTATGCAACTGACTTTAAAGGGCGCGGGATCAGTTACGAGCGTCTATCCGATAATGAGGTGATTATGCCAATTAATGATGCGATGGAGTTTTTGTACACGTATACCTGGGGGGAGGAAGCCTATGTACATGAAGTTCAGGAGCAGTTTGGTATATTCACACCGCAAGCCTATGAGAAATGCATACGCGACACGTTAGGGGAGCAAGTGGATATCATCATGCTACGTCATTTCCTGCAAGAAGGGTATACCGAAGCTTTGGCAGATCGGATTATTTTTATGGATGAGAAGGGTAAACCTGTCTCCTTGCCTGACAGCACCTGTCTGATTGTGATCGAGAAGAAGGGCAGAGTAGATGCATGAGCGTAGAAGCTTATACAAGCTTGTATTTTGTGCGACATGCAGAATCCAGGTTCATCGAAGGTCAAGAGCGCGAACGTGGACTGACTGAGCAAGGGGATTTGGACGCGGAAAAGGTCGCTCAGCTTTTGCATAAAGAGGACGTGGAGGTATTTTACTCCAGTCCTTATCTCAGGGCTGTACACACCATTCAGCGTCTGGCTGACTTGTGCGGAAAGTCTGTATTCATTGAGGAAGATTTACGTGAGCGTACGCTGTCTTGTTCCCACGTAAAACATGATGATTTTCATGAAGCCAAGCGGCAGCTGTATCGTGATGCCACCTTTGCTTTTCCAGGTGGAGAGTCTGGTATTCAGGCTCAGAAGAGGGCTATTAACACCATTGAAAAAATGTTAGGCGAGCACAGGGGGAAAAAGGTCGTAATCGGTACGCATGGTGATATCATGACCCTTATTTTTCAGCATTATAATCTGAGTTATGGTTTCGATTTCTGGAAGGGCACGACGATGCCGGATATCTACAGGATGGATTTGGATCAAACTGACAAGATGCTTCAGATTACACGAATGTGGGAGTGAAAGATGTGAAAATCACGTTTTTGCCGGGTACATATACGGTGGACGAGCTAAATGTGACACCGCTACAGGATAGAACATACTGCATATTTGATCTGGAAGGAACAGGTATTGATGTAGCTGTGGAGAGTGTCACTCAGTTTGGTGCAGTACGTTATAAAAGGAGCGAGGGAGCCAGTGCAACTAGTTTCTCTTCTCTGGTTCGTTCATCCAAACCAATTCCGGCAGCGGTGGAGAAACTCACTGGTATTACGAATCAAGCGATGTCACAGGCTCCACTTTTTAAAGAGGTTTACGAGCGATTCTGCAGCTTTATCGGAAATCAAGTGCTCGTGACTCATGCGGGATACGAATATGATCTGCCCATGCTGGAGCGTCATTGTCAAGAATTCGGGTTAACCATGTTTACTAACCATGTGCTGGATACCAAAGCGATGTTTACATATATTCATCCAGAGGTACCGGACGTTATTTCAACCGATTTTCTTATCGCATATTACGATCTGAACACAGAAGGCATTCACAGACATGATGCGCTGGCGGATTGTGGCATTATTGCTCGTATCTTCGAATGTGTACTTAAAGAATACGAGGAACGGGGATTAGATCATTTTATAGCAGATTCTAGTAAACACATAAAGCGGTTTGTTATACCTGAGATGTATTTGAAGAAAGAGTATAAGGGAGTGACGGAATGAGCAGAAGCGATGTAAGCAAATTATTGCAAGATTTGAAGGATGGACGCTTGCTGAACGAACGCAATTTTGAAGGACTGGATGTTGATGCATATCTGGACCAACGTGATGAAGACCCTTTTGCAGATGAGTGGATGCAGGCCTATGAACACTATGCCGGCGACTCGACCGTTGCCGAAGATGAAGTGTTGCGACAGATCAGGGAGACTGCGTTTAAACGAACACTGGCCTTAACAGGTGAACCGGAGTTAGCGGGATATGTCAGCGATGATTTTGGATTGATCGGTTGTTACTTGTTACAAGGTGGCGAGCAAAATGGGTTTGTGGAACGGTTGTATGAGGGTTACGTTAAGGCGTAGGGAGATTAGGGAAATATGAGGTGCACTAATATGATCCAACCCGTACTAAAAGATATTGTCATTACAGGAAATCCTAACATCCATGGCAAATTAGAGTTCACAGAAACAGAAGATATTGGAGATGACTTTTATTTGTCAGGTACCGCTTGTATTGGAACTGAAGATGACACAGGTGCGTATAATTTTGACTTTGGAATAATAACCCCAAAAGCGCTGGAAAGAGAACTTAAAGAGAGCTCAGATATTATAACGGGTGCGAAGTGTTTTATCGTTAGTCGGCTAGATTTTGAATTGATTACTAATAAAATAAATCAAATACTTCTACAGCACGAAGGAGACACGTGGGAGGATATTGCCGTAAATCTCGCGCCTTATTTCGATTGGGAATATACCGGTTCAGTACGCTTAAATAGTGAGGAAGAGCTTCTTGAGATGATTAGAAGACATCAGGAAGAGAGTCTTAATTAAAACACGTGTAGATAAACTGCCCCTGCATTCGTTTGCAGGGGTTATTTTTTATCAAGAATGCTTCGTTTGTATAAAAAAGAGTCTTCAAATGTGTATTGTGACGACACAGCTACATCATGTACAATTCACCTACAGAGTTATATGAGAATGATTATCATTATAGATTAAAGTATTCTGTTCTCATGATGACATCTACAGATTACACATAGGGGGAAATGCATGATGGCAAGACTGAGCAAAGGAATTCAAAGGTGGTTGATGTTTTTATTGCTCACTGCAATGATGATATCCGGTTGTAGCGCAAAGACGGAAACGTCAGCACAACAGGGAGATACCAAAAAGAGTACCAGTATGGAAACGGAAGCTTCACAAGCCGAGACACGTGTTGTAAAGGATGAATTTGGAGAAGTAACGATCCCTGTTCATCCGCAGCGGATTGCGGGTATCTATGTCGAGGACTATCTCAAGGCGCTGGATATTACACCGGTTGTACAGTGGTATCATCCCACTTGGGGAGTACAGGATTATTTGAAGTTAGATGCGCCAAAGTTTGACACAACAGGCAGCATCGAGGCACTTTTGCAATACAACCCGGATCTGATTATTGTGGACGGTGGAGTAGATGCAACACAATACGAACAATATAGCAAAGTAGCCCCAACCTACCGTCTGCCGGAGAGTGTTCTTCAGGACTCCAATCAGGTATTGACGACAATTGCCGATATTGTAGGGCAGCCAGAAAAAGGGGTAGCATTTGAAAAGCAATTCAAACAAAAAATTGCAGATGCAAAAGCAAAATTACAACAAACCATTGGAAATGAGACGGTTGCGGTTGTGAGGTTAAACGTAGCAGACAAAGGATTGGCGTTATTTGGGGTCAAAAATCGGTATACCGGATTTGTTTACTCTGATCTTGGACTCACTCCACATCCACTTGCACGAGATATGAAAGAGTACCAAGAGATTCTGTCCGAAGAGGCGATTCCGAGTCTGGATGCCGATCACATTATCGTGTTTCCCTCGAACGGAACCTGGGATTCCGCAGAAAATCAGGAGGCCATCCACATGTTGGACGGAAAACTGTGGCAGTCGCTTCCGGCAGTTAAAAATAAACATGTCTACATGATGGAAAGGTCTCAGTGGCAGTCCGGAGCAGTCATTGCAAATTCCATGAAGATTGATGATTTGTTGGAAAAGATGAAGCCATAACTTGTGAATTGAATAGAGAAAGTTCTTCAGCGTGGCTTGAAGAGCTTTCTTTTTTCGTTTACACTAAATCTAATTGATAACAATTCTCATATAAGGAAGATGGATGCACAATGTACGCTTCAATACAGCACATCATGACCAAGCCATGGCTCTGCTCCTTACAACGCATACAATACGTAAATTATACATTGGAAACAAGCTCAACATATTCAGTTCAGCAAACGGAAGCTCATTCTTTTATTATTGTGGTGCAAGGAAGGGGCGTACTAACGTATTCTGAGGGCCAAACAAAGCTGGAACCGGGTTCCATATGTTTGGTGCGTGCAGATGTTTCTTTCTCTGTAACAGCTGATGTTGGAGAAGAAGAGGCGTTGACGTTTTATAAAATGGATATGAATTCCATGTCCGAAGACAGCTGTTCCGACAAAATAATGCCGATCCAAAACAATCTGGAGAAGCAGACTGTTAACCATGAATTATGTTCGATTCCTGACAACACAATATCCGTCATTGAGTATACATATACCCCTTGGAGTGCATGTCTGGAGTGTATAGAGCAGTTATATCGTCAGGAGTATGTTTCAGATGTGCATGACGTATGGGATGTGCAAATTCAGTTCCAACAGTGGTTCCGAAATGTCATTCGTCAAAATGATCCAGAGTTTCAACTGAATCATGATCGGACCCGTCTCCAGCAATCCGTTCAGTACATTGAATCGCATTACAGCCAAATGCTCACAGTGGATGAGTTAGCTTCGCGAGCTGGTCTTTCCAGAACAAGTTATACACGGCATTTCAAGAGATTAACAGGTCAGCTTCCCCTTGATTATGTGAACCGGGTTCGACTCGAACGGTCGAAACAACTATTACAAATAACGGATGATCGTTTGCATGATATTGCGAGTCATGTGGGATATAACAATGAGTATTATTTCAGTCGGCGGTTTAAACAATATGCAGGAGTTTCGCCTGGTGTGTATCGCCGCCATCACCGTCAGGAGGTGAGCGTGTTTGCTCCTTATCTGGAGGATTTTCTGTTGGCGCTCGGAGTAAAGCCAATATTGCAGAGTTCGCATCGAGCTTGGGGCAAACAACATTATTTACAGCTGGATGATGTGCCCGAATTTGACGTCAGCCAGCGGGATGTCGAGTTTCAGGCGGAGCATATACCCGAGTTTATCATGCTGGACATGGGATATAAAAAGTGGAATTTGGATCGATTCGAGCAGGTGGCACCCGTTTATTATGTAAATCATGACGGTGAAGATTGGCGTGCCATCTTGAAATCGGCGGCAGACGTGCTTGGCAGAAACAATAGAGTCCAGGACGTTATTGAGTCATATGAAGATAAAGCCATGGAGGCCAAAAGACATCTGCAAGGACGTATGCGCAAAGAATCGGTTGCTTTTCTCCGTGTTTCGGCTTCGGGAATTACACTTTACGGTGATAAATCTGGTTATGTAGGCCCAGTCATCTATCGGGATCTCGGTCTCAACCCTCATGAATATGTGACACAGTGGACACAACATGAGCGGAGAGTCGACATTGGATTAGAGCAATTAAGTCAGCTTCGGGCTGATCATCTACTGATTACCTTTGATACTCGTGACTCTTTAAGTTTCGGAGAGGAACGGCAACTGCTGGATAGAACGGAATGGAGGCAACTTCCTGCCGTGAAGAGTGGTAATGTTTATGAGGTAGACTTTTTGACGTGGATGAACTACGGTGTGATCTCTCATGGGAAGAAAATCGACGATATCTTGCGGTTTATAGGGTAGTATACTAGAGAGAAACAATCTCGAATCAATGAATATAAAGGGTATATAAAATGAAAAAATAAAAGTGAATTTTACTTAGAAAGATGTTATTTAATAGCTGAAAGGTGATAAAGTAAAGAGAGTTTATTCTCTTTACTTTATTTAGTGTGAGGTAACATTAAACTAGCAAACTTCCAATAAAAAAATAAAATACAAAAATTTTGCTTAAATTTATAGATGTGCAAGTTTATGTTTAGACAGAGAAAATGGCTTGATTTAAAGTGAATCCTATACATAACTTTAGGAGGATTCATGTGAAGACAAAATTGTTAAAAAAGATAAGTTGCATGCTAGGAGCTTTTATTTTTGTAATTGGAATTGCACTTCATTCGAATGCATATGCTGCGGTAGATTACAGTGGTGGATTAATGGATCGAATGGTAATGACGCTTAGTGATACCGAAGAAAAAGGGCCAAAATCTACGAATGCTTTGACGGATAATAATGAATCTACGAGCGCAATTATAGAAAAGTGGAACACACCTTCAACCGCTTTAGACCACGCAGTTGCTATTTTTAATGGAACAGTTAAAGCAAATGCAATCCGTGTAAAAGCAGATTTTGACATTTACGTTGGATTGTTTGATTCCAGTGGAAAGGCAATTTTACCAACTTACTGGTTTACAGTAAAAGCGAATCAGGCTGATGGAAGATTGATTTATCTTCCCAAAACTTATACAGGGATAGCAAAAGTTAACTTGTTCAACTACTCTAATTCACGAACCGTAAATGTTTCAGAATTCCAAATGTATAACATTACTCCTCCAAGCCAACCTTTAAATCTCCTTGCAACTCCAGACGGATCATCAATTGGATTAACTTGGAATGAGGTAGAAAAGGCAACAAGTTACACAATTAAAAGGTCAGTGACAATGAATGGACCTTATACAACTGTTGCTACAGGTGTTAATCAAGCCAGCTATACTGATGCAGATATTACTCCAGGTACCACATATTATTATGTGGTAACAGCTGTTAATCCTGTTGGAGAAAGTGTAAGTTCAAACGAAGCTTCAGCATCTATTGAAAGCACTGGCGAAGTTGAACCTACTCCCGAAGAGCCACCATCAACGGAGCAGCCGGAACCAGAGCAACCTTCAAGTAACCGTGCAATTCTTGTGGTTACGATGACTACAGGTTTGGAAAAAGAATTTGATCTAAGTATGAAAGAAGTAAATGATTACATCAATTGGTATGAAACGAAGCAGTCTGGAAGCGGTCGAGCTTCATATGCCATTGATAAGCATAATAATAATAAAGGCCCATTTATAAGCCGAAAAGACTATATTCTGTTTGATCGAATTCTGACATTTGAAGTAAACGAGTACTAAATAAGCGCTCCTTCAGCTCATGCTGAGGGAGTTTTTGCTTTGTACGGAATCAAATTTAACAAAAAAACAGAATAACGTTCACAAAATGTTGAACCTGTAGTCTTTGAAGACGCTCCTGCAACATAACATTAGAGTGAAGGCAGCGCTGTTTTAAGGCCTAACGACGCTGCTAATTAATCACAGCCATGGACGGCAGATGGGAGAGTTGCAATGACTAAACGGGTAATGCTGTTGGGAGAAAGAGGTGCAGACGTGGAAGGACTGACGCATGGTGTGGGGGTAGCCCTCGCAGAACTGATGCAAGCAGGATGGTCTGTTCCAGCGGGAATGGTCGTTACGACGGATGGCTGTCGCGCATATTGTACCCGTCTTGGTCAACTTTCCGATGAAATCATGGAAGAGCTGGTTAGAGCCATCCGACATCTGGAGCAACAAACGGGTACATCTTTTGGAGGACCGAACCATCCGCTTCTGTTTGATGTGCGATCAGATGAGGCTGGTTCTTCTTCGGTATCAGAAGAATACGCTATATCTTACGTAGGTCTGAATGATGAAACCGCCGAACATCTCGCTCACCAGACAGGCAATCGTTTTTATGCGCTTCAATGTTATCTAGCCGTACTTCAGCGGTACGGGCAGATGATTTATGGTATTCCTTATAAGATGACACTAGCGCAGCCTTCAGATTCAGAGCCTTATTTTTCAGGAGAAGCGGAGCTTGAATCATTGATTGAAGAGAGGAAAGGTTTGATTCAGGCGATCAGCGGAAGCCCTTTTCCACAGGATGTATTTTTTCAACTTCAAGCAGCCGTTCGAGCGGTGTTCTCTTCTGCTAACAAGATGAATCATAGAGCTGGTCTCCTTGAGGATCAAACAAAGGAAGAAGCAATAAAAGGAACAGCAAACGGAGCAACAAGCAGGTCAGCTGTACTTATACAGGCCATGGTAGAGGGTAAAGATGTCGATTATATAGGTTCAGGGAAAGTCTACACCCGTAATCCGGCAACGGGGGAACAAGGCATGATAGGAGACTATCTGCCGTCAAGAAGCGAGTCTGGAATGGTGCATGCGCTCTCTTACTTAAAAAGAAATAATTCAAAGCGCTATACAGATCTAGAGATAATCTGTACGGAGCTAGAGAGACGCACAGGAATAGTACTAGAACTCTCCTACGTGGTGAAGTCGGGCTCGGTATGCATACAACATGTGCAACCTGCGAAATTAAGTTCATTGGCTACAATCAGAAACGCAGTTCATTTCGTGCATGAGGGGCTGGTTTCAAAAGAGGAAGCTCTCCTCCGAATGAGATCAGAAGATGTAACAGCGTGTATGCAACAGGAGCTGCCCGAACTGAAAGTTTTGCTGGAATGGGCTGATGACATAAAAGATTTATCCATTCTCGCCAAGGTGGAACATATATCAGAGGCTGGACATGCGCGAGCATGGGATGCAGAGGGAATCGGGTTATGTGTAACCGAGACCATGCTGTTGTCTCCGTCCAGAAAGCCTTATATGCAGAAGATGCTCTTGGCGGATACGGAAGCAGAGCGCAGGCGTGGGTTGGAACGATTGCTGCCGATGCAGCAGTCAGATATGGAATGTCTTTTTGAAGTGATGGACGGACGACCGGTGAACATTCAATTATTTGATTTTCCGCTGCAAGAGTTGTTCCAGGATGTAAATGTGCTGGAGCAAGATAGTAATGCTTCGGCACTGATTTTATCCCAGATTCATGAAATGCAACTGGAGGCTATTTTCAAGGCAGCGGTCAAGAGTATCCGTAAAGGGTTATGGGTTCGTCCCGAAATCATAATTCCGCATGTGGAGCATGTACAAGAAATTCAAAAAATGAGAGCTTTGGTGGATCATGTAGCGGATCAGGTGCTTGGTGAAGAGCGACGCCACTGTATTTATAAGGTAGGGGCTGCAGTTAATTCACAAAAATCTGCAAGGACAGTAGCACAAATCGCGCGTTATGCAGACTTTATCTCGTTTGATGCAGATACTCTGACACAATCTATATACGGCAACACTCGTGAGGAAACAACGGAGCGAGAGCTAGTGGACGAAGAGACTTTCCAGAGGGAATGTAGTTCTTCTCATACCTTTGATATAGAAGGGGTAGGCCGTTTAGTGGAGATGACAGCTACGCAAGGGCGAATTCGCAAACCACATCTGAAAACATCCATAACCGGTGAACATATACTAGATGCGGCGTCCATTTCGTTTATCCATGATATCAAGTTAGTGGCTGTATGTTGCAGACCCGAGCAGATTCCATGGGCTCGAATTGCAGCAGCGCAGGCAGTCATTCGAGCATCACGCAACCATCAAAGCATGAAGAACGAGGATATATCCACGATTGCCTGAGTCCATCCCCGTCCTTCAATAAAACACATCTGAACCAGTGTGGACGTCTTTATAAGTTGAACGATTCATTTACACAAGAACGGAGAAGACAGAAAAAAACTGTAAAAGCGAAGCGGTCGCATTTATCACAAGATTTTCCCCTTGAAAAGAGGGATCAGAAAAATCTGGGGATAATAGCGATTGAAAGGTTATTCTGTCTTTGGAGTGCCCGTGTAAATCATTTTAGTTCTACTTATATAGCATAACCTCAATGGAACAGTGACACGAAAACTGTTATACTGAAATATGCGTTTTGTAAAATGAACGTAAAATTTCAGATAAGGGTTGAAAACGACCATGTTTACATCGACGAATAAAAGCAAGCAGTCAACATCACGGACCTTATTTGCCGTCTTGTTTATTTTAATGCTGCTGAAGTTATCGCTTCTGCGTTATTTCTTCTTCAATGGGTTGTCGGGCGTGGGGCTGTTCACCGATGCTCTCGCTGCGCTTACCATTGTATGCGTGCTGGATTTAATTGTACCGCTGAGCTGGAAGCGCACGGTATACGGGGCGTTTAATGTTTTGTTCTCCCTGATTTTGTTTGCAGCCACGCTATATAATGCACACTTCAGTTCGGTTCCTACGTACACCGCGTTAAGTGAACTGGGGCAGGTTGCTCAGGTCAGAGGAAGTATCGGGCCGCTGGTTCGGCCGCAACACTTTATGTTTTTTGCCGATATTATTCTGGCTATACCGTTCTGGTTGATCAGACGCAGACGTAGCAGAGGGGCTTATCGTAGCAGTTACCAGGAGAGTAGCCTGACATTTGGCAAAAATCGTAGCCGTTACTGGGGCAAACTGGGTGTTGCACTTACAGCGGCGTTCTGCATCGTTTTGTCTGGCAGCTTTATCGTCAAGGGGGAAACGATTGATAACGAGCTGGTACGGGCTGAAAATCTCGGTTTTCTGAACTATCAGGTGTCCTCGGCAATTCTGACGAGCAAGGAAAATGAAGCCATTGCCAATGGCAATATTAACGAAACGATTGCCAAGATTAATGCATTGGTGAGCAAATATCCCTACCAGAACAAAACGGATAACGGTGCATTAGTGAAGGCCAAATATTTTGGTCAAGCAAAAGGCAGTAACTTGATTGTGCTTCAATTGGAATCCTTTCAAAATTTTCCGATTAACGCTTCGCTAAATGGTCAAGAATTAACGCCAGTCTTAAATAATCTTGCGAAAGAAAGCTATTATTTCTCTCATTTCTTCCAACAGATCGGTCAAGGAAATACATCGGATGCGGAGTTTATGTCGAATACGTCCATTTATCCTACAGGAGTTGTACCGATGTCAGCCGGGTATAGTGACCGTGACCTTCCAAGCCTGCCCAAACTGCTGGCGAAAGAAGGATATGAGTCCGAGACATACCACGTCAATGACGTAACTTTTTGGAACCGCAACAAGATGTACCCCGCCCTGGGTTTCACAAGATACTTCGATAAACCGAGCTTTACGAATGATAAATTCAACGATTTTGGGCCATCGGACGAAGAATTGTATCGGGTGGGTGTGGAAAAAATGACTGCGCATCAGGCTGCCAAACAGCCGTTCTATGCTCAGTTCATCACGGCGTCAAGCCATTCGCCGTTTACTGTTCCAGCCGATCGCGCACGTATTGAAATTCCGGCGACGATTACAAACAAACTGTTACATGATTACCTGCAAGCGATCAATTATACAGACTACGCAGTAGGTCAACTGATTGACGAATTGAAGGCCAACGGTTTATGGGATAATACAACGCTTGTGCTCTACGGGGATCACTTTGGACTACCGGAGGAACCAGAGATTACACAGCAGATTCAGGAAAACTTGAATATCCCATACGATGGAAAAGTAAGCCGATTCAATATTCCGCTGATGATTCATACGCCGAAACAAACGAAAGGGCAAGTGATTGAGCAGCCGGGTGGTCAACTGGATATTCTGCCTACCGTCATGAATCTGATGGGCGTATCGCTGAAGCAGGAGAAGTTCACAGCGTTTGGGCATGACTTGCTCAATATGGATCACAATGCATTCGGTATTCGTTATTACTTGCCGACAGGTTCATTTGTGAATAATGACATCATGTTTATTCCTGGTGCAGGTTTTGACGATGGAACGGCATACTCGCTCAAAACCTATGAGCCAGTCACGAATCTGGAACCGTACCGTTCCGATTACGAACATGTGCTCAGCTTGATGAAGCTGTCTGATGAGTACGTGAAGTTATTGCCTAAACGAGCACCTTAATTTAAATGAGTTGAATAGTGCAGTGTCATATTAGTAAGGTGAATAAACAGGCCAGACAAGTAAGGTAGATAAATAAAGTAGGCCGAGATAATGTCCTATAACGCAGCCAGCTAAAAACTGGCTGTGTTTTTTTATTTTCTTTTCGACATGTCAGGGGGAAAATGAAGAGTAAAGTAATGTAAAGTTTGAAACTGTAATTTTTAATGTTACAATGGACAAGTAAGCAAGAAGGAAAGCACCTTTATTCTATCACTTCACTGACGAGAGGAATGAATATATATGAAATTGAGTGTACTGGAGCATGGACACATTAGTGAGGGTCGCTATGTACATGATGCCTTGCAGGAAGCTGTAACGTTAGCGCAACATGCTGAACAACTAGGTTATTCCCGATTTTGGATGTCCGAGCATCACGGCGGAGGTGCGTTGTCCTTTTCAAGCCCGGAAATCATGATTGGCCATGTGGCTGCCCATACGGAGCGTATTCGAGTAGGATCAGGAGGCGTTATGCTGCCGCATTACAGCGCGTATAAAGTGGCGGAAAACTTCCGTTTGCTTGAAGCTTTGCACCCTGGACGTATCGACCTTGGCATTGGGCGTGCACCAGGAGGTATGCCTATTGCTAGTAGGGCATTGAATGAGGGCAAATCATCGAATGTACAGTTTTTCCCGCAACAGATTTCGGATCTTGGTGGTTACTTCCACGAGCAGTTGCCTGAAGATCATCGTTTTGCTTCCCTTGTAGCCGGACCTTCCGTTCCAACGGTACCCGAAGTATGGCTCTTGGGGTCCAGCTCGGAAGGAGCAAGGATTGCCGCGGCGCAAGGGACTGCCTATGCATTTGCCCAGTTCTTTGGAACACCAGGCGGAGAGGAAGCGATGAAACATTATCGTCGCCACTTCAAACCGTCCATTCTAGGCGACAAACCTCACTCCATGATTGCGGTCTCCGCTTTCTGTGCGGATACAGAAGAAGAAGCCGCTGAACTGGCTCGCAGCAATGAATTATTTTTCCTGCGACTTGGACGCGGACTGGAACAGAAGTCCTTCCCTTCTCTTGAAACAGTGAATAACTACCCATATACAGCGGTGGAGCTCGAACAGATTCGTCAGCGCCGCTCATTCTCCATCATTGGCACGCCGGATCAGGTGAAGGACAAAATTATTGCGATGGCTGAACGTCACGAAGCCGATGAAGTGATTATTGCGTCTGCCATCCATTCGTTCAAAGCACGTCTGCGTTCTTTCCGTCTGATTGCAGAAGCTTTCGGTCTGAATCAGAACTAAAGCAGGATTATACCTATAGGATCGGGAATATAAGTTTGGATAAGACGGGAACCTTGCTGACTTGGCTGCAGTTGTTGATGCAACAGGCAGACAAGGTTCCGGTTTGCATTTTGGGCTCAACCGGAAAGAGAGGAGATTCACTTGCGCAGATGTGTCATCAGTGACATTCACGGTTGTTATGATGAATTCAATGCACTGTTGGAACAGGTTCATTACGACCCGTCGCAGGATGAGTTGATTTTGCTGGGGGATTATGTAGATCGAGGCCCTAATAGCAAACAGATCATTGAGCAGATTATGAAGCTAAGACAAGAGAACCAAATCGTTATTCTCAAG
Organism: Paenibacillus intestini; assembly: GCF_030803945.1. Classification (NCBI taxonomy): domain Bacteria; kingdom Bacillati; phylum Bacillota; class Bacilli; order Caryophanales; family Paenibacillaceae; genus Paenibacillus; species Paenibacillus intestini. Next base: position 93,311 of record NZ_JAURUN010000002.1, on the reverse strand, counting down.
GGAAATCATGATGCCATGATGGTGAAGGCTCTGACCCATGATGTCGAAGAGTACGATTTACACTGGATTCGCAATGGCGGATTACAGACGCTGGCGAGTTATCTACCCGTTTCGTATGATGGTGATCAGATGGACTGGCAGGCGTATGCTCAGGATAAACAATGGATGCGCTCTCATTATGAGCATCATCTGCATTTTCTGGACGAGCTTTCGTTGTCGTATGAAATTCCGGGATACATTTTCGTACACGCGGGCATTAACCCGGATGTAGCCGACTGGAGAAACCAGTCCGAACGGGATTTTCTCTGGATTCGCGAACCTTTTTACAGCAGACCTACAGCACTTAAGGAGATTGTTGTGTTTGGACATACCCCTGTGCAATATTTGCAGGATGAGCCTGGAATCTGGATGGACCCGCGCGGAGACAAGATCGGTATAGACGGTGGATGTGCTTATGGTGCACAATTGAATTTGCTGGAGATTAACGAAGCAGGTCGTTTGCAGACATTCTTTGTGAAAAAAGGATTGAATACGTTCGATCCTGAGCTGTAGAATATCGTTATCGTTGCACAAACCTGGATAGATGTGCTAATTTATAGAGTTGTAATGTTATACTGTGCAATCATAAAAAGATACATATCCTATTGATGTGAGAGGAATGAAGCGAGTTTGGCTATCTATAATCTGGATCAACTGCAACACCATATTTTACTCTGTAACGGCGGAACATGCATGCGTAATGAAGGGGAAGAAGTCACTCAGGCGGTGCGGGACGAAATTGCGAAACAACAGGCCGGAGGATTCATTCATACAACACGTACCAAATGTAATGGCCGCTGTGATGATGGATGTGTAACGATTGTGTATCCTCAAGGGGACTGGTACGGTAAAATGACCCCGGAATCAGGCCGGGAGCTCGTGCAAGCCCTGTGTAAAGGTGACAAGCTGGACGGACATCTGATTACAAATGTAGCGAATACACCTGCAAATTAGAACAGACGTGGATACCTTTTGATGATAATAAGCCAATAGCTTCTTCTTGATTCCCGGCGTTCTCCACTTGCGAAACTGGCCTTTGTGTAATCTCTCATTAATTCGCTGTAAAGGGATTGGAATTAAGACGTATAAGCGCTATAATCAGTAAGGTATGATTCAAATAAGGATAAGATTAACTTAAACTCGAATTGACGGAGGGCTATGATATGGAAAAAGTACTAATTTTCGGCCACAAAAACCCGGATACAGACACGATCTGCTCAGCAATCGCGTATGCAGACCTGAAAAGCAAATTGGGACAGGAAGTTGAAGCCGTGCGCCTGGGCGAAGTGAATGGCGAAACGCAGTTCGCACTGGATCAATTCAAAGTTGAAGCACCGCGTATGATCAAAACAGCGGCTAACGAAGTGAATAAAGTCATTCTGGTGGATCACAATGAGCGTCAGCAAAGTGTAAGCGATATTGAAGATGTAACCGTTGTTGAAGTCATTGACCATCACCGTATTGCCAATTTTGAGACAAGTCAGCCTTTGTATTTCCGTGCGGAGCCTGTAGGCTGTACTGCAACGATTTTGAACAAAATGTACAAAGAGAACGGCATCGAAATCAGCGCGCCGATCGCGGGTCTGATGTTGTCCGCGATTATCTCGGATTCCTTGTTGTTCAAATCTCCAACTTGCACAGAGCAAGACGTAGCTGCAGCACGTGAGCTGGCTGCTATTGCCGGTGTAGATGCAGATAGCTATGGTCTGGACATGCTGAAAGCTGGCGCAGACTTGAGTCAGAAAACAATTGCTGAGCTGATCTCTCTGGATGCGAAAGAATTCGCTATGGGTACAGCGAAAGTGGAAATCGCCCAAGTGAATGCGGTTGACGTTAACGATGTACTGGTAAAACAGCCAGAGCTTGAAGCGGCGATCGAAGCGATTATCTCCAGCAAAGGACTTGACCTGTTCTTGTTTGTTGTGACGGATATCTTGAACAATGACTCCGTTGGACTGGCTTATGGTGCATCTACTCAAGCGGTTGAAAAAGCATACAATGTAACGCTGACAGACCACAAAGCATTGCTCAAAGGTGTTGTATCTCGCAAATCGCAGATCGTACCTGTTCTGACAGAAGCATTTAACTCGTTGTAATTCGGGGGACACGCCACGATATTACGAGAAAAAGTCATCGTAATGACAGGATGTTAATCTTAACGCAACGTATGCAATGTAGGTAACGTTTATAACAGCACACGAAATATAGTCTAATATTTAAGCCTGCTCTGATCTTCAGTGATCAGGACAGGCTTTTCATGTCAAGGAGGAAGATGCATGGCTCAGATCATTAAAAATGAAAAGATCAAAGCTAACGAAGTGCAACTCACCGGTCTGAATGGAGAAGACCTGGGCGTCATGTCAACACGGGAAGCACTGGCACTGGCCAAACAGCATAAGGTAGACTTGGTGTGTTTGTCCCTGATGACCAGCCCACCTCCGTGTAAACTGATTGGTGCGGGCGCTGCCCGTGAAGAAGCACAGCAGGCGAAGAAAAAGGCAGGCAAATCTCCGGATAAACGCAAAGTAAAGGAAATTCGCCTGCATCTGCAAATGGAGGATCATGACCGGGATGTGAAGCAGTCACAAGCAGAGCGTATTCTGAAAAAAGGTGACTCCGTGAAATTGGTCATCCAAGTGCATGGAGCCAAAGAGGGAGAGTCAGGCAAAGCCTGGGCAGAAGAACTGTGCAAAGCGTTGAAAGAACACGGCACTAAAACGACAGGAGTTCAGGTTAGCGGCAAGCAAGTTGTGGTTCAGCTTGATCCACCGAACTGATAACATATTGCAAGGAGCCCAATATTAAGTCAGCGCCATGGCTGCTTGTGATTGGGCTTTTTGCAATGTATGGGTTATTCTATTAATGACGCGTAACTGATCTCATGATCAGACATTCAAGTACGCAAATAGCGGCTGCCGCCCACTCGAACATACATTTGTCCAGGTAATACGGGTGTGGTTATGTCCGGGTTGTTGCCGGTGGCATTTTTGGCATAGCGGGATAAATAAAGGAAGTCTGGATATATGACCATATCCATTAAATAGGCCGAGGTCATGCTGCCGGGAAAACGAAAATGATTTAAGGTTCGAATAATTTCCTGACCGTTTGCAATGCCAATACCATGTCCGTAGTACCAGTTTTCCCTCAACATAATGGTGTTTTCACCTTGCCATTCAGGGGTTTTGGGTGACACGTCTGGATTTTTGAAATAAAGCACATCTCCAGGTAGTGCGAGTTCCTTGCCATTCTTTTCTGTCAAACGCAGATCACTGTCGTAATGCCAGTCAAATAGCAACAGATTACGGAATAATGAATTAAAGGCATCCTCACGGATGCTTCCAAGTACGCCTCCATAGAGTACAATAACGGTAGCGGTTGCACACTCGAACGCATATAAGCGTCCGTTTCTCCATATATCTCGGATGCCTTCTGCAGGTGTTACATCTGGCCTTAGCTCGAATCCACCCCGTGCATTTCGATTCCAAAAGGCAGGGTTACACCTGGAGTCTTCGAATGAGGCAAAGCTGACACCGCTTCGGTTCAACCCTTCGGCTGCATCAACAAGGGATTCTCTTAAGCTCCATTCAAAATGGAGATGTTCCATGGATTGATACACATACCTAATGGGGCGGTTTTGTAGCTGCTGTAACCAGTACCATTCAAATGCAGACCATTCGGATGGCGACAGTTGAATCGGTTGATTCGCAACAATAATCATGGGGCAATAACCTCCGTTCTTTCATGACCTGGGTGTGCTGAAAAGCTGAAGATCTTAACGTGTCGATTGTTGCCATGTTTTTTTACTTTTGTTTCGTTTAACTATCGTGGTATTTGGGGTACTACTCTATAAGATATAGTTATGTTCAGGTCGATCTGTTCATACGAATAACATTTACATTCTCGGTAAGGGAGGATACGTAGTGTCGAACTCCATCACACAGAGCCGGTCTCTGTTCGAACAATTATACACACACGCGCCAATCGGCATTGCTGTCGCTTCTCATGTTAATGGACTATGGGTGCAGTTAAATCCAGCGTTTTGCGAGATGCTTGGATCAACGGAGGAAGAACTGTTGCATACTTCCGTTGTACATATGATTTATGAAGAGAACCTCAGGTACGAAGAGTTTCGCCGTAATTTCTGGGAAATGACCAACGGTGAACAGCCGATGTATGAAACAGAGGTGCGCCTGAAACGAAAAAACGGCACGTTGCTGTGGGCAACAATCAGAGCTTGCATTGTCCGGGACGAGGTAAGCGGAGAGCCATTATATTTACTAGTACAAGCTGCAGACATTACGAAGCAAAAAGAGGCGGAAGAAACGCTTCTTAATCAGCGTCAACAACTGGAAGAAAGTAGTCGTATTTCGCGCATCCTGGCTGAATCATCCATGGATCTGATTGCAATTCACGAAGCGGATGCCGAGCGCACGTTTAAATATGTATCACATGCCAGCAGAAAAATGCTCGGTTACGAGCCTGAAGAAATGATCGGACGCTCAGGAATGTTCTGTATTCATCAGGACGATATCCCGGCTGTAAAGGCTTATATCCGCCGTCAGATGATCGGGCTCACTCCGGAGCGGATTAGTTATCGTCTAGTACACAAAGATGGTTCCCTTGTATGGGCGGATACGCTGACTCATTATGTTTGTGACGAGTCGGGAAATTTGCAAGAGATGGTTGCAGTCACACGTGATATTACAGAAAGCAAACAGCAACAATTGAATTTGCAGGAGTACAAGTCGTTGTTTGATTGTAATCCGCTTGGTGTGGCATCTCTGGATCTGGACGGGAACTTGCTGAAAGCGAATGTTGGGCAGGAGCAATTAACAGGGCATAGCAAAGAAGAACTGTTAAGCCGACCTTTTGATCATCTGATTGATCCGGTCGACTTGGAGAAGACGCGTTATCATTTTGAAGAATCGGTCAAGGGTGTAGCGCAGCGTTATGAGATTGGTCTGATTCATAAGGATGGACAACGAATCGAGACAAGTGTAATCAACGTTCCTATTTTATTAGAAGATAAAGTGGTTGGTGTCTATGGCATTACGAGTGATGTTACAGCAGCCAAACGTTACGTCGAAGAGATTGAAAATTTAAGTTATGAAAGAGCACTGATCTTGAATGGAATGTCCGAAGGTGTGATTGGGCTGGATCTGGATGGAAACGTGAATTTTGCCAATCCTGCAGCGGCGGAGATGATGAATATCTGTCCGAGTGAGATGAACGGTAAACCTTTGGAAAAAATGATGATACAGATGCAGAGCGAGGGCATTCCATATCCGACGAACGGCACACCTATTTTGCGTGCTGTGCGTGAAGGTAGGGCCTTGCCTCGTACAGAATCCGTATTTTGGCGTCAGGACGGATCGAGTTTTCTTGCAGAGTTCCAACTGAAGCCGATTATGGATCAAGGGAAAACACGTGGTGCTGTGCTGGTCTTCCGTGATATGACTTCGGTAAAAGAAATCATTCGTGCCAAGGAAGCAGCAGAGCATGCGGATCGTGCAAAATCCGAGTTTCTTGCCATTATGAGCCACGAGCTTCGTACACCGCTAAACGGGATTATGGGAATGGCACATCTTTTGATGGAAACGGAGCTGAATGAGGAGCAACAGGGATTTGCCGAGATCATGATTGATAGCGGGGAGTCGTTACTCTATATTTTGAATGAAATACTGGATTTCAGTAAAATCGAAGCAGGCAAAATGGATCTGGAACAGGGGCCAGTAGATATTCGGGACATGTTAGGCAGTGTAATAGAGCTGTTCTCCATTAAAGCCTCTGAGAAGAATATTGAGCTGTACAGTGAAATATCGGATCACATTCCGGAACGTGTATGCGGAGATGAGACAAGAATTCGTCAAATTCTGATTAATTTGGTGGGTAATTCTGTTAAATTTACTGAAAAAGGAAGCATCACGATCGTTGCGGAGATGGATTCTTCGCAAGCATATGGTCCAGATCAGCTGATGCTTTCGTTTAAAGTTAAAGATACAGGCATTGGTATTGCATTTGATAAACAGCATCAATTATTTCAATCCTTCTCCCAGTTGGACCCAGCGATTAATCGGAAATTTGGAGGAACGGGGCTGGGACTTGCCATTAGCAAGAAATTAGTGGAGCTGATGGGCGGAGCCATTGGAGTTCAAAGTGAGATTGGGCAGGGAGCGGAATTCCAGTTTACTATTATGCTGGACAAGTGGACAGAGGAGGAAATGGTGTCAGAAGAAGGTGAGGTTGCTGTCACGGTAGAATTGCCAGAGCGTAACCGCCTTGCACGAGGCATTCGGATTTTGATTGCCGAGGATCAGGCTGTGAATAGCCATCTTCTGGAGGAAATGCTTCGCAAATTTGGCGGGGTGTGCGATGTTGTGGAGAATGGAGAACAAGCTATACATTTGCTTGCAACTACCCCTTATGATCTGATTTTCATGGATATCCAAATGCCTGTGATGGATGGGATTGAAGCGACTTGTGAGATTAGGAAAATGCATCCGGAAATCCCTGTGATCGCTGCGATAACAGCCTTTGCAGGGGAGCGAGATCGGGAAGCTTGTTTGCAATGCGGAATGCAAGACTTCATAAGCAAACCTTTCCACTCTGCAGAAATTATCCGAGTGCTGAACACATGGGTACCTTATATTCAATCCCACCAAAGGAATTGGAATGATTAACTCAAAAAACCTGTAACTCCAATGGAGTACAGGTTTTTGAAGTTTAAAGCTGCTTTCTTTTGTACGTTTAAGTGATTGACGTTACTACACTGTTTAAAAACTCCGTAATCAGGACCATCCTCCGATTAATCCTGAGAGTGTTACACATTCATCATCTTCCAATTCTGCAATCAGCGTAAGCTCTTCATTATCTTGCGGATTTACCGAAAATAACTCACGGCGTCCATCTTCGTGTTTGATGATAACTAACTGATTACCACCTTTTGTATGGAACTGGTACTTCACCCCGATACCAGGCAGGGCGCATTCCCGGATATTCATGAAACTTGTTCACCTCTTTAGTTTTTGCTTTAATCATCGTTAACCGTTCTCACAGTACGGATGTATTCTACTATCCATAACACCGTTTGGCAAGTCACAAATCTCATTGCCCGGAAGGGGTCATGAATTTTTTAGATCTGCAATCGAATTTCGCCGTCGTCTTGTCCGTCTGCGCCGTATGAAGAACCAGATGAGCAAGGCCAGGACCAACACAAGGCCTGCGATGGCCACAAACAGGATATTCCGAATATTCGGAATCTGTACTGTCAAATCCAGCTTATTCTTTTGCAAAGGAGAAACGTTCCAGATTAGCGTTTTACCACCATCTTCTACCAGGTCAGCATTGGAATCCTGGGCTTTAATCGGCAGAGAGAGTTTGAAGTCAAAATTCACATCTTTTAACAAAAGCCTTTTGAGAAAACCCGGAATGCTATTGATCCTATCTTTAATATCCCCATCGGGCATGGATTCCATAACGTCAGCTTCGGCAAGGATATGCAATTGGGATGTGAAAAAACCTGGTGTCTTGGAGTGTTCGATAAGAATTCCTGGTGGTAGCTTCGAGGAATCGAATCCGGTCAGGTTGCTTTTTTCATAATGAGTCGTTGCTTTCAACACGTTCTGGTCTGCCTGTTTGCTCACTTCTGTCTTAAAATTATTCCGTTCCAACGCTTCAGCTAGCAAGGGCATTAGATTGTCTTGTCCAATTTTGCCAAGGGCCGAGTCCGACACACTTAGATTCAGATCCAGATCGGCCGTTCCATCTGTATTCACAGTTACATGGGCTTCTCCATCTGCACAGGCGGACAACATGATAAGCATGAGGGCAAACATAATAGAAAGCGATAATTGACGTATAGAAATGCGAGTTGACATGTGAAGCCTGCCTTTCTGCGTAGGTCTAGTGTGGTAATGTCCATATCTATCCAATCCAGAAGTATAGTATACAACGGAACGACGGGAGATGCGAACAAGATGTATAAAACGGGGTAAATGGTGAGATTACTATGGCGCTGGATTAAAAAAGTGAACTAAAAGTGATGTTTATCGTTGATTAAAATTAAAGATTTCGTATTTTTGTCAATGTTCGGTTAATTCAAACGGCCATTCCGCGTGTACACTAAGATAGAGATGAATATACGGGCAAGGGAGGTACATTCATGACTTATATTATTATTCTAGCTGCGATTATGGTTGTGGGTATGATTGGAATGGGCTGGTTCTATAAGATTGTTGACGAAGACAAACATTAATTGTGGAACCATCCATAGGAACAATTGAAAAAAGACAAGCCTATAAGCTTGCTTCGCGGATGCGAGGCGGGCTTATTTGATATTTTTGTAAAAGCATTTGACCGATGGACAAATATTTTTCGTAAAGTTGGGATTTTTAGGCTTCACTTTTGTATAATAAGGGATAGCTTCTCGGGTTTTTCCCGAAATTTGCCAAACAGGAAAGGGTGTACATAAATGAAGTTTAGTGAATATACGTATACACGTCCCGATCTGGAACACATCAAGACCTCTTTCGGTGAACTGCTGAAGGGATTCGAAGCGGCATCTACAGTGGAAGAGCAGAGTGAATTCATGGACAAGATCAATGCTTTGCGTAACGATTTTGAAACGCAAGCACAGCTGGTCTATATCCGTCATTCTATTGATACCAATGATGAGTTTTATAAGGCAGAGAATGAATTCCTGGATGATAGTCAGCCTGTTGTCCAAGAATACATTACCGATTTTTACCGTGCGCTGGTGAACTCCAAGTTCCGTGCAGAACTAGAGAAAAAGTGGGGACCCCAGCTGTTTCAGCTCGCTGAGCAAGCTTTGAAAACATTCAGCCCGGAGATCATTGAGGATCTTCAAAAGGAAAATAAACTTTCTACAGAATACAATCAGCTGATTGCTTCTGCCAAAATTCTATTCGAAGGTGAAGAGCGCACGCTGCCTCAGCTTCATCCGTTTGAGCTGTCTACGGATCGCTCGATGCGTGAACGTGCTTCGGAAGCCCGGTATACATTTATGGCGGAGCACGAAGCTGAATTTGACCGCATTTACGATGAACTGGTGAAGGTACGTACACAGATTGCGAAAAAACTGGGGTATCCGAGCTATGTGGAGCTTGGTTATGACCGTATGAACCGTACAGATTATAATGCGGAGATGGTCGCTAATTTCCGCGCGCAAGTCCGCGACTACATCGTACCTGTTGCGACCAAGCTCAGAGAGCGTCAGCGTAGCCGGATTGATGTCGATACGCTTTATTTTTACGATCAGGGCTTCAGTTTCAAAACGGGCAACCCAACACCCAAAGGTGATCCAGACTGGATCGTAGAGAACGGGAAACGCATGTACGCAGAACTTTCACCAGAGACCGATGTGTTCTTCCAGATGATGACTGACAACGAATTGATGGATCTGGTAAGCAAAAAAGGCAAACAGGGCGGCGGATATTGCACGTTCCTGAACGATTACAAAGTGCCGTTCATTTTCTCCAACTTCAACGGTACGTCGGGTGACATTGATGTATTGACCCATGAAGCTGGACATGCTTTCCAGGTGTATGAGAGCCGTAACTTTGCTGTGCCGGAATATAACTGGCCTACATTTGAATCCGCAGAGATTCATTCGATGAGTATGGAGTTTTTCACTTGGCCGTGGATGGAATTGTTCTTCAAGGAAGATACAGACAAGTACAAGTTCGATCATTTGTCCTCAGCCCTGTTGTTTATTCCATATGGTGTATCTGTGGATGAATTCCAGCATTTTGTCTATGCGAACCCGGATGCGACACCAGCAGAACGCAAGCAGGCTTGGCGTAACATTGAGAAGACTTATCTGCCGCATATCAACTACAAGGATAACGCATATCTGGAGCAAGGCGGATTCTGGCATAAACAAGGTCATATTTTTTCTTCACCATTCTATTACATTGACTACACGCTGGCACAAATCTGTGCGTTCCAGTTCTGGAAACGCAGTAATGAAGATATGAAATCAGCATGGGCTGATTATCTGACATTGTGCAAAGCTGGTGGTAGCCTGTCCTTCACAGGTCTGGTGGAGCTTGCTGGTTTAAAATCACCATTTGAAGACGGCTGTGTATCATCCGTCATTGGTGAGATTGAAGCTTGGCTTGATGGTGTTAACGACAAGGCATTGTAATCGGAAAAGCAATCAAACGATATGGCGGCTTAGACCCTGAGGGTGTCTAAGTCGTCTTTTTTATGATCAAAGAAACTATAAAATCCGGTTAGCTGCATGGGACAATGTAACATTTATCAGTTGATTGTGATTTATTTCACTATAGCTGGAAACGGATTCAGTTACAATAAAGGTAGTAAATCAGGGTTACAGGAGGCTGGTTCAGATGGCAACGCATGCATATTATGTCCCACCCGTGAATTTGATGGGTAGAGGGTGTTTGCAGGATGCAGCTCCAATGATTGGACAGATGGGTATACGTAAGGCTCTGGTCGTTACGGATCAGGAACTGGTTTCGTCAGGTATTGCCGAACGTGTATTGTCTACGCTGCGGAAAGCAGGGTTAGACTATGTCGTATATGATGAGGTACAGCCCAATCCAACATGCGAGCAAGTGCATGAAGGGTTACAAGTATTCCAGAACCATGGCTGTGACGCCATTATATCGATAGGCGGAGGTTCACCGCAGGATGCTGCAAAAGCGATTGGAATCGTTGCTGCAAACGGTGGACACATCCGTCAATATGAAGGACTGCATCAATCCCGTACCAAATCGGTCCCCCTGGTAGCTGTGAATACAACAGCTGGTACATCAAGCGAGGTGACGATGAACTACGTCATTACAGATGAGGAGCGAAAAGTGAAAATGGTGATGGTAGACCGGAACTGTCTAGTTGATCTGTCGGTAAATGATCCTGAGCTTATGCTGAATAAACCTGCGAGTCTGACTGCTGCAACAGGCATGGACGCGTTAACCCATGCGGTTGAAGCGATGGTTACACCAGGCGGATTTACGGTTACAAGTGCAACGGCTGCTGCTGCGGTCAAATTGATCTTTGAATATTTGCCAAGAGCAGTGAAGGATGGGACTGATCTGGAAGCAAGGGAGTATATGACTTACGCCTGTTTCCTGGGAGGTATTGCTTTTAACAATGCGGGTCTCGGATATGTTCATGCCATGGCACATCAATTAGGCGGGGTATATGATCTACCGCATGGTGTGTGTAACGCGATGTTGCTTCCTTATGTTGAAGAGATGAATGCCAAACATGTGCCGGACAAATTCCGTCATATCGCCAAGGCGATCGGGATGGATGTAAAGGAGCGCACCGATGAGGAATGTGCAGCATACGTCATTACTGCGATTCGGAACCTGGCCAAAGAAGTGGGGATTCCTGAAAAGCTGTCCGAACTTGGGGTACAAAACCCGGATGTGGAGTTGCTTGCAAGTAATGCAATGAAAGATGCTTGTGCACCAGGTAATCCGTATCAACCGTCCAAGGATGAGGTTATGAACCTTTTCCGAAAGATAATCTAGAACAGATTGAAGAGAAGCTTTTATACTACTCATGTTTAGACTATAGAGAAATAAATAATGGTACAATGGAGTCGCTGAGATCAGCGGCTTTTTTTGACTTGACTTGATTTGACTTGATTTGACTTGATTTGACTTGAATAGATATGAATTGTGGGATACGCTTACATCTGTTGTTGAAAAAGTTAATAATGTTGGCGTTACATACTATGTTGGAGACTCCAATGTATTTAAATCGTTGATGGAGGCCGTGATGAAACAGGATCAATTACATGTAAAAGCACCTGGCAACTGGATGAATGACCCGAACGGGTTTATCTATTATCGAGGAGAGTACCACTTATTCTATCAATACTTCCCGTATGGCCTGCAGTGGGGCACCATGCATTGGGGTCATGCGACCAGCCCGGATTTGGTCACATGGACGCACCATCCTATAGCCCTATATCCAAGCAAAGGGTATGACCAAAATGGTTGTTTCTCTGGAACGGCACTCGAAATGCAAGGCCAAATGTTTTTATTTTATACCGCTGTCAAATACGATGTGCTCAATGAAGAGAACATTCATGTGATTGTGGATGATCAATTCGAGTCGAGTCAGGCTGTGATCATCTCGGAGGATGGCTATACGTTTGATAACCTGACCTCTAAGCAGCAGATCATACCTCCGATCGTCGATTCTGTTCTGGGGGATCGCACGCATACACGTGATCCAAAAGTGTGGAAGTCCCGGGATCGGTATTATATGATTTTGGGCACCAAGACGAGAGATCGACAGGGCAAGCATTTGTTTTATTCAAGTGAGGATCTGCTCCAGTGGACATATGTGAACAGCTATACCAAGTCAGGGCTGGGGTATATGTGGGAGTGCCCGGATATTTTCAGTTTGTTGGATCATTCGAGTGGAGCCCAGCAGACTGTACTGCTGATGTCCCCGGAAGGGATTCAAAGCGAACCGTTGTATACAAGTCACGCGATGTGCAGTCTGGTTTCCTTCAAAGAAGAGAGCTGCGATATCATCATTCCGGATCAATTGAATATGGTCGATTATGGTGGGGACTTGTATGCGCCTCAGACGAATCTGGATGCAGCAGGGCGCAGGGTTATGATAGCCTGGATGCGAATGCCGCTACCTGTGGAGAATCCGGGTGAGAAGCCGTGGATTGGCATGATGGCCTTGCCACGAGTCATCGAGGTCGAGGACGAACAGATATATTTCCGAGTGCATCCCGAGGTGGAGACACATTTTAAGACCCCTATCCCTGTCGAGCAGATTAATTATGCCAAGCCATTTCAAGTGAACGTTGTGTTGCAGGAACATCAGGTTCTGGATATTGGCGGTTATCGAATATGGCTGGAAGACGGAAGAGTGCATACCGATCGGGCAGAGGTGTTTAGGGGCTTGGATCAATATGATCTTCAGTTTCAGACTCCGGAGCTTCAGGGGAACTGTGAACTCAACATTTTTGTAGAACCTAACTTGATTGAAATTTTTGTGAATCAGGGGCAGTATGTATTAAGCAATGTGGTATATGATCTGCAAGCTTATGTAAGCTATACGGGTGAATTGGAGTGTAAAATAGGATAAGTGCAGTGTTAGAGCCGGAGAAATCCGGCTTCTTTGATGCATACGTATTCAATGTGTCTATAGACATCTTCACAAATAAAGTCTAATGCGTAATAATGTAGGTCGGACTATTGGCAGCATATGACATGCACTTCAGGAGGCATCATGAAACTCAGCACAACTGATCTAAACCATTATTTGCGACAGTATGAGATCTATTTGAGTGTAGAACGCAATCTGTCTCATAAATCCATCAGAGCATATTTATCTGATCTGAATAGACTTGTAATCTGGCTTGATTCACATGTATTACACGAAGTAACTAGAGATAATTTGCGTAAATACCTTGAACAATTAACGAGTGAACAGACGCTTAAAGACTCTACGATTAAGAGGAAATACATATGTTTTAAAGCATTCTTCAATTATCTCGTGCAGAACGGAAATCTTAAGGAATCACCCATCGACGGTTACGGGAAGAAATTCAAAACGGCAAGGCGCATTCCCAAGACACTTTCCGTCAATGAGATTGAGAAATTGTTAAATGCCCCTCAAGAGCATATGAAACAATTACACACCATTTTTCGAAAGAGGATAAACCTGCGAAATGCCGCAATTATTGAGTTGTTATACGTCATCGGGATTCGTATTGGTGAATTGGTTAGTATAGATATTGAGCATATTGATCTTGAAGAGAGAACCGTGCTCATCTTTGGGAAAGGGCGTAAGGAGCGACTCTTATATATTTCAAGTGAAGAGGTTATTCAAAAGATTAAGAGCTGGCTCCAAGTTCGTGAGAACTTCGAACCTCAAAGTGACGCTCTTTTTCTTAATAAATACGGCCATAGGCTCTCCATATATTCTATAGAGGACATTTTTTCGAAATTTAGAGATATGTCAAAAGTAAGTAAAAATTCAACTCCGCATTATCTTCGCCATAGTTTTGCTACTCATTTGCTAAATAATGGTGCAGATCTGCGATCGGTACAGGAGATTCTTGGACATACCAATGTAAGCACGACACAAATCTATACCGAAGTCTCTGTGGAACGAAAGAAGGATGTACTGTCGAGGTTTAATCCAAGAAATAACTTAAAAGTGTAGAGAAAAACCTCCAAATAACTATAAATTATTTGGAGGTTTTGTAGTGATTGATCATAACATAGTTCTTATCACAGATGAAAAAAAAGAATATAACTTTGCAGACTTGTCTAGAAAAGACCTTGAAGGAAATAATGCTTCTTCAACGGAAAGCATAATCGACGCTCTCAATAAAATATGCAAGAAAGTTATTCATTACACTGATCTAGAACTATTTACAACGAATATTCCTCAACATAAGGATGATATTATATTCCCCATGAGATTCGGTGAGAACTCTCCCAACTCTAAAAGCCTTTTACCAGCCATTTGTGAAGCTAACAACTTAAAATACGTGGGAGGAGATTCTTTCACACATTCATTATGCAATGATAAACATTTATCAAAATTATATGCGAAAGAATTTGGGATTTCTGTCCCTAAAGGTTTTCTAGTTCGTAAACTTAATGATAGTATTCTTAAATATCTCCCTACTTTGAATCTTCCTCTTGTAATAAAACCAAATTATGGAGGTGGGTCGACTGGCATTTCAAATAATAATTTGGTCTATTCATATAACGAGGCTGAAGATTTAATAAATAAACTTTTTGTTTTTCATAATATTCCAATTATAGTTGAAGAATATATTGAAGGATATGAAGTCGAATACTCAATTTTCGGAAACAAAAACAAGATTATTCTTTCAGGAGAAGCACAGTTAAAAATTGATGAAACAACATTTTTTAAACGAGAAATTTGGGGATATGAAACTAAGAAAATTGATGATTCTTCTGTTGATTTTCTAACTAGTAATTTGATACCAACTAGTGTGAAAGAAAAAATGATTACATTGTTCAAGTCTTTCGATAAAATTGAGTTTATGCGTGTTGATGGCCGCATTAGTAATGATGAGTTTTATCTTATTGAATTATCTCCAGATTGTTTTCTGGGTAAAGACTGTGCTTTTTATCATGTTTTTGCACAAAATAACTTATTGTTTGAGGAGATGTTTGAGTCACTAATCATTAATGCTGCAAATCTCTGCTAACTTCAATATTCCAATACCCTAAAAAATCAAGACGATAGGGTGTATTTGGAGTAACATATGGGTTCAAATTTTCCGCTCTCACAGATTGCAATTCACTTATTTCTTTGGAGTAAATTAGTTGGTTGGGGTTATTTATCTCTTGATAATAAAAGGACAAGTTTGAATATACGATGTGTAAAAACTCTTCATATTTGTAGTTTTCAAACTCTGATTGTTCGATCTCTCTGCATAGTTCGTGAGCAATTGTGTAATCCTTTTTTACTGTGTAGAAAACCAGAAGGTTACATTTAACAATGATTTTTTCATAAGGATTTGAGGTTAAGAGTAAAGCGTCCTTCAAGTTCTTTAGAACTGGTTCCGTAAAATTTCCCGAGAGCATGTCTATTACTGCATAATTATTTAATATCATATTTTCTTTTACTTTTCCTTCGCTCAATTCTACTGCCATTTCGAGATCTTCTTTGGCAGCATCTAGTTCTCCTAAATATGAATGGCACATTGCTATAGATATATATATTTGCGCTTGGAGATCTTTTCGATTAAAGGAATCAAATATTTCTAAACATTTATTATATAATTTTAAGCTTTCTGTGGATTCAACAAGTTCAGCATAGTTTCTCAAAAGAAATGCATATTCCATATATTTCTCGTAACTTTTTACTGAGAGCATTTTTTGAGCAAAAACTTTTGATTCATGTAAGCCTTTAGTCTCCATCATAGATGAAAGTAGCATTAATTCCATTGTTAAGCGACATTGGCTTCCCTGGACTTCATCTTGAATTAATTGCTGAACTTCATCTTGAGTCTCAGAATTGTTATTATTTAATACCTTTAGGCCTACATAGTAGGCTCTATGAAGAGGATTAGCTTTATTGTAAATTATATTTAGTGATTCTTCGGCAAACTGTCCTAATTCCATCTGATATGAAACTTCAAGTAAAGCGAGTGAGATTTCATCACTAATTCTAATATTTGGATTATTTTTGTCTAATAATTTATCACGTAAGTAGACTAATTTGGATAATATTCTTTGGGGATATTTTTGTTGTATTATCATTTCTTTAATTTCTTTCAAAATGCCAATGATAGATTCATCATGGAATTTAAGATACAGCATGAATAATTTCTCAGTTGCTACATTGTTGTCACGCATCTCATTTCTTGATTTGTTGTAATAGTTTGTCAAGAGACGATATGCAGCAGCTAATGTAGGATTATGGCTCTGTCTTTCCAATTCTAAAATAATTGAATCATGGGAAATTTCAATTTCATTTGATATTGTAGAAATTATGTATTTCTGCTCTAATTTTTTTAAAATTTCAGCAACTTTTTGTTGGGTGAAGAGTAAAAATTGATCTTGTTCATTTGTTAGAAGTTGCACAAGGAGAGTAGAATCAATTTTACCTTCATTGAGATAGACAGTATTAACGACGTATCTCTCGCTGGAATCTAATTTTTCAAGCGAATACTGTATAGGGCTATTTTCACTTGGTATATCTGATGTTAGAAGCTTCATTCTTTGTAAATTCCCATATCCGTTATCGTATATTTCCTTAACCTTTTCTAAGTCAGTAATTAAGGCTGTAGGAGGAATTAGCTTTTTCGCTTCGATGAAATCCATTTTTTTGATTTCATAACATTCATATGAAGTATTTTTGTCTAAATCCAATTGTTCCATGAAGCGAACTACAGATGTCGAAACATCTTTATAGTCTTCAATTTCACTAGTATATTCGAAGATTAATTTTAAATTAGATACTTTCTTTAAGATATCTGAAAGTATTTCAATAGACTGAGTGTCTATGTTTTGTATATTCTCAATGGATATAAAGAAAGTTTGTGTACTTAACACATGAATTAGATAATCTTTTTTTCTGGTAATACCAATATCCTCAGAAGACTCATAAAGCTTGTTCTCATTTTCGATCCCCACCTTATTTCTCAAAAAATTATAAAAGAATAGGGCTATTCCCTTAAGATTCTTAAGAGCATGGCCTTCTGGGGTAGGAATTGATTGGGCTTCATTTTTAGCTAATTCGGATATCTCTTTATAAAGCCTATTTATATAACATAGATTCTCAATTGTATCTGGTGAACTTCGACTTACTTTTACTCTAAAGGATAAATAATCTTTAAATTCTTCATTAAATAACTTTTGAACAAGACCGCTTTTTCCAACACCGCTTGGACTATAAAGTAAAATAATCTTGTTCCAACTTTTCTTATCTTCCATAATCTTAACTATATCTCTAGTTTCCTGCACTCTGTTGTAAAATGTCATATATCCCACTCCAATCTTTTTATAGAGAGTTATCTCCAAATAATTTATAGTTATTAGTATGTAATTTCTCGATTCATTGCTGAATGTCTTGATCTTACTTTCATACCACCTTTGATATTCGACACATTTCTATTATATTCCTCTAAAAATTTACAAAATAATTGCCCATTTCTGATTCATAAGACCTGTTTTGTTAGTTTCATAGGAGAAAAGGTTTAGTTTTTTCAGTTGGTTTCCATATTATTACCAAGAGGATTTTAATTCGTATTTATCGAATAGATTAAAATAACAGCGGCGTTACAGGAGCGCGTAAGGTTCAAACCAGCGATGCCCTGATTTTTTTTCAAATTTGCTGTTACCGCAAGATTCCCCGATCGAATTCCTGTTTAATGGGTAATAAGCTCATTTTTCATTACCCATCATTAGCACAGTCTACAATGCAAGCCAAGTCATTTTCTACACAATCAACATGCTCTGCAACACCAACACCATCTACATGCATTAAAACACACCATCGTCGCATTATTTGCATTTGAAAAGAAATTCGAACCAAACTGGATCAT
This sequence comes from Paenibacillus intestini, assembly GCF_030803945.1. Classification (NCBI taxonomy): domain Bacteria; kingdom Bacillati; phylum Bacillota; class Bacilli; order Caryophanales; family Paenibacillaceae; genus Paenibacillus; species Paenibacillus intestini. The sequence goes on along the minus strand of NZ_JAURUN010000002.1, from coordinate 75,214 downwards.
TAATTCGAGCCGCATCAACATTCCAGTGATCATCTAACGAAAGACGTCCGGTTACATATGAATGATGTCTTTATTCCGTTACACATCTGTACAGCATGCTCCTAATCAAGACAGCCGTGTTTTCACAACAGAATATCGATTATGGGCTCTGAAATGAATCAGAATGAATGCACGTGGAGGAGGCTGTAATGATGGCAAAAAAAGAGGTTGTAGCGATGCTGCTCGCCGGAGGGCAGGGGAAACGATTAAAGGGATTGACGAAATCACTGGCAAAACCCGCTGTTTATTTTGGGGGAACCTACCGCATTATTGATTTTCCACTGAGCAATTGCTCGAATTCAGGTATTGATACCGTGGGTGTGTTGACCCAATATGAACCACTTGTACTGCATTCCTACATCGGTATTGGCAGTGACTGGGACCTGGATCGTAAAAATGGCGGGGTTTATGTGCTTCCTCCCCATGAACGGGAAGATGGAAGTAACTGGTACCGTGGGACTGCTGACGCGATTTACCGTAACCTGAACTTTATTGAACAATTTGATCCCGAACATGTGCTGATTCTATCCGGTGATCATATCTATAAGATGGACTACGACAAGATGCTCCAGTATCACAAGGAAAAAGATGCCGATTGCACCATTTCCGTGATTGACGTGCCGCTGGAAGAAGCGAGCCGCTTTGGCATTTTGAATACGAATGAAGACTACAGCATTTATGAGTTCGAAGAAAAACCTTCACAGCCCCGAAGCACGCTTGCTTCCATGGGCATTTATCTCTTCAAATGGGATGTGCTGAAACGTTTCCTGATTCAGGACGAACAGCAGGCATCCACCTCCTACGATTTTGGTAAAGACATCATTCCATTGTTGCTTGAAAATGATAAATCTTTAGTTGCTTACCCGTTCCAAGGATACTGGAAAGACGTTGGAACCATCCGCAGTCTGTGGGAATCCAATATGGATCTTCTGGACGAGGAGACACCCCTGAATCTGAATGATCCGAACTGGCGTATTTTCACGCGCAACCCGAACCAGCCTGCTCAATATATATCGCCTGCAGCCAAGGTGCGCAATTGCATCATCAGTGAGGGCAGCATCGTGCACGGTGAGGTGAATCATTCCGTCCTGTTCTATGGAACTGAGGTGGGAGAGAACAGTGCAGTAATCGATTCCGTTGTTATGCCACGGGTCAAAATTGGCCGTAACGTGTCCATTCACAACGCCATTATCGCCGAAGGCTTAGTCATTCCGGATGGAACCCAGATTGCCCCCGCGCCTGAAGACGAGAGTGACATCTTACTGGTAGATCAGGAAGAATTGGAAAGACAATTGCGTCAAGGCATAGCAAATTGATTGACCAAAATGTTGGCAAAGGACGGTGCGCGGCATGAAATCACTAATTGGAGTTATTAACCTTGACCATGAACTGGAAGAATTGAAGGAATTGACGTACTTTCGCTGCGGAGCCGCGGTACCTTATGCCGGGCGTTATCGTCTGATTGATTTTGTCCTGTCTAATATGATGAATGCGGGTATTGAGAGCATTGGTGTCTTTGTTCGCCGCAAATACCGTTCGCTGATGGATCATCTGGGTGACGGTAAGCCTTGGGATTTGGACCGCAAACACGGTGGCATGTTTATTCTTCCTCCGGATTGGAACGATCCAACGGACACGTCGCAGGGAGATTTGCAACATTTTCACAACAATCTGGATTTCTTCCACAGAGGCGCCGGGCAATACGTTGTGCACGCAGGCAGCCGCCATGTGACCAAGGCCGATCTTCAGGATGTATACCAGTATCATATTCGTAAGGGAGCTGACGTCACGCTGGTTTGCAAAAAAGTAGACCAAGTGCTGCCTGAGCATGAATCCTGCGTCAAAGTCGATCATGATGAAGATGGCAATGTGGTGGACATTCACCAATGTGCTGACCATACGAATATATATACGGAGATTTTCATCATGGAAAAAGAACTTTTCCTTAAACAGGTGCAGCGCTGCATTGAACATGGGGAGACTCATTTCTTCCGTGACGCCATCCTGAAAAACCCGAGTGGATTGAAGATTGCAGCTTATGCCTACGAAGGATATCATGCCGTAATTAACTCGATTGACAGCTATTACCGTAATAGCATGGATCTGCTGAATACAGGACAATATGAACAGTTGTTCAAAGAAGATCCCGTGCAAACCAAAATCAAATACGAAGCCCCCGCCAAATATCTGGAATCGGCGGATGTCAAACATTCCTTGCTTGCCAATGGCTGCATCGTAGGCGGTGAAGTGCATGACAGCATCCTGTTCCGGGGTGTGCATGTGGCTAAGGGTGCGAAGATTAAGGGTTCGATCATTATGCAGAAATGTTATATTGGCGAGGGGACTGTGCTGGAGAATGTCATTCTGGATAAAGATGTGAAGCTGACCGGCGGGCAGACGTTAATCGGTGCCCCGTCGAACCCGTATATTTTAGCCAAAAGCACTATTATTTAAAGCCGAAATCTGTCCGATATCATCCATAACTATATATAAAAAAATAAAATCCTGCGGGTAAGTTTTCAGGTTCGTGTCTGTTTGAACGTATGAAGTGCTACCGTCAAAGTTGCTATGTTGGTGCAGACGCAGTGGAGGGAACGAAATCAATTCTGGAGAAGCGAAGCGTTCGCCTTTGTCTCTCCATTTCAACCTTGTAAAAGGTGATCAGGAAATGGAAGAGACAACAGCGATCGAAAGAATGATTCGTGACTGAAACGGGTGCTCGGCTCCAACGTCCAGCTTTAAAAGGTGTAACCGCATGCCTTCGAACTAGTCACGAACCGTCCTCACCCGCAGGATTTCACCGGGAGGAACCTACTTTTGTTTGACAACAAAGAAACGTTCAAATCGATCTTTCAACGGAATCTCGTCAGCAAACTGGGCAAACCAATTGAAGAAGCTACCAAGGAAGATGTGTACCATGTGCTCGGCAGTATGATTCGGGAATATGTGGGTCAGGACTGGGCAGCCTCGAATCAGGGATTCAAGCAGCGTCAGGATAAACAGGTGTATTACTTCTCGCTGGAGTTTCTGATTGGACGTCTGCTCGGTAACAATCTGCTAAACGTAAATGAGCTGGAACTGGTTCGTGACAGTCTGGCGGAACTTGGCTTTTCACTGGAATGTATTGAGGAACAGGAAGCAGATGCAGGGCTAGGCAATGGAGGACTCGGAAGGCTTGCTGCCTGTTTCCTGGACTCCTTGGCCTCACTTGGCTATGCGGGACATGGATGTGGTATCCGCTATAAATACGGTCTGTTCGAGCAAAAAATTATTAATGGTAATCAGGTAGAATTACCTGATAACTGGCTGGATAAGGGCAATGAATGGGAAGTTCGCCGTCCAGACAAAAAGGTGGAAGTTCAGTTCTGGGGCCGGGTTGAAGCCTATGAGCAGGATGGACATTACCGTTTCGTGACAAAGGATGCTGAATCGGTTGTTGCCGTACCGTATGATGTGCCCGTTATCGGTTATGGCCAGTCCCATGTGAACACATTACGGTTATGGAGTGCGGAGCCGAAACGGGAGACGTCATTGGACACCCCATCGAACTATTACGGATACCTGGATTACAGCCGTTCCGTGGAGTCGATCTCGGAATTCCTGTACCCGGATGATTCCCAATACGAAGGTAAGTTGCTACGTTTGAAACAGCAGTATTTTATGTGTTCCGCAGGAGTGCAGAGCGCGCTGCGTACATTTAGCAAGCTGGGACTGTCTTATGACCGCTTGCCGGACAAAGTGGCCTTCCATATCAATGACACCCATCCTACGCTGGTCATTCCCGAACTGATGCGAATTCTAATGGATGATAAAGGCTACGGCTGGGATGAAGCGTGGGATATTACTACCCGCACGGTATCTTATACCAATCACACGACACTAAGCGAAGCGCTGGAAAAATGGCCTGTATCCATGGTCAGCAAGCTACTGCCACGTATTTATATGATTATTGAAGAGATTAATAAACGGTTCTGCGGGTTGCTCTTAGATCGTTATCCGGGTGATGACGAACGAATTGAGCATATGGCGATTGTTGCGAATGATCAAGTTCGCATGGCACACCTTGCCATCGTAGGAAGTCATAGTGTCAATGGTGTGGCTGCACTGCATACGGAGATATTGAAAGAGCGGGAGATGGCGCCGTTTTATGCCCTGTACCCTGAACGTTTTAACAATAAAACCAATGGTATTACACACCGTCGCTGGTTAATGCATGCCAACCCGAAGCTGTCGAATCTTATTACAGAGACGATCGGCAATGAATGGATCACGGAACCAGGCAAACTGGAGCAACTGGCTGATTACGCCGATCAATCCGCGTTCCAGGAGCAATTTCGTGCAATCAAACGAGATAACAAAAACCGTCTGGCGTCCTACATCCTGGATCACACGGGTGTACCCGTTGACCCGGATTCCGTGTTTGACGTGCAGGTGAAAAGGCTGCATGGGTACAAAAGACAGCTCCTGAACATTCTGCATGTAATGCATCTGTATAATAAGTTGAAAAGCGATGCGTCGTTTGATATGGTGCCGCGTACGTTTATTTTTGGAGCAAAGGCCGCGCCAAGTTATTATTTTGCCAAGAAGATCATCAAACTGATCAATACGGTGTCAGATACCGTGAATCGCGATGCAGCGGTAAATGACCGGTTGAAGGTCTTTTTCTTGGAGAACTATTCTGTCTCGCTTGCCGAGAAAATTATCCCTGCGGCAGATGTCAGTGAACAGATCTCGACAGCGGGGAAAGAAGCCTCGGGTACAGGTAATATGAAATTTATGATGAATGGCGCACTGACGATTGGCACGATGGATGGGGCAAACGTGGAGATGGCAGAGCAGGTCGGTGAAGAGAATATGTTCATCTATGGCTTGCGTGCCGACGAAGTGCTGGAATATTATCGGAACGGTAACTACCGTCCGAACGAAATCGTGGATCAGGATGAACGTATTCGTGAAGTCGTGGAGCAATTGGTGCATCCGGGGGCATTCTGTTATCGGGATGGGGAGTTCTGGGATATTTATGACTCTTTGCTCGCACATGGGGATGAATATTTTGTATTACGGGATTTTGCAGCGTATGCTAACGCACATGTAGCGATTGATCAAGCGTATCGTGATGTTTCGGATTGGACTCGCAAGGCTGTGCTTAACACAGCACATTCAGGCATTTTCTCCAGTGACCGGACAATCAGTGAGTATGCAACCGATATATGGGGTATTCATCCTGTGTCCGGGCACTGGAATGGTTAGTGTAGAGAAGAAGCATGTTTAAAAAAATAGAACTGATAAATTAGCTTTTAAATTAGCTTTACAAACGGAAGTTCACTCTCTCTTGTTTGATGTCTGCGCCTGGCAGTGGGAAGTTCGCTGCAGGGCTGCGGACAGGAACAAGAGATTTTTGTTATGAATACCATAAGTTCGCATTCAGCATCAAAAAATGCTGGGGCATTTCAGTCATACTTAGGGAAGAAACAAACCAGCACGGAAGACAAAGTAGACTACATATCACGCAAATGAATAGGAGACGGGACATATGGATCACTATGCACGTATTCAGCTTGCCATCGAGCATCTAGAGAAGCATCTGCAGGAGCCTTTCAACATGAAGGATGTATCGGCGGCCGCCAGTTTTTCGGCATTTCATTTTCAACGTTTGTTTCAGGCAATTACAGGTTTTACTGTTCTGGAATACTTGCGCAGACGAAGACTAACGGAGGCTGCTTCGACTTTGAGAAACACGGCGCAGGGTGTACTTGAGATTGCCCTTAGCTATGGTTATCATTCGCAGGAAGCCTTTACCCGCGCTTTCGATACGCACTTTGGTATCACACCGGCGCGGTTTCGCAAGCTGGAGCAGAAGGCTTTAACAGAGGAATTCATGCAACACCGTATTGATTTTAATGAATATCGTTTACGGCTTGGCACCGCGTTCCATATGAATCCGCCACGCATGGTGACGCTGGAGCCGATCCGGATCATTGGATATGAATATAAGACCAACCTGAATTCAGAGCAACATTATACAGAGATTCCCGGATTCTATCATGAATTTGGGCGTGAGCAGAAGTTTATGAACATTCCAGAGCGAATTCGCCCTGATATGGCGTATGGTGTTGCGGCTCATTTTCAGGAGGATGGGGAATTTTCATTTATCGTTGGCGAAAAGAGCTCAGGAAGCGGTGATTCCTTAGAACCCGGATATACCTATCTGGAGATTCCAGGCGGGCTGTATGCCGAGTTTACAACCGAAGGCTCAGAGCAGGATGTGCGCAAAATGATCTACGGAAGCTGGCTGCCAGCTTCCAAGTATGAGCGCCGGGAGGGGCCGGACTTTGAAGTGACCGATGTGTGGAAATCAACACCTGAGCGGTTAGACATGAAGATCTACATCCCGATAAAATAGACCTTACTGCTTATATGGCGGGAAAACAAGGTCAAGAAAGACTCGAAGCTGATCGCGTGCTATGATTGCGGTTTCGGGTCTGTTGTCTTTTTGTATAAAACCTGAGTTCAGGTGTTTATAAGGGTTTCTTTTCGGATAAAACATATTAACGGGTGAATTGCTTCACAAGAGAAGAAAGCGAGGTGGGTGTTATCGTTTGGTGGAAGGAAAGTGTGGTATACCAGATCTATCCGAGTAGCTTCAAGGACAGTGACGGAGACGGATATGGCGATTTGCAGGGGATTTATGAAAAGCTTGATTATTTGCAAAAACTCGGCGTGGATGTCATCTGGCTGTGTCCTATCTATGATTCACCAGGTCATGATAACGGATATGATATCCGAGATTACTACGCGATTTTACGAAAATACGGCACGATGGAGGACTTTGACCGGCTACTTGCCGAAGCGCATAAGCGTGGGCTCAAGATCATGATGGATCTTGTGCTAAATCATACTTCGGATGAACATGCCTGGTTTGCGGAATCCCGTTCTTCCAAAACCAATGCAAGACGCGACTATTACATCTGGCGTTCCGGTAAAAACGGGCAGGTGCCGAACAACTGGGAGTCTTATTTCGGGGGTTCAGTATGGAAGCATGATCCGGAAACGAACGAATATTACATGCATCTATACTCTGAGCATCAACCCGATCTGAACTGGAATAATCCGGAGATGGCTGAAGAAATGTACGAAATGGTACATTGGTGGCTGGAAAAAGGGGTGGATGGCTTCCGCTTTGACGCAGTTGCCCATATTGCCAAAGCCGATGGCTTGCCAAATGCACATAACCCGAACAACCTGCCTGTGGTGCAGGCATATGAGCTGTTTTCCAATCTGGAGCAGGTACATTCCATCCTCCGCAAGTTGAATCAGATGATACTGAAGCCATACGGCCCGATGACGGTGGGTGAAACCTCTGGGCTTGGGCCTGAGCAGGCTCTAGCTTATGTAGGTACGGATCGGGATGAATTGAATATGGTGTTTCAGTTTGAGCACATGTTTGTGGATGCTGAATCCTCTGGTATAGGGAAATGGAATTACAAACCGTGGAAGCTGACAGAGCTAAAAGAAATCATGAGCCGCTGGCAGACGGTGCTGCACGGGCGGGGCTGGAACGCCAACTATATGGGCAATCATGATCAGCCGCGACCTGTGTCCCGTTTTGGAGATGACGGAAAATACCGTGTGCGTTCTGCACAGATGCTGGCAACCTGGATGTTAACGCTGGAAGGCACGCCGTACATCTATCAGGGAGAAGAGATTGGCATGACCAACGTAGCGTTCCCTGACATTGACCGATACCGGGACATCGAAACTAAAAATTATTACAATCACTATATCGGGCAAGGGAAATCCAAGCATGAGGTGATGGAGGCGATCTGGCTGAAAAGCCGCGATAATGCACGTACACCGATGCAATGGGATGAATCCGAGCATGCCGGTTTTACGGCAGGTAATCCTTGGATTGAAGTGAACAGCAATTATAAGGACATCAATGTGGCGGATGCGGAGACGGACCCACATTCCATTCTGCATTATTACCGAAAATTAATCACATTGCGCAAGCAAAATCATGTGTTAATCTATGGCTCGTATGAACTGCTTTTGCCGGGTGACCCGGAGATTTATGCGTACACACGTACACGTGATGATGAACAATGGTTGATTCTGATGAATTTCAGTGCAAATGAACCAGAGATGGCATGGCCGGAAGGCTGGAATGTAGAAGACTGCAAATTAATGATCGGCAACGTGAGCAGACGTTATTCTACGGATGAAGGAGCTATCTTGCTCCAGCCGTATGAAGCAAGGGTGTATTGCAAAAAGCGTACAAGCGGCGAGTAAGCAATGCGCAAGCGGCGTGTGGAAGTGATCATTCTGTATTGCTGGCTGACGAACGTAACAAGAATGGCAGTTTTGCGCTCGTGGAGCGTTCTGAATTATAATTAATAACATAAATTCTCATTATAAGTTGAATTTTTTTGTTCACACAGCAACGGAGAGGACAACTTATATTAAAGTCAGGAGGAATATGAATTGTTGAATATTACGTATCACGGACACTCCAGTGTACAACTGGGCACAGAAAATAAATCACTCATGATTGATCCGTTTTTGCGTGGCAATGAGTTAGCGGTAACTAAACCAGAGGACATCAAGACGGATGTTGTCCTGTTGACACATGCTCACATGGATCACATTCTGGATGCGGAACCGATTGCCAAAGCCAATAATGCCAAAGTGGTGGCGATTGTGGAATTGGCTACATATATGTCGTGGAAGGGGCTGGATACCCTTGGCATGAATATGGGCGGTACGGTGGATCTGGAATTTGCCAAAGCGAAAATGATTCAGGCATTCCATACGTCCGGTATTGTGCTGGAAGAGGAACAGCGCATTATGTATGCAGGTTTGCCTGCGGGATTTATCATTGATATCGGTGGTAAAACGGTTCTACATGCTGGCGACACAAGCCTGTTCGGCGATATGAAGATGATTGGGGATCGGCATCAAATCGATGTTGCATTCCTGCCTATTGGTGGACATTATACGATGGGGCCTGAAGATGCACTACAGGCAGCGGAATGGTTTAACGCCAAATTGACGATTCCCGTTCATTACGATACCTTCCCTGCGATTCGTCAGGATGCGGAGCATTTTGTAGAGCAACTGGCTTCCAAAGGATTAGAGGGTCGTGTGCTGGCCCCTGGTGAGTCCATTTCACTGTAACGATGTTCACATATTCAAACAAAAAGACGAAGCGGAGTTGATCCGTATCGTCTTTTTTTGCGTTCTCATTCTCGTGAATAAAGACTGCTATCAGTGGATTTACGAAACGTGAGTTCAAAATTAGTTGTTACAGAGTAACTATTTATGGGGAAGTTGTAGAAGAGGTACATCAACCAAATTTCCGTTTCAACTTGTATATACATGTTTACTTATGTAATATAGATGAAGAAGCTAACAGGTGGGTTAGATAAGAGCAATACGACATATTGGAGGCGTTAACATGAGTTCAAAACATAAGGAGCCGTCCACATGGTGGAAGAAGTCAACGGTATACCAGGTATATCCGAAGAGTTTCAATGATACAACGGGATCGGGAACGGGGGACATCCGGGGGTTAACCGAGAAGCTGGATTATTTGCAGCACTTGGGGATCGACATTGTTTGGCTGCAGCCCGTATACGTATCCCCGCAGCGGGATAATGGGTATGACGTAGCAGACTATTACCGCATCAACCCTGACTATGGAACGATGGAAGATTTCGATGGATTGCTTGCCGAGTTGAAAGCGCGTGACATGAAGCTGATGATTGACATTGTGGTGAATCACTCCTCAACCGATCATGAATGGTTCAAGCAGTCTCGTTCATCGAAGGATAATCCTTATCGGGATTATTACATATGGAGAGACCCCGCGCCGGACGGTGGTGTACCGAACAACTGGCAATCCAAATTTGGTGGGCCAGCGTGGCAGTATGATGAGCAGACCGGACAATATTTTCTAACGTTGTTTGATCAAACGCAGGCAGACCTGAACTGGGAGAATGAAGAAGTACGCAAGGCTGTACGCGACATGATCAAGTTCTGGGCGGAAAAGGGAGTCGATGGATTCCGGATGGACGTCATTAACCTCATCTCCAAAGACCAGCGTTTCCCGGACGACGATGGCAGCGTGTCGCCAGGCGATGGACGCAAGTATTACACGGATGGACCGCGCGTGCACGAGTATATTACGGAAATGTACGATGAGGTATTTGGACCCTATAACATGGTGACGGTGGGGGAGATGTCCTCAACCACGCTTGCGCACTGTATTCGTTATTCCAATCCGGCTTCAAGAGAGTTCTCGATGACCTTTAACTTCCATCACCTGAAGGTGGATTATCCGGATGGACAGAAATGGGAGCTCATGCCATACGATTTTGAATCCTTGAAGCAACTGTTCAGTGAGTGGCAGACCGGAATGCAAGCTGGTGGCGGCTGGAATGCGCTTTTCCTGAACAACCATGATCAACCTCGTGCGTTATCCCGTTTCGCAGATGATGGAGAATACCGTGTGGAGAGTGCCAAAATGCTGGCGACGACTCTGCATGGATTACAAGGTACGCCTTATGTCTATCAGGGCGAAGAGATTGGTATGCCCAATCCCGTTTGGAATGATATTAGCGAGTTTCGCGATATTGAGTCCACGAATATGTATCGTTTGTTGCAGGAAGAGCGGGGCAAAACGGCCGAAGAGGCTTTCCATATTGTGAAGGAGCGTTCCCGGGATAATTCCCGAACACCGATGCAGTGGGACGGTACGGCTAATGCTGGATTCACAACCGGAACACCTTGGCTCAAGGTGGATGAGAGATATCCGTCCATTCATGTGGAAGAACAGATGGCCAACCCGGATTCCATCTATCATCATTACCGGAAGTTGATCGCTCTGCGCAAAGAGGTGGATGTGCTGACTGACGGTTTGTACGAACGGTTGGATGATGCGCACCCGGAGGTATTTGCATACGCACGAACCAATGGGAACGAGACATTAGTTGTGGTGTCAAATTTCCGCAAACTGGATACAGCATTTCAAGTTCCTGAAGCGGTCTGGAACAACCATATTGCAGATAAATCACCTGAGCTGCTTATCAGTAATACCGAAGTTAAACCTGAGCTGAAGCAGCAAATCACGCTCAGTCCGTATGCCTCTTATATGTGGCTAATCAAGCAGTAACAGAATAAATTCCATTTTATAAATAGGAAGTGACACTATGGCAATCGATAAAAAACAGGTCGAAGAGATCGTCCGGGCCGTCGGCGGCAAAGACAATATTGAAGCGGCGACACACTGTGTGACACGGCTACGGTTTGCTCTATATGATGAGGACAAAGTGGATACAGAGCTTCTCGATCAGAATGATCTGGTGAAGGGGCAGTTCTCCTCTCAAGGTCAATTCCAGGTCGTCATCGGACCAGGTCTGGTGGATAAAGTTTATGAAGAGATGATTCAGATTACCGGAGGCGAACGGTCTTCCAAAGATGATGTGAAGGCAGCCGCGGGCAAAAAGCAGAATCCGTTGCAGCGTGCGATCAAAACGCTCTCGGACATTTTCATTCCGATCTTGCCAGCAATCATTACCGCGGGTCTGTTGCTCGGGATTAACAACATTTTGACAGGCCCCGGTATCTTCTTTGATGGAAAATCATTAGTGGATGTGTACCCGGCATGGAAAGACCTTGCCTCCATCATTAATACCATAGCAAGCACTGCGTTTACATTCCTGCCAGCTTTGATCGGTTGGTCAGCGGTGACCCGATTCGGCGGCAGTCCGCTACTCGGGATTGTGCTGGGTCTGATTCTGGTACATCCCGATCTGCTGAGTGCATATGGTTACGCTGATGCGGTGAACAAAGGCACGGTTCCGACTTGGAATCTGTTTGGCTGGGAGATTGAGAAGATCGGTTATCAGGGTCAGGTTCTACCTGTATTGGTATCGGCTTATCTGCTTGCCAAGATGGAAATTTTCCTGAATAAAAGAGTGCATGATTCTATTAAATTGCTGGTCGTAGCTCCTGTGACATTGCTGGTTACCGGTTTTCTGGCATTTACGATTATCGGACCGGTTACATTTGCAATTGCAAACGCCATCACATCCGGTTTGATTTACATCTATGATTCGTATGCTGCGTTAGGTGGTTTGATCTATGGTGGTCTGTATGCGTTACTTGTTATTACCGGTATGCACCATACGTTCCTTGCGGTAGACGTACAGCTGATTGGTAGCCAAGGTGGTACTTTCCTGTGGCCAATGCTGGCTTTGTCCAATATTGCGCAGGGTTCGGCAGCACTTGCGATGATGCTGGTATTACGTGAGAAGAAAATGAGGGGGCTTGCAGCAACCTCGTCCGTATCCGCTTTCCTCGGTGTGACCGAACCAGCCATTTTTGGTGTGAATATTCGTTACCGTTACCCGTTTATCTTCGGTATGGTCGGTTCCGCCATTGGTGGTGTACTGCTTACGATGAATAATGTTCAGGCCACATCCATCGGTGTAGGCGGTGTGCCTGGATTCCTGTCCATTTTCCCGGATAAATGGGGCGTGTTCTTTATCGGTATGGCCATCGTTCTGGTAGTTCCGTTCCTGTTGACCGTTGTGTTTGGACGGGCGAAGTTGAGAAAAGAAGATCAACTTACGGCGAAGGGAGGGTCGGCTTCGGGAATCACATCCACTGAGACAGCAGCAGGAACAGAGATGGCTGAACGTAATCGTAGTGCAGCGAAGCCTGGAAATGCATCTGCCAAAACAATCGAAGTCATGGCGCCATTGACGGGTACAGCGGTACCGCTGGAGCAAGTTCCTGACCCGGCTTTTGCTGAGAAACAAATGGGTGCAGGCATCGCAATCGAACCTTCGGGGAATCAAGTGGTTGCCCCGTTTGATGCAAAAGTGGCACATGTGATTAAGAGTAAACACGCGGTTATATTGGAACATGCGAGCGGACTTCAAGTGTTAATTCATGTCGGCATTAATACGGTATCACTTAAAGGTGAAGGTTTCTCTATGTACGTAGACACGGGTGATCGCGTGAGAGCCGGGGAGAAGCTGCTTGAATTTGACCGAACCGTCATCGAAAATGCGGGTTATCCACTCATTACGCCTGTCATTATCCCGGATGGTCAGGATATGGTTGAACGGGTTGAAACGGTGACAGGAGATGTCACTTCAAGTCAGAACGGCGTTCTCAAAATTTATCTGAAAGGATAAATTGATATTTGCTTGTAGTCAAAAGGAGCTGTGAAACCTACAGCTTCTTTTGGCATTTACAGGTGTGATTTTCCATAGGCATCATGATAAAATAGTTATGTGATCAAGTAATTACAAATTTTGATAATAAGTCGAAGTGGGCACGTTTGGCGTTTAAGTTGAATGTCAGTCATACGGAGAAAAAGCAGTTCATACAGTGGGTGTACAAGGAGCGTTCCTAGTCAAATGATAAGGAGGAGAGCCATGACTCGGGTAGCGGTGATGGTCATTCATGGACTGGGTATGCAAAAAGAAGACTACGCTGACAAGCTGATCGCTTGCTTGAGCAGAGAAATGGAACGTGTCATGGTGCTGCCAGGCGCCGCGAAACAGATGCTCGATATTGAACCCGTCTTCTGGGCCGACGTGTTCGAGGAGCGAGAAGAGGCTTTGTTTCAACAGTTGGTTCGTTCACCGGGATTAAACTACCAGGCATTACGCCGTTTTGTCATTCATTATCTCGCCGATGCGGTGGCATATCAGCCCGTAGAGAACCAAGGACATCATTATGATGCCGTGCATCGAACGCTACATCAGGCCATGCACGTTCTCGCACAGCGTAATGGGCCAGAAGCGCCGCTTTGTGTCGTCGCCCATAGTCTCGGAGCTGTCATTGCAAGCAACTTTTTCTATGATCTGCAGTATCCGTCATCTAATCGAATGCCGGAAATTGTGGATGTGAACTCGGCTTTGGAGCGTGGAGATACGCTGACCAATTTTTACTCCTTTGGCACAACACTGCCGCTATGGAGTTTGCGCTATGAACATTTCAGCCGGCCCATTCAGGTGCCTGCGCCGCAAGCCACGCATCACTTTCCACGACTGGAAGGGGAGTGGGTTAATTTTTATGAAAGCAACGATATTCTGGGCTATCCGCTACGTCCTATCGATCCGGCTTATGCGTCGGCTGTGAAGGAGGATATTAAGGTTCACGTCGGTGGACCAGCTACAAGTTGGAATCCACTGAGTCATGGAGGGTACTTTACCAGTGAGCATATGAACCGCAGAATCGCTCAAGGGTTAGCACGAACATGGACATGGGTAAATCGCTCAAAGTAACAGCGTGTTATAAGAGGCAAATGAAGGAGGAAATATCATGGAATGCAGGACGGGATGTGCCGCATGTTGTATTGCCATATCCATATCATCACCGATTCCCGGCATGCCTGAAGGCAAACCCGCGGGAGTGCGATGTATCCAACTGACGGACGATAATCGTTGCGGTATATTCGGTCAGGCGGGCCGCCCGGCGGTATGTAGTGGATTGCAGGCTGAGGAAGAAATGTGCGGCCGCACCAATCAGGAAGCATTTCATATTTTGACACAGTTGGAACGGCAGACAGCACCAGGCCTAAGGTGAAAGGACTTGTTTGATTATAGAAGGTTAATTATACTTAATATGGAATATTATTGATTATGAAAGGGGGATTAATAATGGATTGGATAAAACGTCTACTGAAAGTGGTTGGCCATATGATGAGCGATCTGTGGATGGGGTCTTATCGCCGCAACTCCGATCATTATGATGAACAAGCTCCAAGTCCAGAAAATAAACCGAGATATTACACTTTTGTTGTTCTAGCAACGTTAGTCACGGTGGGTATAGTCGTTCTTATGTATAATCCAAAATACTGGTAGGTCATCAAGGGGAAATAATCAGAAAAAAGAGAGTATCCTGTGAATGCTGCAGCATTCACAGGATACTCTTTTTTTAGTTGTATATGATTAGGATCTGTCTGCAAGAACAGCAACAGAAGGCTTGGGCTCTCTAAACATAAAGAAGTACATCAGGGAAGAAATGACGTAGAGACAACCCGTAATGCTGAACGTAATCGCGTATCCCCAATAGGTTCCATATGTAGTAACCAGATATGACTGTACTGGTCCCATCGTAGCCCAACCAATCATAAACGAAGTTTGCATCATAGAGTTAGCTATCCCGCGGCGTTTATCCGAGATCCGATCCACTAATATGGCAGAATGAATTGGATTAGCAGCATTCATGAGGGCTTGTCTGAACAAAAAGCTGACAGATGCAATGAAAAGCAGGTTCGTAAAACCTGTGAATAACAGGAAGGGCAGCGATAATACTTGAAAAATAACTACGGCTCGTACACTGCCAACTTTGGCAGCTAACGTTGGGCCAATCAGCATGGATACAATGGTCATAATCTGACCGAGTGCAATCAGGATGCTCATGCCGCTTAACGATACGGCGAAGCGATTCGTAAAATACAAATTCAGATAAGGCACAACGAGCCCTGATCCTAAGCCGATCAGCAACTGTGTCACAATAAACTGACCAATCAGCTTGCTATCTCTTTTTTTAATACGTGTGTCATCATCAATGGGCAATGGTGTAATCACAGCACGAGTAAGCTCTGCTTCAGCCCCCCGAACAGAGTGTTGGCGAGGCTGAAGCTGTTTCGGTTTTAGATCTGTCCGAGACTCCTGATTCTCGGTTACAAAAAGCAACGGAATAAATGCCGCTAGTGTCGCAGCTCCGCCCATAAATAGTACCGTCTGCAATCCGGTGACTTTGGCCATGCCGGCAGAATGAAGCACGTCTGCAAGCACGCCTCCGCCCAGACTGCCAAGAACCTGAGAAGCCAGCACCAAAGAGGAATAATAACTGAACATTTTGAGGCGCTGGCTTTTTTTGACGTTCTCTGCGAGATAAGGAATGGCAAGTACCTGGAAAACACCAGCAAACAGGCCGGAAAATACAGCAAACCAAATCAACCCGCTCGCGGCATAATCGAAGGATCGTCCGATTAGAAAAGCACCGCTGAATAGCGCCCCGATAATCAACAGTTTTTTGCGGCTGAACTTGTCACCGCCAAATCCAATAGGAATGAACATAATTGCTGTAGCAAGAGATTGGATACTGACAATTTGGCCATTCATGGTGTCATCGTAACCTAAGCCTTGAATGTACAGATTATAAAGAACCGAGAACATGCCGTTTCCGATCTGATACAGCAGACTTGCCAGAAAGAACAGTTGAATATTGCGAGACCACCCGCCAATTTCAACATGAATCTGTCGTAAAGCTCTCAAGTAACTCCCTCCAGTCTGCCTGTGCAGTGATACCAGTGTAACAGGAAAGGCAGATTTTCGGAAGAATTGACCACTGTTTATTTTGTTGCAGGGGTATCTGTGACACGAGCAATCACAAATCCATCATATCCTTTACTGCCTACGGTTTGTAGTGCCGTGGCTTCAAGATGGGGGTGATTTCCGATGCATTCGAGAAAGGTTCGAACCCCTTGAACTCTTGCGTCTTCACTGTCGGAGTGAATGACTTCCCCATCCCTGACAATATTATCTCCGATGATCAAGCTTCCTGGTCGTGTCAGACGTAAAGCCCATCTCAGGTAATCCGGATTACTCGGTTTATCAGCATCGATGAAAATCAGATCAAAGGGTTCAGGGTACTCTTCCTTTATATCGGGGAGGGAGGTTAGTGCGGGGCCTACTCGAAGATCTACTTTGTGCATTAGTCCAGCTCGGGTCAGATTGGCTTGTGCAATTTCCGCATGTTTAGGTTCTGACTCCAGCGAAACGATTCGTCCATGGTCTGGCAGAGCTCTGGCCATCCAGATGGTGCTGTATGCACCTAGAGTTCCAATCTCCAGTACGCGCGAGGCCCCCTGTATTTTCAGCAATAGCTGAAGGAACTTTCCTTGATTCGGTGTGACATCATGTGACGGTAGTCCTGCTGCAGCATTGGCTTCAAGTGCAGCTTCCAAGTCTTTGTCGTTTGGAATAAGAAGGCTGTTGATATAATGATCGACCTCATTCCAACGGGCCGGCTGGTTAACCTTGCTATCGTTCAAATCATACTTACTCATTACACATCTTCCTTTCTATGTTGCTGAATTAATATTTCTTATAATTCAACTATAGAGGTGGTTAACGTATAAATAAAATATATATTTTGTATGTTAATATATAAATAAGTTATATAATATGATGGTTAAAATTCTGGATCAATATTCCAGTAAGCAAGGAAGAGGCGAAAATGTATGAACTTGCATGGATTACGACTGTTTCACGCCATTGTGAGGTACGGCGGAGTTACCCGGGCTGCGGAAGAATTGAATATCAGTCAACCAGCGGTATCTTCTCAGGTAAAAAAGTTTGAGCGTGAACTAGGCATAGGGCTGTTCTGTTCCGAAGGGCGAAAGCTTGTACTCACAGATGCAGGAAAACAATTAATGGAATATGCCGAGCGTTTGTTCATGCTGGAACAGGAAGTGGAACAATTTGTAGAGGACATGAGGGAGGGGAAAAAAGGACTGATTCGCCTTACCGCGACTTATCTGCCGTCCAATTTTTTGCTGCCGCGTTGGATTGCCACGTTTAAGCAGACACATGAGGAGGTCGAGCTTGTCGTAAGCACAAGCAATACACAGATGGCTTTTGACCAGTTGCTTCGTTATGAAGCCGAGATTGCGATATACGGAGGAAGTGGAGTCAGTCATCCGGGTGTGCATTGGGATAAGTTATTCGAGGATGAAATGTGGTTTGTGGTGCATCCGGATCATCCGTATGCAGGTCAAAACATTACATTGCACGAAATGATGGCTGAGCCATTCATTATGCGTGAGAAAGGCAGTGCGACAAGAGAACGACTGGCTGCCTTGTGTACGACCAATAACCTGCCCTCTCCACGAATAACACTTCAGTTCAACGGATTGAACGAAACGATTAGTGCAGTAAAGGCAGGATATGGTGCCAATTTCATCTCATCCCTTGTTGTAAGAGAGGACGTTAATCAAGGCAAACTTGCCCGTGTATATGTACAAAACGTACAGTTACAGAATACGATTGCCATCTGTACACGGGCAGGAGAACAGTTGTCGCCAGCGGCAAAACAATTGGTTCAATGGATCAGGCAAGAAGCACTTGCCATGCATTCTTGAATAAATTGTTCAATATTGTGAACGTGTTTCAGCAGCACATAATCGCAAGATGTCCTCTCACTCAGGATTACGATGTAGCTCCAGCTCTTTCCCCCAAGACGCGAATCTTGCTTGAAATGTAACACCGGCGATGACCAGTACAGGAATCCAGACCGCTATTAGAGGCATATGATGGAAAAGCAATGCTGCGACGATGACCCCGCCGAGATAGATCACAACGGCACCTGCTCGCAGGTAGGCGTCAGTGGACAGTGCTTTGGGCAAGGAGCGGATATTGGCATGTTTTAACCGATGAAGGATGCTTACAGCATCTTCAATCACGGCTGCCAGATTATTGGTGAGCACCGTTGTAGAGATTCCCGCAATACCAATTCTTCGGGCAGCCGTTGTTTGCATCCCCATGGCGACCGCAAGCAGTACAATTAACAGATAAGATAATGGCTCGGAAAAGGGACTGATCATAAGGAGTGCAAACAGCAGAAGCAGTATGCTTTCAACGGAGAATACGGCAGTAACACGCGGGGACCAGCCATTTATGGTTTTGGTCTTTCCAAGCATATGTGCCGCGATTGCATTCCCCGCAATAAACCCGATGAGGGCAAGCAAAGAACGCAGTACGACAAATTCCTGAGCACGGGCAATCGCGATGCCTAGCAGTACAATATTTCCTGTCATATTGGCTGTGAGTACATGTCCAAGCCCTAGATATCCGATGACATCGACCATACCGGCGGACATGCAGAGCAGTAACATGGCGTATTTCTGGAGGTGATTGTGATTCATATTTTCCCGTCCTTTCAAGCAAACATAACTTCTCCAGTATACAGCTATTGTACCGCCTTCTTCAAAACGAAATCTGAACCAAAGCGGCACACGTACATTTCTAAAATTCGTTTATTCATGTCAGATGTTTTATAATGTTATAGAAGACATGTCATAAGACCAGCGTTCGTACGAACGTATATATGTTGGTTATCAAATCATAGAGGTGTCAAAAGAAAGGAAGAAACTGATGATGAATGCTCCGCATCCGATTGACCAGTTCAAGAAATTCAAATACGAAATTACACGATTTATGATGATTTATAAATTTGCGTTGGATCAGATGGAAACTAAGATTGAAGTGCTCAAAGAAGAGTTCCAGTCCCTTCATGACTATAGTCCGATTGAGCATACCAAGTCGAGATTGAAGTCTCCCGAGAGCATTATGAATAAAATGTTCCGTAAAAATCACGAGCTGACGTTTGAAAGCATCAAGGAGAATATTAAAGATATTGCCGGTGTGCGTATTACATGTTCGTTCATTTCTGATATTTATCGAATTAAGGATATGCTTTGCAACCAAAGTGACTTGCGTGTTCTCGAAGTGAAAGATTACATCCAAAATCCGAAACCGAACGGGTATCAGAGTTTGCATCTGCTTGTTGAAGTTCCGGTATATATGTCCAATGGTGAGGAACGTGCCTGTGTGGAAATTCAGATTCGTACGATCGCGATGGATTTCTGGGCGAGTCTGGAACATAAAATCTTTTATAAATACAACAAAGATGTTCCGGAACATTTGACAAGAGAATTGAAGAATGCGGCGGATTCTGCCAACGCATTGGATCACCAAATGGAACGCTTGCACCGTGAGATCCAGGAGATCAAAGACGCCGAGAACGAGCGGGATGAAGAGGAGCTACGCCGCATTATTATTAATAACCAGCAGTTTACCTTACCGAACAACTTGCTAAGATTGCTTGGAGGCGGAGAGGACTAAGAATGGGCACTAGAGCACAATCTGAAGGCAAAGGAAATGTTTTGGATGAAAAGTAAACCTGCGTCATTACACATCCCTGCTACGCCGCGAGTGAGAATGGCGCTAATTCTTGGGACGCTATCCGCCTTCGGACCGCTGTCTCTGGATATGTATCTGCCAGCCCTGCCAACGCTGGCGGATGAATTCGGCTCGTCCACTTCGTACGCTCAGCTAAGCCTGACAGCATGTATGATTGGGCTTGCGCTGGGCCAGCTGCTTGCGGGACCATTAAGCGATGTGAGAGGTCGCCGCATACCGCTGATTGCAGGACTTGTGCTATATACGATTACGTCGATATTATGCCTTGTCAGCCCAACGATGGGCTCGTTTGTTGTGTTACGTTTTATTCAAGGATTGGCCGGAGCGGCGGGGATCGTCATCGCGCGAGCGGTGGTGAGGGACGTATACGAGGGGCCAGAACTAACCCGGTTCTTTTCTTTGTTAATGCTTATTAATGGAGTGGCACCTATTGCAGCACCAATTATAGGTGGACAAATCCTTACGTATACTTCATGGCGAGGCGTTTTTATTTTGCTAAGTCTTATCGGTGCGCTCGCGCTTTTCGCGGTCATCTTTGGTTTGGGGGAGACGCTTCCGACACAAAAAAGATCGAGCGGGGGGCTTAAGCAGACGTTGCTGACGTTTGGCAGCATAGCGAGGAATCGCCGTTTTATGGGTTATGCTCTAACACAAGGTTTCGCAATGGCAGGCATGTTCGCTTACATATCGGGATCACCATTTGTTCTTCAGAAAATATACGGAGTATCCCCTCAAATGTTCAGTATATGTTTTGCCATTAACGGATTAGGCATTATTTTTGCCAGCCAGATTGCAGGTCGGCTTGCCGGTAAGGTATCGGAGACACGGCTGCTAATCGCCGGATTACTTATGGCGGCTGTCGGAGGAACTTCTTTACTTATTGCGATCCTTGCTGGAGGCGGGCTGATTTCAGTTCTAATCCCCCTATTTATGGTCGTGTCCAGTGTGGGGTTGATTAATACAGCATCGTTCGCGCTGGCTATGGCGGATCAGGCGAAAGCTGCTGGAAGTGCATCGGCGTTGATTGGTGTTATGACCTTTCTGTTCGGTGGACTCGTAGCTCCCCTTGTTGGTCTTGGAGGAGAACATACGGCTGTACCCATGGGAATTGTGATTGCATGTGCTGATCTGGGGGCATTGTTCTTGTATTTTGTCATGATCGGTAGAAGCAAACCGAAACAGACCATTTCTACAACTCCATAGTGCTTTGGTATAACCAGGAACGGCCCGCAGGGAAGCATAGTCTTCCAATGCGGGCCGTTTCAGTTTGTCTGCCACTAACAAAGGGCGAATAATATTTGGGTGTTGAGCAGAATTCCTGGTGTTTGATATGGATAGAAATAGCCGACAACGAAGCCGAACAGATTAATGGCAGGCCACATTAAATACACATCATTATACGTAAAAACGAGCGACCAGCGGTTATAACAGAAGTTAGGGAGTACACGCTGCTCTTGATCGCGTGGCGCGGCTGCACCTGTCTGTGCAAATTGAACGGCTTGTGTCAAGCTTTGCGGTTGCTGCTGGAGGAAGAGTGGCAGTAGACCAGGACTGCTTTTGATAAGGTTATACAAAAATAACATCTCCGCTGGCGGCTGACCAACCGGGCGAGGATAGGCACTTAGCAAGGAAGGAAGATTTCCCTGAGCTAGCTGTGCGGGTACACCTGGAGCTGGACCCGGACCAGGACCCGGCATGCCGCCAGGGAAATAGGGACCCGGAGGGGTACCTACACCGGGAACGAAAGGAGGATAGGAGCCTGGGCTTCCGGGAATGCCTGGCGGAGTTTGCCCTCCAGGGAGACTGCCTCCACCCGGGAAGAGTGGAGGGAATTGAATGGAACGATCTTCTCCGTAACTTGTATAACGACCATCATAATAACCTGCATAAGGGGAATAAACATGGTTCATGTTCCAGAACATCCTTCCTGTCATCTTATTCTGAAAACAGTCTATGACGGTATTCGCCTAGATGTGATTGTTTAACAAGTGTGTATTTCTAAACATGAGCAGTAAAGATGGGACATTCATGATTGCCGGCAAGTCTATACAAGTATTTTTTTGTTTTTATGGACAGTATGCATATATAATAACGATGAAGAAAGTAGAGGATTAAGAAGATGAGGATCAGCCTCATGCATGCGAGTAGGAGAGGGGACTTACATATGTATTCACTAAATCCGGAAGAACTTACGCCTAAAGATAATTATAAATTAATGAGCGGTTCGATCGTGCCCCGCCCGATTGCCTTTGTGACCACGCTCTCAGATCATGATGGAATCATTAATGCAGCGCCGTTTAGCTTTTTCAATGTCGTGAGCTCGGATCCGCCACTGTTATCCATCTCGGTTGGACGTAAAAATGGTGTAATGAAGGACACGGCACGCAATGTCCTCGCACATAATGAACTGGTTGTGCACATTTGTGACGAAAATATTATTGAAGACGTCAATGAAACGGCGGCTTTACTGGAACCGCATGAAAGTGAATTGGAAAGAACTCGTCTGACAACTGTACCCAGTTCCGTGGTCGCTGTACCCGGAATTCAGGAAGCCTTGATTCGGATGGAGTGCAAACTGTATCAGCATATTCCGATCTCGAATGATGCAGGCGTGCCTGTAAGTGACCTGCTTCTCGTGCGCATTGTGCATTATCATTTTAGCGAAAAGGTCTATCTTGCGGATAAAGGTTATATCTTGATGGATCAGTTAAAACCGGTCAGCCGTCTGGCAGGTAATGATTATGCCAAACTTGGTGATCGATTCACTGTCATTCGACCCGAATAAACAGCTGTGAAATGAACAGTGAGGACAGACAGCCCCATGTAGCATATACATGAGGCTATTTGTCTTTATTTCATTAGGAACATAATCATGTTTGATCATGAATAGACTTGTACTACATCAAGCATATCTCATGGTGTTAATCATAATTAAAATCCAATTTATATGCAGAGGAGCCTGGGTATGGGATATCGAAGTTTGGCTACTCTCATCAGTCGATATCCGCGGTTTATTATCATCTGCTGGGTAGTTATCATCGGGATGTCAGTCGCCTGGGCGTGGAAGCTGCCTGACATGGTTCAGGATCACGGGTTAAAGCTGGCTCGGGGACAAGCCCAGGCCGTAGAACTGATATTGGAGCAGGAATTTGGCTCCCCGCCTGATCCGGTCGTGTTACTTTTTAATAAACATCCGAATACTTCTGAGATCGCCTTCAGAACGTGGATTCAGGAACGGCTTGCCGCAGTCCGCACCTTGCCAGCGATATCGTCAGTAGTTTCCCCTTTTGATGTGAACACACAGGGAAGAATGCTGCGTGATGATCAGGCTTACGCTCTGGTACACATGGACATCCCGCCTCACCGGATGAAGCATCCACTAGCTCAATTACGCGAGGTTCTTGAAGTGGACAAGCAAGCTGATCTGCCTGGAACCGTGCAACTTACAGGGAAAACCGTTGTGCAAGAGGATGTAAATCGACTGAGCTTTCAGGATTTAGAACGAGCAGAGATCATAGGGATACCGATCGCATTAATCATTCTTTGCTTTGCATTCAGAGGACTGTATGCGGCATGTATTGCTGTCATGATGGGGATCAGTGCAGTGATTACGGCAATGGGCATAACGTCTTTGCTGGGTCATTATCTGGAGTTATCCAACTTTATTATTAACGTGATTCCAATGGTCGGAATGGCGCTCAGTATTGATTTTGCACTGATCATTTTAAGCAGATACAGGGAGGAACTACAGCAGCGTTACGCAAATAGAGGCAAGTCCAACGTCGAGCGTAACATCCACATGCAACGTGAACTTTTGCAACAGACATTACGCACAGCTGGCCGCGCCGTGCTGTTTTCAGCAGCATGTGTGTTTCTGGGTTTGCTGGGTCTGCTCTGGATCAGGCTGCCTATGTTTCTCAGTGTGTCGCTTGGAGCTACCATTGTTCTTGTGCTGGCGTTGTTGTTAAACGTAACCTTGTTACCTGCTATTCTTTGCCTAAGTGCAGACCGAGTATTTGCTCGCATAACACGCACATCCGGCGTTACAGGACAACAAACAAAGGATAGCACACTTGAACACAGCTTCTGGCACCGCTGGTCAGCGATCGTCATGAAACGTCCTGTATGGATGGGACTCGTAGGTACGACACTATTGCTGTGTTGCGTGTTTCCCGTTACAAGGATGGATTTGTCCGTACCCGATGCTTCTTCCTTACCTGCCAGAATGGAGTCCCGTCAAGCATCTGAGCAGATCGAGCAAAATTTCGGTCAGCAGCATATTTCTTGGCTTGATATTATCATCGGGAAAAAGGAGGAGCCGTTAACAGCCTCTCACTGGGAGACGGCCAAACACAAAGTAACCAAGCTTCAACAGGATGAAAGAGTGGTGAGTATCCACTCCCAAGGAGACGTTTCGAATTCTTTTATCCGATTAACGGTTGGTGTATACGGGGAAGCGGGTTCAGATGAGATGAAAGAATGGTTGCGGCAGACAAGGACAGATGATGTAACAGCTATGCCAGAGACCATTCCGATTCGTTATGGTGGTGAAGCAGTTTATGAGGATGAGATTATGCATGAAATTGCCCAGCAACTGCCCAAAGTACTGGTATTTGTCATGGTAAGCAATTATCTGGTGCTGCTAGTGGCATTCCGTTCTCTACTAATACCACTAAAAGCGATTCTGATGAACTTGCTTAGTCTGGCCGCTTCGTTTGGCATACTTGTATGGGTCTTTAACGAGGGTCATCTGGGAATGGAAGTATCATCAATCGCCATCATGATTCCGGTATTTATTGCTGGGCTGGTATTCGGCATATCGATGGACTACGGTGTTTTTATGTTGAGCCGGATACAGGAAGTGTACAGACAAACAGGGGACAGTGACACAGCGGTTCAACAAGGCTTGGCTTCAACAGGGCGTTTAATTACGTCTGCAGCAGGTATTTTGCTGGCGGTAACGGTTCCTTTTGCTTTTGCCGAGGTCGAAGGGGTAAGGCAATTGGGCATCGGCATCACGGCAGCCGTGCTTATTGATGTAACAATCATTCGGCTTGTGCTTGTCCCGTCCTTGATGAAATTGATGGGGAGATGGAACTGGTGGATGCCTGGTCAATAACAATAAAAGCTTAGAAGAAAATTTGAAGAAAATCGCTTGTAAGTATAAAACGGATATGAAAATTTCACGACAACACATAAAGGATATTCCGAAGCCTGAATCAGGGGAGGGAGTATCTTTTTTTTATTAAAATCAACGCCCACTTTTTAAAGTAAACTTTGTATTCAACTGAAGTATAGTCTCAATAATATCGTTCAGAAGAAAAAAATTGTCAAATTTAGAGTGAAAGTGACTTATATTATATAACTCTCATAGTAAATATTCTATTATTTGGTTGTATTAAATATTTTTTGATCAATATATATAATTTTATTCAAAAAAGGAGGCTGTGGTTGGTTTTTTGTAGGATACTTTAATTTTTCCAAAAACAATTTATGAGGAGGAAAAAACATGGATCAACAAATTGGTACAAACAGTTGGTTGTGCAGTGTTACTTGCTTCGGAGGTTGTTTGGTGGGTTGTGCAGCAGGATGTGCAGTGGATGGACCGGTGCCGATCTCGGATGTGATTGGTGCAACGGCAGTTAATGCAACAGCAACAACGGTTTCTACAGGAGCTACCAAGTCAGCATTATAGAGTAAATGTATATAAATTGAAATCTTAACCATTTAATTAAATCTAGGAGGAAGTAAATATGGATCAACAAATTGGTACAAATGGCTGGCTCTGCAACGTAACTTGCTTTGGTGGATGTCTAGTAGGCTGTGCTGCAGGATGTGCAGTAGATGGACCTGTGCCGATCTCCGATGTCATAGGTGCGACCGCTGTCAACGCAACAGCCACAACTATTACTTCAAGTAAGACAAGCTCTGCACTTTAAGTTCTGAGCTGTTGGTGGGGGCATTCCGAACACGTGGTGCGGGATGTCCTCTTTAGTACATTTTTAATCCAAGTTAAGGTGGGTTGCATAATGAATAATATAGGTGTATTTGAAACCAGGCAGGGAAACAAATACATTTTCGATGGTGCGACGAATATGGTTCTTTCCGCAAGCGAAGAGCTGGCTCATACGATTGAGAGTCACGACAAACTGGACAGAGAACTTATATATGAAAAAGCAGATTTACCGTTGAGGCAACTCATGAAGAAGTGGGATCTTTTCAAATTGCATGAGGTGGAACTGAGCCAAGATATGATTTTGGATGAGCTTAGGACCTATCCTTATCCGCAGATGATCCTTGGACTTACGGAGAATTGTAATTTGAGGTGTAAGTACTGTATTTTCTCCGGAAATTATGAAGAAATGAGAACACATACATTTAAACGTATGGAGAAAGAGACTGCGTTAAAAAGCGTACAAAAGTATATCGATTATATTGAGGAATGGAGAGCGTATGCTCCGGATAAACAGCCTGTTATTTCATTCTATGGCGGGGAACCGCTGCTCAGATTTGATCTCATTCAAGAAGTTGTCGCCTATGTAAAGCAAACGGGTTTCAAGACCATGTTTTCTATGACGACAAACGGAACATTACTTACAGATCGAATTATTGAATTTTTAGTCACGCATAACGTCATGATATCAGTCAGTTTAGACGGTTCGAAGGAAATGCATGATAAAAATAGAGTTTTTGCAAATGAGCAGGGAACGTTTGATGTTGTCTATGGGAATATTCGTAAGTTGCTCGCAGAAATAAAGAGACAGGGGAAGGAACAGATTCTCCCTATGATGATACTTAGCTGTTATGAAAATGAAACCGATATGGTTGCGATGAACGATTTTTTCGTACGTGAAAAACATCTCTTGAAATCGATGGGCGGAAGACTATCCAAAATTTTGGATACTGAATTAGGTGAGAGTGGAGCTGTTCATGAGAGTATGTCTGTGCTGCTCGATGAATACCTTCAGGAAATCAGTACACCAAATAACGAGGAGCGGGTTTCCGAGCTATTCTTCAAAGAGAGACTCTTTGGCTCCAGTCTTAAAGTGAGCCATAACCGTAACATTAACCCATATGGCAGAAACTACTCTTCAATCCTTGGTAACGCCTGTATCCCGGGGAGTCGAATGTTCGTAGACGTGGACGGTACCTTTCATATGTGTGAGAAGATAAGTTATCAATTCCCGATTGGAAACTGTGAAGAAGGTCTGGATATTAACGCGATCAGTCGAATCGTTGAAAAGTGGAGCGAAAAATTTACAGCACAATGTAAAGAATGCCCCTATCAATCGATTTGTGGACTATGTTACGCCAGCTGCGCTTCAGGAGATAATTTCGATATACAAGGTATCTGTACTACACGAAGAAAGGATATTGAGAGACAGTTGTCTATCTTATACAGCACTCTCGAGCAGAATCCAGATGCTATGCGTGATTTTTCAGCACATAAAGACAGTATCGACCGTAAGTATGATTCGTTTCGTTTTGTTATGGATAAATGCTGAGGTCGTTTCTAGCAAAGGGACATACAAATGGAGGTGTCTAATGTGTATTTTAAAACCGGGTCACATTGTTACATTGTACAGGGGGAGCGTCAAGCTTCATTATATGATTTGAGTGAAAATAATATGTTGAGGATATCACCAGCAGACGCATCAATGCTGCTTGAATTGAATAGGGGCGTACCTGTCGAAGAGGTAGACAACATAAATTACATCCTGCTCTCTCAGCTTATAGAGCAAGGCATGGGCAGCTACTATTCCCATAACGCCTATATCGAAAAGGTTCGTTTTGGCCTTCCGCCATCCATTCGAGATTTTGCCAAGAATAGAGTAAGAATATCTAATCTGTATCTCAACATTAACGATGAATGTAATCTGGAGTGCAGTTTTTGCAATACGGATAGTATGGTGCACCGAATGACCGGGTGTAAACGTTATGGCGGGTTTAGTCAAGATAATCTTATGGAGGAGAAGGATTATCGTATCGTATTGCAGCAGAGCCATAAGATGGGATGCAGATCATTGCATATCATTGGTGGAGAGCCTTTGTTGAAGTGGGAACTTCTCTCGGTAATCCTCGCTGAGGCGCGTCAACTCGGTTACAGTAACATCTTTATCTATACGAATTTAATGGACACAGGAGAGCTGAACTGGGAAGAGTTATCTGGTGTCAGCTTGGTTATCCATACGTCTTCCCATAATCAGGATTTAACCAATCGTATGATAGAAAATCATCCTGACTTCTCAAATTTCTACGAAAATATGAATAAATTGAAAAAAACAGGAATTTCCTTCTATTTTAATGTAGTATTGAATAAAATGAACTATATATTTCGAGAGGAGATTGTAGACTACTATAAACATTTCAATCCATTGGGTATGCAGCTCAGTTTTATTCATGAAATTGGTGATGACCCGGTGTATAACGAGCTCTTATTTAGCGACAAGGGCGCTCAAAGCTGTTTTACAGATCTCAGTTTTTTTCATAACGTCGACTTTCATCCTTGTTTGAATGGCAAGTTGTCCGTATTTCGAAACGGCGATGTATCGGTGTGTCCCATGATGAGAAATGAAACGATCGGGAATGTGTTGAAAGACTCTTTCAAACGGATTGCTGATCAACGAGACTACCAGGAGTATTGGACGTATACGCTGGATAGAGTAGATTCTTGCCGGAGCTGTAGCTCGCGGTATGCATGCTCGGATTGCCGGGCGATCGAGAGTAGTGCAGGTGGATCATTATCCTCCAAGGTGTATTGTAAACAAGCTTTAAAGGAGAGCTTGGTATGAACAATATAATTATGGTTTTAAGTATTGTGGCCATAGGTATACTGACGGTCTTTCTGAACAGGAAGGTCAAGAACAAAAGCAGGATGAGCATGATTCTGGCCATCGTTTTTGTCCTGTATATTGCAACATTTATGATTATTGGCATGTTCAAAAATTAATGATGAAAAAAATGTTTAGCAACCTTATGTACCTCAGGCCGTATCTTGAGGGCAGCAGGTTGCTTCTGGTACTCTCTTTTGGAGCTTTGGCAATGGTATCCCTAATTGCAATGCCAATTCCGCTTATTACAGGCAAAATTATCGATAATCTTTCTTCACCACAGGGAACTACGCATTTTCTCTATCAACAGGTCATCATTATTATCTGTCTTCATGTCATAAGATACGTTCTCTCTCTTATAGGTAAATACTATATTGTCAAGGCGGGAACTCGTGCTTCGAATGTGCTTCGAATGAAGATGATTGGACATACGGTAGATATGCCTATGGAGTTCATCGACAAACATGATAAAGGTTATCTGATGTCAAGGATTTCAGAGAGTGGAAGTATAGGGAGTCTTTTTTCTCCATCTGTAATTAACATTCTCATTGGGGTATTGGACGGTGTGATCTCGGTTATTTTGCTCGTGCGAATCCATTGGAAGCTATCGCTTATTGTTCTGGCCATTATTCCTCTATATGTTGTTGTTACTGTCTGGTACAGTCGACGGATGAGTGATAGCACAAGAAAAGTCAGTGAAAGCTCAGCTGAGATGGCGGGAGTTATGTTTGAGACCCTTAACGGAATTGAGGAAATTAAAGTTCAGGGGGCCAAGCAGCGCTACATATCACGGATTTATACCAAAACGGATCAGGTCATTACTGCGATTCTGAAACAGAACAGAAACATTAACGGATACATGGAAAGTTCTTCACTTCTCAGTTCCTTATCCGGAGCTATAGTATTACTGTTCTCCGGAATCATGATTTTGGGGAAAACGCTAACTTTAGGTGAATATGTATCTTTCACAGGTTACCTTGCAAAAGTACTGGGAAATGTCCAGGCTGTGGCTACCTTTGGAGTAACTATAAATCCTATAATGGTTAGTATTGATAGAGTAAGGGAGTATATGGATAATAAGGATGAGGAGTTTGGAAGACGGATGGTTCTCTCCGAACCTATTCATTCGGTTAACATCCATAATATCTCCTATGCGTATATTTCCGGAATTGAAAAGCGATCTGTGCTGGATCAGCTTAATGTCAACCTGTTTACAGGTGATATCGTTATTTTGAATGGAGCCAATGGCTCGGGCAAAACCACCTTTGTTAAATTGCTTCTAGGTCTTTACCCTGTGAATAAGGGAACGATCCTTTATAATGGCATGGATATATCATGTCTTAAGCTATCTGATCTGCGCAGAAGAGTTTCCTACATATCACAGAAGACCTATTTGTTTCAGGGTACGATTCTGGACAACATACTTCCGAATGCTCAGCCGGAACAACTAGTTCATCTGAGAGCATTGCTGGAGAAGTATCAGCTTCAACCATTTATCTCCGATTTTCCAAATGAATTGGATACGGAAATCGCCCACGGAGGAGCTAACCTTTCAGGTGGTCAGAGACAAATGATTGCTTTTTTAAGAACGGTGCTCGCAAATAAAGAAATGGTGATTTTAGATGAACCAACAGCGAACATGGATGCTGTCATGAAGAGCAGAGTTATTCAAATGATAGAGAATGAAGCGTTCTATAAGATTCTGGTTGTCATCTCCCATGATCCCGATTTGTTCTATTTAGGCAAACCTTTAAATCTTGGTGAATCATCCAGAGAAGATGGTGGGCAGCAGTTTTATATGAAAAATGAAGACCGTTAGTGATCATCCTTAGAGGGGGGAAATTATGGGATCTCAGATTATTGAAACACGTGGATTAAATCTGAACCTACAGGGAAGCCATGTACTCAAAAATATTGACATCACTACGCACTCCGGGCAAATCTGCGCTTTGATCGGGGAGAACGGAGCGGGCAAAACGTCAACGATTCGCTGCATTACAGGACTTTACCCTCCTACAACAGGGGGATGTACCATTTTTGGCGAGCCGGCGTATAACATGAGTCAGAAGAACAGGAACCGATTTGGTATCGTGTTTGACGAGGGAGGGCTGTATAGTGAAATGTCGGCCTGGGAGAACGTCCTTTTTTTTGCGAGCCTGCGCGGAATGGAAAAAGATAAAATTGCAGAACGCTACAACAGACTTGTACAACATTTCGAATTAAAGACTTCTTTAAAGGTCGGACGTTTTTCCAAAGGTATGAAACAAAAACTTATGATTATACGTGAATTAGTACACGAGCCTGAGTTGCTTATTCTAGACGAGCCCTTTAACGGCCTTGATCCAGACTCCAAAATTTTTTTAAGAGACAAACTCAGCGAAATCTGTTCCGATCGGGGCACTTCGATTCTCATCAGTTCTCATGATTTGTTTGATTTAGAGAAGATCGCAGATCAGGTTATTATGATACACCAAGGCCGAATTGTAGCAGATCAAGCACTTCAGACTATCACTGGAATCAGCGAACGTTACATTGTTACCTGTGACAACTCACAATTGGTGGTGAGTATTCTTCAGGATATTGAAGGAATTACGGTGGTGAATCATACTGAGCAGTCTGTGACATTCATGGTTGAATCGGAGGTTATTAAACAGCCGTTGCAAGTTTTAATGCAGCATGGCATAGAAATTCAGGAATTTTTTAAGGAAAAAAGCTCATTAGAGGACTTCTACAGAACAACCAAACAAGCAGCTGTACAAAACTAACGTTAAAGTAATCTTTTTGGGGAAGGGAGAGGCTGTACTTGCTGCCGTTATTAAGAAAAGATGTACAAACCCTCAATTGGAAAAGGTCTTTGACCATGCAAGTATTGATGTTTGGAATTTTTTTTGTGTTTACGATCAGTCAACTGGGGGAGTTGGAAGCAAGTCTGGGTTTGACGATCGATGGTCTTGTTCCACTGTTGCACAAGTTGAATGAGACCCGGGAACATCGTGTCATGTTTACCAATTCATTGATTGCTGTTGGTCTCCTGTCTTCTGCATTGGTATTTGCATTGTATGTCGGTATTCCTCACGTTCTCCAGTTTTTCACAAAAGAGAAAGCTGAAAAGAACTTGAGTTTCCTGCTTGCGGTGGTTTCAAAACCCGGTAAAATCATGCTGGCAGTATGGTTATTTGCTCTAATCCGTGTTGTAGCTATGGCTATCATTAATGGTGTTCTAATCTGGTTTATCTTTACTCTGCTTGGGTTTAGATCGGTGTGGACGACGAGTCTTTTCTCTTCGGGTCTGACCATTATTTTGTGTATAGCTGCTTTTTTGTATATGGCCAATGCTATTGTTTGGGCAACAAATGGAAGTGAAGCCGTGCTGAAAATTTTCAGAATATTCATTCTGGTGGGTATTGTCGCAGCATTTCCAGCGGTTAACTATCTTCGGATGGATTTCAGCTTTCTGGATTTTCGTTATGTTGCTTACAGTGGAATGATCTGTATCGTGGCAGCGTTCGTGTCACAGTTTCTGATGAGGTTATTTAAGGTTGAAAAAATCGTCTAGACGATGATTAATGTTATTTTTTGAGTTTAATAAAATGAATTCTCATCTGATCAAAAATGGGAATTCATTTTTTTATATGCATAAGAGATTCCTTATTTTTACTTTTAGTTCTATAATGGATAAGAATATGAGAAAACAAGTCAACCATTGGAATGTAACCCACGACAAGCAGGAGGGACACAAAGCTCATGCAGGATATTGATAACTACTTGTACCAACAAACCAGTCTTCGCGGGCACTCCGTTTACGATGCAGATCAGGATTTTACAGCATGGTCTAGGCAATTGCGAGACAGAGTTCAGGAGCGACTTGGCGGATTTCCGGCGGAAGCTGCCGAACTACAACCCGTTGTGCTGGAACGTACATCATGTGATGGTTACATCCGGGAACGGATTGAGATCACAACCTACACGGGGTTACGGATGCCAATTTATCTTTTAACCCCCGAAGATGTAAGCGCTACCGATGTGAAGAGGCCAGCTATTGTTGCTTGTCATGGACACGGCTACGGGAGCCGGGAGATCTGCGGAATGGAACCGGATGGTTCGCCGCGGGCAGGGGAGCCTGGATTACACAAAGATTTTGCTGTTGCGCTTGTGAAGCGTGGGTACGTTGTGGCTGCTCCAGAACTGCTTGGGTTTGGGGACAGAAGACTGGATGAGGATCGAGAGGCACCGCCGGGCGCAAGTTCCTGTACGAAAATCGCTGCACATCTGCTTATGGTAGGCCAGACACTTGCAGGACATCGGGTTTATGAATCAACGCGTGTGTTGGATTATTTATCCACCCGACCTGAAGTTGATTCAGAGCGGATCGGAAGCATGGGCATTTCCGGCGGGGGGCTGGTTACAGCCTTTACAGCCGCAATGGATGAACGATGCAAAGCGGTCGTGGTTAGTGGTTACGCAAGTACGTTTCATGGCAGCATTCTGGACCGCAATCATTGCCTTGACAACTACATTCCGGGTATTCTGCAGGAAGCAGAGCTACCGGATATCATCGGTCTGATTGCTCCGCGGCCTCTATTTCTGGAGATCGGAAGTGAAGATCTTGTATTTCCACTTCATTCGGCACGGGAGGCTCACGAACGTTTGAAAATGATTTACAAGCATGCTGGAGCAGAACAAGCACTGGATGCAGATTATTTTGACGGTGGACATGAGATTAGTGGTGCAAAAGCTTATGATTGGCTTGAACAGGTATTGTAATTGTCATTGTAAAATTTCATCATGATCTGCATTCGGATGGGTACAAACGGTATCATTTTAATTCGAGAGGAGCATGGATTATATGATGAAATGGTCAACTTCTTTACGAATGATGTTATGTACTGTACTTGCTACAAGTATGATCGCGGTTGGGTTAGGGACTGACAGAGTTGAGGTGGCCGAGGCTGCATCGGATCATTACAAATTCGATTTCGGTGCAGGAGCAGTAACGAACGGATATACTGGAGTGTCTGCCTCGACGGCTTATACAGCTGCAAGGGGTTATGGTTTCAACACTCCGGCTAATATGAAAAATGTTTCCGCATCCGGTAGTGGTGTTGCAAGTGATGCCGTTCAATTTCTGAAATTTGGTACGAAAAGTGATAATACGTTCAATGTTGACCTGCCGAATGGTCTGTATGAGGTCAAAGTGACTTTGGGTAACACCGCCAGAGCTAGTGTGGCAGCCGAAGGGGTCTATCAGATCATGAATATGACGGGCAACGGTGCAACCGATCAATTCCAGATTCCAGTGACAGACGGACAGTTGAATCTGCTGGTAACGGAAGGGAAGGCGGGTACTGCTTTTACGTTAAGTGCCCTTGAAATTCGGAAACTGTCCAACCAGCCTGTCACGAATCGCACGATCTATATTGGTGGAGATTCAACGGTGTGCAACTATTATCCGCTTGGTAGCAGCGTACAGGGGGGCTGGGGGCAGTTGTTTCCTACCTATGTAAACAATACAACTTTCCAGGTTCGTAACATGGCGACAAGCGGGCAGATTGCCAGAGGGTTCCGTGATGATGGTCAGATGGAAGCGATTCTGAAGTATATCAAACCGGGTGACTATTTTATTCTACAGCTCGGAATTAATGATACAAACGCCAAGAACAATACAACTGAGGCCCAGTTCAAAGAAATCATGCGTGATATGGTTCGTCAGGCGAAAAACAAAGGCGCAACCGTTATTCTCTCGACACCTCAAGGGCGGGCAACAGACTTTAATTCGGCCAATGTGCATCAAGCCGAGAACCGTTGGTATAACGCATCTACGCGTGCACTGGCACAGGAAGAGGGAGTAACACTCGTGGATCTGAACAAGCTCAGCTCCGCATACTTCACTTCGATTGGGCCGGCAGCTACGCTTGCTCTGTACATGAATGGCGATAGCTTGCATCCGAATCGGCAAGGGGCATCACAGCTTGCTCGAATCGTGGCTGCGGATCTGAAACGCCAAGGCCTAAATGGTTTCTGATTAAATAAGCAGCTAATAGATACACTAGATCTGTATTGTAGTATAAACACTAAATTAGATTGTATAAGAAATCCCCCGAGGAGAGCCGCTAACGAAGCGACCCATCCTCTGGGGGATTTTTATTATTTATTATTCGCCACTATATAAGTTGAATTATTTTTTTACACATTAACGGAGAGGACAGAAAAAACCTGAAGAAGCGAAGCGCTCGCCTTTATCACCGGATTTTCCCCTTTGGAAAAGGGAATAAAAAAAATCCGGAGATAACAGCGATCGGAAGGTTATTCTGTCATCGGAGTGTCCAGTGTAAACCTCTTAATTTAGCCTCTATATAAGCTACTCCATCATATCCTTTGCTTCGTGATTCATCTTTTTTCCTTTTAACAACGGTTCAAGTTCGTCTTGCACACTTTGCTCCCAGAGAGGTACATCGGTGCGGTAGGCCGCACGGCCGTTCAGGTGCCCCGCAACAGGCGCAGTGATGAAAACAAACAATATGCCGAGCAGTAGGCGAGCACTGATATAGTTGTCAAAATACCAAAAGAAGAAAAATGCACCGCTGAGTACACAAAACACGCCTAGTGTCATGCTTTTGGTGGCAGCGTGGGCTCTCAAATATACATCAGGCAGACGAAGAAGTCCGAAGGCACTGAGTGCACTAAGGAGGGCCCCAAGCAACACCAGTAACCCAATTCCCGTTTCAGCGGTGCCACTAACGATCTCCTTCATTTTTAAACACCGCCCCTCGTTCAATATAACGTGCAAATGCGACTGTGCTTAGAAAAGCCAGAATGCCGATCAGCAAAATGATGTCCAGATAAGCCTGTGTCTTCAGCATCATGGAGAGTACAGCTACGATGGCAATGACATTGATACCGATCGTATCAAGAGCCGTAATTCGGTCAGCCATGGACGGGCCGCGAAGAACACGATACAAACAGGCCAGAATCGCTAGAGATAGAATGAGCAGTGAGATAAACAGTAGTGAGGATAACATTAACGTGTCACCTCCATGATTGCTTTTTCAAACGTATTCTGAATATCGTTTCGCAGTTTCTCTTCATCTTTGATATCCAGTGCATGGATGAAAAGCTTACGCTGATTCCCCGAGATTTCAAGCGGCAGTGAACCTGGCGTCAATGAGATCAGCAGACACAGCAGTGTCACTTCCCAATCCGAAGATAACTGTGTGCGATAGGTGAAAATGCCTGGTCGAATGTCTAGTCGTGGTTTGATAATCTCTCGAATGACCTCAATGCTTGCTCGAACGAGTTCTTTGAACAGCAATCCGATCAATTTGAAGATAGCCCAGACTCGAACGATGTAGAAGCGTTGCGGGAAGAAACGTCGCATGCCTCCGATGAGGAGCAATCCAAGCATATATCCAATGAGAAAACCAACGCCATTCCAGGCATTATTCAAAAACATCCAGACAAAGGCAATGATGAGATTGAGTACAATTTGAAAGGCCATAGACATCTACTCCTTCAATACGGCATCAATATAAATGTTGGGATGTAGCAGAATATCACCTGCGCGAGACGTGAGCTGAAACATACCTTCAGCCCCCAGACCCATGACGATGATAAAAGCAAACAGAATTCCGGCAGGAATCAGCAGTCCGTTCACTGCATAGGGACGTCTTGCCATGCCTGCAGGAGGCTCACCCCAGAACGCCTGAATGAAAATGCGGAGTACCGAATACAGCATGAGTAGACTAGAGAGAACAGCAACACCAGTTAAACCGTATAATCCGGCTTCGAAGCCGCCCTCAAACAGCATCAATTTTCCCGGGAATCCACTGAACGGAGGCAGACCCGCAAGCGCAAGCGCACTGATGAAAAACATCCATCCCAGCACGGGATAACGTTGGATTAGTCCACCCATGTTATCAAGCCTGGAAGTTCCCGCAACAGCAATGAGAGCACCGCCGAGCAGGAAAAGCAGTGTTTTGATCAACATGTCATGCAGCATATAGAACAGTAATCCTTCCAGAGCACTACGGCTGGCAGCAGCCATACCAAACGCGACGAAACCTACGCCAGCGACGACATTATAGATCAAAATTTTGTTCACATCACGGTAGGAGATCGCTCCAATCACACCCAAAATCATTGTGGCACCAGCCATCCAGCCGATCAGAGCATTAAAGAAGTCTGGATCATGATAGAAGATCAACGTAAATGTCCGCACAATGGCATACAGGCCAACCTTGGTGAGCAAACCGGCGAATAACGCGGTAACGACGGCGGGCGGAGCTGCATAAGAGCCGGACAACCAGAAGAACAGGAACAAGCCCGCCTTAATGCTGAATACGATCAAGAAAAGAACTGCAATCAGTGTGACTACTCCGCTCTGTCCCACTTCAGCAATGCGTACCGACAAATCAGCCATATTCAGCGTACCGGTGATGGAATACAGAAAGCCGATCGAAGCGACAAATAAGGCAGAAGACACGATATTGATCAGTACATATTTAATCGTTTCACGCAGCTGTCTTTCCGTGCCTCCGAGTACAATGAGAGCGTAAGAAGAGATCAGCATCAATTCAAAGCTGACAAACAAATTGAACAGATCCCCGGTTAGAAACGATGCATTCACGCCCGCAATCAAAAAATGAAAGAACGGATAGAAGTGATGTTGCTCCCGCTCCTTGTTGATGCTTCGAAAAGCATAGAGCAGGCAAGCCAGCGCAATGATGGAAGCAGCAACAACCAGCAACGCTGCGACCATATCGGCAACAATTACGATTCCATAAGGTGCTTTCCAGCCACCCATATTGAGTGTCAATACGCCAGATTGGGCAACACGTGTGATGAGTATGGTTGAGACCGTTGCAGTGGCTAACAGACCAATCACGCTAAAGAAACGTTGTATATTGATTTTACGGAAGAACAACAGAGTGATCACGCCCGTGACCAGTGGAAGCAGGATAGGCAGAACCACAAGATTATTCATATGGACGCCCCCTTACTTCTTCCATGTCATCCGTTCTCAGCTTCAGATAAGAACGGTAAGAAAGGACAAAAAAGAAGGCTGTCAGACCAAAATTGATGACAATGGACGTTAAAATCAACGCTTGAGGGAGCGGATCAACGTATTTCTCCGCCATTTCTCCCAGTAGTGGAGGAGCCCCCGTCTTGAGACGTGACATCGTAATTAACAACAGGTGCACTCCATGTGTCAGAATCGACATGCCTAGTACGATACGGAGCAGGCTCCGTGACAAGATTAGAAAGACGGCAACCGCAAACAAAATGCCAACGGCCACACACATCAAAATTTCCATATCAACGATCCTCCCCGATCTGTAAAATGATAGTCATGGTGACGCCGAGCACAGCGAGGTATACGCCTAGGTCAAACAGCATGGCTGTAGCAAGCTCTGTCTCGCCCAGCAGGGGCAGTTCGAAATATCCGAATGTCTGACTGAGAAATGGGACACCGAACAGGAATGAACCTGCACCAGTAAGCAAAGCTATGGCTAAACCAATGGCTGTCAAACTTCGAAAATCGATGGGCAGCGCTTTGCGTATCGTATCCGTACTAAAGGCCAGAGCGATTAGTACGAGGGCTGCAGCTGTGACGAGTCCACCGATGAAACCACCGCCAGGATTATGATGCCCGGCAAAGAACAGATGCATGGAGAAGGTTAAAATGATAAACACAACCACTTTCGTTGTGGTTTGCAACAAAACATCATTACTTTGCAAAGGAACCGTGTCCCAGGACAATGTACTACGCTCGCGGTTTCCGTATTTTTTGGTGTTGTCCGCTTCATCGTCAAGCTCGGGTTCTTCGTCCTTTTTCTCCTCATTTTTACGGAATTTCAATCGGGCTCCAAGATCCTTCGCTTCGAGATTCAGGTTGATCATGGAGTAGATGGACAATGAGGCTACGCCAAGAACCATAATTTCAAGTAATGTATCATAACCGCGGAAATCCACCAGCAATACGTTTACGACATTTTTACCACCCGCGGAACTGTAAGCTTCCTGAAGAAAGAAAGCCGAGATGCTATCCAAGGATACTGTGCCGCTTGCAGCGAGTGCGACGAATGTCATCACAACGCCAACGGAAACAGCTACAATGGCATTCACCGTGAGATAGCGGGAGCTGGACTTGCCACGTTGTAACTCGGGCAGATGGTAGAAGCAGAGCAGGAACAATGCGACGGAGACCGTCTCTACAATCATCTGCGTCAGCGCAAGATCGGGTGCCCGGAACAAGACAAACAGCAGTGTAACCAGGTAGCCGACAGCTCCGGTCATAATGACAGCAGATAATCGGTTTTTCGCAAAAGGAATGGAAATGGCGGCTGCAAT
Organism: Paenibacillus intestini; assembly: GCF_030803945.1. Classification (NCBI taxonomy): domain Bacteria; kingdom Bacillati; phylum Bacillota; class Bacilli; order Caryophanales; family Paenibacillaceae; genus Paenibacillus; species Paenibacillus intestini. The sequence goes on along the minus strand of NZ_JAURUN010000002.1, from coordinate 35,988 downwards.
CAGCGTGACCAGCAACACGATTTCATAGAATGAGTAGGGTGCATTATCCTGCACATGCCAGGTAATATTTTCGCCAGACCGGAAGAAGGCGTAAACGAGTAGCGCAACGGTAAATGAGAAAATATAAACCAGATAATTGCGGACGGAGCCGTTCATATAAGCTTCTGTCCACTTCTGTGCATAGTGCTGTACATTGTCTAGAACAACATGATACATATTGTTAATCGTTAATCCCTGTGGATAATGCTCATAAATATTCCTCCATCGTGGCAGTAACTTGTATAACATGACCCCCAGCGCAATAACGCCGATAGTCATGAACAATTCGGGAGTCCAGCCATGCCATAAGGAGAAATGTACATCAAAGCGTTCATCCCCATTCAGAAGGGAAGGGAGAACGGCAGCCATTGCCGGTTCGATCAATGACCCGGACAGTAGATCCGGAAAGAGTCCAAAACCGATGACCAGCGCGCCTAGAACGATCGGTGGGATGAGCAAGCCGATAGGCGCTTCATGTAATTTCTCGACAGGTAACTCACTTCGGCTACGACCGAGGAATGTTTTGAACACAAAAATCAGGGCATAGATCAATGTGAAAACGCTGGCAAGCCACGCGATGACAGGTAGGAGAATACTCCAGGAGCCCATTCCAAAGATACGAAGATCTGTAATCTGTACCATCGCTTGAAAGAACAATTCCTTACTAAGGAATCCGTTAAAGGGCGGAATACCTGCCATAGCTAGTGAACCGATCAGCGCCAGGCTGAATGTGACAGGCATGAATGCTGCCAGTCCGCCAAGCTTGCGAATATCTCGTGTACCTGTTTCATGATCTACAATGCCGGCGACCATAAACAAAGCAGCTTTAAAGGTACCGTGGTTGAATAAATGAAGCAGTGCAGCAGTGATGGCTACGGTGTACATGGCAGAGGATTCACCATATCCGAAATAGAGAGCAGCAGATCCGATCCCGAAGAGGGACATAATCAGACCAAGTTGTGAAATGGTGGAATACGCAAGAATGGCCTTAAGATCGTTTTTCTTCACGGCTAAAAATGATCCGTAACCCAGTGTGAGCAGTCCGACGCCAGTTACAAGCCAGAACCAGAGTCCCTGTCCACCGAAGATGGGTGTGAAGCGGGCAACAACATACAGCCCGGCTTTGACCATGGTGGCGGAGTGCAGATATGCACTGACTGGAGTGGGAGCTTCCATGGCATCAGGCAGCCAGATGTGAAACGGGAATTGTGCCGATTTGGTGAACGCTCCAATTAGAATAAGAACTAGAGCCGGCAAGAACAGATTGCTGTCCTGAATATGCCCCCACTCGGTAATGGTAGCACGGATACTGAATGTACCTGTCATCAGGTACATCAACATGAATCCGGCAAGCATGGCGAATCCGCCAAAAACCGTAATCAGGAACGATTTTTGTGCACCGGATGTGGAAGCTTTACGCTTGTAGTGAAAGGCGATTAACAGAAATGACGTAATGCTGGTGAGTTCCCAAAACCCATAAAGCACGATCATATTATCTGATAATACGACGCCAAGCATAGCGCCCATAAACATTAACAAGTAGAGATAGAAACGGTTTAACGCTTCTGTTTTGCTCATATAAAAGATGGAATAAAAGACGACAAGCACGCCTATCCCGCTGATCAGCAACGTTAACAGTAGACTCAGTCCGTCCAAATATAGATTAAATCCGATGTCCAGGGACGGAATCCAGGGAATCTGTCCGGATACCGGGTGACGCTGGGACACGGCAGTAATCTGGCTTGCAAAATAAACAAATAACGATGCCGGTACGACGAGTACCAGCCATCCCAGATGAATTTTACTGAAAAGTCTGTGCATCAATGCGAGTAGGATGCCAGCTGCAAAAGGCAAAATAACAGCAATGTGAAGCAGGCTCAAATAATTACACCCCCAATGTTTTTCTCGTTATTCTCTCTCTGACATACAGGCGCAATCCTCTAAGGATATGCTTGCTCTCTTTATTCATAACCCAAGTTTGTATATACAGAATCGTGACTATTCTTTGAATGGAAGAAACTCGGTTGTGATTTCGGGTAAATTTTGTATGGGTGCATATATTAAAAATGCAAACTAAAATACCGATATAATTCAAAATAAGTGAGAGCTATTTCTTATCATTTTGCAGCGCAGAGCTGTGGATGATTGAGATTGTAAGAGCGGTTCACCGTATGTGCAGGAGGAATTATGTCATTTAAACTTAGAACGGTGCTCACCGTCATTTTCGCTGTGTTATCTCTGTTTGTTATCTTAACCATTGGATATGTTTTCAGCCAAAAATCATTTGATGCGGTGGAAACCGAAATTGGGCACTCTCTGGAAAGCACGGCTCTACAGACCGTGGACAAGCTGGATCGTTTCATGTACTCTCGTTCTGGTGAAATGAATCTTTTGGGCAACATGGCATCTATGAATGATGAATTTAATCACAAGGATATTCAAATGCTGTTGGATCAGCTGCAAAATAGTTTCCCCTCTTTTTCATGGGTTGGATTCATGGATCCAAAAGGAAAAGTGCTAGCCGCTACAGACGGAATACTTTTAGGCGAAGATTTATCGGAGCGGCCTGTGTACCAGGAAGGAATCAAGGGTAAATTTATTGGAGACGTACATAATGCGGTGCTGCTCGCCAAACTATTGCCTAATCCATCGGGAGAGCCATTGCAATTTGTGGATATCAGCTTCCCGCTTAAGGATAGTGATGGACAGATTCGTGGTGTATTAGCAGCACATCTCAGTTGGGCGTGGGCCAAAGAAGTCGAGGCTTCCGTACTCGTTCCCTTACAACGTGAGGAGAAGGATATTGAATTCTTTATCGTTAGCAAAAAAGAGCACACTGTGCTTCTCGGCCCCAAAGAGTGGGTAGGTAAACCACTTGCACTAGAAGAGATTGAAAATCATCGGAACAGTAAAAGCAGCTGGTCCACTGAAAAGTGGCCGGATGGCAAGGAATATGTTACCGGTTTAGCCTATAGCCAGGGATATAAAGATTATCCGGGACTGGGTTGGACCATTATCATCCGTCAGGGTAAATCGGCAGCTTTTTCCTCCGTTGTTGATCTGATGTGGTTTAACATCGGTGCGGGCATCGTTGTGATGCTTTTGTTTGCGCCGATTGGTTGGCTTCTCTCCAGACTCATCTCGGCTCCACTCGTTCGACTAACCCGTGTTGCAGATCGTCTTGGTGCAGGAGAGAATATTGACATCCCCGAGACCAAAGGGCTGAAGGAAATTGAGGCATTGTCACGGTCACTACGAAACATGGTTTCTTCGATCATGAACAAAGACTCAGAACTGGTTGTGATGCAGAATCTTGCAAACTATGATCAGCTGACCGGATTGAAGAACCGCACAGCCCTAGAGACGTATCTTGAGGAAACTCTGGAGACGGAGAGCGAGGACCATACATTGACGTTTCTCTATCTGGATCTGGACGGTTTCAAAAGTGTGAACGATTCGCTGGGACATCAGACGGGGGATGTTTTACTGCAAAAAGTTGCTCAGCGACTTACAGCCCTAAGTCATGAGGATGGTATAACGGTTCGGCTTGGCGGTGACGAATTCCTGATTGTACTTCGCTCAGCCTCGGATGATCCGCGGCAGGAAGCGATGGAGTATGCGCAAGATATTATTCAAACTCTGAACAAACCATTCATTATTGAGTATGAGCGAGTTCATATTGGATGCAGTATTGGAGGAGCGGAGTATCCGACAAATAGCAACAATCCGAGTGAGATTATTCGAATGGCAGACGAGGCACTTTACAGATCCAAACGTGCCGGCAAGAACAGAGTCACATTTTATTCGGAGTTGGAAAACGAGGGTTAGCATATAATAGTACTATGAAGTGGGGAGTCACTTGAGCATTAAGGCAGGTGTGCATGGACAGTGAGGTAATTGAGAAGGGAGGTGGGGCGCTTGTCTGGAAAATATGCAAACGTACCCTTTGGCTATGAGCCTGTTCAGCCTAGTCGCAAGGGCACGTTGATCTTCTACGACTCGTTTGAGAGCGTAACGAACGAACAGCTTGAGCGTGCAGCAACGATTATGAATGCAAGAGCTTTCAAGCAGCTAGTGCTTTACCCATTACATGAAAGCACGGTAAAAAGAATGAGCCGAGACGCGGTACAATCCTTTTACAAGAGAGAGGATCGTCTTCACGAATGGCGGCGTGATCACGCATCTGCACCAATCCGGGTAGAAGGACTAGAGGGGAAGCGCAAAAAGTATACCCCGATTGATACAGCCTTAAGGCATATTCAAGCGGAATACCCGTCACCTCTTTTTCTGTATATGACTTTAGAAATGGCTAATCAATGGGCATCCTTTGACTCCTTTACCGATTGGATCAAGGAACTTCGCCTCATTATTGACGGTCAGTCTGACGAGGTCCATCCAAGGCTGGAGCAATATCGCCATCGCTGGGAGTGGGCAACAGAATAAAGAAAGAAGCACAGTTCAAAAAAAGGCAGATTCGTATGAAAACAAAAAAAGTTGTGTGGTGATCCGTTTGACCGGGTGTGTACCACACAACTTTTTTCAATTTACTTTCTCATTAATCATCATGCTGGAACGAGTGAGGTTACGGTTTTATTTTTACCAGTACGTTTGGCAGCATATAGGCAAGCATCCACATCTTCAAACAACTTATCTTTACTCAAATCAAGGTTGTATCCTTTGAGGCCGATACTTACGGTGATGGAAGCACCCCCAAGTTCCAGATGGCCCATTAATGAAATTTTTTGCCGGATAAGCTCAACCAGATCATACGCTTGTTCAAAGGATTGTTCGAACATTAACAAAGCGAATTCTTCCCCGCCATACCGTGCAGCAATGTCACTAGCTGTGATGCTCTCCTGAATGATCAAGGACACCTTTTCCAAAATGATGTCGCCCACACGATGACCATACGTATCATTGATCACTTTAAAATCATCAATATCGATCAGCGCCAAATGCAGACTCATCCCGAGATTGGCGTACTCAAATGCCTTTTCATAATAATCTTTGAACGAGCTCTGATTATAAAGATTCGTTAACCCGTCTGTCTTAGACTGTTTGGCAATGATGGCATTTCTGACGATAAGTTCTTCCTTGGCGTTCATGCTTGTCTGCAAATCGTCCAGTACTTCGATGCCGGTAGTCACAATGATTTGTGCCACATAGGTGGCCAGGATCAGAAATATCGGAATGGAAACCATGTCAAAGGAGCTAAGATATGCACGATACACCGGGTCAAGTAGTAGGAGACCATATCCTGCCATTTGCAATGAAAAAATGAACCAAACGCGTTTGCTGTCATAAAACAACACAGAGGCAAAGATCGGTAAAAGACATATGGCTGGCATAATTCGAATGTCGTAATTGACATAAATAATGGTCCAGGCAATTACTGTACTGGTTATGGACATTGTAGTGAACGAACAGGAAGGAAATTTTCGATCCATATAACTGGTGAGCAAAATACAAAAAACAGCTAAAACTGTGGGCCAGAATAAAACGTTTACGATGAAATCCAGGGGGGCGCGATCATATTTCAAAAAAAGATAACAACCAATCTGAACTAAAAAATGTACAATAACAACGATCCAATAAGCATGAAGCATTTTACGTAACCATTTGGAATGCTTGATCTCATACTCTCTTGGAATATGGCTGCTATGTTCTGCTGAACTGTTCATAAATCACCGCTGACTGCATCAAAATGATACGACAGATTGCTCTCGTATAAGTAGATTATAAGATAGAATCGGCAAAACGCAAGGGATAAAATTTTAAACATGATAATAAACCTTACATAATAATCCAATGAATATCCAAACTTTCGGAAGTGGACATACAAATTCCCTGACTTTGCATCATAGACTGATAACAGGCTCTGTTGCAGAAATCCCATTTTCCGCTGAAGGGGAGGTGAAATCCATTCCTCTTGTCGTTCGTTCAACTGTCAACGCTACAGGTGCAATTACGTTCACGGGCAATACACTTGGACTAAGCCGTTCTGACACGGCAGGAGTGCCAGGGACGCAAGACAGTATCGGAGGATTTACAACGATTAATACGGCTTCCACTTATGGAACGTACCCGGCAGGTACAACCAGTCTGTACCAAAGCAACAGTTCAGCAGCGATTCTGGTTCTGCCTGCGGGAAGTACTGTTCTTTATGCGGAGTTGATCTGGGGCGGAAGTTATATTAACGGAACGGTTAACCTCAGCTCAGCCATCAATAACCCGGTTACGTTTACCACCCCTGCGGGCACATCCAGTGTTACGCCTGATCCGGCCACATACAATCAGTTTGACCTTGGCAATAACGCAGCGGGGTATGTCCGATCGGCTAACGTGACCACCCTTGTACAAAATGGGGGAGCAGGTACATATGTCACCGGGGGAGTCGTAGGAACGATTGTGATCACCAATGATGCTACAGCGAATCATGCAGGCTGGACGCTGGGCGTTATTTATCAAAATGGAAATCTCCCTTTTCGTAACATGTCTTTACGTGCGGGAGGAGTACTGGTTCAATCTACTTCGGCGCCGGTTGTTACGACGCTTACAGGCTTTGCAACCCCCATTTCAGGAGCTTTGGGGGGCAGAGCGCTGTTCAGTGCGCAGGAGGGGGATGCGAACCGCACAGGAGATCAGGCGTTATTTGGAGCGACATCCGCAACTTCAGTTGCATTGTCCGGGCCCAACAATCTAGCGGCCAATTTTTTTGCGTCACAGATTAATGGAGATACGGGTGCCCTGAATACGACAGGTACCTTTGGAACTCGCAACCAGATCAATGGAGCACCCGGAACCAATATTGTCGGGGGACGTCAGGGCTGGGATATTACCAATGTGGATGTGTCAGCAAGGCTGATCAACAATCAGTCTTCAGCCGTCTTGACACTTACCACATCTGGCGATGCGTACATCGTGAATGGTAACGCCATTCAGGTCGATATTAACGCACCACGGATTACGGTCGCGAAGTCATTTACAGCAACGGGCGCAGTTGCCGGAGATACCGTCACGTATACAGCCACCATTACGAATGGTGGCTCGGCTAGTGCAGCCAGTGTGGTTCTGTCGGATACGTTGCCTGCCGGTTTAACTTTTGTACCTGGAAGCATTACGGTAGGGGGTGTCTCAAGGCCAACACTGGATGTGACATCAGGTATACCTTTAGGCTCTTTGGCGCTCAATAGCAGTGTTGTCGTTACTTACCGAGCTCAGATTACAAACGATACAAGCACTTTACAACTCGTCAATTCCGCAAATGCCGCATTTACTTTTCAGAGTGTTGCTGGTGGTCCGGTGATTAGTGGGGTTATTCCTTCCAATAATTCAACGCTTCCTGTATATTCACCGAATCTCTCTATCGTAAAATCAGCAAATACCACGAATGCAACGGTAGGGGATCAGGTAACCTATACGCTTCAGGTGACGAATGGAGGAAATGTAGGAGCAAGTGTGACGATTGCTGACAATATTCCAGCTGGCAGTTCCTATGTAGCTGGTAGTTTCCGTGTCAATGGAACGGTGGTGGCAGGAGCCAATCCTGCTGCGGGTGTCAATTTGGGTACACTGGCTGCAGGGAGCGTGACAACCATTACGTTTCAAGTGCTGGTGACCAACCTGCCAACACCGCCCACATTGGTTGATCAGGCGACTGCTTCGTATTCGTTTAACTCACCAGACGGAAGAACCATCACGGGTTCAGCGGCATCAAACACACTAACCATCCCGGTAACCTTGCCGAATGTGACGGTTCTCAAAACAGCAACGGTTACGGATGTTGCTGTCGGAGAGACCTTCACGTATTCAGTGGTCACGACCAACGGGGGCATACAGCCGATCACGAATGCAATATTGTCAGATAGTCTTCCAACAGGGCTGAACTTTGTCCCTGGAAGTGTCACGGTTCGGGGTACAAGTGTGCCGTCAGCTAACCCCGCCAGCGGAATCGCTCTGGGAACATTAAATGCAGCGACCTCCGCAACGGTGACTTTTCAAGTAAGTGTGCAGTCCGTACCAACAGGAGGATCACTTCTTAACCGGGCCTCTGTGTCTTACAGTTCAGGAGCATTTACAGGCATTTCAAATTCCAACTCAATAACCACACCCGTGTATCAGCCTGTGATTAACATTGTGAAATCGGCAAGTCAGACCAATGCAACACAGGGAGATCAGCTTGCTTATACACTCGTTGTCAGCAATACAGGGAATATTGCGGCTCAAGTCAATGTGACAGATACGATCCCGGCTGGCCTTACATTTGTGCCGGATTCAGTAACGGTTAACGGCACAGCTAGACCAGGAACAAGTCCACTGACGGGGATTGCACTGGGAAGTATTTTGCCTGGAGGAAGCGCAACTGTAATATTCCGAGCAACATTAACTACTATTCCTTCTCCACCTGTATTAGAAAATCAGGGGTTCTCCACTTACACCTATCAGCTTCCAAGTGGCCGAAATTTATCTGGCAGCTCCAGTTCCAATATCGTCCGTATTCCTGCTTCAGCACCTAATATTAGCTTGTCGAAAACAGTAAACACAACAGATGGCACAGTTGGAGATGCTCTCACATATAGGGTTGTCATCACAAACGCTGGTGGGGGTGCTGTACAAAATCTGGTGCTCTCCGACATACCTTCAGCCGGCTCCGAATTCATAGCGGGAACGGTTACAGTGAACGGGGTGGTGCAAAGTAATGCTAGTCCTGTCGCAGGTATCGCCTTGGGGACTTTGAGTAATACCGCTAGTATCACAGTGACGTATCAGACTAGAATTACTGCTATTCCCTCATCAGGTGTCGTGAGTAACAGGGCAAGTGCCGCCTTTACTTCAGGCAGCTTTAATGGTGTGTCTTCATCAGTAACCGTGAACACCCCCGTCTATCAACCGGTCATTCAAGTGCTGAAGTCAGCAAGTACGTCAAGTCTGACGGTGGGAGACACATTCAACTACAATGTTCAAATTACCAATACCGGCAATATTCCTGCAGTCGTTACCCTGACCGATCCTGTTCCTGCTGGGGCCATATTTGTGACAAACAGTGTTTTGATTAATGGAAACCCGGCTCCAGGTGTGAGTCCGAATACAGGAATCAGTCTGGGAACACTGGCTGCCGGAGCGTCCGTGACGCTGTCTTTTCTGTCAACCGTCACAAGTCTGCCTGATCCAAGACAGTTAATTAACCAGGCAGTTGCCTCATACAACTATACACTGCCGAGCGGAAGAGTTATTGCAGGCTTTGTTCCATCCAACACGGTTACGATCCCGGTGTCCTTGCCGAACGTCAGCATTGTTAAAACGGATAATGCTGATTATGCGGTGTCTGGAGATGTGATCCGTTATACTTCTGTGATTCGAAATAATGGAACCACCGCTGTGAATAACGTCATTTTTATCGATCCGCTGCCTTCGAACACCCCATTTATATCCGGAAGTGTCCTGGTGAACGGCGTTGCTTCACCGCTCTCCAATCCGACCGCCGGCATCCCAATCGGTACTTTGGCCCCGGGAGCTGAAGTTACCGTAACTTTTGAGGTGAGGATAACTATGCCGATCCCTTCCCAGATTAACAATCAGTCGACGGTCAGCTTTACTTCCGGCTCTTTCTCGGGTTCATCATCTTCCAATACAACACAGACCCCTGTCATACAGCCGCAAATTGCACTAGTCAAAACGGCAAACACCATCAATGCAACCGTGGGAGATACTGTTGTTTATACGATAACGGTGAGCAATACCGGAAATCTGCAAGCCAATGTTACCGTAACGGATACGATCCCGGCAGCGACAACCCTTGTGCCTAATAGTGTTGTTGTCTCGGGTGTACCACAGCCTGGAGTTACGCCAGGTGCTGGCATTCCGGTAGGCATTGTAGCGGCAGGGGCAACAGCCATTGTAACGTTTGCGGTTGTTGTGGATTCTTTGCCATCTCCGCAACAACTTAGCAATTTTGCTTCATCGACGTTTACATTTACGCCGCCTGACGGGCGAACGTTGACAGGAACAGCAACGTCCAACACACTTACCTTTCCTGTTTCATCGCCTAACGTAAGTGTAGTTAAAAGCACGGTATCTACAGCTGCAACCGTAGGTGACACTATTGTTTATTCCGTATTGGTGACTAATAGCGGTATTGCGCCTGTGAACAGTGTGCAGTTCTCAGACCCGATTCCGTCAGGGGCTTCATTTGTTCCAGGCACTGTAACGATAAATGGTGTGGCACAACCCGCAGCAAGTCCGTCAGGAGGAATACCGCTAGGTACCCTTGCACCAGGCGGAACGGCAACCGTTACATTTAGCGTCATTGTTAACGGAATTCCTACGAATAATCAGTTGAGTAATCGGTCAACGGTTACGTTCACTTCCGGAACATTCTCGGGTACAACGTTCTCGAATACCGTCTTAACTCCGGTATTCCAGCCCGTATTAGTCGCTCAGAAAACAGCCAGTACTCAGAATGCCACCGTAGGTGATACAGTCAGTTATACGATTAGTGTGAATAATCAGGGGAATTATGGAGCGCAGATTAACCTGACCGATAATTTGCCAGCAGGCACAGTGCTTGTGCCGAACAGTGTTATCGTCAATGGTCAGCCACTGCCAGCTGCCAGTCCGACAACGGGTATTCCTGCCGGGACGGTTGCAGCCGGAGCGACAACGACGATTACTTTTTCGGTTGTCATAGACACACTTCCAAGCCCGCAACAACTTGTGAATCAGGCTTCGGTTGCTTTATCGTTCACCTTGCCAGATGGGAGAACTATCAACAGATCCGTGCTCTCTAATGTACTGACAATCCCGGTGTCGGCTCCTGACGTAAATGTTGTTAAATCTACCACGTCCACAGCCGCTTCTGTGGGTGATATCGTAACCTACAGCATTGCAGTGACCAACAATGGAATCGCCAATGTCAGCAATGTCATATTTACCGATGCTTTGCCTGCAAGTACAGTACTCGCGCCTAGCGGTGTCTTTGTGGATGGAGTGCTTCGTCCTAATGCAAATCCTTCCACAGGCATTACTTTGGGTTCCATTGCACCTGGAGCTACCGTAACCGTTGTATTTAGTGTAAGTGTGACGAGTCTGCCTTCACCAGCAGTATTGAACAATCAATCAACGGTAAGTTTTACCTCAGGAGCATTCTCTGCGACTACGTTCTCCAACACGGTATCAACCCCGGTATACCAGCCTATTTTGGCTGCAGTCAAAACAGGGGATCAAGCTATTGCCACGGTGGGGGATACGGTAATCTATAGCATTGCTGTCACAAATACCGGAAACTATGGTGCTTCTGTGACACTGACGGATACCATTCCTGCCGGTACAGAGTTTGTGCCGAACAGTGTCGTAATTAATGGGGCATCGGCGCCTGGCGCTGACCCTGCTTCTGGAATTTCACTTGGTGTGGTATCCACCACGACCATCGTTACTTTTTCAATCGTCATCACAACGCTACCCGTAAGCCAGTCCATTACAAATCAGGCGTCAGCAACCTTTACGTACACGTTACCGGATGGCAGAACACTTGGGGGAAGCATTACTTCGAACGCCCTGATTATTCAGGTCTCTGCACCGAATGTCACTGTAGTGAAAACAACAACTTCTACAGATGCCGTCGTAGGCGACACCATTGTTTATGAGATGGTTGTGACCAACAGTGGTATAGACCCAGTCAATAATATCGTCCTGACAGACCCGATTGATCCGGCGACCACTTTTGTTGCGGGAAGTGTACTGGTTAACGGCATACCTCGGGCTTTGGCAAACCCGGCACTTGGTATTGCACTCGGTACGCTGGCTCCTGGAGAGTCGGTTGCGGTATCCTACGCGGTCCGTGTTAACTCACTTCCGACACCGCCGCAAGTCAGCAGCCAGTCTTCCGTAAGTTTTACATCAGGTGTGTTCTCCGGAGCAGCTTATTCCAATACGATTGTTACTCCAATCTATCAGCCTATTATTGCCGTTTCCAAAACAGCAAGCACATCAAACGCTACGGTTGGTGACGACATCGTGTATTCATTTACAATTAACAACAGCGGTAACCTTGTCGCCAATCTTACATTAACAGATAACATTCCAACCGGTGCGGTGCTTCTCCCGAACAGCGTTCTGATCGATGGTGTTCCGCAGCCGGGGGCTAATCCCGAAACGGGTATCGTCGTAGGCAACATCCCCCCTGGTGGCTCTGTAAATGTTACGGTCACCCTAGGCGTAACAGTCGATTCGTTGCCTCAAAATCAGCAACTCCGCAACCAAGCAGTCGCAAACTATACGTTTAGTCCGCCAGACGGTCGCGTCCTATCGGGAACGGTATCATCCAATGTACTTATCATTCCTGTATCAGCTCCAAATGTAGTTGTTGCCAAGAGCACTAGTGCGATTGATGCTGTCGTTGGTGATGTAATCACGTATACGGTAGTTGTGACCAATAGTGGCATCGAAACGGTGAACAACGTGGTCATGGTCGACCCGGTACCTGTCGGTACTGTATTTGTACCGGGGAGCGTTGTCGTGAACGGTGTGGCGAGACCGACAGGTAATCCGAATACGGGTATAACTTTAGGTTCCATTGCTGCTGGAGCTTCTACTACAGTTACATTCAATGTAGAGGTTGTGGTGATATGAGCGAAATTCCAGGTACGTTGTCCCACTGGTTAAAGAATCAGTCCCTGGTTCGATTCAGCTCGGGTACGACTGAACTGGAACAGGTGGCTTATTCCAACACCGTTGTGACACCATGGATCGGCCCCAGGCTTAAGGTAAGCAAACAATGCAATGTAACGACAGCAGCCTTGGGCCAATCTCTGACTTATCAGATTGAGATTGTAAACACGGGAAACCGCACAGCAATTGTCCGTGTGGTAGACCCGCTCTCTCAGGAAACTTCGCTTCTGCCGAACAGCGTGCTGAGGAATGGCATCCCGTTGCCAGGAGTCTCTCCCGCGCAGGGATTACCTCCGGCAGAAATAGCGCCTGGTGCAGTGCTGACCTATCATTTTCAAGTCGTTATTGTGCGAGTGCCTGAGAATCTCACGCTATTGAACCAGGCGGAAGTGAAATATGAGTTTGTCACAACAGACAGCAGAACGGTTAACGGGACGGAAAAGTCCAACGTTGTTGAAGTTCGTATCGAAACATCGCGGCTCGAAGTAAGTTTGCAAGTGGACCGAAGCAACACGTTTGCTGGAGATATCTTGATGTATACGGTGCTGGTGAGCAATCCGGGGTTTGCCGCGGTGACAGATGCCGTATTAACAGTGAGGTTACCCCAAGGTGCCATCTTTATCCCGGCAAGTGTGACGATTAACGATATGTTCGCACCACAAGTCACACCGGATGCCGGAATTGATCTTGGTGATATTGGGCCAGGAAGTGTGGTTCGAGTGCAGTATCGAGTACAGGTAACTGTAACCCAGGTGACAGGTTCGCAAGCGCCGGATCAATTATCAAGTGAAGCTGTCCTAAAATACATTACTAAGGGGAAACAAGAAGTTGTATATTCCAATGTGGTCACACTGATTATTGTTGAACCTCAAATTTCTGTTGTCAAAACGGTCTCACCTGTAATAACGACACCAGGAGATACGGCGCAATATCATATCACCGTGTCCAACCAAAGCAATTATGCGGTGGATGCCAAACTACAGGATGTTTTGCCTGCGGCGCTAGTCTTTGTTGAAGGTAGTCTCAGCTGGAACGGAGTCAAACGTCCAGGTTCGAACCCCAATACAGGGATAAACCTGGGCACATTAACGGCCCGCTCCGAGCTACATATTCAATTTGAGGCTCAGGTGGAAAACAAAGTGGCTGGGGCAGTGATTTCCACGCAACACAGTTATGTGAATCGCGCCGTATTACTATACACATTCCGCTTGCCGGATTCTCGTACAGTTCAACGCAGACTTATCTCAAATGAAGCTGTTCTGGAGGTCAGATTGCCTGTTATTCAGGTTCATGTGGAGGTAATTCCCCCTATTGTTGAGCAGGGAGGCACGGTCACTTTCAACGTAAGTGTCAGTAATACGGGTTCGTTGCCTGCACGCGTGCAGTTGGGCAATATTCTGCCTCAGGGAGCTAAATGGGTGGGGCAGGAGAGTGGTCCGATGCAGTTAAATGTCCCCGAATATTCGACTCCAAGGTATCTTCACATTGGTGAGCTCGGCGCAGGATCGGTAAAAGAATTTGCTTATCTTGTTCAACTTGCTCCTGAGCAAACGGGTATTCTGCAAGGGACCTTGACGGCCCTCTACACGTATGAGTGGAATGCACAACGACGCTCAGGAGAGACTAGATCGAACGAATATACCATACTGGTTGAAGCTCAGGATGAGTAAGAGATGATGGGAAGTGAATACAAGTTGAATATATACGAAGGAACTTACCGAAAAAAAGGTGTCATGACATTACACAAACGTAAATGAATGGTATACTAATTGAATATGCACTCGGCAAGCAACCGTGGAATCGGGACGTCGTAGTAGAGGAGGTAGCTGTTTTGGCCAAAGCAAAAGTCGCAAAAAGACCCACTCGGGATGAGTTCGAACTGGAGGAATTAGGGAATCAACTTGTGGAGGCTTTTCATGAGCGCTCAGAAGTGTTATTGACCGTCTGGGGTAAGGAGGAGCAGGTGCAGGGCATTATTGTAAAAATGGATTCGCGTACACGCCTTGTACATGTTGAGCATACGGAAGAAGAATTCACGGCGAAGGTGCCTTTTATGGATATCATGCAGGTACAGTCGCCACGGTACTGATTCAAAATGAATTCAAACGAATTTTAACAATGGGGCATTCGCCCTGTCAAAGTTTTGTTCTCTGCATAAGATAACCCATACCTGTTGCAGAGGAGGTACAATCAATGAGCGAAGTTTTAGGTGGAGAAACAAGAGGTTACGGCTATGGTGGTTTCACTTCTGTAGGCGCGATTCTCGTTCTGTTCATCCTGTTGGTAATCATCTCCAAAGCGTTCTTGGTATAATCATTTTTATAAAAATGATAAAAGAAAGCTCTGCCGTCACGGCAGAGCTTTTTTATTATTATGTTCCGTGAATTCGTCCTTTGACGAATAATGTAGAAAATCGGATGCAAGCTACTTTCGTGTTGTGTTAAAATGAAAACATTCCCACAGAAAGAGGTGTTTTTTCATGAGTCAAGAACTGACTGCGTCTTTAAACGAGCAGATGAACTTCGAGTTTTACTCTGCTCATGTATACATGGCGATGGCTGCGTATTGTTCCAGCAAAAGCCTGGATGGATTCGCTAATTTTTTCCTTGTACAAGCGGAAGAAGAACGTTTCCATGGCATGAAAATTTATAAATTTCTGAATGACCGCGGACATCGTGCTACACTGGCTGCGATGCCTGAACCGAAAAACGAATACAACTCCATGCTGGATGTGTTTGAACACGGTTATGCACACGAGCAGCAAAACACGAAGAAATTTTATGCGCTGGCGGATATCGCGCTGAATGAGCGTGAACACGCAACCATGTATTTCTTGAAATGGTTCATCGATGAACAGGTTGAAGAGGAAGCTTTGTTTGATAACATCATTCAGAAGCTGCGCCGCATTGAGAATGACAGCAACGCCTTCTACATGCTGGATGCAGAGTTCAGCAAACGTTCATTTACGGCTCCTGCGGAGTAAGCAGAGCTAAACGTCAAAGCGTATATTCGTAACATTACATACCGTATAGCCTATTACTGTATCCCTAGAAGGAGTACCAAGTCATTTTATAAAATGGTCAGTGCTCCACTCAGGTTGTGGTGTATACGGAAGAAAGCTTGCATTCGTGCAAGCTTTTTTGCTGTGTTCAATCCTCCTAAATTCATTATAAGTCTATCAGAATATAAAAATAGGGTAATAAATAATATGTCAACATTGATCTATGGATACAGATGCTAGGTTGGAGATCAAATCTATCAAAATCGTTTTAATTTTTAAGTTTATCTGACAAAAGTGTAACTCATCCGTAGCCTTTGAAGCGAGAAGAGTGAAAGGTGTCTCTGATACTATTAAAATTAATCGCCAAGGGATACGAGTTAAGAGGATACACACACCCGGGTAAAAACACACACAAGGGAGACTATTATTATGCTACAACTTCGTAAATCATTCGTTGCTACACTTGCTATTTTACTTCTGTTTCCGTTGTTATTGTTGCCACAGTCTGCATCGGCCACAGCGTCATCCGCCGATAAATCAAACTCTAAGGCCAGTACGAAAATTTTATATCTGACTTTTGATGATGGCCCTACAGCACATACCGATCAACTTCTCGATATTTTGGATCAATATAAAGTTAAAGCTACCTTTTTCATGCTCGGGCCTCATATGGAGCAATATCAGAAAGCAACGAAGCGTATTGTCAAAGAAGGACATGGACTTGGATTGCATGGTGTAACCCATGTGCCAAGCAAATTTTATAAAAATGCTTACAGCGGATTGAAAGAAATGCAACAAGCCAATGAAAGCTTGAATAAGGTTGCAGGTGTTAAAACGAGTCTTGTACGCACGCCCTATGGCAGTAAACCTTATTTGAAACCTGCTTATCGTAACGTGCTTCTAGCGCAGGGAGGATTTCATCTGTGGGATTGGAATGTTGACTCACTCGACTGGAAATACAAAAAGGATCATCAGAAAGTTTACAACAACGTCATGCAGCAAGTTCACAACGTCCACAAAAATGGTACCACGCCTGTAGTACTTATGCATGATCAGGAGGCTACGTTGAAAGTACTGCCTCAAGTATTGAAAACATTGAAGGCGGAAGGATATCAATTCGAAATTTTAACCAAAAATGTGCAACCGGTGAATTTCTGGAATGACAAGCGCTGAGAACAGGTTACTTGAAACGAAAAACTAGAAACTGGGCCGGTGCAATCATTAGGAGGTATACATCATGAAAAAACAATCGATATGGATGACCATTCCGGTGACGACAGCCGTTGTGCTCGCGCTGGCTGGATGCGGAGGGCCAGACTCCAATCAGCCATCAACAAGTGGGCAACCATCTACAACAACCGGTAGTGAGCAAACGCAGTCTGGCAGCGGGAACTCCGCTTCTTCCGATGATTCTTCTGCTTCAACGGGCAAAGACAGCACAGCCAATTCGAGCACGAATGAAAGTACAACTCATTCAGAGTTATCCGATGTTGACGAAGTGGTAAAGGCTGTTCGTAATGAGTTGAAGAATCAGGATGTGTCACTTCCGACAACCTTCCCATTAGCTAAGGGTCAGTATTTGGGCGCAGCCATTACAACAAATACGATAGATGCTTCACATGTAAACTTCTATACAGGAGACAAACCAACGACTTTAAATGATCCCTCATTTACGAAGTCAAACAGTAAAACGCCTTGGTTAGCCAGTTATGAAGTGAAAACCTATGAGAATCCCGATCAAACGGACTTATTCCCTGAAACGGATGTGCAAAACATACCGAAGGATATGAGTGTGGATCTGGGACACGGTATCAAAGGTATGGTCGAAGGTGCCGCAGGGAGTCAGTATCTGACATGGCAAGAGGGCCGGTGGACATTACAGATTCGATCTGTGTCTGAGGATCAGATGAACAACCCAGGGATTGCGAAGAAAATGGTTGAGTATCTGGAGTCACATACGCTTCCTGCCCCCAAAGACAAAGGATTTGTGGACGTGCAATATGCTAGTGGCGGAAAAAGCGTGCGTGTTGCAATTTCATGGCAAGACGGCAAACGAATTCATCAGTTGAAAACAGACCAAGTTCCACTGGATGCGCTTGGCATGGTTGTGTCGGTAAAATGATGGCTTATTGCATGGACGTATCTTAATGATGATCGCGAACAGTCAAACCAAAGGCAAATAACCAAAAAAAGCTTGGCACAAGAGGAACCTTCTTGAGCCGAGCCTTTTTGGTTATTGCGTTTCTGATGCAAGGTAATGGGGACCGTTTATCGTTTGCGTCCATTACCGGCTCCTTCACTTAAACCACCCTTTTTCTTTGGAACGGGTGATCGCTTCAATGCGGTTACTTGCATTCAATTTGTTAAGAATAATCGAGATGTAATTCCGAACAGTGCCCGTTGTAATGAACAAGTGTCCGGCAATTTCCTTCGTGTTTTTTCCGTCAGCCATGAGGCCAAGCACAGCGTGTTCACGTTCGGTTAATGGATTTTCCTCTACATAAGCTTCATCGACCAGATCAGGAGCGAAGATGCGTCTGCCATTCATCACTTGACGAATCGCTTCGGCGAGCTCTTCTATAGGGCTGTCCTTAAGCAAATAACCGCGAACACCGCCTTTAAGCGCACGTTCGAAATATCCGGTTCTGGCAAACGTGGTAAGAATAATGACTTTGCAGTTCATGCCTTTGAGTTCCTCGGCAGCTTCTAACCCACTCTTAACAGGCATTTCGATATCCATTAAACAGATATCAGGCGCATGTTGTTGTACGAGCGCAAGAGCTTCCTGGCCATTGCTAGCTTGTCCAACAACCTCCATGTCTTCCTCCAGATTAAGTAGCGAAGATAATGCGCCTAGCATCATGCGCTGATCTTCAGCAATGACGATTCTGATCATTCTTCTGCCTCCTTTATCGGTTTGCGTACCAGCTTGGGCACATGGATGATCAGCGATGTACCTTCGATTCCTGTACCTGACCGAATGTCCATGCAGCCGTTCACAAATTCCAGTCGTTCTTTCATGCCGAGAATGCCCGTTCCGCGTCGATCTTGCTTGCGCGTGCGCTCCATGCCTATCCCATTATCGTCTACGGTTAAGACATTGTGGGAAGGGGTTTCTTCAATTCCAATAATACACCTCGTAGCCTGACTGTGTTTGACTACATTGGTCACCGCTTCCTTTAAACACATTCCGAGTACATTTTCATTTAATTGAGAGGTGTCCTGTAGCTTGGGGTTGCCTTGTAAAATAAATTCAATGGAAGCGGCTTTCAGAATCTGCTCCGCCCGGAACATCTCATCCACAAGTTGCGTTCCGCGCATCGTTGTAACCATCTCGCGAACTTCCTTCAAAGCTGTGCTTGCTGTCTGTCTAAGTTCATTCAGTTCAATGATGGCTTGATCCGGATTTTTGCGAAGCAAGCGCTTGGCCAGATCGGTTTTGAGACCGATCAGCGAGAGCTTTTGCCCCAGTGTATCGTGTAAGTCTCGTGCAATCCGTTGACGCTCTTCCATTTTCACCAGATCGTCCAGCCGTTTGTTCGCACTTTCAAGCTGGCCTTCTAGTTGCTCTCGCTTGTTTTTATTGTACGTGCTAATCGGTAGGAGAATAGAGGCCATCAGGCTGATAAAGACAAATGGAAACTGGCTGAGCAGCATTGAGTTTTGATTGATAAAACCATAATTGACCGTAAGGAAGCTTGCACCGAGATTTACCGAGTAAAGGGTGAAAAATCCAGCTTTATTTTTAATATTGCCAATAAAAAAAGCGAGAAATAATGAGAAATAGGCATAATCATATGCAATCGTCATCGTAACGGATATGGCAATCAGTAGTCCGATCCACATGTAGACCTGCCAGCCCTTGGTAATGAAGGCCAGTAGATAACACACGAAAAATACAAGAATAATGATAATGCCGGTCACCAGTGTCCACAATTGCGAATATTGAGAGATGTAGTAGAAGGGCAGAATGAAAAAAACAAGCCATACATATGGATTCAACCCTGTATTTTTATAAAATAGTTGCGACCATTTCTGAATATCATTCTCCTCCTTGAAAAAGGTGTTACTGGACTTTAGCCTGACTGTAGCATGACTGCTGTCCGAATACAAGAAAACGAATCTGACAGAGCCTAAGGCTTCTCTGTCAGACCCGCTTGATTAGTTACCCGAATAGGATTCGGAATATACTTTTTGCGTGATGCTTGTTTCAGCTCTCTGAAACTGATGAATTGTTTGTGTTCTTCATCCCACAGACGGAAGCGGAGTGCAACCAGACTGGAACGTAGTGTAATCGTTGTGGCCTTCTGCAAAGGCGGTGTTGAGTTATGTGCTTCTTCCAGATAGTAGTTCGGCACACGTGGGCTCAAGTGATGCACATGGTGGAATCCAATATTTCCGCTGATCCATTGTAGCAACTTCGGCAGCTTGTAATAGGAGCTTCCCTCTACTGCTGCTTTGACATAACTCCATTCGTCTTCGTGTTCGAAATATGTTTCTTCAAACTGGTGCTGTACGTAGAACAGCCAGATGCCAAAGAAACCGGAGAAGAAAAATACGGGTGCTTGCACCATGACAAAAGCTTGCCATCCAATCAGCCAGCACATAAAGCTATATAGAGCAATGATTAGAATTGTTGTTAAATGGGTATTAATTCTTTCCTTGCGTCTTGCCGCTTTGCGGTTAAAACGATAGACAAACAGAAACACATAGATCGGTCCAATGCCAAACATGATCACTGGGTTACGATACACACGATAGAAGAGACGCATCCAAGGTGTTGCAGACTTATATTCATCGACGGTCATAACCCAGATGTCACCTACACCGCGTTTATCCAGATTGCCGCTTGTTGCATGGTGGATCGAGTGCTCTGCTTTCCATTGCTGGTAGGGAGTCAAGGTTAATACGCCCGTGATGGTGCCGAGAATATCGTTAGCCCGTTTGCTTTTGAAGAATGAGCCGTGACAGCAGTCATGAAAAATAATAAACGTTCGAAGCACGAATCCCGATGCCACTAGTGCAATAGGGAACGTAAGCCAGTACGAGATCGATAAGCTGTAATATGCAGCTGCCCATAATAGAAAGAGCGGGACTAATGTATTGATTAATTGACGAATGCTAAGTTTGAGATCGTTTTTTTCAAAAGGTGTAACTTCTTTTTTTAGCGCCATTTCTTTGCTTCTATTCATACATGTTCCTCCTTATGCGTACAAACCATAGCGGTCTGTACCCTGCCGATTCCCGATAATGCTCTTTTGGGAAGCGTTTTTATCATTGTAAAAGAATGCGAGCATGACGGTAAGTCACAAACGTCAGCCTGCTGTAATGACAAATATCAAGTATCGACCATGACATTTGTCATGGTCAGTTTCCGTTTTACATGATACAGAGCGTGAAAAGATGGCGTTTTCACATTTCCTTTGCACAAATGACGCAACAATTTGTATTATGTATACAAATTTTGCGAAGAGCATGGTAGAATCTATCCTGGAGTGTATATGACAGATTATTAGGTAGAGAGTTATTTTAGATGTATTAGATGATATTATTTTTGGATGGATTGGATGGAGCGCCGAATGAAAAGAAGAATCACGGATATTTTATTTATTATGGCTGGTGCGTTTCTGTTTGCGCTGGCGGTAAACTTGTTTGTCATCCCCAATGATCTTGCAGAGGGGGGCGTAACAGGGATCACGATCATTTTGTACTATCTCTTTCACTGGTCTCCCGGACTGATGAACTTGATTCTCAACGGTATATTATTACTCGTAGGTTATAAGTTTTTGGATCGAACCACGACAGTATATACGATTATTGCGGTTATCTTTAACTCGCTGTTCCTGCACCTGACAGAAAGCTGGAGCATTGCATCAGATGAGCTGTGGGTTAATACCATTTTTGCAGGTGTATTTGCAGGTCTCGGGATCGGTTTAATTGTCAAAGTAGGAGGAACAACGGCAGGCACTGTCATTCTGGCACGGCTTGCGAACAAATACCTGGATTGGAATATCAGCTACGGATTGCTTTTCTTTGATCTGATCGTGGCATTCTCTTCTTACTTTATCATTGGGCCACAGGGTTTGATGTGTACGATTGTATTGCTATTTGTGGGAACGAAAACGATGGAATTTATTATTGAAGGATTGAATCCGAAAAAAGCAGTTATGATTATCTCATCGAAGCAGGATCAGATCGCGAAGCAGGTCATTGAGAAGATGGATCGTGGGGTTACGGTTCTGTCCGGCCACGGTTATTATACGAAGAATCCGAAAGAGATTTTGTATATTGTGATCAGCAAGCAAGAAGTTCCAATGCTGAAGAAAATTGTACGTGCAGAGGATGAGATTGCGTTTATCACCATTCATGACGTGCGCGACGTATTCGGGGAAGGTTTTATCGAGCTTTCGAAGTCATAGTATATGATATTGTACAGGTTCAAGCGTGGATAAGGACGAAGTGGGGAAACCATTCCCATTTGGTCCTTTTTGCGTTGTGGATTTACGGAAAATGTGCTGTACACACTTCAACGAGGATGATATATTGAATTTAATTCGTTAAGAAACTTAACTAACTATGAAACGAAGGTGATAAAATGGCTGGCACACCGCAATATATCCGTAATCTGAATGAAAACTTGATTATGGATGCCTTGATTACACAAGGCTCCATGTCGAGAGCGGATATCAGCCGTCAAACAGGACTTAGTAAACCGACAGTATCATCAGCGGTAGAGCACCTGATTGAGCGTAATCTGGTGAAGGAGACAGGTCGGGCAGACAATGCCCAAGGGCGCAAGGCCACTTTAATTCAATTTAATGAAACAGCTTATTATGTCTGTGGTATTGATATCGGGGCTACACGAATTCGAATTGCCCTGTCTGACCTGAATGGGCAAATCATTGCATATGATACCTATCCGCCAATTGATCCAGGTCAGTACGTGCAGTTCAACTCAGTAAACGTGCAGTCCTCTGGAGAGGCCGAAGTCGAGGGGGGGTATGAGACATCTGTTGCCTCTGAGGTGCCGGTACTTCGCTTGTTACACAGCTATGTGGATCAGCTGCTTCAGAAGAATCGCCTTCAGTGGAGTGATCTTCGCTGCATTGGGTTTGGAATTCCAGGTGTTGTCTTGCCTGTCTCAGGCAAGATTAGCCGGATTGTTGACCCGCTTGCAGGCATGGAGCAGGACTTCTCCCGTGATGCCTTAGCTCGTGCTTTTCCATGTGATATTATGCTGGACAATGATGTGAATCTCGCTGCGCTCGGGGAATATAGAAAGGGAGCTGCGATGAATTCGCCTTTGTTCATATTTTTCTCCATTGGGGCGGGAACGGGTGCAGGGATTATGGTTCAGGGTCATTTATTACATGGCTTGGGGGGACTAACTGGTGAAGTAGCTGAGATGCGGATGCAGGATGGCCGCCGTCTGGAAGATGTGTTGTCGGCTGATGGGCTGATAAGACTGGCGAAGCGACATTACTTAAAAGGCCTTTTAAGTTCAGACATGCAACCTGAGGATATCTTTGCGGCGACTCGTAGCGGAGAGGGATGGGCTATAAGCATGATGAAGGAGTACAGTCAGATGATCGCTTCGGCGTTGCGTCAGATTAGCACGTTGCTTGCCCCTGAATTAATCGTGCTTGGAGGCGGCATTGGCGGGAATGGTGATGTATTGTTACCTCTGCTAAGGAAAGCTGTTGCCGAACAATTTCCGGTGCAACCACAGCTGATATGTTCGGATCTTGGAGAGCGAGCGGTCGTTACAGGGGCTGTGCAAGTAGCTTTGCAACATACATTGATGAAGCTTAGCAAGGGACGACTGAAGAGTAGAAATCGAAGAAAATAAGTTTTGAACCGTTGTACTACCAATAATAAAGAACAGATCTGCCAAGGAGGAAGTGTAATGACAGAAGCACAGCTTGAAGGGTTCGAAGCGAAAGGCTCATGGGTCGCCGGTATTGACATCGGAGGAACCAAAATACTGATGTTGTTATCCAATCAGAAAAGCGGTGGAGAAGTGCATGAGCGCAGATTGCCAACACAATCCGCGGAGCAACCGGAACTATTTTTCCAGTGGTTATTCGCGGAATTAAAAACATTCTGTGCAGACATTGGATGTCATTGGGATCGGCTTGCGGGTGTGGGGCTAGGTTTTCCAGGTGTTATTTTGCAAGATGAAGCTGTGCTTCGGAACGCTCCTGCATTTCAATGGCCCGAAGAAGATATTCGCCCGATTATCGCCAAGTACTACAGCGGAAAGATCGTTCTGGATAACGATGTGAACATGGCGGCCATGGGAGAAGTGGATCAGGGGGCAGCCAAAGGACATCGTCATAGTGTAATGGTAACCGTAGGTACAGGCATTGGCGCTGCGCTCGTGCTCAATGGAGAATTGCACAGTGGGCAGCACGGTGCGGCCGGTGAGATAGGACATTTTATCACAGGTGATGAGGGACTGAGTTCCGAATATGTAGCAGATGGTGATGCCTTCGGTGTATTTGAACAAGTGACGTCGGGGACCGGCATTACGGAGCGGGCAAGGCATTATTTTAATTCGGGTAAGGGAAGTGAACTATCCCTGATCTGGAGTCTGGCCGGAGGCGAAGTGGAACAGATTGAAGCAAGACATGTGTTCAAGGCGGCGGAGTCAGGCGATGTAGCTGCACTTGAAATTCTGGAACTGCCTATGCGTTATATGGCAAGAGGACTCGCGAATATTACGGCGCTGCTGAACCCGTCGATTATCGTACTCGGCGGCGGAGTAGCTGCATCCAATCCAGCCTATTATCTGAATGAAGTTCAGGCCAGACTCAAACGTTATGTTGTGCTCCCGGTCCAAGTGGTTATTGCCGAGCTTGGCAATAAAGCAGGGGCAATCGGGGCGCTAGCTTCCATTAGACGTCACCTTGAACGTATGTAGCGGCTAGTCATAGGAGTAAACCATACACAGAGACTACAGAAATCAAAGGATGGAGATCCGGATGAGCGATAGACATATGACGGCTACTACAAAAAAAACAAAAGCCGAATTCAATGAAGCAAAAGCTGTATTAATTAAATTGCAGGGTTTATATCTGTTTATGGGACTTGCTGGAGGCATATTTAACCCTTACATCAATCCGATATTGGTTGCTCAGGGTTTTTCGAGTAAGGATACCGGATTCATCATGGCATTCGGAACATTAATATCCATCATTCTCCAGCCAATCTGGGGGATTTTGGTAGATAAATTCAAAAAAACACGCCTTGTATTGGTGGTCAGTCTGCTTGTTCCAGCAGCGTTAGCGTATTTTTATAATATTCAGGTGTACATTATATTAATTTTGATTTATACTTTGTGCACTATATTTCAAGTGACACAGATACCTGTAGCTGACTCCTACGCGGTAACGGCAGCAAGAGCGGCGAATACCTCTTACGGTATGATTCGGCTGTTCGGAAGCCTGGGGACAGGGGTTGGCGGATTCGCTGCAGGGATGTATCTCTCCCAGTTTTCCATTCATATGTTATGGTTGCCCTTTCTGTTTTTCAACATCTTGAGCGCAATACTGGCGGGCACACTCCCCAAGCAGACGAGCATATCCTCGTCCTCGGTAACTTTCTCCGTAGGTTTGGCAAGATTACTTCGAAATCGCACGTTCCTTCTCTTTCTCACAGGTTGTTTTCTGGTGAATCAGACCCTTACAGCATTTAACTCCTTTTTTGTTATTTCATTTCAGATGGCTGGTGGCTCGGTTGCCTTGACGGGTGCAGCTCTTTTGATCGCTTCCATCACCAATGTACCCTCTATGCTGGTAGCCGCTTATGTGTTGCGCAGGTGGGGACATGAACGAACCATGTTGCTGGCAGCGGGAGCCTACATGTTACGCTGGGGAATTCAATGGTTATGGCCAAGTCCCGAAGTGATGATTGGTGTTCAGGTGTTGCACGGATTGTCATTTGGATTTTTCTATATCGCGGCAGTGGAATATGTGGCGTCTGTTACTGGACGTGAGATGCAGGCGACAGGTCAAAGCTTGTTTAACATGGTGTTTGCAGGACTCGGAGGCATTGTGGGAAATATGCTTAACGGCTATTTGTTGGATACTGGCGGTCCGTCAATGATGTATCTGGCTTGTACCATCAGTGCGGCAATGGGGGCAATTATTCTGTATATCGTCAGCAGACAGGCCAAAGAGCAGAGAAGGGCATACCCGTTAGAGTAGAAATGGAGTTAGAAACTTAAAGTAGAAACGGAAGGAACTGAGGCCTATGAAGGTAAATCTGAAGCGGACATGGCACACCAGGTTGATTTATTCATATTTCCCCCTATTTCTGCTCACGATTTCCATTCTGATCTTTCTCTCCTTCCTGGTTGTTAACGAATTGTCACGAAAAGAAACCAAAAAAGCGGATATGATCTCCACACATTACATTGTCAGCACATTGGAGCGTTCGTTAGGCGATATCGAGATGAGACTGCTGGATGAAATTGTAACGAACACAATGTACAGTCGTTTTTTGGAAGCCGAAAAAGGACAATTGTCCAGTCAGTTTATTTATGATGCAGCCAGTGATCTGAACCGTATGGTGGATCAACAGGGCATGGTGCAGTCGATTTACCTCTACCGAATGTCGGATTCGAGCATTATTACACCTAGAGGAATGGTAAGTTTTGAGGAATTTGAGGATAAATCGTATATCGAACAGGCGTTGAAAAATAAATTGAATCTGGGTTGGAATCAGCCCAGATCCTATAAAGAACGTTCATTTGATGTCCCTTCACAGGTCATCAGCATGAATAAATGGCTACCACTGCCTTGGGGTGGTGAAGGTCTGCTTGTTATTACCATACGGATGTATGCCTTGGAGAGGCAAATTGACAATATGACGGATGCGAATCTTTCTTTTCTACAGGTGAAGAATAACTATGGGGATCTCGTATATTCGGCTCATCAGATTGACTCGGCAGAGGGGAATGTCCTTAATCAGGTCAAGGCTGAGAAGCTTGGACTTACCTTTGAGAGTGGCATTCAGACAGGTCAGTTATATTCATGGGTATCGCTGGTGTCCTATGTGTGGATTGGAATTGGTATTCTCACCATTGCTGGTGCGGTCGCAGGTCTGATCTATATTACACGTAGAAACGTAAAACCCATGCAGCTGATGATGAATCGCATTCAGGCGTTACAGCCCCGTGTGCATGAAGAGAATGCCGCACCTTCTGTCAAAAACGAGCTTGCACTGATCGACCGGGCGCTGGAACATCTCATTGCTCAAACCGTAGATTACGAGAAACAGCATCATGAGAATCTGCTGATTCATCGCAGGCAGTTGCTTGTGGATTTGATGGAGGGTGAACGTATAGATTCTTTCCGTCAGCGTCTTCGTCACTTGCAACCGCTTGAGGAAAGGTTTCTTGAACCGCAGTGCGCCGCTGTATTGGTAGCGGAGATGAATGGGGCAGACCTGCCCGCTCCTTCCAATACGCTGAAAATGGCACTGATGAATGTGTTCAAGGAACTGGTGCAGAAAGAGAGCAATTTTGGTGCGTGGGCAGAATGGTTTGGCAATCGGCGTTTAATCGTTGTGGTAGCCTGCAATGAAAAAGAAAGACTGAGTCGTGAACTTCTGATGGATTTGGCTAAACAGTTGCATATGTGGATTGCTGAGCATTTCCGGATTCGGTTTACGTTCGGAATCGGGCAGACGGTTAATGGCTGGGAAGAAATCACTCGATCCTATAGCAGTGCAGACACAGCTCTGCAGCACCGGCTCACCCTTGGTCAGAATGCGATTGTACTCAGTGAACAACTGCCAGGCCACATGGAACTGCATTCGTATAAATATTTGCAAATGCTCGCAGATATCGTTCGGGAGTTCAGGCTTACGGGGGATGGCTGGCGAGCGCAGCTTGACCAGATGTTTATTGCGTTCAATGAAGACCAAATGAACGATAAAGATATTCGTATGCTCTTGCAATCGTTGATTCAGATGTTAGCGCGTGAGTTCGGGGAGTTATCTGAACGTTTGCAACACCAATTTGATGAGCTGTTTTTGGCGCGGCTTCGCTCGCAAATTCAGGAGGACGATACGCTCGAAGGCATTCGGGGGATTTTGCTGGATTGGCTCAAAGAGGTCTATCGCAATTATGTTGCCGTTAATGAAACGAAAAGTCACCGTGCGATGATAAACGAGCTGCGCGTATACATTGAGGAGCATTTCGATGATCCGGATCTGTCGCTGAAACATCTGAGTGAACGTTTTCAAATCTCGGGTAAATATGCGAGTTATTTGTTCAAAGAAGAGTTCGGTATGAAGTTTGTTGATTTTCTTGTGAAATTGAGAGTAGAAAAGGCATGCCGAATGCTAACATCAACGGATACAGCTATTCAGGATATCGCCCAGCAAGTGGGGTATGCTAATGCGATCTCGTTTGGAAGAGTTTTCAAACGTGTGATTGGCGTGACCCCTGGGGATTATCGCAAGCAATATGGCAAACAAGAAGAACAATGAAGCGAAGCATTATTTTTGAAAACTCCTCTACTTGAGCAACGTACATTTTTTGTTGCGTCGTAGGGGAGTTTTTTTGAGGCTACTCGAAAAATGACGTAAGAACACAGTTAGAAAATAAACAATATGTTCTAAACTATATATACATATATCAAAAGGAGGGGGACAAAATGCATCAGTATGGACAGCAAGTTTGGGGCTCCGTGGAACTGGGTAGCGAGGTTAACATTACAACGGATAACAGTACCTTCGGTTTTAGCGTAGACGGTTTGCAATATTCTTTGGACATTCCAGCGGGAAGCTACATGACCAGTAGGAACAGACATGAGTCAGAGCTTGTTCAGATCATGACTGAGACAGCTGAGCATCTGAGCTTGCCTGTACAGTTCAAGCTGGGCGGGATTCATGATGATCAGAAGCTGAACGTATTAATTCTGGAACATCTCGACAAGAGTAAAGAGTATGTGCTGGATGAATTCGGAGGAAGCGCAGTAGATACGATTTTTGGAGAAGTGCGTTTTAATCTTGCTCCAAGAAACTAGTCGAGTAGCATCATCATAGATTGTTTAGAAATGACCGCTGATAAGGCGGTCTTTTTTATTTGCGCGCAGATCAGGAAAATGGATTAGTATTTGTCGTTGATTGTCGAATTAGAGGGAATTACCACCTGAAAAAGAGTGAGAATAACTTATATTTGTGTTAGTTTATATAACATAATTAGTGTGAAAATAGTTTATTGTCAGGAAAATTGTTTATAAAGATAGGTTATTTGACATTAAAACAGCTTTATCCTGTTTTGAAAATTGTTTATTGTCGATTTTCAGAAAACAATGTAATAATTAATGACATTCACATGTGCAACGAGTTGTACAACAATAACGGAGTGGCGATCATGTGAATCATTACAGAATGAGTGCGAAAGGGGAAAGGTCAAATGAAATTATTTCAAAGACGCAAGGCAGGAAAGGCAAGTTCGATTCTCGCAGCGGTAACAGCATTCACTCTATTATTATCCGCGTGTTCGTCAGGCAGTGAATCATCATCTTCATCATCCGGGGAAGCGGGTGCGGGGAACAGAACCACGTTGAAAGTAGAAATTTTTGACCGGGGAAATACACCGGCTGGTTACACCATCTCCGATAGTTATCTGACACGCTTCATTCAAAAGGAATTTGGTGACCCGAACAACATTGATGTTCAATTTGTTCCCGTTCCCCGCTCAGAAGAAGTGCAGAAGCTTAACGTGCTCATGGCAAGTGGTTCTGAAGTGCCCGATATTGTATTCACTTATGATTCCGGTACATTTAATCGTTATGCCTCACAAGGCGGTTTGACAGAGTTGACTGATCTGCTGAACAAAGAGGGAAGCAATCTGAAAACATTTTTGGGTGATGACACGCTGGCATACGGTCAGTATGATGGACAACAATTCGCAGTTCCGGGTAAACGTCTGGTGTTAGGAAAGTACGCTTCTTATGTTCGCCAGGACTGGCTGGATGCACTTGGACTGCCAACGCCTCAAACGGCTGAAGAACTGCACACAGCCTTGAAAGCAATCAAGGAGAAAGATCCGGGCAAGGTGGGCTCGGCACTCATTCCCATGGGGATGTCAATCGCTTCGGCGCAATATGAGCCATTGATCTGGTCTTTCATTCAACCTCTTACGGAAGAACAGAGATATACACTGACTCAACAGCTAGGCTCTAATGATTATCCAACGTTGCTCCCTGGCTTCAAAGATGCACTGAAATATATGAACACGTTGTATAACGAGGGATTAATAAGTGCAGACTTCGGGCTGGATAAAGACAAGAAGAAACTATGGGAAGATGTATCCAACGGGAAAGTAGGTTTCTACAGTGAAGATGCCGGAGAAATTTACATCTCAGGTACGTATAAAAACCTGCAAACGAATAAACCTGATGCGGTGATGACACCGATTGATGCATTCAAAAATTCGGAAGGCAAATTTGCCAAGCCGGCATATGCACCCAATGCGATGTATGTCATGATTCCTAAAACAAGTCAGAATGCAGAAGCGGCTATGAAATATCTGGATTGGATGGCTTCTGGCAACAATTTGTTTGATCTACAATACGGCGTGAAAGACGAGAACTATGAACTGGTGGACGGAGTACCGCAGATTAAAGAAGATGCTTCTCCTGAAATTGCTGGTCGGATCTACAACTCTGGTGATATTGCCATCATTGTAAACGGAAAATATGTCGGAGATGAAAAGAAAAACGAAGAGGCTTATGTCGTTCAGGTAGATCCCAAATATCGGGATGACATGCGTAAATCGGTAGCCATCTCCAATACGGATACGATTCAACCCGTGCGTTTCTCCAAACCAATTGAAGCGGAATCTCGTTATGGTAACGGCTTAAAAGACAAATTCTCTGAGTTTATTGTGAAAACAACCATCTCCAAACCGGCTGATTTTGAAGCTGTGTATAACAGTATGATGAGTGATTATATGGCAAGTGGAGGCCAAGCTGTTCTTGATGAGCGTACGGAGGCTTACAAAGCGATGAAGTAATTATTCATCATATAGCGCAGGTTAGACAGGTCTGGCCGTATTGAACAGGACTTTTTCATGGGGGCGATGTAAGGATCGCCTTCCATGAGACATCCTTCACGACTTGGGGGGAACATTATGAAGACAGGCACTTATTTCCGCAGAAACTGGCAAATGTACGCATTACTTGTGTTGCCCATGTTATACTTCATCATTTTCAAATACGGTCCAATGTATGGGGTACAGATCGCATTCAAGGATTTTAACTTCTTCCAAGGGATCGGTGGCAGTGAGTGGATTGGATTCGATGGGTTTAAGGAAGTGTTTCAAAATCAAGGGTTCTATACCGCCTTGCGCAATACTATTGTGCTTAACTTGCTCGACTTGCTTGTCTCCTTTCCAGCACCACTGATTCTGGCTATTCTGCTTTTTGAATTACGAGTCGCCTGGTTCAAAAAGATGGCACAGACGCTGCTTTACATTCCGCACTTTATTTCCTGGGTTATCATAGGTGGTATCGTATTGCAGGTGTTTGGCACACAATCTGGATTCATTAACAACATGTTAATGAGCATGGGGCTTGATCCGCTTCCATTTCTATCGGATAAAAACTATTGGATCTTTACGTATCTAGCCGTGGGCGTGTGGCAGAGCGCAGGCTGGGGAACAATTTTGTATCTGGCATCCCTTACAGGCATTAACCGTGAACTCTATGAAGCAGCCGAGGTAGACGGAGCCAGCCGTTTGCGCAGAATTTGGCATATCTCCCTGCCAGGCATCAAAACGACGATTGTTACCTTGCTAATCATTAACGTTGGTAACATGATTTCTATCTGTTTTGACAGGCCGTTCATCATCGGAAATGTGGCAGTACGCGAATATTCGGATGTGCTTAGTACGTTTGTGTACCGTCTGGGTCTGCAATCCGGCCAGGTAACTCTGGCGACCGCAGTGGGACTGTTCCAGGCTGTCGTTGGACTGATTTTCATCCTCGGTGCAAACTACGCATCTAAAAAATTGACAGATGAGAGCATTATGTAACGGAATGAATGCTTCTGCGGCAACACGGTATCCATCTATGATCTGTAAGGAGTGAGTGAGATGTCGGAAAACACGGCGAATCGAATATTCAACACAGTAAATGTAATTCTGATTGTCATTGCGATGGTACTGTGCCTTGCACCATTTATCCATATCATTGCGATCTCGCTTAGCTCGAACCGGGCGATCGGTTCGGGAGAGGTTTCCTTTTTCCCCAAAGAGCTGTCCTGGGAAGCCTATGGCAAGGTGTTCGGTGATGGCTCCATGATTCGTTCCCTGATCTACACGATCTGGCTGACGGTTCTGAGTACGGTGCTTAGTATGCTTATGACGATTATGGCAGCATATCCCCTTGCCAAAAGCAGTCTGAGAGGCCGCAAATGGTTCATGCTGGTCATTGTTGTGACGATGTTTTTTAGCGGGGGAATAATCCCGGAGTATATTTTGATCAAAAATTTGCATTTGCTTGACAGCACTTGGGGATTAATTCTTCCTGGCCTGATCAGTCCGTTTTATATGATTATTCTGATCACCTTTTTTCGCGGCATTCCGGAAAGTCTGGAGGAAGCTGCTGATATTGATGGCAGTACCCAGATTGGAACGTTAATGCGCATTATACTGCCACTATCTCTGCCGGTAATGGCAACGCTCAGCCTGTTTTACGCTGTAGGACGCTGGAATGGATTCCAGGATGCGTTAATGTATATTACCAAACCGGAGTTGTATCCGTTACAATTGAAGTTATATCAGATGATTCAGCAAAACCAAATCACCGAACTGATGCAAAATGAAGGTATTGGCGCGGTTCATGTATTACCGGAAAGCTTGAAAGCAGCTAGCGTAATATTTTCGACGTTGCCAATCCTGCTCGTCTATCCATGGTTGCAACGATTTTTCATCAGCGGTGTAATGGTAGGTGCTGTAAAAGGTTAACGTCCCAGGAGGTCATAGGCATGACACAACCGATGGTTAAGAAGATGTCCAAGGAACAGCAACATCTAGTACACCAGTCCATGATTATGATGGATCGTTTTTATGACGATGAATTCGCGTTGCTTCGCAGCTTTGAAGACGATGCATCAGAGCATGGTACACGAGGCAGTGCACATTATGCGCTGGGCTTGCTGATTCGTCAGGAGCCCGGCGATGTCGAGCGGGCTGTTCGTGTGTTTCACAAAGTGCTCGATTATCAATATGATGCGCCAGAAGAAATCTATCACGGCACCTTTGCTACCCAGACAAATGAAGAGCACCCGCCTGCGGGTCATTATGCATGGAAATCATTTGCGCCAGGCACAGCCTATTTCCTGGAACGCACCTTTGAGAAGGTGTCTGCGCAGTTTATTCATAATCTGCAGCAAGAGAATGATTTGATGAAAGAAGGCGCAGACGCCAAACAATTGAAAGAACTGTTCTATACGTCCGTGAACGCTGTTTTACCCCCGGTCTGGATCAGTTATGATCCAAACTGGCGGGAATTTATCGCATGTGCGTGTGCTATAGCAACAGCCGAGTTTGCGGCACTTCTGCCGGATACGCTTATTCAGCGGATGGATGAAGCGATGGAACGTGCCGTTCAGGGCTCTGTTGATCGCAGACGGTCAGATGTGATTCCGATGAACACCAACATTGAACTGATGCATATTTTTATTACCCATTATTATGGACATCGGTTCCAGCGAACGGATTGGATTCAGCATGCGGATGCACAGGCCGAAAGTCTGTTACAGGAGTTTGAGCAGTTCGGAGGCACGTTTGCCGAGTTCAATACCACGACCTATTACGGGGTGGATCTCGCCGTACTTGGCATGTTCCGAAAGTATGCTGTAACTGAGCGCATGACTGAAATTGCTCACTCGATTGAGCATGGATTATGGAACAATATCGCGCTGTATTACAATGCCAATCTGGAGAATCTCTCCGGGCCATTTGCACGGGCATATGATATGGAGATGCGGGAGCATAGCTCGATCGGTGTCTTTCTCTATCTATTGCTGGGAGAAGGCTACGAGTATTTGACAGGCATGAACTGCGAATCGGGGCATGATCCGATGATAGCGTTGTTGGGTGTTGATGTCCCTGAAGAGGCTGTACCGTATTTCAAAGCCCATCAAGGAGACCGACTCGTGCAAAAACAGTTCATGGAGCTTTGCGAACGGAGCGATCCAAAAGCGAATCGAAATTTATGTACCGCTTCGGCCTGGATTGGTGAGACACGAATGATGGGAGCGATGTCTGGCAGTCGCAATACCAACGGCCAGATGCATCCGGCAACGATTCATTGGCAGACCGAGACAGGAGAGCGGTATTACTTGCGTCTTGTTCGGCGCGAAACAGGTGGAGACTGGAACAGCCATCTGCGGGGCATCACTTTTGAAGCGGAGGTCACGCCGGAAACATTGCATATTGAAGTGCAGCTGGATACGGCGGAAGAGATCGAGGTTTATTTTGAAATCAAAGGACCTCACCTGCATCCACAGCATTTACAACCGACACGCTGGACGCTTCCGGGGCTAACCTGTTCTGTAAAAGCAGAAGCACCAGCGCCGGCAGTATTAATGTATACCGACTATGCTGAAATAATCTATCGTTATGTTCCGGGCGTGACGGAGAACCGTATGAAGTTTGAACTCGAGATCAGCGAATAGATCGATGAGGCAAGACGGTATCATAAGGTTAGGCAGGAGACTAAGAGTGGACTTCTATAGAAGGCTATTAGAAGGACTGGGATAGGGCTAATGTGCGGAAGGAGGCAGGGCAGAGTAAATGTATACAGACAAAAAAGAATACTCATTCTCGACATGTTGGAATATCAAGCACCATACGACGGGTGAAGGTATGATCGACGAGATTCTGTCGCTTGGATTCAGGCAGGTGGAGTTGAATTATAATGTGACGGATGAGCTATTAAAGACGATTGAACCGATGATTGAACGTGGGCAAGTGGGTGTATCGAGTGTGCATAACACGTTTCCGCATGTAGCTGATCCGGATTACGGTACAGATTCCGTGTTACTTGGATTTGACGATGAGCCGCGGCGTAAAAGAGCGATTGAACTGTTAATTCGTTCTGCCGAATATGCTCATCGCTACGGTGCGAAGGCTGTAGTTGTGCACCCGGGGGAAGTGCCGTTTGAGTATAACATTGATGAAGCTCTGAAAAAGATCTATCACGAGCAAGGCAAGGATTCACCAGCTTATCAAGCGTTGTGGCATGAGATGCTGGAGAAGAGACAGGCTAGTAGTGAGCACTACTTGAGACGCATACAGGAAAGTCTGGAAGAGGTATGTAATCTGTCAGAGCAGCGTGGATATGGTGTGAATTTCGGAATTGAAACCCGTTCACGCTGTTATCAGATACCTACGTTGCAGGAAGCAGGAACGATCATTGGTCAGATGAAGGGTGCACCGCTTGGATTATGGTATGATATCGGCCACGGCATGATGATGGATCGCATGGGATTGTATGACAATGTGCGCGAAGCGAATGTGCTGATCGATCATGTCGTAGGTGTTCACATCCATGAAACGGTAGGATTGTCCGACCACTGGTGTCCGTATATTCATAGTCAGGACATGAGCTATTTTGATTCATTTCTAGATATCATCGATCGATCTCCTGTGAAAGTGTATGAACTGAAAGCGGCCTGCACGCCCGAGGAGATTGACGAAAGTCATAAACTCATTACCGCTCGTATTGCTGAACGTCGGGAGGATAAGCAGCTGGCGAAATAAGTTGGATGCACTAGCGGAATTGAGGAAGTGCAAAGTACAACAAGCGTGAGTAAATAGAGCAAACACAGAAATTGCAGAAAACAGAGAAAGCACAGAAAACACAAAATGCACAGAAACACAGAAACACAGAAACACAGAAACACAGAAACACAGAAACACGAGGAGAGCATACACTCTCTCGTGTTTTTTGTTTAATGCATTGAAGCTGAGTGCGTCAAGCAAGTCAAGGGGAGGAACGGAATGGAGAGAGCGATTGAACGGAGCGGTGATCGGAACACGTTAACGTATCAGATAAGAATAGCAAAAATGAGTTCTAATCCTGACCCTTAAAGTTCTAACGATCAGCAGGAAGCTTATTTCCTCCATCTAGACTGTTATAAAATTCTAACGATCACCAGCGGTTCAACCCCTTAATATTGGACACTAGCTAGCTTTTTCTCAGATTGACGCATCATAACGCAATGGATTTGGGTTCTATGGTTCCTTCGTTGAC